>CBDICY010000031.1:0-4006 GCA_965277445.1 Saprospiraceae bacterium | reverse complement strand
ACAATTATGGCGAACCTAAACAGTGTTCTGTACAAAAGGTTACAAATACAATGATAAATAACCACAACAAAGGCACAATACGGTAAAAAAATCAATACAAAGGCACATAAAACGACATAAAAAAACAAAGATAATGACATTTAAATACATTTACCTGTTCAGGCAGTTGACGAAACACTCTTTTATCGTATTAAATGCATTTTTTGACAAAAAATCCATCTTGCTGAAACGACAAATATAATGCTTGAACTTGTAAATTGTGGAATATGACACAAAAGGAAGCAGGAATACCTGTACAAAATAAAGACATTGATAACAGTTGGTTTACATGTTCATGGGCAACTCCTTCTCGTTAAAATATGTTAATTTTAATCGATTAAAATGAATTTTTTGAACAAAAAACGTCTTAAAAGGAAGAAAAAACACTTGAACTTGTAAAAACAACAACGGATAATGCGACAGAAAGGAACAAAAATTCAATTACATACCCGAGTAAAATAACTTGTTTTCACGCATATAAGGATGTCAATTTAATAAATTAATCCATCAAAAATCTGAAACTTTGCAAAAACGATCCAGATTAACTTTTTTCAATTTCAACTTGAAATTTTCAGCTGATTTGGAATTTATTACGTCGTCACCAAGACAATTCCAGTAGTCAACCACTCTTTCTGCAAAAAATGTCTGTCGGCAAGTCTTGTTGACAGATTTTTTGTAAAGAAGGTGAGAATTACGTGATTGACTTCTGGCAGTTCGAGCTGGCGCATAGCTAAAAAAATGATCAAATTTCAAACCGTTTAGACCTTTAACAATGCAAAAACACATCACAATGTCGAATCGAATACGACGAAGTTCCAGTCGATCTAATTTTAGTATCTGGAGCCGTTCAAGGTAGGGAGTTTCTGAAAGGTTTGGTATGCGTTTGGTAAAAGATCTCTGCACTCTTTCGAGTTTTTTGATATTTTCCAAACCACTGGGACTCCATACGGTCGTATTATATTCTAACAGGGATCGGACAAAAACGCAAAACATTCGCACAAGAAAATCGGGATCACGACAAGTAAAAGTTTTGAAAATTAGGCCACTCATACGAGACGCTTTGGCAACAATGGTGTCAATATGGGGGGTAAAATTTAAATTATCGGACAAGATTATTCCGAGATCTTTCACTTTTTCTGCTTGTTTTACTGTCGTTTCCCCTATTACATAATCATGAGAAACTGTTTTTGCACCAAGCCGTAACAGGTTACATTTGTGGAGAGCAATTCCTAGCTGATTTACCTCAAACCATTTCATCACCCGTTCGATGTCATCGTCAAGGAAAATCAAATCTTCAACAGTTTTGGCGCAAAAATACAGTTTTGAATCATCTGCAAACAATTTTATGCTGGAATTTTGCACAACACTGGGCAAATCATTGATATACAACAGAAAGCACAAAGGACCCAGCACGCTGCCTTGAGGCACGCCGCTTGAGACAAGTTTTTCATTGGAAAAACTGCTGTTTACAGCAACATACTGCGTCCTTCCAGTGAGAAAAGCCTTAATCCATTTCAGAAATTTTCCACAGATTTTGTACGACTCCAGTTTTGCAAGAAGTTTTTCATGCGAAACTGTGTCAAAGGCTTTTGCCACATCCAAGTAAAAGACATCTACAAATTTACCACGATCTACACTACTGGTCCAGTCATTTAAACATTCCAACAACTGGGTTTCGGTGGACTTTTTTGAAAGAAAACCATGTTGATGTTGTGAAATTATATTGTTGGAATGCAAATGGTCCAATAAAACTTGTTTTATCAAACGCTCAAACGATTTACAACACACAGAGGTTAGGCTAATCGGTCTGTACATGCTGGGGTCAGAACGGGATCCAGATTTTTTGAACAGTGGACGGATTTTCGCTTTGAGCCATTCTTGTGGCAACGTGTGCGTATCAAAAGATTGCTGAAAAATACTTGTTAGAGGGACAGATAAATTTTGTGCCAATCGTTTCAAAAGTAAAGAAGGAATCCCGTCCGGACCAGGAGCCGAATCAGGCCTCAAACTATGCAGCATTTTTTCAACATTCAAGCGTGAAAATAACCAATCGTCCAATTGAGAATTAATTTGTGGGAGCACAGTTTGAGGAATTTTGCCATCATCCTGAACAAACACAGAGGAAAATTGATCATTAAATGCTTCAGCTATATCAAAATCATCAGTTAATAATTTTGCACCAATTTTTAGTGAAATACTAGCTTCAGGAGAGCCGAGTTTTGATTTAACGTGTTGAAAAAACCGTTTCATAGACCCATTCGCGAGAACACTTTCCTCTTTTTTGGCGTGGTGAGAGAAAATAGCTCTTGTTAAATCTGAAGATAATTTTTCACATCGTTGCTTTCGAGAATCAGAGGGACTTTTTCTGTAATTTCGAAAAGCAGCACGCTTTTTTCGTAACAAAATCAAAACTTCTTTTGGATACAGATTTCTTTTGCCTTGTTTGAGCGATTTTTGGGGAACAAAGTTTTCAGCCATAATTTTGACAACTTCTTCGAAACAGCGCCATTTATCATCAACAGTTGGACAAAAGGAAAACATTTCCCCCCAAGAAATAAGATCCAAAAAGACAGACATGCCCAAAAAATCAGCTTTTGACCAATCATACAGGACAGTAGAGGTATTTTTTAGTGCAGGAAAACAAAAATCGAAACTAACCATACTATGATCGCAGGTTTTGGCCAGCTTTTCAAGAACATCCGTGTTTGAAATTAAACCGTCTTGACTTTCAAGTACAATATCTAAAATGTTATCTTCCCTCGTTGGAACATCAACTTTTTGGTTCAAACCTGCTTCAAGAAACATGGAAAGAAAATCATTTTGGCGACCAATAATAGTATTACAACGTGGAGGAAACCAGCTTATACCTGGTAAATTTAAATCACCCATGAGGATAAAGGGACATTTTAGCTCAGAAATACCATAAATTAAGTTTTTTGTGTCATCAAAAAGATGGGAATCCAACACGTTGGGCTTATAACAGACTGCAAAAATCAACGATACATTTTTAAAAGAAACTCTACAACAAACATATTCAAGGCTGGAAACATTTTCAAAAGTAATCTCGTTTGCTTTTAATCTTTTATCAATCAAAAGTAAAACTCCACCTCCAATTCCGGTTTTTCTGTCATGTCGGAAAATCGAGTACGTGTTTTTACACAAAAACAAAGAATCTGGATCTTTTTCACCCAACCACGTTTCAGTAATACCAACAATTTGAGGATTCCTCTCATTCATTATGCAATCTAAATCACGAAATCTGTCTCTTAAACTACGAGCATTAATCAACAAAGCACTATTCGATCGAAAGTTAATGACAGGAGTGGCACAACCCTCGTGGCCAATGTTTCAAAATGGACTGCGAGCGACAGTTTGACTATTTGCTGACGTTAATGCCGGAAAGTTAGCGGGGATGTACTGAAAATCGGGAGCTACCGCACGGTTGTGAACAGTTTGAGCAGGAAAACGGGGCACATATTGAGAGCTTTGGATTTTGGGGACACCATAAAAGTCTGTGGAATGCCGAGGAGAAAAACGATTGAAGGTGTGGTGCGAGGGAGACTTGTCGGGGCAAAATTTCGTTTTGTGTCCCATAACACCACATGAATAACAGCGAATTGGGCGGCCAGCTTTGCGGTGTTTACATTGTTCCAAGCTGTGATTGTCTTTCAAGCCACAATGGGAGCACGAGACCTTGTCAAAATGGGTTCGGATGTTAAGCAGGCTGGGAGGAGAAGCAGAGTTTGAATCATAAAACGATTCGTTTTGAATATCAACAAAGAGTTCCATAATCAGGATTCCATGCATGTTGCGCCCAGGGAGGGTTCGTGGAAGATCGATAACCTCGTGACTGAGGCCGGAAGCCCAGAAAACGTCCTTGGGGTGGGTGCTGTGGACAATACGTCGTCCTTCGTCCTTGACTTTCCGGATTGTTTGTCGAAACTTGGGGGATTGACGGAGCTTCGCG
>CBDICY010000030.1:0-449217 GCA_965277445.1 Saprospiraceae bacterium | reverse complement strand
TGAATCACTCGAGCGCCTTAGGATACTCTCCTCGACTACCTGTGTCGGTTTACGGTACGGGTTGCATACTTCGGCTTTTCTTGGACGTCAACTCAACTACTCGGTTCAAGCCTAAGCTCTTCCCTCAGCGCAGTAATCCGTCACTACGCGCAGTCTACATGACGCCGTCCCCTTTTTAGTGTATGCAAGTACTGGAATATTAACCAGTTGTCCATCGACTACCCCTTTCGGGTTTGCCTTAGGTCCCGACTAACCCTGTTCTGATTAACATCGAACTAGGAAACCTTAGTCTTACGGCGAACGGATTTCTCATCCGTTTTATCGTTACTCATGCCTACATTTGCTTTTGTAGTTAGTCCAGCTAGCCTCACAGCTAACCTTCTACCCCACTACAATGCTCCCCTACCACTTGTCCGAAGACAAATCCATAGCTTCGGTGAATTATTTGATGCCCGATTATTTTCCGCGCAGGAACGCTCGACTAGTGAGCTGTTACGCACTCTTTAAATGAATGGCTGCTTCCAAGCCAACATCCTAGCTGTCTATGCATTCCCACCTCGTTAGATCAACTTAATAATTACTTGGGGACCTTAGCTGATGGTCTGGGTTGTTCCCCTCTTGGCAATGGACCTTCGCACCCACTGCCTCACTGCTAATCATCATTTACCGGCATTCGGAGTTCGTCAGGGGTTGGTAGGCGGTGAAGCCCCCTAGCCCTATCGGTAGCTCTACCTCCGGTAAACTAAATTAACGCTGCACCTAAATGCATTTCGGGGAGTACGAGCTATCTCCAGGTTTGATTGGCCTTTCACCCCTACCCACAAGTCATCCCAACACTTTTCAACGTGAACGGGTTCGGTCCTCCATTGGGAGACTATCCCAACTTCAACCTGCTCATGGGTAGATCACCTGGTTTCGCGTCTACCCCCAATAGCTTAAACGCCCTATTCAGACTCGCTTTCGCTTCGCCTCCGGTTCTGAAAACCTTAAACTTGCTATTGAGGAGTAACTCGTAGGCTCATTATGCAAAAGGCACGCCGTCACATTCGAAAATGCTCCGACCGCTTGTAGGCGTACGGTTTCAGGGTCTTTTCACTCCCTTACTTAGGGTTCTTTTCACCTTTCCCTCACGGTACTTGTTCACTATCGGTCTCATGAGAGTATTTAGCCTTAGAAGATGGTCCTCCTATATTCAGACAGGGTTCCTCGTGCCCCGCCCTACTCGTTTAAGATATATACGCATTTCGTGTACTCGACTTTCACGATCTTCGGTCTAACTTTCCAGATAGTTCCACTATTTGTATATATCGTTTGGGGCTAATCCGTTTTCGCTCGCCACTACTAACGGAATCTCGGTTGATTTCTTTTCCTCCGGGTACTTAGATGTTTCAGTTCTCCGGGTTGCAGTCTTTCGACGACTATTCTTCAAATAGCCAGGTTTCCCCATTCGGACATCTGCGGATCAAAGGTCATTTGCACCTCCCCGCAGCTTTTCGCAGCTTATCACGTCCTTCGTCTTCTTCATGAGCCTAGGCATTCCCCGTACGCCCTTATTTGCTTCCTATTCTTTTTGCTCTTTTGCTTGCTTATATATCATATCAACGATTAAGTTTAATATATAAGCTGGTTACTATGTCCAGATATAAATATCTTTTCATAGCATCTACTTCTCTTCCCATCCTTGTCAATGAACTTTTTTGGATTATTTTACCACTTCAATCTAACTTTTCGCAATTAAGCTTGTCAGTTTCATTTGGTGCTAATAAGTCTAGCTGAAGTGAATCCGTTGTTAATATCTTGGACTCGAACCAATTGTACCCCCGCTTTTGGGTAATATTCTATGTGTTGCCACTTTTTAATTTAAAATTTTAGATTCTCAATTTTAAATTAAAATAGTGGAGGATAACGGAGTCGAACCGTTGACCTCCTGCGTGCAAGGCAGGCGCTCTAGCCAGCTGAGCTAATCCCCCAGTCAGTTTCTTTACTGGTAGTCTCGGGCGGACTTGAACCGCCGACCCCTACATTATCAGTGTAGTGCTCTAACCAGCTGAGCTACGAGACTTCGTTGCGGAACGATAATTCCTCTGTCCCGTTTGCTGTATTCTTTTCAAAAAAAAATTATCAAAAGCTTTCCTTTGATAACCTATTTTAAAAGTAACCTTGAATATGGGAAGATAATAAACATTTTAAATGACTCATATAAATACAAGTCAAGTAGCTGTATCGCCAAGTCTCTAAAAGGAGGTATTCCAGCCACACCTTCCGGTACGGCTACCTTGTTACGACTTAGCCCTAGTTACTAATTTTACCCTAGATAGCTCCACGTTAAGTCACCATCTTCAGGCACCCTCAGCTTCCATGGCTTGACGGGCGGTGTGTACAAGGTCCGGGAACGTATTCACCGCGCCATGGCTGATGCGCGATTACTAGCGATTCCACCTTCACGGAGTCGAGTTCCAGACTCCGATCCGAACTGGGATGCACTTTACAAGATTAGCTCCATCTCGCGACTTCGCTGCCCGCTGTATGCACCATTGTAGCACGTGTGTAGCCCTAGGCATAAAGGCCATGATGATTTGACGTCGTCCCCACCTTCCTCACGGCTTACGCCGGCAGTCTTCCTAGAGTCCCCACCATTATGTGCTGGCAACTAAGAATAAGGGTTGCGCTCGTTGCGGGACTTAACCCAACACCTCACGGCACGAGCTGACGACAACCATGCAGCACCTCACTACGAACCCCGAAGGGAAAATGCCTTTCAGCACCTGTCTCGTAGCGTTCGAGCCTAGGTAAGGTTCCTCGCGTATCATCGAATTAAACCACATGCTCCACCGCTTGTGCGGACCCCCGTCAATTCCTTTGAGTTTCATCGTTGCCGACGTACTCCCCAGGTGGTATACTTAATGGTTTCCCTTGGATGCCCAGAATTAAATCCAAACATCGAGTATACATCGTTTAGGGCGTGGACTACCAGGGTATCTAATCCTGTTCGCTCCCCACGCTTTCGTGCCTCAGCGTCAAATAATGACCAGTCAGCTGCCTTCGCAATTGGTATTCTATGACATATCTATGCATTTCACCGCTACATGTCACATTCTGCCAACCTCATCATATTTCAAGAAAAACAGTTTCAAAGGCAATTTGATCGTTAAGCGACCAGATTTCACCTCTGACTTATTTTCCCGCCTACGCACCCTTTAAACCCAGTGATTCCGGATAACGCTCGCATCCTCCGTATTACCGCGGCTGCTGGCACGGAGTTAGCCGATGCTTATTCTTATAGTACCGTCAGACCCTCATAAATGAAGGCGTTTCGTCCTATACAAAAGCAGTTTACAACCCAGAGGGCCGTCTTCCTGCACGCGGGATGGCTGGATCAGGCTTTCGCCCATTGTCCAATATTCCTTACTGCTGCCTCCCGTAGGAGTCGGGTCCGTGTCTCAGTACCCGTGTGGGGGATCACGCTCTCACGCCCCCTATAGATCGTCGCCTTGGTAGGCCGTTACCCTACCAACTAGCTAATCTAACGCACACTCATCTATCACCGCCGGAACTTTAATTTATCAAATCATGCGATTAATAAATACTATGGGGTATTATTCTCAGTTTCCCGAGGCTATCCCCCTGTGATAGGTAGATTGTGTACGCGTTACTCACCCGTGCGCCACTCGTCAGCAAGTTTTCCGAAGAAAAATCCTGTTACCGTTCGACTTGCATGTATTAAGCCTCCCGCTAGCGTTCATCCTGAGCCAGGATCAAACTCTCCATAGTAAAGTTCTTTCCTGAATCTCAAAAAGAAATTCAAGTTATTTTTTTTGAGTGGAATAAGTTAACCACTTCGTATTTTAAACTCTTGAATACACTATTAAAATGCTTATTGTCTTCTTCCCATATTGTCAAGGAACTTTTGTAATTTAATTTATTCCCGAAAAAACAAACTAAATTAAGTCTTATATATATTCAGTCAATTTCTATAAATTAACTTTTATATTTCTTTTTTATTTTCCGATTGTTTGAATCGGAGCGCAAAGATACTAACTTTTAAATGATAACTCCAAGCTTTTTCTACAAAAAATATTATTTTATTTTTGGAGTTTTTTATGCCCTTTTTTATCACTTAAATGCCTAGCTTCCTAAGCGGGTGCAAAAGTATATTTATTTCTTCTTAAAAACAAACTTTAATCTAAAATAAATTATCTTTTTTTTCAATGCTTTTAATCAGTTATTTGACTGATTTTGCTTAGCTTCCTAAGCGGGTGCAAAAGTATGACCTTTAGTAAGTTTAAACAAGGGAAATTCTATAATAATTGACTTTTTTTTTAGAAATCTATTTATCAAATCCTAAGTTACTGATTACCAATATTTTAGATAAAACAATAATTTATGAGCTAATTTCGTTCCCTAAAGAATGCCTTATAAGTACTTCATTCCCCCTAATATGGGTTTCATTAATAGCACATCTTCAGTCCTTATATTAATGCACCTATTATATATTAAGGTATAGGTCAGGTATTTCGTTGTCAAAATTAGACTTTGCAAGAACAGATTGATTAGTAGTAGCTATTACAATAGCAGTAATTACATTTTCTATCTATATCTATGTTCTCTACTAATGACCTAATGACCTAAAGCTCCATCAATCTATCACCTAGTATTAATTCATAAATAATAAAATATTTACAATTAATTAATTGCCTGTCTAGCATGATGCTTTTAAATACCATACATTTGTGCCTTCTTTGAACTAAAGCGATAAAAGCAGCGTTCCAAAACACTAACCAACCGTCCAAATTATTCGACTAATAATATATTTATCTCATTAAGAGACACTCTTAAACAATCGTTTAAAATGAAAAAACATAATTTTTACGCAGGACCTGCCATTCTACCCAAAGAAGTAATGCGCCAGGCGAGTAAAGCAGCTATTAATTTTAATGATAGCGGTTTATCTATTTTAGAAATTTCTCACAGAAGTCCAGATTTTGCTGCGGTAATGGAAGAAGCAGAAGCTTTGACCAGGGAATTATTAGGCATCAATGAGGATTACGCTGTTTTATTTCTAACGGGTGGTGCTAGTTCTCAGTTCTATATGTCAGCAATGAATTTATTGCCTGCTGACGGAAAAGCTTGTTACGTTGATACAGGTGCCTGGTCGACTAAGGCTATTAAAGAAGCTAAACATTTTGGGAATGTGGAAGTGATTGCCTCTTCTAAGGACAAAAATTACAATTACATTCCAAAAAGGTATAAAGTACCAACGGATGCGACTTACCTGCACTTAACTAGTAATAATACTATTTTCGGAACCGCACATAATTGGTGGCCAGAAACAGACGTACCGTTTGTATGTGATATGTCTTCAGATATTTTCAGTCGCCCATTGGATATTAGTCGTTTCGGGATGATCTATGCTGGTGCGCAGAAAAATTTAGGCCCAGCAGGAGTTACTTTAGCCATCATCAGAAAAGATTTATTAGGCAAAGTAGATAGAGCTATTCCAACAATGTTGGATTATAACACCCATATCGCCAAAGGGTCTGCTTTTAATACACCTCCAGCTTTTCCTATTTACGTATCTATGTTAACGATGCGTTGGATAAAGGCAAAAGGTGGCGTGGCAGAAATGGCGAAGAAGAACAAATCTAAAGGTGGTTTATTATATAGAGAAATTGAAAACAATCCTTTGTTTAAAGGTACAGCTGCTAAAAAAGACCGTTCTTTAATGAATGTAACTTTCCTTTTGGAAAAGCCTGAGTTAGAAGCGGAGTTTTTGGCAATGTGTGCAGAAGCAGGTTGTGTAGGTGTGAAAGGTCACCGATCAGTTGGTGGTTTTAGAGCCTCTATATATAATGCTATGCCTCGTGCTAGTGTGAAAGTATTGACGGAAGTGATGCAGGAGTTAGCTAAGAAACATGGTTAGTAGTTAGCAGTTAACAAAGTAAATAAAAAGGGTAACTTTAGTACTAAAGTTACCCTTTTTATTTTAGAGACATAATTGAAATTTAAGATCCAAGATAGTTACGTAATAACTTACTTCGAGAAGCAGAACGCAATTTATTAATCGCTTTATCTTTAATTTGGCGGACTCTTTCTCTAGTTAAACCAAATTTATCCCCAATATCTTCTAATGACATTGGATGTTCGACACCTATTCCAAAATAAAGCTTAATAACATCACATTGTCTTTCAGTCAAGGTACTTAAAGAACGTTCAATTTCTTTCCGTAGCGATTGTTTGTACTCTAATTCTGAGTCAGTATTACCAGTTGTTCCATTTTCTAGAACATCTAGTAAAGAATTATCCTCTCCTGTAACAAATGGTGCATCCATAGAAACGTGTCGAGCAGCAACACCGAGTGTTGTTTCGACTTCTTCAGTTGGTATTTCTAATTGTTCTGCTAATTCTTCGGCAGAAGGCTCTCGTTCAAAAGCTTGTTCTAATTCAGAAAAAGCTTTATTAATTTTATTTAAAGAACCAACTTTATTTAATGGCAATCGTACTATTCTAGATTGCTCCGCTAATGCTTGCAAAATGGATTGTCGAATCCACCAAACAGCATAGGATATAAATTTAAAACCACGTGTTTCGTCAAATCTCTGCGCAGCTTTGATTAAACCTAAGTTACCTTCGTTAATTAAATCACTCAATGAAAGCCCTTGATTTTGATATTGTTTGGCAACGGATACTACGAATCTCAAATTTGCCTTGGTTAATTTCTCTAGGGCCGCTTGATCTCCAGATTTAATGCGTTTGGCTAACTCAACTTCTTCTTCTGGCGTCAGTAAATCAACTTTCCCGATTTCCTGTAAATACTTCTCTAAAGATTGGCTCTCTCGATTGGTAATAGACTTAGTAATCTTAAGTTGTCTCATGAAAAATCCTTTTTTGAGTTTATTTGATAGACAATAGAAAAGATCTAGTCTTTGGGGCTTTGTATATCATCTCTATTACACCTTACAAAATAGTAGTTCTTAACTTCTGAATGCTTCTCCCAAGTACTCACCATAATAGCAGCCCAAACTACTCCTGTAAATCGTAGTTAGTTATAACATTTTGTTGTTGTTTACTATTTATTGGTAGATATGTGGATGGGTAAATTAAAAGTAAGGACTTATATCAAAATATCCATTGATAATTTTGTAGGTCGGTTACAAAAGTAACGGAATTAGGTATTACAATCAAGGTCTAGAATAATTGTTAAGTAAAAGAGATTTTCGCAAAACAAATCTTATATATATAAAAAAAACTTAAAAACATTTATCATTTACGTGAATTACAACAACTTATACATTGTCAAATATTAACTTTATAATAAGTTTAGGCGGGTTAATAATTCTTGTTTATATTTTCTTCCGAGAGGAATTCTAAGTCCTCCTATCAACACTTCATTACTGGAAATATCTATATTATCAATTTTATTTAGCGGGACTAAAAAACTTTTATGTGCTTGAATAAATCCTTTACCTAATAAATTATGGTACAATCGAATCATCGATATTTTAATAGCGTATTTTTTTTCTGTTGTAAAAATCATACAATAATTACCTTCTGATTTAATATGGGTAATATCTTCAATTTTCACCTTTTGTAATAATTGATTTACTTTGATAAATAAGGTATCTTCCAAAGAATTACTACTTCCCCATTTATCTATTTTTCGAATTGCTGGTTTTATTGTTTTTAGATTATATTCAACAATACTTCTAATAGTTAGCATATCTACAGGAGAAACAAGATAAGCAACTAAATTAGCTCGTTTTGCTAATTCATATAATGCTCTATCTCGATCAAAGGTCAAAAAAATAACTGGCAAATCTGCTTCTTTAAGTATAGAAACAAAATCTTCTAAAGTAGAAGTATCATCTTGTTCTATATTAAGTATCACCAAATCTATAGCACGCTTCCCAATCATTCGTTGTGCCTGATCAACATTATCCACCATTAAGATAGAACAGCTCAAATCTTCTAAGACTTCTCTTACTTCATCGGTTGCCGCTGCTCGATCTTTTATATGTAATACTTGGCCTGACTGCATATTTAAACCCTTATTTTTTTAGACTAAAGCAAAAGCTACTATTCCTTTGGTTCGCATTAAACCAAAAAGCAATAAGTAGTCATAAAATAAATTATAAAACTCGGTGTAGTATATATAGGTAATAGGACTAGAAATGACACAATGATACCACTTTTATTAAGAAAAAAAGTGGTCTAATTATTAAAAGGTGAGCAACGTCAATAGAGAGGTGACAAAAAGGTAGTTTGCTTTTATAAGGATTTCGATAAAGTATTTATTTCATTGATTTTCAAGCATAAAAATTGTAAATTTAGCAGAATATCAGCAAGTAGCTTCTTTTATATTTATTAATTTTAAGAAGAATTGATTTATTTTTTCAGGATTTTTCCTTGATACCTAAATCTTTTTCGAGGAGATGTTGGTTGATCTAAAGTACTAGGGTGTCCCGTTTCTTTCTCTTGCTCAAATTGTTCATCTCCAACAATTGGTTGAACGCCATATTTGCTTAAAAGAAGGAGTAAATCATTTTGAATATTGTTATATATTTCTTCCACAACCTGTTTAGGAGGCGTATCTAATTGTAAAGTCTGGACTACTATTGTTTCTTTTCTAGATAACTTATCAATCAGCTCAATAATATCCATCAACCATATTTCTTTCTCTTTTGCTTGCTGCTCTACTAGTGCAACCATTTCCATTTTTTGCTGCTGTTGTTCCAACAAACGTTGCGTCATTTGTTTTCTAAGTTGTTGAAATTCTTTAACCATTAGTTAGTTGATTGGTTATTAATATATTAAATTCAAGTTATGGAGAACAGAGAGGTGAGCTAAACCTATGAAATTGCAAAATTTTAGAAGAAATTGCTAAGAATTTATGTTTTGTAGGTAATTTCAGTCTCTTTTCTCTAATCTAAGGGCAACATTTAATCATTTATTTATTTTCACATTTACTCATCAATCCCTATATTTAATTTTTAAAGTATCTCCGATTGGCAATCCTTTGATATCATATATTTTATTATCTAAAGCAATTTGATACCATGCCGTGGTATCGTTATAAAACAAGACACCCAAATCGTATAATATATCTCCTTTCTTGACAACATATGTTAGTTCTCGGATATTTTGGGTTGTTTTAATGCTTGTTAGCTGTTGATGGACCGTCGTTAATGCCGCTTCTTTTTCGGCAAACTTATTTTTATAAATAGTTAAGGAATCTAAATATTTCAAATCCACTATAACATTTTTTTGTGGTTCAGGACGACCAAAAAAGTAATAAAGCAATGACAATAAAAAGAGCAAAAAAAGCAATCCATTAATCCGTCGATTCTTCTTTTTTAGGTTTTGTGCATATTCAATGCTACTTTGAAGCTTTTCTCCCTCTATGGCTACTTTTGACTTAACCGTTTCTACATACTGATCTTCTAATGCATCTAATAATTTAATCCCTACTAAATTAGTCGCACAATTTGGACAAGTAGTGGCTAAAGAAGGAATATTGAGATGTCGGCAAACTGGACAATTCATTTAAAAATACGTTCAATAAATAGATTAACAAAAAGGACGAAGTTAGTAGACCTTAGCGGTTCAAACTATATTCTGTGGTTTAATTTAACAAAACCCTAGGAATAATTGAGTAAAAAGCAAAGTTAAGACATATTTGGTTTAATATTTGTGCCTTAAAAATAAGTTAGCTGTAGAAATTAATAATTGGTCAATAATATCACCAAACTCATTTATAAGCAAGGATATACATATTTAAAAAATATTTCTTTAGCTTTGCAAAAAGGGCATTTTTATGAAATTCGATAACCGATTTTACTACCTCTTATTTGGTGCGTTTGCTATGTTCCTTTTAGCAAAAGGACTAGAAACTGTCTGTAATACAGATGAGTTAATCCAACGATATGCCCAAAACGTCACCAACAATTTACAAGAAAAAGAACAAAAAATAAAGGCAGAACTAGCCAATGAAAATTTTATCAATCAATTATTCTTTGATAGTGCGACCATTAATTCCATTGAAACACTCAGCAATCAGCATTTTAATCTGTGTTTATACCAAGCGGACTCTTTAGTATTCTGGTCTAATAGTAGCATTGCTTTTCCTGACAAAGCATTGCTAGCAGCCCTAAATCAAACGACCAGTCCCATTTTTAAGAAATTGTCTAATGGCTATTTTGTCGTTCAAAAGTGGTCAATCCCTCATCTAAAAGATCCAAATAAATATATCATCTCGCTTATACCAATCAAGTGGCAATATACCAAAAGTCTGGAACATCTTCGGCCTTATTTTGAAGCAAGTGAAGATAGTACCATACCAGACGCCATTGAAGTAACGACCGAAGAAACAGCCTTTCCGATAGCTTCCATAGCAACCGATCCACTTTTCTATTTAATGGCCACCCGATATTTTAAGGATAAAAGCGTTTTAGGATGGCTTATGCTATTATACGCTATTGGTTTTATTCTCCTTGGAATCGTTGTTAATACCATTGCTAAACAAGTCATTAGTAAAAATCAACCGTGGGCAGGTCCTGCATTTTTGTTAGTGACTGTGTTCGGTTTACGCTATCTGAGTCTTGATTGGAGTACTAAGTTTGAAACATTTCAAGTATTTTCTCGCTCCTTTGACAATCCCGATGTATCAGTAGGAGATTTACTCATCAATATTGTGTTGTTACTGTGGGTTGTCGTTTTCATCCATAGAGAATCTAGAGACCGAGACTTCACCGTTAATCTTTCGGCTAATACCCGTTTTTTCCTGACGACGATGAATTACCTTTCTGTAGTTTTAGCACTTTTATTATTAATAAGTGTTTTAAAAAGTTTGGTCATTAATTCAGGAATAGATTTTGATTTTAAGAATGTTTTTAGTCTTGACCATTATAGTGTTATCGCCATTTTTGGGGTAATTTTATTATTATTTACGCAGTTTGTATTTAGTCATCGAATGATGATTACGATTCACAAATTAAATTTATTACGCCCTAAACGATTGGTCGCCTTGGGAGTCGCTATCATTTTAGCTTTACCCATTATACACTTTATACAATTAGCCATCCCCTTACATTATACGGCATTATTGGCGTTTATTTTTGTCATTTTCTACGACTTATTTATTGATATACCAAATCCTGGTTTAGTTTGGTTATCTCTTTGGGTCATTCTTTTTGCAGGTTTTTCTTCCGGTTTATTATATAAGTACAATACAGATAAAGAACTTAAAAAAGAAATCTTCTTAGCGCAACAATTAGCGGAAGAAAAAGATAGTTTAGCAGAAACCGCTATTATTAATTTCAAAATAGCGCTCGATAGTTGCTTACAAAATGGCATTATTTCAACCAAAGAGTTATCGGATGCAAAAACAGCTACTGCATTTTACAAAACCTTAAATTTTAGTCAAAATTACCTGTACACCAATTATAAATACGAAGTCTATGATTATGATGAGTATGGTAAACCACAAAACAATACACAGGTCCGAACTAATTTAACTAGTTGGCAAAAGAAATTAACACAGGCAACGCCTATTCAACAACAAGCCAATATATATTTACATAAAGATTCTAATAGAATTTTTTCCTATGTTTTATTAAAAAAATTCCCCAATTTAGCTACAGGTAGCCATACACCTCAGCTAATTTTTGAATTTAAGAAGGCAAAACGGAAAAGTTCAAAAGTTTATACCAATATCTTATCACATCAAGAGTATAAAGGTTTAGAAGATTTAGCTAAATATGACTACGCTATCATAAAAAATGGCAAAGAAATTATTGAAGAAGGCATGCAAGCAGATGCGCCTAACTTCACAGAAGATGAAAAACCAGAAGTCAAGCAATATGCCAAAAGAATCCAAGAAGAATTGGTTTATTTTATGTATCGTTCCGCAGAAAATGATTTTGTCATCTTAAGCAAACGAAAGAATAATATATTTCTCCCCTTTTCGCTGTTTTCCTTTATTTTTTGTTTCTTAGCATTGACCGTCGTATTAATTGCCATCATCAATTCTAGAATTACGTTGCTGCCAGACAATCTTAATTTTCAATTTTGGAATAAGCCTTCTTTAAAAAACAGAATCCAATTTTCTAGTATCTTATTGACCCTAGCTTCTTTCTTGATTATCGGTATTGTTTCCGTTGTCTTGTTAACCACCTCCTACCAAAGTTACGACAAGGGCCGTTTAACCAGAAAAGTATCGGGTGTACAAACCTCTGCGGAACAATATTTACACCAAGCAAATGATTCTTTAGCTTTATTGAGTGCTTTTGTGACTAATTTATCCAAAGCGGAACGGATTGATGTTAATTTATTTGATTTACAAGGAAGGTTGATAAAATCCTCTGAAATGGATATTTTCGAACGAGGGATTCTCCCCCCACATATGAATGCCTTTGCGTTTAAGTTCTTTAAACAATCTGATAATTCGGACTTATTTAAAAGCAAAAAGGAAGCAGCTATTACCACTGAGCAAAAATTTATTGCTGCCTTCAAACCCATCGTCGATTCTAAAGGCAAAAGAGTCGCCTACGTTGGAGTACCCTATGCCAATCAGCAAAGGACTTTGGAGGATGACGTACTCAATTTTATGGGTAACTTAGTCAACGTTTATGTAATGATGTTGATTCTTGCAGGTGGTATTTCTGTATGGGTCGCCAATACGATTACTAGACCGATTACAACCATTGGCGAAAATCTAAAGGAACTAAAATTAGGGAAATCGAATAAACCCTTACAATGGCGAACAAATGATGAAATCGGTGCTTTAGTAACTGATTATAATCGAATGATTGTCCAATTAGAACATAGCGCCAACCTCTTAGCTCGTTCAGAAAGAGAAGGTGCTTGGCGAGAAATGGCCAAGCAAGTTGCTCACGAGATTAAAAATCCATTAACGCCCATGAAGTTAAGTATTCAGTACTTAACCCATGCTTTTAAGTCTAATCCTGATAACATTGAACCTTTATTAAAAAGGGTTTCTAATACCTTAATTGAGCAAATTGATAGTTTGGCACAAATTGCAGATGAGTTTTCCAATTTTGCCAAAATGCCAAGAGCCAATAATCAACAAATCAAACTAAATGATTTAGTCGAATCGGTTCACGATTTATTCAAAAAAAGCGAAAATGCAGATGTCCTTTTAAGCCTACCAGAAGAGTTTTTTTATGTATTTGCTGATAAAAACCACTTAGTTCGAGTATTAAACAACATGATTAAAAATGCGGTAGAAGCAATTCCTGATTCCAGACATGGATTAATTGAGGTATCCCTTTCTAAAAAAGAAAATACAGCAGTTATTAAAGTAAAAGATAATGGGGTTGGTATTCCAGATGAAATGAAAGAACGGGTGTTTGTGCCTAATTTTACAACTAAAAATTCTGGTACAGGACTCGGCTTGGCTATTTCTAAGAATATTATTGAATCCGTTAGCGGTAAGATTTACTTCGAGACCGAAAAGGATGTAGGGACAACTTTCTTTGTAGAGTTACCTTTGGAGGATATGGTTTTAGAAGAGGATGCTTAGTATTGCAGTTGGCAGTATTTATCGTATTATATTGGGTTAAAAAATCATACATCATCAATTTTAAATCATAAATCTATCGCGCAAAAACTAAATGGATTTATGAAGTATGATGTATGATTTCAGATTTATGATTTTGCGGTATACTGCCTACTGTTTCTTCTTCATTTCTTTCTTAACCTGCTTAAGCGTCTGCTGCTTTGGTTGATAATTAGGCGAGAACTTTTTAAAATGCTCATCAAATTCAAGGTCATACCCATCCGCAAGGTTAAAAGAGAAGGTAATATTTCCAATAAAATAACCGTCTTTATCATTTGGATTTCCTCTAGGTTTTCCTACTGGATTACCTGCGAATTGGGGTAAAATTTCAGGACTTCTAAAGGATAGTTGACTAGCAATAATGTTTTGTTCTTCCAATAAGGCTACATTTGGATATACACCACTTACATCATCTAAATAATCGGTCAAAGTAAAACGATAACCAAAATCAAAACCTATATTTATCCGCTCGCTCAAGCTAATTTTAATTCCTGCCCCAATCGGAAAGGCGATCCCCAGTTTGCTATATTTTTTACCACCTTCTAACGTTTGTCCTTCGGTGCCGAGAGGTTGCAGATCATACCATCTATCACCGAGTGCCGCCCTAGGGTTGCTATAAATCAGCGCTAATCCACCAAAAAGATAAGGCGCCGTTGTTTTATCATCTCTTACGTCAAATTTAGTAATATTCCATTCTCCTTGAATGCCTAATTCAAATAATTTAGCTTTAAAACTAAGGTTTCGATTCGCCTCAAAAGTATTGAAAGCCTTTTGGTTGGCATCGTCTCCCGTCAAAGTAGTCTGTAAAAATTGTGCCTTTAGGGCGATGCGTCTACGCCAATTGTAGCGAGCAAAAAAACCGAAAGCAACATTATTTTCCATAGCTTCATAAGCTGTTTGCAATTCTCCAATATATTGAGAAAAGCCCCCAGAAAGTCCCAATTCCATATACTGTGCGGTACCAATACTAGGATACAAGAACACCAAATAAATGATCAATGATTTAAGTCTCATGTCTTACGATTTTGAAAAGCCTTTTAATGGGAAGGTGGTGTTTGTCTATTTTATAGGGGGAAGAAGGTACTTCAACTTCAATTTCAACTTCAATAAATACCTAATTGGGAGGCTTGCAAATAGCTTTCCAAATTTGTGTGCTATTAGCAGAAACATATCAAATCTGTGCTTTTAGCTAATTTTTTACATCAATCTATAAATAATTTAAACAACTATAATCCGTGGAGGTAAAAATCCGTGGGAATCAACAACCAAACAGCTAACTTTTTTTATCCGCTAATAAAAAACAAAAAGTAGTATCTTTTTTTTGATTAAAACAAATTTTGTATTAACTTTACAATAATTAAAACAATCTGTTGAATGATAAAAAAACTACACTTATGCAAAACGAGCTATCTCGTGTCAATCCTCCTCCATTCGCCTTTATGAATTTTAAGGAATATGGTAAAAAACTGAATGAAAACTGGTTTGAAATAGTCCTAATACCTATGATTTTGTATTTATTGGTGGTGAAAGACGTGAGCGTTTCTTTTCACCTTGGAGAAGAATCTGCTATTGCTACTACGGAAATGCCTAGGCCTAGGCCAAATCCAGTCAAATTAGCGGTGCCAACTAGTACGACCCGTAGCAAAGAAAAATCTTTTAATCTTGGAACTTGGTTAGACAGCAGAAAGCCTCTTACTAAAACAAAAACAACAAGTCATCAGCACACCAAAAAACTCAAGAAAGTGCCTAGAGCACAGCATTTTTCTAACTTAACTTTTATCATGAGTCCGACTTATGCGAAAAGGAAAGGCATTCCAGCATCTGTTGTAAATGCAAAAAAACAAAACTGCTATAATTATATTCAAAAGTTTAAGAAAGCAGCTTTAAAGGAACAAGCAGAATATGGCATTTTAGCTAGTATTACCCTAGCCCAGGGACTGCTTGAATCAAATGCAGGAGACAGTCGATTGGCAAGAGAATCGCTCAATCATTTTGGTATTAAATGCCGAAAAAAATGCCGAGGCTGCACGTGTCGCAATTATCACGATGATGATATTTATGACATGTTTCGCGTGTTTACTGATCCGATGGAAAGTTATCGAGAACATTCCATATTATTGAATAATAGTCGGTATAAAAAGCTGAAAAAGTTTGGTAATGATTACAAAAGTTGGGCTTATGGCCTGAAAAAAGCAGGTTATGCGACGGATAAGAAGTATGCGGAAAAGTTAATTATGATTATTGAAGCTTTGGGATTGGATGAATATGATGATTTGTGATAAAAACATATATTGAAAAAAATAAAGGCCAGCCATTTTTTACTTATTTAGCACTTAACGCTGCCCACTACCCTTTCAATGTACCTAAGGAATATTTAGACCTTTACCAAGAAGCAGATTTACCACTAGCTTTAAAGCGATTTAATGGTATGGTCACCAATCTGGATCATAATTTTGGGCAATTACTAGCCTTTCTAAAAGCAAATGATCTGGATGAAAACACCATCGTTATTTATACAACGGATAATGGTACAGCAGGTGGTGTAAGAACAAACAAAGAAACAAGCGTAGCTTATGGCTATAATACTGGATTAAGAGGACAAAAAGGAAGTCATTACGATGGTGGTCATCGAGTTCCCTTTTTTATTCACTATCCAAATGGTCAATTACAAGGGGGCAAAAAGACAGATGAATTAATTGCCCATGTAGATATTTTACCAACTTTAGCTAATTTATGTGGCTTAACATTCCAACCCAAAAAAGCATTGGATGGAACGGATAGGACACAATAGTTAAAAAGTGAAGCAACGGATACTAGTAGAATGCTGGTGATAGATACCCAACGAAACCAATGGCCCAAAAAAGGAAGGAGAACAACGGTGATGTCTAAAGATTGGCGGTTGGTCAATGGTTCTGAATTATACCACACCAAAACGGATGCTGGGCAACAAAAAAATGTAGCGAAGTTTCACCCCGAAAGAGTAGCAAAAATGCAGGCTTTTTATGACGAATGGTGGGCGTCTACCATTCCAGATTGGGAATATGCAAATATTCCGATTGGTCACGAAAAAGCAAATCCTACTCTTATCACCGTTCATGATTTACACACCGAGGAATTACTCGCTTGGAATCAGGTTCAAATCAGAACTAGTAAAGACAATCCTAAAGATGGTTTTTATTCGGTAGAGGTGGTATCAGATGGAGGTTATGAGTTTCCTTTAAGCAGTTACCCCCAAAAGTAAGTTGGCACTAAATGCAGCAGCAGTCGCTATCCCCTATCAAGATCATTTAGATGGTTTCCCAGCAGGGGAAGTACTCGAAATTCAAGAAGGGATTGTTGAAGTAGGAAATTTAAGGTTCTCTGCTAAAACCAAGACTGATGCACTAGCTATTCAGGTAAAAGCAGCATTGCCCAAAGGAGTACACCAGCTTAAAACTTGGTTTGTATTAACTGATGCCACTAAAATACCTGCTTATTATAGTTTGGTGACAATGGGCAGGTTTTGAAAAGGAATAGATACTATGCCTTTAGAAGTTTTGCAAGAAATTAAGGCAGTTAAAATTGAGTAGATAAGATTTTGACGCTGATTTCGCTGGTTTTTATGGTTTATTATGTTTGCGAATAGCATTTAAAACATAACTTATCTTAATAGTCAGCGAAATCAGCGTCGAAAAAAAGAATCCTTTTAATTCAAATCCACGGTACAATCATGCCCTCGAACCTCAATCTTAGGGGCATTTGCCCCAGCCCCTTTCATCTTTCCTCGAACAGATAAAATGCTATCTTTTTCTTTATAATATTGGCTTTTAAAAGCAGATTCTGGATAGTCAATTCCGCCATATTTCATTTCTGCATCAAGTTCATATTTAATCGATGAAGGAATATCCATATTGACTTTGGTATATTTCCCATTCAGCTTCAACCCTTTGAAAGAAGTCGCTACCTCAACGACATCCAATTTATCATCATGGGAATCTAATAAACTAACCTGTCCTGAAAGATTGGTGACTTCAAATTCCGTATACTTGGATTGATTGACCAGTAAATCACCTAAAGCACCAATAGTAAATTTATCATCGTGAGAACTTCGCACTTTAAAGTTACCAGCAAGGTTTTCAATTTCAAACTCCGTATATTTAGTCACATCTACCTCAAAATCCGCTACTTCGTTAATAATAAATTTATCATCATGCGATCCTTCAATTACTAAATTTCCAACTTGTTTTATCCTATACTTAGAATATTTAGTATCGGTAATCGTAAAATTGCCTCCTTTTTTTGCATCAAAATCACCATCATGCACCTCTAAGATAGCATCTCCAAAATTCCCTACACTCATTTCTGAATATTTATCACTAATCTCCAATCGACCTTGCACATTTCCCAATTCAAATTTATCATCATAAGCCTTAATTCTGAGTGACTCTGTATCGCCAATCGTATATTCAGAATATTTGCTTGACAATTTTATCGCTTTTCCCGATTCCATTTCCATTTCTGAATCATATAGGGTAAGATCTCCATCTCCTATATCTTCCATAATAGCCTTCCCATACTTTACATTTAATTCTAGTTCGCCCGTCACATTTTTAGTTTTTAAATCCCCGTCATATAACTCCACGGCTAAATCACCTTTAAAATCGTGGTCAATAATAATGTCTTCATATTTATTCTTTACAGAAAGCGATTTTAAATCAGGCACAGCTAACAGCATTTCTACTGTAAACTTCTTTAATCCTTTTACCTTTGCTCCATTTTTAAAGGTTAGATAAATTTTACCATTTCTGCCATTCCAATTTTTAATGCCTAAATCCGTTTCTATCGTCACTTGATTCCCAAATTCATTAATATCTACCTCAAATTGAGACAAAGCTTTTTGAATTTCCTCATCATCATTACCTTCCACTCTCATTCTTGCATTTAAATGCACCTTACCATCCGTAGATTGAATGACTTTTAATAGCCCATAGCGATGGTCTACTTTAACGATTCCGCCTTTGGATAATTCAAAGATTTTTTCTACGCTTTTGGATTTTTCTGTTTGGGCAGATAAAACAGTCGTAGCGGCAAAGAGTAATAGCACGCAAAGACGAAAAGATGCAAAATTTTTCATGGTATTTAGCCATAACTGAGAATTGATAACTGCCAACTGATAACTGTCAACTGAATTACAACCTAATTTCTCTTTCTTCATAATGTACTTTTTTTTCGATTTCTTTAGATAATATTTCTAAAATCCGGATTTTTTGTTCGTAATGCCTTTCGAGGAATTCTACTAACTCTTGTTCTCGCACATATTGCGGCACTTCTTTTGTCCAATGCGCATATTCTCCATCTAAGGACTTTAATTCTTGCAATACTTCCGTAAAAGCAAGGGTATCAATGTTTTGAAAATTAATTGCTTCCATTTTAGCGGTCACCAATTGCTGGTAAGCATTGGCCTTTTCCGCAGCTGCAGGCGCATAATTCGCTAAATTAAATTCAGGTATTGTCTCCGTTTTAGGCGTCACAAAATGCCCTATTCCTACGCCAATTAATAAGGCTAGAGTAGCCGCCGTTGCCATTGCCCATAAAGTAAATCGTCTATTGGGTTTAGTGGTAACCACTTTCAATGCTCCTTTTTTAATCGCTAAATCCACTTCTGAACTAATCTTTTCTGATCCAAGTTCTACTTGAATTCCTACCCATATCTTGTCCATATTAGGCGTTTCCACTTCATCTAATTCAGCTCTATGCTGCTTGATGTGTTTTTTTAAGTTATCCATTTTTTGGTAAAGGTTATGAGGTTATGAGGTTATGAGGTTATGAGGTAATGAGGTAAACATCTTTGTTACCTTTCAACCTTGTTACCTCGTCACCTCATTTCAAAATCTCTTGCAATAATTGCCGTCCTCTCCGATACTGTGTTTTAGAAGTAGAGACTGTAATACCCAAAATCTCTGCAATTTCTTGATGCTGGTAACCTTCTATTAAAAATAGCGAAAGCACTACCTTACAGCGTTCTGGCAATTGTTTAATCGCATAATGTATTTGTGCCATGCTATATTTCGCCGTATCTATCTCTTCAATTATTTCGGGTATATCTATTCCTTCTTCTAAACCGATTTCATTATTCCTTTGCTCTTTTCTAATAAAATTTAAGGTCGTGTTCACCGTAATTCTTTTAATCCAAGCCCCTAAAGTAGATTCTCCTTGAAACGTATGTAAATTTCTAAAGACTTTCACAAAAACCTCCTGTATAATATCTTCTGCATCTTCGGAATGCCTGACCATTCGCACCGCTACATTATACATAGCTTGCACATACTTTTGATACAAGTCCTGTTGCGCTTGCTGCTGTCCGTCTAGGCATTGTTCGACCAATATTTGATCTTCTGCTATGTAAAAGGTTTTTCTCAATTCGGGTGCTTTTATACTAAAGACCTAAGAGGAATGGGAAGGTTGGAAGAATGGGCAATTTTCAATTTAAAATTTTCAAAAGGGGTATTTGGGAAGGATGAACTATAAATGATGAACAAGAAATTCTTAGTTATCCCCCAACGGATTTAATTCCCAACTGATTTTGTTTCTTTATTTATTAACGCTTTAAAAGTTTGAATACTTTTTTTACTTCCTTTTCAGGTTTTTTATAATACAGGTAAGCCAAGTAGTACTAACGGTCATTTAGAGGCGACGAGATATACGAATCAAGCCCGCCTGACTGCCTGCTGGCAGGTCTGGAAACTTAATACATCGAATTCAACACTCCTTTTGAAGATTGAAAATTGTCTACCGCTTCATCTCTCGAATCACCTTTGGTCCATACCATAACCAAATACCCGACCCCATCAAAAACAAAACTCCTATTCCTAAAACATTCATAGAAATAAGTTTGAATAAGTCGCTAATAATAGAGCCATCGTGGAGGCTTTCAATCCAGTCGGAGTAGCGTTTAGCAATAGATTTAACTTCACCAGAAGTACCGTCAATTTGTACTTCCCAATTACC
Organism: Saprospiraceae bacterium; assembly: GCA_965277445.1. Classification (GTDB taxonomy): domain Bacteria; phylum Bacteroidota; class Bacteroidia; order Chitinophagales; family Saprospiraceae; genus JAFMDF01. The sequence goes on along the minus strand of CBDICY010000030.1, from coordinate 428,657 downwards.
TTCTTTGAAAAGCACCTTGGCGATACCTTTAGAAGGTCGAACATCTAGTCGATCAATTTCATTCTCTTCTTGATCAGGATGTGCGTTGTAAAATGCAGTAATTGCGAGTTCGGAAAGTTCATGAACAGATTTCCAAGTAGTTAAGTCTTTACTAACGCCTTTTTGAGTAGGTGGTTGGATAATATCAACATCTTTTTTTAGGGAAAGTAGGATACCCGTTACTGCACTAATTAGCAGAAGTATCGCTAATAGTAAACCTGTATATCGGTGAATCTTTCGGAAATTTCGTAAGCTTTGAATATATTTTTTCAAGTGCTTCAATTTTCTACTCGGAAGTAAACTTTGTTCAATGTTGATGATTAGAAGCGCAAAGGTACTAAATAAACTTCAACTTCAAGCGCAACTTCAACTTCAATTTAAACCATCTTCGGCGGAAAATCGAAGATTCGTAAACGAAGTACACTAATTTTGAGAATGAGGTTGAATTTGAGGTTCAGGAATAACCTTGGTCGTTTGATCTAAATCCTACTTCATTATTCTTATCTATTCATTATTTCCTGCCTCCAATTTAAACCCATTTAAAAAAGCCTTTACATCCATTCGCTTTTTCCCAGCCAATTGTAGTTCTTCCAAAAGCACAAAGCCATCAATAGTACTAACTTTGAGGTACTTTTTATTATCAGAAAAGAACTTCCCTGGTTCATGGTTGTGATCTACTAATTCCTTTTTAGTTCGAAAAATTTTTAATTTCTGCTCTTCCAATACTGTCCAGGCCGTCGGATACGGGCTTAATCCTCTAATAAAATCGTGTACTTTCTGAGTCGGCTGAATAAAATCAATTTCGCAAGTTTCGTGAAAAATTTTAGGTGCTTTGGTAGCTGCGGCATCATTTTGTGGTAAAGGCGTATAATGTCCACTTTCTAAGGATTGTACGGACTCCAATAAGACACCAGCCCCCATTTCCATCATGCGGTTATACACTTCTCCTGTGGTTTCATTTTCTCCAATAGACAAAGATTTTTGCTGTAAAATATCTCCTGTATCAATTTTCTGTTTAAGTAAAAAAGTGGTTACGCCTGTTTCCTTCTCTCCTTTGATAACTGCCCAATTAATCGGCGCCGCTCCTCGGTATTTAGGCAATAAAGAACCATGCAAATTCATAGTACCGAGTCGAGGCATCGCCCAAATCGCTCTTGGCAACATTCTAAACGCTACAACCACTTGCAAATCTGCGCCCAATACTCGAACTTCTTCTACAAATTCGGGGTCTTTTAAATTTTTAGGCTGCAAAACTTTTAAACCTTGCTCAATAGCATATTTTTTAACAGCTGATTGAATCAATTTCTTTTTACCTCGACCACCTAGTTTATCCGTTGCGGTAATGACACCAACAATATCATAACCATGCTCAATTAGTATTTTTAAAGAAGGAACCGCAAATTCTGGTGTTCCTAGAAAAATTATTTTTAATCCCATTTATTTTTATTCGATTTACAGTTCATGGCAGATACTTTATAGTCCGCCTCAAACGAGTCATTAAATTCATTTTTTGGTTATTTCCCTATTTTTAAGACTTCTTTCTATCAAAGAAGTCTCTTTTCTATCGGCTAAAGTTTCATTTTTGGTTAGATTCCCTTACTTTTGATTCAACGCCTAATGGGTTAAGTAAAGTTCCACCTACTCATTTGGTGTCTATATTTTTTAAATTCACCTCAAAAAATCGTTCGAAAAAAGCTGCTTTTATAGATGATTAGTGATTAGGATATTAATGCTTTTCGTTTTAGCGTATTAAAGATCAACCAATAACCAATCAACTTTTCAACAAACTACAGTATAATCGGGCAAATTTACATCATAAGTACTATGAGACAAACAATTCTTAGAGTCTTCTCGCTAAATATTTTCACGATTGCTACAATCATTTTTGTTTTTGCACAAAATAGCACCTTGGACGGCTATATTTTAGAGAATGGAAATCGTGGTTATATCGGTGCTGTTTCCGTTACGATAACTCAACAAGGTACCAATAAGTTTATCACCAGTACCACTACGAATGACGATGGCTTCTTTACGACTAGTTTGCCCGTTGGTTATCAGTATCTTATTCGTGCTTATAAAGATTCTTTTTTATCTCAGCAAGCAATCATTACCGTCGATCCAGCAAATCAGTATAAAAAGATTTTTGCAAGAATAAAAATGTCTCGCCAACCAGATCATTTAGTGAACAAATCGCCACAGCTTTCTTCTCCAGAACTAATTAACGCTGTCATAGAATATGGGATTGATACCAAAAATATTTCCCCATCGGTTAATCCAGACGGAGTAGCCTTGACAAATTTGGTCAATGAAAATGATATTTACGCAGAGATTACCAATGCCACAAGATTAGTAGACGAAAATTATGTGGATGCGACAGATAAAGAATTAATGAAAACCCAACCCATTCCTACTAATTACCAATCTCCAGTAAGAATAGATCCAACTCCTCCGCAATCAGGACCAAAAGTGAATAAGGATTTATTGAGTCCTTATGATCAAAAAGAAACCGAAAAAATCATTATACCAGCGCCTGAATTTGGCGAAACTATGGTCGCTTCTGCTCAGAATAATCCACGAACAAAAAACCTACCGCTGAATTATACGGGCTATAAAATAGAATTTTATACTACATTATCTGCTTTGTCAGCAACGCATAAAATATTTAACCGACATGGAAATATTGTATTAGAGCGTAAAGAAAATGGGTTGTATAGTTACTTATTAGGAGATTTTATGGATAAAGGATCTGCGGAAACTTTTTTGCAAGAAACCTTATTAAACCGCTACCCTACTGCGACTTTAATTGAGTATAAAAATGGACAAAGAAAGCAGACTAAAAAACCAATTAAAGTAAGTACTAAACCCGTGTCTGCTCCTCCTCGATAGTATAAAGCACTACTTTTTTCTTTTTACCTTTAAGGGAAATATTCCCAATTTTTCGAGTATCCATTCGATTAGGCGGCATACCTATTTTATCTAATAATCTTTTGGAAATCAACAACTTAACAGCAAATTCATTACACATAGATTGCATTCTAGCAGTCGTATTGAGCACATCTCCTGAAAAGACAATATCTCGCTTTAATACGCCCATTTCTCCAATAGTTACCTTCCCACAATGAATGGCTGCTTTAAAGTCTGGGACGACCCCATATTTTTCTAAATAGTTTGCTGCATTTCTGGAGATGGTCTCTTTAATATTGTAAAAGCAACGAATACAATTACCATTCTTGACCCCCGTTGGTATTTTCCAAACAATAATCACTTCATCACCAATATATTGGTAGATACTGCCATTTGTATATAAAATAGGATCTGTAATGTCTTGAAAAAAATCATGTAGGAGTTCGAAAAACTTAATATGTCCAATTCGCTCAGCTATTCCCGTTGACCCCTTCATATCTAAGAACATAAAAATGCGTTCTTCTTCTCTGGGATGGTGGTATTTCCCCATAATTAGTTGGCGCAAAACCCCTGCTCCATATTTTTCATTGACATCTAATAGAAGGTTAGTGATAAAAATAATAAGTAACCAGAGTATCAATTTAGATAAGAAAAAATAACTCAAAAAAGATTGAATAATTCGATCAAACGTTGCGAGACTGAAAAAGGAAATATTTAATTGATAACTGTTAAAAATGCCCATTCCAACACCAATGAACATCAGTAAAATCAATAGTAAAATAAGGGTGTTTAGAAAAACAGACATCATAAAAGAATAAGCTCGGAATCTTCCTCTTAAAATGAATATTAAAATATATCCAGCAATAAATCCGCCAATGGATACAGCTATTAAATTAGCAAACAATAAATCTTGAAAATCATAGCTAGATTGAGCTTTAAATGGAGGAAAATCAAAAGATAAAGCATGAATATATAACACTTCTAAGATACCAAAGATCGTCCATAAGAGGACAATCCAAAAAACTTTGGACAACTTAACTTTTAATTTTGCTGGTAAGCTTAAATTCATGCTATTATTGGTCTTATTTAGGTATAAAGTTCTTTAAAAGATGCCTTTCAAAACGATTCCTGCAAAAATCTCTTTAATAAAAGAGAAAAAAGCTTAAATTTGGTGCATATTGCATAACCCCATTTATAAACCAGCAACAAAGTAATAGAATTCCAATAGGAACAAAAACTTTTACAGTAAATTATCGAGTTGCTAGTTGTTAGTCATTTATCTCAATAAAATATTGCCTAACACAATTGTAGGACTTCATTCGAGAAAACTTAGTATGGAAAGGAATAATATTATTCAACTTACAGAAGCTTATGTCCTCAAAATATTTGAGAACGACTTACCTCCAGACTTACATTACCATGATCTAGATCATACGATGTCTGTTCGGGAAACATCTCTTATTCTAGGCGAGCACTATGATATTGGTGCAGCCAATATAGAGGCAATGGAACTCGCTGCCTTATTGCATGATACGGGGTATGTTAAAGCATATACGGGTCACGAATTAGTGAGTGCAGAATTGGCGGAAGCCTTTCTTACCGAACATAATTATCCTCCTGCCCAAATTACTTTGGTTAAGGAATTAATTGATGCGACCAAATTGGTTTATGAACCCAAAAATTTATTACAAAAAATCATTAAAGATTCAGATTTAAATAATTTAGGGCAACGAAAATATATGCGAACGATAGCTAGTCTACGTTCTGAAATGAAAACATTTCTAAATCTAAGTTATGAAGATGATGCATTCATGGAAATGAATCTAAAATTCATGGATGGACATAGCTATTTCACCGAAAAGGCTAGTGAATTATTTGATGAGAAAAAAGCAAAAAACAGGAAAAAGGTAGTCAAAGCTTTGGAAGCAGCCAAAGCTAAAAAGGCACCTCCTACTCCACCTAATAAAGAAAAAAAAAAGAACAAGAAGAAAAAAGATAAAGCAACGGAAGACACCATCAATGGCAACAAAAGTGCGCAAATGATGTTTAAAACAGCTTTGCGTAACCATATTGACTTGACCAGTATAGCCGACAACAAGGCAAATATTATGCTGAGTATCAATGCTTTAATCATCACTATTTCTCTTCCACTTTTAGCATCCAGTATTTCTGATGATGCCAAAATGATTTTTCCAACTTTTATCTTATTAACCACCTGTGTTGCTTCGATTATTTATGCCACCTTAGCAACTCGCCCCATTAAAACAAAGGGGCTCACGTCTATTAAAAGTATCCAGAGTGGCCCGACCAACTTATTCTTTTATGGCAATTTTTATAACATGAAATTTGGGGACTATAAATCGGGAATAAGAATGGTCATCGAAGATGATGCTAAATTGGATGATTCTATCATTAGCGATTTGTATTACTTAGGGAAAGCTTTGGGAAATAAGTTTAAACAATTGAGAGTTTGTTATTTAATTTTTATGGTTGGGACTACTTTGACAGTATTGGCTTTTGCTATTTTGTTTTTTATTACGCATCAGTAGTATTGGTTCATAGTAGGTTTTATGTAGTTTCGATTAAAAATACAACAATTTTCAGAAAATAATAGAAGATTCTATTTATATTTCCTTGCATTCCTTCCTTAATGTTTAGTTTTGCACTTTTTCCAAAGAAAAAACTTTCATGCAAATAACTGCCACTACCCTTTCAGGGCTTGAAGAAATATTAGCCAAAGAGATTACCGCTTTGGGTGGTCAAGAAACGCAAATACATAAACGTGCTGTTACTTTTTCAGGCGATAAGAAAGTGATTTATCGTTGTATATATGAATTGCGAACCGCACTCCGTGTTTTCTTGCCTTTTCATACATTTAAAACCAAGCATGAAAATCACTTATACAAAAAAATAAGAGAAGTCGATTGGACAGCCATCATGGATTTGAATGATACCTTTGCTATCAATGGTACGACTAGTTCTAAATATATCACCCATTCTAAATATTTGGCACTCAAAACTAAAGATGCCATCGTCGATCAGTTTAGAACAAAATATGATGGACGAAGATTAAGTGTGGATAGAGATAATCCTGACCATAGATTGAATGTACATTTAAGTTACGATAATGTATGTACTTTATCTTGGGATATGTCTGGTGCCACACTAAATAGACGAGGTTATCGAACAGCAACGGGAGAAGCACCGATTAATGAAGTATTGGCAGCAGGTATTCTTTTAAGTTCCAATTGGCAAAAAGATTGCGATTTTATTGACCCTATGTGTGGATCTGGTACTTTTCTGATGGAAGCAGCCATGTATGCGCAAAATATTCCACCACAAATCAATCGTAAGGAATTTGGTTTTATGCGCTATAAAGATTTTGATAGAGTACTTTGGCAAGAGGTTAAAAGAGAGGCGGAGGCTAAAATCGTAGACTTCCCCTATAAGATATTAGGTTATGATAAGGATTTTGGTGCAGTTAAAGCCGCTAGACTCAATATCCTAGCAGGGAATATGGATGGCAAAATTGAAGTAGAACGAGATGATTTATTTAAGCTCAATCCAGAAGCAGCTAAGGGCATCGTAATGATGAATCCACCGTATGACGAACGCCTACAAGTAGCAGATGTCAATGCCTTTTATAAAGATATCGGACATGCCCTCAAGCATAATTTCACAGGTTTTGATGCTTGGGTTATTACTGCCAACATCAAAGCAATGAAGCAATTAGGCTTAAAACCTTCTTCTAAGAAAATTTTATTCAATGGTGCTTTGGAATGTCAATTGGCGCATTATGAATTGTATCGAGGGAGTCGGTAGAAAAGATGAGTTATGAGTGATGAGTGATAAGTCGACCTAAAAAGCCCTGAATAGTATTGAATTATTCAGGGCTTTTTTGTGTTTAGATCACACGAATCCAATTAGAATTACAAATAGTGAGCAAGCACCTTTTCTCTTTGAAATAGCATCTTTATACTAAACTAGTGGATATGATTTTTCAATTAAATGTCTGGTCTAAATCTCCCCATTCTTTTTATCAACTAGTTGGAAGGTCTTTCGAGTTCACAACAATCCCCCCTGCTTTCTTAGAAGCAATATTGTAAAGGTTATTCTATTGATTCAACAAAAACATAATGAGTAAAAACTTAAAAAAAATATTATATTTAGTTTTAGTTTTATCGCCGAATTCTACCGTTAAAGCGCAAATTACACAAACTCATTTCTTTGTTGATACAATTCAGTTTTCTGCTTTAGGAGTTAAAGAGCGCCTTGAGATATTTAAAAATATTCAACAGATACTATTTCCAATAGTAGAAAAAAAATCAGTCTCCTATAGTTCAAGTTTCCAAAGAAATAATCAGCTCCTCTACAAATGTAAAACACCAAATAGCATTAATATTTTTGCAATTAGAATAAGTCTCTTAACCCCACTAGAAACCATGAAAATATCAGGCGCAAGTATATCCACTAGGATCTGGCAAAGAATAAAAAATCACTATATCATACTCTCCATTGAAGCTAAAGGAAGGAAACAAAAAAATTAGAAAAGGAGGTCGTCCAGAATCTTAAAGAAATGATACTACAGTTAAATATCAATCAACCAAACGGGAATTAGGCACAACTTCAAATAGTTCCTCCATATCAAAAATAATCTCCGCCCCAGCAGTCTCCAAAGTAGGTGCCGTATGTTTAGTGGCATAACCAAATGTCCGAAAACCTCCTGCCACTCCAGCTTCCACGCCAAACAAACTATCTTCCACTACGACACAATCTGCGGGCTTAAAGCCTAATTTTTCAACAGTATGCAAATAAATAGTAGGATCTGGTTTCCATTTCCCTACATCCCAACAAGAATAAACATGTGGCTCAAATTTATCTAAAAGACCAATCAAACCGAGATTCAATCGAATTTTTGTAGGTGGGCCACTAGAAGCAACCGCAAAAGGAATCGTCAAACTGTTGATTAATTCAGGAATCCCTTTGATAGGTTGGATTTCCTTTCTAAAGGCTTCAGAAGAACGGCGGCGATATTCTTGTTCAAAAGTTTTGGGCAATTTTAGGTTTCCTTTTGCCTCGATTAATGCCGCACAGCCTGCCCAAGAATTGCCTGTAAAATTTTCTTCTACATAAGCCATATCAATGTCTACTCCAATTTCTTTTGACATTTTAATCAATACCCGAGCAGTAATTGGTTCACTATCTACAAGGACACCATCGCAGTCGAAAATAATACATTTTGGTTGTGATTTCATGAGGCAAAAATAGGGAATTCAGTTATCAGTTGTCGGTTGCCAGTTATCTGTTTTAGACAACCGATAACCGATAACTCTTAATACCCCGCAGCCTGTCCATCTTTTCGGCTTTCCGAAGCCCCAAAATACACTCCTCGTTCCGCATCATATTTAATGGCTTGATAGCCACCATAAATGCCCAAACCATACCCAATTTCATGCCCTCGAATCATTAGTTCCCGAATCGTTTCATAGTCAAAACCACTTTCTAAGCGAATTTTTCCTTTACCATTCGCAGGTTTTCCTGTTGGGGTAGAGGAACCTGTATGGTCAATTCTTGGTGCATCTCCTGCCTCTTGAATATTCATGCCCCAATCAATCATATTCATCACAATTTGGCAATGTCCCATTGGTTGAAAATCACCGCCCATGACACCAAAACTCATAAAAGGCTGCCCATCTTTGGTAATAAACGCAGGAATAATGGTATGAAAAGGTCGTTTGCCTGGTTCGTACGTATTGGCTTGACCTTCAATCAAAGAAAATAATTCGCCTCTATCTTGTAACATAAATCCTAGTTCAGGAGCCACCATACCGCTTCCCATTCCACGGTAGTTACTTTGAATAAAGGAGACCATATTGCCTTCTTTATCAGCAGTAGTGAGGTAAATTGTTTCTCCTGCACTAATTTGTCCCGCTTCATATTTACCCGCTCTTTCTGTAATTAATGCCTTTCTTTCTTTGCCATATGCTTTGGAAATTAAATGCTCTACATTAACATCTGCAAAATTCATATCTGCATAATATTTTGCTCGATCTTCAAAGGCTAATTTTTTAGCTTCTACAAAATAATGAAGATGTTCATCACTCCCAAAAGGGATTTTAGAGAAATCATATTGTTCTAAAATATTGAGCATTTGTAAGGCGGTAATTCCTTGCCCATTTGGCGGTAATTCCCAAACGTCATAACCTCTATAATTCGTAGAAACTGGATCTACCCATTCCGATTGATGGGTTGCGAAATCTTCATAAGCCAAGAAACCACCTTGTGATTGAATAAAATTAGCAATGGTTCTGGCAATGTCTCCTTTATAGTAGGCATCTCGACCACCTTCCGCAATTTTGATTAAGGTACTAGCTAAAAATTCATTTTTAAAAACATCTCCTTTTTCTGGTACTTTTCCTTTCCCATCAATCGTATATGTTTCCTTCACATTAGGAAAGCCTTTACTTAAATAAAAGGGCACAGAATTTCCCCATAAGGCAGCAATATATTGCGTCAATGGAAAGCCTTCTTTAGCGTATTGTATAGCAGGAGCTAAATTTTCTTTCATAGATAGTTTACCAAACTTTTGGTGTAATTCGAACCAACCATCAACTGCCCCAGGAACACTTACAGGCAAAGGGCCATGTGAAGGAATTTTCGACATTCCTTTCTCTTTGAAGTAAGCTAACTTCAAAGATTTTGGAGAACGACCACTTGCATTTAAGCCATATAATTTTTGGGTTTTCGCATCCCAAACAATGGCAAATAAATCACCGCCCATGCCACAACCTGTCGGTTCCATTAAACCTAAGGCAGCATTAGCGGCAATGGCTGCATCTACAGCAGACCCTCCTTTTTTTAGAATATCTAGTCCAACTTGGGTAGCCAAAGGTTGAGAAGTTGCAACCATTCCATTTTTAGCAATAACTTCTGCACGAGTAGCAAAGTTTTTTCCCGTCAGTCTATCTTGGGTAAATGCCATAATAGTGGTACTTATTAATAAAGTAGATAATAGAATTTTTTTCATAATAAAAGGAATCTATAAAAACGATGAATATTAAGATTTAAAGGTAAGACAGATGTAGGAGAAATAGAAATGAAAAATAAAAAACTAAAAAATGTTTTAAAATACAATAATTCAAAACAAAAATATACTATATTTGTGACTCCTTCATTATCATCCGCTGATAATACAAAGTTTTCTCAAAGTATGTTTGTTGAAAGCCTCACAATAGTGAGGCTTTTTTTTATACAGGATAACGGGATTTTTTCAGGATTTACAAGATGAGCAATATACCTCGCACGATTCTTGCCTTTCTTTATTAGGTTTTATTCGGCTAACAACTAATGGCCTGTCAGACAAAAAGTTTTAGCGTAAACACTATTATACATACATCTTCCATTTATTTTATTTCCCTTCCTCCATAAATCGTTTTTATGAAAAAATTATTTTTTCTACTATTGCTAATGATGCAATTCATCATTGGAAATGCTCAAAATGAGTTGAGGTTTGGTTTACAAACAGGCGTCACAGCGATGACCTTTAAGGCGGATATTAGTATTTCCAATTCCATCGCATCAACCGTTCCGCCTATCAATGAATTTAGTAGATTGGCTAATTTTCAGGCAAGCTTTTGGTTTGAAAAAAGGATAAATCCATTTATGGCTTTAAGGTGGGAAATGGAAAGAAGCCCAGGAGGTGCTAAAGCTTATGATGTTTTAGAAGACCGTACTAAACGGTATAAATTTTTCTATTTAAGCAGTCCCTTACTCTTAAAACTGACTGCTTTTCAAAAGAAACTAAAACATCCTATTCAGTTAGAAGTAGGGGCAGCGGTTAATCTCTTTTTATTCGATTATGGCGAGGACATTACTTTTGGAACAATTAATCAATGGCATTATCATTCGATCATAGGTCTAACTCGAAATATAGATAATAAATGGTCCATCAGTATTCGATACCTACGAGATTTGAAGCCATTTAGTACTTTTGAAGCTGGTGGCGTTCGAGTGAATTGGCAGAATGAACGATACGTATTGGCTTTTAGTCGGGCGCTTTTTAGTATTCAGCGAAAGAAAAAGAATCGTTAGGTTTCAGGTATAAGGTGTCAGGTGCCAGGCTAGACGTATTTACATCCCACTTAAAACCTAGTAACTGAATCCTTCTTTATAACTTAAAATAGTCTACTTACTAAAAAAAGTAATGAATGTTTTGATACAATATAGCAGAGAAACGAAGAATACAATCTCTGAACTTATTGTAAATCAACTCAAAATAGTTGCCTTCAATTGCTTTACCGATTGAAAATGAATAAATCCGACCTCCCCATCTAAAGTTCGCACATGATACCAGCGACCAGCAGCTCCTAATAATTCAACAGGCTGTCCATTAGCCAATTTCCTAATAAATGACTTTTTGGCATTAGGCTTACTACGAAAATTCGCATTATTATAAGTAATTCCTTGATTGATTACATCGGATTTAAGCGTAGCTGCATTCCGAAGAAATCTATTTTTATATCTTTTAACAAATGGTAACGGGTCAACTGCGCCTTTTCTACGAGGTCGATAAATACCAAAATGAAGATGTGGGTGGGTTGTTCGCGCATTTCCCGTATTGCCTACCAAACCAATAGTATCTCCCCTCTTTACGATTTGTCCTTCTTCGACTAATTGTTTATGCAAATGCGCATAATAAATCGCATTATTCGTTTTTGGGTCTTTTAACCAGACTTGTTTACCACCTAAACCCCGATCACTTACATTGGTAATTAGTCCATCCGTTGCTGCTACTAAGGGAACGCCTCTTTTAGCAAATACATCAATCCCTTCATGCTTCCGTTTTCCACCATCTCTTGGTACGCCCCAAACACTCCAGACATCCTCCTTTCCTTTGCCCGCAACTGGAAATAGGTAAGTTGGATTTTTAAGAATTTTTAATTCATAATTACCTACTTGATGAAATGCTGGCTGAATTCTCAAAAGAAAATTTTCGGAATTCGGAACTGTAAAATGAAAAGTAGTTTGTCCTTTTTTGCTTTTTAAAATCGGATACCATTGGCCTTTCTTTTTTTGGAAAAAATCCATAAACAGTTGAATATCCGTAGAGTCGCTAGTCAATTGAATATCAATTTGTTCGCCTTGTTTTAAGGGAATCTCAAAAGCTAAAATTTCTGCTCGACCTTTTAAGAAAAAACCTGTTTGTCGATAAGGAGTTGGTATCTCTACATGGTGGGTAAACGCTAAATTACCGATAGAATCCCACTCGGTATATTCCGCCTCTGCTAATGGATTGGCCTGCTTTAGACTCCTTTCATATTGTGCTCTAGCAGAAAGTGGCGTGACCAAAGCAGATAATTTAGGTGGCTCTTGTTGGCAAGCACTAACTATCAAACAAAGGAATAAGCAGCGAATTAAAACATTTGTCTTTATTGCGTTCAAACTTACGGGCTTTTAGTAGTAGTTGAAGTAAACAGTTGGGAGATGCAGTCGGCAACTAAAACTGATTTATTTAAAAAATTGTATCTACTGATTATTTATTAACATTTATTGCCGATTAATAACAGATAAAAAATAAGTTGGACGCTTGTATTTAATGCCCTACAAATTTATTAACCCCACAAATTAAAATGGTTTAAGTCATTTTTCTAGCGTTAGTTGGCAAATTTTCTAATGATACTAAGTGTTGGAAAATGACCCTATTAAGACTGCAAAAGAAAGCAAAATAAATGAATGTTCAGAATCGGAGGGTCTCAATGAAGTTAAAATCAATAATTATGCCTTGATTCGTGCTATTTTTTAAAAACAAATGTGTTATTTTGTAAAACAACAAACAAATAAATAAATAGTTTATCACTATGGCAGAAACCTTTCAAGTTAGAGATTTATTCAATCCCACCGCTGTAACGGCAATGGGGGAACGATTTCAAAAAATAGATGCAAATTTTGATTTAACAGGATTTACCACCTTTATCAATCCTAAATTGTCTGCATTAACCTATTCGGAACGACTCCAATTAATTACCGAAGGACAAGAAAAGTATTTACCCAATCATTTTCCTACGGCTGCCAAATTAATTGTAGATTCATTAATACCTGCCTATGAATCAGACGAATTTGAAGATGCCAACAACCGATTTATTGTAGCTACTAAAGCTGCCTACATTGCCCAAAATGGGCTAGAGCATTTTGACATTTCCATGAATGCCCTTTATGAAATTACCAAAAGGATGTCCTCCGAGTGGGGTGTCCGTCCATTTTTTATAAAATATCCAGAAAAGACATTAGCCGTATTTAAAAAATGGGCAACAGATGACAATCCGCATGTCCGAAGATTGGTTTCTGAGGGAAGTCGTCCTTATTTACCTTGGGGAAAAAAATTAGCTCAGTTTGAAAAAGATCCTACCCCCACTTTAGCTTTATTAGAATATTTAAAAAATGATCCTTCGGAATATGTTCGACGTTCTGTTGCCAATCATTTAAATGACCATTCTAAAAAACATGCAGACTTAGTGGTCAAGACTTTAAAACGTTGGCAATCAGCAACTTCAAATAAAAATGAATTGCGAATGATCAAACATGCCTTGCGAACTTTATTAAAAAAAGGACATACTGGCGCTTTGGATATTTTAGGCTATAAAAAAGGGGCAAAAGTAAAGGTCAATCAATTAGTTGCAGACAAAAAGGTAAACGTTGGGGACTATTTAAATTTTAGTTTTGAGGTACAATCTACAGGAAAAACAACCCAGCCTCTAATGATTGATTATGTGATTTATTATCAAAAAGCCCATGGGGAATTAGCCCCTAAAGTCTTTAAAATGACGACCAAAGATGTAGTCGCTGGCGCTAGTTTATCGTTAAAAAAACGACAATCTTTTAAAGTGATTACGACTCGAAAATTTCATTTAGGAAAACATCAGCTCGCCATTCAAATCAATGGGGAAGAGTTAGCTAAAATTGATTTTGAATTACTTAATGCACAATCATAAGTTTTTTAGTTATTTGAATCTCTGCTTTACGCAACTGAAGAAAATATTGTCCACTAGGCAAAGTCGGTAATTCAATGGTCTCTCTTTGATTCTGTATGATGCCGTCCAAAATTAACTGTCCATTTGAATTAAAAAAGGTAAACCTAGCACCTAATAACTTTTGATCGCCCAACTGTAAATAAAATACATTTTGAGCAGGGTTTGGAAAGATAGTAATAGAGTTATCAGGAATTTCTATAGTGGATACGGAAAGGGGGGCCTGATAATAAGTCAAGGTATAAAAATTATTGAATTGACTGTTAAGCAAATTGTTAGGTGCATTTCTAGTATATCGCTCGGTAAATTGTAAATTATATTGGTCATCATACTGGTGAATCGTGTACCAATCATCTAACCATCGGCCCTCTTTCCAAGATTGACGTAGTGATTTTAACAATAATCCGATTTCATTAAATTCATAAATAGATTGCGTCCAAGGCATCAATACTCCATCCATCAACGCATCTTCTCTTTGAAAAATTAGACGGTTATGAGCATCATAGACTAAAGTATCCATTTCTAAGTAGGCGGTATCTCCATTTTCGTGCAATCTTAACAAACAGGAAGCAATTTTATTTCCTTTTTCATCAAACCGAGTACTTTTTACACGTTCAAGATATTTGTCAACCCCATTTTTCAGATCGGTTACAAATATTTGATAGCGAAGATCTCGATTATTGGAAGTACTATCTAAGATTTCCTCTTTAATGCTTTCTAATTTTTCATTATCAAAAAATCGAACCATAGATTTAGTCAGATTCCCTAAAGTATCGTAATAAATTTCTTTTACCCCACTATTCCAAAAAGTACCTAATTCCCTTCGACGAATAAGGGTACTATCTTTTTGATAAGCAAATTGACCATTAGCATGATACCTGAATTGAGTCAAGGTACTATCTACAAACCAGCCAGGTCTATACAATATTTCTTTTCGAATAGCCTGAAAAATGACTCGTTTAGCTTCGTCATATTCGTAAATCTCGTTTTTAAATAAAATACAATTTTCCGCTTGACAAAATTCTAAAGCAAAGTAAAGAACATCTCCTTTTTCAGTATATACGCTAGTAGTCTTATTCTGAGAAAGCCATTTATCTTCTTCCCAATTACTTTTTGTGTGGCAAACAACTTGACCATTTGCATTATAAGCCATAGATTCTAAATGTACATTTTGCCAAGTTCTATTAGGAAAAATATAGACCCAATCTTGACCTGTTGCAGTTATTAAATTACCTACCTCATCATATTGATTCAAAACTCGGTAGGTATTAAAAAATTGCCCACCTCTATTTTGTTGATAAGTCGTACTAATTAGATTTTTTGCTGCATCAAATACATTGATTTCTTTATGGCCTTCCTTCAATCGTTCCTTTTTAAATTCATTGGTACAATTAATTGTATTCAAACCTTGGGCATTATACTCAAAATCGGTGATAATCAAATCATTGGGGTTAACGGCAAAAAACAAATGCTCGTTCGTTCGAGTCAATTGATTTTTATCATTATACTGATACGTTATTGAATCAAAAAGCAATTGATTCAAAGCACCATATTTTTGAATTTGCTTAATCTTTAAAGGGGGCGAATCTGCCTGCGCAAAGAGTAAAAAAGGGCTTATCAATAAGCCAAGTAAGTATAGACTAAAAGTAATTTTTTTCATAAAGAAGTTTGTTTTCTTAGCCAATAAAATAGATTCCATTATATTTGAGTAGTTTAGAATATACTCTTGTAAACGAACCTACCCGTCCTCAAATTAGGCAAGACTATACTCAATACCTTTTAATTACCAAAAATATTTTTTTGATCAAAACGATAAAATGAAAAACCAGTATCTATTTCTATTGTGCATTTTAGTAATATTTAGTTGCACGAAAAAGGAGCAAACATTAGAAGAATCCACCGCTCTTCCTTTTCAGTACGATTTGGGCTTCCAACCAAATATTATCTGGTTAGTTGCCGAAGATTTAAGCCCAGTTATTCCACCTTTTGGCGATAATACTATTCAGACACCTAATTTAAGTCGATTAGCTGCCGAGGGTGTTTGTTATGATAATGTGTATTCTCCTTCTCCTGTTTGTTCGCCTAGTCGAGCTGCCTTGGCGACAGGTATGTATCCAACACATATCGGGGCGAATCACATGCGCACAGGTCCTTGGTTTGCTACAGATATTCCGCAATCGGTATTAGATGGCTATAAATCGAAGCCAGCCAATTTTGAGCATTATGAAGCTTTACCGCCAGCAGGCGTTAGTATGTTTAGCGAACGGTTGCGAAAAAAAGGCTATTTCTGTACGAATAATGCGAAACAAGATTATCAATTTCGTTGTTCGGTAACCGCTTGGGATGAAAATAGCAATACGGGGCATTGGAAAAACAAAAAAGAAGGACAGCCCTTTTTTGCTATTTTTAATTATAATGTCACCCATGAATCTCAAATATGGGCAAGGGCGAAAGATTCCTTATGGGTGGATAAGGACTTGGAGGTACCTGTCCCTCCTTATTTACCGAATACAGAAGTAGGCCATCAAGACATTCGACAAATGTATTCCAATATCAAACAAATGGATTATCAGGTAGGAGCAATGTTAAAAGAACTGGAAGCTGCGGGAGAGTTAGAAAAAACCATTATTGTTTGGTATACCGACCACGGTGGACCCTTACCACGTCAAAAACGCTTATTATATGATTCTGGATTACGTGTTCCGATGATTATTCGGTTCCCAAACAAATTATTTGCAGGGCAAAGAGATGATCGGTTGATTAGTTTTATTGATTTTGGACCAAGTGCTTTATCTATGGCGGGCATTAAACCATCCGAAAAATTAGATGGCACCCCTTTTTTAGGAAAGTATCAACGTAAAATAGAACCACAAAACATCTATGCCGCCGCCGATCGCTTTGATGAGACCTATGATTGTAATCGTGCCGTAAGGGACAAACAGTTCAAATATATCAAGTATTATGAGCCAGAAAAGTCAATGTTTTTACGCGTTGCTTATCGAGAACAACAGCCTATTATGCGAGAATTGTATCGTTTAAGAGATGAAGGAAAACTAACACCTGAACAAGCGCTTTGGTTTAGACCAATCAAACCAGCAGAAGAATTATTTGATGTAAAAAACGATCCTGATGAATTAAATAATTTAGCAGGAGATCCAAAATACGGAAAAAAGCTGCAAGAATTGAGGGCAAAATGTCAAAGATGGGTGACTTCTTTTGAGGATACTGGTTTGATACCAGAAATGGAATTAAAAGAAAAAATGCGACCAGATGGGAAAGAATTAAAAGTAGACCAACCAAAAATTATTCAAGCAGGAAATACCGTAACGCTAAGTTGTAGAACAGAAAGTGCAACCATTGGCTACAAGCTAAATAATAATAGCCCAAATGCGGATGGTTGGACAATTTACACAAAACCATTCCAAGTGCAAGCAGGAGACACCCTGAAAGTAGTAGCAGATAGAATTGGTTATCGTTATAGCCTCATAAATGAAACGATAATCCCTAAAATGTGACTTGCTAAATTTGATTTTTTCAATCGAAAACGATACCCCTTTGGGGTATTAAGCAGTCATAAATAACCAAACTTTAGGTGATTTAGGTACATTTTTTAAACTATTATAAATAATATTTTGGTGAAATCGGGAAAAAGATTACCTTTTCACTGTTTTTGGTTATATTAATTATTTTTCCTTGTCGGGGTCGTCTTTTCGATGCCCGACATTTTTATTTTTAGGAATAAAGGCGCTAATACAACCATTAAAAAAATGATACAAAGTATAATATTTACGGATCTTAGAAAGCGAACATCTCGCAGAAAAAAGCGGACTAATTTTAATGAGAGAACCTTGATTTTGAGTGTACCAAAATCAAGGTTCGATAAGGAATAAACTTCAATTTAATTCTTTACAGGAACGGCTGCATTTTCAACAAATTCATTGACGTAGTAACTAGGCTTTACAGGAGCTACCCGTGTTTTACCAAATTTTTTACTAACAATAATTCTATCAATAGCCGTATTAATAAAAATATTAGGCGCTTCATCATGGATGATAGCTTGGGCCTCTAAATAATTTTCTGCTAATCCTTCTTCATTGGTAGAAAATCTAATCTTCGTAATTAAATCGTCCAGTTTTGGATTTGATAAACTACCATAATTCTGACTCCCTTTTGTGTGATACCTACTGTGCAGGTCTTTATTAATTGGATACCATAAAGAAGAATTAATCATGGCATCAAAACTCCTAGATCTATAAGCAGTAGAATAAGCTTGTGAATCCATGGTTCTAGTGTTGATTTTAACACCTGCTTTAATCGCTTGATCTTTGAAAATATTGGTTAAACCAATATAATCTGCATAGTCACTTGCATAAATCAATTCAAATTCCATATCTACCTTTTCTCCATCAATCATTTTATCAACAATACCATTATTGTCAGTATCTTCCCAACCCGCTTCTTTTAGTAGTGATTTTGCTTTATCCACATCAAAAGAACGAATTTTCAGATCCTTGTTATAATAAGGCTTAGTAGGATCAATAGGGCCAACTACAGGGTTTTTATTACCATAATAAACCGTATTATAAACCTGATCTCGGTCAAATAAATGATCTAATGCTTTTCTTACTCGCTTATCTTCTAATTTTGGATTATTCGTATTAAAGGCAATATACCGATAAAGAATCATGCTTGGCGTTTCGATATTAAATTCGTCCTTAATTAATTGATCGTCTTTGATGTTGGAAAACTCAGTCCAAGGAATTTTACTAATCACATCTATTTCTCCATTTTTTGCCAAAGAAAGCGCTGCATTAATATCTTGAACGAATTTAAAAATAATTTTATCGGGTTTTGCCATTAATAAAGGAATCCTATCTGCTAATTTTTCTCCCCACCAGTTTTTCTTTTTGGTCAATACTATCTCTTGTCCATTTGTCCAACTTTCTACTTTATAAGGCCCTGCATAAGCAATACCTGCTGGATTATTTAAGTGATAAGCAGACTGAAATTGTTTAGCGAAAGCTTTCAAGGTAGTATCAGCCGCCATTCTTTCTGCATTATTCCTATCGGTTAATTCAGCTAAAGTATATTTGTCTAACATCCCCTTAGGGTCATACACATATTTGGGCATCGGTTCAAAATTGCTAATCACAGGACCAGCAATAATGTATTTAACGCCATATACACTAAATTTTTTAGGATTATGCTCATCAATTTCAACATGCTTGATAAAGGAAGTAAAAGATCTATGCGGGCTGGCATAATTTGGATTGTTGATGGTTTTTAATGTAAATAATAAATCTTCCCCGGTTATTGGAGAGCCATCATCCCAAGTTGCCTCATCTAGTATTTCAAAATCATACCGAATTCGACCTTTATAGTCCCCCTCGGTTATTTCAGTCGCTATAGGCATACTTTTGAGTAACGTAGGTGTCAACCCAAGTGTACCTGGATCAAAACTAGCCATAGGCATAGAAATTAGGCGAAAAATTTCAGTTGCTTTTGAATCAGCCGTCAAAATAAAATTAAGATTTTCAGGATCACCTGCCATTCGGACGGTCACAGTAGTTTCTTTAGCCGTCTCTTCTACTGCACTTTGACAAGCAGTCAATAAAAGACTAAATAACACAACAGTAGGAAATAATAAGCGGAGGTAGTTACGCATATTCACGGGTTTTGGTTGAAAATAGGTTTTCGGCTTTGGATAGACCGAAACAGTTTGGTTAAAAAAATAATATCAAAGGTAAAAAAGATATTCTCCTTATAGAAGTTATTGTGGTTATTTTTATGTGAACCTAATGATTGTTTGATTGTTGAATTGCTTGATTGTTAAAAGGGCTGCTTGAGCAATTTAACAATCTTAACAATTTATCCATCTAACTATTTAGGTGGAGGGTAAAAGGTTAGAGGTAGAGGGTCAAAAACTGAAATAAAAGAGGTAAAAGCTTAAATCAATTTGGAACATTGCCCAGTTTTGACGGTGATTAACCTTCTACCTTCCACCAATCCACCTTCTACCTAAGTAATTACTTAACTATTTTAATTATGTCACAAGTTTTAATTGCAGGCGGAACAGGTTTAGTTGGTAAACGATTAAGTCAATTACTAGTCGAAAAAGGCTATCAAGTAGCACATTTGAGTCGTAAGAAAAATCCTAAAGCGAAGTATCCAACTTTTGTTTGGCACACTAGCAAAAACTTTATAGAAGAACGTGCTTTTGAAGGAGTGGAGTATGTAATTAATTTAGCAGGGGCAGGAATAGCAGATGCTTTATGGACGAAATCTCGCAAAAAGCTAATAATAGACAGTCGAGTAGCAACAACGGAATTATTAACTAGCTATATCCAAAAATTAACTAAGAAACCTAAAGCCTATTTATCGGCTGCGGCTATTGGAATTTATGGAGACAGAGGCGATGAAGAGTTGACGGAGGAATCAGTCGTTGGTAAAAAGGGCTTTTTAGTCGAAAGTTGCATCGCATGGGAAAATGCAATTAGATTAGCCGCCGAACAAAATGGTATCAGAAATGCAGCATTACGTATTGGCGTTGTATTATCTACTCAAGGTGGTGCTTTACCAAAAATGACTTTACCCATGAATTTCTTTACCGCTAGTTATTTTGGCGATGGCGGACAATGGTATTCTTGGATACACATTGATGATGTGTGTAATATGTTTGTTAAATTAATGGAAGATGAAACGACGATGGGGTTTTATAATGCCACTACATCTAATCCATTAACCAATAAGGATTTAACTAAGCAATTGGTCAAAGCATTAGGAAAAAGAGCAATCGTTATTCCTGCACCAAGAGCAGCCCTACGCTTAGGCATGGGCGAAATGGCAGATGTGGTATTAAATAGTAATAAGATTTTTCCTGCTCGAATGGAAATGGCGGGGTTTGAATTTCAGCATCCTGAATTTCAGGAGGCTATTAAGGATTTGGTTAGTAAGAAAATTTAGTTAAGTCAAACTTGCGGCGTAAACAATATATTTTTTAATTGCTCATTAGAATCCCCTTCTGTACTCATTAAATCAGCTAGGGTAACTTTTTCCAATAAATTATCTAAGGTAAATTGTACCATTTTCCAAAGCGAACGCACCGAACAATCCACGGAGTTAGTACATAATTTACTCACTCCTGCATGCGAACCACAAAACTCTTGGTCAAATAATTTACCACCTAAAGCAGTTAATACTTCATTAATCGTAATAGCGTCTACTGCTTTGGCGAGTACATACCCACCTTTATGTCCACGTGTACTTTGGACTAAACCAGCTAATCGCAAAGTCCTGGTCAACTTACCCACATAAGGTTCAGACATACCTTCCAATTCGCTTAATTGAGGAATACTCAAACCCAATTCTGCATCTGCCCGAGCAATTCGGAGCAAAATGCGCAATCCATATTCATCTTGAGAAGAAATTTTCATATTTTAAAGGTATAGAGGTTTAAAGGCATAAAGGTAAAGAGGAGGCAAAGGGGGATTCATTTAGAACATATCTAAAGCAAATCTTGCTTCTTCGCTCATTTTATCTTTTGTCCACGGTGGGTCAAAGACCACTCTTAAATCTACATCTTCGACGCCTTCCACACTCATGACTTTTTCCTGAACTTCCATAGGTAGCGATTCCGCTACAGGGCATGCAGGAGAGGTTAAAGTCATTTCTAAATACACATTGCCCTCGTCGTCAATTTCTACTTTATAAATCAAGCCCAAAGCGTTAATGTCCACAGGAATTTCTGGGTCAAAAACAGTTTCGATTTGTTCGTATATTTTCGCTATGATTGCTTCTTTCATTATTTACAGGATAACAGGATTATTCACGATTAACATGATTCATTTGCTAGGTTCTTATCCTAGGTTTAAGTAAATTTTAGTTTTCTATGTATTTTCTTGCTTTACTTTTTGACCATATTGGTAAAAGCTAATAATTGCAGTCAGTAAAAATAAACCTCCAGCAACCAAATCTGCCGTTTTATTTCCTAAGGCGTCAAAAACTAGATGTATTATAGCAGTTAGTAGAAATAAAATACCTGAGATTAAATAACCGTTTGCGTTCTCTTTCATTTAGGTGGTTTTTCGAAGTTTTAGATACTAGACAAAATATAAGCCTGCAATCACTAACCAACCAATATTTAATAAAATTCTAGGCATGCTAGTGAATCCATCCATATAAAAATTACCGATTCCAATTATAAAAAAGCCAATCGCTAAAATTAAATACATATTAGTTTTTTTCATCTTGTTTTTTATATTTCAAATAATTATAAAAATAGATGCTAGCAGCAAGCAAAAAAAGTACGCCGGGTAAAATCGTATTCCATTCTATAGCATCAAAATCAACACTTAAAAGGCTAAGTATGCCTGCGAATAAAAACAAAATACTTGTGACTAAATATCCAGTACTTCCGTTCACTTTCAGATTTTTAATTTAACTACGTTAAAGCAACTCCGTACAATTTCATCTGCTTCACCATACTCACCAAACCATTAGAACGAGTTGGAGATAAATGTTCTTTCAAACCAATTTTCTCAATGAAATACAAATCTGCATTGGCAATTGCATCTGCTGGTTGTCCAGACAAAACACGAACTAATAAGGCAATAATACCTTTCGTAATAATCGCATCACTATCTGCCGTAAAATCAACTTTACTCCCTTCATGGTCAGCATGCAACCATACTTGACTTTGACATCCTTTAATCAGATGGTCTGCATCTTTATATTGCGCATCAATCAAAGGCAAACTTTTACCCAAATCAATGATGTATTCATATTTATCCATCCAATCATCAAAAAAAGCAAATTCTTCGATGATTTCGTCTTGTATTTCGTTGATACTCAAAAGTTATTAAGGTTATTAGAAGTTATTGGAAGTTATTAGCGGTTATTAACCGAGCATACGAGCTGCTCGTTTAACTCCCTCAACTAACTTATCAATATCTTCCTTATTATTATAAAAAGCGAAAGACGCTCTAACTGTTCCAGGAATACCAAATCTCGCCATTAAAGGCTGCGTACAATGGTGACCTGTTCTTACGGCAATGCCTAATTTATCTAAGATAGTCCCGACATCATAAGGGTGCGCCCCTTCCAAAAGGAAAGAAATCACACTTGCCTTTTCTTTGGCTTCTCCTACAAT
Organism: Saprospiraceae bacterium; assembly: GCA_965277445.1. Classification (GTDB taxonomy): domain Bacteria; phylum Bacteroidota; class Bacteroidia; order Chitinophagales; family Saprospiraceae; genus JAFMDF01. The sequence goes on along the minus strand of CBDICY010000030.1, from coordinate 405,542 downwards.
GCGAATACCTTCAATCTGTTTTAATTGAGACGTACCATAAGCCAATAAGTCATGTTCATGCTGAACAATCGCGTCATGTCCAATCTTTTGCATGTACTCTACTGCTGCTCCTAAACCAATCACGCCTGCAATATCAGGTGTACCCGCTTCAAATTTATGCGGCAATGTATTATAAGTTGTTTTTTCAAAAGTCACCGTTTCAATCATCTCTCCCCCACCGTGATAAGGCGGCATCGCATTCAACCATTTTTCTTTACCGTATAAAATACCAATCCCTGTTGGCCCACACATTTTATGACCAGAAAAAGTATAAAAATCAGCATCTAATGCCTGTACATCAATTTTTAAATGCGGAATCGCTTGTGCCCCATCAATTAAAACTGGCACATTGATAGCGTGTGCTTTATCTATAATTTCTTTAACAGGATTAATCGTTCCTAATGCGTTAGAAATATGATTAATCGCAACAATTTTAGTCTTACTGTTCAATAATTTATCAAACTCCGACATAATTATTTCTCCATCCTCATTGATTGGAATAACCTTCAAATGTGCCCCTTTCTCTTCACAAATCATCTGCCACGGCACAATATTAGAATGGTGTTCCATCGTAGAAATCAATACCTCATCTCCCGCTCCTAAGAACTTTCGACCGTAGCAATTAGCGACCAAGTTGATCCCTTCCGTAGTTCCTCTTACGAAAATACATTCCTTATCTGTGGGTGCATTGATAAATCCTTGCACCAATTTTCGACTTTTCTCAAAAGCATCCGTTGCCTCTTGGCTTAATTGATAAACCCCTCGATGCACATTAGCATGCAGGTTTTCGTAATAGCTATTCATTGCTTTTATTACGTAATCTGGCTTTTGACTAGACGCTGCACTATCTAAAAAGACGATGGGTTTGCCATTCATTTCTCGCTCTAGTAGCGGAAAATCTTTTCGGATTTTTGCAAAATCTACTTTATTAATCTTTATATTTTTTGTGGCTGTTGCCATATAATTTTAGATTTTATAATTTGAATTCATAATGTACAACATATTGTACGTAAACCTCTTTTCCTCTTTGTTTTCCAGGAGTAAAATTAGGTAGTAAACTAATTAATTTCTGTAGTTCAATTCCGCAACCATATCCAATATCTTTAACTATCCTAATCTCACTATGACATCCAGTTGTATTAACAAGAAAAAGTACAGCAACTTCCCCTTCAATATTATTTTCAATTGCTATCTCTGGGTAGTTAATATTATCTTTAATAAACCGTAAAAGCTCTTCATCAGCACATTTCTTTTTCTGGCTAGGAAATTCTAATGCCTCACAATCTACATTCACAAATCGTGGCATTTCCTCAACTATCTTGAATATTTCTATCACCGAGCTGGTATCAGTAATAACACAGGTTTTTAGTGCTTCATCAGACGTCAACAAACTCAAATCTTCTTTTTCTTTTTTACAAAAAACAAGCGTTAAAATAAAAGCTAGTAGTAAGCTAATTTTAAGAAATGTTTTCATCATGTTTTATTTATTTGAATTTATTCATCTTCTAATTCCTTTTAAAATAGTCTGCGCTATATAAAGGTCTTTCAGGAGGTAATTGTAATTCCTGTTTTAATGGGTCAATAATTACATCCATCCCTTCCAGAGGAATTGCTCCAAGCAACACCTCTGCATTATTCGGCACAACTAAAGCATCTACTGTCGTTCTCCGTGTTTTAAATCGAACTTCAATAGGGCCAACGACCTCTAGTTCCCTATCACTACCATCTGCTAAAAGTGCAGTTTCTTTGCTTAGTACCTCTAAAGCTAATTGTCTTTTGACATTTTCATTAATGACGAGCATGTAAGCTCCACTATCAACTAAAGCTTTGATTTTTAGTCTCTTAATTTCTTTCTTTTTTATTAATCCTTTTCTAGCTAGTGTTAGGTCATCACTACTAATTAATTCAATTTCTGCTCTTGTTAATCCCATAGCATTGGTTTTTATAGTTGAAAACTATATTTTAGTATTATCATTTTATTTAACAGTATGAATACTTATACAATTAATCAACAAATAGATAGACTAACTAGTTTCCTTTCACCAAACCAATACTATTACAATTACTTATTTCAACCTATCCCAACTTCTCTTCCATCATCGCCAAAGCCTTCTCCTTCACTCCTTCTAATTGAAAATTCTCTAATACCTCCGCCACAAAAGCAAATTGCAACATAGACCGAGCTTGTTCCAAACTCATTCCTCTAGTTCTAAGGTAATAGATAGACGTCTCATCCATTTGTCCAATCGTTGCCCCATGCGAACATTTCACATCATCTGCAAAAATTTCTAATTGCGGTTTGGTGTCCATCGTAGCCGTATCAGACAATACCAAACTACTATTTTGCTGGAAAGCATTGGTTTTTTGTGCATCTTGACGCACATTTACTTTTCCATTAAATACCCCTCGACCTTTATCATCAATAATCCCTTTGTACAATTCATTACTTTCGCAATGTGGATGTGCATGATCGATAAAACTTTGATTATCAATATGCTGATCTCCTTTTGCTAAATAAACACCGTATAAGTTGGTATTGGTACCAGATGATTGCAAATGAGAACTCAAATTATTTCTAACCGTTTTACCACCTAAATCCAAGACATAAGACGAATAAGTACTATCTCTTTCTTGGGTTGCAATTGAGTTATTAATTTGAAAAGCATTTAAGCTTTCATTCTGTAATTTATAATGATGCACATGGGCGTTTCTACCAACCACAATTCGACTTAAAGCATTGGTAAAATAAGTCCCATCATTGATAGCGGAGTAGGTTTCAATTACACTCACCTCACTACTTTCTTCTGCTACAATCAAAACTTGTGGATTGGTCATAATCGCTGCTCCACCTGACACCGTAATATTGGTCAAATGAATGGGCTTATCAACTTGCGTGCCTCTGCTTACGTGGATAAAAGTACCACTATGAGACAAGGCGGTATTTAAGGCCACAAAAGCATTTTGCCCTAATTCACTCGTCAAGGCATTTTCAATGACCTCCTTCGTCGCTGCATTGTCAAAAGCCGTTTTTAAATCACTAATAGTCAAACCATCCGCTTGGTTACCAAAATTAGATAACTCTTGATTCAAAACACCATTGACAAAAACCAATTGGTAAGCGTCCATCTCGCCAAAACTTGCTGCTTTGACCACATTTTCGCCAATAATTGATCCTTTTCCTTCCGAAAAAGACTGCTTCGCAATTTTTGTAACGTAGGTGTATTTATAGTCTTCATCCTTTCTCGCAGGAAAGCCCATGCTTTCCAATCGTTCCATTGCTTGCCGTCGAATAGCGTGCAACGGATGTGCTTTTTGACCGTTTAATTGCTGCTCTTTAAGGTCGAACAAGGTTCGATATTTCGCAACGATTTCGGCTGATTTATTATCAATAGCTGTTGCCATTTTTTATTACGGTTCACGGTTGACGGTTTACGGTTGACGGTTAGCCAATATAAAATCGAAAACCTTTAATTTTTAAATGAAAAATTTTAAATGGCAGCAATATAAACTGCCTACTGGATACTGCTAACTGCCTACTGCAACGCCATCCACTTCTTCCTTAATCCAATCATATCCTCGCTTCTCTAATTCCAAAGCTAAATTTTTATCACCCGTTTTCACGATCTGTCCGTTATATAAAACGTGTACATAATCAGGGACAATATAATCCAACAATCGTTGGTAATGCGTCACGACTAAGAAAGAACGATCTTTAGTGCGCAATTGATTAACTGCATTGGCTACAATTCGCAAAGCATCAATATCTAAACCAGAATCGGTTTCATCCAAGATGCCTAATTTCGGTTCTAATACTGCCATTTGCAGCATTTCATTTCGCTTCTTTTCTCCACCAGAAAAACCTTCATTTAAAGACCGCTTTAATAAAGCTTGATCTAGTTCTACCAACTTGGTCTTTGCCCGTAAGTATTTAAGCATTTCCATGGCATTCATTTCTTCCTCTCCTCTTGCCTTACGCACAGAATTAACCATACTCTTCAAGAAATTGGCATTACTAACACCTGGAATTTCTACAGGATATTGAAACGCCAAAAAGATACCAGCTATAGCTCTTTCATCAATTTCCATATCCAATAAATCTTCCCCACAAAATTCAATACTTCCGCTATCTACTTCATAATCATCTTTACCAGCTAAGACGTGCGATAAAGTACTTTTTCCAGAACCATTCGGGCCCATAATTGCATGAACTTCTCCTGGCTTAATGTCTAGATTAATACCTCTTAGGATTTCCTTGTCTTCTACGGAGACTTTTAAGTCTTTAATTTTTAGCATTTTCTATTTAAATTTTACTACATAATCACTTTGATTACATAGTTCTTAAGATGTTTTGGTAATTTTATTTTATAATAATATCTGCTTGTATACCAATTCTAAAACCATATTTAGTAAAGAAACGCCTGTTTCTTTCATTATCTATTGTTTTAAATCGAGGATATTTTCGTTTTTTATTACAGGCAAAAGCCTTTTTATATTTAAATACATCAAATTCTGGATAATCAGCTTAATAGTATTTTCTAATTGATTAAAAGCATCTGATTTCCAACTACCAGTCATCTGATTTTTTAATTCAATCAAATATAAATGATTGTCGAAAGTTAACATTCCGTCACAAGTACGTTCTTGGTCGTTAGTCCCTTCTTTTAAAATTTCTATACAATTGTCTATTGCTGTAAAAACAATATTTTTCTGTAAATCATTTTTAACCGTCGCTATCCAACTATTACTTTCCTCTTTGGTTGTATACGCTTTTTCTCCATTTTCATCATCACAAATACCAAATTCAGCATTTGTCCTTGCATCCTCTTGGCATTCAGTTTCAAAAAAATTAGTTTTCATTATAATCCTTGTTCAATTTCTAAAAGCGCATCAAATAATTCATTTCCAACAGCAAGTGATTGATTTAGATAGTTCTCGTCGGAAGGAATTCCTTCATAATTCCCTAATTTCTCAATACTTCCATCCTTTTCGTTTAATTGGTAAATGACAACATCTTCACCAGATATTATTGCGTTTTTAGGAACAATTTTCTGTAGTTTATCAAGTGCCCCATTAGTATTTGACGTAGTATTAATTTTTTGATTCAAAGCCATTCCTTGGATTGCAATGGTCAAATAATTAATAATGTAGGGGCTGTGAGTCGTCATTATGAGTTCATTGCCTTCAACAACATTATTTAGTTTTAATAGACTATTTAATAACTGCCGTTGAGACTTAGGGTATAAATTCTGTTCAGGTTCTTCTACGATGTTAATAAAAGCTGATTTATTAAATTTTGCAGACACAACTGAAAGAGCAGCCCTTCTTTGTTCATCTGTAAAATCTTCGTTTGCCCAAATATCTGATATATCTTTTTTAAATCGTTTTAATTCCTCGCTACTCATTGGTTTGACCATATTTTTTTTGAGATAGGTCAACTCTTCGTTGTTCATTAATTTAGTACGATCAAAAGGCGTTTTTATAGAAAAAGTCAGAAAAAATGAAACCATATATAATGGAACAACTGACTGAAAACCACTCGATGCTTCCAAGAGACTCACTTTGTAGTCTTTTCCTCTTATATCAATATTCTCAGTTAACGGATTATATTCAATACTAGTATCATTAATAGGCATCCTCATACCCATTGTATGTATTTGTTTTTTTGCATTATCAAACTCAGTCAAAAATTCAATTAGCGCATCAGAAGAGAGTTTCAATAATTCAGGGTTATTGATAGTGCTAATAAAATTTCTTTCTGCTGGAACATACATGATTTGAGGTAGTTGATAATTACCTCTATTATTTTCTTTAACTGTTAATTTCCCATTAGCATAACCTATTTGATAGGCATTACCTCGGTAACTTAATGCTGTATTCTCTTTAAAGTAATTATGGATTTTGTGATAGGCACAATAGTTTTTAAATCTATCCTCTTCTGTAAACCATTTAGTATTATAATCTCCCCTAACTAAAACCTTCTCTATCCATTTAAAACAAGAAATTAGTTTAGCTACTGTACTTTTTCCAGAACCTTGATTCCCAATAAATACCGTAACCTTACGAATGTCTAACCAGCCGTCATTTTCTAAGTAACCTTCTCTAATTGGACCAAAATTTTTTATTTTAATCTGAGACATTATCTATATTTATTTTGATAATCGTTTTTTCAGAATCAATTGTCTTTGTAATTCAGGATAAATTCCTGCAATATTCAAAGCCGTTTCTCCACAAATTTCATATCCGAAATTTTGATAAAAAATAGCTGCTTCACTACTATCCATCGTTTTTAACCAAATCACTTTTTTATCAAGCTTAATGGCAATTTTATCTACTGCTTGCATAACTGCTTTACCGAGTCCTTTACCCATTCCTTCTTTCAACAAATAAATGCGAGCTAATTCCATTGCTTCTTTGGCTCCATGATTCTCTAAAGGAGCATCAAATTGCAACTTTAGGAAACCATAAATTTTCCTAGCTTCTATAATAAAATAAATACCCACATTTTTATCTGTCAATTCTTTAGTTAAGGCAGTTGTCGTATAATTCGCCTGAATGTATTGTTCACCTTTGTCTTTCCAAAGGTATTGGTAATGTGCTCTATAGGTCGTTTGGGTTATAAGAATAAGTTCCTTTAAATCTTGTATGGTACATGCTTTCAGTTCCAAATCAACTTATTTATTTTTCTTAGCTAACCAAGCAAGTATGATCTTATTAAACCCATCCTCCGAAAAGACATTTACAATCGTTTGTTTCCCTTTCTTATCTAAGACTATTTCAGTCGACAAAGATTGAAAATGGTCATAACTAGCTTTTGATTGCATCGAATCCCATAAGCTAAGTAATGGCTGAATATCAAATTTACCTTTGTAAAACATCAGTAAAATATCCATTGCCGAAGCAGTCGTTTTAGGATTTCTCGCTTGCAAATATTGATCAAAAAAAGTGAGGGAAAATTCATCTAATAATTGCCGTTCCTCTTTTGTCCAATGAAATGCCTTTATTTTGCCAAACCTAGTCAGCGATAATACAGGCTCGAAAGAAGGAAATTGATAACTTTTTATCAATTCTAAATACCTTGGTGCAAAATATTTCAACTCTCCACTATCTAATTTTTCAGGAGTAGCTGCATCTTGATACTTTTTCAGCACTTCCAATGGAATTTCATCAACTGGCAAAGACACTAATTGTTGAGCATCTTCTTCCGTCATACAACAAAAAGTACAAGCATCAATTGCTGTTTTTGGTTGATGCCCCGAAAAAATATCATATCCTTCTCGAATAAGATTATTTAGATTTTTCATTGCTCTACTAGCTTATGTATCATTTCAATTCATCGTTTATCGTTTATCATTCATCATTAAAAACAACCATTTCATAATGCTCTACTTTTGGAAAAGGGTCATAGTAATCATGCAGCAATTTTTTCCATTCCTGATAAACTGCTGATTGCCTAAACCCAATCGTATGATCTTCCAACGTTTCCCAATTGACCAATAATAAATACTGGTTATCTACTTCAATACACTTTTGTAAAGAATGGTTGACATAGCCTTTAATAGAACTAATATATTGACCTGCTTTTTGAAAATCTTGTTCAAATTGTTCCGCCAATGTTGGTTTTACATTTAAAACGGCTACTTCTAGAATCATATAAAAGAGTATTTTTAATTGGGTAAAAGTAGCTTAGGTCTAACCTACTCTTCTACAGTCAAATCATTTTGAGCCTTTTAACTTTTAATAGGCTGAAGCACAATCCAATCTTTATTCACATCAATCACTTTATACTCGTTTTCTAAAATATTAATTTTTGTAGATTCAATATGATAGTAAATAACAGGCGTAAAACCGAATCCGTCCGAAATAGATTCTTCTTTCACTACTGGAGTCATCGTGAAGGTTTGATTATTCGGCATTCCAGAATAAAGCAATCGAATATTTTGAACAAAAAGTCCTTTTCTTTTTATTACTCCTATTGTCCCTGTTTTTATTTTTAGTTCTACTGACATTTAGGTCTTATTAGGTTTATTAAAACAACTGATAAAACATCAATTCCTCAGGGTCATTCGGTAAATTAATCAGCTTAACAAAGTGCAAACCCAATTTCTCCAGCAACTTTTGCGAATTCTTATTAGCTGGTGTCGTAATGGCATTTATTTGAGTTAAGCCAAATTCATTCAAAGCCAATGCTTTAATCTTAGCAGCACTTTCATAGGCATAGCCTTGTTTGCCATATTTCGGCAAGAAGGCAAAACCAATATCCACCCCTTCCAATCCTTCTCTATCGTATAAGCCACAACTCCCTATTTTCGCCCCATCGCTTTTTCGAATCACCGTATGGTTAGAATAGCCCAATCGTTCTTGCTGCGGACGCATTTTGACTTTGATGTATTCTGCGGCATCTTCCACCGTTTTTATCCCTCTATCCCCTATATATTTTAACCAACCCTCGGTATTCATGACCTCATATACAAAAGGCGCATCTTCCACCGTTGTTGGTCGAATGATTAATCTTTCTGTTTCGTATGTTGGATCTTTTTTTATCACTTCTAATTATTTTACCATGTAGTTCCTTAAGTTCATTTAAGTTTTATGATGCTTTTTCTTATAAGCACTTAAATGATTAAGCGGGTAAACATATATTTGGTTAGCTATTCGGGTTTTATCATCTGTTTAAATATTTTTCCTTTATTACATTTAAATGATGTTTAGTATGCCCAATGGAAATGTATCCTAATGCTCTTGCCGAGATTTCATGAGGAATTCCTTTTCCTAAAAATGAAGCTTGTTCGGCGGTACAGTTTTCAAATAAAATTCTAAATCCTTTTCTCACTATTTCAAATTCTTCAAGCATACTTTCAATACTTCTATTGGTAACATTTACGTTTTCAGCATAAAAATCTTCGTCCATTCCGTATAATGGCGTTTTATTATCATTTCGCAAACAAACTATTGCCCTATAGGAAAATCCTCTTTCCGTATCTATTATATGCATGAGGACTTCCTTTACTGTCCATTTGTTTTCGGCATATTTATAATTTAATTTATCTATGCTAATTGACTTAAATAAATCAATTGTTTCCTTTGTAACATTGTCAAATTGTTCAAAAAAATGCTTATTATCAACAAGGTCGAGATATGGTTGATAACCAGGATAGTATTCGTTCTTTTTTGGAAACTCCATATACTAAAAAATTTTATTTAATTTATCATGATGTGGTTTCACCGACAAAAAATCTAAGACTTCCTCAATCTTCCCCAAAGCTCGAAACCGTTCATGTTCAATAGTCTTCTCTACTTTTTCGTATTCCCAGGTCGTAGAAAAAGGTACATGAAAAGCATGTGCGCCCAATTCCAAAACGGGCAAAACATCCGACTTTAAGGAATTTCCAATCATCAAAAATTCATTAGGTGGAATATCTAAATGCTGAATCAATTTCTTATAATTCGGAATTTTCTTTTCCGACATGATTTCAATATGATGAAAATAGTTGGCTAAACCAGACTTTTCCAGTTTGCGTTCTTGGTCTAACAAATCTCCTTTTGTTGCCATTACCAAACGGTATTTTCCTTGTAATACTTTTAAAACGGCCTCTATCCCATCAATCAATTCCACAGGTGTTTCTAACATTTCTTTGCCAATGTTCAACATTTCTATAATAGCAGTTAATGGAATCGTTTTATCTGTTATAGCTATTCCTGCTTCTATCATCGATAAAATGAAAGATTTTATACCATAGCCATAGAGCGGTAAGTTTTTGATTTGTGCTTGGAATAAAGCATTTGGAGGACTATTTTTTGGTAAATAATCTGCCATCAACTCATAAAATTGCTTTTCTGCGACTCTAAAATAGGGTTCGTTTACCCAAAGCGTATCATCTGCGTCAAAAGCAATGACATTTATATTTTTCATTTTGCTATAATAAAAGGTTGAGTCGCTACTCTATCTTGACTATTCAGTTGAAGAAAATAGACCCCATTGGAAAAAGCGCTAATATCTATTACCTGATTAGTATCTCGATAATTTTGTTGCTGGTGAACGACTTTCCCATAAGCATCAATAATCGTTATGGAAAAAGTGCTATTGACAAATTGTTCACTTACCAGATTTAGTAAATTCCTAGCTGGGTTGGGAAATAAATCAAAAACCAATAATTCAGAGATAGCTATTGCACAATCTACTGGCAATAAATAACTGTACTCAATTTTTGTTTTAAAGCCACCATAATCGACTATTCGGGATTGCACCAAATCATCACAGTAATATTGATACCTATAATTCGTAGTATCTCGAAACGTATAAATTCCCGTTGAATCTTTTCGTGTATTTTCAAAGAACGTTTGGGTAATTAACCCTTGTTCATTATATAAATTAACGGTTTCACTAAAAAAGAATGGTTCAATAATTTGTCGAGATAAAAGTTGCCCACTTGTATCCGTAACCGCAATTACTCTAGACACTAGAGATTGATCCGCTAAATTATTCCGTCGAACAAAGTTTTGAAAAATAGTGGTCGTTTGGGTTGGTTGATATTCAAAATTGGTAATTGATCGGCTAAAACCTTCCCTACTTCCAGTAATAAAAGTAAGTAAGCGCCCATCTGCATCAAAAGTTTTCTGCTCTCTAAACATCCATTCTTCACAACCAAATTCATTGGGACAAGCTAAGGTTTCTACAATTCTTTTTTCTTTACCATCTGCTAGTAATTCGAAACGGAGCCTGATTTGATTACGCAAACGTTCAATAGATATATCTCGGTTATTACTAATAAGGTAAACGTATTCACAATTTTTATCAAATAACGAAAATTGAACTCCTTGAAAAGCTAATTCCCCATTGGCTGCTTGATTTCGTCGATAAATTCGTTTAATTGTTGAGCAATCTGCCAAGTATTCCCATTCATTGCGATTGGTCAATATTAATTCACGATTCTTATCCTCTTTTTGATAAAATGCTTCTGTCAAGATTCGATTATCCTCATCAAAAGTTCGACGTATATCTTGTACGAAAAAGCCTAAATCAATGCCTGCAAAGTATTGTCTTGTTTCTCTAATTTCATTTCCTGCCAGATCAAACCATTTACTATTTTGAGCCACCCATTGTTCAATAGCGGTTTCAAAATAGGATTCTTGTTCGTTTGTCAAAAAACCTTGATTGTCAAAGGTTCGTTCTACAATGAAAACTTTATTCCATTGGTTATCTGCTTGTTCAAAATAAGTTTCTCGAACAATAGGGTTCTGGGAAAATAAGGGAAGAAAATAATGCAAGCCTAAAAGAACAGTCAGTAATTTTTTCATGATGGTAAGCGTTTTTATTTTCAGTCATCATTTTCAATTTAATATTTCCAAGTGTAAAAAGCTATTTGAAAACGTTAAATTGAAAATGATGCCTTGAAAATGCCTTACCTACCCCACACTACCTTCCAAACTAATCGCTAATAATTTCTGTGCTTCTACCGCAAATTCCATTGGCAATTCATTGAATACCTCTTTGCAATAGCCATTCACAATCATATTAATAGAATCTTCCTCACTCAATCCTCTTTGTTTGCAGTAATACAACTGGTCTTCGCCAATTTTAGAAGTCGTTGCCTCGTGTTCTACTCTAGCAGTACTATTTTCTACTTCTAAATAAGGGAAGGTATGTGCGCCACATCGGTCTCCCATCAATAAAGAATCACATTGAGAGAAGTTTTGAGCATTGGTCGCTTTTTTACCCACTTTCACTAAGCCTCTATAAGAATTATGGCTTCGACCAGCAGAAATACCTTTAGAGATAATCGTACTCTTGGTATTTTTACCTAAATGAATCATCTTCGTACCCGTATCCGCTTGTTGGTAGTTATTTGTAACGGCTACAGAGTAAAACTCTCCAACAGAATTGTCTCCTTTTAAAATACAAGAAGGATATTTCCACGTTACCGCTGAACCAGTTTCTACCTGTGTCCAAGAAATTTTAGAATTCGCCCCTTCACAAATACCTCGCTTAGTGACGAAATTATAAATACCTCCTTTGCCCTCTTTATCTCCTGGATACCAGTTCTGAACCGTAGAATATTTAATAGAAGCATCTTTCTTCGCCACTAACTCCACCACGGCTGCATGCAATTGATTTTCATCTCGCATTGGTGCAGTACAACCTTCTAAATAAGAAACGGTACTTCCTTCTTCTGCCACAATCAAAGTTCTTTCAAACTGTCCTGTATTCGCTGCGTTGATACGGAAATAGGTCGATAATTCCATTGGACATTTAACACCTTTTGGAATATAGGTGAATGACCCATCACTAAATACTGCCGCATTTAAAGCCGCGAAGTAGTTATCGGTATAAGGGACAACAGATCCCATATATTGCTTCACCAATTCAGGATGCTTTTTTACGGCATCACTAAACGAACCAAAAATGATTCCTAGCTTAGCTAAAGTATCTTGAAAAGTAGTTTTGACAGAAACGCTATCAAAAACAGCATCAACAGCTACTACACCCGCCAATACTTTTTGCTCATTCAAAGGAATACCCAACTTTTCAAATGTCTTAATTAATTCAGGATCTGCCTCATCTAAGCTATTCAACTTAGGCTTCTGCTTAGGGGCAGCATAATAGAAAAGGTCTTGGTAATTGACTTTAGGATAATCCACATTTGGCCAATTTGGTTCTTCCAAAGTTTGCCAATGACGGAAAGCTTTTAAGCGGTATTCCAATAAAAATGCTGGTTCTTCTTTTTTAGCAGACAATTGCCTGATAATATCCTCATTCAGCCCTTTCGGAAATGCTTCCATCTCAATATCACTCGTGAAACCATATTTATAATCGCTATTGGTTTGGTCTTCTAAGACCTGCATTGACTCGCTAAGTACTTCGCTCATTATATTGGTGTGGTTGTTAGACGAATGGTAGGATAATGGGTGAAAGACGGGATTTGACCCCGTAACCTCTAGAACCATTTATTTTGCCTATCTCACTCGCTTAATTTTCTAATTAGTTTGCAAAAGAAAGCATTATTTCCAATTTATACAAAAAAGTATAAACAAAAGTTCACGAGCAAGATGTTTTATTTTGATTTTGTCTAAATAAGCTTTTTTTTGGGTTGTTTGAAGGTAATTATTAGTGGTATAAAATATGGGGAAAAACTTCAAATTCAACCTCTATCTCAATTCGCAGTATTAGCAATTATTACTCGCAATCCGCATAACCTTCTGTTTTGCTAGTTTTAGACAATATAAACAATTAATTTTTGCAGTAAAAGCAGATTAATTACGTTCTAACAAGCATACTGGCATACTTCTTGCTCTTAATCGTATACCTACTTATAAAATTCACCTCTCAGATAATACCCTGCTTAGTACACCTCATCAACAGAAATATTTATTACCTACTTTATTGGTAAAACTAGCCTATACATAAATAGGCAACAACCAGTATTAACAAAAACGAGCTAATGAACTACACACTTCAAAACCATTTCCTAACTAAAATAGGTCGATTTTTTACTCGAACGACTGCTGCTGCTGAACGTACTGAAAACACTAACTTTTTCCACCTAAATCATATACACCAATTCGACATTATCAAAATTGCAAAAGCAGATGGTCTCGTTATTGGAACCACCGATAAAACTACTACACAAGAATTATTACAAATTATTCGATCGGCCAATCAACGCATGGTTTATTTAAAACCTGTCTTCCTAAGCTCCCTTGCACTTTATGAATCACTTAAATATCAAGTGGACGGTTGGTATCAGCCTAGTGAACTACAACAGCTGACAGCAACTGCCGCTTCGATTAATCAACGGGTAAAAGATCTAGAATCTGACGCTACTAATCGAGACGTAAAATCAAACGTATTGAGGAAAACGGTGCAATATTTATACACTAGAGGAAAATCAACCTTAGTTCCTTACGCTTCAGAAGCGACTAATATGAATTATGCTTTTCCTTTTGTTAATAATCTTTTGCCAACAAATAAAAGCTTAGAAGCTGCACAAATTTTAGAAACAGGGGTGATTGAAGAATGGCTAGAGAAAGAAGTAATTGATACCATTAACATTGGTGTCGCCAACATTGAAATTAACAAATTCAACATAACTTTCGCAGGGGAACAACTAGCCAAATTTGGATATTATATAAGGCCCAAAACAATTGGTTTACCCGAAGGTATTTTAGGACTAGTCCCATTCCAAAAACTGGTACAACAAGAATTAGCCCATGTCCAACAAAATCAGCACCAAAGCTTTTTGTTGGAATTGGGGCTAATTCAAAAAAATCTTTCTTTTCTTAGCCCTAAAGCACAAGAAGAATTAGCCTTGGATTGCTTGATTTATTTACAAAAAAATGGGGTTGCCAATGCAAAATTTGGCTTTACTCCCTCCAATAAATTATGGCTATTATTACCTGACTTCTCCGAGGCAGCGGCTATTGCAACTGCTAAAAAAGCATTTGCAGATCTTCAAAAAATACTACAATCCGTATTGGATGCTTCTCAATCTTTATTGGAGTTGAATATGTATAAAATGCAGGATTGTTTGCCAGAGATAAAATAGATAGCGTATTAATCCCCAACGGATTTAATTGCCCAACGGATTGTTTTTATAATATAGGGATAGAAATGCATAAAAACGCCCAGCAACTACTACAAAAAATTCAATACCTAATCGGGTTAACTAGGTTCAAAGAGGCGGAAACCTACCTGCATGAATTATTAAGTCAAATACCTGATCATATTCATGGGTTAGCCTTATTATCCCTTTGTCATTTAAACCTAGGCGATTTACCATCAGATAGCAAAACACCAACAGATGGTGAAAGTTTTAGAGGTTTTAAACTATCTCTAAAAAGTGAGGTGAAGTGGTTTCGTCCTTTTATTCAATATATTGCTTATTCCATTAAGGGTTTACTCGTTTTATCTGTTGGTATACTTGGTGGATTAACTTCTCAAGCTGGTAATATTGCCACAACTGCATGGGAAGATGGAGGGTTTCTCCTTTTAATTACAAAAATCTTTTTAGGCTTCCTTCTTTTCTTTTGGTTTCCTTTCTTTCTAAGTGCGCTCATTGGGCTAAAATTAGCCAAGCAAGATGATTTTAAACATATTTTTGGTGGTGAAGAAAAGCAGTTTGAACAAAAGCATGTGGCTATTTTTGTTATCGTTGCTTCGGTTTTTATTGGACTATTATTCTTTACCTAGAAGGAACATGGGGTTGTATCAAAACATTCGGCAAATATTTTTTAGCCGAATAAAATTTCAAAACCCTCCCCCTCCAAAGAGGGAAAAGTTCTGTGCAACTTGAAAATCAGAGCTTTTAATGGTGTTTTTTTTCAAAACGGATCTTTTGAAATAGTCTCTACCTAAAATGGTCTTTACTCCTTAGGGGCATCGCCCCGAAACCGTCTGTAGTTTCAATAGTTTCTCCTTATTCCCAAAGGTAGCTTCAGGTCCTTTTTTTTATTCGATGGATAATCATAAGAATTTGGTCTTCTGGAAATGTTTCTAATATAGATCCTAATATTGTTAACGCCCTGTTAATCAAAAATAAAGCCTTTCTTATACCGACTTTTTTCAGCAATTTGCGTTCAATTACTTTTCGGTCTGACTCTACCCTTTTGAATATATGGATAGCAATATTATTAAACGTGTCGTTATTTTGGGAACCCTTGCCATCGTAGGCATTTTGGTCATTCAATCCTATTGGGTCATGCAAACGTGGAATTTAAAAGAAGATGAGTTCCACCAAACAGTCAAAATTGCTTTACTGCAAACAGCAAAAGATTTAGCCAAAGAAGACAGCATCGTCCTGGCTTTTGAAGATTTAATTAACCAACGATCCTCCAATTATTATGTGGTCAATACGAATAATCATATTCATGGGCCCACTTTAGAATATTATCTCCATAAAGCCTTGACCGACCATCAGTTAGTTTTACCGTTTGAATTTGGCGTATACGATTGTACCAGTAATAAAATGGTCTATGGCAATTATTGCGAGATTGCGCCCGAAGGACAGGAACTAACGACCACTTTAGGAGACTTACCTAAAATGGAAGGTTTGACTTATTACTTTGGGGTGCGTTTTCCAACCCGGACTAGTTATATGCTGGGTCAAATGTATCGGTCGGTATTTTTCACCCTACTTTTATTATTATCTGTCTTCTTTTTTGGTTATGCTATTGCCATTATACTGCGGCAGAAGCGATTATCCGAAATGCAAAAGGATTTTATTAATAATATGACCCATGAATTCAAAACACCTATTTCTACGATAAAAATATCCGCAGATGTCTTTGCCAATGCGCCTGAAGTGGTCGATAACCCTCGATTAGTCCGCTATGCCGAAATTATTAAAACGCAAAATCAACGACTGAATGATCAAGTAGAAAAGGTTTTACAAATAGCAAGAGTCGAACAAGATAATTTCCAGTTGAATATGGAAAACATCGTTTTAGCCGATTTGATTCATAGCGTATTAAATAGCGTCGAATTGAAAGTTTATGA
Source organism: Saprospiraceae bacterium (assembly GCA_965277445.1). Classification (GTDB taxonomy): domain Bacteria; phylum Bacteroidota; class Bacteroidia; order Chitinophagales; family Saprospiraceae; genus JAFMDF01. The sequence goes on along the minus strand of CBDICY010000030.1, from coordinate 389,014 downwards.
AAAAGAAGGGCAACTAAAAAGAAATATTCAAATCGGAAAAACAGTTATCAAAGCAGATAAACATCATTTAACCAATGTATTGCACAATCTATTAGACAATGCTTTGAAATATGTTAAAAAAACGCCTCAAATAGAAGTAAGTGCGCTCCAAAAAAATGGCGCTATTCAATTGAGTATCAAAGACAATGGAATCGGTATCAAAAAAGAATACCACGGCAAAGTATTCCAAAAATTTTATAGAGTCCCAACAGGGAATATTCATGACGTGAAAGGATTTGGGCTAGGTCTGTTTTATATTAAAAACATCTGTGAAACACATGGTTGGATCGTTCATTTAGCTAGTGAAACTGACCAAGGAACCACCTTCTCTATTTTGATTCCCAAGGGAGAAAAAGCAAACGATTCTATAATAGAAATAGTAAAAAATAGATGGCGTTCTTTTAATAGGCAGTCCGCAGTTAGCAGCTAGAACGAACCTTGCCACCCTTCAATCTTTACACCTCTAAACCTTTTTATATTATAATCTCCTAACCACACAAGTAATGAAACCACATATCCTTTACGTAGAAGACGACGAAAGCTTAGGCTTCGTGACCAAAGACAATTTAGAATTAAAGGGCTATCGAATTACCCATTGTATGGACGGGCAAACGGCTTTAGAAACTGCTCGAAATGGCGAATTTGACCTCTGTTTATTAGATGTCATGTTACCAGAAATGGATGGTTTTACCCTCGCTAAAGAAATTCGTCAATGGGACAATCATATTCCTATCATCTTTCTAACCGCCAAATCACTTAAGGAAGATAAAATTAAGGGGCTACGCTTGGGTGGTGATGACTATATTACCAAACCATTTTCAGTAGAAGAATTAGTTTTAAAAATAGAGATTTTTCTAAGTAGAAGTCGAAAAGTCAATAAGGCTTTTGAGAAAGCTCAATTAAGAATTGGTCAATTTGAATTTGATCATAAAAACCTCACCTTGAGCATTAATAACCAAGGTCGCAAGCTTACCCAAAAGGAAGCAGATTTACTAAAGTTATTCATTGATAATAAAAATCAAGTTATCAAACGCTCGGTCATTTTAGAAAAAATTTGGGGCGAAGACGATTACTTTTTAGGGCGTAGTTTAGATGTTTTTATTTCTCGTTTGCGCAAATATTTAAAGCCTGATGATTCTTTGAAAGTGGAAAATATTCATGGGGTTGGGTTTCGGTTTAATTGTTGAGCGGGTTGCGAGTTGCGGGTTGGGCGTACAATTTTCTACTATTTTTTGTTGGTGAATGTTCAATCCTAGAATTAGTTATAACTCCAATTTAACTCGTATCTCGCAACCCGCAACTCGCAACAAATCTTAATCAATTTTCCAATAATAAATCTACCTTCACCTCATTTCAAAAACTCCTGCAACTTTTTTACGATTGTTCGGTCTTTCTTCACACACTCTTTAAATCACCGTTCAATCAACACCCGATGTTTAAAAATTACCTCAAAGTCGCTTTGCGCAATGGTATTAAAAATAGGCTGGTTACTTTCATTAATATTTTTAGCCTTGCCTTAGGCATTGCCGCTTGTTTACTCATCTATTTATTTATTCAAGACGAGCGCAGTTTTGATGCCTTCCATGAGAAAAAAGCACAAATTTATCGCTTAGATGAGGTACAAAGTTTTCCTGGCACTAATACCCAAAAAGTAGCCTTATCAATGCCAGGCATGGGGCCAAACATGCAAAAAGACTACCCCGAGGTATTAGGGTACACGCGCTTTTGGGGTAGAGGAAAGCAACTATTCGAGAAAGGCGATCAGCGCTTATTAATAGAAAGAACGGTTGCTGTTGATAGTACATTTCTTCAAATTTTTGATTATCAATTATTACAAGGCGATCAAGCGACTGCGTTGAATGAACCAAATACGATTGTGCTGAGTCAAGAGACCGCAACTAAGTTTTTTGGGAATAATAATGCTATTGGAGAATCGCTCAAATATGGAGACGAGAATTTTCAAATAACAGGGATTATTGAAAATGCGCCAGAAAATACGCATTTGCAATATGACCTTCTAATCTCTATTCCTACCTTCAAAAAAGGGAACCCTAATTTTGACAATCAATTTGGGGGTAATTTTTTAAATACGTATCTATTATTTGATCCTTCTATAGATGTGGCAAATCTAGAAAGTAAAATGCCAGATTTTTTACTTCGACACATGCCCCCTAATGATGATAGTGGACAAACCGTCAATGACTTTTATAAGATATTTTTCCAGCCTTTAACCGATGTTCATTTAACTTCGATGGACATTGAACACGATTATCAAAATTATCGGAAATTTAATGGCGCTTATCTAGATATTTTTGCCCTAGTCGGCTTTTTTATTTTGTTAATTGCAGGATTCAATTTTATGAATCTTATTACCGCAAGAGCTTCTCACCGCTGGAAAGAAATTGGCGTTCGGAAATCAATCGGGGCGCTCAAACATCAATTATTTGCGCAGTTTGCAGTAGAATCTATGCTATTAGGTGCAGTAGCATTTACTTTAGCGATTCTAATTGATTGGGCTTTTATGCCTTTTTTAAACCAGTTAATCGGTCGAACTTTATCTTTTGGGTATTTTCTAGAACATCCGCTAATCTTAGTCAGTGGCTTTCTATTAACAGTCGCATTAGGATTTTTAGCAGGTGTTTATCCGTCTTACTATTTAGCTTCCTATGATCCAGTAGAAGTGTTGAGAGGTGGCGATGTTAAAAATAATAAATCCGTTTTTAGGAGTGCTTTGGTCGTTGTTCAATTCGGTTTAGCTATTGCTATGATTGTCAGCACCTTAATCGTTGTCCAACAATTAGGCTTTATGCAAAATAAAGACATTGGATTCGATAAAGAACAGATGATGTTGATTGGTATGAATGGAGAAGCCAATGAAAAATTTGAGGTCATTAAACAAGAACTCCAACAAAATAACTTAATTAAAGGCGTCACCGCATCAGGGCAACGCATCGGGAATAATTTCCATCAATGGGGCTTTAAATTACGAACCGATTCTGTCCAAAATATGACCCCAAGTAACCTTAATGTGGATTATGATTATTTGGAGGTCTATGGTATCAATGTAAAACAAGGACGTCGTTTTTCAAAAGAACATGCGAGAGATAATGGATTTGCTTTTATTATTAATGAATCCTTCGCAGATGAAATGAATTTGGCAGATCCTGTCGGTATGGCAGCAGGACATGGTTGGTATCAAGATGATTCTTTAGGGACGATTATTGGGGTGGCAGAAGATTTCAACTTCAACTCCTTACACTACGAAATCAATACTTTAGCGATGGTGGTGCATCCAGATTGGGGCTATCATGAATTATCCGTAAAAATAAGTAGCGAAAATGTTCCAGCAGCTATTGCCGTCGTAGAAAAGGTCTGGAATACGCAAGTTCCAAGTGCCCCTTTTGATTACACCTTTTTAGATGAGCATTTTGCCAAACTTTATGATACCGATCAGCAAATGGAATCGGTCGTTAGTATCATGGCTTTACTGGCTATTTTTATTGCTTGTATGGGTTTGTTTGGACTAGCTGCTATTACTACAGAAAGGAAAATTAAGGAAATTGGTATTCGTAAAATATTAGGTGCTTCTATCCCTCAAATCATGACAGATTTATCAAAAAACTTTGCGCTAATGATTGGCATTGCTTTTCTAATTTTTAGTCCGTTTACTTATTTTTTAATGAATGGTTGGCTAGATAATTTTGCTTATAGCATTGACATTAATCCAATGACCTTTTTATTAGGTGGCTTTTTGGCGATGTTAATTGCTATTTTGACGATTAGTTATCATACTTTTCGGTCGGCTCGGGCGAATCCGATAAAGGCTTTGAAGGTAGAATAACCCAATAAGGACTTAGGAAATAAATTCCTATAATTTCCTAAGTTCTTATCCTTTTATTTTATCCTATTTACTCCATTTTTATCGAAGAGTACTAATTCTACCAATCTCAACTCCCAAAACATTGGCAATTTCTTCATCGGTAAGTTCAGTATTTTTTATCATTGCCATTATAGCCCTGTCTTCTGCTATTTTTTTCCCCTTCTTCGCCTTTTCCGCTGCTGTCTTCGCCTTTTCCGCTGCTGTCTTCGCCTTTTCCGCTGCTGTCTTCGCCTTTTCTTCCGCTACCTTCGCCTTTTCTATCCCCATTTCAATCTCTATTTCAATACTTAGCGCCCGACTTGCTCTATCAGATAAAACTTCTCCAAATCTCTGATATTCAGCTCGTTCCTTATCTTCCATATTGGCTATTCTAAGTACTTCTTCAGCTTCTATTAAACCCTTAGCAGTAAATTCTTTTTTGATGACGCTATTCTTCAAAAAGTAAATCCATTCATCTAAAGTATCTGTTGCCTTATCATCAAAATTATTTACCTTTATCAAATAAATCTCAGGGAATAAATCTCTTACTTTTTCTTTCTTAAATAATTTCTTTTGAGCACTTGATAATTCTAATATGTCATTTTTATGAAGACCAGAAAAAGTAGTTATCCCTTTATAAATATAATCTTTCCCTCTACCTAAATCAAAATAAACAATATTGATAGAAATCACTTTTTTTACAGTAGACCATTTGTCGCCTACTTTGATATGTTCTGTAATAGCTTTTGATATGCCGTATAAAATTCTTAGGAAATAATCTATTGCATAAGAATTTTGAATTTCAATAATTATAAGTTCCCCTTTTTTGTCTTTAACTAATATATCAACTCGATTAAATTTATCCTGTTCTGTCTCTTGATTACTTTCAGTATCTATTATCTCCATTATCTCGATATCATCTTTAAGCAATTCACTTAAAAATCCCTCTAAAATATTGAAATTAGCCTTTTGTCGTAATAGGCGTTTTATTGCCCAATCAAATCTTACATGCTTTTTTGGATTCATTTTCTCTAATTTTTTCAACTAAATTACAAAAATACCACTAGACTCTCTCTATTTTATTTTCGATTTATTTGAATCATCCCTGCAAAATCTCCCAAACCAACTCCTTCGTCAAAGTTCTCCCCTTAGCCTTAGCACGAATAGCATCAAAAGTATAGCGAAAATCACAACCCGTTTTCCAATCACTACAACCATAGGCAGTCTTTCCTTTGACAATTGTTCCATTCTTACACAATGGGCAAGTAATTTTATCTAGAACAACTATTTTCTTAGCTGTTTTTTGAGCAGCCTTCGCTAATTTAGCTTTCTTTCGGTCCGCTTTCTTAAAAGGCGTTTCCTTTCGAGTCGTTTTAGGTTTTAGATATAATTCAAATTGCTCATTAAAAACCAAATTACCGTTTACTTTTCGACCATATTCTTCAAATCCCCTCAATTGGATCGTGGAACCTTGTTCTACCAAACGAACCAATTGCAATTCAGGAATCTCCTTAGCTTTAAAACTAAAAGGCAATCGAAAAGAACAACCTGTTTTCCAATTACTACAGCCGTAAGCCGCTTTGCCTTTTAGTAGCTTACCATTTTTACATTTAGGACAAGTTTGTTCATCAATGCCTACTTTCTTCTTTTTGGGTGCTTTTCGTTTTGTCCCTAAAGTGCTTGTGCGACTAGTGCCATTACTACTTTTATTTTTATCATTGCCACTCCCCCATCGTTTATTAGGCTCCCTCGTCATTGGCGCTAAACGGGGCGTACTTCTATCAGCGGATACTTCGCTTACCAAATCCGACACCATTTTTCGCATACCTCCAATAAATTGTTGGGCAGCATATTCGCCTTGTTCAATATCTCGCAGTTGTTTTTCCCATTGTCCCGTCAATTCAGCAGATTTTAATAAATCACTTTTGATCGTATCAATTAATTGCACACCCATGCCCGTTGGCATCACCAATTTCTTCTTTCGCTCCGCATATTTTCTTCTGAAAAGGGTTTCTATAATATTTGCTCTAGTAGACGGACGTCCAATACCATTGGCTTTCATCAATTCTCGCAATTCTTCGTCATCTACTTTTTTACCTGCCGTTTCCATTGCCCGCAATAAAGTTGCTTCGGTATAATATTTAGGTGGCTTGGTCTGCTTGGCAACTAATTCTGGCAAATGCGGTCCATTCTCTCCTACTTTAAAAGCAGGTAAAATTCGTTCTTCGTTTTTCTTTTTATCTGTATCTTCTTCCCTTTTAACTAAAGAAGTCGTCTTTTTAGGCGGTTTAGGATAGAGTACTCGCCAACCAGGTTCTAGTATTTCTTTTCCTGTTGCTTTGAAGGTGATATGGTTTGGAAAATTATCTTTCTTCCTTTTTTTAGTATCCGTTTCTTCTTCCTCAAGTGTTCTTTTTTTATCAAAATCTTCGGCCTTTTTCACCCCGCCAATAACTACGGTATTGGATATAATACAATCAGGATAAAAAGCGGCAATAAATCGTCTAGCAATGGCATCATAGACATTTTGTTCTGTCAAGGGCAGATTTTTCTCTACACCCGTCGGGATAATCGCATGGTGATCCGTTACTTTTTTATCATTAAAAACTTTACCTGATTTTCTAATTTTTTGTCCCAACAACGGTTGGGTAAATTGACTATAATTGGTCATCTTACCTAAAATGCCTGCAATCTTAGGATAAACATCATTTGGTAAATAAGTGGTATCAACTCTTGGATAAGTGACCACTTTTTTTTCATAAAGAGACTGTACTAATTTTAAGGTGTTATCTGCTGAATACCCAAATCGTTTGTTACAATGTACTTGTAAACTGGTCAAATCGAATAATCTCCAAGGCGCTTCTTTGCCTTTCTTTTTGCTAAAATCTAATATTTCAAATGGCTTATTGACGACTTGTTCTAACCACGTTTCACCTTCCTCTTGCTTATGAAATCGCCCCGATTCACAATTAAATTGGGTATCTCTATAAACTGTTTGTAATTCCCAATAATCTTTCGGCACAAAATTGATAACCTCTTTATGTCGAGCCACTAACATTGCCAAAGTAGGCGTCTGCACTCGTCCAACCGACAATACTTGCTTGAATCCACCGTATTTTAACGTATACAATCGCGTGGCATTCATGCCCAGTAACCAATCTCCTATGGCTCTGGAAAAACCTGCGTAGTATAAATTATCGTAATTGGAAGCATTTCTTAGATTTTTAAAACCGTCCCGAATCGCCTCAGGTGTTAGGGAAGAAATCCACAGTCGCAATACTTTTCCTTTGTATTTCGCTTGATTCATCACCCAACGCTGAATCAATTCTCCCTCTTGTCCTGCGTCCCCACAATTAATGACTACTTCTGCCTTTTTGAATAATTTTTTGATAATCCCAAATTGCTTTTTAACGCCTTTATTGGTAATTAATTTCGTCTCAAATTTCTCAGGTTGGAGTGGTAAGGTAGGTAAAGCCCATTTTTTCCATTCGGGTTTATAATCATCGGGCGTTTTTAAGGTACATAAATGCCCAAAAGTCCAAGTCACCGCATAGCCGTTTCCTTCAAAATAGCCATCTTTTCTGGATTTTGCGCCTATGATAAAGGCTATTTCTCTTGCTACTGACGGTTTTTCTGCTATACAGACTTTCATTGATTGGTGTGTGTTTTCTTGTGTAGTTTACAAAGATACGTTCAAAATCTTCCAAAGACAATTCAATAATTTCTTTTGGAATAATGAGTCCATGTTCATCAAATTGGAATTCCATTTTGGTAGGGTTTGTGTTTTCTCCTAGTATTACGAACAATAAAGATACACAAAAAAACTAAAAATAAATTATCTTAAACCAAAAAGTTTTATAATCTGTAATTTATTGGAAAGGAGAGATTGCCAAGCTTGGCGAAAATGCTCTAAAATAATTCTAGGTAGGTTATTCATTGGTTATCTATTATCTAATAGTTATGAGTTACTAGATAGTAGATGTTTTTTTTTGAACATTTGGTGGTTGGCAAATATAATACTGCTTGAATCCGTTGGGGAATTCAATCCGTTGGGCAACTAAATTAATTTGATTCCCAACAGATATAAATTTCCCAACGGATAGTTATTCGAGCATTCTAAATTCGTAGATTAATTTTTGCTAAATCCCTTATACCAATCAAGTCCGCTTCTTCTTCCTTTCGTCCACAATATTCCGCAATTCCACAAAAGGAAATAATTCCGCTTCCTCTTCCTCATTTAAAACGGACCATTCTACCCAATCAATTTCTGTAGCAGCATCATATTCACCAATGAGGGAATCTAATAAAATAAAAAGGGCATTTTTTTCCCAAACTGTTTGATTGAAGTTTCGAACATTTAGTTCTATCCCAAACTCGCTATCTGTCAGTACATACCGAAAGAATAAATCGTCGTAACTAAAGTCAATAGCGCCCATAGAAATCGTTAAATCATTGCTTTCTAATCTTGGCCGAAAAGCTATAAATTTCCAATTTGGATGTTTAGGTGCATATCTAATCAATTGCCGAACGGTCTTAAAAGCTTCTTTGATACCATCGGCAGAGACTATAAATTCCTTAATTTCTCCTTCTAAGATAGGGCTTAATTCAAAAACTAAGTGTCTGTTGAGTTTCTTAAGTTCCTCGCTTATTTGATGCAACACCGCTACTCTATTGTCTTTATTTTCTGTGCCATAATAAAGTAAAGGCTCATTTTTGAGAAACCAATGCCAGAATTCTGCTATTCGCTTTTGCGTTTTAATGTTTTCAAGCTGCATGTATGTCCGTTTTGTAATAATTATAGCGATGCATCTTTAGGAATTAGTTACCAAAGCATTGAAATTTTCAGAAAGGTAAGTGTATAAAAAAAATTTAAAATCTATGCCTTTGTTGTGGCAAGAAAAATAACTGTTATACTGACTTTCTTTCGTTTAAAAATTCAATTGATGCATGTTAATTCGCTCAATTATTTTTTTTAGCTAAATTTGTTCTTCAGTTTTTATAAGCAACTATTTGATTACGATCAAATCGTCCCTTAATTTTTTTGTGCAGCTTTCTTTTAGATTGTGTGTGGTTTTATACGGTGGAGAGGGTAATAAAATGGTCAATAATTTATTTCAGAAACAAGATAAAAATTATTTTTAAAATTTCAATATGAATTATAATAATATTTTAATTTTTCTTATTTTATCCACATTTTTCGTGGCATTTTCTAGTTGTCAACAGCAAACAATTGGCGAATCTACCAGTACTACAACAATTGATTCGACTTACTTACAAAATGTTTTAGCAGAATTAGGTTCGGACAAGTATATGGGTAGAATGCCCGGAACTGCTGCTGAACCCTTGACTATTAATTATATTGCCGCCGAATTCAAAAAAATGGGTATCCAACCAGGAAATGGGGATTCCTATTTTCAAGAAGTCCCTTTGGCTACCATTACAGCCACTCCAGAAGAAATCGTGACCGCTAAAGGATCAAAAAAGGATGTCAATTTAGCCTTCAAAAAAGACATTGTCACTTCTACCCAACGGTTACAAGAAAGCATCGAAGTCAACAACTCCCAATTGGTCTTTTGTGGTTTTGGAATTGTCGCACCAGAATATGGATGGAATGATTATGAAGGCATAGACATGAAAGGTAAAACCGCCGTTGTGTTTGTCAACGATCCAGGCTATTATTCCGAAGATAGCACCCTATTCAAAGGCAAAACCATGACTTATTATGGCCGATGGACCTATAAATATGAAGAAGCAGCACGACAAGGGGCAACAGGTATTTTGATTATCCACGAAACAGGCGCTGCGGGTTACCCTTGGTTTGTGGTGCAAAGTAGCTGGACGGGCGGTTTACAATCTTTACAAACTCCCGACGATGGATTGTCTCGTTGTGCTTTTGAAGGTTGGATTAGCAGTAATGCAGCTCGTCAATTATTTACCAATTCCACCATTGAGGGGAAGAATATGCTACAAAAAGCCTTAAATAAAGATTTTCAACCAATGCCAATGGGCTTGACGATAGATCAAAAACTACAAGTACAAACAGAAAAACAATTGTCTAATAATGTTATCGGTATCATTCCAGGAACAGAAAAGGCAGATGAATACCTGATCTATACCGCACATTGGGACCACATCGGCATCGGTCCTGTTGTCAATGGCGACTCTATCTATAATGGTGCGCTAGATAATGCGAGCGGAATGGCAACTTTTATGGCTATTGCCAAAGCCTTTATGGAAGCTAAAGAAAAACCTAAACGCTCTATTATTTTCTTAGCCGTTACTGCAGAAGAACAAGGCTTATTAGGTTCTCAATGGTACGCCGAAAACCCTATTTATCCACTAGATAAAACCATCGCCAATCTCAATAAAGATGGTGCGAATGTCCACGGTTCGATGAAAGATTTAACCATTACTGGTCTCGGACATTCAGAATTAGATGAATTAGCGGCCGCCGAAGCCCAAAAACAAGGTCGCTATGTCATTGCCGATCAACAACCTGAAAAAGGCTACTTTTTCCGTTCTGATCATTTCAATTTTGCTAAAGTGGGGGTGCCTGCTTTTTATGGTTCTGGTCGATATGACCATCGTTTGAAAGGAAAAGCTTACGCTAAAGAACAGGCAGACATCTACACTAAAGCCAATTATCATCAACCGAGTGATGAATATTCCTCCGATTGGGATTTGACTGGCGCAGTCGAAGACGCCGAATTGTATTTTTCGATGGGACAGCGCTTAGCCAATGAAGCGATTTATCCGCAATGGAAAGAAGGGTCGGAGTTTCGGTTGGCTCGGAAGATTAAGGATTAACAACGGTACACGGTATACGGTTAATGGTATATGATACCGTCAATCGTGTACCGTTAACCGTATACCATCTTTCACATCACCTGACTATAGCTATATTCCATTGCCCCATAAACACCCCAACCAACGCTATAAGCATCTTTCATCAATCGTTCGCACTCGTCTTTAAAATCTTCTTCCAAGCGTTCATTGGCAATCAATTGACATGCTTCGTCAAAAGAACGAGTTAAAGAGTTGTAAAATGCTTCATTTAGATCACCATAACTGGCATAATCTAGCATCGTTTCTACTCTATACAATAGGAGTTCGACAACATCTTTTTGAAAAACAGCTATCTTTTTAAAATCGGTAATCACTTTTCGGCTGGCATTACTACTTCCATTACCTGGAGCGCCACTCCTTTTAAAATATTCCTTATAAATTTTCTGTTTGTATGCCTTGACAATTTTAGTCGTATCAGTCGTAAATTCCATTTCATAGTAAGTTTTGACTACACTAAATTTATCGTAGAGCTTTTTAACCTCTTTTTCTAACTCAGCTTTGCTACTTTCTTTAAGGTATTTGGAGAGTGCTGTTTTGGTTGATTTTCTCATAAAAATGTGGCAGGTTAAAGTTAAACTAATTCGGTACGCTGGCAAATTTTGTAGCTTATTGGATTTAGCAAAATCATCGATAAACCACTAAATTGCTACCCTACTTCATTCTTTTCTACTTTATACAAAGACCTCTCTGCGGTATCACTTTTTTGGCATTCCGTTGCTGTTTTGCAACAAGTTTCTGGACAACAGCCACAAACATATAAATAACCAAAAGTGAGGGCCACAACTGCGACTAAGGTAATGCCTAATTTTTTCATACGTTAATTTTTATTTTTTTAATAATCTTTTCCAAGTTCTCATTTTTTTGATAAGTATTCAAATTTTGAAGCGGTTATTTAGAACCTCAAATTCAAATTTAATCTCAAATTCAAAATTCCTTCCAAAAGCGCTTGAAAATTGAAAATTGAAAATTATAAATTGAAAATCCCCTTAAACCTTCTCCTGCCGCATACCTGACAAACACAAATTTATTTAGCCAAATCCCTGCAACAAATATTAAAAAAAACTATTTTTGCAAACTTATAGAAGTCCGTCCTGTCAAACCTATTTAATTATCCACAAATCATCTTTACAGACACTTAATAATCAATTAAAAATGGATTAAAACCTTTTTAATTTGTCATTTAGTGTACCCCTACGGATTTTCCCTCGTTTTTACAAATTACGGATAGCTGACATTCCTCGGAATACCTTATTTTAGAAACAATAAAAGGTATTAGTGGACGTTCTTTTTATCGTTCCAAGAAATCCAATACGAAAAGTGACTAATTATAATATTGATAATTAGGATATTGCTTAAAAACAAGTCCACATTTCAATGAATAATTAATCAACGAATAATTACATCAACCAATTTTGTCCTTTAAATCATTCCATTTTATGTGTAAACGCATAATCCCTTTTGCATTATTCTTTTGTTTTGTCGTTTCTGGCATGGCACAAGATCTTCGTTCTGCTCATATTAATCTACGCCAAAGCAATATGGCCTCGGCTAGAGTCCCCTGTGCAGATAATACTGTTGGTGGACCTATTACTTTTGGTACTATTCCAAGAGTTAATGGGATGAGTAATTCTATGCCAGGTATTGGAGAAACTATTTTCCTCTGTGCAAATGACTCTTTTGATATTTTTGATATTGGTAGAGATGCAGTTTTTAGAAATAATCCAGTCTATGCAAATGCAGGAGTTGGTTTGGCAGTCTATAGCTGTAAACCTACTATTGATGGTCCGAACATTACCGCTATTGCCGATGATTGTATGGTACTTAGTCCTACTACAGGAAATAGGGTAATTGCTATTGACGCAGATGATCCGTTTGGAACAACCACTACCTTTAGAAATGTAGGTTTTTCCGATGGCCAAAGTATTCCGAATATCTATAATGGAGGAGATCCTATTCAATGGTGGTTTGCACCAATTACTGTTGATTCAATTGGTCTAGATGCAGGCTTTGACTATACACTCGATCCAAATAATCAATGTGTAACGGTTGACACAGGTCAAGTTTTTTCAGTAGTTTATCTAAATCCTATAGAATTTCTTAATGTCACCTATCCTTTTGGTGGCAATACGCGTCAAGCAAGATTAAACATAATTGGAGGTTTACCCGAATTTAACGACACGCAAAATTATACTATTAATATAGTTAATACCGCTGACCCTAGTATTCGAGGAAGTGTTATAAATGGTGAATTAGAACATCGAGGCTTTCCTGTTATTACTGTTCCTGTTCCTGGTGAATATCGAATTTCTTTATCAGATGGAAGGAGTTGTGGTGCAGAAACGACTATCGTAATGGATCAGTTTGAAGCATCTGATAATCCAACAAGAGTAGTAATGGAATGCCCTGCTGGTGCTACTGTTGGTCAGGAATTTTGTATTGATATAACGCCCCAAAATTATGATAGTATTCTTGGTGCTACTTTCTTCATTTGTTGGGATACTGCCGTACTAGAGTTTCAAAGGACTGATAATGTAATCGACGGTACTTGGTTTTTAGGAACTACTCTAGTTGCTAACGGTGCACTTATAGTTAACCCAGTAAGTCAAGATATTAGTGGAGGTAATACTTATCCTGATGGATCTATACTATTTAATATTTGTTTTGTCCCTAAAGCAGTCGGTTCGGGTAGTACGATGATAGAATTTTGTACTACAGATCCTAGACCAAATACAAATAACATTCCTGACTTGATTGTGGCGAATAGCGATGGTTCGGCCACAGAATTAGAGTTTCCAACTGATCCAGAAAACCAATGTCCCCCCATCATCATCACCGATCCTGATGCCTTAAATACCTTAGTCCTTGCAGATTCACTCAAAAATGCTTGCCCAGGAGATAATAATGGTAGTTTCTCTATACAAGTTTTAGGTGGAACGCCTCCTTATGAAGTAACTTGGATAGCTGAAAACGGTCAAGTAGATGGCCCTATCATGATCAACGAACAAGATGGTATTGCTACGATTACGGGTCTTGCTCCAGGAGATTATTTGTATGAAGTATTTGACGGAGGAGTTGGTGCAGATAGGCGATTCACAGGTAGACTTGGTCCAGTTACAATCAACGAAGCGAATCTAGGGGTTAATGTAGTTACTGTTTCTCCACCTGTTTGTAATGGCGATAGCAATGGTGAAATGAGAGCTGAAGTTGCCTTAAATGGTGTAGTCTTAACTGATTTGAGTACTTACAGCTTCCTTTGGATTGATGTAAACGGAGATACTATTTCTAGAGAAGAAAATGCAGTTGGACTTGCTTCTGGTAATTATCGAGTAATTGCTACGAGTAATAATGGTTGTTCCGTAGATGATTCTGGTACTTTAACGCAGCCTGCCTCCATGGTCATTACCCCCACCCAAGTAATGCCTAGTTGTTCAGGAGTAGCAGATGGTGCTATTGACGTAAGTGATATAACAGGAGGAACAGGACCATTCGACTTTGCTTGGTCGGATGGAAATAATACTGCCTTAAATAATAATATTGTCTCCGGTAAATATATTTTTACCGTAACGGATGCAGGAGGTTGCTCTGTACAAGATTCATTGGATTTGGATGCAGAACGAGAATTAATTATCAATGTCTCCGCATTAAATAACGTACAATGTTTCAATTTTTCTAACGGAAATATTGATATTTCTGCAGGTTTTAGTGGTACACCTCCAAGCGGAGGAAGTACTTATAATTTTGATTGGTCGCCTAATGTAGTTAATATAGATAATTCAGTTGTAAGAAGTAGTTTAGCAGATGATTTAGCAGCAGGCACTTATTCTGTTACTTTAACCAACACGGATTTACCAGGTTGTCAAGCTATTGAAACCTTTGAAATTACCGAACCAGATTCTTTATTAATTGAAGCAATAGACATTACTCCACTAACTTCTTGCGATTTACCTACACCTGATGGGGCTGCTACTGCCTTGGTTAGTGGTGGTACACCCGATGGAGATTATCTATATGTATGGAGTGATACCGCAGGAATGACCTTAAATAATACAGTTACGGCAACAGGGTTAGATGCTGGGCCGATTAGGTTAACGGTTAACGATAATAATGGTTGTGCAACAACTGTCGACACGGTTATTGGGACACCTCCTCCACCAGAAATTCAATTTTTTGAAGACGTAGCCTTGAATTGTGCCACAGATTTGGGTGATTTACAAGTCATTGCGGTACCGGGACGACCTGGCGTAACCATTGCAGAATATCAATGGTCACATGATCCAACTTTAATGGGACCGAATGCTAATAATGTTAGCCCAGATACTTTTATTGTTACCGTTATTGATTCCGATAGATGTGCATCCGTAGATACCGCTTTTGTAAACGCACCAGCAGCTATTCAAACAAGTGCCGTTGATTTTATCAAAGAACCTTGTTTCGGTGCAACCGATGGGGAATTATCAGTAAACATTATTGGTGGAATGCCCACCACTACAGGAGAGTTTTATGATATATCGTGGACAGCATTAGACGGAAATACGCCCGTAGGTACTGCTTCCACTTTAATGGATATTGCTGCTGGCGATTATTTATTATCCGTGATGGATGCAAATAATTGTACATTTGATACGACTATTTCTTTAAATAATATTCCTAAAATAGAAGTGGCTTTTGATTTAGCCAATGTAACTGGCGTTGATTGTTTCGATACGGTTGATCCAAACGATTGTAATGGTTTTGCAAGTGCAACTGCCGCTTACGAAGGAACAGGCGGTGGCGTCTTTACCTTTACATGGGGCGCAACAGGAGAAACCGTTACTGCAACGGATGCTTTCAGTTCCAGTAGTCTTTGTGCAGGCATGCAAGCATTAAGTGTATCCGACGGACAATGTGAAATCATTGACTCGGTTAATATTCCTAGTCCTGATAGATTGGAATTAGATTTAGCTAATCTTAGTTTGACTCCTGCTGCTTGTTTTGGTGATGATAATGGTATGGCAACTATTGCGGCTATTGGAGGAACACCAGGCTATACATTTACTTGGCCTGATGGCGGAAATGAATTAACTAAAACTGGATTAGCAGCTAATATTTATCAAATTACGATTACAGATTTAAATAATTGTGTGGCTACACATGATTTAGAAATTACGCAACCGCTTGAACCATTAACCGCTACTATTGATACAGACAATACCAACGATGTAATTTGTGCAGGCGATCAAAATGGTTTAATTACCATTATCGCAACAGGTGGAAACCAAGATGCTTCCTTAACTTACGCTTGGACCAACGCAGTTTCTAACGGCCCTTCTGCCGCTGGATTAGCTCCGGGTCTGTATACAATTGAAGTGACAGACTCTAAAGGTTGTACTGATGAAGCCATGTATACCGTAGCTACACCAGCACCAATTACCGCACTAATAGAATGGGATCCAATTCAATGTAATGGTTTCCAAACAGGTATTAGAGTAAGTGCTTTATCAGGTGGAAATGGCAACGATTATAGTTTTTCTGTAGATAATTCTCCTGCTCGACCTACAATAGAAACGATTACAGAATTTGGTGGAGAACGCTTAATTTCTTTATTCGATGCCACCAATTGTCGAGTAGATACCTTAATAACGATTCCGCAACCTCGTCCATTAGAAGTAAGTTTCGCAGAAAATTTAGTAGAGGTAGATTTAGGGAGTAGCATTACGCTAGATTTACAAATTGATGGTGATGCACCAGTCGCAGATATTTTCTGGGCACAAGATGGTGGGCAAGTAGATACTTCTTTCTTGTGTAGTATGACTCCTTGTGATAATCCAACCGTCAATCCATTAGACAATACCACTTATACTGCTTTTGTGACAGATGCCAACGGCTGTATGTCAGAAGGAAGTATTACAGTAGAAGTTGATAAAAATAGAAACGTATACATTCCTAACGTTTTTGCCCCTAATAATGCAGGGTTTGATACCAATGATCGTTTTGCTGTCTTTACAGGAAGTGGCGTTAGTCGAATTAATTATGCTAAGGTATTTAATCGTTGGGGTACTATTGTTGCAGACGTTGGAGCCGTCGATATTACAGGTGTTGGTCAAACCATACAAGTGTGGGATGGACAATTAAAAGGGCAAAAAGCCAACCAAGGCGTTTATATTTATATCGTAGAAGTAGAATTTATTGATGGGCAGACGTTGCTTTATCGTGGAGATATTGCTTTGTTGAGGTAAAAAGGTATAAAGGTAACAAGGTTTAAAGGTTTAGGGGTATAAAGGTTGCTACTCAATAGCATTAAGAAGATCAATAAAATACTTCTACAAAAGAGCGTTTCTAGTAATAGGAACGCTCTTTTTTGTTTAAAAATGTTAGGATAAGATTAATTGTTGCGAGTTGCGAGTTACGGGTTAGAAATAGAATCTTGCATCTAAAATTAGATTAAAACTAATTATAGTAAATCGTTCAACCAGAATTTAGGCAATGAATTGAATGTAACTCGCAACCCGCAACTCGCATTAACTCCTTAATCGGAGCATATTACTATAAATAAACCCATCCTTCATCGCCTTTTTATAAGAAATCGTCGATAAAATTAACTATCAATGCGAAATAATGATAGCTTTGCAATATCATTTTAATATCAAAACCTATCATTATGCAAGAACGAATAAATAATCCAATTTCTGGATACCCGATGTTTCTACTATTACTAGCTGCTGCTGCGGGAGTAGTATATTCCATTCTCAATGAAATTCCGCTATTCATATTATTAGGAGTAGCAACGGTTTTATTCATTGCTAAAGGATTCTTTTTTGTCAATCCTAATGATTCTAAAGTCTTGGTCTTATTTGGCGAATATAAAGGCACCGTAAAAAATAATGGTTTCTTCTGGACCAATCCATTATATGCTAAACAAGGTATTTCTTTAAGAGCGAGAAATTTCGATAGTGAAAAAATCAAAGTGAATGATTTATTAGGGAATCCTATTTTAATCAGTTCCATTTTAGTTTGGCGAGTAAAAGACACTTACAAAGCCGCTTTTGATGTAGATTATTACGAAAGTTTTGTGAGAATCCAAACAGATGC
The DNA here is from genome assembly GCA_965277445.1 of Saprospiraceae bacterium. GTDB lineage: Bacteria > Bacteroidota > Bacteroidia > Chitinophagales > Saprospiraceae > JAFMDF01. Next base: position 371,202 of record CBDICY010000030.1, on the reverse strand, counting down.
TGCCGTCAGAAAACTAGCAGGGTCTTATCCTTATGATAATTTTGATGATGAACAATCCGATATGACTTTGCGCTCAGGTATGCAAGAAGTCAATGAAGCCATGGAAGCAGAATTATCCGAAAGATTAGCTATTTCTGGTATCGAAGTATTAGAAGCTAGAATTGGTTATTTAGCTTATGCCCCTGAAATTGCTAGTGCTATGTTGAAAAGACAACAAGCAGAAGCAATTGTCGCAGCTCGTTTTAAAATTGTAGAAGGAGCAGTTGGTATGGTAGAAATTGCTTTAGCAGAATTATCCAAAAAGAAAGTGATTGACTTGGATGAACAACAAAAAGCGACAATGGTTAACAATTTGATGGTCGTCCTCTGTTCTGATAAAGAAGCAACACCTGTGGTTAATGCAGGAACTTTGCATCAGTAATTCTGAGCTGATAAGTTAATGAGAAAATGAGTTAATGAGAAAGTCTCATCAACTCATTTTCTTATAACCTCATTTCCTCATAATCTTTAAACCTCTAAATTATGCCTAAAAAAAGCTTTGCCCTCAGAATAGATGAAAAGACCATGAAAGCCGTTGAGAAATGGGCCGCAGACGAGTTCCGTAGTGTAAATGGTCAATTGGAATGGATGATTACTAAAATTTTACGAGAATCAAAACGGTTAAAAACAGAAAAAGACACTAATAATAATACAACTCCCTCAAAAGAATCTCCAAAAACTTGAATAGTTTAGCATACACCTATTTTCTCTCCTAAAAATCCATAGTCATTCTTCTATTACAGCTTTAAGCTACAAATAATATCCGTTGGCAAATTTAAGCTACTGAATAAAATAAACCTCCGAAATTTTCCCATCCTTTATTTTATAAATTGCAACTGCATTAAAAGGCGGACGGTCTTTACTTACTGTTACCTTTTCATGGTCAATAACCGTATTTCCTTCCACAATTCGATTAACCAACTCACAATGTAACTCCCGATTTTGTTCAATAAATTGATAGTTTTTACGCATGGTTTCTTTCCCTTCAAAACTAAGTTTATTCGGAAAAGTATACACTTTCACATCTTCCGCATAAGGAGCCAAAAATGCTTCTAAGTTATGTCCATTGTATGCATTTAGTTGTTGTTGTGCTAATTGCTCTGGACTATACTGAATCAATGATTTCTCAATAACATGTCCTTTATTAATTACCAAATCCAAATCTTTTATATTGGCTATATCGGTTAAAGGATTTTGATTTAAAATCAATAAATCCGCTCGTTTCCCTACCGTAATACTCCCAAATTCAGTTGCTTTACCAACTGCTTTTGCGCCATTAATGGTACTGGCTTTTAAAATTTGCGCATTTGTCATTCCTGCTTTTTTCATCCACCTCAATTCTTCAAAATAAGAAGAGACGTGTAAAGTCCCAATATTTCCAGCATCTGTTCCTGTTGCAATCGGAATATCTGCTTTGATTAATGCCATTAGATTTTTCGCCATAATAGCATCCGCTTTTTGATTGTTTTCAATAAATCTATCTTTTAATTCTAAGTACCGATTTTTTAAGGCAGGCTCTGGAATATGTCGAATATCCATCAAAGAACCCAACGGTTTCGGAGGGGAATATTTGTAATCCTCCATAGTGGGCTGATAACTTTGCGTAAATACTTTGGAGTAATTCGCACTCACAATTAAAGTAGGACAATAAACCGTCTTTTGAGCTTGCAATAAGTCTATAAATTCTTGATCTATATCCGCATTATCAACGCTGTGTACTAATAAATCTGCACCTGCTTTGACCGCTAATTTTGCCGTGTATAATTGGGTCGAATGTACCGCAACTCTTAGTCCATTCTTTTTCGCTTCTTCCATTGTGGCTTCAATAATCGGATAAGTATCTAGTGCATCCTGTGGCTTTCTAGCAATATACCAAATCTTAATAAAGTCTGGCTTGAAGGGAATTTGTTTTTGTACCAATGCCCTCGCTTCTGCTGGACTATTTACTTTGACAATAGGTGGATCAGCTATCTTAAAAGCATCAGGTTGGTAAGTCGATACCAATGGTCCTGTTAAGTAAATGGATGGGGTAAATTTATCGGCTTTAAGTTGTTCTCGAATCGTATAATTATGCATTGGTCCACCAACATCTACCACCGTTGTAATACCCGCCTGCAAATACCGTTTAGCAATAGCTCCCGCCTCCGCTTTCAACCAAGTAATTTCTTCCTCATAGGGCATATATTTTCGTAAATCAATCGCATCAGGACGCGTGTATAATCCACCAGATTGGAAGAAATGAATATGCGCATCTACTAAACCTGGTAAAATATACTTCCCATTAGCATCAATAACTTTGGTAGCTATTGGTCTTCTTTTTCGTGTTTTCTGAACATTTGTAATTCTTCCATTTTCAATTAGAATAGTTTGCTTTTCTTTTAATTTTCCTTGCTCTACATCAATAATTGAAGCATTAATAATGGCTATAGTTTCAGCAGTAGTATCTATAGCTTGAGCATTTATAAAAACATATCCTAAAAGGAGTAGAAAAATGAAGTTTATCTTTTTCATGCAGGTGATATTAAAATATTGAATAGATTAAAAACATGAAAATAGGAAATAAAAGTAAATTCCAGTCTAAAAATTTGCAGAATCCAAAAATAGCACGAACTTTGTAATCAATGTATTACAACAATATCTTATTTAACCCTTTAAAGAACATTTACGATGCCTTACTTTGACAAAAAATTATTCTTCAAATATTTCTGCATGATTCTTTGTGGCTTAATGGTTGGTTTTACACTAGCTATGGTTTTTGGCTACGAACTAATGCCTTTCGATATTCCAGGATCTATTTTGACTTCCGCTTTATTAGCTAATTTGGTTTTGCTATTGACTAGAGGACAGGAGCAAGAAAGTTAGGATTTGAACGTCTTCTAACGAAAAAAGAGCTAAAGGACCATGTATTCCGTCAGCTCTTTTTCTGTTTGGTATTTGTAATCCCTTTTCTTTAATTTCGTGGAGGAAATACACCATCTAATGCAATAATATAATTAACCCCTAAATAAGGTTGTCTATTAGTTACTTTAGAGTCACTAGCAACATTAACACCATCTGAATTGGCACTTGTAGCTTGTACCGATCGAGGAGTAATTGACTCCACACCACCTTTCTCACCTAACCTATAGGTTGATAAACCTGGCGCACTCCCATTATATCCTCCTACGTGAATAGGAACTCTTCCTCTCAAATCAGGTAAACCAAAAGTAGTTCTTCCATCGCCTCCATAGGTAGTACCTAGAAGGGAATATAGCGCAGAATTTTGCTCAATTGGTAATAGTTGTCCATTACAAAAAGCCCAGTATTGAGGTTCGAAATCTCCTGCAAACATTCTAATTTCACCAAGATATCCTTCAACACTTACAGTTGATTCGCTGCTTTTCAAGGTAGTTAGTTCCTCATTCAATTGAGTCACTTTCTCAGACAATTCTGCAATAGCTTGGTTATTCGCTTCTTCTTTAGTATTAGCAGAAGTAAAAAATAAAGTTCCTGCCGCAAAAAGGACAACAAAAAGGCTAGTTGATTTTAATAAAAAGTTTTTCTTCATAATTGTTTTAAGTACTAAGATTTAATAAAATGACTATTTGTCAATGACAAAGTTAATCCATAAAGTCGCTCTCACAAACCCCATAATCATGTGGCAAATTATGTCAACCCAACCGCAAGTACGCCATTAAAATATCGTCTAAGGTGCATTCGTTCATCCATAAAGTCGAACTCGATGAAAAATTTATGCTTACTACTCTCCTTCCTTGCGACCACTACCCTATTTGCACAATCCACTAATTTTGAACAAGCGATTGAACAGCAATTAAGCCAAATATCCGTCAATACTAGTCAAGAAAATTGGCAAACTATTAGGCAATCTTTTGCTGAAATTGCTGTAAAACATCCCAATAAATGGGTTGCCAATTATTATACGGCTTATGCGTATATGCAATTGGCAGGCACCTACGAAGACCAAACACTTCCCATTGTGGCGGAACACTTAGATAAAGCACAAGCAGCTTTAGATAGAACGAATGAATTAATGCCCAATCACTCAGAGGTTATGGTCTTACAAGGCTTTATTTATATAGCTCGTATTTGGGAGAGTCCTTTTATGAATGGTGGTTTATACGGTCGAAAAATCAGTAAATTATTCAAAGAGGCTATTAAAATTGATCCAGAAAATCCAAGAGCTTATTATCTAAAAGGGCTATTAACTTATCATACGCCTCGTTTTGTAGGTGGTGGAAAAGAACGGGCAAAATCTTGGTTAGCAACTGCCCAAGGAAAGTTTGACGGGTTTAATTTTAAATCGGCTATTTTGCCTTATTGGGGAGCTAAGGAGAATCAGGCATTGTTAGTTGTTTGTGGAGGAGAAATAAACGGAAATACTACTGGGCAGTAAGATCGAAGGTTTTAGTAGCAAAATCTTAAATCCTAGTTCAGAAATCTTAAATCATAAATCCAGTTAGACTCGAACAAGATGGATTTATGATTTAAGATGTATGATTCCAGATTTATGATTTTGGATAAACTTCAAGCCTGATGCTGAATGTTATGAATATGCCTTAAAACATAATCCATTATAATAATCAGCGCAAAAAAAAACTTAAACCTTCCAAAACCGAAGCAACAATCCTTCAATCCCCAAAAAGATCAACACGGCAATAACAGCCCATCGCCAAAGTGGAATCCCTTGATTTCGTTCCCCAATCAATTGTTCATAATCCGTATCTGCATTAGCCGTCAAGACCGTTACATTAGGCCCAACTTCAGTTGCTAAATCTGTCTCATTCCAATAGTCTAGTTTTGATTCCTTACGGTCATAATTAAAAGCATATTTTGCTTTCGTTTCGCCTTCTTCGAGGAACAAATTATAATAGCCAGAAGTTTTTACTTGGTCATAAACGCCTAAAATAATCTTAGATCCAATTTTAGTTTGTTCAGGTATAAACTCTTCAGCAGTTCCTTTTAATTTATAAACTGTTTCATTGCCTCCTACCAACTGCTGATTATCCGCCTCTAAGAAGTCATCCTTTCCAATGGTATAGGCAATGCGCTGTGCTTTGGCGGTAGAAATCGCCATTTTGTACAACATAGGAATAAAAATCTCTCCATTCTTCACCAAATTACTATAGTCTTCGCCCAAAGGTGCGGCACATAAATACAAATTCCCTTTATCCAAACGATACTTACTCAAAAAAGAAGTACCATCTCGATAGGTCAATAATTTTTCCTCTTTGCTTCTACCAAAAGTGGTCAATTTATAACTCACTTGTGTAACGGGTAATTTTATGTTTGAGCGTCTACCTTCAAAGACATCTTTAAAAATAAACTCTTCATAATTCACTCGCCCAACTTCTTTTTCTTGTTCCTCTAATGCTACTAATTCATTCGCTTGAAAGGTATTTAGAAAGCTTTTATAAGTGGCAATATTTGCATTTCGGCTAGGAAAAACTAAGAGATTACCGCCATTCTTAATATACTGATTCAATTCGAATGCCAAACCAGAAGAAATAGCATTCAACTCATTAAGGACAATCATCTGATAACTAGCAAACTGAGAGTAATCTAGGTTTTGACTTCCTTTATTATCAATCGCAAAATAAGGTACCCCTGTAAAAGCAGCATTCAAATATTTATTCGCTTGCACTTCGTTAATCGACAAGACTTTAATTACTTCCGCTACATTAAAGGAAAAGAAATAATGGTCATCAAACTGTACTGGATAATCCGTAACCGCTATCTTTGCTTCATGCCAACCTGTTCGCTGAATGGTCAACGCTACCGTATCAATCACATAGGAATTAGCAGGAATAGATAAAGTACCAACAGGCTTTTCTTGTCCATCATATTGCAAAGACAAGCGTAAATTATTCGCAGGTTCATCGCTATGGTTCTTTACTCTAATCACCAATTTATTTGTCTGATTCACCATTTGCACAGGTGCATCAAACCAACAAGAATCTACACTTATGTTCTTTTCTTGTACCGATTGCAAAGGCACTAAATTCACCTCCCCAGTCGTATCCGCATAATTTTGAATGTCCGTAATATTCTTTTGAAAATCTGAGATTAAATAGTGAATATTATTGTCTGCGTCAGGTGCATTTAAGACTTGTTTTTGTCGAGCTACTACATTACTTAAAACCCTAACAGAAGGACTAGTTTTGATTTCATCTACCAAAGATAACGCATCTTCCTTACTGACCATCCGCTGATGTCTTCCCTCAAAATCATTGGTTAATACTTGGAATTCATCTTCGTCGTTGTGGGCGCTAATAATTTCTCTGGCTCTCTGCTTTCCCTTTTCAATAAGTGGCACATCTTCACTTAAAGCATTCATACTAAAAGAGTTATCCACAAACAAACTGACGGACTTTCGACCTTTTTTTACTTCTGTATCCACAGGAATAAAAGGTTGGGCAAAAGCAAAAACCAAGGCTGCCATTGCCAATAAACGCATCAATAAAGTCAATAAATTTTTCAGGCGAGACCGAGCACTCGTTTCTTCTTTAACCTCTTTTAAGAATTTTACATTGGTAAAATAAACCTTCTTAAATCGGCGAAAGTAGAATAAGTGAATAATAATCGGTATAGCTAAGGCCAATAAAGCCCATAAAAATGTCGGATATAAAAATTGCATATTTTTTAAGAAGTCAGAGGTCAGACCGCTTCGCTGTCAGATGTCAGAAAGTAGCAGTTCTATGATCTAAGTAGGTGAGTCCAGATAATCGACACTTTTGAACGGCTCTTTTCTCGTTTAAATCCCCTTAAAAATAGTTCCGTAGCGACAGCTATGAAACGATTTTGAAGAAACTTTAAACAAAAAAATAGCTCGCTCAAATTGTGGCGCTTATTTAAACTCACCTACTTAATTGCCAGTTTAACAAAGTTTCAACAACTAATACGTTGTAGAAGTTTTTTTGTTGTATCACAAAATAGATTCCCTTGAATTAAATGCTTCATAATCAGGGTAAAGCCTTGGAAACCATTTTGTAAAAATAAAGATCCTTACGGAAACTCAAAAAGACAAGGCGAATAAATCACCTTGCCTCTTTCTCATTATACTTAACTTGTTCTAAATTAAAAACCGATTATCCTATTACTTCACATAAACAGTACTCTTCTTCCAAATAATCTCGCCACATCGTGTCTTAACTTTACACTTCAATTGGTAAGTTCCTCGACGCATGTTTCTTAGGGCATGATCGCCATTTGTATTCTTTCTTCCCCACTCATATGGTGCATTCATTTCTCGTCTTACTTTCTGACCATTGATGTATAATTCCATATATTCCACATCTTGGTGCTTTTGTGCCTTCACTTTCACATATAAGTCTTTACCTGCTTGGCAACTTGAATTATGCTTAGCATATTCGTAGTAATAGTTGGTGTTGCAGTAGTTATTATGCTGATTTTTTACGTAGAAAGTCAATTCTTTTTGGTATTTGCCACCACACTTCGTTTTTACGACACATTTTAACCGGTAAGTCCCTGCTTTCATATTTCTAAGATAGTGGTCGCCATTACTGTTTGGTCTTGCCCACTCATAAGGCGCATTCATTTCTCGTCTTACTTTATAGCCATTGATGTATAATTCCATGTAAGCAATGTCTTGGTATTTTTGAGCATCCACTTTAACGTAAACATCTTGTCCTACCTTGTAAGTATCACCATGTTTTACGGTTTTATAATAATAATTTTTGTTGCAATAGTTGCCGTTATCAGCAATAACAGTAAAAGAAAAAACGAAAGAGAATAAAGCAACTAAAGTGAAAATCATTGAATTTTTCATAATTATTATTTTTTGATTTTGTTTGTTAATGTTGTGCATTTCATTATGCGTTACATTAAGGAGTGTTTTGGATTAAAAAGATGTACCCACGGTTTTCAAAAAAAAATAATTTTTATTTTAAAAGAGGTTTTTCGATTCACAAAAACGAGGTAAGTGGAAGGACAAAATTAATCGACCTATAAATATTTGTTGCGGGTTGCGAGTTGCGGGTTAAATTCAATCAAATACCTAATGATTTTAATTGAATAGACCAAAATAGTTTATTTAAATCCAAATTTAGATTTCTAATTCTATCTTTTTAACTCGCAACCCGCAACTCGTAACTATTTCATAAGTGACGGCTAATTTTGTCTCCTTACTTAGAACACAAATAAGTCTACTGCACTTATTTAGATTATTTTCCATAGAAGAATTTATTACAGAATTGAAAAATAAGATTCTTTAGATTCGCTATTTAAAAGGTTTGAATGGTAAATTTTTTATGTTAAATTTGTGATTCTTAAACTCATTGTTTCAACTTGTCTTTTCAATTCAATTACCAATCATTCTATTTTGAAAATTGAAAATTGAAAATTGAAAATTGAAAATTATTAAATGCAAAACCCACATCTTGACCCAACGGGCGAAAATTATACTGGTGAAGAAGAAAAAGTAGATAAGGCATTGCGTCCTAAATCACTCAAAGATTTTAGTGGTCAACCGAAAATTGTGGACAATCTAGAAGTCTTTATCCAAGCGGCAGTGCAAAGAGGCGAGGCATTAGATCATGTGGTGCTGCATGGCCCTCCAGGATTAGGAAAAACGACCCTTTCGCATATTATTGCGAGTGAATTAGGTGCAGAATTAAAAATGACTTCAGGGCCAGTTTTGGAAAAACCAGGCGATTTAGCAGGTTTATTAACCAATTTGGATGAAGGCGATGTTTTGTTTATTGACGAAATTCACCGATTGAATAATGTAGTAGAGGAATATCTATACTCCGCCATGGAGGATTATCGGATTGATATCATGATTGATAGTGGGCCAAATGCGAGAAGTATTCAAATAGCATTGAATCCATTTACATTAGTTGGCGCAACCACTAGAATGGGTTTATTGACCGCACCGATGCGGGCTAGATTCGGAATCACTTGCCATTTAGATTATTACGATGTGCCTACTTTAGTCGGAATTATCAAACGTTCGGCTAGTATTTTAAAAGTACCGATTAAAGATGGCGGTGCATTAGAAATTGCGCGCCGTAGTCGGGGAACGCCTCGGATTGCCAACGCTCTATTGCGTAGAATTCGAGATTTTGCACAAATAAAAGGTAATGGAACGATTGATGTAGGTATTGCTCAATATGGTTTAGAAGCTTTAAATGTAGACGATAGTGGTTTGGATGAAATGGATAATAAGATCTTAATGACCATTATTGAAAAATTCAAGGGAGGGCCTGTTGGGTTGACAACTATTGCTACTGCCGTCGCAGAAGAAGCAGGCACTATTGAAGAAGTCCATGAACCCTTTTTGATTATGGAAGGCTTTATTCAGCGGACACCTCGTGGTCGTTCGGTGACGGAGAAGGCTTATCAGCATTTGGGGATCGTGCCACCTACTCGGGCTGGGACTTTGTTTTGATAGTTAATTATCAAACCTTTTCATCCATTCCACTCGCTCTTTACTTTCATAAAACGCCTTAGACTTTACAGGCGGAATATGATGTTCCTGTAATTCAATTAAAGATGCTTCTGGTAATGGCGTTGGACTTTTGGGAATATAGCCAGCCAGTTGCACCTTTATAGATTCAAATTTGGGGTTATTTGCCAAATTAGTCCACTCTTCTGGGTCTAGTTCCAAATCGTATAATTCTTCCGAATCGTCGATATATTTAATGTAATGCCATTTATCATACCTTACCGAATAATCACCAAAATCATAAGTCGTAATAATTGGTCGTAGAATTGTGGAATCAGGGTTCTTTAAAATAGGAATTAAGCTTTCTCCATCTAAATCTGTTCTATTTGGCAACCCGCATAAATCAGTTAAAGTTGGGTATAAATCAATTAAAGAAGTTAGATTTTCCGTCACGCCTCCTATTTTAGCACCTTCGGGTAAAGCAGCTACGCCCTCTGGCACTTTCATCATCAAAACGGTTTTAATGACATTTTCCCAAAGGGCAAATTTACGCCAATGATTTTTTTGCCCTAATTGCCAACCATGATCCGACCAAATCACCACAATCGTATTATCTGCATAAGCACTTTTTTCTAAACGGTCTAATAATTCCCCAACCATCGCATCTGCATAAGCAACAGACGCTAAATACCCTTGGACCGCTTTTTTCCATTGGTCGGCAGCAAGCACATGTTTGTGATAATTCCCCCCTCTAGCCATTAGTTCTTTAGCCCGCTTACCTAAATCTGCTGTATCTTTTTCCATTAATTTGGGTAACTGAATGGATTCCAAGGGAAATTGGTCAAAATATTTTTGAGGCACATACCAAGGTAAATGAGGGCGATAAATCCCGCAAGCTAGAAAGAAGGGTTTATCATGTGGCTGTTCCAGTTGCTGTCCTATGAAGTCAACACTTTTATAGTCTCCTGTTTCTTCATCTGGGATGGTCAATGGGCTCCAATCAAACATTTTATACATATACTTAAATCGAGGCATATTGGCAGGTACTTTCTCTGGAAAAATATCTGCTGGCATTGGATTTTTGATAGAAGGATAATAGGCATCCCAAGCTAAGGTATCTACTTGACTATAATGAAAAATCTTACCTGCGCCTGCGGTGTAATAGCCATTTTGTCTAAAATAATGCCCCAATGTTGGTTGATTAGCTAGCCGAGGAATCGTCCGCCAATCCTGATAATTGGAATACATCCCAGAATTATAAGTATGTAAACCAGTTAATAAAGTAGACCGAGAGGGATTGCAGCCAGGACTGGTGCAATAGTTTGCGGTAAAATTCACGCCTGTAGTAGCAAACCTTTTTAGATTTGGCGTAGCGGTCTGTTCATTTCCAGCCAAGGGTTCTACCCAGTCGTTTAAGTCATCAATGGCAATGAATAAGACATTGGGGTGTTTGATAGTCGATTCCTCTTTTTCTACTGACGTACAAGCTATAAGCAATAAACTACTAAAAAATAGTCCTAAAAAAGCTTGTTTCATAAAAGCTGCCATAATTTTCGTTATTGAGTGGAGTATTTTTAAATTTACTACTAATTCATTGCGTCAAACTATTTTCAATCACTAACCAACTAACGCTTACCATGAAATTAAAAATTTTTATAATAAATCTACTACTCTGCTGTACTTACTTTTCTTATGCTCAGAAAAAAGCCAATACTGCTCAATCTAAAATCAATAAAATAGACCAATCCATAATCAATGGTTTAAAGTTTAGAAATATCTGTGCAGGTAAAACAGGTGGTAGAATCACTAAAGTCATCGTTGATCCTAATAAAAAAAGTAGGCGATTTGCAGCGGTGGCTTCTGGCAATATTTGGCGAACGGTAAATGCGGGTACGACTTGGGAACCAGTTTTTGATAGTTACGGTACTTATGCCGTTGGAACGATTGAATTTGATCCGAACAATTCCAATGTGATTTGGGCAGGAACAGGCGAAAATAATGCCCAACGTTCTGTTGCGAAAGGCGATGGAGTTTATAAAAGTGTGAACGGTGGAGATAGTTGGACAAATATGGGTTTAAAAACCTCTGCTCATATCGGTAAAATAATGATTGACCCTCGAAACTCAGATATTGTATATGTCGCAGCTCAAGGGAATGTTTGGAAAGATGGTGGAGAAAGAGGTTTGTATAAAACGATGAATGGTGGCAAAACTTGGGAGCGCATTCTACACATTACGGAAAATACAGGAATTTCAGATATTATTTTTGATCCTCAAAATCCAGATATTCTATTGGTTTCTTCCTACCAAAGACGAAGACATGTAGGTAAGTTAGTCGCAGGTGGACCAAATGGTGGTATCTGGAAAAGTATCGATGCTGGAAAAAACTGGGCAAAATTGAAAAATGGTTTACCTAGTGGCGATTTAGGTAGAATTGGTTTGGCGATTTCTCCACAAAAATCGAATGTAGTTTATGCGCTTATTGCTGGCACGAATGATACCAAAGGGTTTTATCGCTCTGAAAACCAAGGCGATCATTGGAAAAAAATGAGCGATTATATGGTGATTGATGCGCAATATTATATGGAATTATTTCCTGATCCACATCAATTTGATAAAGTCTATTCTGTTAATGTTTTTACTGCCTTTACGGAAAATGGCGGCAAAACATTCCAACGAATTAATGAACGAAAAAAGCATGTTGATAGCCATGATGTTGTTTTTGATAAAGATGACCCCGATTATATTATGGTCTCTTGTGATGGTGGTATTTACGAAAGTTGGGACAGAACTAAAACTTGGAAATTTACCGATAATATCCCTTTAACTCAATTTTATCGAGTTGGTATTGATAACGAAAAACCGTTTTATAATATGTACGGCGGCACACAGGATAATGCAACGATTGGTGTGCCTGTGCGGACAACCAACCCTGCGGGTATTCGGAATTCGGATTGGTATCATATTATTGGCGGCGATGGTTTCCAAACTAGAGTTGACCCGACTGATCCCAATATTTTGTATAGTCAATCGCAATATGGATACCTGAATCGTTATAATAAACAGACCAACGAACGGGTACAAATTCAGCCGCAGCCAAAAAGTGGAGAAGCACCTCTACGTTGGCATTGGAATTCTCCTTTGTTAATAAGTCCACATCAATCGAACAGACTTTATTTTGCAGCAAATAAATTATTTAAAAGTGAAGATGGTGGTAACTCTTGGATGGAAGCAAGTGGCGATCTGTCAAGGCAAGAAGATAGAAATAAGGCAAAGGTAATGGATGAGGTTTGGGGAATAGATGCCGTTTTTAAAAATGTTTGGACATCTCCTTATGGTACAATTGTCGCTTTGGACGAATCACCTAAACAAGAGGGCTTGATTTATGCTGGCACCGATGATGGTTTATTACAAATAACCGAAGATGGTGGACAAAATTGGCGAAAGGTCAGTCAATTTCCGTCTGTACCAGCCTATAGCTTTGTAGCAGATATTCATACTTCTCGACACGATGCTAATACTGTTTTTGTCGTATTTAACAATCACAAACAAGGCGATTTCAAACCTTATATTTTAAAAAGTATAGACAAGGGAAAAACATGGAATTCGATCAATAATAATTTGCCCAAAGGCGAATATACTTGGACAATTTATCAAGACCATCAAGCCCCTAATTTATTATTTGTAGGTACAGAATTGGGCTTATATTTTTCTATCAATGGCGGTCAACATTGGCATAAATTTAAAGGAGGATTACCGACGATGTCCTATAGAGATATAGAAATTCAAACCGAAGAAAATGATTTAGTCGTCGCTTCTTTTGGAAGAGGTTTTTACGTTTTGGAAGATTACTCCCCACTTAGAGAACTGACAACGAAAACTTTAGCAAAAGCAGCCCATTTATTCCCCGTAAAAGAGGCTTTATTATTTATAGAAAAAAATCCTGATGGGCGAAGTTTGGGACATGCTTTTTATACTTCTCCAAATCCTGAATTTGGGGCAGTTTTTACTTATTATGTTAAAGATGGCTTTCCTACTATTAAGCAAGCACGATTAAAAGCAGAAAAGGGAAAACGTGCTAAAAAAGAACCAGTTTATTATCCCAAATGGACAGACTTTGCTGCGGAAAGACGAGAAATGAAACCGCAATTAGTCTTTTCTGTAAGCAATGAAAACGGGGATGTTATCAGAAAAATTACTGCCCCACTTAAAAAAGGATTACATCGCATCAATTGGGATTTGCGACAAGCAGATGGTCTAGGTGGTGCAGTTGCTTTGGTTCAACCGGGCACTTATACTGTACAATTATCAAAAATAATCAAAGGTGAATGGACTGATTTAGGCATTGCCCAATCTTTTGAAGTTGTTCCGCTATATCCAAAAAAGATTGCGGATGCAGACCTGCAAGCTTTGCAAACCTTTCAGCAACAAGTTTATGATTTAGGTACATCTATTCGAAGCACCAATCAGCAATTGACTAAAGCGATTAAGCAGACTAAAAGCATGCAAAAAAGCATTTTGCAACATCCTAAAGGACAAAAGGCTACTTATGAAAAAGCACAAAGTCTGCAAAATCAATTACAGGATTTAGAAATGATTTTAAATGGGAATGATTTAATGGTCGAAAAAATGGAATTGACACCTCCTTCTATTGCTGGTCGGTTAAATCGAATTAAATGGAATTTTTATAATACGACGGAATTGCCTATGAATGCAGATAAGGGGAATTATCAAATTGCCTTGGGTGATTTTGAGGTTTTCGAAGGAAAATTGAATGCTGTTTTAAATCAAAAAAATGATTTGGAGAAAGGCTTGAAAGGATTGGGAATTTATTTTGAAGAATAGTATAAAAATAGAGCTTCCACTACTTCGAGTTCAGGAAGCTCTAACTCTAGTAAAAACACTCAGAAACCCCTCGAATATGCTCAGGCCCAATCTGACAACAGCCCCCAATTATATCCGCCCCTAATGCCCTCCATTCTTTAGCTTTTTCAACAAAAGTGATAGGGTCGGCAGTTCCATGCCAAGTTTTAGTTGTCGCATTATAGATCATGCCTGAATTAGGGTAAACGATTATTTTTTTATCACCAACGGCTGATTTCAAAGTTTTGATTAAACCACTAATATATTTAGGAGCAGTACAATTAACACCTATCGCAAAAACATTGGGGTGATTTTTAAACAAAGCAGCACCCTCTTGAATCGTTGTCCAGTCACTAATATGGCTTTCATCCTTACAAGAAAAGCTTATCCAAGCAGGTTTGGTGGCCTTCCTTAAAAGTTGACTCAATACTTTCGCTTCTTGCAAACTTGGAATAGTTTCACAAGCATATAAATCCGCATTCGTGGTTTCCAAAAGTTGGAATTGCGTCCAATGAAATGCTGCTAATGCGGAATCAGTTATATTGTAATTACCTCGATATTCTGAGCCGTCCGCTAAATAAGCACCATAGGGACCAATACTCGTAGCTATTAATGGTTGCTGTTTACTTTTATTCGCTATCTGATATTTTTCAATCGCTGTTTCTGCTAAAGTAACTGTCTTTAATAACAATTTTTCCGCTGCCACCCTATCATATCCTGCATCCAAAAACCCTTGAATGGACGCTTGGTAACTGGAAGTAATAAGGCATTGCGCCCCAGCATTAAGGTAAGCTAAGTGTGCTTGAATAATGGCTTCGGAGCTAGATGCTATTAGTTTAGCTGTCCATAATTGGTGGCTTAAATCATACCCTTGGGCTTTTAATTCATTGGATAAACCTCCGTCTAGGATGAGTGGGTATTTAATATCAGGTATATTTCTCACTATTTTATATTGATTTATATTGATTAAAGATTATTAGGAATTTATTCGTATATGCGCAAAACTAATTTTTTAGTTATGAACTGAGGAAAATTAAAAGGGCGCTCCATATACAACATTTTTCCTAATAATCTTTATTTATATTGATTTATACGCAAATTCTTCGAATGGTATGTTATTGATTACCAACGCTAAAATAGGGGTTAAACAATTGATATTCTAGTTAATGACGAGCTGAATTTAAAAGAAAAATCCGTTGGAAAAAATATTCCCAACAGATTTATAAGTTAATCATTTTTTCTTCTATTCCATTTTCAAGACACAAACGACCGTACAAAGTCCCTTTGCAAGAATGGCAGGTTCTACTATTCCATCTTCAAAAGTAGGTGCCATATTTTTGAAAGTCCACCGAAATTTATCCATTTTAATATCGTAATCTGCTAATATCTTTAGTAATGCTCGTTGCTCCTTTAACCATTTTTGTTGACTTACTTTTGTGGTTAAATCTGGTCTATCTCCTTTATTTTTATAAGTGACGATCCATTCGATTGGAATGGTAAATTTATAATGAAATAATTCCGCATCCTTATCCTCATTTTTCTGTTTCAATGCTTTTCTCCAATCTATATTGGCATTAGGGTATCTTTTATTTAGTTGTCGACTCAATTTAATATCGCCTTCTCGATAACCTGTTTTATAAAAAGCATACCATACTTTTGCTTTAGATTTTTTGGTTAGTATTGGAATACCCTTATACTTTTCGGATTCATAAAAAATAAAATAAGGGGAAGCAGTAATACTTGGACTTAAACCCGCACAATCATCTCTGTTAAATAAGGCTTGCAAAGCTTGAACTAATTGGTCATTACGTCCTAATCCGCAAGATTGAAATTGAATATGTGTTTTTGTATCGGCAATCGCTGCATCTAATGGCTCAAAAGTACCTGCTTCTTTTAGTTCTGTTAATAAATCGGTATTAATTCGTTCGCCATTTGGAAAAACAGGCATACTTAATCCTGTCCATTCATTGCTATGCACTACCACATTTACTTTGCCCCAAGGTAAACCATTTGTCGGTTTATGTGCTTCCATATATTTTTTAATCGACCATAAAGAACGACAAGTATCAACGACTTCATCTGTTTTTCCTATTTCATTGTAACGGTAATAATTATTGGCTTCTGCATAATAGGGATTCTTTGCTTTTTCATCCGCTCCCATAATGAACGTAATACTTTTTCTTCCTTCTTTGACAAGATTATTAGGCTTCTTTTTTATAGTAGCACGTACTTTTTTAGCAAGTTTAACTTTAGCAGATTTACGAACAATTTTTTTAATACGCCCAACTTCAAATCCTACTGCTGAGTTCGTCACACCTGCTGGCATTGGTAAGGGCTGTCTAACTGTTTTCGCCACACCATCATTCCCATTAACTATCTCCTTATCAATAGCGATAAAAGAAGTATAGGCAGTCAATAAATTATAATCCAAACCTAATTGTGTCACTTCTTTGATTCTTTCCTCCGTTTGCCTCAGTTGATTATAATCATCTAGTAATTTAATCTTTTCTCTCGCCCAAAGGTATTTTAAGCCATCGTTCTTTCTACTTGGTTTTGCAGTTGATACATCAAAAGTTTTCTCATAAATTCCATTAGCCGTTAATCCTTTGATGGTAATTTTCCCTTTAGCTGTTCCTTTCCATTTTCCAAATAAAATAATCGGTCGTTCTCCCATCACATCAGGAATAGCAACTGGATTCATATCATAAGCTTCAAAATCCTCGAAATTTGCTTTTACGTTAGTTAATACTGGCGCATTGATATACTGTCTAAATTTTTCTGCTTGTTTTGCTGCCCCTTCTGGTTTTGTAATAACTAAAGGTTCGCCCATACCTACATGTGCCATCCCTTCGATTAAATGGCGATTGATACTTGAACCAATGCCAAAAGAAAATAGATTACTTTGATTCAAATTTGTTCTTATCAAATCAAATACCTCAGGTTCAACGCTAATATAGCCATCCGTTACAATGATGAAAGAGCGAGATAAATTAGCCTCACATCTTGGCAAATTCATCCCTTTTTTTAAGGCAGGTAATAATCGTGTGCCACCACCACCACTTTGGTTATCTATAACATTCATCGCTAACTGAATATTTTCTTTGGTGGCTGCTAAAGATTCTTCTGCTAACATACCTGATGTTCCTGCAAATAATAGCACATTAAATCGGTCAGTCGGTCTTAAATTTATTATTAAGTTCCGTAATAATTTTTTAGAAATATCTAATGGAAACCCTCTCATCGAACCCGATACATCAATTACAAAAATGTATTCTCTAGGAACTATTTTGACCCTTGCTACTTTTTTAGGCGGCTGTACCATCAATAAAAAGAAGTTTTCTTTTTCTCCTTTATGTAAAATTAAACCTGTGTTAATCTCCGTTCCCGCCAGTTGATATTGCAAAATATAATCTCGATTGCCTGCATTTTCTTTATTAGATTCCAACGTTATTTCCGCCGAAGTAATGTCCGCATAATTTACGTCTATTCGATGACTTGGACTTAGAATAGATTCAATCGGCATTCCTGCTTCGATGTTGGTTTGAATATCAAATTGGTAGGTCGGTAATTCTTCTGCTTTAGTATAAGGAGTTGCTGTAAAGTTAACCGTATTAGCGACCGTCAAATTCTGGGTTTCGGTATATCTTGGCCCAACTACCGTTGGATAGACAAATTCATAAATTCCCTCATCTGGCACTAATAACTCTGTATATTTAAGTTCAACGATTAGCTCATCCCCTGCTATAATATTAGCAACATTCATCTGAAAAACATTGGGTCGATGTTGTTCTAATAAAGAGGTTCTTTTTCCTACAGCTTTAGCCGTATTATAAGCTGTTCTAGCTTTATTTTTTTCTTGTATCTCTGCTTTTATCGTCCGATTACCAATAGTCATCGTCATTCCGTAAACGGCTGCTTTAGTAGAAATTGGAAAAACGTAAGTTGCTTCTAAGGTATTTTGTCCTTCATTTTTGTACACTTGTTTAATGGTAACATCCGCTATTACACCTGTAATATTCACTTCTGCTTTAGTAGATTTTAAAGGAAGTTGGTCTTCTGTCTGGTTTCCGCTTTTAATAAAAAAATAAGGGGACTCCGTTTTATCCCGTTTTTCACTTTGAGCAACTAATTGAAAAATGCTCATTCCTAATAACAATAAAACAAGTCCTAATTGAAAATTTAATGTTCGCTTTTTCATGATTACCGCTTTTTAATACATGCCTAATTGGGGGCGTGACATGCCTTGATTTGTAAATAATGCTTAAATACATCTCAAAGGTATAGGCGAAAATCAAAGAAAACTCAGCACTCTATTATTCGCTGGGAAGGAACTATTATTTGCTAGGCAAGGGTTGGGATTTGTATTTTAGGCAAGAGAAGGTTGAAAGTTTGGAGGGCTAGTTAAGGTTTCGGAAGGGTTTTATTTTAAACACATAGTCATAGAGTCACACACATAGTTAACATAGTTTTTAGCGTCCTGCTATAACTTAAATCTATGTTTCCTTCTGTGGTTTTAACTATAGGACTATGTGTTAATCAAAAAATGTTTACTCCTTTTAATAGTTAATGATTCAGCTCAATTATTTCAGTTTTAAAATCAAAGCGCCCATTTCAGGCAATTCAATTTCTTTAGTCATATCAAACATTTGCCCACTCATCACGGCTGTTCCAGTTGTTACGCCATCTAATACTTCCGCAAAACGGTCTACTTCCAAGATATAAGGCTTCGTATTCTTATTCAAAATAACCATTATTTTCTGGGTATCATCATATCTAAAATACACATAAACGCCATCTTTTGGTAGAAAATGCACTAATTTACCATAATGAACTGCAGAAGCAGTTTTCCGCCAATTTAATAATTTTTTCATCCATTGCTGAGCTTCTTTTTGTTGGTCGGTTAAACCTTCTCCTGTGAATCCATTAATTTTATCACCTGCCCAACCGCCTGGGAAATCAGACCGAATAATCCCGTGGTCACCGTCACTACTCATTAAAATTTCTGTGCCGTAATATAATTCAGGTACTCCTCTAGTGGTTAAAAAGAAGGTATTGGCTAATTTAAATTTTGCATAATCTTCGCCCACTTGACTATAAATCCGCATCATATCATGATTATCTGGAAAAACAACCAAATCATTAGGAGCAGGATACATAAAATCTTTGGCTAAAGCTTCATATAATTCTACCCAACCAGCTCCCCAACTTTCAGGATCATTTATCGCATTGACCGCTGCTGTTTGCAACGGAAAATCCATCAAACTAGGCAATTCAGAAGTATAACCATTCGGATTTACCTTACCTTTTTGCCAATAAGACACAATCGCAGGGTCGCCAAACCATTCCTCTCCGACTATATTGAAATTGGGATATTCTGCCATCACTCTTTCCGTCCATTCCGTCATATAATCCATATCTGGATAGGGGTAAGTATCCATTCGGATACCTGCCAAGCTTAGATACTCAATCCACCAAATACTATTTTGAATCAAATAATTTCCCATTAATGGATTCCGTTGATTCATGTCAGGCATCGTTTTCACAAACCAACCATCTGTAAAAATTTTCTTATCTAGTTCTGATGCATAAGGGTCTTGTAATAGCGTCTTTTTATGATTTGTCCCTGTGTAGGCTTGCCATTGATTAATCCAGTCGCCCATCGGTAAGTCGTCCATCCACCAATGAAAAGATCCACAATGATTGACAATCATATCCATAATTAACTTAATCCCTTTGGATTTGGCTTCTTTGCTCAATTGGCGATAAGCTTCATTTGTTCCAAAACGGGGATCTACCTTATAAAAGTCAGTTGTAGAATATCCATGATAAGAATAGACTTCCATATCATTTTCCAATAAAGGGTTTAACCAAATAGCCGTAAAGCCCATGTCGGCTAAATAATCCAAGCTTTTGCGAATGCCTTCTATATCTCCACCATGTCTGCCGCCTTTATTCGCTCGATCTACCTTTTCTCGCATTCCTGCTACATTATCATTCGTAGGGTCTCCATTCGCAAATCGGTCTGGAGTAATTAAATACATCACATCTTCATTATTAAATCCTTGCAATTCTGCCGCTCCTTTTTCTCTAGGGAATAAAGTGTAAGTATGCGTTGCTACGATTTCGTCATGATGCTTAAATGTAATAGGGAATTTACCTGCTTGAGCGGTTTCATCAATCACTAAATCTAGAAATAGATAATTCGGATTTTTGACTTTTCTTACTTGTAATAATTCCACTCCAGCATAATCAAGGGAAGGGTTTAAATCACCAATATTATCGCCATAAACCAGTAATTGCAGGTTCGGATTTTTCATATTTACCCACCAGTTAGGTGGTTCAACTCTTTCAATTTTGCTTTGTGCAAATATGCTTTGAGTACTTAGACATAGCAGGAATAGCATTGCTTTGAACAAATTCATTTTTTTTTAATTTTAGTTTCATACAATAGGTGTAAACTTTAAATAATTTTCAATTTGAAATTTTCAATTTTCAAAAGTATAATAATCAACTAAAGGCTAGTCAAATTTTGTGTTGGCAGAAAAATCCTATTCCTAGCCAAAATATTCAAAAATTTGTAGGGGCAATTCCCTTGTGGTTGCCCAGTTATTGGATAATTCCCCCCATTTGGACGAGCACAAGGCATCGCCCCCATAGCCGTCAGGCTAACGATTCAAAATCTGGATTTTTGCAAGCAAATTACGTTGAAAACGTAAGAAATATTGATTTTAAGATGCAATCTTAAAACATCAACATCATCGTAAGTTACTGATTATCAATTATTATATTCTTAGTCTAACGGCTATGGGCATCGCCCCTACAAATTCCATCAAATATAGAATTGTCGGTTAATTTTTAAGAATCAATTCGTTTAGATATACTACGCTTTCGGTGCTAATCGTTTCTGTAAATCCTCTAAAGATACCCCTTTCGTTTCTGGCATCATCGTCAACACCCAAATTAACTGTACCACCATCATAACTGCGAAAAAAGCAAAGATTTTTCCGCCACCATAGGTACTTTGAAAATAAGGAAATATCGTCGTAATCAGCCAAGCAAAGACCCAATGCGTCCCACTTCCTAATGCCATTCCCGACCCTCTTACTTCATTCGGGAATATCTCGGAGATAAATACCCAAATAACGGCACCTTGTCCAATAGCATGAGATGCAATAAAAGCAAAGACCCAAAAACTCAGACCATCCAAAGAATCTTGGAAAAAAGAAGAAGACATCATTGCTAAAGAAATGATATAACCAATTGAACCAATAATCATCAACGTTTTTCGCCCTGCTTTATCAATCAAATATAAACCCAGCATGGTAAAAACTAAATTCACCGCTCCGATGCCCATTGTTTGGTATAAACCACTTTGTGCATCCATCCCTGCCGCTTCAAAGATTCTAGGAGCATAATAAATTATCGCATTAATACCAGAAGCTTGATTAAAAAAGGCTAATAGAAAAGCTAATAAAATAGGCAAGCTATATTTCCCAGAAAAGAACTCTTTAATACTAGAACCTTTCGTCACATCAGAAGCTTGAATATCTGCTAGGGATGCTTCTACCGTATTGGGATTAATTGCTGCTAAAACAGTTCTAGCCTCCGCTACATTTCCTTCTTTGACTACTAACCATCTTGGACTTCTTGGTACTTGGGTCATCATTAGTACAAAAATTAAAGCTGGAATAACCTCTAAACCTAACATCCACCGCCAAGCATCTTCCCCACCAAAACCAGATTTACTGATAAAATAATTGGAGACAAAAGCGATTAAAATACCGAAGACTAGGTTAAATTGGAAGAGTGCGGTCAATTGTCCTCGCTTTTCCTTGGGCGCTATTTCCGAAATGTATACGGGTGCAGCTACAGAAGATGCCCCAATTCCGATGCCTCCAATAATTCGAGCAATCATCAACGTAATATTATCGGGTGCTAATGCCGACCCTATAGCAGATACTAAAAACAAAATCCCAATCCAAAACAAGGTTTTCTTCCGACCAAATCTATCTGTTGGAATCCCACCGAATAAGGCGCCGAAGATCGTTCCAAAAATAGCCGAACCGACCGTTACCCCTAATTCACCTGCACTTAAGCCCCATAATTTTTGGATAGATTGCTCTGCACCAGAAATCACCGCTGTATCGAAGCCAAATAAGAAACCGCCTAAGGAAACGGTTAAGGACCAGAATAATACCTTTCGAGTATTCATGTTTTAACTTTTTTCGTTTTGTAGATGAAATAGTTGCGAGTTGCGGGTTTCGAGTTAAAAGGATAGAATTAAAAGCAAAATTACAAGTAATTAAATAATTGTATGAATTAAAATTTAAGTTGTTTTAGGTTTTAAACATCAAGTACTTTAAACATCAAGTACTAAGTGTAAGATGCGAAATAAATATATTTAGCCTTATACTTTTATACTTATAAAAATCATTCATAAATTAATCTTAAATCCTTTCACCAACCCGCAACTCGCAACTCGCAACCCGTAAATATCAGAAAAATATAAGGAATGAAGTAAAGGAAGGCATATAAAATAAAAAGTTCCTATAATTTAGAGGATTATAGGAACTTGATTTTAATGCTATAGTGTGTTTAGAAGCTGTTTGAATTTAGCTTTAATTCATTGCTTTTTGTTGAACAAAAAAGATACTCAAATTAAGTAATAATAAACCAAAAATCAGTAAACCCCATTGGCTCATCGTAGGAATTGGGTCGGGACAAGGCATACAACTATCCGTCGTAAATGCCTGACTATCTCCTCCTACGCCTCCCATCATTACGGTTAAAGCAGAGGGCGCATTCGGCAAAGTATAAAAAGGTAATTCATAGATTCCACCACCCAATGATACGATAGCAGCCGTAGCAGTTGCTAGGGTATAAGGTGCACCCGTTGCCGTTAGTAAGTTTCCGTCTAAAGCGACAACAGTTGGGAGTGTTCCCGCAGGATACATAGCCGCATCTATGCGTATCTTATCAGCAAAAAGAAAAGAACCATCGTCGAGTAATTTATTGGCTGGGTTGTCACAACTGCATGGGTCACTCAAGGAGAAAGACATTTCCGTAAGGCAATCATTGACTTTGACTTCGATGCTTTTGGTCGTGCTACAAGCGCTGCCAATCCCTGCGGTATTGCTCACCGTAAGCATATAAGTACCTGCCAAGTCATTAGTGGCAATATTGCTAATCAAAGGGTTTTGATTGGTTGAGGCAAAACTATTTGGCCCAGTCCAATTATAGGCTAAATTACTCGGTGTACCACCAGTCGCCTCAATATTGATGTTTAAAGGACTACCTAAACAAACTTCTACAGTCGCACTTGTTATGGTAATCGGATGAATAAATTCGGCTACGTAGGGCGCATAACCGCTGGGCCCGTAAGCCTCATAAATAATTTTATTTCCAATAGCTGTAAAGTCGCCAGGTGGATAGTTCAAAAGAAATAAAAAAAGACTTTCTATTTTTGTGTATTCAACCACAACAAAAAAGAAAGTCTAATGTATTCAGAAAAAGAATACCAAGTAAAGATAAGACAATTAGGGAGAAAAGTCGAAAAACTAGAAGAAAAGAGAAGTATGGATAAGGAAACTTTGTCACAAGTAAGGTTATTGAATAAACGCCTGCGTCAACGAGAATCGGAATTAAAGGAGGGGCGGAATAACTGGAAAGGCAAATATAAACATAACCAACAGACAATCAAAAAGTTAAGGGTAGCATTAACTAAAGATGAAAAAGTGACACGTCATCATTATGGACGCTCGCTAATTAGCTTATGCGTACTACTTAGAGTAAAAGGTGGTTGCTCTTATCGAGGAGTTGTTCGAGTATTAAAAGTATTGCTACTATGTAATTTAATAGAGCAGCATAAACTACCTTGTGCAAATACGGTACAAAATTGGACATCAAAAGTAGGATTAGATACCCTGCAAGGAGCTGTTAATGAACCAATTAGTGAACAAGTAACGCTGATAGTAGATGAATGTATAAGAAAAGGAAAAGAGAAACAATTAATTGTTTTATTAGCCCCATTTGAAAAAGAGAAAGAAGAATCCTTAACGTTTCAAGACGTTCAAGTAGTTCATATGGAAGGCGCTAAAAGTTGGAAAGGTAAAGAGATAGAAAAGACCTTATCTTTTTTGAAGACAAGTCAAAAGGTAATAGTAAAAAATGTATTGAGTGATGAAGGCAAAAATTTAATTAATTTTTCCAACTTAAGTCAGCTAAGCCATATCCCTGATATTGCCCATGGAGTAGCGACTTGTTTGAAAAAAACTTTTTTAAAAGATGCGGACTATCAATCATTTATGAAGTTAGTGGCTACTTATATCTACAAAGGAGTTAATCAGGATTTTAGTTATTTATGTCCGCCAAAACTAGGTAAGAAAGCTCGTTTTATGAACCAAACGGCTATTGTAGATTGGGCAGAAATTTTAACCCATCGCATTAGTCAATTAGATAAAAAATCACTTACGTTTTTTGAACAATTACCGCAACATTCTTCTATGATTAAGCATTTATCGGCTTGTTTAGATATAGGCCAGCGGATTCAAGTTCCCTTGAAGAAACAAGGAGCAAATAAAAAAACATTAGCAACGGCTAAACAAATGATTGAGGTAGGTAAAAAACAGGAGGGGTATGTCAAGACATTTGTGAGTTATCTGGATAAATATATCAATTTATATGATGAATTTATAGACCAACATGATGTTAGAAATATTCATGTAAGTTCTGATATTATTGAAAGTCTGTTTGGTAAATATAAAAGTATCGCCAATCATTCTGCTTTAACAGGATTAACGAAATTAAATTTGGAATTAGTGATTTATTGCATAGATACAAATGAACTTTTAACGACGATTCCAACGGCTATAGAACGTATTTTTATGACCGACTTAGAACAATGGGTTAATGACCATTCTTCTGATAATCAATTGGTTAAAAGAAGAAATTTCTTTAAAAAAGAACCCGTTAAGGCAGAAGTTTCTACGTTTTTGAACTAACCAGTCGCCAGGACTAGAACCCTCTGTTCCAGGAAAAACATCTACGAGCGTATTGGTTTTATTGATGCAATCATAAATATAAAGTTCTGTTCCAGTATTAGCAGCCTGAGCACCATAAAATAGGTAATTTCCAATCTTAGTTAATTGACTAGGGTTAGAAGTAGTTGCACCTAAGTATATATCTACCAACGTATTCGTACCATCTGTATCATCATAAATATATAATTCTCTTCCATTCGGTCCTATAGCGGTATAAAATAATTTATCCCCTATGGGGGTTAAAAATTGTGGACTTGACGAACTTGGTCCTATATTAATATCTATTTCTTTATTTGAATTATCACGCGTATCATAAATAAATAATTCTTGCCCATTACTGTTCATGGCGGTATAAAATAATTTACCCCCCAATACCGTAAAGTTAGATAGAAAAGAACTTCCGGGGCCAGGTAAAATATCTACTACTGTATTCGTATTATTGGTACAGTCATAGATATAGAGTTCTTGCCCACTACTACCAACAGCTCTATAAAAAACTTTATCGCCCATAATTGTAAAGATGTCTGGGCTAGAAAAACCACCAGGATTGATATCTATTTCTGTATTGATGCCCGTACTGGTATCATAGATGAATAATTCTTCCCCATTGCCCCCTGTTGCAGTGTAAAAAACGATAGCTCCTTTTGCTTTTAAGTATTTAGGAGTAGAACTACTTAGTCCTGTATTTATGTCTATTTCTTCAATACTACCATTATTAATATCGTAAATAAATAATTCCGTACCATTTAACCGTCTAGCAGGAAAGACTATTTTATTGCCTACTAGGATTAAATCACCTGCAATAGAAGAACTATTGCCTAGTGTAATTTCAACTATGTTTAAGGAACCTGCATTGCAATCATAAAAAAACAACTCCGACCCATTTATATCCGTAAATGCAGTAAAAAATAATTTACCTCCAACTACAAGAAAACTTCTTGGATTCGAATTTCTCGTACCAACATTAATATCAACCAAGTGATTCGTGTTCGACGTAGTATCATAGTAATATAGTTCAACACCATGTGGCCCTTCTGCGTTATAAAATACTTTATCTCCTATTGCGGTAAAATCTTTTGGACTTGAGCTATTTTGATTACCAAATGAATTCATTCCAGGATAAACATCAACTTCCACATTTGTTTCATTAGTGGTATCATAAATGTATAGTTCAGTGCCTAAATTTCCATCAGCCGTATAAAATACCTTATTTCCAATTGCAGTAAAATTTTTAGGTGGGGAACTTGCCACTAAATTGATGTCTATTAACCTATTTTCTAGGCAAAATTGAGCGTTGGCAGTATGGAGTATACCCATTGAAAGCAAGAACCAAAAAACAAGCAATTGCTTACGAATTAGGCATTGGGGAATCGTCAATAACAAGGTTATTAATTTCATGGGAATTGTTGTTAGTCTATGCTTAGATTATTAAACCAACCTTAAGCGATAAATAAAAAAGATACTAAGGTTTAGCATTAACAAGCCAAAAATTAATAAGCCCCATTGGTTCATCGTAGGAATAACAATACAACTTTTCGCCGTACAAACACTTATGTCAAAGGGATTGCTCAACACCCCACCTACATTTAAAGTAATTGCCCCAGATACCCCTGAGGCATGAAAGAAATCGTATGTTAAAGTACCTGAAGCAGGGATAGTACCAAGCATCGTTCCATTAGCAATTCGCGCCAAATTATTATCTAAGAAATTGGTGTTGCCTGTTTGTAAAACAACAGCATCTCCTGGTGTGCCATTGACGGATAATACATCATGAAAATGGGTGATAATATCTTGGCTATTTCTTTTGTTGAGTGGGTCGAAACAATTACAAGGATCAGCGATACTGATTTGAGGCAGGTCACAAGATGTTACCGTATAGACAATATCTCCAGTTTTAACTCTTCCTGGATTGAAAAAGAATTCTTCAAATCGAGAAATCACCCGAAGATTAGCATCGTAAGTATTGGTATATTTTCGTTCAAAATCTCCATCAAATCCTGCATCAATAATGCTAGTTGTGGTCAATTTTTGGTTAGCGTCATAGGTATTAGTGGTTATAATCGTATGCGTCCCCAAAAAAGGAAAGGTGATAACCACAGTACTAGTCAATAAATTATTGTTAGTATCATAGGTATTGGTAGTATTATCTGTTGCTGTACCACCAGGAGTCATCTCGCTGATATTTTTGGTTAACAAATTATTATTCGCATCGTAAGTATAAACAATGGTTGTGGTAACGGGAGGGAAAATCGTCGTTTCCGTCAGTAGATTATTATTGGCATCATAAGTATAAGTAGTAGTAACTGCTGGCCCTGGACCAAAAGGGCTAATGAAAGTAGTCGTACTACTAATAAGGTTATTATTGGGGTTGTAAGTATTAGTGATAGATTCAGTAAAGTCTCCAAATCTACTTTCACCTACTATTACTTGTGTTAGCAGGTTATTATTGGCATCATAGGTATTTGTAGTAGTAGAAATGGTATCAAGTCTAATATAAACCCCTATATCAACTATGGTATTAGTTAACACATTATTATTCGCATCATAGGTATTGGTAATTGTTCTACTACCTAATCGATTTCCTACTGGACTATCTATAAAAGCGATTAATTGGGTTATATTTCCTCTTTCATCAAAAGTTTGTGTATTACTTATAACTTGGTCGAAAACCATATCATTATCAAAATCCTGTTCACTTATAAGATTCTTATAACAAAAAGGGAAATCTGTTGGAGGAGCCACTCCACCTCCTATCCAAAATCGAATACTACAATCTGCTACATTATTATTGATAGGTAAATTTGCCCGAACGGAACGATAGCGCTTGGAAGCTCGATAAGCCACTTTAAAATGAGTATCTTCTCCTGGTTGTAAAACGGCCTTATCGGGTTGTTCTAAAACAGAGAAATCAGGATAGAGGTTTGCATCAAAAACCAATGGCAAACTTAAGGTCAATGGCGCATCCCCTTCATTTTTGATACCATAATAAAGAGTATCGCTTTCTCCGTCATAAAACCGATAGTATATCCAATCACAAGGAATTTCTTTGGAGGTATTATGCTGTTGGTGATGGTGATGCCCAGAATTATATTTAGCTGCAGCATCATACCACAAAGTCAATTTGGGCTGCGCTTGACCAATATTAAGCAAAACAAAGCAACAAAAGGCAACTAGAGAACTAGTTTTTAATACGAAAACGGGTACTTTTTTCATAGGATTAAATAGAATACTGTACATTTAATAATAGTGCATCATACGCTTGGTACGGAAGTCTTATTATACTAAAATCGGAATGGGTGAGATTTTCTTTGAAGTGTGAGTCTGTCTTTTGTCTATGCAAATGTGCGACCTTTTTTATTCATCAGCGTGTCAATTTTCAGTTGCGTTTCACTAGCGTGTCATTCTTATAAAATTATTTTTTAGAGGCAACTCCCCCTATTTCAAAAGTCGTACTGGTGGTTAGCAGAAAATCTATCTATTTGCAATTATTTGTGGATTTCCTTAGTTTTCTCCAAATATTTCCTACTAAGAATCAATAAAGTGGTACTTTGCTTTGCAAATTCTTGTAAACTTGCAGAAAGAAAGCACACCTATACATGCCCATTAAGAATAATATATATTTACTTTTTTATCTTCTCCTAAGTCCATATGGGCTTTTCGCGCAAAAGACTAGTTCTGATTCCTTAAAAATTGTTACCTCAATTAACGAAGCGTTTGCTTTGCGCCAATCTCATCCTGATAGCGCCCTTCAAATTTCAGAACAAGCATTACAACTAGCCGAATTAGGCAGAGATACCAAGAACCTTGTTAATTTATGGCGAATAAAAGGTCTGGTGCATTATGGTCAACACAGGACCGAGCAAGCGCTCAATTGTTTTCAACAATCCTATGACTTTGCTAAACAAATCAAGCATAGGGAATCAAGACTGCTCATTAATTTGGGGAATGTCTATTATCAGCAACAAGCATACGAAAGGGCCAAAGAAAAATATCAACTAGCTATAGACGTAAGTGCCAAAGAAGATACCTTACTAAGCATTGATGCTTTGAACAATCTAGGAAGCATTCATATCAGTATGGGAAAATATGAAGCAGCGCTTACTTATTATCAGCAGAGTCTCGGTTTACAACAAGCAATTGATCGCATCCAACTGCCCACCTATATTAATATGGCGCAGACCTATGATAGGTTGAATCAATTTGAAAAAGGTGTTGCCACTTATGAAATGGCCAAAGAATTAGCCCAATCTAGAAAGGACACCACCCTTCTGGTTATTGTTTACCGAAGAATGGGCAATCTTTTAAAAAAACAAGGAGTGTATGCTAAGAGTATCCAAATTTTTCAAAAAGCTTTGGTCTTACAACAATTAATCAATCACCAAAGAGGAATCGCTAATACCTTACAAGGGATAGGGGTCGTTTTTTATGAGCAAAAGAATTATGAATCTTCTTTAGATTATTTAAATCAATCTTTAGCTATTAGCATAACAGAAAACGATTTTCTAAGGCAAGCCATCGTCTTGGATTTTATAGGTAAAAATTACAAAGAACAGACATTGTATGCGCAGGCTTTGATCGCTTTTCAACAAGCAAAAGAGATAGCAGAGCAAAAGAAATTTAAGAAGAATCTAATGTTTCCATTGTACAGCATAGGAGATACTTACGAACGGTTAAATCAGTTAGATTCGGCTAATTTATATTTAAACCAAGCCAATAATTTTGCTAAAAGCTATAATCAAAATACTTTGAAGGCCGCTATTCAAACTAGCTTAGGAAAGATTGCTAATAAAAGGGGAAAATCAGAGGCTGCCTTGACACACTTTAAGCAAGCGATAAGGGTTTCTAAAGCAAATAGGCGAAAAAAAGAAGAAGCTGAAGCCAGTAAACTATTAGCCGTCTTATTAAAAGAACAAAAAAAAGATAAGGAAGCTTTGTTTTATTTAGAGCGTTATTTGGCATTACAAGACACCCTCTTTAACGAAGAAAACACCCGAAAAATAACGGAATTAGAAGCTAATCATCAATTTGAAAAAGAGAAACAAGATTTATTATATCAAAACGAAGTGGAAAAACAAAAATTAGCTACGGAAATTCAACGGCAGCGTGCTTGGCAATTGGTATTAGGGATTGCTTTAGCGTTAAGTCTTATAGCCTTATTTTTTTACAGGAGAGCGCAGCGACTAAATGCTAAAATCAATGCACAACAGTTACAATATGAACAAAAGGAACGAGAACGGCTAGAGGAAATGGATACTTTTAAATCCCGTTTTTTCACCAATATTGCCCACGAATTGCGCACCCCTTTGACCCTTATTTTAGAGCCTGTTAATCGATTATTAAAAAATAATGCCAAAAATAACCAGCAGTCAATGCTACAGCTCATTAAAGACAATGCCCATCTGTTACTAGGACGAGTCAATGAAATATTAGATTTAGCTAAAATTGAAGCGGATGCTATTGACTTGCAGCCGACTCCTACCAATTTCTATGAATTTATTCAAATACTCATAGGAAATTTCGAGAATCAAGCCCAACAAAAGTCTCAGGAATTGAATCTTAATTATCAATTAGAAAAAGAATTAACCATTTTAGTTGACCAATCGAAATTCCAACATATCTTTAATAATTACCTCAGCAATGCCCTTAAATTCACCCCCGAAGGTGGTCAAATAGCAGTATCTCTTTCAACCATTCAAACAGCTGCCCAGTCACTAAATTTATTATTAGCAGTAAAAGATAATGGGCGGGGCATTCCAGACAAAGATCTCCCTCATATTTTTAACCGCTTTTATCAAAGTGATGCCAATGGAGAAAATTATGCTGGAGCAGGAATTGGTTTGGCTTTAAGCAAAGAAATGGCGATACTAATGCAAGGGAAAGTCGACGTAAAAAGCCAACAGGGACTAGGCAGTATTTTTTCTTTTCAATTTCCTTTTGAAGAAGTAGCGTCCAAAGTGAATACTACACAGTCGGCAGAAATGGCTACTGATTCAGAGCCATTAGACCAGATGACCGCTAATTCAGAAAAATCATCCACTATATTGGTCGTTGAAGACAATCCTCAATTAAATGACTACTTGCAATTAATTCTTAGTGAAAAATATCACGTAATTTCCGCTAAAAATGGTCAAGTCGCACTAGAAAAGTTAGAGACGAATTCCTGTGACCTTATTCTTTCCGACATTATGATGCCCGTCATGGACGGGTTTGAATTATTAGAAAAATTAAAAAACTCGGACGAATACTGTCATTTACCGGTCATCATGCTAACTGCTAAAGGAGAACCATCTGATAAATTGAAAGCCTTGCGTATTGGCGTTGACGATTACCTCATCAAACCTTTTGAGGAAGAAGTCTTATTGACCAGTATCCAGCATTTATTAGGCAATCAGAACAATCGTACTACAGAAGAAACACCTACTGTGGTAGAGAAAAAAAAGATAGCGACTTCAATCACCAATGCCGACTTAAAATGGTTAGCAACGGTTGAAGTTATCCTACAAAAAGAATTGAGCAATAGTCAATTTACTTTCGACCTCTTGGCTAAACAATTATTCATCAGCAAAAGTCAACTACAACGCCGCCTTAAAAAAGTTACGGGCCTGACGCCTAATAAATATTTTCGAGAAATTCGGCTGCAAACTGCTCGAAAACTATTGGAATCAGGCAAGGCTCGAACCGTAAGCGAGGTGGCTTATGCCGTTGGTTTTGAAACACCTAAGTATTTCGTGAAAATTTATCAGGAACGATTTGGAAAACATCCTAAAACCGACCTCTAATAAGTCGCTAACTAAGATTTAACTGATTAAGCCTTACTTGAAGTTCCTTTTCAGCAAAAGGTTTAGTCAAATAAGCATCTGCCCCCATGTATTTAGAATCAAAACCATACAATTTTGAGAAAAGAACTACTGTAGAAAGGCCTCTTTTATCTGTTCTAATTTTAAACTGAGACCTAAGGGCAATCAACGTTTATCCCTTCGGAAACTTTTTATACCCCTTCGGAAACTAATAGGATGGATTCGGAGGTATTGCCTGTGTTTACCCCCCAAATCACCCTAACTTGCTAAAAAAGATTAACCTAATAATTTGTATCCTTACCTGACTGTTAGAAAAAACTTTAATCACTTTTTAAAACGAACTCCATTATGAAAAAAGCATCTAATTTAGTATTGTTGGTTCTATTCGCCATCGGTTTAATGGTAAGTTGCAAGAACAATGAAAGTAAGTCTATGGTTTTGGAAGAAACTCAAGAACCTCCTAAAACGGTATTCGCAGAAAACGTACAAGTTGCTAACGAAAGAATAGTTGTCTCTGCAACTGGAATTCTAGTTAAGAAAGTACCATTAACTGCTGCCGGAACTAGCATTGACTATTTAATTACGGTAAACGTAAAGCAAGAAGAAACGATTCACTTACAAGAAGGAGATATAGCTGAAGTAAATTTAAAAGAACAATCCGAAAAAGTATATCAAGGAGCAGTAGAAAGAATAGCACCCATTATTAACCGTGAAGATATGTTAGCTTTGGGTATTAAATTAACCGTAGATAAAGAGCGACCATTAGCTGGTGAACAAGTGGATGTAACCATTACCTCCCAAGACGAAATTCCATTAATGCGCATTCCAATTCAAGCGTTAGCTAGCAAGGAAGGTAAAAAAGGCAAGGTTTACCTCTTTGGAGAAGGTACTGTTAGTCCAACTGAAGTACTTATTTTCAAAGAAGAGAAAGAATTTATCTTAATCTCGGGTGGATTATCTAAGGGGGACCAGGTGGTGATCGTAGATGATAGTTTTGTTCCAGATGAAGAAACGGTTTCCAATAAATAACTGCATCATGGTTTGATTGCTAAATTGTTTTATTGTTATGGAAAATCAGTACTAGGGCGTCAGTAAATAAATTAATAAATCCGTTGTCCTTTAATTATTCGTTGTATTAATTTTTCTACAGCGGATAATTAAAGGACAACGGATAATATTTTTTTTATTTACAAAATACATAGGGTTTGTTTAATAAACTGTGTCAAAAATTAAAAAATAGTTTAAAAATATATCAAATCAGCAATTTTCAGATTTTAGAATCCTAACTTTACCTCATCAGGCGAAGCGGAGTATGGCGATGCTGAGGAGCAACCATACGAGGAATAACCTGTGCTGACTAGCATAAGTCAAATCAAAGCCAACTGTCAGAAATGATGGTTGGTTTTGTCATTTTAGGCATACTCAATGGGGCTAAATATGCGTGTTAGCCAATGCCTAAAAAAACCTATGTTAGAGCGTCTGTCTAGCTTAACCAATATTTAAATCAAGCTTCATTCTATCCTCAAAATAAATGGCTAACTGTTGAGCAGATAAGGCCCAATTAGAAATAGAAGTTGTCCATTTTTTTTGAATATCCCTTGAAGCTAAAAATATCATTTTTAGTAATGCCTGTTCGTTAGGAAATACGCCTTTAGATTTAGTGACTTTACGAAGTTGTCGATTAAATCCTTCTACCGTATTGGTTGTATAAATGATTCGGCGAATATCTGGTGGATACTTGAAATATTGACTTAATTCTTCCCAATTATTTCGCCAACTCAAAAGCACAATTGGATACTTCTCTCCCCATTTTTTCTCCAGTTCATCTAGCATTCCTTCCGCTGCATCTTTAGTACTTGCTCGATATACTTTTTTCAAGTCTCTCAAGAAAGATTTTTGATCTTTACTTGCCACATATTTTAAGCTATTCCTGATTTGATGGACAATGCACAATTGAACTTCTGTTTTTGGAAAAGTGCTATGAATTGCCTCTACAAAGCCCGTCAAGTTGTCAATACAAGCTATTAGTATGTCTTTTACGCCTCTGTTTTGCAAATCTGACAGCACACCAAGCCAAAAATGCGCCCCTTCATTTTCTGAAGCATACAAACCTAAAAGATCTTTTTGTCCAGAACAACTGACTCCTAAAATCACATATATCGAACGGCTAACTGTCCTACCATCTTCTCTTATTTTATAATGAATACAACCCATCCAAATGATAGGATAAACTGCCTCCAAAGAACGACTACGCCAGGCTTGCATTTCTGGCAAAACTTGATCCGTAATTGCAGTCATTTTACCCTTGGATATTTCCAAGCCATAAAGATCTTCTAAGTGTTCACTTATATCGCCATAGCTCATCCCTTTGGCGTACATAGATATGATTTTATCATCTAGACCTTTGCCTAAAAATGTTTGCCGTTTGGGTAATAATTCTGGTTCAAAACTACCAGTTCTATCTCGGCTCGTTTCCAGTTCAAATTGACCGTAATCGGTCTTTACTGTTTTGTTCGTTTTTCCATTCCTCCGATTGGTATTGCCTGCAGCTTTTTCTTCATATAAATGAGCATTTAATTCCCCTTCCAAACTCGCTTCTACTATTCTTTTAATCAGCGGTGCTAGAATACCATCTTTGCCTCCTAACTGCTCGCCATTTCGCAACTGCTCAACTGCATCTTTTTCAAAATCGCTCAATTCTTCGTAACGATTCTTTTTCTGAGTCTTCTTTTTTAACGTCATCTGTTTTGTCTTTTTAGCAAATTTCTACTTTTTTTTGAAATTTACTACTGACACACTTTATTTAACAGTCTCAATACATAGTAGTTATCTATTCTTTTCCTAGCTGACCATCTAACTAATTCTAAATTACTGTTTGCCAACAATGTAACGATTTTAACAATCTTTGATTCTAAATTTCAATGCTACTCCTGTTATAGTGTTTGCCGCCCCAGATATACCAATCCTCTAAGATTTCTATATGGTTTAAATTTAGCTAGGGTTATAATAAAGTCGTTTATTAAAACGGTTGAAGGTGAGAGATACTTTGAAAGTATCACCCACCTTCAATCATTTTGGTACACCACCAAAAAATCAGAAAAAATTTTAGAACGGACCATAAACTATTCATCCTTGATCCAATCATCAGCTTTACTTTCCAACCGAAACTGCTCCACTCTATTAAGAAATAATTGAGTAGTTCTATCTTCTGGATTAAGTAGCAAAACATTATTAAAAAAAACGGCAGCAGATGCATATTTTTTAGCTAGATAAAATTTCACCCCTGCTTCAAAGTCCACTAAAGTCTTCTTTTTAAGCGCAACTTCCTGCTTACTCTCTCCACTAAAACATTCATAAAGTTCTATTCCTTCCGCCTTGCCTTTTAATTTCTCTTTTCCCAAGAATCGTAAATGGTAGTCATCCTTTTTGGGTAGTTTACAAATCTTCCAAATGCTAGTACAAATCTTCCATTTTAATTATTTTATTAAATTATAGACCTAATATATCTTACCCTACCATCTAAACTGGATGACTATATATATTTTGACCATCCTATGCCCTAAAATGACCAAAATGTTCCCTCCCCTTGGTGCTATTTTTGTCCCTCTAAATAAGTCCTACTTTCCAATCCTTCCGAACAATCAAAAAACTGTTCCAAACTATTAAGACTATTCATTTAAGTTAACCTAGAAACAGATTAAAGTATTTTAAAAATGAAGAAGTATACCTACTTACTATTACTACTCTTTGTTACTATCAATTTATCTGCCCAAGTCGGCATCAATACCGATAATAGCGACCCCGATGCGTCGGCGATGTTAGATGTAAAAAGTACCAATAAAGGCGTCCTGATTCCTAGAATGTCCTCTACCCAAAGACAACAAATTATAGAGCCTGTGGTGGGCTTAATGGTCTATGATTCTACGGCGCAGGCTTTTTATTATTTTAATGGAATGGGCTGGTTGGAGTTATTGAGCGGAAGTGTCACCGTCTTGGAAGATACCGATGGAGATACTAAAATTCAAATAGAAGAAAGTGCCGATGAGGATGTTATTCGTTTTGATATAGCAGGAAGTGAGGTTATGAAAATAGATGGTACTGGCATTGAATTAATTTCCCCATCAAAAAGCACGATAATCGGAGAAGGTGCAGGAGATTCCCCCTTATCGAACGACTATAATGCTTTCTATGGTTATGAGGCAGGAAAAAATAATGCTACCAGTCATGAAAATACGATTTTAGGAGCATTTGCAGGAAAAAATATTAATTCGTCCAGTCAAAGTACGTTAATTGGCGCTTATGCAGGACAAAATATGATTTCTGCCTTCTCAAATGTATATATAGGGACACTCGCTGGGTCTGGTAATCAACATGGCAATCAAAATACTTTTATTGGTATGGACGCTGGTTCGGGGAATTCAGGAAGTGGGAACGTATTTCTGGGAACAACTGCTGGTAGAGGTACAGGAAATGTAAGCAATCGACTAATAATTGATAACGATTATTTCGATGGTCCTTTTTTATACGGTGAGTTTGATAATAAACTACTTCGTATCAATGGTACTTTAAATATCAATAATGCCTTTTCTTTTCCAACGATTGATGGGACAGCCAATCAAATTTTACAAACCGATGGTGCAGGAACGGTCACCTGGGCGACCCACTCTGATAATGTGAACGATGCGGATGCAGATCCAACCAATGAACTACAACAATTGAGCCTTTCAGAAAATACACTTAGCATTTCTAATGGTAATGCCGTCAATCTTTCCTCTTTAGTAGATGACAAGGATTGGGTAATAAGCAGTGAAACAAATATTACCAATAATAACGAAGGTAATGTAGGGATTGGCGATATGGCACCGACTCAGAATAGATGGCAACTCACTGTTAAAGATACAGTAAATTCTATGTTGGGGGCTGATTCTATAGATGTTAGCGAACTCTTTGCAGTTTTTGCTCGGAATATAAATGAAAATAATATAGGTGTTGGAATAGGCTTTCAAAGTACCTCTACCGTAACGGGTATGGGGGCAGCAATTGTCCATGAAAGAACGAATTCCAATTCTAGGGGAAAACTTCATTTTGCGACTAAAGCCTCTGGTAGTGCCGCAGATGAGGATTTACCAATACGCATGACCATAGACGAAATGGGAAACGTAGGTATAGGGATTACTAGTCCTAGACAAAAACTAGATGTTATAGGCGATGGGATAATTGATGGTAATTTAGAAGTAACAGGTACCTTTCCTGGAAGTGACGACCAAACCATTGATGTCCTCAATCTTAACGGGAATAACCTAGAAATTTCTTTGGAGAATGATAATCAAGCTACCCAAACTGTTGATTTATCTAACCTAGCCGTCCCCATTGGCTCCATTATGATGTGGGCAACTGCTACTCCACCGACTGGTTGGATGCTCTGCAACGGGCAAGATATTACAGGGACTCCACTAGCTACCGTTTTAGGCAGCAATAACGCCCCTAATTTACAAAATCGCTTTCCTTTCGGAGCAGGTTCTCTATTTAGCTTAGAAGAGACCGGTGGACGGCAAGCAATAACGCTAACGGAGGCCAATATCCCAGAACATAACCACGATGCTGGTACACTCAAAACGACTTATAATTACAAATCAAACAATTCCAACGCTGGATCTTCCAGCAATAAAGACGGTAGCGATGTTCAATTTTATGATGGTAACGCCATTACAGGAAATACTGGAAACTGGGGTGGGTTTAATGGTAGTACCAAATCCTTTGAAATTCTTCCACCGTTTTTGGCCTTGAATTTTATTATTAAAGCAGAATAAGCAATTACAAAAAATAAGAAAGCATGATTAATACAATTGTAGAAAAAAATATTTTAGAAAAGAGAAAAAGTAATATCAATGGAATGGGTATTTTCACTACTAACTCTGTAGCAAAAGATACCGAGTTTTATGCCATTCCGCTAGCTATTGTTTACAACGAACCTCAGCCAAGATGTGCAAGAATTGCCGTTAACAAATACGTCCACGACGGTGCCGTATTGAATTGGGTGAATCATTCTTGTAACCCCAATACCATTTTGGACATTGACAGGCCAGACCCTGTTTTAATAGCGATTCGAGACATGGCAGCAGAAGAAGAAATTTCGGTCAATTATAATCGAACGGAAGTACAAGGAGTAAGTGTGGAGTGTGCTTGCAAAGCCACCAATTGTAAGGGCTTTTTTGATAGATTGTAATTAATTGTGAGGTAAGGAGTAGGAGTCTTTAATTTTTAGGGAGTGCTCAGTTAACTGTGCTTGGGCAAAATTTTAGGTTTGAAAACCAAAGCATTAACTGCCTATTGCTACTGTTTACTGCCTACTATCTTTTTTCTCTAGGCAACCCTCCAGTCATTTCATCTCGTATTGGTTATTTCTAACTTAAATTTTATTCCACCTATTGAAACACCAGCTTGTAGATGAAAAAACTGATTACGCTTCTATTTTTCGCACTCCCCTTTTTTACAGTAACTGCCCAAATAAGCATTAATACAGATAATACTGACCCTGATGCCTCTGCGATGTTGGACATCAAATCCAGCACCAAAGGTGTGCTACTTCCCCGCATGACCACCGATGAAAGAAATGCTATTAACAGCCCCGCTGCTGGTCTACTGATTTACAACACTTCGGACAGTTGTTTCAACTACTATTCAGGAATTGCTTGGTATAATGATTGTGGCAGAAGTTTAACGACTGACAGTATGGTTTTGCCCTTGATGCAATCGGGTAGTGCGAATCCAGAAGTTGGATATAGTATTGCTTTAGATGCTTCGGGGAATTATTATATAACTGGTCAATTTTCTAATGAGGCGATTTTTGGCTCGATTACCTTGACGGGGAGTAGTAGTACTAATGCTTTTGTCGTCAAATTGAGTCCTAATTTTGAAGTACTATGGGCAAGAAGTAGCAATGGGGTCAATTTGGTAGAAGGAAAAGCTATTGCCGCCGATGCAGCGGGAAATGTATATGTGGCAGGAGATTTTTTTAACACGGCAATTTTTGGCGGTTTTACCCTGACTTCGACTGGGTACAGGGATATTTTTATCGTGAAGTACGACACCAATGGCAATGTCCTTTGGGTCAAAAAGGCTGGTGGAATAGTCGGCGATATACCCCATGACATTGCTATTGACGCTAATGGAAATTGCTTGATTACAGGCGAATTTGGATTGGCTGCTACTTTTGACAACCAAATTTTGACGGGGACAGGTAGAGAAGACATTTTTGTAGTCAAATATGATACCGATGGCAATGTCCTCTGGGCCAAGCAAAGTGGTAGTACCGAAACGGATAAAG
The DNA here is from genome assembly GCA_965277445.1 of Saprospiraceae bacterium. GTDB lineage: Bacteria > Bacteroidota > Bacteroidia > Chitinophagales > Saprospiraceae > JAFMDF01. Next base: position 331,735 of record CBDICY010000030.1, on the reverse strand, counting down.
GAGCTGCACTCACTACTGATGCAATGGGAAATGTTTTTGCTGTAGGTACTTTTAGAAGCAGCATCAGTTTTGGTAGTCAAAATTTAACTAGTACAGGAGAAGATGATTTATACTTAGTCAAATACGACCCTTTGGGTAATGTGCTTTGGGCTAAGTCTTATGGCGGTCCGTCTTTTGATTATATTAGGGATATTGCTTTAGCGACCGATGGTTCTATTTTTATAACGGGTGCTTTTATTTCAGAAATTACTTTAGGCACCAACACTTTGATAAGTGCTGGGGCGGTTGATATTTTTACTGCCAAACTTGATTCAACTGGAACACCACTATGGGCCAAACAAGTAGGCGGAACAGGCGTAGATTTTAGCTCTGGCATCGGTATAGACCAGCAAAATAATTGTTATGTAACTGGAACGTATATAGATGCTGCTACTTTTGGTACACAAAATATTACTTCCCAAGGTGGAGCAGATATATTTACTATAAAGTATGATAGCGACGGCAATTTAGTTTGGGTAAAAAGTGAAGGAGGTGAAAATTTTGACCAAACGAATGGTATCGTTACCACTCCAAATGGTACCAACACGATTTTAAATGCATTTGAAGGTACGGCTATTTTTGGTACAGATACCTTAACTTCCAATGGTTTTAGAGATGTTCTTCTAAAATCGTATTCGACAGAGGGGGCTAACATGGTTTTCAATAATGGACTTAGTACTGTTAAACTCATCCAATCTATTGATTTAAATAACACGGTTTTACAAATTACGGAATCAGGTAATACGAAAAGCATAGATTTGAATAGTATCGCCCACCTGGGCAACCATAAGGCAAGTCAAAATATCCAATTGAGCAACCATTGGTTAAGCAATACAGGAAGTGATAATGGATTGAAAATTAATAATCTTGGTGAGGGAACTGTAGTTGCTAATTCTGCCCGTCCATTGTTAATTCAGCATAATACTTACAGCAATGGGTCGTATATTGAAGTCAACAATTCTTCAGGAACAAGAGCCTTATTCGGTGTCGATGGTAATGGATTCTCAGGTGGAGATACGACAGATGTTGTCGTTGCCAATTGGTCAAATGGTGATTTGGTCTTATTCACCGATGCCTCAGAACGAATGCGCATTGACAGCGTGGGAAAAGTAGGTATCGGCAGAAAAGCGGCCACCAATAGATTAGAGGTTAATGGAACAGCTTCAAAAACTTCGGCTGGCAATTGGGTGGCTAATTCAGATGCAAGATTAAAGAAAAATATTACCTCACTTTCTTCCGAAAAAATGCTTAATGATTTACTATCACTTCAAGGTGTCACCTACGAATGGAACGACCATAAAACAGGTAATGACCGACCAATGGGCATTCAATATGGTTTCACCGCTCAAAATATCCAAACAGTCTTTCCAACTTTAGTCAAAGAAGATAACTTAGGCTATTTACAAACGGCTTATGGTACTTATGATGCGATGACCGTGGAGGCAATTCGGGCTTTGAATGATAAGATAGAACAGCAAAATGAAAGAATCCAATTTTTAGAAAGTCAAGCCTCAAAAGTCAATCAATTAGAAAACCTCTTGCAACAACTTCAACAGCAAGTACAAGCCAATGCTAACCAAGTTGAAAACACTTCAAAATAATTTTCATGATGAAAAATATATACAAAATTACCATAGTCTTACTAATTATCAATTACTCATTTTTCGTTACTATAAACGCACAAGTCGGCATTAACAACACTAATGCAAATCCTGACAATTCAGCAATGCTGGACGTAAGTAGCACTAATAAAGGCGTCCTTCTTCCAAGATTAACAACTGCTCAAAGAGATTTAATTGCTACTCCAGCAACAGGTTTACTTATCTATAATTTGACAACGGATAGTTTTAATTTTTATACTGGAACAGAATGGACAGATTTATCTTCTGGTGTAATTAATCAAATCGCAGATGCCGATAATGATACCAAAATCACGGTTGAAAAAAACGCAGATGAAGACAGTATTCGATTTGATATTATGGGAAGCGAGCGATTGGTCATAAGACAAAATAGTAATGGAATGACTTTATTAAGTCTTCCAAATAGTAATGCTAATACATTTTTGGGCAAAGATGCAGGAGCGAATACCTATTTAGCAAATAATACTTTTTTGGGATATTCTGCTGGTAAAAATACGAGCAATGGAAGTTTTAATACTTTCGTTGGTGCTCAAAGTGGTTTAGCCAATAGTTCTGGTACTTTCAATGTCTTTATAGGGGCTGAAACAGGATTTTCAAATACAAGTGGAACAGGAAATGTATTTTTAGGAAATACGACAGGTTATGATAATATAACAGGTGGTAATAATTTATTCATAGGCAATGCTGCAGGTCGCTTTAATTCAACGGGGCAAAACAATGTTTATTTAGGAGCACTGGCTGGATTGATGAATATATCGGGAAATAATAATGTTTTTTTGGGCTATAATGCAGGTCAAGAAGAAACAGGCAGCAACAAACTTTATATAGAAAATACAAATAGTTTAGCACCATTGATTTATGGCGATTTTGCCAATGATACGGTAAAAGTCTATGGCACTTTAGGTATAAAAGATGCCTATCACTTTCCTATAACAGATGGTGCAAATGGTCAACTATTACAAACAGACGGTACTGGAATGGTTTCTTGGGCATCCCCAATTGATAATGTGAATGATGCGGATGCTGACCCCACAAATGAAATAGAATTACCAAGTGGAGGAATGGCAGGACAGTTTTTGAAAACCGATGGCATGGGAACAGTTGCATGGGCTACGCCTACCGATAATGTGAATGATGCAGATACAGATGCGACTAATGAATTACAAACCCTCAGTTTAACAGGTACAAAATTAAGTATTTCTGAGAAAGATACCGTTAATTTTAATACCCTATTAGATACCCTTTTAAGTAATGAGGCAAAGGTAAGTGGAACTATTTTTGCTCTAGCGCAAAGCGATCTTCTAAAAAATACTTCCCTTGATGGTAGAGAGGGAATTGTAATGCCAGGCGGCACCTCTGATTATATCATCAGCACCCAAGATGGAAACGGAAGAGTCCAACATAAATGGAATGCTACTTATGGCACCAATGAAACGTTCGTAGTTTCAGGCGAGGATGCTGCATTCATCGACATGAATGTGACCGCAGGTGATAATAATACACCTTGGATAGAATTTAAACACGCTGATGGTATTTTTGCTACCGCAGGCGACCCCATTTCTTGGCATACACAAATGATTATCAATCAAGGAGGCGAAGTAGGTATTAATGAATTAAGTCCTGATGATTTATTACATGTCACAAGTGGTGGAAATGGAACAAGAATACGAACTGAAAATACAGGAAATGGTTGGTCAGGTTTAGTGGCAAAAAATGCTACACGGGAAATGTTTATTGGAATTCAAGGTACCTTTGATGCAAATCCTGGCGAGTTTCATATTTATGATAATACAGCTACTGCAAGAAGAATGGTTATTGATGCTGCTGGATTCGTAGGAATAGGCAGAGATAATCCAACTGTAAAGTTAGATGTAAATGGCTCCGTTAACTGTACAGGTGGAACTTGTAGTTCTGATATTAGATGGAAAAAAAACATTTTACCTTTAAATAATACCCTTTCAAAAATACAGCAACTCCGAGGGGTTAGTTATTATTGGCGAACCAATGAATTTCCTGACAGAGACTTTAATAAATCTAAGCAAATCGGAGTCATTGCTCAAGAAGTAGAAAAGGTTTTTCCAGAATTAGTCAAAACAGATAACGAAGGTTATAAATCTATGGATTACATGTCTTTGACTGCTGTATTATTAGAAGCAATGAAAGCACAACAGACCCAAATTGAGCAATTAAAGGAAGAAAGGGCTGACTTGAAAGCAGACGTGGAATTATTGAAGGCTGCTGTATTTGGTAAAAAAAAGAGCGAAAAGGTTGATAAAATAGTTGCAAAATAATTTTGTTTGGAGGGTTTTATAAAGTCATACAGATTCATAGCTGTTAAATTTGATACCAGGCAATTAGTTAAGCATTATTGTCATACCATTTTATTCCATTAAAAAAACGATTAAAAAATAACTGATGAAATTAAAATTAACCTTTCTAATAATAGTAATTACTTTTTGTTCAATGTCATTAATAAAGGCACAAAACTCCTTTAAAATTACTGGTGGCAATGTCAAAATAACGGATAATGTATCTGTTGTCTTAAAAGACTGTCAACTGCAAAATAATGGCACATTAACTGCCACAAATGGAACGGTGGAACTCAAAGGAACAGGAACTAAAGTACAATCTGAAATTGGCGGAACAGGCACTTCCACCTTTCACAATTTAAAAATCAATAAATCCAGTAATGATGCCCAATTAGGCAACTCCATTACCGTCAATAATCAAATGGAATTGGCTAATGGTAAATTGGATTTACAAGCAAACAACCTAACTTTAGGTACAACCAATGGGATATTAGTAGGAGAATCAGAAACAACCCATATTACGGCTACCTCAACGGGGAGTATCATTAAGGCGGTCGATCTAAATGCGCCCAATGCTATAAACGCAGGGAATATAGGCATTGAAATCAGCTCCTCGGCTAATTTAGGGATAACCGAAATTCGTCGAGGGCATGACCACCAAACAGTACCAACAGGAACGAGCATCTTTAGACATTTCACCATTACGCCCGCCAATAATACGGGACTAAATGCCAATCTAAATTTTCATTATTTAGATGCAGAATTAAACGGTCTAGCAGAAAGTGGCTTAGTCATGATGGAAAATAATGGCGGTTGGATGATTGATGGATTTGCTAGTCGTGATGCAATCAATAATACCCTTTCTTTTTCAGGTTATGATGGGTTACATCAGTATACTTTAGCTGCAAATGCGGATGATGCCGATATGGATGGGATTGCTGCGGGAATGGATAATTGTCCGACTACTGCTAATGCCGACCAAGCAGATAACGATAATGATATGGTAGGAGATGTTTGTGATACCTGTCCAAACGGGGACGATATGGTGGATGCTAATACCAATAATATTATTGATGACTGTGAATGTAAATCCAGTACCATGAATCTTACGGGCACAGTAAGTAGCGATTCAGTTTATGTAGCGAGTAGCACAATTCAATCAGAAGAAATCATTCCTATTGCCAAAAAGGTAATTTATAAAGCCAATACTTCTATTACCTTGAGTGTAGGTTTCCAAGCGGCTGCAGGCACAGAATTTCTCGCCACTATTGCCGCTTGTCAAAGTCCTATTCCTTTGACGGAAGCAGTTGTTAGTAAACAAACCTCACCCAAGAAAGGATTATTAGGAGTAGCAACCTTAACGGCTCATCCTAATCCTATTTCAAGCAATACTCAAATTAGTTATTCCATACCTCAAAAAGGAAAAGTTTCCTTAAGTATTCAAGATTTAAAAGGTCAACAATTGGCTTTGTTGATTGATAATCAAATAATCGAGAAAGGAATTCATCAATTAGATTGGTCTACTATTAATTTAACGGCAGGAATGTATTTGTTAAACATGAAAACAACTCAAGAAACGGTCTCCAAGAAATTAGTCGTAGTTGAAAATTAGTTCCTTTTAAATTATTTCTTGTGTTTTTTTGGCAAGAGTTGTACTTAAATCTTTGGCTATCAAGAGGTCAGAAGTCAGGTCAAAAAATTACATTTTTCTGTCAGAATGCTGACCTTATCCCTTTCAGAATCTGACTTCTGGCAATCTAGAAAGTAAACAGTCTGACTTCTATGGTACTCGCTCTGCCAGAGTAGGGAGTAGAAAATAAAATGATAGGTGTATTTTTCAAATTAAATATCCCTGCCCCACTCTATTCAAAATCCGAAAAAGCAACCTAGCTATAGTTTTTTTCGTATAGGGAAAATAACTCTTAAAAGCAAATTCCATTTTAACATCAACTAGGTGTCATCTAAAATGCCAAGGTCATGAGCGCAAAAGTTCTTTTGTTGTTTACGCTGTTTTCCCTCCACTTAACCGCTCAAACCAATTATCTTTCTTCCTCCAAAACCTATACCACCAAAGATGGCTTATCGAGCGACCACATTTTGTCTATCCATAAAGATGCACGTGGATTTATGTGGATTGGAACAGCCAATGGACTCAATCGTTTTGATGGTCAAGAATTTACCGTTTTTTCAAAGCAAACCCATCCTGAAATGACTATTGATGCCATTCATCGCATTGTAGAAGATGAAGCTGGATGGTTATGGTTATTAAAAGCCAATGAGCCGTATGAGTATGCTTTTGCTTCTCCAGAAATTGTTTTGTTTAATAGTTACACCAATGAATTCACCACCTTGGAAAAGCGGTTTGGGGCAGGCTTACCTTTTCAATCTCAGGACATTACCTTTATAAAAAAACTAAGTGACCAATCCATCTTATTATGGTCAGGAACAACCCAAGAAGGCTTTTTCTTTGATGTAAAGTCGGGTTTTCAATCCTTTATATTTCCAAAAAAAATCCATCAACTGAATGATGCTACCCTTTTAGAAGATGGTAGTCTCATTTTGGAAGGGTTAATACTTCCTACCCTACCTTCAGAACTTTTTAAAATTGATAAAAATGGAAAGTTACTTACAAATGGTTCTACGGATTTAATCATTGAAATAAAAGAAAAAGACCAGACTCAATTAATTAAATTTGAAGGAAATTATTATGTAGAAGGTGGGTATAATACAGATGCTTATGCCTTATTTGACAAAAATTTTGCTACTCAACGTCCTAAACAGACAAAAAATATTGAATCCATTAACCAATCAGTTTGGAATGAACGCCAACAATTGCTCTGGATAAAGAACAATCAAACAATTAGGGCAATAACCAAAGATAAAAACGTAGTTTTTAAACAAAAGACTAAATTAGATTCCTCGGATATCCCCCTGTTTTTTGATGGACATATCACTTGGTGGAGTAACAAAAGAGAAGGACTTATCGCCACCAAATTGAAACCGAATTACTTCCAAACCTATCGCTTTTTTGAAAAGGATATTGATAATTCTACCCGAGGCATTTTTGTCAATGAAAAAGGAAGACTATTGACCTCAACTATTGCAGGAGTTAGACAAATGGAACCGAATGGAAGCATATCGAAATCTCCTTTAGCTATTGAAAATTATTTCACTAATTTTTTACAGGATAGTGGGGACAACTTGTGGGGAATTGAAGCTTTTAAATTGGTGAAGTTTAATCTAGATTCCAATGAAAAAACGGTTTTTGATGCTGAATTTAAATTAAAAGCTTGGTCGTTATTTGAGGATAAACACGGTAATATTTGGGCACATGGTGAAGGCAATAAACTATATGCTTTAAACCCAAGAACAGGAGCATTTACCGAAAAAATAAACTTACCAAACCCAGATTTATATGTCTATTTTTTCACAAAAAGGGATGCAGAGTCTCTATGGATTTGTACGGATAAAGGACTTTTTGCCATTCATCTCAATGGAACAATTTTAGCCGAATACAATAATAAACAAACAGGCAAATATTACCTCCCTGCCAATGATTTTCATCATCTTTATGAAGATACCAAAGGTATAATTTGGTTAGCAACAGGTGATGCCGGACTTTTAAAGTGGAGCGCCACAAGCAACAATTGGCAAACAACAACTGATAACCGACAACTGACAACCGACAACGGCTTACCCTCCAATGCCCTCCATGCCATTTATGAAGATGAAAACAATTATTTATGGATAAGTAGCGATAATGGGTTAATGCAATTGGATAAGCATACTAATAAAGTAGTGACCTATTTTAAAGAAGCAGGTATTCCACATAATGAGTTCAATCGAATTGCTCACTTTCGACGGCCAGATGGTCAATTATACTTTGGTGGCATCAATGGGATAGTTAGCTTCCATCCAAGGGATTTTGCTCAAGTACGCAATCCAAAGCATTCATTTCCATTGGCTATTTCAACCTTTAACCAATTTTTAGGTGACAAAGGATATTTCAAAGACCTAACCACTCAGTTAACCAATACACATACCATTACTTTAAATCCTAAGGATCAATTTTTCAATTTAAAGCTTGCGGTTTTGGATTTTGAATATGGACATTCAGCTACTTTTGCTTATCGGATTAAAGGTTTATACGATTGGCAAATCACCAAGAATAATATTTTAGGTATTAGTGGATTGCCCTATGGCAAGCACCTTTTAGAAATAAAAGCACAGAATGCAAAACAACAAGCCGCTAGGAACGAATTAAGCATTCCAATTCATGTGTTGCACCCAATTTATTTGCAAAGTTGGTTTTTGATTTCGGTATTAGGTATAATCGGAATGGGCGTGGTCTTAATTATCAAATGGCGCACTCAGCAATTGATTCACAAAAAAGAAGCAGCACAATTGCGAATCTTGGATGCTCTAAAATCTCGATTTTTTGCAAATATTTCGCATGAATTACGCACACCGATTACTTTGATTTTAGGACCGCTTCAACAAATAATTAAAGAAACTTCCTTAACAGAAAAACAGCTTAACCACCTTTTGACTATCCAAAAAAATGGTCAAAATCTATTGAATTTAGTCAATGAAGTATTAGACCTCTCCAAATTGGAAGCTCGAAGGCTAACCCTTGAACCAAGCCTTACTCAAATTCCTCAATTTATTAAAAGAGTCGTTGCTAATTTTGAAAGTTCCGCCTCAGCAAAAGGAATAGATTTACAATTAATGTCCTTTTTAGAAAAGAACTTTACTGCCAATTTTGACCAACCGAAATTGGAAAAAATAGTCAATAATTTACTATCGAATGCCTTAAAATTTACGCCAATTAATGGAACTATTCAAGTTAAGGTAGGGCGGTTAGGCAAACAATTAGTCTTAAAAATCAAAGATTCAGGTCGGGGCATCGCTTCGAAAGATTTACCTCACATTTTTGAACGCTATTTTCAATCCAATCACCAAGAAGGTGGCACAGGCATTGGATTGGCTCTAACTAAAGAATTAACGGAATTAATGGGCGGTCAGATTTCAGTAGATTCCACCTTAGGAGAAGGGACTGAGTTTGTAGTGAAGTTGCCGATTGAGTTGCCGGTTGTCAGTTATCAGTTGCCAGTTGCCAGTTCTCAGTTGTCGGTTAAAAATCAATCTTTAGTAGAAAATATTCCTAATTTGGAGTATCTTCCTTTCAAAAACCCTCAGAAGGCAACTATTCTATTAGTAGAGGATAATATAGCCTTACAAGACTTTATAAAATCTATACTACTTACTTATTATAATGTCATTACCGTCGGAAATGGAGTAGAAGCCCTCTCTAAACTGCCAACTGCGAACTGCCAACTGATATTAAGCGATGTCATGATGCCCGAAATGGATGGGTTCACCTTACTCAAGGAAGTCAAAAAAACAGCCGAATTTTGCGCTATTCCTTTCATTATTTTGACTGCAAGAGCAGACATTCAAGACAAACTACAAGCTTTGCGGATTGGCGTTGATGATTATATGACCAAGCCCTTTGAGGCGGCCGAATTATTACTCAGAATTAAAAATCTACTGGCTAATGCTAAAAATAGAATGGGGAAAGAAGAATTAGCTGAATTACCACACGCTAAATCTCAAAGAGAAATAAAACAACCTACCTTGGCTCAAACAAATAAAGGAATACCGCAAAATCAACTTACCACTCAAGATTTAGCATGGTTGTCTCAAGTAGAAGCGCTTGCACTTAAAGAATTAAAAAATAAAAACTTTACGACTGACGTTTTAGTACGTGAACTTTATATCAGCAAAAGTCAATTATTCAGGAAAATTAAACGCATTACTGGATTAACGCCCATGCGATATATCAAATTATTACGCCTACAGAAAGCCAAACGCATTTTGGAAACCGAAGACGTATTGACTTTAACGGAAGTTTGTTTTGCGGTAGGCTTAGAAAATACGACTCATTTTGCCAATGCTTATGAAGCGGAATTTGGTAAACGCCCCCATGAATTGTTAAAAAATTCGATCGTATAGTTTATTGTTACATTTCATACTATTGTTCCATTCCTAATTCTCTAATTTTTGACTTCTCAATCGGTAGCACAGACTTCAGTCATACTGATTAGGAATCTACGATTTTAGTGCGTCAAATAAAAAAATGATAAACATCCGTGTCCCTTCATCTATCCGTGGTAGCAATTTATACCACAGATAGATGAAGGGACACAGATATTGGATATACTTTAAATATATTATTAATTTTTGAAATATAATTATTAGTCTGTTTATCTATAATCTTTTCCAAGATTGATTACCAGCCCTTTACACTTTCCCAAATTCTCATTGACAATTTCAGAAAGCAATTGACAACCTCAGAAAGCAATTGAAATTGCTCGAAAATCAAGAGGTCTCATCTTTGTAGCGTCATCTAAAGTAAGAAACACGAAAGATAATGCTATAACACACGCGTATTAATATTAATACTGCCTTGCCTTTATATTTTTAGATGACAATGGGTGAGGCAGTTTTTTTAATCAATCTAGTATTGCTCATGAAACAATTTTTAATTGTCATCTTACTCGCCCAGTTCTTTTTTTTACTCAATTCAACTATACAGGCACAAGTTGCCATTAGCACCGACAATAGCTCTCCTGATGCCTCGGCTATGCTAGACGTTAAATCAAGCGATAAAGGCATACTGATACCAAGAATGGCTACAACCCAAAGAACCAATGTTACTTCGCCTGCAACTGGCTTATTAGTTTACGATAATACCACCAATAGTTTTTGGTACCACAATGGAACAGATTGGGTGGAGTTAATAGAAGGCTTACACAACTCAATAGCAGATGCCGACAACGACACAAAAATACAGGCGGATGAGGACAGTATCCGATTCGAAATTATGGGTAGCGAGCGATTGGTATTAAAACAAAATGCTAATGGTGAAACAATGCTAAATCTGCCCAATAGCAATGATAATATACATTTGGGAGAAAACGCAGGACTGAATTCGATTGCACATAACAATGTTTTAATAGGTGGAGAGGCAGGATTGAATATTATTGAAGGCAATCATAGTACCTATATAGGGAATAAAGCAGGCTTTAGCAGTAATGGTTCTGCCAATACTTTTATAGGGTCGACTGCTGGCAGACTTAGTACTACAGGATTTCTAAATGTAGCAGTAGGGTACTCGGCAGGAAACAGCTCCAATGGCTATAATAATGTCTTTTTGGGGAACAGGTCAGGACCGCAATCGCCAGCACTTGTTGCTAATGGAATAAACAATACCATTATAGGGGCATTAGCAGGTTTCAATTTAAGTGGTAGCGGAAATGTATTTCTCGGTCATTCGGCAGGGTATAGTGAGACGGGCAACAACAAATTATATATCGAAAATTCTGGCAGTTCCACACCATTGATTTATGGAGATTTTGCGAATGATACGCTAAAAATTTACGGCACCTTAGGAATAAAAGATGCCTATCAGTTTCCAATTGTAGATGGAACAACAGGACAGGTTTTAACAACTAATGGAAGTGGACAACTATCATGGACAAATGGAAGTGTAAGTACTGACAATTTAGGCAATCATACAGCTACTACTAATCTTCAATTAAATGGCAATTATCTTAGCAATGATGGTGGCAATGAAGGATTAAAAATTGACAACCTTGGTACAGGAATTCTAGTTTCTAACTCTGTTCGTCCGCTTATAATTCAGCACAATACTTATGGAAATGGCTCCTATATAGAAGTAAATAACTCGTCAGGAACAAGGGCCTTATTTGGTGCAGATGGAAGTGGTTTTTCTGGTGGTGATACGACTGATGTTGTTGTTGGTAATTGGTCAAATGGTGATTTAGCATTATTTACAACTGCTACTGAAAGAATAAGAGTAACAGCAACAGGAGAAGTTGGAATTGGTAGAACAGCAACAACAAATCTCTTTGAAGTAAATGGACAAGCCTCCAAAGCTGCGGCAGGTTCTTGGGTGGCTAACTCTGACGCTCGTTTAAAGAAAAATATCACGCCACTTTCTTCCGAAAAAATGTTGGATGATTTACTCTCCCTTCAGGGTATCACCTACGAATGGAATGACCATAAAACTGGTAATGACCGACCAACAGGCATTCAATATGGCTTCACGGCTCAAAATATTCAAACTATTTTTCCCACATTGGTTCAAGAAGATAATTTAGGGTATTTACAAACAGCTTATGGCACTTATGATGCCATGACCGTGGAAGCAATTCGAGCTTTGAATGATAAGATTGAAAATCAAAATAAAAAAATCGAAGTTTTAGAAAGCCAAGCGTCAAAAATCAGTCAATTAGAAAGTCTCCTGCAACAGCTTCAACAGCAAATACAATCCAATACTTATCAAGTTAAAAATACTTCAAAATAATTTTCATGACGAAAAATATATTCAAAGCAATCATCTCATTGCTAATTATCAATTATTCATTTGTCGTTAATGTAAATGCCCAAGTCGGCATTAACAGCACTAACGCAAATCCCGACAATTCAGCAATGCTAGACGTAAGCAGTACCGACAAAGGCGTTTTAATACCAAGAATGACCACAGCACAGCGTAATCTAATCAATACGCCTGCCAATGGTTTAATGATTTATAACGCTACGGATAGTGTTTTCAATTATTATAATGGAACAGCATGGACAGATTTATCATCCGGCGTAAACAATCAAATCGCTGATACAGATAACGACACCAAAATCACGGTTGAAAAAACTACAGATGAAGACAGTATTCGCTTTGATATTATGGGAAGTGAGCGATTGGTCATCAGGCAAAATAGTAATGGAATGACTTTATTAAGTCTTCCAAATAGTAATGCCAATACATTTTTAGGCAAAGATGCAGGGGCGAACACCTATTTAGCAAATAATACTTTTTTGGGATATCACTCTGGTAAAAATACGAGTAATGGAAGTTTTAATACTTTCGTTGGCGCTCAAAGTGGTTTAGCTAATAGTTCTGGTACTTTCAATGTCTTTATAGGAGCTGAAACAGGGTTTTCAAATACAAGTGGAACAGGAAATGTATTTTTAGGAAATACGACAGGTTATGATAATACAACAGGTGGTAATAATTTATTCATAGGCAATTCCGCAGGTCGTTTTAATTCAACAGGGCAAAACAATGTTTATTTAGGAGCATTGTCTGGATTGATGAATATATCAGGAAGTAATAATGTTTTTTTGGGGCATACTGCTGGTCAAGATGAAACAGGAAGTAATAAACTTTATATCGAAAATACAAATAGTTCAACACCATTGATTTATGGTGATTTTGCCAATGATACGGTTAAAATCTATGGTACTTTAGGGATAAAGGATGCTTATCACTTTCCAGTTGTAGATGGAACAACAGGACAGTTTTTAAAAACAGATGGTAATGGGCAACTATCATGGGCAGATGAAAATGGGGACAATTTAGGCAATCATACCGCTACTCAAAATATACAATTAGGCGCCAATCGAATAAGTGCAGATGGTGACAATGAAGGTATTCTCATTAGTAATACTGGTCAAGTCGGTATCGGAAAAATGAGTACGCTCAATGACCTATTTCAAGTGACGAAAGAAATTCCAACTTACAGCGATATAACGACACCGAGTACTTCAGTTACTACAAATCTTCTTCATAGTGAAGTATGGAGGGTAATAGATAATAAACGGGTAGGTATTCCATGGGTTCCTATGTCTTTACCCACATGGATAAAATTGGACTTAGGACATCCTCAAACCGTAACAAGTTATGCTATTCAATGTCAACCATTTGGGGTGGCATTTACCCCAAATAACAATCTAGATTTTAAGGATTGGACATTCGAAGGCAGTAATGATAATACAAATTGGACTGTTTTAGATAGCAAATCCAATTTTACCTTTACCACTTTTATTGATACTTTTATGCTTTCAAGCCCTGCCGATTATCAGTATTATCGCCTAAATGGAATGCGGTCAGGTACTAACGTCGCAATCTTAACAGAAGTAGAATTATTTGGTCTACCCAATGTCGATGTATTGGCAGTTACAGATGCTGGAGATATTCGCTTTAACAATGCTTATGTTTTTCCCAATGGAGATGGCACAGTAGGGCAATTTTTAAAAACGGATGGCAATGGACAATTATCGTGGGGAAATTTAGGCAATAAAAACAATACGTATGGTCAAGGAGTATTTATAGAAGTGAATAACTCAGCAGGAACAAGAGCCTTATTTGGTGCAGATGGTAGTGGTTTTGCAGGTGGTGATACAACTGATGTTATATTAGCGAATTGGTCAAATGGTGATTTAGCATTATTGACAAATGCTGCTGAAAGAATGCGAATAACAGCCACAGGAGAAGTTGGAATTGGTAGAAAACCAATGACAAATCTTTTAGAAGTCAATGGGCAAGCCTCCAAAGCTACCGCTGGTTCTTGGGTCGCTAACTCTGATGCTCGTTTAAAGAAAAATATCACACCGCTTTCTTCCGAAAAAATGCTCCATAATTTACTCTCCCTTCAAGGTGTCACTTACGAATGGAACGACCATAAAACTGGTAATGACCGACCAGCAGGTATTCAATATGGCTTCACCGCTCAAAATATTCAAACAGTTTTTCCCACATTGGTTCAAGAAGATAATTTAGGGTATTTACAAACGGCTTATGGCACTTATGATGCGATGACCGTAGAGGCGATTCGAGCTTTGAATGATAAGATTGAACGACAAGGTTTCCATATCCAACAATTAGTGAAAGAAAAAGAAGCACTTAAAACGCAAATCGCTAAAATGACTCAACAACAACAAGAGATAGCTAAGTTGAAAGCAGCAGTACAAGCATTACAAGGACAAATGGAAGAATAGTTACCCTAATAATAAGAACTAACTTCTTTTAAGGAATTATTCCATGTTTGAATTAAAAAGCAACTAATGGGTCACGACTTAAATTTTTGACACTTTAACAGAGATTTTGTTACCTGTTGCCAGTTAGGCTTCAAATAAACTGGCAACGGGTAACTGGTAACAATTTTTAAACTATCAAAGATTTCTGACTTGACTCACTAAACTATGATAGCTGTGGACAAAAGAATTGACATTTTTATAGAATACGTCGAAAATCATTTAGGCGAACCAATACCCAACGCAGAGGTCATTGCACAAGCCATTCACGTGAGTCGCTCTACCCTTTTTCGGATGGTGGAAAGAGAATTAGGCATGTCTCCCTTTCAATATATCCGACAAGAAAAACTCAATCGTGCGCTAGAATTATATGAAAGCGGCACTTGTGATAGTATTCGGGATATTGCTGAGGCGGTCGGTTATATTCGGGCAGATTATTTTGCGGGAGTTTTTAAAACCACTTTCGGTATAAATTTAAGAGACGTTTTCAAATAGTTGATTACATAATTCAAGGTGCGGATAATCTTTAAGAGAAAGCAAACCTGCCTATGCCAGCAGGCAGGTGCGTTAATTTTTGGTGCATTTTACTTGCTTCGCAGTAAAACTTCCAAAAATCACCTTATTTCCTTTCATTGTCCGCAACTTGGGTTGCCTAATTATTTTTAACCATTACACTCTATTGTATTAAAATCCACAACCATGAAATTAAAGATTACCTACTTAATCCTATTTTTTTTCTTCTGTCAAGGAGAATTCTGGGCTCAAAATACGCTAAAAATAACTGGAGGGCAGGTTAATATTGTAGATAATGTCGCCCTTATCTTAAAAGACTGCCAACTACAAAATGATGGAACCTTAACTGCCACAAATGGTACTGTAGAACTAAAAGGAACAGGCACAAAAGCCCAATCTGAAATTGGCGGAACAGGAATCACTACTTTTCATAATTTAAAAATAAATAAGTCTACCAATGATGTCCAATTAGGAAAATCCTTTACCGTCAATAACCGAATGGAATTGACTAATGGTAAACTAGATTTACATGCTCATACCCTCACACTCGGTACAGAAAATGGAACACTTGTAGGCGAATCAGAAACTAGTCATATCACTTCTTCTTCTACTGGTCAAATTGTAAAAACAGTTAATTTAAATGCCCCTAATGGCATCAACCCTGGTAATATTGGTACTACGATTACCTCCAATTCAAACTTAGGGCATACGATTATCGTCAGAAGGCACGACCATCAAAATGTGCCAACAGGTACTAGTATTTTTAGACATTTTAATATCACGCCTACCAATAATACAGGATTAAATGCCGACTTGATTTTTCACTATTTAGATGCAGAATTAAACGGTATTGCAGAAGGTGCTTTGGTCAAAATGGAAAATAATGGCGGATGGTCTATTAAAGGGTTTAATAATAGAGATACTACCGCTAATACCCTCCACGTAACTGGATATGATGGGCTATTTCACTACACTTTAGGCATGGCAGAAGGAGATACAGATATGGACGGGGTGGGTTTTGATATGGATAATTGTCCCGATGATGCCAATGCCGACCAAGCTGACGGGGACAATGATATGGTAGGAGATGTTTGTGATAGTTGTCCTAATGGAGATGATATGATAGATGCAAATGCTAATAATATTATTGATGACTGTGAATGTAAAACCAGTACCATGAATCTTACGGGCATGGTCAGTAGCGATTCAGTTTATGTAGCGAGTAGTACGATTCAATCAGATGAAGTAATTCCTCTGGCTAAAAAGGTGATTTATAAAGCCAATGCTTCCATTACTTTGAAAGCAGGTTTCCAAGCTGTTGCAGGTACGGAATTTCTAGCAACCATTGCTGCTTGTCAACCCCCTACTCTTTTGACAGAAGCAGTTGCTAGTAAACTAACTTTACCTAACAAAGAATTATTAGGAACTCCGACTTTAACAGCTCATCCTAATCCTATTTCAAGCAATACTCAAATTAGTTATTCCATCCCTCAAAAAGGAAAAATTTCTTTAAGTATTCAAGATTTAAAAGGGCAGCAATTGGCTTTGTTAATTGATAATCAGTTAGTTGAAAAAGGTAACTATCAACAAGATTGGTCTGCTGCAAATTTAACTGCGGGGATGTATTTATTGCAATTAGAAACAGCGCAACAGACGATTACAAAAAAATTGGTGGTGGTTAGGGATTAATTTTTTTCATCACCCAAATCTTAAAATACAAAATGCCCCAATCAAATGAATGATTGAGGCATTTTATTTATATCATCTAAGGAAACTAGCTACTAGTTATTTCTTCTTCGTCGTCTTCTCAGCTTCTTCTTGATTGGCTTTTAACACTTCTGGATTCATCACTTCATACTCTCCATTCTCAACTCTTTCTTCGAAAGTAGCCTTTGGTACTGGCATTTTCCGATTTAGACTTAAGATTTCCACCGTTACACTTTTAGATGTCTCCTTAACTACTTTTACTTTGATACTACGACCAGCCATAAATGTTATTTTTGATTAATTAAAAAAAATAAAGATACAAAAAATAAAAGGTTATTGCAGAAGTACCATTTTTTGACAATGGATAACACCTTACAATAACCTTTATTCACCAGCAAAGTGGTATTATTTTATATATGCGTTTTTGCTTAGTTCAAGCTAAAATCAACTTCCATTTTCTTAGAAGCCATTCTTAACATATCCAAGCCTCTATCTTTAATTTGACGAACTCTTTCTCTACTGATACCCATCATATCACTAATATCGCCTAAATTCATTGGGTATTTTCTGTCAATACCAAAAAACAACTTCAATACAGAAGCTTCTCTAGGAGGCAAGGAGTTTAATAATTGAGATGCTTGAATACTTACTGATTCTCGGTATGCTAAATTAGTATCAGGTCTTTCAATTTGGTGATCTTCCATCAATCCACCTAAAGAGGAATCTCCATCCTCATCAATTGGTGCATCTAAAGAACGACACTTCTTGTAAGACTCTAAGCTTTTTTTAACTACTTCTTCAGAAAAACCAGTTTCCTCAGCAATTTCTTCCAAGGTTGGTTCTCTTTCCATGATTTGTAGTAATTCCGTACGCTTAGAAATAATCTTAGATACATTAGATTGATGATTCAATGGCAATCTAATCTTTCTAGACTTTTCGTTTAATGCTTGTAAGATAGATTGTCTAATCCACCATACTGCATACGAAATAAATTTAAAACCTTTGGTTTCATCAAATCTTTCTGCTGCCTTAATCAAGCCTAAATTTCCTTCGTTGATCAAATCACCCAAAGACAAACCTAAATTTTGATACTGCTTAGAAACAGATACTACGAAACGTAAATTGTGATTCACAATCGCCTGAACGGAATCCTTATCACCTGTCTTAATCTTTTGGAATAATTCCAACTCTTGCTCGGGGCTCAATACTTCATACTTTGAAATTTCGTTGAAGTACTTTTCTAGAGACTTTTCGTCTCTTCTCGTAATTGTATTGGTAATAACTAACGCACGCATACTTTTATATTAAATTTTGTTTTAAATTAATTTTATTTCTAAGACGGGATTCTCAAAGATGGGTCACTAGTATTTAACCACTAGTTGACTTGATATATTGTATTTTTTCCACTTATGTCGGCAACGATCCTTATTATTAAATTTTGATAACAAAATGATAATTTGCTGGCCAAGTGAATATCCATATTTATTACCGAAACACTTTGTTTTTTCAATATATATTCTATGTATATATAGTCAAGTAAACTTAAGTGGCGGTAAATAAAATTTTGTTAAAATACTTTTTCCTTTCTCTTTGTATTGTTTGCTTAGAATAGAAGTCACCTAAATAGGCAATAATTTTGGGATGTGTGCAGATTTACACGATTGTTCATGGGAAGTTAATAGTAATTCTTAAGTGTAATACCTACTTAATTAAACTGTACTTTAATTAAAAAAGTTTGCAAATGTATTAAAAAAGTGAAAAAAAAATAATTTTTTTGTGATTTATTTACACTTTTCAGAAAAAATATTTTTTTTCTGGGATAAAGTTGTGATACAGTAACTAGTTTTGTTAGAAAGTGTCATTTGAAAATCACAAATTCAATAAAGTCTAGTTTTTTTAATTTTCATTTTGTGTCACTAACTTTGACATCGTTTCATTTAATAATTCAATCATTCGATTCTGATTACCTAATTGTTTACGCAATTCTTGCATTTCATCACGTAGTATATTAGAAATATTTTGAGGAGAAGGTAAAAATGGACTTATTTTAGCCCGTACATACCAAATCTCTCTTATTTCTCCTAATCCAATTCGATAAGGCTCATAAAATGAATTATCTGAGTGTAGTTCTAATTGTTTCTCTTCTTTCAAATGGTTAAAACACCTTTTGACCAACACATCTCCACGAGTCACTACCACATAAACAAAATTATTCTTAATAGAAGTTTCCCACAAAGTAGGCTCTAAAAAGCTACAAATAACTTTGTCTCCTTCAAAGAGGGTTGGTTCCATACTATCACCTGAAACATCAAATGCTCGATGTGTCCCAACTTTATATTTGTAATCTGGCAACGTAAAAGTTGGTAAATCCTGAATAAAAGTTGGGTTCGCCATTTCACTTGCATATCCTGCTTGTGCAGGTATGGGTACATGTACTATCCGTTCATCATCTTGGGCACTCGTAACAATTGTGAGTACACGTAAGCTTTTATGGTCTTCCTCTGTCATAAATAAAGGGCCTTCGCCCGTATAGATATAAACAGGATTCATTTTATACGTATCCACAGATTTTCGTAATAATTCAATCGTTACATCTCTTCGTTCTTTCAATATTTCGCTTAAGCTTTGTGGCAAATAGTCAACAGACAAAGCAAACTGCCGCATAGAACGCACCACGTTGTCCGTTTTTAACTGCTTTAAACATTTTACAAAGCGTTGAGTGACAATACTATTCATTAATTGCTTATTGTTTTGAAGTGAATACGGTCAAAGATAACAAATTTTATTGGTTTATAACGAAAAAGTTGATTTTAATTAACTAAAAAAGTGATAGAAGGGAGGTAAAAGGGCAAAAGGCATAAAAGTTTAAAGGTAAATTGCGGCAGTTTTCATCAAAACCATCCATAAAAGCACCCTTTCTGGTAGTTCTCCTAAGTAAAACCTTCCCGCTAAATACAAAGAGGTATAAAAATAAAGTGCGAATCTTTACCTTTATACCTCTTTACTTTTATGCTCTTAAACCTTTTATAATTTATGCAGAAAAAGAAGTACCACAACCACAAGTATCGGTCGCATTTGGGTTATTAAAAGAAAATCCACGGTTATTTAAACCATCCTCCCAATCTATCTCCATTCCTAATAAATAAATCCCGTGTGCTTGTTCCATATATACTTTGATACCATTAATATGATAAACCTTATCCTTTTCTTTTTGCACATCAAATCCCATAGAATAAGAGAAACCAGAACAACCACCTCCTTTCACGCCAATACGCAAACCGTGGTCTTCTGAAATATTTTGAGCGGCCATTATTTTTTTTAGTTCTCTGACTGCTCCATCCGTTAAGTTGAGTGGTTGTAAACCAACTGCTTCTTTTATTTCGCTCATATCTTAATAATTTTTCAGTAGAATAGAGATTCGAGACCATTTCATTGAGTAATTAGAGGTTTCACCCTCAAAATATAGCAATGACGACGAAAAATTAGACGATTTAATCATAAATCATCTCTACTCTCGCCTCTCTTCTCCCTGTTCTTAATAAATAATTTACTTTTTAATAATACTTTCTACAAAAATACTCAAAAAACAATTACTTGTTCAGAAAATATCTTGATAAAGTTCCCGTTTAATAGTAACAGCTCAGCAATAATTTAAGTTCTTTTTTTAGAGTATTCAAATTCAACACAGAAAAAACAAATTGAAATAAAAATAATTTATATTTTTTTTAATATTTTATCTTCAATTTGAATCTTTGGCACGATTTCTTATGTATAAGAAGTATTCCCCCCAACAAGAATTTCTGCGAGGCCTACTTTATCATCATTAATATACAACAAATAACTTTCTTTTTAATAGTTTTTCAATATTTAAGAAATATTTAAAACATCTGTCTAAATATTTTCTTATATTTATAACGCTAATTAGTATATCATTGATTTTATAAATCAACATAAACCATACGAAGACTAAAGATTCATACGTTGACTTTTAGTTTCATTAAAACTAGTGAGAATTTCAAGGGGTTACGCGGCAAGAGCGTAACCCTCTTTTTTTGGGCTTTATTCAACCTCAACCTCAATTTCAACTTCAACAATATCAAATTTGTACAAAATCTATTTTTGCTAAGACTATAGTCAAATTGCTATTGCTATTGCTATTGCTATTGCTATTGCTATTGCTATTGCTATTGCTATTAGCGGCTCATGTAGATTAGGTAAATCTTAAATCATAATTCTTACATCATAAATCATAAATCTGTCACGTAAAAACTAGATGGATTTATGATTTATAATGTAAGATTTCAGATGTATGATTTTTAACCAAATCCCAAGCTACTCCGCTCGATAGTCCTCAAACCACCCCAAGACATAAACTACCTTTGACATCAAATTACTTGGCGTATTGGCAATTCCATGACCAGAGTTTTGTATTCTGACCAAAGCGGTTTGAATTTTTCGCAATTTTAAAGCGGTATAATACTGTACCGTTTCGGACATTGGCGTTCGATAATCTTGCTCTCCCGTCAATAACATCGTTGGGGTTACCACATTCCCTACTAAGGAAAGTGGTGAACGTGCCCAATATTTTTCTTGCATGCCTTCTTCCCAAGGCATGCCGCCCAACCAGTATTTTCCAAAGAAAGCTGGATTATCTGCATGTAATACAAAACTTGTCCAATTGATAACGGGTTTAGCAACAACTGCTGCTCTAAATCGATCAGTTTTTCCAACAATCCAACTCGTTAGCACTCCACCACCACTACCACCAGTCACAAATAAATTATCTTCATCTATATACCCTTTTGCAATAACGCCATCAACAGAAGACATTAAATCGTCGTAATCATTATTTGGATAGTTATGGTGAATTAAATTACCAAAATCAGCGCCGTAACTCGTGCTTCCTCTAGGATTGGTGTATAAAACAACATAGCCTGCTGCTGCATATAATTGTACCTCCGCAGAAAATCGATCCCCATAATTGGCAAAAGGGCCACCATGAATTTCTAAAATTAATGGATACTTTTTAGTAGGATCAAAATTGGGCGGTTTGCAAATCCAACCTTGAATATCTGCTCCATCAAAAGAGGATTTTACCCAAATTTCTTCTACTTCTCCTAATTCTTTATGTGAAAACAAATCATCGTTTAAACGAGTCAATCGAGTGATATTACTACTTCCTCTACGCCCTACTGCAACATCCGCAGGATGGTCAGGTGTACTATGGGTAAAAGCAAACACATCGTTTTGAGAAATACTAAATTGTCCGCCACTATAGGGCCGTCCAAGAGATAACCCACCTACATCTTTGGTCAATACAGACACCGTTCCATTTAAATCCACATACGCCAATTTGGTATTTCCCTTATCATGGTACTGAAAATATAATCCTTTGCCATCACTACTCCAGATCACATTTTCTACTGATCTATCTAAACTAGCCGTCAAAGATTTACTATTCTTTCCATTTCTATCCATCACATAAATTTGACTTAATTGCAAGCCTAAATATTTATCGTCATATCCTGTATAAGCAATCTTTTTTCCATTAGGGGAATAGCCAACAGCATTATCTGGACCAATTCTAGAAGTCAAGGTTTTTAAAGCTCCCGTTGCAATGTCTATTTCATGAACTTCACTATCGCTAGGCGCATATTGCCATAAACGTTGTAAATTAGCCGAAGCAACGATGCTTTTTCCATCAGGACTCCAAGCAATATTCCCATAATTATTTGCTCCTTTCGTAATTTGTCTTGGCGTACCGCCTTCCGCTGATAAGATAAATACGTGGCGATTTCCATCAGGTAAAATATTTGACGAACCATCCGCTTTGAATTTCATCTTTTCGATATACTTCGGTGGCGCATTCCATTTAGCCCCTTTTGGTTTAGCGGGTAATTGTACCAAAGCAGGGGATTTTCCTGCTACAAACATCGTAAAAGCAATCCATTTGCCATCTGGTGACCATTGAATACCACTTGGAGAATTAGGTAAATTAGACAATCTAGCCTCTACGCCTGTATCCATCCAACGTAAGTATAATTGCGAACTATTCTCTTTCGCAGAAACGTATAAAAGTTTATTCCCGTCTGGCGACCATCTAGGAGAACGGTCATTTTCCATACCTGTGGTTAACGGTCTATGGTTAGTCCCACTCGCATCAATCGTCCATAAATTAGAGCGATTTTTATCTGTCATAATGTCTTTAAAATTCCGTACATACACTACCTGCCTCCCATTAGGAGATACTTGTGGATCTGCTGCGTATTCTAAATCAAAGACGTCTATGGGTTGTAACGTATTGGAATTTTCTTGTGCGTAGGTAAACGTAAACGCAAGCAAGAGAGTAAGTGTAGTTAATGCCGATTTCATATTTTTTGATGGAATTTAATTATAAATGGTTGATAGTAGCGTGCAAAATAGGAAAATAGTATGGAAAGTGGTAAGATTTAATTTTCAATTCTCAATTTTCAATTTCAAATTTTCAATCACTTCTGACTGGAATTCCTCAACAAATACCGCCGCAACCGTCCCAAATCATCCGTATTAATCAATCCAATCTTAGCCTTTTTTAATTCGGCCCATAATTGCTCTTCTTCAGGTGTTGCCCACAATCGAACTTTTTTACCTTGTGCGGCTGCCTTAGTAACCAACTCCGTAATCAATTGAATTTCTTTTTCGCCAACCTCTTCATAACTAGTTACATTACAGACCTTTCCTGCATTTTCACTAATAAAAGGCATCAGTTTAGTTGGATATTTTTTTGCTAAATCTGATGGTCTACCGTCTAAAGTCATTAATTGTAAGTCATCAAATAAGAGTTGTCTAAAAGGACGCTCTCCCGAAAGAATAACGGTTACTTTTCCTTGATGCAATTTACCTTTATCATAATACGTCAGCATTTCTCGAAAAGGGTATAAGCGTTCTTTTAAAGCTTTATACGTTTGTATTGCCTCAAATTTAATGTCAATCCAAAGATAAAAATTGCCTTCATACCCCTTATAAATTTCTCCACCGTTCGCCTTAAATCTTTTATAAAGTGGCTTTAGATATTGCTTGGTTAGCGTCTTTAAATTGTGTCGCTTTTTATTTGGCATATTATGCCCAACATATAATCTACCATAAATAAACAATACATCTGCTTCGACACTCGTAAACCCATTTGCTAAAGCATCGGACAAAGGGTTTGTTTGTTCATAATCATTATGAGAATGGGCCAGCGGCAAAGGCGTTACTTGTCCACTCAAAAATCCCAAACGACCGAGTAAGCATAATGCACAAATTAGATACTTCATCTATTATTTTTTGTCAAAAATAAGCAGCTTTCACTAATTGTTTAGGATAGCATCAACTTTTATCTACTAATTCAAGCCGAATGTCTATTGAAAATTGTTATTTGCAAATTGAAAATTGAAAATTGCCAACACATGGATTACTTATTACAACTAGACGAATCTATTTTTATCCTCATCAATCGAACGTGGCAAAACAGCTTTTTCGATTGGCTGCTCCCCTATTGGCGCAATAAATACTTTTGGTTACCTGCTTACTTTCTGTTTACCTTATTATTATTCTTGAAGGTAGGCAAAAAAGGAGTCCCCCTTTTACTTTTTTTAGGGTTAACGGTAACGGGAAGTGATTTAACGAGTAGTTTTTTAATTAAAGAAAGCGTCCAAAGAATCCGTCCATGTAATGACCCTATTTTTCAAGAAAATGTTTTTCTAAGAGCGCCTTGTGGTAGCGGCTATAGTTTTACATCTTCCCATGCCGCTAATCATTTTGCCATCGCTACTTTTCTAATATTAGCACTAGGACTACAATTAAAAAGGTGGCGATATGGATTGCTGCTCTGGGCGGTATCTATTGGGTTTGCCCAAGTTTATGTGGGTGTCCATTATCCATTAGATGTTCTTTCTGGCTTTATCGTCGGTGGAATTATCGCCTTTTTAATGCATTATTTCCACCAACGTTTTTCTTTTTCTGTAATTTGATTGTCTTTCCAGCATCTTTTATTTAGATAATTTGGCTGCTTTAGTAAATGCTTTTTATTTTGGTCGAAAATATTAATGAATCATGCGAGTAACACAACTCTGTGAGTTGTGAAAGCCTACTCCCGCAACTCACAGAGTTGTGTTACATAACAAACCATCAATGAAGTACTGTTTTACCCTTATTGCTATATTAAGTACCCTTTTTTTATCTGCGCAAACGACCTTTTGGTCAGGTGTAAATGCCGAACAAGTAGTCTTTCCAAGGAATAGCGAAAAGGCTTTATTACCAACCCAATTTAGCGCAGTTAGCTTAGAAATCGATGCCTTAACTAAAACGTTGGCACGTTCTCCTCAAGAATTTACTCATCAAAAGGGGCTGATTATTCCATTACCCATGCCCGATGGTAGTTTAGAAGATTTTGAGATTTGGGAATCTTCGATTATGGAAAGTGGTTTGGCTGCTCGGTATCCTTCCATGAAAACATATCGAGGAAAATCGGTCAACAATCCGCAATTAAATACCCGATTGGGCTATACTATTTTAGGTTTTCACGCCATGATTCAATCTCCAGAAGGGGCAATTTTCATTGATCCAATGGCGACTAATCAAACCAAATATTATACAACTTCTTATGCTAAGTATGGAACGGTCAGCAAAGAAATCGAAGCGATGACTTGGAAGTGTGGGGCAAAAATGACGGATAAACCTCTAGAATTAGCACCTGCCAATCCTAGTAAATCAAGAAATAAAAACGTACCTGTCGATTTATACGTTTATCGAGCCGCCATTGCGGCTACAGGAGAATATGCGGATTATCATAATGCGACCACTAAAGAGGAAGTCTTATCTCATTTTGTGGCGATTATGAATCGGGCTAATATGATTTTTGAGACCGATATTGCTATTAGAATGGTACTCATTGACAATACGGACGATCTTATTTTTCTGGATGCCGCAACCGATCCTTATGAAGACGGTAATAATTTAGTTTCTGCTTTTAGTCAAAATCCGATGGTGATAGAAAATATCGTGAGTCGAGATCAATTTGACATCGGTCATGTTTTTATTGCCAATTGTTCTACAGGTGGTGGAGCAGTCGGATTGGCAGCTTTTGGGAGTGCCTGTGAAGCGGATAAAACACGAGGTAGTTCTTGTCAATTTTATAATGATTCCCGCTTTGCCATTGAATTAGTTTGTCATGAAATGGGGCATCAATTAGCGGCTAGTCATTCTTGGGGAAATTGCCCTGGTTCAGAAGGTCAAATTTCAACAGGAACAGCTTTTGAACCAGGAAGTGGTAGTACGATTATGTCTTATTCAGGTGCTTGTGGTTCTGCAAATAACGTACAAAATGTAGCGGACGACTATTTCCATAGTGGCAATGTTGAACAGATGCTAAGAGAGCGTAATTTGGAAAGTAGTTGTGCGAATATTATTTCGACCAATAATAATCAACCTGTCGTTGAATTGCCTTATGAAAATGGCTTTTATATCCCAATTAGTACGCCTTTTGCACTAGAAGGCGTAGCTACAGATGAAGATGGAGATGCTTTAACTTATAGTTGGGAACAAATCAATACAGGTCCAGCAGTTCCATTGGGTGAACCACTAAGAACAGCGCCTACTTTTCGTTCCTTCTCCCCAAGTACTAGTCCAGAAAGAACCTTTCCTAAATTAGTAGATTTGATTAATAATAGAATGGACCGTACAGAAGTTTTACCGACTTATGATAGAAATCTAACCTTCCGTTTATTGGTACGAGATAATAATGCAGAAGCAGGCGGTATAGATTGGCAAGATGTCTCTTTTGAAGCAACCGAAGAAGCAGGACCATTTCTAGTCCAATTTCCTAATAGAACTGCCGACGTCTTAAATGCAGGTGCTTTTGCAGAAATAAAATGGGATGTCGCTGGCACGAATACAGGTAAAGTCAACTGCCAAAAAGTCAATATTTTATTATCTACCAATAGAGGGATTTCTTATGATATTGTTTTAGTTGAAAATACCGATAATGATGGTTCGCAATCTGTTACCATTCCAGATATTTTGACCGACAAAGCAAGAATTAAAGTAGAAGCGGTTGATAATATTTTCTTCGATATTTCTAATCGAGATATTTCTATTGTTTCGCCAACTGCCGAAGGGTTTTCTTTTGCGACGTCTATTCAGACACAACAAGTTTGTTTACCCAATACAGTCGAGATAGATTTAACCACTTTTTCTTTACTAGGTTTTGATCAACCAATTGCTTTTTCTGGACCAATTGCAGAAAATAATGCTTTTAGTACTTCTTTTAGTAGCCCTTCCGTTACGCCTGGTAATGAAAATCAATTTTCCATTACCTTCCCAGCGGATTATCCAGAAGGCGAATTTATCTTTGATATCGTTGGTGTTGCCGAAGGGGTAGATACCATTAGACGTAGCATTAATTTAGATTTAGTGTCTAATCAATTTACTGATTTTGCTTTAACAGAACCGACTAATAATACTTCAGGAGTTGGTTTACCGCTCTTCCGTTGGACACCAACTGTAGATGCCGACCTTTATGAAGTAGAAATAGCCACCAATCCTGCTTTTGGGGATGCGATCATCGACAAAGGCACTAATATTATTGGTACAACTTATACCCCTTCCATCACCATTGACCAAGGAACAATTTATTACTGGCGGGTAAATCCAATCAATGAATGTGGTGTGGGTACTAGTTCTGAAATATTCGCTTTTCAGACCCAAAATTTAAGTTGTACTAGTGAAATAGCGGCAGATGTTCCTATCTTAATTTCTAGTATTGGTACCCCCACTATTGAATCTAAAATGACGGTGACGCAAAATTTTGAAATTAGTGATTTAAATGTTCCACAAATTAGAGGGTCTCACGATTGGGTCAGTCATATTCGAACCACTTTAGTTAGTCCAGCAGGTACTACTGCTATTTTATTTGAGAGAAAATGTCCAGGTTCTGTTCCATTTAGTTTGGGTTTTGATGATGAATCTCCTTCTGAATTGCCTTGTCCGCCAATCGGTGGCGCACTACACCAACCCAAAGAACCATTATCCGTTTTTGATGGAGAATCTACTTTTGGGGAATGGACATTACGCATTGAAGTAACGGATGGTTTTGGCGAAGGTGGTTCCTTAGATGAATGGAGTTTAGAATTTTGTGGTAATTTGACTTTAGACGCCCCGAGTCTAGTGACCAATGAAGTATTACCTGTAAAACCTAAGAGTGGTCGATTGATTGATAGTGAATTTTTATTAGCACAAGATGCCAATAATGCAGCAGCGGAATTGATCTATACTTTGGTTAAACAACCTTCCATCGGTAGCTTATTATTCAACAAAGCACCCATTGCCGTCGGTACTCAGTTTACCCAAGCAGATATCAATAATGGCGCTTTTAAATATCGACATGATACCGATGCCACGGAAGGTACAGATGAATTCACCTTTACTGTTTCAGATCAAGAAGGTGGTTGGATAGGCATTACACCTTTTCAAATTGTCTTGGATGCAAGTGAATCTACCGTTAGTATTAAAGAGGTTTTAGATGAAAGTTTAGTGAAGGTTTATCCAAATCCAGCAACTAATTATTTGCAAATAGATTTAGCGGCTATTGCGCCAACTACTGCATTGATTCGCATCTTTGATGTGCAAGGTAAATTAGTAGATCAACTCAATTTAGCTAATCCAAATATTGTGGATATTTCTACTACTAATTTTGAAAATGGTTTATATTTTTTGAAAATAGAGATGGAAGCGGGAGTGATTACTAAGAAATTAATCGTGCAACGGTAAAATTTAATAGGTTGTACGGATTAAGCGGATTTGGCTAATTTTTTACTGATTTTTTAAAATTATTTTAAAAATCCGTATAAATCTACTCGATCCAATTAATCTGTACAACCTAATATATCCTCCTTTTTTTGTAAAAAACAGTTATCTCCCCTTCTACTTTAGCTTCCATTAACAACTTCTGTTGTACCTTTCTATTTTTCAAATCATAAAAACCAAAATCATGAAGTACATTCTTCTAACCCTAATCACCGTTTTTCTTATTCCCTCTTCTGTAATTGCGCAGACTTTTAGTTCACAAAATCCTGAGTATATTGAAAAAGTAAAAGCAGGAGAAGCTGCCTTAAATGAAGCCAATTATGCTGATTGTTTAACACAGTATGAAGCTGCTTTTAACATCAAGCAAACTAGTTATTTAAGTATCATGCGAGCAGCAGCTTGTGCTTATAAAGCAAATGATGAAGCCGTTTTAAATACTTATTTAGACAAAGCCTTTGAATTGAGTTGGGGCGGTGCCAAACAAGTTTTTGACAATTACGAAGAATTTAAATTTTTGAAAGGAAGCGATTTCGAAAAACTAGTTGGTCAAAAGTATGAAGCAGCAATTGCCGCCTCTGGAGTTAATTTAGCCTTAATGGAAGAATTAGCGGTCATCCACAAAACAGACCAAGCACAAAGAGGGTATATGCGGGAAGTATCTGATAAATATGGTTGGCAAAGTCCACAAATGGATTCTCTTTGGAAGATTCAAAGCTATTCAGACTCTGTTAATACCCTAAGAATTGAGGAAATTATTGCGGAACATGGCTATCCAGGAAAAGCACTAGTTGGAGAAGCGCAGGCAAGTACTGCTTTTTTAGTCATTCAACATGCAGATTTAGCTGTTCAAGAAAAATATTTACCCATTATTTCTAAAGCTGCTGATGAAGGAGAAGTCCGTTGGAGTTCCGTCGCTTTATTGGTAGATAGAGTTAGGATGCGGAAAGGCGAAAAACAAATTTATGGTAGTCAATTAAATACCGATCAGGCTACAGGAAAACCATTCTTTGCCCCTATTGAAAATCCGCATAAAATTGATAGCGTTCGAGCAACTGTTGGGTTGGGTCTACTACAAGATTATGCGGATCATTGGCAACTAAAATGGGATGCGGATGCACATATTGAGTTTCATAAAAAACGAGCGGCACAAGTCGGGGAGAAAAAGTAAATTTTGAAAGATATTGGATTGTTGACTTTAGTCAACACGAGAGCAGTTCTTAATAAATCTTTCTCGTTGACTGAAGTCAACAATTCAATACTACACTATTTAGCACTAAAAACATCCTAAACAAAAAATGCCGTAGCGATAAATTCACTACGGCATTTTTTATAATATTTGTAGGCTATAAATTATGAATCACTTCACAATCTAAGAATACTTCTTAATTTCCCCAGATTTCACTCTAGCAAAGTAATTTTGTAAATCTGCTTTTACCTCAGGTGCTAAGAAATAAAGCCCTAGTACATTCGGGAAACACATCGCAAAAATCATCGCATCTCCAAAACCAAAAACACTTGCAGAACTTGTAGCTGAACCAACCACTACAAACAAACAGAAAATTAGTTTATAAAGATTTTCTGAAAGTGCAGATTCGCCAAATAAGTACGTCCAAGCTTTTAAGCCATAATAAGACCAAGCAATCATCGTAGATAAAGCAAATAAGATAACTGCCATTGCTAATACTGGAGGAAACCAAGGAATCACAGAAGCAAAAGAACGAGAAGTTAAGGCAATCTTTTCTGCATCATTCGCTAAAGCTACGGTAGCTTCTGGCGCATTTTGCGTAATGATAATTACCAAAGCTGTCATCGTACAAACTACTACAGTATCAATAAATGGCTCTAATAAAGCCACAATTCCTTCACTAATTGGCTCATCTGTTTTTGCAGCAGCATGGGCAATAGATGCAGAACCAATACCCGCCTCGTTAGAGAAAGCCGCTCTCTGAACACCTATCATTAATACCCCAACAAAACCACCAAAAGCAGCAGACTTGCTAAAAGCACCTTGAATGATTTCACCAAAAGCCCAAGGAATATCGGTAAAATGGTATCCAATAACGATAATTGCACCCAACAAATAGATACCTACCATAAATGGAACAATCTTATCCGTTACACTAGCAATACTTTTAATTCCACCAAGAATGACAATCCCTACTACAATAGCCATTGCTGCCCCAAACATCCATTCATTTCCAAAGAAAAAACTTTCTGATCCACCAGTTACCGTGACCAATTGAGAAGTAGCTTGGTTAATTTGCACCATGTTTCCACCTCCAAAAGAACCACCAATACAAGCAATAGCAAATAAAACCGCTAATACTTTACCTAAACCGCCAACCCCTCTTTTTTCCAATCCTTCACTCAAATAATACATTGGACCACCAGAAACAGTACCATCGGGCAATTGTTTTCTATATTTTAAGCCTAAGGTACACTCCACAAATTTAGAGGACATCCCCAATAATCCAACTAAAATAATCCAAAAAGTAGCACCTGCTCCACCTAGTGAAATCGCTAGAGCCACCCCAGCAATATTACCTACCCCTACAGTTCCTGACAAAGCAGTCGCCAAAGCTTGAAAGTGAGAAACTTCCCCTGGGTCACTAGGATCATCAAATTTTCCTCTAACAACATCCAGAGCATGTTTGAACCCCCAAAAATTAACAAATCCATTATAAATAGTAAAGAAGAGTGCCCCAATTACCAACCAAATTAAAACAAAAGGTCGTTCTCCTATGATTGGAAAATTAACGCTAAAAAAGACTAGTCCATTTATCCAATCCATCGCGCCCTCAATAGACTCCCAAAGAGTCCCAGTCAGCATTAAAGGTAACTTATTGATGCTTTGTGCAAACATTAATAAAGGCGCACAAAGCAGTAACATCAAAGTAGTTATTTTCTTACTCATAAAAAATTAAGATTTAGTTTTAGGCAGGTTAGGAAAATTAGATCTGCCAAATTATATTTTAACGATACTTATTTCTTCAAAAAGAATAAACCCAAAAATAGGATTTTTTCTACTTCTTTCAGGAAATAGTGTTATCGCTTCCTTCAAATGTGGGTTGAAGGTATCCACAAATTTTAATTTTTTCAAACGAATTGCTAGGAAATTGAGAATTTGGTAGGATTTGGCGGGTAAATGTGGGGTTGGAGTGATGAGGTTTCGAGGTAATGAGGTTACAAGGTAAGAGGTGATTCCAAAATAGCTCGGTACTTTTGCAAACTATTATTTATTAATAAAAAAACTGTAGAACAAAGGTTACTCTTTAAACGGTTTGCGTTGTACCCAATCAATAGCAGGATTAAAATAAGCCAAGATTGGCGTAAATAAGGTATTTTTTAAAGAATTGGTATGTTTGCCTAAATAAAATAAATCAACGGGTGCTGCACCAACAGAACTTTTGATTTCTAAAGCAGTTCTAGCAAAATTGATATAACCCGCTTTTACTTCAATTCCTTGTTTAATTAAATCGTAAAGAATATTTAAATAGACTTGGTGTTTCCGGTTAATTTCATTGGCAAAACCTAAAAAATGCGCTTCTAATTCTTCTTGATTGCGAAAAGTAGTATAAAAAGCAATCATTTCCCCTTCAAGAAAATAACCAAATAATCTAAATTTTTCTGGGAAATGTCTTTTAAAATTCAAGAAATACTCACCATCCAAGGTCACCACATTAAATCCCGCTCCTTCGGCTATACATTTATATAATTCGTCAATTCTTGGCAAAAATGCCTTAATCGACTCTAAATTTAATTCTCGTTTTTCAATCCCTTTTCCTTTCTTAAAAGCACGTTTCGCTCGAACTCGGTATTTAGAAGTCATGGCTGCTAAATAATCGTCAAAAGTAGTCCACTTTTTCTGAATATTTAAGATCATCTTTGGCTGTATAGAAAATTCCTTATAATCATTCCCTAATTTAGGATGCAAAGCTGTTTTTCTAGGAGCATCCAAATCTTTAATCAATAATAAAGAAATATGCTCTCCTTCTTTTTTACATTGGTTCTTTAAGGCTTCCATTCCCTCTTTCAATAATAAACTTTCCGTTTTTATATCAACAGATTCCATAAAATGGCTACCATGTTCGCCAGTCAGCAAAATATTACCACAAAACAGCGCATTCATATCCGCTGCCTTTAAAATAGTATCATTCAATTTCTGTCGAAAAGAAGACAGCGTTGGATCAGTAAGTGCTTCTCTAATTCTAAGTTCAGAAATTTGACAGTAAGCTACACCAATAGGTTGGCTTTTTTTATAAAAAACCAAGTATCGAAAATGCATATTCCCGCCTGGTGGCCGAGATTCCATAAAAGCTAAATAAGGTACTTGCAGAAATTCATCATGGGCAGGAGCTGCTAATTGCCAATGGTGGGCTATTTCTTCAATAGTCCTTACAATACCTAATTGGTAAGCTCCTTTTAGAAGGGGAATAATAATCGTTGTTTCGTTATTTTTCGTACTGATACTGGTAGCTATTTTCGAGCACATAGATGCTAATCAAACGTTGATAAAAAAGTAGGTTAAAATTTGTCTAATATTTTAAGGTAACCTAAAATCTTTAAACAATAAAATATCGTGAGTTTGATTTGTTAGAGTTTTATGTAGTAAACACAACCAATTAACGCCACGAAAATAGGAAAGTTCGATGAAAAAAAGTTTAATTATTGTTTTTATTTAATTAATCTAAAAGAGCGGATTCTAACAATTGATAATTAGCTAATTATAAGCTATTAGGGCATCCATAAAAAAGGAGCTATTTCTGTGTCCCTTTAGTGATCCATGGTATTGCTTGCTACTACAGGTTATTGAAAAGAAACACCTATTTCTCTTATTCAAATAGCTGGTGACTTTAGTTGATGTAGAAAAATTTCCAATTGAGGATAAAGAGTTAAAAATCCTGTAGGGATTGAACGAAAGTAACCCCGTATGAAATGCGAGGGTAGGCTAATATTTGATGATTCCGAGGTTGCATCAAAAGGCAATTTTGAAATAATCCACCAATAAAAATTCTGATTTTTCAAATAGCATAGAACTTTTCTCCCTTTGGAGGAAGGGGGAAGGTTTCGATATTTTATTCTGGTTTAAAAAATTCATTTTATGTTTTGATACAGCCTCAATGTAAAGAAAATTATTGTTCAATTCTTTCAGCGTTGAGGAATAGTGCATAATTTGCCAAATCCCCGCATTGCAGGGATTATTGACGTTTAACCCATTCTGGGTTATTAATTGCACATTAAATCGAAGCCATAACCTCCCATGCTAATAAAACAGATTCCTCCAACTAAAAAAGCCAGACCCCCTCTTATAAAACACTAATAATCAGCACCTTACAAAAGTAAAATCTGACTTTTTTCACTATTGGATATTGGATGCTTAATGAATAGAATAATGCCTCAATTCGGAACAACTTATTTAATGTCAAAAATCTAGTATCGCATATCCATTAACTCCTTTTACTAAAGGCTCAAATCAATATTCCATCCTCTGATTCGTCCCGAATCTCTAGGGGCATAATCAGCTACTTCTAAACTCCATTCTCCTTTAGCTTTAGTCCCAATAAAAGCAGCCAAAGCTTTTTTATAACTTTTCTTTAGATCCTTTTTACTACCTGATTCTCTATCATGTAAGACCACAGAAGCACCAGGTCCTTTTAAAGTAACGACTAAGTCACCGATATAACTATGCTCAATATCTACAGAAGCTTCGATTCCCTTGATCGTTCCTGCTTCTGTACAAGTTTGCTTACTCACTAAAGATTTGCCTTCTCCTTCTGGAATATAAATTTCAGAAGTTTTATCAGTACAATCCATTCTTAAACTCCAGTTATTCAATGTCCCTTCATCTCTTGGTGCAAAATCCTTCACAGTTAAAGTCCATTTTCCTTTGGCCTTTTCTCCTGTAAAGTCAGCGACTACATCGCCATCAAAAACTAATTCAATGTCATCTTTACTCCCTCCCGCACGAGCATGCAAAACGGAAGATTTACCAGATGGAGCTGTTAAACTAATTTCTAAGTCTCCACTATAAGAATGCGTAATATTCACCCGAACAGATAAACTATTGACGGTTCCTTTTTTAAAAACTTTGATACTGTCTTGTAAGCCATTATCATCATTGTCGGGAATAATGGTATTAATAGCTCTTTGTTTAATTATATAAGCCATGATATAGTTATTTTTAAAGCTGTCGTTAATGGTTTATACTAAAGAATAAAACAAATGAGACAGCAGTAATTTGAAAATTTTAAATTAAAAATTCCTCCACCTGACAGCTAATCGCGCAGGCTGAAAGTTACGATCTATCTACCTCCATCTAATTCGTCTTGCCATTTTTTCAATTCCTCCCAACGACCATCTGCTGCCATCCCTGCTTGTTCTGGCCAAGTCGCAGGATTATGCATTTGGTATCGTTTGCCTGCTTTTTGTAAAATAGCAGCAATGGTACCTACGGAAGATTCACTTAACTGGCGAAAAGTATAAATACCTGCATCGTTCAATAATCCATTAATTTTTGGACCAATACCTTCTACTTTAGTTAGATCATCTTTTCGATCACTTCCAGCTCGAATCCCCTGATCATTCGTTATTTTAATACTTTCCGTTGTTTCGATAGAAATTTCAGGTGCTTCCATACGTCCATCCCCTTCTCGTATATAACTGTCACCTGTCACTTCAGTGATACGTGCTTCTCCAGTAATTTCTCGACGTTCTACTACTTTTGCATCTCCAGCGGTTCTAGTTTCTCCAACTACATTTTTAGAAACTTCCACTGTTGCCATATTGGACATCATTTTCTGTAGCATCTCAAAATCAATACCTTTTACAACCTCTACTTCTCTAACAATTTCGATTGGTACTTCCTTGATAATCTCTACTTCCTTAATCACTTCAATTATTTCATAAGATTCCTTAGCTACTTCTACAGGAACTTCTTTCGTTACTTCTACTGCTTTCACTACTTCGTTCACCATTTCCACTGCTACTTCTCTTACTAATTCAATTTCTACAGGAACTTCTACGGTATTAGTCGTTATAACAGGAACTTCTCTAGTTACCTCAATTTCCTTTACCACCTCCTGCATCATTGGAACAGGCACTTCGATTTCCTTAGTTACTTCCACTACTCTTTCTACCTCAATTGGCACTTCTCTAGTCACTTCTACCTGTTCTACTTTTGCCACCTCTTTTACCATCTCAACTGCTTTTTCTCTAATCACTTCTACTTCCATCATTTTTGCCACTTCTACAGATCGGTCAACAGGCGTTGTTACTTCACGAGTTACATGAATAGATTTTACCATTTCTACAGGAACTGCCGTAGTGGTAGCAACAGCTTTCTCTTTAGTAATCTCTACTACTTTAGCCTTTTCTATAGTTTCCTTACTAGTTACAGCCTTTTCTCTAATCACTTCTACTGGTTTAGCCATTTCGACAAAAATTTCTCGAATCACCTCTACCTCTTTTATCATTTCTTTTTCAACGGGTACTTCTACAATAACTTCTTTCACTACTTCTATTGCTTTCAAGACTTCTTTAATCACTTCTACTGGTTTTTCTACGGTTCGCACAACGTTCATAGACTTCACCATTTCCACCGTTACCTCTTGAATTGATTCTACAGGTACTTCTTTAATCACTTCTACTTCTTTAATCACCTCTACCTCTTTTATCACTTCTACTGGCACTTCAACAATTACTTCTACTTCTTTAATTACTTCTACTGGTACTTCTCGAATCACCTCTACCTCTTTTATCACTTCTACTGGCACTTCTTTAATCACCGTGATTTCTCTAATGGTCTCAACGGGTATTTCCTTAATCACTTCTTTGATAACTTCCACAGGAACCTCTCGAATCACTTCTACTGGTACTTCCTTAATTACCTCTAAGTGCAAGGTATTATCCTTTACCACTTCTCGAATAATTTCTATCTC
This sequence comes from Saprospiraceae bacterium, assembly GCA_965277445.1. Taxonomy (GTDB): domain Bacteria; phylum Bacteroidota; class Bacteroidia; order Chitinophagales; family Saprospiraceae; genus JAFMDF01. The sequence continues at coordinate 294,868 of CBDICY010000030.1, read as the reverse complement.
TTTAATCACCTCGATCGGCACTTCTTTAATAATAGTAACAGCTACCTCTTTAATCACTTCTATCGCTTTGGCTACCTCTGTAGTTTCCTTAGTGACCATTGCTTTTTCTCTCAGTAATTCGACTGTCTGTAGTGCCCCTGGTGTTCTCAGTTCTACTATTTTCTCCGTGCTAGTATTCACCTCATTAATGCCCCCTGTAGTAAAAATACTATTGGCATCAAACAAACAATTTAATACAATTGCTGCCTGCTTTTGAGAGATTTTTGCCTCGTCCGTAATTTTTTTAAGTAATTGACGCTTGTCAATAGATTTGTTATTAGCCATATTTCAATGTTTTAGTTAATACGAATTATATCCTAAATCAGGTGTAATAAGTTTGTATAATGATAAGTATTCAATATCAAACAATTGATAATCAACATTTTATTCAATAAAAAAACAGTCTTTATTATTGAACAAAGAAAAACAGTTTGATAGCGCCTCGTTATAATAGATGGGAATTCCTAGAAAATAGGTTATGTTATTAGTCTCTTGAGTATAGTAGAAATAAATATTATTGTTTTCCAGATGGTAAGTTATGAAATTTCTTTGTTACTGGGAACAAAAATGGTAAAAGATTTTAATATTTCCTACTTTCCAAAAACATTAATTGTTTTCATATGATAGAATAAAATAATACAGAAATTCATTCTATTGTTTTTCAACTAGTTTTCTTGTGCTATATCGATTTCTATCATTATCTAAGACTTTTATTTTAGCGTAGAAGTAACAAAAAAATTCATTTTTTATTATTTTTTTTGTTACTCTCTAAATTTTATTCTGTGAACTTTATTCGGAGAAAGGAAAAGAACGAATGACAAAGAGGCTGCCGTATGAATAATTTCAGAATAAACACTAGTGCTGATTAATTATTCGAGTAAAGAATAGATTTTATTTGGCGAAAGGCAAAAGGCGAACAGCTAATGACCTCTCCGACGAAAAGTTTTAGAATAAATACTAATGATAGATGGTAAGCATCTAATAATTGTGTTTCCTTTAATCCTTACAACTTAAGTGGCCTGCATTTTAGTCATTGCTTTAAACAATAAACTAGGGAAAAAACGGCGCAAGTAGACCGCCAATTTAGTTTTCCCATCAGCAATCAGCAATTCTGATGTATTATTTTTTATTCCCGCTACAATCTTACGGGTACAGACTTCTACAGGAATACCATTGGCAATTAATGGATCGGTCACATTATGTTTTTTACCATCACCTTCGAGGGCATTCACCGAAATATTCGTTTTAACAGAGCCTGGTGTGACCACTAAAACCTTTATATTGTCTGCATGAGATTCTGCTCTTAGGCTATCCATGAAACCAATAACCGCATGTTTTGCTCCACAATAAGCACTTCGCATTGGTGGGCCCATTTTTCCAGCAACACTACTAATCGTTACAATATGACCACTTTTTCTAGCCAACATTTGTGGTAATACCTGTTTAGTTAGGGAAACGACCGCAAAATAGTCCAATTCCATTATCTTTCTGTCTACTTCCAAAGCGGTATCTTTCGCCAAAGAACGTTGGGAAATCCCAGCGTTATTAATCAAGATATCCACTTTTCCTGCTTGTTCAAATACTTCCTTTGCTGCATCGGGTATAGCAGCGACTTTTAGTAAATCCATCGGATAAACAAGATGTCCAGTTCCTTTCAAGCTGGCTTTTACTGCATTGAGTTTTTCTGTATTCCTAGCTGTTAAAATAATGGTTGCGCCTTGTGCTGCCATTTGAATGGCTAATTCTTTTCCTATCCCGTCAGATGCTCCCGTTATCCAAACCGTTTTATTTGTAAAATCTTTCATAAAAGAATCCTTTTACTTTTCATAAAAATAAATCACAAGGTTACAAAAAAAAGAAAGTAATCTATTCATAATTTTTACAATTTCTACAAAAAGATAGGGGGAATTATTAATTAAATGGTCTAGTGAATGCCAACACTTAAAAAAGGTTAGTTTTTTTAGGTACAATTAAAAAATAGGTGCCTTATTGATAAAAGTACTTAATTCAAAAAACTATGTGTATTTTCTAAAAAATAACGGGTGTTCTCATAGACTGATTTGAGTGGAACTGGAGTAATTCAGTTCCACTTTTTTGTTCCTTTCTTTTTTTAACTAGCTTTGCCAAAATTTTTAGGTTCACTCAATTTTAATCCATGTCAATTTCCAAACAACCTTTCGGGACGCTTTCTGGTCATTCGTCAGTTGATCTATTTATATTGACCAACAAACAGGGCATGCAAGTAAAAATCACAAATTATGGAGGTATCGTAACGTCTATTCGAGTTCCTGATAAAAATGGCGTTTTAGGAGAAGTGAATTTAGGCTTTGATAATTTAGCAAATTACCTACAAAAAGAACAACCTTATTTTGGCGCAATTATAGGCAGATATGGCAATCGGGTAGCCAAAGGGCAATTCATTATTGATGGACAAACTTATAATGTAACGATTAATAGTCAACCTAATCATTTGCATGGTGGTGATAAGGGGTTTGATAAGGTAATTTGGACCGCTAAAATGATGGAGAAGCGAGGTGTTCCTAGTCTCACGTTGAATTATACCTGTCCAGATGGAACAGAGGGCTATCCAGGCAATCTAACCTGCACCATAACCTACACCTTAACAAATGAAAACGAATTACGCATTGATTATCAAGCAACTACAGACCAACCAACAATTATAAACTTAACCAATCATTGTTACTTTAACTTAAAGGATGGTGGGGCATCTTCTTGTCTTGACCACGAATTACGCATTTTTGCCGATACATTTACACCAATTGATAAAAACACCATTCCAACAGGAGAGCTCAAATCTGTTAAAAGAACGCCTTTTAATTTTTTAAAGGCTAAGAAAATCGGTGAACGGATTGAACGAAATAATCAACAACTTAAATTGGGGAATGGCTATGATCATAATTATGTGCTAAATCAAAAAAAAGGACTAAAAAAAGCAGCAAAGGTTGTGGAACTGGAAAGTGGTCGAACTTTAGATGTTTTTACCACCCAACCGGGCTTGCAGCTGTATACCGCTAATTGGTTAGATGGTAGTATGATTGGGCATCAAGGTATTGCTTATCAAAAACGTTGTGCTTTTTGTTTGGAAACACAGCATTTTCCCAACTCACCAAATCAACCTAATTTTCCTTCTACTGTTTTACAACCTGGATCAGCATATTTATCTACAACTGTTTATAAATTTTCTGTTAGCGGATAGTTTTTTGGCAACGGATTCTGAGTTGCTGATTCCTACGAATTTTTATTTCCCCCACGGATTTTGGTTTTATTCTTTTTTGAAATTGAAGTTGAGGTTGTAATTGACGTTAAGTCTTTATTTCCCCACGGATTTATTTCCTCCACAGATTTTAGTTTTACTATTTTTTGAAATTGAAGTTGAGGTTGAGGTTGTAATTGACGTTAATTAATCCCATCCTGTCCATCCCGGTCCTCTCACCACTCGGCCACCAAATTCGCCAGTAGCTTCTCCATCTTCTAACACTTGAACACCATTGACAAAGACATGTGCTACCCCTTCTGCGTATTGATGCGGGTTTTCAAAAGTCGCTTTATCTTGAATGGTGGCTGGATCAAAAATGACAACATCGGCAAAATAGCCTTGTTTTAAAAAGCCTCTATTTCTAATTTTTAAGTGTTCAGCAGGTAAAGAAGTTAATTTTTTAATCGCTTCTGCTAAAGAGATAACTTGTTCATCTCTTACATATTTGCCCAAAAGTCGAGCTACATTTCCGTATGCTCTTGGATGCGTGCTTGATTTGATAAAAGCGCCTTCGGTAGCCAATGCGCCTGCATCCGAACCAAAAGTAATATAGGGCAACTGTATTTGTTTTTTGATATTTTCTTCAGACATTAAAAAATAAACTGTCCCTACTCTACTACCATCTTGAATCACTAAATCTATAGCCGTATCTTCTGCATCCGTTCCTCTAATTGCCGCTATCTCTGCTAAAGTTTTGCCTGTATATTTTTTCAAACTATCACTTTTGAAACCAACCAATAATAAATTACCGGCAGAGCCAGCAGAAAAATAGAGGTTTTCCCAATCGGATGCATCCTCTTTCATGGCTGCCTTCACTCTTGCTCTAATCGTTTTGTCTTGCAAACGCTCTGCCCATGCCTTGTACCCGCCTTCTTGTACCCAAGGTGGCATTGCCGCATCCAAGCCTGTAGCGCCCGCTACATAATTATACATATTGGTTGTAATGTCTAATCCAGCTTGTTGAGCACTATCTATTTTAGCAATCATCAAATCCATTTTTGCCCAATTATTTTGTCCGCCTGCCTTCATATGATAAATTTCCGCACCAATATTAGCTTCTTTAGCAATCGTTAGTACTTCATCTACGCCTTCTAATAATTTATTGCCTTCGCTTCTCATATGGGTAATATATCGACCTCCATATTCCCCTGCAATTTGACAAAGTGCAACCAACTCTTCTGTTTTAGCATAAAAAGCAGGAGCATAAATTAAAGATGAACCAATTCCCATGGCGCCTTCTTCCATTGCTTGGCGTATTAATTGTTGCATTCGTGCTAGTTCCTCTACCGTAGGCGGTCGGTCTTCATAGCCTAACTCATGGATTCTAGCAGTCGTTGCTCCCATAAAAGAAGCTACGTTGGGCGCAACCCCCTTTTTTTCTAAAAATTCAAGATATTCGCCTAAAGTGGTCCAAGGAATATCATATTTAATGTCTCCTTGGCTTTTTATATTACTGGCTTTCATTGTTTCATTAATAGGCCCCATCGACCAACCTTCGCCCATCACTTCCAAAGTTACTCCTTGTTTAATATCACTCATCCCTCGACCATCTTCTATCAAGCTTTCGGTTGCCCAACTTAGCATATTAATAAACCCAGGGCTAACAGCCATCCCGTTGGCATCTATTTCTTTTTTCCCGATTACATTCTCCAACTGCCCAATATCGGCTATTTTATCTCCGTTGATAGCGACCGAACCAATCACAGGTTTTTCTCCGCTACCATCATAAATGGTCGCATTGGTAATTAAAACATCGTATTTAGTAGAAGGGTTGCTACAGGCAAATAATGAACAAATAAAGCCTAGGATAATGATTCGGTACTGCATTTTTTTTAATTTTCTTTATTATACAGCGATAAAGGTAAGGGCTGAAAAATTAATTCAAAATTTTATCAACTTGATTTTAAAAAAACAGGAATTATTATATCCTAAGATGAGTTAATATAATCATTCAATAACTACAAAATTCTATTCCATTAAAAATAAGTCATCATGCAAGACTATATCAAAACTAATAAAATCCTTTGGAACAAAAAGACCACTATTCATATCCATTCTGATTTTTATGATAATGACAATTTTTTGAAAGGAAAATCGTCTCTCAAAGAAATTGAATTGGCGCTTTTAGGTGATATCAAAGGCAAAAAAATATTACACCTACAATGTCATTTTGGCCAAGACACCTTATCCTTAGCACGAATGGGCGCTAAAGTAACAGGAGTAGATTTATCTGATACCGCAATCAAGCAAGCCAATAAATTAGCAGCAAAATTAAATTTAAGTCAACAAACTACTTTTATTTGTTGCGATATCAATCAATTAGATGAGCACTTAGCAGAGCAATTTGATATTGTATTTACATCTTACGGAACGATAGGTTGGTTACCCAAAATAGATAAGTGGGGTCAGCTAATTGCGCATTTTTTAAAACCGAGTGGTCAATTTATTTTTGTTGAATTTCATCCTGTTCTTTGGATGTTAGATGATGGCTTTAAACAATTGGCCTATCCTTATTTTAATACAAAAGTATTCCATGAGGAGTATACAACTAGTTATACAGATGGAGAAGCACATGAACCAATAATGGGTTATAGTTGGAATCATCCTTTATCAGAAGTGTTTGAGGTCTTATTGAAGCACAATTTAAGGATAGAAAACTTTCGAGAATACGATTATTCTCCCTATGCCTGTTTTCCGAATATTATAGAAAGTGAAAAAGGGTATCAAATTAAAAACTTGGAAGGAAAGCTACCGATGGTCTATTCTTTAGTAGCTAGGTATGATTGAAGGTTATACAGACCTCCAATAGAGGCCGTCGTTCGGTTAAGAAAAACGACCTCATACATAGAGAGAATCATTAAAGGCATTACAAATAAAAGGCTTATTTCGGAGAATTCAAAACATCTCTCCTCAATTATTTACAGGTATATTAACAATCATAGTTTTGTTGAATGAGTCATTAAAAGCAATTAACCACCTAGTCAACACCATTTTACCGCATTTTATAAAGAATAGCGTTTAACTAAATATAGTCAATTCTTTTTTTGTTTAACCCTTTTATTTTGTACTCACCACATTGATATGTGGCCAAAATACTATTTTGCATTCTATAAATTAAGATTTTAATTTATTTGTATTTTAAGCTATCCTAACCTTATTTTTTGCTAAAATCACCTCGTATGCAAAATTCAAAGTGCCATGGATGATTTATTTGAGTAGGTTATTTTTCTCCTACTCCCCAAGTAATAAACCCTTTGATAATCTCAAGAGATTATCAAAGGGTTTGTTATTAGATAGTCAGAAAGAAAATTGAAATTTGAAGAGAAGTCTGATAATTCAAGATTAACATTCTGATAATCAATAGTTTATTTGTATCCAGTCTGACTTCTGACTTCTGACTTCTAAAAAATGTCCATTATTTAGCTGACGCTCTAATTTATACAAATAGAATTGGAGAAACGTATGGAAAAGTTAAGTTTCCAGTTTTTTAGAATAGTGTTATTAAGCCTGTCCTAAATTACTAACTTCAACCGTTTTACCCATTAAATTATCAATAATTAATTTAGCTTCTTCACAGTTGGCATAAGCTATCATTCCAACAACCAGAGTTGATATTAATAACGCAATTGTTAAAATAGCTACAGGTTTTATTATTTCTTTGATATTTTTCATACTCCTATTCTTTTTGATTGAATGATACGACAAAGTTACCTACCCTTTAGACGAATAAAAATGACAAAAATCACTTTTTAAGATGATTTAGGTACATTTTTTATTCAAGACGAGGAAAAATAGGTGTTCCCCTATGCTTCAACCAAAAAAATAACCTCGACATTATCAAACGTCGAGGTTAATCTAAGACAATATTTTAATAAGAACTATTTTTTCTAGTTATTCCCTAAAATCATTGGAAGACCACCGCTTTCGCTACCGCCTACAATAACTACCTTAGAATTTGGAGAATTAGCCAACTCTAAAGTTGCTTCTATTCCTTTATCTTTTAGGATATTAGCCGTTAAACTTGAACTTAGAATTTTATTAGCTTCTGCTTTTGCTTGCGCTGCGATGATGATTCTTTCTGCCTCTTGCTTTTCTTGCTGCAAAATATATTTGTACTTTAAAGCAGATTGTTCTGCTTCAATTTTTACCTCAATCGCATTTTTTACTTTATCAGGTAATTCAATATCTCTAATTAATGTAGCTTTTAAATCTAAGAAATTATCATCTAAAGATTTTTCTAAATCTTCTTGAATCAACTGTTGTACTTCATCTCTTTTAGAAGAATATAATTCTTCTGGCTCAAATCGGCCAATAATATTTCTTACCGCAGAACGAATTTCTGGTCGAACTAATGTATTGATATAATCTCGACCAAATTTTTCGTGTAAATCCCCTACTTTATCATATTTAGGATTTACCCGAACCGTTACATCGACCTCAATTTTCAATCCATTGTTGGACAATACACTCATTTGTTCATCTAATTGTTGCTCTCTCACCTGATAAACAAACATATCATTCCAAGGTGCAACAACATGAAATCCGGGTGTATAGATTTCGTCTTTAACTAAACCATCTCCAAATCGTTCAAATAGAACACCTCTTTCCCCTGGTTGTAGGGTAATAAAAGTACTATTAGAAAAGGTTAATAATGCAATGAAGGCAAAAAAGCCCATCACAGCATAACTAATAAATTTACTTTGCATGATTTTCTGTATTTACGTTTTTGAATTTGATAAATAGTTACCAAATTGTCTGATTTTAATAAAATGTAGCTTTCGGGCATGAAATTAACAAAACTTTGCAACATAGAGTTGTGAAATTTAGATAAAATCCAATAGATAGCCGATGAAGTGTAAAATTACGCCTTATTAGGCGAACTAAAACTGTTGTCAATCATTAAGCGTTATTATACTTTTGCAAAAAATCGATCACCCATTATTGGTCAACTTGCGTTAATTAATTAGCAATTAAGCCGTTTTCCCAATAATCCAATCATCATAAATAATGGAAACCTGGAAATTAAATTTTGAATGGTTAAGAATTCAACATTTTGTAAAAGATAATTTTAAAAAAAATACCCTACCTGATTTAAATGCCGTATTATTATTAATCGGGATGCAGGAACTAGCCTTACCTAAAACAAAATTCAGCAAGGAAGAAAAACAAGACTTGATGCATATTGCCATTTGTCGTTTGTTGATTCCTGATGGGTATTATGAATTTGAAGGTTTAGATCAAGACGGTTGGCCACATTACAAAGTGTTAAAGCCTGTCCCTGTAAATGGCGCAGAAGCTCAAAGTGAGTTCTTAAAAGAAAAAGTGGTACAATATTTTGTAGAAGAAGGATTATTAAGTGATACAGAAGTGTAATTCAAAAGGTAATGAGGTAATAAGATCAATAAGGTTATGAAGTGAAATATTAAAATATTAAACAACTCATCAATCTCATCAATCTCATTAACTCATCCATCTCATTAACTCATAATTTAATTACATCATGAAACAATTATTAAAAGTCTGTTTGGGATTATGCCTCTTTGCACTCATTAGCAGTTGTGGCAATAAAGCATCTTATGTTTTAATTGAAACAGAATATGGAAACATGAAAGTCTTATTGTACAACGAAACGCCAATTCATAAAGAAAATTTCTTAAAGTTAGCAGGAGAAGGATTTTATGATGACTTACTTTTTCATAGGGTCATGCGAGGATTTATGATTCAAGGAGGTGATCCTAATTCTCGTGGCGCAGCACCAGGCGCTCCTTTAGGGGGCGGTGGTCCAGGATATGAATTGACCGCAGAGATTGGTTCTCCTCATTTTAAAGGCGCATTAGCAGCAGCAAGAACACCTGATGCTGGTAATCCCGAGAAAAAATCTTCTGGCTCTCAATTTTACATTGTTCAAGGCAACCCAGTATCCGACCAACTACTAAATCAATTTGAACGAATGAAAGGCATTAAATATACGGAAGCTCAAAAAGCGCTTTATAAAGAAGTTGGTGGTCGTCCAGATTTGGATATGGAATACACTGTATTTGGAGAGGTCGTAGAAGGCCTGGAGGTGATTGACAAAATTGCCGTAGTAGAAGGAGATAGAGCCAACCGACCAGCAAAGGATATTAAGATGAAAATTCGAGTACTATAAAGAATTACGAAAGATATTTAGAGCATGTTTAAATCTTTATCTTTCTGATAATGAATAATTTATCTTTCTATTAAAATTTTGATGGTTGAATTGCTAGATTGTTTGTGTTGTTAGGGGGTAAATAAAATTTAACAATCCTAACAATTTTAGGAAAGACGAGAAAATATTTCCAAATCTTAAAAAAAACGAAATAAGATTTTTAAGCATACTCTTATAAAATAAAGTAGATCATGACCAAAAATTATTTTTTTTTACTACTGTTAATTATAGGCTTAGCTTCTTGCGCACGACCAATTGCGGACTTTACTATTCAAGGAGAAGATAGAACCGCTCCAACGGCACTTCAATTTGAGAATAAATCCCAAAACGCAGAAACATATGAATGGGATTTTGGAGACGGCAATATCTCAAGGGATGCTGAACCAAGTCATCGTTTTGGTGCTTCTGGTAATTATCTAGTGGTCTTAAAAGCCAAGAAAGGAAATAAAACGAGAAAGACAGAAAAACGAGTAAAGATTGATGCACCAGAGACTTGCTTAGTAGAAATAGAGACCGATTTCGGTATCATGATTGCTGAATTATCTGATGAGACGCCCTTACATCGAGATAACTTTTCTAAATTGGCAGAAGAGGGTTTTTACGATGGTTTACTTTTTCATCGAGTGATCCAGAACTTTATGATTCAAGGTGGCGATCCTAAATCTAAAAATGCACCTCCGGGCACTTCTTTAGGCGGCGGCGGTCCAGGATATGAAATTCCAGCTGAGTTTAATACTGCTTTAGTCCATGTAAAAGGGGCTTTGGCAGCAGCTAGAACACCAGACCAAGTTAATCCAGAGAAAAAATCTTCTGGCTCTCAATTTTACATTATCCACGGAAAACCATTAAGTGATGGGGAATTGGATAGAATAGAAGGTCAAAAAGACATCAGGTATACACCAGAGCAAAGAAAAGCTTATTTAGAACAAAATGGCTATCCTGCATTGGATCAAAATTATACCGTTTTTGGTCAAATTATTTCAGGATTAGACATTGTAGATAAAATTGCAGAAGTCAAAAGAGACAGAAGAAATCGACCAGATAAAGATATAAAAATGAAAGTTCGGTTGATTAAATAGCTCAAGGTGGACAATTGTTGTATTGTTATGGTAATACATTGTCACACAACAATATAGCAATAAAACAATTATTATCTAAATTATGCTGCTCGACTACATACTTAGTTAAGAATATATTAAAAATATAAAAATTCATACTGCCTTACTTTATCTAGTCGTTATAATTGCAAAACAAAAATATGAGACAGTATAATATAGAAAAGGCAGAAAGAGTTACTCGTTCCAAAGCTATTTTGGCTACCTTATTGGTACACTTTGGCTTACTTTATGGTTTACTTTACATGAATAATGACCAACCTAGTGATTTAATCCCTAATTTTGTAAAAGAATGGGTAAAAAGTGAGGAAGCAACAGAAGCGGTGGCAAGTCATGGAAAAAGACCTTAAATCAATTTAAACTGTCAGATTGGCCCCATAAAGAGTAAAATAATTCTATTTGTATTATTGAAATACAACAAAATCAGTCTGGCAGTTTAAATTGAGGGAATTAGAGCAAACGAAAAGTCGTTTTTATAATATGTAATCAACTGATAAAAGTTGAAAACTTTTAAAATATAGGATTGAAGATGCAATCATCAACCATCAATTTTTTAGCGAATTATTAAATTGCGATTTTTACTGCTTAATGCAGTACCACCTACTACCTACCTTCTTAGTGAAATAAACCGTGCAATTCTCCTTGCACCAAATTAATTACTTTTCCTAAATCTTCTTGATTATTAAAGAAGTCAATTTCATCTGCATTAATAATCAGTAGATTTCCTTTATCGTACCCTTCTATCCACGTTTCATATCGTTCGTTCAATCGTTTTAAATAATCTATACTAATACTGCCTTCATAATCTCGTCCTCGTTTTTCAATGTGAGACACTAAAGTAGGAATACTCGCTTTAAGGTAAATTAATAAATCTGGTGGTTGAATTTGAGAAGACATCGTGTCAAATAGAGAAAAATAATTTTCAAAATCTCTAGTCGTCATCAAGCCCATATCATGTAAATTGGGCGCAAAAATATAGGCATCTTCATATATGGTACGATCTTGAATAACCGTCTTATTGCCACTTAAAATTTCTAGGACTTGTCGGTATCGACTATTGAGGAAATAGATTTGTAAATTAAAGGACCAACGATGCATATCCATATAAAAATCACTCAGATAAGGATTATCTTCCGTCGATTCATAATGTACATCCCATCCAAAATGTTTACCTAATTGGGTAGTCAGCGTTGTTTTTCCAGCACCTATATTTCCAGCGATGGCAACGTGTTTGATTTTTTGCGGTAAGCTATCCTTAGCATCCATTCCTCAGAATTTTGTGTAGTTTATAAAAGAGTGGCTCATTATTAAAATTTAATAATTCGTTATGTATAGTCGGAAGGTTGCAAATACAATATTTTCTTATAGAAATTTTTGTAAAATTCTACACCGTCAATAATAACTGTTTATCAATTTTAACAACTACAATAATTGTCCACAACCGCTAAGTTACTATTCTGAATGATATTTGCAAAAAGATTATTGAGTAGTCAGGCAAAATAAACACGCTCTTAGAGGTATGTCTAAATTTTTATATCGTTGAAAATCAAACTTTTGCGCGTTTTTCAAAATTTTGATGGTATGATTGTGAGGTTGTATGATTATAATGAGTTGCAAAAACAACCATACAAGCTCAAAATCGCACGAAAATCAAGTATAGGTTCCCAATTTTTTAAATTAACGCAATAAAATTTTTAGACATACTCTTATAAAAGCTACTAATTAAAATTTATTGGCAACTTTTATTTTTAATTTTCTAATATAATCTTCTTTTGCCCAATCTCTAAAATTCTTAGTACTATTACAGATACAATAGCAGTATCTTCGAATGCGGTCTGAAATATTTTCATTTAATAAACGAACTAATTCCAAAGCCTCTCCATAATCTTCGCTATTCTCATGAATCATAGTAGCATGTTGTTCAATCGCACGATCCAAAACAACAGCCGTTCTTAGTCCTTCTTTTACGACGCGCTTATTTTCTTCTTTTATATCAAAATAAGGGTTCTCTGTCTTACTAAATCGAACTTTCAACTCAGCAGGCATGGTATATTTGAAGTTCCGTTCAATTTCATCATCTGTAATAATATTCTGTAAGAAATACTGCGGAGATCTAAATATTTTTTGCCAATCAATTTCTGCTGACCAAAGACCAAATCGAGCAGCATTATTTCCTAAATCAACCACTTCAAAAGTAGTTTTACCAGGAATAACCCGAGACCCTCTACCAATCATTTGGTAATACAAGGCTAGTGAACGAGTCGCTCTATTGAGCATAATTCCATCAATCGTCGGTTCATCAAAACCTGTCGTTAAAATACCAACAGAAGTCAATACTGCATTAGGCGTCACCTTAAACCAAGCTAAAATATCTTTTCGTTGATTTTTGGTCATCGTACTATCCAAATGCCGCACAGGTACTTTTGCATCTTTAAACGTCTCGTAGACATTTTTGGACGTAACAATACCTGCATTAAAGATAAGCACTTTCCTCCCTTTCAATCGTTGATTATAGGCATAAAGCAGCTTATTCTGCATAATAGCACTAGAATATAGCTCCTCAGAAGATTTAACGGTATAATCTCCATTAATACCAACCTTCAATGATCCTAAGCGCACATCGTAAGTAAAAGTCGTTGCCTTTGCTAAGAAGCCTTTTTTAACCAAAGAAGAAATATCATTCCCGACAATTAGTTCCCTATAAATATCCTTCATGGGAAGGTTAATATTAGAACTAAGGGGTGTAGCAGTTACGCCTAAGATAAAACAGTTATCAAAGTATTTGAACAACTTTCGGAAGGAGTTATAGTGGGCTTCATCAATAATAACTAAACCAATCTTCTCTACTTTGAATAATTCATCTTGTAAGCGATTTTTCAAGGTTTCTACCATCGCCACAAAACACATATAATCCTCCTGATCATGTAATTCCTTGACCTTACTATCAATAATTTTGTTTTTAACGCCAAACTCCGTCAACATCCGATTTGTTTGTCCACATAATTCAATTCTATGCGTTAAAATCAAAACTTTCTTTCCAGTCTGTTCTAAATATCGTCGAGAAATTTCAGAAAAAACAACCGTCTTTCCACCGCCAGTTGGCAACTGATACAATAAATTATAATCATCAGGACAATTTTTCAACCGCTCAAAGATGAGGCTTAAGTCCTCTTCCTGATAATCATATAGCTTCTTTCCAATCTTTTTATTCGAGATACTATCCGTCAAAATAATGGTATTAGTGCTTTAAAAATGAGGGCGTAAAAATACACCTATTTTTGACTTGTCGAAACCCTTTGGTACAATTAAAAAAAAATTAATTTACATTTGAAAATTTCTCAACTGATTATCAACGCTTTACAGGAGCGATCTTGTTTTGAGTAGCGTCAGAAATACTTAAAATTGCTGATTTCCGACAAGGTTATTTAATATAAATTACTAATTATCAATTTCTTAGTCTGCGTACGTTGTCCAATTGATTTTATTTGTAACCAGTAAAGTCCATTTTGAAAACCCGCCAAATCAATCCTTTCTGGCAAGTGATTTACCGCTTCAATAGATCGCTGCCATACAGATTGACCAACTTGATTCATCAATTGCAAACGTACAGATTGACCTTCTAAAGGAGATAAATTTAAAAAAGTAGCGCCAAAAGCAGGATTCGGTGCTAATAAAAAATCAAGCTGTGATTTATCTTTAATAGCACTACTACGATCACTAAAAGAAGTAGTTGGATCATCCTGATCTAAATTCACTCTAATCAAAGATTCACAGATAGGAATCCAGTTTTGATCGTAGAAATTAATGCTAATCCGATACGTCCCTTCTGCCAAATCATTGATTGTTATTGGCGCTTCACATTCTCCAAAGCACTCAAATAGAATGTTGTAATTTTTATCAAAAACTTTAATAATTTCATTTGTGGCAGTCAAACCTGCAATCGTTATTTTATCAATTGTAGGATTCACCACAATATCTGTACAAGTAGGAGCACTTAATAAGCAAGTGGTTAAAATATTGATTGTCGAATTACAAGAAAAAGGATTATTACTAATATTAAAGTTCGCATTATTTTGTCCAAAAAATGGATCCTCGTCTATCAAATGTGTTAAGCCACAACAATCTGTTAAAGCAGTATTGGCCTTAATAATCACGTTGCCTTCAATATAGCCAATCGGCTTTAAAAAATCCAAATGCGCTAATCGTACATTATTTTCTAAGGTTAAGCCAAATAAAGAATCAACCGTTAAATCTGGTAATTCCTTTAATGTTTGATGGTCTTTTATAGAAAGAATTCGCAAGTTGGAAAGTTGAGCTAATTCGTCCAACTGCTCCAATTTATCATTATTATGAAAATCAATCTTCTCTGTTTTTGTCCAACGATCTAAATCACTTAGATCTTCAACATTAGGATTTCCTTTTAATTGAAAGGTATGACCAATCGTAACTAAATTATTAAGTCCGTCAACATTTTTTAAAAATTGATTTTGCACAACCAATAAATGATTACCTATAGTTCCTAAATTTCCTAACCCCACCAAGTCTTCTAATTGTGTATTCGCTATAGATACCGTACCGTTTACTCGTTCAATTGCCTGCAAATTAGATAAGTTAGTAATATCATTTGCTACCACTGAATTACCAATGTTTAAGTCTCCTTCTATCGTTGGGCAACTGCAAAAAGCATCAATTTCAGCTTGCGTATTCAATGTAATATTTCCAAGACAAGCACTATTATCACAGGGCTCTTCGGCTATTCCGACGACAACCTCTTCTTGGTGATTACAAATAAACTTCCAATCTGCCGTATATAATTGAATATCAATGTGGTAGATACCTGCCAATAGATTAGGAAGTGTTTTTGTGGATGGGCAATTGAAAAAACAGACATCAATAACATTATAAAAGACATCAAAGATTTTAACAATTTTATTAGGTGCGTTTAAGCCACTAATAATTAGTTCCTGCTCGACTACTTCCATTTCAATTTCGGCGCAAGAAGCGACCGAATTATCCTGAATGACAATCGTTTCTTTTTGATCACAGATAAAGCGCCAATTTTCCGTATAGAATTGAATATCAATATAATACTCGCCCATAGACAAACCCTCTAATTCAATTTCTTCTGGACAATTACCATTACATTGATAGACTAGATGATAAGAAGCATTGAATATTTTCACAATACTTATTGGTGCAGATAAATCATCTATTTCCAAGGAATTTTCATCCACTTCTATCTCTACATCAGGACAATCAAAGATTATATTTGCTGTTAAGACCAATGGCGTTAACCAAAGGTATACTACCCAAACAATTTTTCTCATAGCTAAAGCTAATTTTAGAATCAAAAATAAAGATGGGAATTACCTTAGGTTTAGGGAGTAGCAATAATAAATTAAATGATATTGACTAAAAGTAGGTAATAATATTCGTCAATACTTCAATAATAAGGGAGGTAAAGAATAATAGTAGATAGGTAATGGATGGAATGAGGATTAGGTTCTTACACAAATTTTAAAACCAACAAATTATCAATCTCAACCTCAAAATTAGTCCACTTCGTTTATTAATCTTCGATTCCTTCCCGCTAAAGGCAGTTTAAAATTGAGATTGAAGTTGAAGTTTATTTAGAGGTCTTAAAGGTAGTCTTTTCTCCATTAAAATGAAAATAATCAACCTTAAAAAAGAAATATGCCCCTGAAAAGGCAGGAGAAAGTGTATTGTTAATCCATAATTAGTAACGAGCTTATTGTACTAATTAGGAACTAACAACCCTTTAATACTGTTAGTCTAGCATGGCACTTGCCTCCTTACTTTTAATATAAATTTCTTCGTCTTTATACTTAGAAGGGCATTTCATCAACATATCTGATGCTAAAAAATCTTCTCCCTGCATTTTCCCAGTTAACACAATCGACTCTGAGCGCTCAAAATCTTGTGGTTTAGCAGACAGCAAAATAACCTTTCGTTCTTGCTCTTGGCTATCTTTCATATAAAAAGTAAAGTAATTAGGATCTGTTTGCGGATCGTAATGCATTTCTTTATCCTTACTCAGTTGCCCAGAAATTTTCACCACTTTACCAGAAGTAATCGCTTCTGAAAAGGTAGTAAAAGTACTAACATCATTAGACAAAGACATCAAAATAGCGATGGCCGCAGCAATTAAAATGATGCCTACAATATGTATTTTTTTCATGTTATTACAGTTTTATGGTCTGCTACTTTTTGATTAGAAGATGAATTCTTTCAAACCTCCTACAAATTTACTTTTTTTTCTACTCTAACGGTTGACAAAAATCACCATTTGGCAGATTTCTAGGAATTATTTGTAAATTTGACAATTGACTGATTATTAACAGGTATTTAATTGGTGATCTTAAGACAAAATTACGACAAAGAAGTACAACTAGATGGAAGAAAATTTAATCGTTGAGCTAAAAGAGGCAAGTATTTTTCAACAAAAAAACCTCGTACTCGACAAGGTCAATCTAAAAATACACAAAGGAGAATTTGCTTACCTCATTGGTAAGACAGGTAGCGGTAAGTCCAGTTTACTAAAAACTTTATATGGGGCACTTCCCCTACAAAAAGGGAAAGGCAATATTGCAGGCTTCGATTTAAAAACCTTAAATCGAAAATCCATTCCTTTATTACGTCGAAAATTAGGGATTGTCTTCCAAGATTTTAATCTATTGACGGACAGAAATGTGGAAGATAATTTGTATTTCGTTTTAGCAGCAACGGGTTGGAAAGATAAAATGACTCAAAAGAACAGAGTTAAAGAAGTTTTAGAAAAAGTGAATTTAAGCGACAAGAAACACAACATGCCCTATGAACTTTCTGGTGGCGAACAACAACGAATCATCTTTGCTAGAGCCTTATTAAATAAACCAGATATCATCATTGCAGATGAACCGACTGGCAACCTTGATCCTGATACTGCAGATGAGATATTACAATTGCTTAAACAATTAACTGCCTCACAAAACACCGCTGTTTTCTTTGCCACGCATGATTATCGAATTCTAGAAAATTTTCCTGCCCGAATTATTCGTTGTCAAAACGGTCAAATTTTGGATGAAGAAAATTTTTTAGTTTAAAAATATAATTATTTCGCAAAGGGCATTAGGCCTAGGGCAAAGGGTAAGTATAGTAAGATTTAAGAGATGCCTCTATTATTAATCTTAAGTTTTCAGTTTTTTACTAGATTCCTCTGCCCATTGCCCCACCCCCTTTGCTAAACAAGCATTAAAAAAGAATATTTGAAACCTACTACCTTATCATTGCTATGGAACATTGCTTTACTGCTATTGCTAACAAGCTGTAATAAAAATAGTGCTATTCAAGAGATGAATACACCTTGTAAAATGGGAGGCGAACCTAATTTGCATATTTCAAAACAAGGTCAAGCATTCCTATCTTGGATAGAATATTTAAACGATACAACGGATGTCATGGCCTTTGCTACTTTGGAAGCCAATACATGGTCTGCACCAAAAATCGTAGCGAAAGGAAGTAATTGGTTTGTTAACTGGGCAGATTTTCCATCTCTCGTTACGACCAATAATAATCCAAATCATTTAGCAGCTCATTGGTTGCAAAAAAGTGCTTCTGGTACTTATGATTATGATGTTAGAATCGCTCAATCTTTAGACGGAGGGAAAAAATGGACGCCCTCCTTTATTCCACATACCGATGGAATCTCCGCAGAACACGGTTTTGTGAGCATGCTTCCAGTAGGAAAAGATAAGATTTTTGCTACTTGGTTAGATGGCCGTTATACCAAAACAGAAAATCATTCTGATGGACATGATCATGAAGGGCAAGGAGGTGCTATGACTTTAAGAGGGGTATTTTTTGACCAACAAGGAAAGTTAACGGGAGACATTGAATTAGACAATAAAGTATGTGATTGTTGCTCAACCTCAGCGGCTTACACTAAAAACGGGGTAATTATCGTTTATCGAGACCGATCAGCAGAGGAGATTAGAGACATTTCTGTTATTCGACAAATCGGGCAAGATTGGACGCGCCCTCGAACCTTACATGCAGATAATTGGGAAATAGCAGGCTGCCCGGTCAATGGACCAAAAGTTATTGCAGATGGAGGAAATAAAGTAGCTGTTGCTTGGTATACTATGGCGAATAAGCAACCACAAGTAAAAGTTGCCCTATCTACTGATGCAGGAGCAAATTTTAGTGAACCTATCCAAATAGATGATGGTAATCCTTTAGGAAGGGTCGATTTAGTTTTTGATAATAGTAGCTTAATTGTTAGTTGGTTAGAAAATACAGCGACAGAATATGCGACCATTAGATTAGCTAAAATTCAGTCAGATGGTCAAATAGTCCAAAAATTAACAGTAACAAAAACGAGCCCTGCAAGAAGTAGTGGTTTTCCAATTATGGAAAAAATGGGTAGTCAATTATTAATGGCTTGGACGGAAATATTAGATGAAGAAGAAAATACAACGGTTAGAACGGCTATTGTTAACTTTTAGTGAGGTGATGAGAGGTATCTTTTCCCTCTTATCCTGCAAATCTTGGCTCCATTCGCCCTTTCACATTTGTTTCCAACATAAATAACCGACCATTTAAAGGCATCTCTTTCATTTGTTGGGCAGACAAACCTCTACTTGCCGAAGTAATAAATAAGGTAGTCATATCTGGCCCGCCAAAACAACAACTAGTCGGTTGTAAAGCAGGAAGGGAAATATCTTCAATATGTTGGCCAGCTGCGTCAAAATGACCGATTTTAGCCCCGCCCCAAAAAGCTATCCAAAAACCACCTTCGCTATCTATAGTCATACCATCTGGATATTCGTTGCTGCTAAATTGGATAAAAATTCTTTTATTCGCAATATTTCCTGTTGCTAAGTCATAATCGTAAGCAGCGGCGCTATATGTAAACCAGTTACAAGGGTCGCTTTATAATAACGTCCAGCATTAATATCTACCCAAAATAATTGACCATCTATAGCATCCCAAATAGGGCCTTCTCCCAGATTAGTTTGTAGGCCAAAATTTGGTGTTGGTAAATTCATCGTAGTGAGTTAAGAAATGGAACGGAATAAAAAGGTAGGAATATACGAATAAAAGTCCGTTAAAAATTAAAAGCAGACGCCCTAGATTTGGGTACCATTGCCTAGATTCTCTCTCTATTGCAGCAACCCAGCTCCATGGGGCGTCCTTTTTCTTTTAAATTTTAAGTTTTCAAACTGGTAAAGAGCAACAATTACACAAATAAGCGTAATCTTTTAATGTTCAGTTATATAGTAAATTTAAAGTAAAAGGAAGGTAGTAGATAGGTCAAGAATCGAAGATTGAAACAAATATTAGTCTTGTAAAGTAGCTATATTAGCTAGTTACTAGACATAATAATTTATAAAATATCCGACTGATTACCTATATAATAGTATAAGTTTGTTTATTAACTACTAATCCTTTAATGATTTCTCTTTATAATGATTGCTAAAATAAGCTGCAAATATAGTATTTGTTTTTCGATTTTTAGTATAATCTTACTAATTTTCTATTTGCCTTTTCTAAAATATTATCGTGAAGAATGCTGCACAAATATATATATAATTACAATGTAAAATGAAAATATGTTCATTTTTTTCTAATCATTTATTAAAAATGCTTTTTTGGTTGCTTTTTTCTATTTTTGCAGCTCACAAATTAAATACATTCAATTTTAAGGCACATTATAACCTAAATATGGCAAAGGATATTGTTCTAGGAGTAGATATAGGCGGCTCAGGAATCAAAGGAGCATTAGTTAACATTAAGACGGGAGAATTAGCTTCCGAACGATTTAGATTAGAAACACCTCAACCAGCAGACCCCAAAAATGTCACAGATACTTTTATAAAAATAGTAGAGCATTTCAATTATAAAGGACCGATCGGCTGTGGTTTTCCAGCAGTCATGAAGAAGGGCGTTGCTTTTACAGCATCTAATATTCATAAAGATTGGATTGGTACCAATGCTGCTCAACTTTTCTCGGAAGCATCTGGTTGTGAAGTAGTTGTCTTAAATGATGCAGATGTCGCAGGGGTTGCAGAAGTAGAATTTGGTGTTGGTGCAAAAGTAGAAGGCACCGTCATCCTAATTACTATTGGTACAGGATTAGGTTCTGCTATATTTTTAGATGGTAAATTATTGCCTAATACAGAGTTCGGTCATGTTTACTTAAAAGGACATAAGGAGGTAGCGGAAAGATATGCTTCTAACTCTGCTAGAAAAAGAGAGGATTTAAAATATGAAGAATGGGCAGTCCGCTTCAAGACATATTTAGAACATTTACAATTTTTATTTACGCCTGACTTATTTATTCTAGGAGGTGGCGCTAGTAAAAAATATAAAAAGTACGATCAAATTTTAGAAACTATCCGCACACCAATCGTTACTGCTGAAATGTTGAACGAGGCGGGGATTATTGGAGCGGCGATTTCCGCAATAAAGTAATTAGCCATATAACTTCAACCTCAACTTCTTCCCGTTAGAAATTTTGAGGTTGAAGTTGTATTTAGAATTTATTTTTCCACATCATACTCTCTACTGGACGAATCGTCCGAGTATTATATTTAGCATTCTTCTTTTTATTATAATAATTCTCAATATCTCCTTCTACTACAAAGTAGATCAACTGTCCGATGGGCATGCCTGCATACACTCTGACAGGGTGGGTACAAGAAATTTCTAGCGTCCATGTGTTACAAAATCCCACATCTCCTTTTCCTGCCGTTGCATGAATATCTATACCTAAGCGCCCTACCGAAGACTTCCCTTCTAGAAATGGTACAGAGTTATGTGTTTCTGTATATTCTTCTGTTACTCCTAGATATAAGGTATTAGGATGTAAGACATACCCTTCTTGTGGAATTTCAAAATGCTCAATTTCATTATGTTTTCGAGCATCCAAAATATGATCTTTATATCGAGCTAAGTGTTTGCCCAAATGCACATCATAAGAATTAGTCCCTAAACAACTCCGATCAAAAGGTTCAATTACAATTTCTCCTTTCTTGATCGCTTCGTATATTTTTTTATCACTTAATATCATAGAACGGTTGACGGTTGACGGTTGACGGTTGACGGTCAGCCAAATTAATTATTCTTTACATTTATATCCCAAATCATAATACTCCGATCATCTCCACAGCTCACCAAATAATCATTAAAAGTGGACCAAAACAAACGGTTTACAGAATTTAAATGTCCTTGGTCTCTAACGGTTTCAATGACTTTTAATAGTTCGTAGGTTTCCGAATGCCAGATTTTAATGGTTTTATCCCTACTAGCGGTCGCAAAGATAGGTGCTTTTGGATGGAATGCAATATCGTTAATGGTATACCAATGGGCTGGTTGAAAAGAAATTTCTTTTCCGTCTTGCTCCAAATCTCTAACTCTTAAATGAGCATCTCTTCCACCACTTATCAGAAATTGACTGTTCGCACTATATTTAATCGTAAAAACAGAATTATCGTGGGCTTTTTTTATTGTTTGTTTTATGGCTAAAGTATCCGCATCTAGTAAATAAATGTTATGATCACTTGCTCCAATGGCTATTTCTTTTCGCGCTTTAGAATAAGCTAGACAACGCAAACTTTGATTGCTTAGATGTAAACTCTCTACCGTCTTTTGTTGAGTAATATCCCAGCGCGTCAACATCCCGGCCCCACCAGCAGTCAATAAAGTATCTCCAATTTGTTGAATGGCAAATACCCCTTTCTCATGTTGCAAAATATTTTTAGTCGCTGTCGGATTCGCCAAATCTACCCAATGTACGCCTCCATTCATATTTCCAGCAACTACTTTATTAGCGTCTGCTAAGTAGCATAAAGAGAATATTTGGGTCTCGATTTTTGCCACTAAATGTCCCATTTCAGGGTCATTAAAATTCCATTCTACAATCCAGCCATCACCAGCACCAGAAAGAAATAGATGTGGTGCTTTATAAGGAATGACCGAAAAAATGGAAGAATTATGCCCCGTTAAAGTGGCTATCTTTTGAGTGGTTATTTTTTTATTCACCAAATATATTTACATTTTATTGGATGGTTGACCTTCAGTCAATCTAAAACATTGATTATCAAAAAGGATGACTGGTTGACTGAAAGTCAATCATCCTAAAAGACAAACTTACTTATCCAATGATTTTTTCCCTAAATCTAAGGTTGCCAATTCAGGCAATTCTAATTTTTCTGCTCCAGGCATCACCTCTACTTCTATTTGATTCATCATCAAATCCTCAAAAGTTTCTCTTTTTCTAACGAGGTAATCGACCCCATTATATACAAAAACTTCCGCTGGTCGATAGCGAGAGTTATAATTAGAAGCCATAGAAAAACAGTAAGCACCTGCATTAAAAAAGGCTAATAAATCCCCTGCTTTTGTTTCTTCAATCAAACGGTTCTCTGCAAAAGTGTCTGTTTCACAAATATACCCTACCACATCATACAATTTTTGCTCCCCCTTTGGGTTGGAGATATTAACAATATGGTGATGTGCATCATAAAACATGGGGCGAATCAAATGATTCAAACCAGAATCTACACCGATAAACAATTTAGCAGTTGTTTGTTTTACGACGTTCACCCGTACAAGAAAGTAACCACTCTCACTTACTAAAAACTTTCCTGGTTCAAAAATTAAGGCTAAATCCCTACCATAAGCTTGGCAAAAACGATTAAATCGTTCGGACATTTTTACCCCTAATTCATCAATATTGGTTACCTTATCGTTTGCTTTATACGCTACTTTAAATCCACTTCCTAAGTCAATAAAATCCAATTCGGAGAAATCCATAGCTAAATTCAGTAGAATATCTGCGCCTTGTAAAAAGACATCTACGTCTTTAATATCCGACCCAGTATGCATATGTAAGCCTTCCACTTTGATCTGGTAAGTATCAACTAGTTGTTTGATATAAGGGATTTGTTGGTAAGAAATTCCGAATTTTGAAGTCACGGAACCAACAGAAATTTTATCATTCCCTCCAGCTTTGATATGTGGATTGATTCGAATACAAACAGGAATCTTTTCGTCTTTTTTACCAATGTATTCTAAGAGTGGTAAATTATCGACATTAATCCGCACACCCAATTCAATCGCTTCGTCAATTTCTGAAAAAGCAACACCACTAGGCGTATACATAATTTCCTTTGGTTGGAATCCAGCTCGTAAGCCCATTCTAACTTCTTGCACCGAGACACAATCTAATCCTGCGCCCAGTTGATGCAAAAATTTCAAAATAGAAATATTGGTCAAAGCTTTACAAGCGTAATTCAAAATCACCTTGGGTACTTTAAAGGCGTCATTGAGTCGATTAAACTGCCGTTCAATAATAGCACCATCGTATACATATAGTGGGGCGTCATATTTTTCGACCAATTCTAAAGGATTTACCCCTTCACTTACTTCAAATTTGTGGATTGTCTGCTCCATTAAAACACTTATTTTAGCAATTTTCAATTTTCAAGTAAAATAGGAGCGTCAATTTTTGCCCCTTCTCCTTTGCTGGTTAAGCAATGCAAATTATAAGTCCACAATCCTATACCGAGCATAAGCTGCAGTACTTATACAAATAATTGTACCTTATGGTATTCTTTCAAATTAAAACATTCCCTCTTCGTTCCTTTTGAAAATTTTAAATTTTAAATTGAAAATTGTATAAACTAATTTGTAACAATAAAAACCGCAAAGATAGTTAAAGCTACAAGTGAATAGTCGATTTTAAAAAATAAAATTGCTCAAACAAACACCAAAAATAAAATTTATTGCATCTTTAGGGATAGAAACCTCTATTTAGGCTCATAAGTTTCCTTTACTGCATTTACGTATTGTTAAAGAATTAGTCGGATTTTTTGTATTAATTCAGAACAGAGAGAAGAGAGGCGAGAATAGAGATGGTTTAGTGCCAAATCGCCTGATTTTTTGTCGTTATTGCCAATTTTTGAGGTGTAAATCTCTACTCTCTCAATGAAATGGTCTCTAATCTCTACTCTATCTACTTAATAGTTACGATTTTTTTATTTAGCAATACCATTAAAACAACTTTATATTGACTGAAAACGAAATCATACAAGGTTGTCAAAACCAAAATCGGCAGGCTCAAAAAGCCCTTTATGACCATTTTTCTCCAGTCATGTTTGGAGTTTGCAAGCGATATTGCAGAAACAGAGAAGATGCGGAAGATGTTTTGATTAATGGTCTATTTAAAGCCATCAATAATATCCATCAGTTTAAAGGAGATGGTAGCTTTGAAGGTTGGATACGCCGAATTGTAGTCAATGAAGCCTTAATGTTTTTGAGGAAACGACAAAAAATCACGATAGAAATTGAAGAATACCACGTTGGCCCACTAACAGGTGGCACCATTGAAGATGAATTAGCCGCACAAGATATATTAGACTTATTAGAACAATTACCAATAGGTTATAGAACCGTCTTTAACCTATATGTACTAGATGGATTAAAACATCGAGAAATAGCAGAAGTCTTAGGCATTAGTATTAATACCTCTAAATCTCAACTAATTTTAGCCAAAAAGAGAATGCAAACTTTATTAGCTAAACGGGCTTATCCAGGAGTGGAAGGTAGGCAACGGAGTAGCAGTAGGCAGTAAGCAGTTACTTAATCAAATGACCATATAGACCGAAGATTTTCATCAAATATGATTTATAAAATGAAACCACAAGATAAAATACAAGATCTTTTTCGAAAGAATCAACATAAACTCAATGAACGTCCATCCTTGCAGGCCTGGAACAAATTAGAACGTCGATTAGATCAAAAAGAACGCATTAAAAGACAACAACCTGCTTTTTCCATTTACCGCATTGTCATGATGGCAGCGGCAGCAGTTGCTTTGATCTTCTTTGTGACTACTATTGCCAATATCGCCCAAGAAGCCAATAGTCGAAATGCTATTGTCATCCACGAGGATGCGCCAACCGAAAGCTTAATCACTACTAAATTAGCGGCTGAACAAGCTTTCAGGCAACAATATCAAGATGTCTTGAATAAAACCATTGCTGAAGGCAAAACAACGGGTCGGTTAAGAGTATCTGTAAAAGGAGTACGTCCTTATTTAGTACCTCGGAAAAGTTGATCTCAATACAGATTTATTAGATTATTAATCAAAAAAATAATTACCAATCCATCCTTCTTTTGGCTCAGAAATATAAAATCTACGATATTCATTGCGGCAAATGCACTCATTACCTCCTCACCTATCACAAATACGGCGCAGGTAAAGGTATTTTACGGCTTTACTTAGCCCATATCGCTGCTCCTGAAAATTTTGCCAACCATCATAAAGTTTCTCATTCTTCTATTAAATCGGTGCCTAATTTACAATGCCCTACTTGTGAAGAAGTATTAGGAGTTCCAGTCTTAAGCAAAAGCCAACGATGGGTTTATCGAATGCGGCAGGGGTTGTTTCATCGGAAATTGCGGAAGTAATTATAAAGTCCTATTAAATTAATCGGAAAAATCTATAGATGAAGCAACTAATCTATCCATTAGTCTTACCATTAACCATCATTTCGTTAGCCATATTCACAAAAGAATGGTACGTGTTGCCCCTTGATGCGGCCTACTCTACTTTGTCTGGTTTTCCGTTCCCTTATGTTTGTAATGGCTGGCATACCTCCTTGTCATTGCAATATTTCCTATTTGAATTCGTCATTGATTTTTTAGTCTATTTCATTTTCTGGCTTTCCATAATTTTTAGTTTTAACAAATTCGTCTTGGCAATTAAAATGCCTAAAATACTTAGTAAGTTTCTATTAATTACCTCATTATTTATAATAGGCATTACAGGAATTTTCGTCTGCAACCCTAACAACCTATTTTATCTAAAAAGGGATTTTAATATGGAGATAATTAAAACAAACTATCTATTTATTTGGGAAGATAAAATCTACTATTATTCTAATCAAGTAGAGAAGAAATAGATTGGCCTACCTGTGCTAAAACTCGCAACCCGCAACCCGCAACTCCAATTATTTAGTAGCTATCCGTCATTACCTCAAATTTTAAGTAAAAAAGTACAACTTTTTCCACCAAATTTATCATTTTAGCGTATTGGTAAAGTAAGTCAATAAAAAGTGAGACTTACAAACAATTTGGGCGTCCCTTCAAAAGTTGTTATTTTCGTACTTTTGTCGCTAAAGGTAAGGGAAAGCAGCAGATTATTACTGGGTTTCCTTTATTTTTACGCTTACTATCAAAAATAGACCATCAACCAAAGAATGCCGAAAAGTAAATTTACAATCCACAACCTGCATTTTACTGTTTATCAATAGTTTGCAATTGTTTATTGTTCATTTTAAATTTTCAATTTCTCCAACGTACTTAATAATATGAAATTACTTCGACGTTTTAGTTTCTTTTTAGCCTTCATTGCAGGCACTTTCAGTCTATCCGCTCAAGATTTCCACAAATCCTTATACAACATGATGCCTTTATCCGTCAATCCTGCCTATGCAGGGGACTTTGAAGGGACTTTCCGAATAAGTGGAATGTATAAAAATCAATTAGATACTTGGACAACACCTTCTTTTTCTGTAGATGCGCCAATCATTATGGTGCGTAAAAGAGATTGGTTGAGTGCGGGAATTTCTTTTGATACCGACAAAGGTGGAGAGCTTGATTATGGTTGGAACCGCTCTCTTGTAGGGGTGTCTTATCACCTATCGCTAGATAAAAAGGGAAACGATTATTTTGTTTTAGGATATCAGTTTGGAAGTGATGGTATTAAGACAAACACCGCTAATGCTCGAACAATAGACCAAAACGATCCAACCTTAACTTCCAATTCTGGAGGAAGTGGTAGTGGCAATGGTAGAGAAGATTTAAGTGATGCAAAAATTTCTAATATAGGATTGATGTACCGCTCTCAATTAGATAAGAATACAATGTTAAATATTGGTGCTTCTTATTTATATCTTTTCAGGCAAGGAAATAAGGTATCTACTGGTTCAACTGCAAATAACGAGAAGCGTCCATCTGGGCTTGTTGTACACGGTTTAATTGATAGAAATATTGATAAAAAATTATCCATTCATCCATCTTTTATTATCAGTAACAGAGGTCAGGAAGGAACCGATGTAAAAATACAAACCATGGTCGGTTATTTATTGCGACCAGATTTAGCTTTAAGATTAAAAGGAGGCGTTGGATTTGATTTAGGTCAAGGGCCTGCTTTATTATTAGGAGCTGATTATGGCGAATGGAGATTTGGCATCTCTTACGAATTTCCTGTTTATGGCATTGCAGAAACGGCTACTGGTTTTGGTGGCTTGGAAATATCTGCCAGTAAAATTATTAACGTTTATAAAAAACCAGCAGTAGAACCAACTATTTGCTGTCCTGATTTATAATTGTCAGTTATCAGTTGTCGGTTATCAGTTACGAGCAAACCGACAACCGACAACCGACAACTCTTTTCACCCAACGTTCATCATAATACAAAATAATATGAGTCGTTTAATAGCATTTTTACTCTTTTTAGCATTTAGCACCACTACTGCTTTGGCACAACCGCTAAATAGAGCAACCGCAGCAGTCAATCTAAAAACTGCACAAGACCAAGAAGACAAGCAAGATTATTATAGAGCTTTAGAATATTATAATAAATATTTTGAAGAGACGAAAGACTATGAAGTTTATCCGCAGATGGCGCGATTGAGTATGAAGTTAAGAGATTATAAAAAAGCGGAACGTTATTATGGTCGTTATCTGAAAGATAGTATGGATGAAGAAGACGAGGAAGAAGCAGCTAAAAAAGATGAGGATGAAGATTTGAATACTTTTGAGTATGCCCTAAAGAAAGGAAAAGAAGCAGTTGGTAAAGGTAAAGCGGCTGTCAAAAAGAAAACAAAAGGAAAAGGCAAAAAGAAAAAGAAGAAAAGTAAAAAGGCAAAAGCTAGGGCAAAGAAAAAAGCACAAGAGGCAAAGCAAAAAGAAAGAGAAGAAAAGGCGATTGCCAAAGGCAAAATGGTAGGTAAGAAAAAGCGGGAGCGTAAGCCATTAACCCCTGAGCAAAAAGAAGATCGTTTTGAATATGGTCAGGCATTAAAAGCTACGGAAAAATTTGAGGAAGCCATTGTTCAGTTCGAAAAATATATTGCAACGGGTACAGATCCAATTAAAAGAGAATTGGCACAAAATGAATTAGAAGGCGCCCAATTTGCCAAGCAACAAGGGGTGACAAAAGAAGATGGAGAATCCGTCAATGGCATCACCATCACCAATATCAAGAAATTAAATAGTAAAGAAGCAGAATACGGTCCTTTTTTACACAAAGATGAATTGTATTACGCTAGTTTTGGAGATGTCAAAGATATTATTTCTACGGATGGAGAAACGCCGATGGCTTATGCTCAACTATATAAAGCTAGCAAAAATGGAGATGATTGGAGTAAAGGAGAACCGCTGCCCACTAAAATCAATCGAGAGGATTTCCAAACGACGCATGCACATATTTCGCCAGATGGTGAAACAATGTATTTCACTCGTAGTTTGATGCGAGGAAATAAAGTGGAAATTAGTACCATTTATTATAGTGAGAAAAAAGGAAATGAATGGGCAGGGCCTAATGAAGTCGTCATTGGTTTTGATGAATTAGACTTTAAAGCATTTCATCCTGCAGTTGGTGATTTATTTGGTAAAGAAGTTTTATTCTTTGTCTCCGATATGGATGGCGGTGAAGGCGGAAAGGACATTTATTATGCGACCAAAAAGGGAGACGGCGTTTATGGGGAACCTGTTCCGCTAGCATCTATCAATACACCAGGGGATGAAGTAACGCCTTTTTATAGAAACGGTGCTTTGTATTTTAGTTCCAATGGTTTACCAGGTTTCGGTGGTTATGATATTTTTACGACCGTATGGAATGGGTCAACCTGGAGTAAGCCAGAAAATATGGGCGTTGGTTATAATACACCATTAGACGAAAAATCTTTCTTTTTAGATGATGCTGGCGCTAATGGCTTCTTAACTTCAAATCGTTCTGGAAGAGGTTTTGTTGCCAGTTCTTCTTGTTTTGATATTTTCTCTATGGAGATTCCGCCAATTTCAGCGAATGTTTTAGCAACCGTATTTGATGGTAAAAAAGCATTAAGAGGAGCGACCGTAGCTATTCTAGAAATGGAAGGTACAAATGGGGTCAATCCAAAAGAACAAAGTAATAAAAAAGCCAATAATTTTGATTTCCCTCTACAGCTGGAAAAAACCTATATGCTGATTGCCAGCAAAAAAGGATATACTAGAGATACGGTTACTTTAAATACTTTAGATTTAAAGGAAAATAAAACCTATACAGAGCGCTTTGTTTTAAGAAAAGCACCACCTGTGAAAAAACCAGATCCTGAACCAACAAAACCAGCAGAACCGGAGTACGAAGAGATTGAAGTAGAAATCAATAAGCCGATTCGATTATCCAATATCTACTATGATTTTGATGATGATAAAATTTTGGTGGATGCAGAAAAAGATTTAAGTGTCCTTTTAGATTTAATGCAACGGTATCCAGAGATGGTGATTGAGTTATCCTCTCATACGGATTATCAAGGGGGAAATGATTATAACGAAAAGTTATCTCAAAGAAGAGCTGATTCTGCTAAAAAATGGCTGACCGAAAGAGGTATTGAACCGATTCGTATTCAATCCGTAGGATATGGGGAAAAAGTACCTGCTACCGTTGATTCTGTTTCTGTAGAAGGCAATCCAAAATTACAAGTAGGCTGGGTATTGGATTTTAATTTAGTAAGTAAATTATCTCCTAAAGCAACTAGAGATGTTGCCCACCAAATCAATCGTCGAACAGAATTTAAAATTATTTCAGGACCAACTAACATTAAGATCAAGAAGTTGGAGAAGCGCTTGAAAAAAGTAGTACCTAAGCCAAAAGTGATTAATAAGACGAAGAAATCTAAAAAGAAAAAATCTAGAAGAAGGAATGCCAATCCAATAGGAAATACGCTAGTTAAAGAAGGGCCTAAAATGGTTTTTGAGCACGCAGAAGTAGATTTTGGCGTCATCAAAAAAGGAGAAAAGCGAACGCATACTTTTGATTTCACCAATAAAGGAGATGAGCCTTTAGTGATTGAATTGATTAGTGCCTGTGATTGTACCACAACTGAATTTTCCACAGAACCTGTAGCTCCTGGCGAAAAAGGAAGCATCAAAGCAGTTTTTGATAGTGGCGCTATTGAAGGGACGAATAAAATAGATATTGATATTATTTTGGAGAATGAAGACCCTAAAACGGGCTATCAAATAGTGGAAAGAGTTGCTTACTTTTTTCAACTAGAAGAATAGTATTATTGCTTAAAAGTCCAGTACTTCCAGAAGTCAAATTTTAGAAGTATCTCTAATAAAAAGCCTAAAGATTCGACTGAGTCTTTAGGCTTTTTTTTGCTATAAAACTTCCTTCAAAAAAACAATTTTCTCTTTTTTTTAAAAAAATTAAAAAAAAGTGTGGAATATTAAACATTCCCGCATCTATATAAGTGTAAGTTTTTATGATTGGACACCATGAAAATTTTCGCTAACAATTTTGCAGATAATGGCTATTAGCTTTCTAAACGATAACAAAGAAAATAATAGTCACCATGCTTAGATTGTAACTTTGAAAGGACAAAATGATACTGAATATACGTTCAAAGCGCTAAGGAAGCGCTTTGAACGGACTCAGTTTTCAATAAATTTCCTGACCATATCCAAAATCAAGAATTAATCTTTTTTTATATACGCAAACCAAATCTTTCTAAAATAACGACTGATTTTAAATAGTCAGTTATTATTTACCCCAACTTAAAAAATTTTATATAACCCCAAAGTAATGAAAAAAGGAGGAGTCACATGTGGCTCTTCCTATTCCTTTTTGAAAGCAACCCTTAATACCAAATGCTGTTTTGCATTTTTTAGGTTACCTACACCTTAACCCAAAGCCTCTTACGCTATCTCTACACAAACACTGTTGCTATGGAGAACAACTACACCGTCAAAAAACTAGCCATAACTTCTTGGGCAGAAGAAGACCGCCCAAGAGAAAAGTTACTGCTAAAAGGAAAGCATAACCTGTCGGACGCTGAATTATTAGGTATTTTATTGAGTTCAGGCTCAATAGAACAGTCGGCAGTCGAATTAGCACAAGATATTTTGCGTTCGACAGGAAATGATTTAAATGAATTAGGTAAACGCTCTATTGCGGATTATATGAAATTTAAAGGCATTGGACCAGCAAAAGCTATTACCATTACTGCCGCTTTAGAATTGGGGCGTCGTCGCCAACTCACCAATATTAAAGACCGTCCTCAAATTACTTGTAGCCGAGATTCTTATAACCTCATCGCTCCCCTTCTCATGGATTTACCCCATGAAGAATTCTGGATCTTATTACTCAATCGAGCTAACAAAATCATTGGTAGACAACAAGTCAGTCTTGGAGGCACTACAGGAACCGTAGTAGATGCCAAAGTCGTTTTCAAAAAAGCCATAGAAGGACAAGCCGTTTATTTAATTTTAGTACATAATCATCCATCAGGCAATGTATTTCCTTCTCCACAAGATATAGCACTTACCAAAAAATTAGTTGCAGCAGGCGACGTGCTCAGCATTAAAATATTAGACCATTTAATTATTGGCGATCATCGGTATTATAGCTTTGCGGATGAGGGTAAGTTGGGCTAATTGGCCATCATTAATATTGATATGATATTGTAAAATTTGGTAGGTTAACGCCCACTACTAACGGAATAATGGCAATGGCAATAGCCCACATAATTTACCCTCTAAAGTTATCCATCATAAAAAAACACCGTAATACTTTTATTCCATCTTAAAAGACTGTATTTTTATAGCAGAATACTTTCCAAACTGTTTTCACCACACTTACAGACTAACAAATCTAATAACCTCAAGACTAAACTTCCCCCCACAAGTTTAACTAGTACACATGTATTATTTAACATTCGTGTGACTACGCCCCTATATCCCCCAATAAATAGCAATTCGCTAAGGTATCTTTGATACTAAACTAGTCGCATTTCCTTGTAATAGGACGAAGCGATTACATTTCAAGATAAAAACAAAAAGATGCAATCAAAAACAATCAGACAAATTACACTATGTCTATGTCTATGTCTATGCCTATCCACTTTCCTACATGGGCAAATTACCATTGATTATCCAGAAAATATTACTGTAGAATGTGGTATTGATTTGGTCCCTTCTGAAGAAAATCCAACTATCGGCTTTCCTGCCGTTAGCACAACTTGTAGCGATGGTTTATCAGACATTACTTTTTCCGATAATATCGATCAATTGACCCAATGTGGTGGAACAGGAGTACTATTGCGTTTCTGGTCAGTTAGTGATAATTGTGGTGGATTTATGACTTTATTACAGCGAATTAGGTTAGTAGACAATACACCTCCTGCAATTACTTGCATCCCAGAGGTTATTATTGACTGTGATGCTAGTCTCAATCCAGCAGAAAATCCAGATTTAGGGTTTCCTGAGGTGACAGATTGTTCAGAAGGAGAAGATTTGACGATTAATTATGTTGATGTCAATGAAGGAGATGGCTTTTGTGATAATCTACCAGAAATCGTTCGACGAACTTGGACGGTGACTGATGCCTGTGGAAATGCAAGTACTTGCGAACAAACCATTCGAGTCGGCAAAGATCCTTTATTCGTTTTTTGCGAAATATCTGATATTATTCACGAATGTAATGGTTTAGATGGTAGTCGATTTGCTGCTGAATCTTGGGATTTAAGCAATACCAACCAATTAAGAAATTGTACGCAGGCAGATTGTGGTCCAGTAGAAATAATTAGTGATTTCGATTATGGCAGAATTGCTGGACCTTGCGGTATTACAGGCAGTTTTGAAGTCAATTATCTAATTAAAGACCAATGTGGCAACTCCAAATTTGAGACGGTTAGTTTCACGCTAAGAGATACAACGCCGCCAGAGTCTTTTTGTAATCCTGTAGATTTCGGTGTGAACTGTGAAGGAGATGAAACCGCAGCTTCAAGAGTAGTAGGTTGGCATACAGATAATATTGCTTTATTAGAAACTTGTTTATTTGATAATTGTGGAGAAGTAACCGTATCAAGTGATTTCAATGCCGACAATTTCGACATTAGCAACCTTAATTTTGATTGTAATGATGATATTGGTTTTGCTGTCAATTACACTTTAACCGATCAATGTGGCAATACAACCACCAAAACGGCTTTCTTAAAAGTAGTTGATAATGCGCCACCGACTTTTGAAAATGTGCCAAGAGATACCTCCATTGGTGCCAATGACAATTTAGCCATTGGGCAGCCAATCGTTATTGATAATTGCTCCAATAACGTAACAACCGAGTTCATGGAAGCTCGCATTGATAATGATAATGACGATGGTTTTCAAATAATTCGTACTTGGACCGCAACGGATGATTGTGGGAATGTCAATACCGCTACACAACGAGTAATGGTTTTAGATCCCATTTTATCGTTGGCGTGTAGTTCGGCAGAAGTCAAACTCGAAGGAGATAAAATCTCAATTAGTAATTTATTAGCCCCTAATGAAATCGTCAAGGTATTTGCCTCGGATAATAGAGTGGTTTATAATTGTTTTAGAAATTGTGGAGATGTACAAACAACCCGTGCTTTAGCACCTGATACTTATAAAGTGGACATTGAATTTTATACCGATAGATGGCAATTAATTTGTTCTAGTGAAGCAACGATTATTGTAGAAAGAACAGATGGAGAAACAGGAGGAGAAGACAATGGCAATGAAGATAATAACATGGGAGAAGAGAATAATAATCCATGTACTGCCAGCGATTGTGAGCAAGAAGCACCTGTTTTAATGAATTTACCAGCAGATATAACGGTGGATGCTACAGCCATTCCTACTCCAACGAACCCTACCGCTACGGATAATTGTGATACAGATGTAGCCGTTCAATTAGAAGAAGTAAGAACAGATAATGACACCGACAATAATTATGTCTTAACTCGTACTTGGATTGCGACCGATGATTGCGGCAATATGGTAATGGGACAACAAGTCATTTTAGTGATCAATGAAGAAGAAATGACTGATCCATGTAATGCCAGCGATTGTGAAACGGTGCCACCGATTATCGCAAATGTACCAGCAGATGTCACCGTAAATTTTGACGCCGTTCCTGCCCCCGCTCAACCAGTAGCTACCGATAATTGCGATACAGCGGTTGATTTAGAGATGACCGTAAGCGTTTCCGAAAGTACCGATACCAGAAATTATGTCTTAACCCGTACTTGGACGGCTACAGATGATTGTGGCAATACCGCAGCTGGAGTACAAATTATTCGAGTTACTGGTGAAAGTGATCCCAATGATAATGGTTCAGATGGAGACAATAATGGAGATGGGAATAATAACAATAACGGTGATAATGGAAATGCTGGTGACGGTGATAATAGCGACGACAATAATGAAAATGATTTATGCACTGCTTTAACCATCACCCTTGATAATAATAGGGTTTCGGTTAATAATTTAAACGCCCCTAATAAAATTGTTAAACTCTTTGATGAAGCCTATAATATTATCGAAGAATGTTCAGATGATTGTCGAACACCACTAACTTTCTCTTCATTAGCCATTGGCAATTATTTTGTAGACGTACAATTGTATTCGGCAGATTGGGTATTTATATGTGAAACCCAAGAAGCAATAAATGTTACCGCTATGAATAATGACGGAGATGGAAATACGGGCGAAGAAGACGGTAATACAGGAGGTAACGGGAATGCTGATGGAGGTAATAATCAAAGCGACAATCCTTGTGAAAATGTGACGATTCGTCATACCACATCGGCTATTTCATTAACCAACTTTAGCACCGCAAATAAGATTGTTAATGTTTTTGATGAAGATTATAATCAAATTTTTAATTGTTTCACGGACTGTCAAACAGAAGTAGACATTCCAATTACTAATCCAGGCAATTATATCATTGATATCCAACTATATACGACAGAATGGGCGTTGGTTTGTCAGCAAAGAACGACTTTAGATACAGCATCTGAACCGTCAGATACAGGTAATAATGATGGAAATGGTGGAGGTAACGATGGAAATAGTGAGAATGAAGAAAATAATGGTAGTAGTACTCCAGATTGTGAAGCAGTAGCCATTACCGCATCAGGGGGTCAAGTAAGTGTGGCTAATTTAACTGCGCCAAATAGTATCGTGAAAATATTTAGTGAGAATTATGACCTACTTTTTGAATGTGTAGGGAATTGTGGTACAGAAGCGATTGCAACAGAATTAATTGATGGAAATTACCAAGTAAATATTAATTTTTATGATGAAAATTGGGTAGATCTTTGTGAAAAAATTGTTCCAATTACTTTAGGTAGCTCTACTTCATCCAATACCGTCCATCCGAATGATAATAGATTAAGTAATGCCGTTCTGCAACCAACTAGCAATAATCAGACTACTTCCAAGGTTTCCTTCTATCCTAATCCTGCATCTACTAATGTAACGTTTGACTTACAAGGGTTTAAGCAAAAAAAAGCAACCATTACTATTTATAATCAATTGGCGACTTCCATTTGGGAACGCAATATTTCCATTAATGAGGAGACGAAACATACTGTCAATTTACAAGCAATAGCGAATGGTTTATATTTGGTTATTTTTCAGGTAGACGGGGAATTACCGATTGCTAAAAAATTATTGGTACATAAGAATAGATAAGGAAATTAATGAATAAATAACAAAATAATAAAATGAGTAAATGTAGGGTCTATAGTCAAAATTGACAAAGAAATCCTACATTTATCAAACATTTAATCATTTTGGTTTTTTCCACAAAAAAAAGGCTTGAAGCAAATGCTCCAAGCCTTTTTTATATGGAATAACACAAATTGGTTTATTCTGCGCTATCTGTTGTTGTTGCTTCCGCACTCGCTTCAGCTTCCGCTGCTGGTGCTGCTTCTGTAGCCTCTGCTGCTGGAGCTTCCACTTCTGGTTCTGGCTCAGGAGCCGGAGGAGGTGGTGGTGTTCCAGACAATTTAGCTAATTGAGCAATTTTTGCTTCTGCGCTTTTTTCAAAACGACTAGCAATTTTTGCTTCTTTTTCATCAATCCAAGCTTGATACTTAGCATCTGCTTGTTCTTGAGTCAAAGCACCTTTCTTAACTCCTCTGTCAAGGTGTTTTTTGTATAATACGCCTTTGAAACGAAGAATCGCTCTGGCAGTATCTGTAGGCTGTGCGCCTTTCATCAACCACTCAAATGCAGCATCTCTATCTAAATCAATAGTCGCTGGAGAAGTCATTGGGTTATAAGTTCCCAATTTTTCGATAAAACGACCATCTCTTGGAGCTCTTGCATCGGCTACCACGATGTGATAGAAAGGTCTTTTTCTACGTCCCTTTCTTTGCAATCTAATTTTTACAGACATTACTGTTAAAGTTTATTTGGTTCAACCATACCCACGTAATCTCTGCTAGGAGACGGTGGGTTTTTAACGAGGGCAAAAGTAAGGGATTTTTAGGAATATAAAAAGGAAAGGAATAGAACAAAGCTGAATACTGATTTTTTAAGTTAAAATTAACCGAATTTGGGTATCTCAAGCTAAATTTTCTTAATTTGTTAAACCTCTCTTTATTCAAATATTTATAGTCAAATGAAAAAATTCGGAAGCATTATTTTTGGCTTAGTACTCTTTTATTGTTTTGCTTGTAATAAAGATAAAATTCCCTACGCTGTAAATAATGAGCCTTTAAGTACCGCAGACAATGGATTATTTCAAAAATTAGATAAACACCTTGATGAATATCCAGTAAAATGTCAAGTCATTACAACTACGCTAGTAGGCACTTCTATGTATGATGTGAAGGAATTGTAATAGACAGTTTTTTTATTGATACGATAAAAGTAGCTATAAGTAATTATAGAGAACATGATTATTTTTTGGATAGAAAGATAAAAGACGAAACTATTTTTATTTCCGCCGAATTATTAACCCATCATTTTGGTAGTCATTTCTATACCTCTTTTGATAAAGATAAAACTCATTTCTTCTCTACAAGAGACCCCTATGTATGTAAATGCACAAACTTTCTCCACTTTGAAAAAGATTCTATTTTTTATGGCATTAACGACAGCAATCCTGTTTCTGTTATCTGTCGAGGAACAATCAAATAAATTATGATTTTGGTCAAAACGTAATTCTTTTTCTAAATTTACTACCTACCTTTTCATTTTTCCTGCTATTTTTACCAAAATTACTTTTTGAATAGTTTGCTTTCAATTGATGAACAAAGCACTATTCAATATTTTAACCTATCCCTAGATAGGCAATTATAAAAAATCAAAATAATGTACGAAGGTTTAAAACATGCTCACTCTGGTATTCGTTGGATACTATTAGTTGCCCTTTTATATGCTATTTTTAACGCTTATAGTAAATGGAAAAGTGGTGCAACTTTTACAGATGGAGATAGAAAAGCTAGTTTAGCCGCTTTCATTTCTAGCCATATTCAATTATTATTAGGTTTAGGCTTGTATATGATGAGTCCAAAAGTTCACGCAATTGGAGAGAGTGTGATGAAAGAACCTATTGCACGATTTTTTGCAGTTGAACATTTGGCAATGATGATTATTGGGATTATCCTTATTTCTGTTGGTCATATCAAAGCAAAAAAGGCAACAGATGATACGCAAAAATTTAAGACGACTTTTATCTTTTTTACCATTGGCTTATTGGTCATTTTGTCAAGAATTCCTTGGCCATTTCAACAGTATGGGGCTAGTTGGTTTTAGATCTACAGGATGACAGGATTCTGCAAGATTAACAGGATTCCATACCTACAGTTGATTAGTATGCAAAGTCGATGTCACTTTTAAATTTAG
Source organism: Saprospiraceae bacterium (assembly GCA_965277445.1). GTDB lineage: Bacteria > Bacteroidota > Bacteroidia > Chitinophagales > Saprospiraceae > JAFMDF01. The sequence goes on along the minus strand of CBDICY010000030.1, from coordinate 256,311 downwards.
TATTTTCAATTATAAATCTGCCACGCTTTATTTAAATGGATTTATGATGTAAGATATATGAACTATGATTTGGCACAACTAATTACACCATCATAATTTCACGAATATTAATTAAGAAATGAGAACGGGATTCAGTTTACTAGCTATGCCAAATTTCAATAATTTGGCATAGCTGTACTTCACAATTTCGCTATAAACTACTACACAATGAAGCAATATCACAAGTTACTTCAACATATTTTAGATAAGGGTGCTAAAAAATCTGATCGAACGGGTACAGGTACACTTAGTGTTTTTGGTTACCAAATGCGATTTGATTTATCGGAGGGTTTTCCGATGGTCACCACCAAGAAGTTACATTTAAAATCTATCGTCCATGAATTATTATGGTTTTTGGATGGCGATACCAATGTCAAGTATTTACAAGACAATGGTGTCCGAATTTGGAATGAATGGGCGGACGAAAATGGCGATTTAGGGCCAGTTTATGGCAAGCAATGGCGAAGTTGGATCGGTGCAGATGGGAAAGCAACCGATCAAATTAAGCAAGCCATCGAACTCATCAAACATAACCCTGACTCTCGTAGAATCATCGTTAACGCTTGGAACGTAGGCGATTTGCCACAGATGGCGTTGAGTCCTTGTCATGCATTATTTCAATTTTATGTGGTAGACGGAAAATTATCTTGTCAACTCTATCAACGTTCAGCGGATTGTTTTTTAGGCGTTCCTTTCAACATTGCTTCGTATGCTTTATTAACGATGATGATAGCACAAGTTTGTGATTTAGAAGTTGGAGAATTTATTCATACCTTTGGAGATACACATTTATATTTAAACCATATAGAGCAAACAAAACTTCAATTGTCTCGTACAATTCGGGAACTTCCAACCATAAAAATCAATCCAGAGATAAAAGACATTTTTGGTTTTAAGTACGAAAATTTCCAACTACTCGATTATAACCCCCATCCACATATCAAAGCTGCCGTCGCTGTATAAACAAAGACGGTTCTCCGACCTTAAGGTCGTTACGAACAAACATATAATGATAGCAATCGTTACAATTTAGCAAACATCAAACATAGAGAAAGTAAATAGATTTACGTAAATAGGACAGTATTAAGTTATTCAGTAGCAACTTAATAAACAGACAACTAAAATAAACAATAAATAAAAGAATGGCAGTTAGTATTGAAGAAGACTATGTTTTTATTAGAGAGGCGAGCCACTTAGAAGAAATTTGCACTCGTTTAAGCGATCAACCTTGGATAGGTTTTGATACAGAATTTATTGGGGAAAAACGTTTTTTCACTTTATTATGTCTGATTCAAATAAAGAGTCCTATTGGATGTTTTTTAGTTGACCCATTGAAAATCAAAAATTTAAAACCTTTCCTTGATTTAATTGAAAATCCTGCTATTTTAAAAATCACCCATGCAGGAGAGAACGATTATAGACTGATTTATCAGCAATTTAATGTGCTGCCTGTCAATGTTTTTGACACCCAAATAGCCGCAGGTTTTCTAGGCTATAATTATCCTACTGCTTTTAGAAAAATAATGGATAAAGAATTGAATATCCGTTTAAAAAAAGGATTTGCCGTAGCCGTTTGGGACCAACGACCACTTTCCGACAAGCATATTCAATATGCCTTAAATGATGTTCTTTTCCTCAAAGAATTATACGATAAATTACAAGCAAAGCTAGTTCTCAGAAAACGTTCAGAATGGTGTGAAGAAGAATTTTCAAAGATGGAATTAGCAAGTAGTTACCATACTGATGTCTATGCAGAAGCGCTCAATAATAATATGATGCTCCATTTGTCTAAAAGAGAGCAAATATTTATGTTACGCCTTTATAAATGGCGAATTGATGAAGCTAAGCGAAAGGATTATTCAAAAGAAATGATTCTAAGTTCTAAATACATCAACTTAATCGTTAAAAACATCAAGCAAGGAGAAGCTGCTTTAAAAAATAATCGCTTACTTCCCAAGAATTTTTACAACAGATATGGCTTGATTATCAAGGATTTATATGAATCTCCAGTTAAACCAGAAGAAGAAGCGGTCTTAAAACGTATTCCTAAGCGACACGAAATCACGCCGATAGAAGATATTACACATAGCATACTTTACGCCTTGGTTAAACGAAAATGTCTAAAAGAGGGAATCTCTCAAAATCTAGTTTTCCCAAAATCAGCGATGAATAAGTTTAAGCTTGATCCTGATTGGTTAGGTAATGGGTGGCGAGCTCGTATTTTAGGAACAGAAATGGTTGATTTGTGCAAACGCATTGAAAGTTTGACTTATGAGTTTTCAGATGGTCAGTTTATTTTGAAATAAAATTTTCGACAAATAGTTATTTCATTAGGCTTTATTCGGTGAAAGGCAAAGGGCTAATGGCTAAAGAACTGTCATACGACTAATTTCAGAATAAACACTATTATCACCAGTTCGATTGTATAAAAAAGTCAGAGAAGGCGGTTCTACTAAAGAACCGCTTTTTGCTGTTTTCTCAATACTTTAACAAAACCGCTGTTGCCTCTCCAGTTTCCGAAATCGTTACCACAAAAAGACCTCCATATTCACTTTCATCAATCATTGGAAACTGTTCTTTACCAACTAATGCATTGACCAAAGTAGGTGTTGTATTAGAATGGCCGACGACTAATAAACGGTCTCCTTTTTTCTCTGCTTTCAATTGTTGAGCAAATCCTTTTAAATCTCTAGGATTATACGCTTCCACTTTTTGTCCTAAAGCAGTAGCAGTAGGCCCAGCAGTCAATTGAGTTCTTTGGTATTCCGTTGAATAGACTTGATCAAGCTTCGCCTCTTTTAGGATATTACTTAATCGTAAGGCTCTTTCTGTCCCTTCGGGCGTTAATAAGGGGTCTCTCCCACCCTCTTTTGCTTTTTCCGCATGTCTAACTAAATAAATAACGGTGGCTTCTGTTCCTTTCTTAATAGCTAAATTTCCTTTTCCTCCATTTTCAAAAAGAACTTTATTCTCTTGAATTTTAGCAACAGGGCTTAGATTATTTAACTGTTTTGTGGTCGCACAAGCAACTAATAGCAAGAAACAAGAAAAAATTAGTGATAGCTTCATAAATTTGTATTTTAGCATCAAAAGTAGCAAATGCCCTTAATTTATCATAAAAAATTGCCAAAAGGTGGAGAATTAGGACTTTGGCGAATTGAAGAAACAGCAGCTTATTTTTTGGATAGGTTAGAATTATTTCCTTCAGAAATTCAACAATTAGCTCAAATCAAAGGTCGCTTACGATTAGAATGGTTAGCCAGTCGCTGGTTATTGCATACCATGTCTGGCAGAACTTTACGGGGTGCTTGTTTAAAAGATGAGTTTGGCAAACCCTATTTAACGGATTCTCATTTCAATATTTCGATTAGTCATTCATGGAATATGGTGGCGATTATGGCTGCCCCTTATGACATTGGCATAGACATTCAACGAGAGGTTAATAAAATAACACGAATCCAAAAAAAATTTATGCGTCCTGTAGAAAAAGAAAGCTTGCAGGATGACACAAAAATTCCACATTTACATATATATTGGGGCGCAAAAGAAGCACTTTATAAAGCTTATGGTCGAAAACAATTAGGTTTTGTCCGTCATATTCATGTAGATCCTTTTGACTATAATTTATCTATTGGGCAAACAACCGCAGCTATTCATAAAGACCGTTATCATGCTTATTTTGAGCTGTTTTATGAAAAAGTAGAAGAGATTTATTTGGTCTATGTCATTGAAAAGGAGATTAGTAAGCCTTAAACTATTATAGAAGGCAGAAGTCAGACCGTTGTCAGAAGTTAAATGTCCAACGATTTAACCCTCAAGGGTTAGGTATTTATATAGATTAACCTGACCTCTGACAGAAAATTTCAATTTTCGGTCTGGCCTCTGACTTCTTATTTACATCTTGTTAATCCTGCAAAATCCAGTCATCCTGTATGAAAGTAAGCAATATCTTCAGTCAAATTAATGAAAAAGTTGGTCAAGCTACTGCTTGGTTAACGACTATACTGATGCTACTCATCTGTTTCAATGTAGCCGCTCGTTATTTATTTAATAATTCGGAAGCATGGCGAACCGAATTAGAATGGCATTTATTTGCTTTAATTTTTCTATTAGGGGCAGGTTATGCGCTCAAACATGACAAACATGTAAGAGTAGATTTGTTCTATGCTAATTTTTCGGATAAGCAAAAAGCCTTGGTTAATTTTATAGGCACTTTAGTTTTTTTAATTCCTTGGTGTGCCATCATTATTTTTGCCTCTTATAAATATGGTCATAGCGCATGGTTGATGAACGAAGGGTCACCAGATAATGGATTACCTGCACGATATTTAATCAAATTTGCCATTACACTAGGTTTTGGGCTATTATTATTACAAGCAATAGCGCTATTAATAACCTCTTTAAGCACCTTATTAAAGAAAGAGCCCGCTGGTGGATAACGTTATTCCGATGTTACCATGTTGTCGATAGAACATGACAACAACACAACAACACAACACCTAAAATCTCAAATCCTTCGCTAAATCTAGCATCAATTATCAATAATGGAAATTCTAGCAATCGTCCTTTTTGTCTGTATTTTTATACTAATCTTATCTGGTTATCCCGTCGCCTTCACTTTAGGAGGTTTATCTGTTTTATTTGGTTTAGCTGTTTTAGGGCCTGATTTTTTTAACTTCCTGCCCTCCCGAATTATGGGAACAGTCACCAATGTCGTCTTACTAGCCGTTCCGCTGTTTATTTTTATGGGGATTATGCTAGAAAAATCGGGGCTCGCCGAAAGTTTACTCGAAACGATGGCAATGCTCTTTGGTACGATAAAAGGTGGTTTAGCTATTTCTGTAGTCATTGTGGGTGCTTTATTAGCGGCCTCTACAGGAATTGTTGGGGCAACCGTTATTACGATGGGGTTGATTAGTTTACCGACCATGTTAAAGCGAGGATACAGTCCAGAGTTAGCAACAGGAACGATTGCCTCATCGGGCACATTAGGGCAAATTATTCCACCATCTGTCGTCTTAGTATTATTAGGAAGTGTATTAAATGTGTCAGTAGGAGATTTATTTGCCGCTGCTTTAATTCCGGGTTTCCTATTAGTCCTTTGCTATATTTTATACATCGTTATCTATGCGCAAATTTATCCAGAAAAGGCACCGAGTATGCCAGCAGAAGAAATAGCTACTTTTCGAGGAACAGGTTTTATGATGCGGGTCATTAAAGCATTTTTACTTCCCTTGCTTTTAATAGTTGCCGTCTTAGGCTCTATCTTAGCAGGCATTGCTTCTCCAACAGAAGCTTCTGCTATTGGTGCATTAGGCGCAACCATCTTAACGATTATTCAAGGAAAATTTAGTTGGACTGTATTGAAAGAAGTTATGCAAGAAACAACGCATTTGACGACTATGGTGTTTACCATTTTAATTGGAGCGACTACATTTGCCTTAGTGTTTAGAGGAATGGGTGGAGATGATTATTTAATTGACTTAATCGAAGGGGCAAATTTATCCCCAATGGCTTTCCTTTTTTTGGTGATGTTAGTCGTTTTTATAGCAGGATTCTTTATTGATTTTATAGAAATCATTTTTATTATCGTACCCGTTGTAGCCCCAATATTTGTTAATTATGATATGAATTTAGTTTGGATCGGCATTTTATTAGCCCTTAATCTGCAAACTTCTTTCTTATCCCCACCCTTCGGTTTCTCCCTGTTCTATTTAAAGGGAGTTGCCCCCGAAGGAATTACTACGCAACATTTATATCGAGGTATTATTCCATTTGTATTGATACAAGTCGTATTTTTAGTAGTCGTTATTTTATTTCCAGAAGTAGTTTTTCTATTGATTGACAAATAAGTTTCTTCTAGATTTTCTATAAAAAAACAGGCCACCTATTAGTAAAATCAACCAACCAAAATAACCTTGCTTTACACGTTTAATAGTTAAGGACTCGGTTAATTGACATTCGGGATCATCACAGTCAATGAGACCGTCACCATCATCATCAAATCCATTCTTACAGTCCTCAATTGACGGCGTAACCGTCACGAAAACCATAGCAGAATCACAGAGACTATTAACGGGTAAAATACCGTAACAGAAAACATAGGTAAAAGAATCTACACCTACAAAACCAGGGTTCGGACAATATTCTGTTCGATAGCTAATCGAATCAAAACTAGCCATGCCATTTAAAGGAACTATGCCCACTTCGATACTAGTTGTATCTATTTGGTCTGTTCCTAAGTCATTCCCTAAAACTTCTAATTCCCTACAAGTATTGGCAGGAGTCATCGTAAAATCATCTTGTGCATTAATTGGGCAACTTCCTAAATCAATCTGCAAAACGTATTCTTCTCTCGCAAAGAACCAAGAATTAATCGTATTTAAATCACCAAAGTCTTTATTCGTCCAAGGATGACAAGGAACATCGCAACCATTGAAAGGATCTTCAACTGGTTGGGTGAGACCAACACCATAAGCATCAGGAATATTCGTATCATCGTAGTAAATCTTTTTGGGACTACCATTGTCAGGAACAGGTCGAATAGTTGTTACATCATATCCGGTCAAAAAATACTCCGCATCGTAGATTGGAAAATGATAAATACCTTGCGTATACCGAACTAATAAATCTGCATCTTCTACAGCTGATTGTCCACCTAGTTTATTGCCAAATCCATCTCTACCATCCCAAGGAACACATCTAATATAAGGTGGTTGTTCCCCAGGAACAGGATCTACTTTAAAAGCAATCAAAACATCAGCAGAACCAATATCATAAACAAAATCCCCTGAAGCCCTATCTAAATCAACGAGTACATCAATTTGACCTGGTTCGGTCATAACTGCTTCTACACAAGCTGTTCCGTTTTCACAAGCAATCAATTTAGGTACAATCGAAAATTTTCCCAGTACGCCAGAGGGATAAACATTGATGTCAGGATCGTTTAAAAATATTCGATGTTGGGAAGCTGAAGAACGAACCCCATTTAAAGATTTTCTATCATCAATGACATTGTCCGTTTGTGTTGTCCCAGCATCATTAAATACCACATTAAAGGCAGCAGGTTGAAATCCTGCCCCTCCGAAATCTACCGAGGTTACTATATTTTGATCCGTATACACATAAAATTCACCATTAAACGGTCGGTCAAACCAAGTATAATCAGGGTTCGTACCACAAGAAGTAGAAGGAGCAAAGAATGCCCAGTTTCGGGAAAACAACCGACCATTAATTGCAGTAGGACTAGCTGTTTTAGTAGCCACCGTTATATCAAACCATTCAATAGGCATTGGGTTATTCAAAGAAACGGCATTATTAACTCTACTAAATTCTATATAATAATCGCCCGCAGGCAAGCCGCTTGGATCAAATACAAAAGGGGTGTAACCTGTTCCACCGACTATTGGCGTAGGGCCTGCAACGGCTTGATTATAAGTGGAAATATTTGCGGTAGTTGCATCTAAAATTTGCCCATTAATATTATCCCGAATAGGATAAACGACTCGACCTGTAGGATCTTTAATCCTAAAAAATCCAATAATAGGAGTAGATCCATTGCACGGATGATGTCCACTACCTACAGGTTGGCTAAAACCTAGGAATAATTGCTCTGTATCTGTATCTTCTATATGCACATATAGTCGTTGATCGTCACTACCATCGTAACGACCAAAATCATTATACGTAGTAGAATTAGAATAAAGGTAGACTCTATCGGTGGGAGAAGGAGCTAATTCTTTAGTTCCTTCTGCAAATAAATTAGAGGCAGCGAATAGAAGAAACAGAACAAAAGAATAAGCAATAGTTGTGTTGGGCTTAAACATAAAGGTTGTCTTTTGAGATAATGCGTATACTCAGATAGATTAATCAAAAAAATATCCTTCATTATGGTATCCAATAACCTAAATAATGAAATTGACCTTTTTTCATCAATCATTTTTAGTCAAATACTACTAGGGTATTTAGACTACCAACCTTTAATTTTTTCTCTCTAGTAATTAAAAAGTAGTTGAAATTTGTGTTCTTGTCGTTTTGCTATTTTCTGACATTTTTCGAAAAAACCGTTTTCCATCTTTATACCTACATATTTCATTCCATTTTCCCTTAATCTGTCAATATTTTAGTTTTTTCTCACCCAACGCTATACAAACATCCTAAAACATTGGTTATCAGTAAATTAAAATATGTATATTCTCAAGTACCTATCAAAAAAGTTGCCTTTTTGCGGCATTAATTACTCAAAAACACTCATTCGTTTAAAAGTCAAGTTATTGTATATTAAAAAATAATATAATAAAAATTTCATATTAAATTAAATTATAAAGTTTTTGGCATAGTAATTGCAAAAAATTATAATGTGTAAGTTTTGGTTAAAGAATTGTAAGATTCGTTTTTTCCAGCCCATGAAGAGTCATGGGCTTTTTTTTTGTCTACAACTAAGGGTTTCTTGTTTTAAGGTAGGTTATTTAGGATTTGATGTAAGATTTCTCTAGAAGATTTTAAATCATAAATCCATTTTAATAACAAACGTGACAGATTTATGATTTATGATTTGGAAATGCCTGACTATCCTGTAATCGCTTCTCCCACGCATGAACAGAATCTCGCTTACTTGCGTAGGCTTCTAAAAAAAGTGGAATAGCTTGATTAGCCAATTCACTAGGTGCATTCACCAATACACAAATACCTAATTTTTCTTTTGGATGAATTAGAATTTCTCCACGGTAGCCGTTTACAAAACCACCATGATAAATCAAAGTATCCTGTGCATTGGTTAATATCCGCCACCCCAAGCCATAAAAGGCATCTTCTACCATCGGCCAATCATGGAAATAACGATTTTTATTATTGGTATTGATTCGAGGTTTAAATATTTCGTCTAAAGTTTTTTGTTGAATAATTTCTGGTCGATTTCCTAGTAAAAGTTGTAACCATTCCCCCATATCGGCAATACTCGCATTTACGCCTCCTGCGGGAATTGCATTATAGTATTTTTTGGAAATCGGTCGTTGTTGCCAGTTTCCATTTCCTCCTCGATGCGGTAACGCAATATTATCCGCTTGAATAAAAGCTTCATATTCTGTAGAAGTATTTTCTGCTTGTAAAGGATTTAGTAATTCGTCCTCGAATATCTGTGGTAATGATTCTTTGTTGACAATTTCCATTATTTCCCCAATCAAACTATAAGAAGCATTTTGATAAGCATATATTTCTCCTTCTTTACCAATTAGCTTCACCTTTTTTAATTCTCTTGCTATTTGTCGCATATCTAGACCTGCTTCTACCAGATTGGTGTAGGCATGATAAGGCAAGCCAGAAGATTGAGATAATAAATGGATCAAATTGACTCTTCCCGATTGTAAAGAATCTTTTAAGATAAATTCAGGAAGGTATTTATTGACTTTATCTGTCCACTTCAAAGTGCCTTTCTCTACTAGTATTCCAGCCAGGATTGAAGCAAAACCTTTCGATAAAGAACCGATTCTAAAGATGGTATTAATGTCTACTGAATCATTAGAAAAAGCAGCTTTTGCACCATGTCCTGAAAGGTGTAAAATAGTAGTATCCTTAACGATTACTAGTCCTGCACCAGGAGTTTTAGTTTGCGCTAAAATAGTTTGAAAGGATTGGATATAATCCGCTGTAAATGCTTCTAAATGAGGGTTTTTAGGCGGTTCTTTGGGTTTATTATTTTGAGAAATGGTACAAGTAAAAAATAAAGGTACAAGTAAAAATAAAACGTATATTTTTTGATTCATGAATTCGTATAAAACTCGTATTTAATGTATGCATTCGTTTAGAACATATCCAAATCTGACTTCTGACAGTCAATGAAATTGACGGTCTGACTTCTGTCTTCTCTGCTAACAACTTCGTCCCATTAGGATTTGGAATATTTTTTTAAAATTACTGGATAACGGGAAGTTATCCAGTAATTGAGTCAAATGGCATTAATAAACACCATTCATAAACCCACCATCTACGACAATCGTTTGCCCTGTGATGTATCTACTTGCAGGAGATAATAACCAAACAGCTAAAGCGCCCATGTCTGCTGGATTTCCCATTTGTCCCGATTTTATATTGCTAACAAATTCTGATTTAATAACGGCAGCAGATTTGCCTGTTTGTTCTGCCCTTTTATTAAAAATACGATCTACCGCAGAAGTATCGTGGTAGCCTGGCCCCAAAATATTCATCGTTATGCCATGCTGTACGACCTCTTCTGAAAATGTTTTCACAAAACCAACAACCGCCATTCTAATGGAGTTGCTCAAGACCAAATTAGCTATAGGCTGTTTAACAGATACACTTTCGATAAAAACAAATCGCCCATATTGTTGATCTATAAATTTAGGCATTAACCGTTTAGTTAGATCTACTTTCCAGCGCAAAACAGATTTATAAGCACCGTCCCATTCTTCCAAAGTAGCCGCCATTGCAGGGTTGGCAGGAGGGCCGCCTGCATTCATTAACACACCTGCCAAATGTCTATCTCCTACTTTTTTTAAAATTTTATCCAAGGTTTTCGCCTTGGTAATATCTCCCGTAATCGTTTCTACTTGTTCCTTATACTTCTTTTTAAAAGCACTTAATTTTGAGGTAGTTCGAGCTACGGCAATCACATTAGCCCCTTCTAGCACTAACTTTTCGGCAATAGCTGCACCAAAACCTCCTGTAGCACCACCGACTATAAATAATTGATTGTCAATTTGTAAATCCATATTTTTTATTTTTCAGTAATTCCCATTTTAAAAAATCACGGAGTGATTGAACTTGAATAACACCGTAGCCAATGCGGTGAGTATTATATTCATTGGCACAAACCACACAACTCTGAAAGAGTTGAGTGTAAATAGGGGTTCAACTCCTTCAGAGTTGTATGGCTAGCGGCTTTTTATCATCACCCCTCCGCATTTCATACGGAGTTATTAACACCTACCTACTGGCAGGCAGGTATCGGCAACTATTATTTATTGGGTGTAACCGCCATTTGATGTGCATTTTGGTGGTGACGAAGCTACGCTCCTTTAAAAATAGAGATTAATCTCACTTTTCTACAGACGGTTTCGGAGCGATGCTCCTGTAAAATCACAAAAGAGCATCGCTCTGGTACTGTCTGTAGCAACAAGAGGTGCAATATCCGATATAGGAGCGTAGCTTCGTCCCTATTTAACCTTTATTGCTACATCAAACCACGGTTACACCCTATTAATTCAAAGTTAACAAGTTATTTTTTAACGTCACTAGGTACGCAAGATGGGTAGCCATATTCGGCGAAAATAATGTAAAATAGGAAAGGACAATAATTATTTCCCTATTTTATTAATCCCTATCTTTGCCAAGCACCTTAAAATTATCAAAAGTGTCAAAAAAATCAATCCAGCAGTCTTATTCTTTTTGGTTACCCTTAGGCTTTCTAACCCTCTTTTTAGTAGGTACGCTAGTTGGAATAAAATTAGAAAAAGAAAATGCCATAGCTGCGCAAACTACTTTGAGAGAAAGCGGTTCCCCAAAAATAGATGCCCTATTTCATCTATTAGATGCAAGATATAGGAAAAAAATCAGTCAAAATGAACTCCTTCAACAAACGATCGACCGCCTTAAAACAAATGAAGCAGACCTCAACTATCTCCCCTCTAAAAAATTGCAAAGCATCAATGAACAGGTTGATATTAAACCTTATTAGTTGTGATTGGTTTCAAGAGGAAAGAAAGAAAAGAATGAAATGAGTTCAAAATTTTACCAGTTCACAAGTTTTCGTAAAATTACAATAGATTGAAATCGTAAATCCGTACCTTTGTTAGAAACATCAAAAAAATAACTAGTGCCGCAGCATTCAGAGCATACATCGAATAAATTTTGGCTACCCTTAGCTTTTGCTTTTGTCCTTATTTTAGGTATTCTTTTAGGTATTAAACTCCAAAAAGAAGTGCCTATCGCACCTACACCGACAGGCGAACAAATCGTAGAGAACCAACCTGGGAAATTAGAGGAATTACTCCGATATATTGAAGCGAGGTATGTCGATGAAGTCAATAGAGATGAGTTGATTCAAAAAGCCATTGATAATATTTTAAAAGAACTCGACCCCCACTCTACTTACATTCCTTCCGATCAGTTACAACGCATCAATGAACAATTAGATGGCAATTTTGAAGGTATTGGGATTGAATTTTTAATTGTTGAAGATACCATTGTGGTGATTCGACCAACCAAAGATGGTCCTTCCGATAAAGCAGGGATTATTGCGGGGGATAAAATAGTTTCCGTTGGCGATTCTTCCATTGTTGGACAAAAACTGAATGAAACGAATATTATTGACTCCTTAAGAGGTGAAAGAGGGACCAATGTAAAAATTGGTATCATCCGAGAAAATCAATCCGCCATCCAATATTTTGAAGTAACAAGAGATGAAATTCCTATTAATAGTGTGGATGCTGCTTATATGCTCAATCAAAATACAGGCTATATCAAACTCAATCGTTTTAGCGCCACGACGCACACAGAGTTTTTAAGCAATCTAGAAAAAATGATTGATGAAAAAGGTTTAGAAAATGTGGTCATAGACGTTAGGGATAATCCCGGTGGGTATTTACAAGAAGCAACCAGTATTCTCAATCAATTTTTTAAAGAAAAAGATAGAATACTCGTTTATACAGAAGGGAGAAATGTCCATAGGAGTGATTATGAAACGACGGGGAAGGCTTTTTTTTCTTTAGATAATATTGCCGTTTTAGTAGATGAAGGTTCTGCTTCTGCAAGTGAAATTCTAGCAGGCGCTGTCCAAGATTACGATAGAGGCATTATCATTGGCCGAAGGACTTTTGGCAAAGGATTAGTCCAAGAACAGTATAAATTATCAGACGATTCCGCCATTCGTTTAACCGTCGCCAGATATTACACGCCTTCTGGCCGATCTATTCAAAAAAATTATGATGATTTAACTAGTTATGATGACGATTTAAATGCTCGTTTAGAAAGTGGAGAATTATATAGTGGTCAACAATTGAGTAAGGCAGATACAACTCCTTATTATACCAAGGAAGGAAGAGTCGTTTATGGCGGTGGCGGAATTATTCCCGATGTTTTTGTTCCTTTGGATTCCGCTAAAACCAATCCTTATTTTGCCCATTTACAACCCTATATCCGAAAATTCGTTTATCAGTTTTATCAAAAGAATAAAGTAAGACCTGATGGGGATAATTCTTTATTGGCCTTTAAGGATATGGAAGATTTTGTAGATAATTTTGAGGTTTCAGATCTAGTCTTACAAAATTTCCAATCCAGTATTGACGAAGAAAAATTAATCATTGAAGCTAAAAGTGTCAAAGATTTAGTGCCTTTAACCAAGTTGTATTTAAAAGCTAGATTAGCTAAACATTTATACGATGAAAATGGCTTATATGCCGTTTTAAATGCGGATGATGATGTGGTTAAAAAAGCGGTGCAAATATTAGAGTTGCCCAATCCGATTACGGTATTAGAGGAAAAGGATGATAAACAGTAGACAGTAACATAGCTCTGTGAGTTGTGCGGCAGTAAATAGTAGGCAATTTTTAATTTAGGAATAGGAAAAATAGCGTTCAAAAATCTCATCACTTGTAAAATTCTCATAATTATGCCCACAAAAAAAGACGAAACGGCTTCATTTGTTTTAAGGTTTACGCAAAAAATCTTTCAGAATGAGCAGAAAGAATCAGAAGTGCAATGGCGCGGAAATATTCGGCATGTGCAAGGAGGGCAAGAAAAGCGATTTTCTGAATTCAAGGATGTGGTTAATTTTATCCAAGAGAAATTAGCAGATTTGACCATTCAAGCGATGGAAGAAAAATCGCCCGAAGAACAAAAAGGCATTCTTTCTAAAAGCTTTGATTTGTGGAAACGCATGTCTCTAACTTACCCTAAAATGGTCATTGATACCATTAAAGATCCCAAGGCAGGCGTCGAACAAATTCAAGAAGAAGTCAATCAACAGTTTAGTCAAGTAAAGGACGAAGTCAATCAACAAATTACTCAAGTCAAAGATACTTTAAGTGCTCGTTTAGATCCTGATATGTGGAAGCCTGCTACAAAAAATGATGTTCAGCAAATGATGCAAATGATGCAGCAATTGTCTCAACAAGTACAAGCTTTAGATACCAAAGTAAAAAAATTATCAAAGTAATTAGAGTTGCGAGTTACGAGTTGCGGGTTGTTTAACTCGCAACTCGTAACCCGCAACCCGCAACTCGATGGATACCATTGCCAACATACAAGCAAGAAAAGAACAAACCAGTTTGCAAGTGCAAACTTTGGGTACTTTTCAAGTTTGGCGAGATGGCGAGTTAATTAGTCCTAAAGAATGGGGACGGGATAAATCTGTTCAATTATTTCAATTCTTAGTAACCGCTAGACATCAAAGAGCGCTGCATAAAGAGCAAATCATTGATAGAATATGGGAAGATATTGACCTAAAATCTGGAGAACAAAATTTCAAAGTCGCTCAACATGGTATGAATAAGGCTTTAGAACCTAATCGAAAAAGCCGTTCAGAAGCCAAATACATTACCCGCCAAGGGGTTACCTACCAACTCAATCTTCCTGAGATATGGATTGATACCGATGCTTTAGAACAATATATTAGCATCGGTAACCAGTTCTTAAGTGATAATCCTACCATAGCCATTGAAGCTTATCGGGCTGCTATTAACTTACATCATGGTACTTACTTACCCAATCGGCTTTATGAGGATTGGTCTAGTGGAGAACGAGAACGATTACAAATTTTAATACTAGGCACTTTTATTAATTTGAGTGAGCTATTAGTAGACAATAGCCCAATGGAAAGTGTTCGTCTTTGTCAGCAAGCATTACTCATTGAAAATACTTGGGAAGATGCTTATCGAATACAAATGGAAGCTTATTTAAAAAAAGGCAATCGCCCAATGGCAATTAAGACTTATCGGCAATGTGAAACTGTTTTAGATAAAGAATTTGGCGTGAAGCCTTTACCAGAAACGAAGGCTTTATATCAGCGGATTATTGCTTTGTAAAACAGTTGATACAATTCAATAGGTTGTACGGATTAGGCGGATTTAAAAGATTTACGAAAATAAGAAATCTGCTAACATCCGCCTAATCCGTTCCATCCGTACAACCTATAACTTTTATACAAATAACTTAAACCTATTTTATCCCAACAAATCCGTAGCACTATGCTTCAAGTAGGCATTTTTTAGTCTTTTGTCATATTGATTAACGGCAAAATTCTTCCCATTATACCCTCTAGCAAAATCCGCCCAACGTTTTTCTCTCAACGGTTTTAGTAACTTCGTACTTTTAATAAATTCTCCAAAGGCTTCTAAGTGTTCTGCTTCTGATCGTTTGGATTGAGCAACATAATCAATCACATTAAAATTGTTGACCAAATGGTAGTTAAACCCCATAATCTGGAACATCCCCCAAGAACAAGAAGCTAAAGCTGCTTCTAATATTTCTGGGCTTTTGCCAACATTTCGGGCTTTTTCTAATCGAATATATTCTTTTGCTCCTCCTTCGTAAAACGCTCGGTTAAACCTAGGGAACAGGATGTTTTCATTACCTGTTTGCAATTTTTCTGGATCAAAACCTCTCTTTTTTAATTCCCGCCAAAAGATATGTCCTTCAAATAAGATAATGGGTCGATTATCTTTTAGGAAACCACTTCCTCTACTTTCTACCTCTTGTACTGCTTTCACAATAGGCACTTCTAGATCAAAAGCCTTAGCAAAATCAACGTAATCTTTTTCAGAGAGTCGCATTCGATTAATCGCAATCGGTGGCGTCAATGCCAGTAATTTCGTCCAAGTTTTAGTAAAGACAATTCCATCTGCCACTAAACCATTATTTTGTTGAAAGTTTTTAACTGCCTTGTCTGTACCTCTGCCAAAATCTCCGTCTACCACAAGGTCAGCCCCTAAATGGTTGAGCAATTCTTGCAAGATAATGACTGCTTCTTTTTCCGATGTACCTTTCTTTAATAGCGTCTTTTGTAGACGGGCTAATTCTTCTGAAGAGAGCGGAGTTTGATTGATTATAGAAGGTGGAGCAATGATTAGTTTCGCCCAAGTTTGGGTAAAAACAATACCATCAGCATTCAGTCCGTTTTCTTGTTGAAACGCTTTAACGGCAGCTTCTGTGATTCTACCAAAGTACCCATCTGCTTCCAAATTATTATCAAAAGCATTTAGTAATTCTTGTAGTAATTGAACAGATTTTCCTCTGGAGCGATACTTTAATAGGTACATATTGGGGTTTATTGTAGCCCAGACATTCTTGTCTGGGTAGGAATCTAATAATTTTTCTGATGTACCAGACAAGAATGTCTGGGCTACTTTAATTATTTTTTTATTATTTCAATCTGAATATTCTCAATAGCTTGGCTACCATTTTTTGCGGATCCACAAATACCACCATTTTTAGCAGTTACCCATTCGTCCCTTTTTCTAATTTTGGCCTTATACACCACATCATATTGATTGGCCAAATCTCCTTTTAATTCAATGGCATAGCCAATCAACTTTCGCCGTTTGTCAGTTGTACCATTAACCTCGCCTGCTTTGGCCCAAGGTGTTGCGCCCTTATTGTTGATAATGGTTTTATATGCTACCGTAAGGTTTGGATGAAATGGCGTAAGGTTTAAATCTATAGATAATAAACGGCATTTAGGATGAACCGCTTTTGCCAATTCACCTGCTGCAATGAGCACATCTGCTTCTTTATTAAATTGAGCAACACCGTTTACAACATAATTGGACATCTCTGTATCTTGCTTCGCACTTAAAGCGTTTTCAACTGCTTTAGCCGCATTTATTTTACCATAACCATAAAAAGGACTATGTCCATTTGCATCATAATCACCGTAATCTAAATCTATTCGATCACAAGAATTTTTAATAATCGCTCGGACTTCTTCCCAAGTTAAGGCATCATTTGCACCTAACATCAATGCGGCTACACCCGCCACTCCCGGGCAAGAAGAAGACGTACCGCCAAAACTATTCGTATAACTGCCTGCGGCATCTCCATTGGTGAGGTTTCCTTGATTATAGCCTTCTCGCCCCTGCCTATCTGTTGTCCAAATACCTGGGGTTAGTGGCTGCAGTCGAGGCACAGGAACGTACCTAGAATCCACATCGCTACTCGGAAAACAACACCAAACAGCTTGTCCGTAGTCGCTATAATAGCTTCTTACGCCTCTATCATTAGAAGCAGCTACCGCAATGACCTTAGGATAGCTGGCATAACCATCTAAATCACAACTTTCATTACCATTTCCTGCCGCCCACACAATTACACAACCTTTTCCATTTCGGCCATTCTTTATCGCATAATCTATGGCTAAACGAGTACTATCGGGTAAGGGAAATTCCATAAAATGTTGGGCGTCTTGACTATCCCACCAAGGACCATCCATCGGGCCCCAACTACAAGAAATTATATCTGCTCCGTTATCAGCTGCCCACCAAAAAGCCTTGGATTCTGCCAAAGAACCTAAACCACCCGAACGAATCGGCATCAACATCGCTTCGGGAGCTACCCCCGACGCTTTATTCCGTCCCGCAGCACAAGCCACTCCTGCACAGGCTGTTCCATGATTCTCTCCTTTTCTCTTTGGGTTTCCATCCTGCTCGTCAATTACCGTATCATAAGGAGAGACAATCTTTCCAGCAAATTCCTCATGTGCTTCATCGACCCCATCATCTACAATGGCGATCGTAATGCCTTCGCCACGACTAGTCGTCCAAGCCAACTCTGCATCTACATGCTGATTAATCATTTGACCATTTCGCTCGAAAGGGCGCAAATGCCATTGATTTGGAAAGATACTTCGATGTTTTTTCTGTCGAACTAATTCTGGATGACAATATTCTACCGCTTTATGTTTTAATAATTGTTCAGCTAATTCAAATATCTCCATTCCAGTTCCAGATTCCGCACAGACAAAATAAGCGCACTCCGCAAAACCTAGTTTTTCTTTGACTATCAATCCCAATTCTGCTATAATTGCGGTACATTTTTCTAAATTAGTTTGTGGTTTAAACTTAACAAAGAAGTTTTCTGTATAAACCACAGGTTCTCCAGATTTGGCATCTTTTAAAACCCGACCAGCAAAGCGAATTGCTTTCTCCTCATTAAAGTTTTTCCTTACTTGATTTCGCACTTTCATCCCACCACCTAAACTTCTACTTTTTTTATCAATACATTTAAAGACCGTAACATTCGCCTCTGGAAAACTGACAACAGGCATCATTTTGGACAATAAACGTTTGGAAGTGCTAGACAAGGCTAAATCCTTTACATCCATTGCTTCTTTCGTTCTTACGACCACTAAGTCACTTGCTTCTGTTAGTTGCAACGTCCGTCCCTTTTTGCCTCCGTATTGGTATTGATACATTGATTTGAGTTATAGGTTATGAATGATGAGTAGAGAACGTCAGATAAAAGATTGATAATTATCCGTGTTCCTTCAATAATCCGTGATATTATATTAATATAATATCACGGATTATTGAAGGAACACGGATATTAGATGTCATGAAATAATATTAGTAATTTTTAATCTGACTACCTAAAGAATAAAGACTACATAACGTTTACTGACCTACGAATTAGTATAAGTCATAAAGCGTTTATTTAGCGAATATATAAAAAGTATTAGGCATCAACTAAAAAAATATCAATTGACAATCAATCTGTTGGTAAAAAGTGGATCAATGTATTCCTTAAAACAAAAAATGCCCATTTTCATAAATCATTTCATCATCTGCGAATATTTGACCACCATTGACCATATTGCCAATCATATCCCAATGAATAGAAGATTGATTTTTTCCACCTGTTTGTAAGTAGGATTGACCTAAAGCCATGTGAATCGTTCCACCAATTTTTTCATCAAATAGGATATTTTTAGTGAACCGATTGATATTATAGTTAGTACCAATTGCCGCTTCTCCAAATCGTCTAGCCCCTGCTGATTGTAGGAGATTATCCATAAAAGCTTGTCCTCTTTTTGCTTCCCATTTTTCCACATACCCATCTTTTACCCAAAGCGTAACGCCTTCTACTTCATGTCCCATATATACTGCGGGAAAAGAAAAATGCACAACACCGTTCACCGAATCTTCTACTGGCGAGGTATACACTTCTCCCGATGGCATATTGGTTTGTCCATCTGAGTTAATCCAAGTTCTACCTTTGGTAGAAAAAGTAATGTCTATTCCTTCTCCTTTGTATTGGACTTTATCTTTTTTATTTAATAAATCAACAATCTTTTGTTGATCTTTTCGTCGGTTCAACCATGCCTGTTGAGGATCTTCCGTAAATAAATTACAAGCCCCATAAATAAATTTTTGATACTCTTCCAAAGACATATCCGCATTTTGAGCCGCTGCTAAGGTTGGATATTGGCATAAATTCCGTTTGAGTTCTCGGGTGGCTGTCCGTTCAGAATATCTTTGAGACACAGGCTTCATTGCCTTACTTCTAATCCCAGATTTACCTTTAGGAATACTTTGATTTTCCTTCAGGTTAAAAGGCGCTCGGATATAAATATAAGCATCAAAAGTCTCCATTGCCAGTTTATACATCGGCGGTACTCGTTCTAGTTGATGTTCTTTGGCTTCGGTTAAAAAGATACGATTCTTTTCTCTAAAATCTAAATCAATTTCTACGTGTGCCCCTGCTTTCGTTGCCGATCGATATACCTCTCGGATTAAGGGTTCAGCCAAGGTGGTACTTCTGACATATAGCTTATCACCTGATTTTATTTCTACACAATAATTGACTAGTAAATCCGCGTACTTCTTTAAAATAGTGTCCATCAAGTTATTTATTTTTTAAATTTAAGTTGCGGACAACTGGTAGAAAAGTCTTTAGGCTTTCCCGTCACCGACCTTCAGGTCGGAAACGTCTAGCAAAACAGGACTAAAGGCCTTTGACAGGAAAGCCTGAAGGCTTTACTACCAGTTTATTTCAATGCTCCGCAACTTTGAGTTTTTATAATTAATTTTTTTATAGTAACAAGTCATCCATCTTGTAAATCCTGCAAAATCTTGTTATCCTGTAGTATTTATAGTACATTTGAATTGTAAAAATAAACGATTTCTTGAGAAAACCATATTCTAGTGGAAGACGAAGGATTAATAGATAAAATTACCCGTTCCTTTAGTGTAGAAATGCCTGTCGTTCAGACTATGGATGACTATTTGGACAATATTCTACCCTTAATTCGACCTTGGAGTGAAGATTTATACGAGGAGGAATATTATATGAATACTCGCTTTTTGGAAGTACGAGATGATGAGCATTTTCATGAAACCATTCTTTATATTTTTCGACCGAAAGGAGAATTAATGGTCGTCCGAGATGGCGATATTTCTGGTGCCCGCTGGAAAACCCTTCCCAATTCCAATACCATGATTTTAGATGCTGGTAATCGAAGCGAACTTTACGATTTAGCCTTTATGAATGCTGATTTTTTTATCCTTCGTAAACATGGAGATCAAGCTCGCAAAGGCATGCGTAAGTATTTTGTCTTGGGTCGAGAAAGTTTAGTCGGTCGCTTAGAATGGCGAGATATGATGGAGTTAATGTTTAATTTATATCGAGGTAATTCTAGTGTGATTGTTTATGTAGCCGTTTTGGTGGTGATTGTGGCGGCTATTATTATATTTTCGATTTTGTAAAATGATTTTACCCTTCTTCTTAAAACAAAAAAAGACGTACCGAAGCACGCCTTAATTTTTATCTTTTATTATTTGTAGTTATACCAATTCTATTCGCTGTACAAAGAAAATGCTGAGATTCAGTACCAATAAGCCAAACACTAGTAAACCCCATTGAGAAAGCGTCGGAATTGGCGCAGTACTACTTGAAACAGTACTTGAAATACTTGGCGCAGGAGGAGTCCCAACTGGGCAAGGACCACTCAAGCGTCGGATTCGATTATTCCCCCCATCAGCAATAAAAAGATTATTGGCTGCATCAATAGCAATATCAACAGGCGAATTAAGTTCGGCAGCAATAGCTACTCCGCCGTCACCACTAAATCCGCCCGTTCCGTTTCCTGCCACCGTCGTAATATTTCCATTACTGTCTACCTTTCTAATTCTATTATTAGTAACTTCTGCAATAAAAAGATTATCCATTGCATCAAATTCAAGATTGACAGGTCCATCAATCTGAGCAGCAGTAGCTAGTCCACCATCCCCACTAAAACCACTTACCCCATTTCCGATGACCGTCGTAATAATTCCACTAGCATCTACCTTTCTAATTCGATCGTTAGCTTGATCAGCAATAAAAAGATTACCCGCTGCATCAATAGCAACGCCAGTAGGTCTATCAATTTCAGCAGCAGTAGCTGCTCCACCGTCACCACTAAAACCTCCTGTTCCTTTTCCAGCCACCGTCGTAATAATTCCACTTACTATATCTACCTTTCTAATTCGATTTTCAGCTTGCTCCGCAATGAAAAGATTACCTGCCGCATCAAACGCTAAACCAACAGCTTGATTAAGCGTAGCAAAAGTAGCTAAACCACCGTCTCCATTAGTCCCACCAATTCCCCCTCCAACAACAGTTGTAATAATCCCACTTACTATATCTACCTTGCGAACTCTACCATTTCCTCGATCAGAAATAAAAAGGTTACCTGCTGCATCAAACGCCATAGCAGCTGGAAAACTAAGTCGAGCAGTAGCAGCTAGACCAGCATCGCCACTAAAACCAGCAGTTCCAGTCCCCGCAACAGTTGTAATAGTTCCGCCAGCATCCACTTTTCGAATTCGATGATTAGAAAAGTCGGCAATATAAAGATTACCTGCTGCGTCAAATTCTACCCCAAAAGGAAAATTAAGTTGAGCCGCCGTAGCCACCCCAGCATCTCCGCCAAAACCACCAGTCCCGTCACCAGCAAAAGTATTGATGAGACAGTCTTGGGCAAAATTGGAAACAGGAGCTACCATTGAAAAACCGCTTATTAAAAAAATCAAGCCTACAAAAGAGTTGCTTAAAGAAAGTAGTTTAACTGGTAGCGATGAGATATGGATATAAGTGAATTTTTTTCTAGAAAAAAAACTCCAAGCTTGGTTAAAGCTAAATTGTGAATAGGTCATTTTTAAATAGGGTTTTAATTGTTGAATTGGCAGTATCCTTATTTTGTTAAATAAAAATACTATTTAACTTTAAAAGCCATTTCATTGATGCCTTTTTAGCATCAAAATATAATGTAGTAAAGTAAAGGGGAGTAGGTAATTAAAAATAATCGACACACTTTAATAAGTATTTTTTCTCTTATATTTTCTCAAAAAATAGTTCAGCACAAGGGTTATTTAGCCATTTTTTGAGTTGTTTAAAGAAAGAATATCGATAATTTTGAGATTGAAAATTTAATCGGAAAAAGGGAAGATATGCGTATATTATTATACATAATTGTCACAATAATAGTGTTTATATTTTATATTTTATATTTTATATTTTATTTAGTTTTATTTTTCAAATTGTATCAACTCATATCTATTCTCGTGTAATTTCCGTCCATTATCTCCTAGTCCCTCTCAATAAATCGAAAAGAAAATTAAAACCAATAGTTGTTATTAATCAGTTTGTGTTGGTATTTTTCATATGGCTAAAGATCAATGCTTTAATGAATTCATTTGGTAGTTACCTTTAATAAAAGGTATCCAAAAGTAGCTTTATTGCAGCAGTCAAACGTAGGAATAGTTTAATAAATAAAAAAGCCTTCCAGAACCGAAGTCCAAAAAGGCTTTTTTATTAATTTATGGTAAATAATGCTAGCATCTATATTTGTGAATCGAATATTAACAATTGTAACTCTGCTTAGTTATTACAGAAAAAGAACAAATTACCACAAGTCTTCATAAAATAGACATCACATCCATTCGCAGAAGCTACTTTAAAGGCAGCTAAATCTCTATCTCGCTTCGCATTCAACTGTACATATTGAATTCTGTGACGCTTGGTATACCCCATATTTCCTGTCATACCATTTGGAATCGTGGTATCATTAAAAATACCAGCTGAAGCATCTGCAAAACCATTAGCATAGCCCATCGTTGTAAATAATTCATCTAAGAATGCTTTATCTCTGCTGCTTACATCATATCGCTTTTTCAACTTATTGAAGAAACCTGCTGCATCTAAGGCATGCGAATCGCCAAATTCAGGACGAGACCCTAAAGTATGAATTTGCTTTGGTGTTGCATCCGCAGGTAAACTCAACATACCCGCATCCATACAAGCACAAACTGGTACGACGGGTGGAGGTACAGGTAATCTAAGCGTTGCTTTAGTTGGCGCATCACTTGCACAATCAATCATAGTTGATGGAAGTGGGAACTTCTCTGATTCTCGATCATCCTTGTAAGCGATCAATTCATAATCTTCAAAACAATGGATATTATCGAAAGTAAACGTGCCATCGGCTCCTGCAATCACTTCTCTTTTTTCACCAGTTGTCAAATTATGTAAAACAATTTTAGAACCAGGTACAATCGTTTCGCTACCTAATAATTTCACATCTCCCTCTAATTGATAAGCTCTTGGCATTAATGGAACAATATAAGTAGAAGCCATTGCTAATTCGGTAGCATCCACCTCTTTACTCCAAGGCATGTAGCCTTCTTTTTCTACATTAATCGTATAAGTCTTACGGAATTTAATATTTTCAGGTTGAGCTGAACCATCTCCATCGGCAATAAAATCCAATACTTTTGCTGCTAAAGCAGCATCTGTGATACTAATTTTAGAACCAGGCAAACGGTTGGAATTGGTTGCATCTTCAACTGCTAGTATAACAGGGATTTCATTGACTTTCCAGCAATACAAATCATCTTTACCTTGTCCGCCATCTCTATTAGAAGTTAAATAGCCACTTTCTCCATCTGCATTCTCCACATAACCTAAGTCATCTTGTCGAGAATTGAAAGGTGCTGCTAGACCTTCAGTTGTCCATGAACCACCGTTCATTGTTGCTTTATAAATATCTAGTTCTCCCATTCCACCTGCTCTGGCAGAAGAAAAGTATAAAGCACCACTTTGGGTAATAGATGGAAATAATTCATGCGCTGCACTATTAATGGGTGCGCCTAAATTGGTAGGAGTCCCCCAAGTATCGCCAGCTTTAATTACTTTCCAAATATCCATTCCTCCTAAACCACCTGGGCGGTTAGAAGCAAAATAGAGCGTTTGGCCATCGGCAGAAAGAAATGGATGAGTCGTTTCAAATTCAGTACTATTGAAAGGTAAATCATCTCCAATCACCCACGAATTTTCGGCAGACATGGTCGCAGTAGATAACTTCATTGTTTTCTTGCGATCCTTGTTTTTACGTGGCTTCGCATTATTCTGAGAAATAATCATCATTTTCCCATCAGGACTAAAAGTTGCAGCACCTAAGTTAACTTTCGTACTGAAATTATTAGGGATTATTTCGCCTGCACCAACACTACAATCCCCATCCGTTTTCAATTGAGCAAAACGCAGGTTCTGAAAGCGACAAGTATCACATTTATTGTCCTTAACATTGGTATTATACATGATACCATCGCCATAAGGAACTGCCACAAAATCCTCGCTTGGCGTATTAAGCATTCTTAGATTAGTGACAGATACTTCTTCTATCGTTGCCTGACTAAAAACCGTCAGCGACAAGGAAAGAAAGAGTAACGTTAATATATTTTTTTGAATCATGATAAAAATCAATTTTATATGTTGCTTAGTTGGTTTATTCTCATCCTACCAAGCAACATTTAATGATAGGTTTTGATTAAAAGTAACGTAGATTACTAAGATTTTTACTGTAATTACCAAAGGCATAAGACAGTAAAAATTCTAGCGAACCATTGGAATAATTTTTAATATCACTAGTCGTAAAATCATAAGCAAAACCTGCTCTTAAATTATCCGTCAACTGATATTGAATTAAGCCATCTATAGAGTCATCTAGTCTGTAATTTAAACCTAACCATAATTTCTCCATAAACACTAAATTGGCATTGATATCAATCTCAAAAGGCGCATTATTTCCTTGGAAACTAACCATTGCACCTGGCACTATTTTCACGTTGCTTGTCAAATCTTTGGCAAAGCCTAACATTAAGTAATAAGTATGGAAGTCGTTTCCGCTTCCCGAAATATTATCTCTTTGAAAGTACGATGTATTTAATAATTGAGGAACCGATAAGCCGATGTAAAAATTATCATTATGGGTGTAGTATAAACCTGCTCCAAAATTTACCTTTGTTTGAGAGAAAGTCTCATTCCCATTAAAAATGGTCTGATCGCCAGCATCTAAAGGATTGGTCAAGTTATAATTGGCTCTTCCAAATTCTAATTGTGCCCCTAATCCCAAACTTAAATTTCCTTTTTCAGAAACTTGAAATTTATAAGAATAAGCACCATCCAAACGATTACTGTTAAAAATTCCTGCTTTATCAGAAGTAAATCCTAAACCAAAACCACCTCGTCCGCATTGAATGGGTGAATGGTAATTAATCGTCCCTGTTTTGGGTGCTTTGCCATCTGCAAATCCACCCGTCCATTGATTTCGATAAAGTGCATTGACTACGGGCATGCCTGCACTCCCGGCATAAGCGGGGTTATAAGCCAACCTATTAAATAAATAGTTGGTGTACTGCACATCATTTTGCGCCATCGCCATGAGGCTAAAAAGCAGGAAGGCAGTTGTATATATAATTCTTTTCATTTTAATATTTTTTTCAATTTTAAATTATTGAAATTATTTGATGGTTGAATTGCTATATGATCAAAGAACAATACAACAATTCAACCCAATACATTTTCTACCTTACCTAGCGATAGACACGCAACCAGTAGTAGGTTCTGGGCTACCAGCACCAGTTTCTTCAAAAATATAGTAGTATGGACCAGGAGGTAAATCCGCACCATCGTGTGTTCCGCCCCAATTATTATTATAATTATCTGATTCAAATACTAAATCTCCCCAACGGTTAAAGATTTTCAAACTTACATTCTTGAAATCTGAACATTCGATTACTAACATATCATTCAGTCCATCACCATTCGGAGAAATTACATCTGGCACCATACAATCCAAATTCGCTGGATCTTGATTAACCGTAATATTCACCGTTGCTTGATCACAAGGTGCATCAGGGCAAACTGTATTACATAATTCGTAAACAAATTGGTCATTACCAACAAACCCTTCATTTGGGGTGTAGCTAATATTGCCAAATTCATCAATAGTTCCCGTTCCATTAGTTGGTCCAGAAATAACCGTTACAGAACCGTTATTTGGCGTATCATTTCCAACAACATTCCCCGATACTGATTCTGTATTTAAGATAGTAAAGGCATCATCAGTAGCAGTAGTCATTGGAGGCATTGGAATACTAATTGTCAAAGATGCAGAAGAGTATTCGCCACAAGTTTCATTGGATAAGGTCCAAGTAATCATATCTCCATCTTCAAGTCCCATCACATCTGTAACAGGGTTGGCAGCATCTGTGAATACTACATCAGGGTTACTATTTGTCCACATACCTGTTCCCTCCGTTGGTACGGCTGCTTCTAAACTAGTTGGAATCATTCCACCACAATCATCTTGCATCAATTCTGTCAAGATCATCGCCTCCTCTTCTGGCTTAGGTGCTACGTTCAAGACAACGGATTCAGAAGGTTCACTTGGACAGCCACCATCAATTGTAGAAATAACTGTATAAAAATTAAGTCCCTCTAGACCATCCGTAGGGACTTCAATGGTATTGGTTGTACTGCTCGCAACAGTCATTCCAGCAGCGTCTAAAACAGAAAAAGTCGTTCCTTCTGGAATTGGATCAGGACTAGTAACTGTTATCATACCTGCCACCCCTTCACATACATTTTCTTCTGCTAATGTAACAGTTGGTGCATCAGGTTTAGGCGTTACTTCCACCGTTGTTGGCGGAATCGTTGCAGGACATCCATCTATGGTTACTGTTACGGTATAGTCACCTGCATCCGCTTCCGTCGCTGCTTCAATAACTGGATTCTGTTCCGTGGAAGTAAATCCGTTGGGTCCTTCCCATGCAAAAGTTGCACCTTCAACATCTGTAACCATTAAGTTAATTGGATCACCGATACAAATTGGGCTATTAGAAGAGGCGCTTACGCCTTCTAAATTTTCTTTTAAGGTAACTGTAACTGGTTCCGAAGGCTCAGATGGACAAGAACCATCTTTCACAACAACGGTATAATCACCCGCATTTCCTTCTTGGAAATCTTCAATTAGCAATGTCGGTTCTGTAGTGTTTGCTACAACTTCTCCGTTCAATAACCAATCGTAGGTAATAGCATCTCCAGTTGCTTCCGCAGTACTTAAAGTAACTGCTTCGCCTGGACAAGCACTATCTTTATCAGAACTAGCCGTCGGTGTTGCAGGCTTTGGATTAATTTCTAAAGTAGTTGGACCAAAATCATTTGGACAACCATTTAAAGTAACCACAACTGAGTAATCTCCATTATTCGCCGCACTTACATTTTCCAATGTTACTGTAGCATCGGTAGAAGTAAAGTCATTTGGTCCTGTCCATTCGTAAGTTGCCCCTTCAGCACTTGGTGCTGTTAAAGTAACTGTTTCTCCTTCACATACACCACCCGCAGGTTCCATGGTAATATCTCCTTCAACTGGAGGTTGAACCGTAATTTCAACTGGATCAGATGGGTCAGATGGACAACCACCATTATTTACCGTTACGGTATAATTTCCACCGTCTGCTTCCGTTGCTCCGATAATTACTAATTCAGGATCATCTGTAGTTCCAACAGAATTTCCATTTAAAAACCATTCATAAGTAATATTATCACCAGCAACCGCATCCGTACTCAACATAAATCCTTCTCCTGGACAAACCGTTGTATTGTCTGTGGTAATTGTTGGTGTTGCTGGTTTAGGATCAACTTGAACCGTTATAGGCTCTAAAGTAGTTGGGCAACCATTAGCTGTAGTAATAGTTACTGTATACTCACCATTGTCTGCTGCTGTAGCTCCGACAATTACGGTTTCCGAAGTCGTAGCTATAACGCCATTAGGTCCTGCCCATTCGTAAGTTACATTATCAAATTCGGTAGCCGTTAAAGTTATATCTGTTCCTTCACATACTGGATTTCCTGCTGGTGGAGAAGAGGTTGCAGTTGC
The DNA here is from genome assembly GCA_965277445.1 of Saprospiraceae bacterium. Taxonomy (GTDB): domain Bacteria; phylum Bacteroidota; class Bacteroidia; order Chitinophagales; family Saprospiraceae; genus JAFMDF01. Next base: position 228,065 of record CBDICY010000030.1, on the reverse strand, counting down.
ATTAGGTAAGCCACCTGCCGCTACGTCAATTGCTACATCGTTAGAAGGTAAAGATTCACAACCATCTAAAACCACGGTCACTTGATAAGTACCTGTATTCGCTGCTACTAAACCTGCAATTATTGCACTTGGTAAATTAGTTGTTACTAATGGATCTACTCTACCAGCTGGATTGGTAAAAGTAAAATTATAAGTAGCTCCCTCAATTGGCGTCGCCATAAACTCTAAAGTATCCCCTTCACAATGAATATCTTTATCAACTGTTAATTCAGGTGCAGCTGGTCTTGGAGAAACAGAGATCGCAACTCCATTAGACGCATCACTAGGACAACTTCCACCACCGCCTTGCGCCACTACGGTATAAGTTCCTGCTTGGTCAGCAGTCAATGAATCTAAAACTAGCATTGGTACATCTGTTGTACTAACTACCGTAGCCGTACCATCCGCCGTGGTTAAAGTCCATTCGTAAGTCGTATTCGCATCTCCTGCTGGTGCAGCAGTTAAGGTAATTGCTTCACCTTCACAAGCGCCATCTGCAGATGAAGATAAAGTAGGCGTAGTTGGTTTTGCTACTACTGTTATAGCAACTCCATTAGACGCACCACTTGGGCAAGCGCCTCCTCCAGTTGAGGCCACAACGGTGTAGGTACCTGCTTGATTGACATTTAAAGCGTCCAAAGTTAAAGTTGGTGTAGTAGTAGTCGCTACAACACTAGCAGCGCCATCTGCTGTCGTCAGCGTCCACTCATAAGTCGTATTATCTAATGCATCTCCAGCATTTAAAGTAACTGATGTACCTTCGCATACATCCGTTTCGCTTGCTGTTAATACTGGTGCAGTTGGGCTTGGACTTACTGTAATACTAACTACATTGGAAATACCTGAAACACAAGTGTCTCTAGTAACCACTAAAGTATAAGTACCTGAATTAGCCGCTGTAAGGGCGTCTAATGTAAAGGTTGGAACATTCGTTACAAACTCAGATGTACCTGTTGCACCAACTGCCGTCCAAGTATAGCTAACATCCGCACCTGTAACAGCCGTAGTAGAGAGTGTCAAAGATTCGCCTTCACAAAGATTCGTTGCACTTGCTGCTAGAACGGAAGCTGCTGGCGCTTCACAAGCCTCATCTACTTGTTGGAAGTCAGGAGTTCCATCCCCATCTGTATCCGTTGGATTTGAAGTTGTTCCATCCGTTGATTGACCAAAAGGATTCACCGTAGGTGTACCTGTTCCAATAATACCATCACCATCTGGATCCGCTAATCCACCTTCGATTACATCATTGATACCATCTCCATCTGCATCTAAATCTCTAAAGTCTCCAGGTCCATCATTATCTGTATTCACTAAAGGCGTATTCGGAACGACTGGGCCATTCGCATCTGCAATGGCAATACCATTTGCATCAACTGTTATTGGCCCTGTTCCAATAAATCCATCATTATCACCGTCTGGATTTATATTTTCAACGGTATCATTAATACCGTCATTATCTGAATCTAGATCATGCCAATCTCTGACACCATCTGTATCTGTATCTGGAGGTAAGTTAATTGGTCCTCCTGTTGTCATTACAGGTGGCAATCCATCTGCATTAACCGTTGGAATGTTTCCACTTCCATCATCAATTCGTCCGTCCAAATTCGTATCACTTCCTTGGTAACCTCCTTCAATGACATCTAAAATACCATCATTGTCTGAATCTAAATCGTGCCAATCTGGTACACCATCACTATCCCAGTCAATTGGTAGAGGAATACCTGTTCCATCTCCGTTTACATTGATAACTGGTGCAATCCCATTAGCATCTACTGCTGGAGGATTTCCATTACCATCATCAATTCGGCCATCTTGATTGGAATCTGAATCAATATATCCAGCTTCGACTACATCTAAAATACCATCATTATCTGAATCTAAATCATGCCAGTCAGGAACACCGTCCCCATCCCAATCAATCGGTAATGGAATACCTTGTCCAGTTCCATTAGGATTCATGACTGGAGGAATACCATCCGAATTAACTGTTGGTACATTTCCATTGCCATCATCAATTCGACCATCTTGATTTGTATCAGCATTAGCATAACCTGCTTCAACTACATCTAGAACACCGTCTTGATCGGAGTCTAAATCATGCCAATCTGGAACACCATCACCATCCCAATCAATTGGTAATGGAATACCTTGTCCAGTTAATGCTGGGTCAATTAAGGGCACTAAACCATCTGCATTTGCACCACCATCAATTCGACCATCTTGGTCAGTATCAGAACTAGCATAACCTGCTTCAACGACATCTAAAATACCATCATTATCCGAATCCAAATCATCATGATCAGGAATACCATCTCCATCAAAATCCCATGGTACATAATTAGCAACACCTGTTGGAGAATCGTTTGTTTCTAAACCACTAAATAAACCATTCTCACCAAAAACAGCCGGCAAGCCGTCAATGATACCGTTTCCGTCTGTATCTGCTTGATTATGCCCTGCTTCTACTAAATCACTAATACCATCATTATCAGAATCTAAATCAAAATGATCTGGCACATTATCTCCATCTGTATCATAAGCAGCAATGATTTGATCACAAATGCCATCTGCATTTGCATCTGTACAACCACTATTGACCGCTGCATCGTTTGCATCTAAATAATTTTGTACACCATCTCCATCTTCATCCGCACTTGGATCTAATCCACCTGGCAAACAAGCAAATCCTTCCTCTGGGTGACAAAATTCTAATAAGTCAGGCACTCCATCATTATCATCATCAATATCAACAACATCAGGAATACCATCCATATCATGATCTTCTGATAGTGGACAATCTGCTTCAATATTAATAGCTAAAATTCCCGTACCAAAATTATTAGCTTCAATGAATGCCCATTGATCTAACATGTTTTGATTACCAAAACCATCTGAATAAGTAAAAGGATTGGTAGTTGCTAAAGCATTACCAGCAGTCCCTCCGCCACTTACATCACCACCAATACCTGTATGATCATAATAAAAATCGCTGTCTGGGCTATCTGGTCCATTTATTCTAGTAAAAGTGACACCCCCTACATTATTTTCAATATCTGCCAGTAATAAGTGGATTTCTCCACCTCTAACGGTTAGGTTAAAAGCAAAGTTAAAATTCGGATTTGCTGGAATAACTGCTCCAGTCCCATCTGATCCATCCCAAAAAATAGAATCCACACCGAATCCAACATTTTTAGTTAATACCAAATCAACCGCATCCGTGAAAGAACCATTATTATCAAGATCGAGCGTTAGAACTGCCTGTCCCTCTAAACGAGATTCAAAAACAAAATGACCACCAACACCTTCTTCTGCTACCAAATCTCCAGTACAAGTACCATTAGCGGGTAAGATGCCTAGAAAAGTAAATGGCCTAGCATCTGCTTGTTCAACTGGTACTTGATTAAGTAACCAAGTAGTATGCGTATTTTGTCTACTCGGATCAATATCCGTCACCAACGCAGAAGTTGGTAAATTAGGATCTGGCCGACTAAAAAAGATTTTATTATTACTAAGTACGCCAGCATCTTCTGCCTGCGGTTCAAACAAATAAGTATTTCCTGCCGTCCAAGATGCTATATCCGCAGATCGAGTAATTGGTCCGCCATCTTCAATTACATCTCCACCAATTGCAGCAGACATATAAGTAGGTGTAATATCACCATCCACTAATCCTAAGTTATTAGAATGGATAGGAAAACCCCAAGGATCAGTTTCTGTAAAATCTACTTGATACAAATAGCCACCTCTAGTTAATACATAAAAAGTTGGTGAGGTTGATCTTCCAGATCCAGGTTGGCTATTACCGTCCAAGATAGAAATATATTCATTAGAATAAAGTCTACCTGATACAGCCGAGCCTCCATTATTTCCTGCACCACCTTGTGTAACGGTTACATCCCAAGCCAATGCGACTCTCTGATCAAAAATATTTGTATTAGGTTGGTCCGCTGCTCGTGTCCAAGCATCACCATTTAATAAGTTACTTACAAAACGCTGCCGTTGCGGGTTCGGGTACCTCAAGCGAATACTCCAAACACCTCCTTCTCCAGCACCAACAGGAATCACACCAGGTTCATAACCATCTCCTCCTGTAGGACCATTTAATTCTTGTATATCATTAAATATAATAGCGGTATTCCCACTACCATCAAACGTAGCGACTAATTGTCCGCTAGGATTATAAACCTCAATTGTCCCATCGTTGATACCGACGTGACTAGAGCCAACATTAATAAATTCACCATCCGCCGCATAAACTTTTAATTGTTGATTCTGCTCAACATTATAAAAAAGTCGATGTCCAGGGTAATTCCTGAAATTGATAGACCCTTCTGCAAAAAGAAAGGTGTTACTTGCTACAAGTAACATAATAACCATCAGTAAACATCTGATGGGGGGTGGGTAAAATAATCGCTTCATAATCAAAATTGATTGTTTATTAATTTAGGATACTATTTATACAAAAGTCAATCAACAAAACAGTCGTTGATTATTTCCTAAAATGATTGATAGAAATTAAAGTAAAACAAGTGTGGTACTAATGCCTGTTGAAAAGATTAAAATAATAATCAATTCTTTTATTTAAACACCCACTATATGTAAGATAGATATAGCAGATTATTTATGCCATAGTTTGATAGACAATTGATTGTCTGTAAGTTAAGGTAGGCCTAGTGGCCTATTTAGCAATTACTCTTTTATAAGTATTTGATTAGATAGAGGTTGTTTTTTGTTGCTAAATAGATTTATAAGTAATTCGTTGCCGTAAAATAGAAGATAATTTTAAATTGTCAAAACCCTTAAAAAGGTCTTTTTTATACTTATATAAATATTATTTACTTTACCCTTCTTACATATTGATTATGAATAAAATACAAGTAAAATATAACAATATTCATTAAATGCAATTATATAACAAAGTCACGTTTTGCTAAAAATTATCACTTTAGATACGGAAAAGGTCAGGGGGATTGTTTCAGAAAGGACGGAATAGATGTAAAAATAAGGTATTGGGACTTGTTATATCAATTAATAAGTCGATATATTCGCTTTAGCAATCCAGCGCATATTTAAAATCATAGCGTTTTGAGAAAAGAGATTTGCTTGCTGGTCGATCGGATATTCTAGTCAATAAAAAACAGGATATTTAAGCAATTAGTCTGTTTTTCATTTCTATATTCACTGTTCTACACTCTATGTTAATTTTTAAACTAAAAAAGGGAAAGAACCGAAGCTCCTTCCCTAATATCTTTTATCTACCCCCCAGCGATAAAAGACATCTGCAAGATACAAGCAACTATCCGATGAAGTCGCAACAATCTAAAAAAGATGTGACGTTTTCGATTATTAGTACTCTTGTTTGTTTTATTATATGTTAAAAACAATATTATCTTATAGCCTGATATGGATAGTACAAGGTTTGCTGAATTATGTTGTTTTGTAAGGCTCTCTAAAATACCTTCAAAATAATTGTGGATTATGTGACGTAGTTCGGTAGTGTAAATAGATAGATAATACACAAAAAGCGGTAAGAAAAATCAATCTCTTACCGCTTTTTACTAGCATCGTATCAAAATAATATAGCAGCGAGTCTAGCCTAGAGCAATCTCCAAAACTTCCTCCATCCGCTCTACATAATGAAAACGCACCCCTTTAATATAGGTCGCATTAATCTCTTCTACATGTTTTTCATTCTCTTTACAAAGAATAATGTCTTTGATACCTGCTCTTTTGGCCGCCAACATCTTTTCTTTGATCCCACCTACAGGTAGGACTTTTCCTCTCAGGGTAATTTCTCCCGTCATCGCCAAGTTAGGCTTAACGACTTTTCCTGTGAAGGCAGAAGTCAATGCCGTTAACATGGTAATACCTGCTGAAGGTCCATCTTTTGGTGTTGCACCTTCTGGGACATGAATGTGAATATCATGCTCTGAAAATACCTTATGGTCAATTCCTAAATCATCTGCATGCGCTTTAATAAAACTCAAAGCTGTTTGAGCAGATTCTTTCATTACTGCCCCTAAATTCCCTGTCAATTGTAAAGCCCCTTTTCCTTTATTTAGACTGGCTTCGATAAATAGGATATCGCCACCAACAGAAGTCCAAGCTAAACCGACTACTACGCCAGGTACTTTCGACCGCTGATAACGATCTCTAGAAAATTTAGTAGGTCCGAGTATGTCCTTAATCAATTCTGTTGCTAAGTTCACCTCATAAGTTTCTTCCATCGCTACCTTTTTGGCAGTAGCCCTCATGACGCCTGCTATTTGCCGACTGAGCGAACGAACCCCAGATTCACGGGTATAATCCTGTATGATCTGTTTGATAATTTTAGTAGACAATTTTATATCCTTTGCTTTTAACCCATGTTCTACCCGTTGTTCAGGAACTAAGTGTTTTTTAGCAATTTCAATTTTTTCTTCTAAAGAATACCCACTAATACTAATAATTTCCATTCGATCTCGCAATGCAGGTTGAATGGTATTTAAAGAGTTAGCGGTCGCAATGAATAGGATTTTTGATAAATCATATTCTACGTCTAAATAATTATCATGGAAAGTGGTATTCTGTTCTGGATCTAATACTTCCAATAAAGCGGAAGACGGATCGCCTCTAAAATTTGAACCAACCTTGTCAATCTCATCTAGGATAAAAACTGGATTAGAAGATTTTACTTTTTTCAAAGATTGGATAATTCGGCCGGGCATCGCACCAATATAGGTCTTTCGATGTCCTCTAATTTCTGATTCATCGTGTAAACCACCTAAGGACATCCGCACAAATTTCCTAGACAAAGCGTTTGCTACCGATTTTCCAAGGGAAGTTTTACCGACTCCTGGAGGGCCTACCAAACATAAAATAGGCGCTTTCATATCTCCTTTCAACTTCAAAACCGCCAAATGTTCTAGGATACGGTCTTTCACTTTCTCTAAGCCAAAATGATCTTTATCCAATACTTTTTTGACCTTTTTCAAGTCAAAATTATCTTCCGTATAAATATTCCAAGGCAAGTCCAACATCAATTCCATGTAATTCAACATCACAGAATATTCAGCTACTTGCGGATTTAATCTTTTTAATTTTTTAAGGTCTTTGTCAAAAACTTCTTTGACTTCCTTCGGCCATTTCATCTTTACTGCCCGATCTCTTAATTTTCCGTATTCTTGGTCTTGCGGATTATTCCCCAATTCCTCTTGAATCGTTTTTAATTGTTGATTCAAAAAATAATCTCTCTGCTGCTTCTCTAAATCCGTTCTAACTTTATTTTCAATCTTGTCCTTCAATTGCAATAACTGCAATTCATTATCCATCTTCATCAGTACCGCCTCTGCTTTTTTACTTAAATCATTAATCTCTAAAATTTGCTGCTTGGCAGGAACATCAATCCCTAAATTAGAAGTAATAAAGTTTAGTAAAAATGCCCCATTATCAATATTCTTCAACATCACAGAAGCCTCAGAAGGAATATTCGGTGCTAATTTAATGATCTGTTGGGCTAAATCTTTTATAGAAGCAACGGTTGCACTAAATTCTAGTTGATTGGTTGCCTTAACGGTAGAAATTTCTTTTATTTTTCCAGAAAGGAAAGGGTCTTCTTGCGTCATTTCTTCTAAAGAAAAGCGCTTCCGACCTTGTAAAATGGCAGTAGTCGTACCATCTGGCATTTTTAGAATCTTCAAAATTCTGGCGATTGTTCCTATTTCAAATAAATCCAACATTCTTGGATTTTCCGTCTTAGCTGTTCTTTGAGACAAAACGGCAATCAACCGTCCATTTTCATAAGCATGATGAACTGCTTTAATGGACTTATCTCTTCCCACCGTGATAGGGATCACAATCCCAGGGAAAAGCACCGTATTTTTGAGTGCCAAAACAGGTAGGATGCCAGGAAAATCTTCTTTCAAGTTCATTTCGTCGTCATCATCATTCATACTTAAAAAAGGCATAAAATCTCCTTCTTCATCAATACCTTGTGGGAAAAAAAAATCTTTAAACATATATTTATTCGCTATTTCTATTCTTAAAAAATGCCGCTTTGTCAAAATGGCAGCAAGATACAAAAGATATTGCTTAATTAATTGGGTCTAATATTATGCCATTAACAAAAGCCTGCCAATTGGTAGCATTAAAGTCATATTATTAAAAAGCTTGTCTAATCACTTCTTAAAAAGAAGTCAAAACGGCAGGAAAATAAAATTAAAAGTCAGGATAACCAAAGGTTATTTGATAAACTTACTAAAAAATCGTAGTTTTAGTGGTTGAAAGGCTACTCCCCCCATAAGTAGATTTACAATTATTAATCTCATCTTCTCTAATATTTTTCCTCCTTATAGACAAAGGTTGAAATAATTTGCCTGTCTTTTATTTTCATTCTACTTCTTAGCATTTTACATTCATACATATTGACTATTTATAAAAATCAAATAAGCAAACCTTATTAGTGATGCAACAACTTATCAGCAGCATACAACTCAAAGGAATACTATTTTTATTCGGTATATTAATAGGCACTTCTTTATTTTCCCAAATTACGGTCGATCAGTTCATGGGCGTTAATACCCGTGGAGAAGATCCTATTGAAAGAATGAAAGCGGTAGGATTTATACGAGAATATCATCCTTGGTATTATAATGAAGGGAATCCTACTGTTGACGGAAATGGCTTCTCCCCTACTTATCCCAATGCTATTTATCGTTGGAATACGGCTTATCCCGGGACAACTTTCGCTCAATTAGATGATTTTTATCAAAATGCGGAAGCAGTTGGTTTGACCATTAACCCTACTTTTTTAGGTAATTTATTTCAAATAGTAGATCCGACCATAACAGGCTATACAGATAACAATGGAAAGATTCAAGAGCAACAACCAAGAGTGCCCTCCACTGATCCTTTGTCACCTGCTTCCTATATAGCCCATGGTGCCTACCTTTATCATTATGCTGCTAGGTACGGGCAAAACAATTTTTCTACCAATAGATTTAACAGTATTATCAAACCCGTAACCCATCCCCAAGAGACACCACTAACAGGTTTAGGTCGAATCAAATATATGGAAAGCTGGAACGAGCAAGATAAAACTTGGTGGCAAGCCGAATATCCAGCTACTTACTTTAGCCCAGAAGTCTATTCCGCCATGTTAAGTGCTGATTTTGATGGACATAATCAAACTTTGGGTTTAGTGCAAGATCCAGACGATGCAAATCAAATGATTTCAACTATAGGGATAAAAAATGCCGATCCAACTATGAAGGTAGTCGTTGGAGGGCTTGCAACCGCCAATCTTGATTATTTCAGAGATATGGTTACTTGGTCGAAAACCAATCGACCTGCCAATGCGGCGCATGGACAAATCCCCTTCGATGTTTTAAATATTCATCATTATGTGGGGAATGGCCCTGATTTCAACAGTCATACTTTTGGGATTAGCCCAGAAGCAGCTAATCTACAGCCCTTCTTAAAGGCTTTTGACAATTACAGAGATTCCTTGAATGCTGCGGAAGGATTGGATTTAGAATTATGGTTATCAGAATTTGGTTATGACACCTACGACAATCCGCCTTGTCAAGGTTGTCCACTTACCAACCAGACAATCGTAGCACCGCCTATTGGTAATAATGATAATTATGAAGTACAAGGTCAATGGTTGGTTCGTACCTATTTGGCAGCATTGGCAGCAGATATTGATCGAGCCATGATGTATGATTTGCGCGATGTTATTGGTCAACAAGGACTTTTTGCCAAAAGTGGATTATTAGAAGATGTGGCAAATAATTATAAGCCTAAAAATTCGTGGTTCTATGTCTACACCATGAAAAATGTTTTAACGGATATGGTTTTCGATGAAGCCATTACCCTTAATCCAAGTCAAGTCGTAGATCCAGGAAATGTCGGGTATGCAGACTCTACCTATGTTTATAAATTCAAAGATCCAAACGGTAGCAATAAAACGGTTTATACCATTTGGAGTGGTACTTCCTCCGATAAATCTTACGATATTAATTTTAATCTAGTTGACGCTACAGGTAGTACTTTAGTGCAATTAGAATTGCCCAGTATTTGGGGCGTCCCTAGTGCCATTACAACTTCGACGCCGACCATTACGGTAAGTGAAAGACCTGTTTTTTTAGTTTTAAACGATACTTATTTTACTCCACAGGGAACTTGCACCACTTCCGCTGTAGCCGAAAACCCAACCTGTAGTTCTATGAATATTCGGTTAAATGTGCCCGATAATAGTGGGACGTACCAACTTTGGCACATGGAAGGTGGTTTTCCTGCCCAAGATTTTTCTCATCGTTTATCCACCCTAGTTGATGAATCTATTACACCAGGCGATTCTGTCATTACTGTAGGCAATCTAAAAGCAGATACCTACTATACTTTTTACCTCATTCCAGAAGGCGTAGGAAAAAGTGAGAGCAGTAAAATTTGTACGGCTATCAATACCACTTTAGCAGAAACGAGTACTTGTTATATTGAGGTGCAATCTAGTTGGATATACGATGGATTTAGGAATGATTTACCAGCAGTAGGTTATCATCCCTATACCCTATTTGATGAACAAACTTATGGTGACTCTATTTGTAGAGAAAGCACGACTTTTCCAACAAGTATTTGGGGCGTTAATGATAGCGATACCTTAGAAAGAAGTGTTAGTGTAGATTTACAAGCTCATTATTCTATAGACTTGTTTACTATTCACGATGAATTTAGTGAAGGTTTTTTCACTATCCAAACAGCAGAATCCCCCAATGGCCCTTGGACAACCGCAGCCGTTTACCAAACTGTCGAAACCAATGATTGGTCACAAATCACTAATGCCATTCCTTCGCATACGCCTATTCGGTATCTGAAGTTTATTGCAGAAAAAGAAAATAAAGCTAAAGTAGGAGAATTATTAATTTGCGGCAGATTATCCAATTTTGCCCCAGATATCATCCCTGGAGTCGCCACCAATGGAGCCGTAAATTGCGATACCACGGCTTTAACTTGGAATCACCCCTTTGACGATGATATTTTAGGATATAAAGTCATTGATGCGGTCAATCAAGTAATTATGGATACTGCTGTTTATGTAGCTGGTACCCAAACTTTTCAAATACCTACGAATAGCACTATTTCTAGTTTTTCAATTGTCACTTTAGATAATGCTTATCAAGAATCGACCGATACTTTGAAAATAAGTAGTGCTAGCTTGGAAAGAATTAGTGATTGTCAGATTCCACTAAATATTTCTATGATTTTTGATCATTTTAATAAATTAGAAAATGCGCAACGATTGGTCGATGAACAATCGGGCTATGATCCAATTTGTGATCCATCTTTAGTACCTACTTCTAATTTCTGGGGATTAGATTATCCTGATAATGGCACCAAAGAGCATGTCAGTCTTAATTTAGGAGGATATTATAATATTGATCAGATCATTATGCATGATGGCGTTGGGCAAAATGGTCATGTCGATGTTTTAATGGCTGCTTCGCCTAATGGCCCTTGGACAAATATTATCAGTCACGATGCTGTGCTTAATGGGTGGGCGGCTTTTAGTTCCCCCATTCCAAATAATGATCCCATTAAATACCTTCGCTTTGAAGCAAGTATAGACAATCAAGTAAATGTTGGCGAATTATTTATTTGTGGCACCTTGAATCCTAGTTATAATCCAACTATTCTGCCAGGTGTAGGCACTAATGGGCAGGTAATTTCAATCACTTGTAATGAGGTAAATTTGGCTTGGACAGCTCCTTTTGATGATAATATTGCAAAATATTTGGTATTCTCTGAAGGAAATTTAGTCGGTATGCCCACTACGAATAGCCTAATGTTGAGTGGCTTAAATTCCAATACTGCTTATACCTTTAAAATAGTAACGGAAGATACAAATGGGAATGAATCTACAGACAGTTTGACCATTGCAGCCACCACCAATATGGATGGGGAGTGTAATTTGGTCTGTAATCTTACCTGTGCTTGTGCCATCTGTGTTCGACCAAGTTGGATGACTAGTTTAAATACAAATACCAATTATGCTAAAGATGCTTTATTTGATGAACAAGATAAAGTACCTTTTTGCGGCGCAACTGGTCAGCCTTTTCCTAATTCGTTCTACAGCAATAGTTTTGCATCGGGAGCTGGGAATGCGCCCGACACCATATCCATCAATTTACAAAAAGTATATGATCTTTCGGAGATACGTATCTTTTTTCAAGGCGGTAATGGGACTAATTTTATTGTTCAATATTTAAACACAAGTAATGTTTGGACGGAAGTCATCAATGCAAGCCCAGCATATAGTTGGAATACCTTTGCTAACTTAAATATCAGAACTCAGTATTTAAGAACTATCAATAATGATAATAATCTAGCAGTAGGAGAAATAGGCATTTGTGGTACGGAATATGTGAATTTAGACTGTCCTACCACCATGGATATAATGTCGACCACTACCCAGTCAGACACCTTAACTGCAGGTAGTATCATCTCCAATTCTGTCTTAACCACAGGCATTTCAATAGGGTATCATGCAGAAAATAGCGTTACCTTAACGACAGGTTTTCACGCAGTAGCTGGGGTTAATTTTTTAGCTAAAATAGTTCCTTGTCCTGTTGACTTCACCACTGAATCAGCAATACCTAGTTTTGCCGAGACCAATCTTCCTACTACAACTCTAAAATTACCCAACACTTTGACCGTTTATCCAAATCCTTTTCAGTCTAGCGCTACCCTAGCCTTTAGCTTAACGGAATCTTCGGAAATACAATTAGCCATTTTCGATGCTACCGGTAAAAAGGTCAAAACATTGATTCATCGTCAAGCAATGGATAGTGGAAACTATGAATTCCTATTTAGTAAGGAGCGTTTAAAAAATGGATTTTATTTGGCTAGATTACAAATTGGCCAGGAGGTATTCTTGCAAAAAATGGTGCTATTGGGTAAATAAAAAGAAAACTAGTTTATCAAGTGAAAAATGGATAATTATCATACATTAAAACAAACAATAAATTAAAAAAAATCACAAATTTTCAAAAATCTTAATCTGTTGGTATCAAATTTGTATTTCTGATACACATAGAATATTCTTTCCTTTCTTCAAATTGATTATTTCCTACAAAAAAGGCAACTAAAAATAGAGCTAACCCTATAATACATAAGGGTTTGTAGCTAATCTACAGTACTTTTCAATAAGTTAAAACCTCAAATTCAACTTCTAATGCAACCTCAAGAAGGAGATTGGTTTTTGAAATTGGATTAAAGCATTGACTCGAAAATGGTGTGCTTATCAATCCATCGACGTCGATGAAGCGACTTATTAAAATAAAGAAAATCATTAAAAGCAGTAAAAAGAATAGCTGTGTTAAAAATATTCTAAGAGAAAACTAGCCATTTAAGGTAAAAATTAAATAGCACACAACTATAATACTCCATGAGTTGTATAATCAAACAATATTATTCAAAAATAAAAATCGGGTTAGCAGTAACGCTAATACTCTCTCTATTTAGTTGCAATTTACTCTTTGGGCAAAGAATAATGGAAACATTAACCATTCGCAATGAGGAGAGTGTTAACACTAAAACTTTAGAGTATGGACCAACTATTTATAAAGGGCATTTAGTTTTCACGTCTACTCGCCCCACCCCAGGCAGTCCAATGACCAAATGGCGGAATGAAAAAAAACAGTTTTCTGATTTATACATTGCTGATAAAAGTGCCTACGGTGGCTTCTTTAATGCTCGCCGATTACCAGGAAAAGCAAGTAGTCCCGTTCATGACGGGGTGGCGACCTTCAATCAAGCAGGTAATGAAATATTTTTTACTAGAAGTAATGAAAATGGTAAAAACGAAAACAATATCATTAATTTAAAAATATATACCGCTCAACTTTCTAATAATATCTGGCAGAACGTGCAAGAATTACCACTAAATGATGAGCATTATTCTAATTGTCATCCGACCTTATCAGCAGATGGGAAGGAGCTGTATTTTGCCTCCAATCGACTTGGTGGATTTGGCGGCATGGATATTTATGTGAGTCAAAATATCAATGGGGTTTGGCAACAGCCAGAAAATTTAGGCGCCACAATTAATAGTGAAGCCAATGAATTGTTTCCGTTCATTGCTGAAACAGGTATCCTCTATTTTGCTGCTAATACGGATCAGAGTATAGGCGGCCTAGATTTGTTTAAAGCAGAAAAAGCGGAAGGAGCAGCAAAATTCAATCCTGCAAAAAATTTAGGACCAGATTTTAATTCTCCAGCAGACGATTTTGGCTTCTACATCAATAAGGAGGAAACAGAAGGGTATTTTGCTTCCAATCGAACAGGTGGAAAAGGAGGCGATGATATTTATCATTTTAAATGGACGGCAGTAGAACTACCACCTGACCAACTGAGTTTGGAAATCTATGATGCCCATAGTAAAGAACGTGTTTCCAATGCCATCGTTACTATTTTTGATGAAGGCATTACACATAATACAAACGATATTTATCCGATCGCAAAGATGATGAGTTTGACAAATAAGCCAAAGAATAATCCATATCTCGCCTTAGAAGAAAAGAACTATAGAACGGGTACTAGAGGAGAAATATCTATGGTTATCGGTGAAGAAAAATCTTATACTATTTTTGTAGAAAAAGAAGGGTATTTGCCTTTCAAAAAAGTAATTAATTCAAGTGAATTACGAGCACAAAAGCAATGGAAACTGCATTTAAAAAGAATCGCTGGTATTCCGTTGAAGGTACAGGTCATCAATATGCCTTTCCGAGAAACAGTTCCGCATGTTTCCCTTGAGTTATTTAATCGTTGTACGCAAGAAACAGAGCGGGTTATTAGTGATGAGAATGGCTATTTCACTTTTTATTTAGCTTGCGATTGTGAATATGAATTGATTGGTAAAAAAGACGCTTACAGAAAATATCAAAAGCGTTTTACTACTAAATATCGTGAATGTGGTGATTTGAATGCCATTAAAACGGACATTTACCTCGTAGAAAAGGAGGTGATTGAACATATCTCTAGTAAAGAGAATTTACGTTTCCCTTCGTTTGATAGTTATGAAGCACAAAATAGTCAAAAAGTAGGGCAAATTATTCGGTTAGAAAATATTGTTTTTGAAGAAAATAAAGCGAATTTATCCAAAAAATCCATTTCAGATCTTTATAAAGTTCATTATTTTTTACAAAACCATCCAAATATCCAAGTAGAAATTGCGGTACATACAGATGCACGTGGTACCGCAAAATTTAATCATCGTTTGGCTCAAAAACGAGCGGATGCCATCTATGATTTCTTATTAGCCAAAGAAATTCCCAAAGAACAACTTTATGCAGTAGGATATGGAGAGGATCGATTACTCAATCATTGTCAAGATGGCATTCGTTGTAGCGAAGCAGAACACTTACTGAATAAACGAGTAGAAATGAAAATCACTAAGATCAATAAATTGCAAGCCGAACATTTATTAGGGCAGCGGTAATAGGAGTGATAAATGATGAGTAATAAGTGATAAATTAATTGTCGAAAAATTGAAAAGTGTAAGGCATTTTACAAAAAGAAAAATTATAGACACTACTGCGGCACATTTATCGTTTTAGCAGTATTATTTAGAATAGAGAAGCGAGATTAGAGAACAGAGATTTAAAATAGAAGTACCCACTAATATTTCATTTCAAAAACTTGAAAATTTAGTCAATTCCAAAGTTTATCTCTACTCTTAGGAAAGCGATAAAAATAAATTTATCATTTGTCAAAGATTTAACTAAATAAACGGTTCATTTTAAGTCTTTTAGTTAAATCGTTGACTCTAGAAAATGTAAATTTATTTTTATCTTACTACTTATATATACATTCCAATACACCGAATAAATTATATTGAATAAAACAACCGTTAATAAAAAATAATTAGTCGATTCCGCTAATGAGCTGGATTGGCTTTTTTATTGGCAAAAAGTAAGGCAGGTTACAAAGGAGAAAAAAAAACAGGTATAGAAATGATATATTAATTAATGATTTAATATATTTGCAGTTCTTTTTTTGAAACACATTTTTTTCTAAAGAGTTGAATAGTAAGTTGGACTAAGTATTAGTTCCTCCATCTATTATGACCAACCTACAAGACGGATTTTTCTCATTACCTGAAACACTATTGTATGGTTACTTAAATTAAAAAAAGGTTACTTTCTGAGATGGTAAACAATTGTACATCAATAAATTAGGCTTAGAAAGGGCATTTTTTCAATAACAAAGTAAACGCTTTAATTATACTTAATTGATTTTTTTTAATCATTTTAAGGAAAACCATACGCATACCTCCTTACTAAGTATTTGCCTATTATTTGTAAAAAAAGAATTGACGACGTCTATGTTTGCAAAAGACGTTGGTCATTGAATGCTTAATAAGTTGATAATTCAGTTGTTCAAACACAAACGATCAATATTTAAATATATCCCATGTATAAACTGATTACATTTTGTAGTTTCCTTTTGCTAGCGCCTGCCTTATATGCGCAACAACTCCCTTTATTTTCTCAATATCAAGATAATTATATTGCGATTAACCCTGCAATGGTTAGTCGAGATTATCTATTGAATGAAGATAATTTATCCTTTGGTGCTTCTCATAGAAACCAATGGACTGATTTTCAAAATTCGCCAAAAACCCAATTGATTCGAGGCGAATATTTATATGAAGGTGGTGGATTTGGGCTTTTAACGGGTGGTTATTTATTAAATGATCAAACAGGCCCAACAGGGTTGACTGGTTTATACGGTCGAATTGGCGGTATTTTAGCAGGCGATCCTTATTTTGGTGGTATTGCTTTAGCCTTAAACTTAGGGATTGTTCAATATAGAGTAGATGCTCGACAATTGAATCTGCGAGATGAAGGCGATATAGAAGCGATGGACAATCAACAACAAATTTTTCCAGATGTTGGTTTTGGTATCTATTATTATAAAAGGCTATCTAGTCGAGGGTTCTTTGATGATGATTTGGTTTATGCAGGTGTTTCCATTCCTCAATCTATTGGCTTAGATACAGAGTTTCAAGATGAATCCGGTAGCTTCTTTCTAAAAAGAATGCAGCATTTTTATGGACAAGCAGGTATTTTCCATTTCTTAGAAGATGAAAGTTATTTAGAATTAGCTGCTTGGGGAAAATATATCAAGGGCGCACCTGCTAATGTCAGTCTTAATTTCCGTTATCAAACGAATGCTGCTATTTGGGTAGGTATTGGTGGTTCTTCTGCGGGAAGTGCTCATGCAGAAACAGGTGTTTTAATCGGTGAAAAAGCAGGTTTTAATAGTACTATCCGAATTGGTTATGGATTCGATTATAATTTTAGTTCCTTCGGCCCAGCTGCGGGTGTCACGCATGAAATCAGCATTTCTGTAGCTATGCAAAAATAGTTTAACGGTTATCAATTGTCGATTGTCAGTTATTGGTTATTTTAAAACGGTACATAACTGACAAACTCAATCATTAAAAAATCTTCCTTTATATAATAACACCCATGAACAGGTATTTTCAAATTATCATCACTAGTGTTTTTCTTTTTTTATTGGCTAGTACGACCGCATTTGCCCAGCCAACTTTGGTACTAGGTAATGCCACTATTCCTTCACAAAGTATTGGTGCCATTGATGTTTCTGTAATGAATTTTACAGATATTACCAAAACAACCTATTCTTTAAATTGGAACACAGCCGAGTTAGAATTTGTAGGTATTACAGATATTAATACCACCAATGGACTAAATCTTAGCGAAGCCAACCTAGATCTAACAGGTACAGCTAATGGAAACCTGGTATTCTCTTGGGAAGATGGTAATGGTCAGGGAATGACGCTCCCAGACGGCATGAAATTTTATAGCATACAATTCAAAGCATTAATACCAGAGGGAGCTACTGCAAATGTTACCTATTCCAATGCACCAACAGAAATCGTTATCAATCGTACTTCTTCTGGAACAACCAATATTTTTGATCCAGACAGAGAACCACCAGTTAATAGCATCATTACTGCGGATACACCAGTTCCTGATGTATTTTTTAGTTTTTCTCCACAGGAAAATAAAAGTACTTTTTGCAAAGGTGACCAGATTTGTTATGATATAAAAGTAGCTGAATTTGATGATTTAGGGGTAACTGCTTTTATTAAATGGGATACGAGTGTGCTAAAATATTCGGATAATAATGCTGCCCCATTTGATGAAAATGTTCAAGTGGGGGTAGTCTTTGATTCCGTTAATACGATGGAATATGCAGATGTAGCACGGATATTAATTTTGAATCCAGACTTTGGTACAGCAACCATTCCAGATAGTACCCTTATTTTCACTATGTGTTTTGATGTTACAGGCGTGCCTGAATCTAATTCCTCCATAGCATTTGTTAACGATGAAAACTTTCCAACGGAAGCCTTTTCGGGAAGTACTGGAGAACTAGTAGATGTTATTCCTTTAAATGAGCCCAATATTACGATTACAGACTGCCAAAGTCTAATTATTTTTTCTACCGCTTGTCAAGATATTCGCTCCGAAGAAACGGTATGTATCGACTTTACGACTTCTAATTTCACAGACATTAGTCGAGTAAAATATACGGTTACCTACGATGCTACTTTATTAGAATTTGTCGGTTCGGATAAATATAATTTACCAGGTTTAGATGAAAATAGTATTACTGCCGAAAATGGCTTACTGACAGTAGATTGGACAGGAGCTAACGGAGAAACATTAACCAATGGAGATTTTCTGTTTGCCGCTTGCTTCAAAGCAATAGGGCCAATAGACAGTACTAGTCAAATAAGTTATATCCCCATAGTTGGTGGTTCTGTGGGCCATGAAATAAAAACAAGTAATGGAGATCAACTAGATAGTCCTCAATTTAATAATTGTGGAATCTCTATCCTACCCCCTAAAATTAGTCTTTCGGTCCCAACAGCTTCCTTCCCTCCAGGAGAAGAAATTTGTTTGCCATTAACAGTAACTAATTTTTTAAATATTGATCATATAGAAATGCCGATTGAATGGGACCCAACAGTCTTAGAATTTATAGGCATTAATCCAACCGGATTAACCGATTTGACGATTGATGCTTTTGATACCCTTGATGCTAAAAACGGTCAATTACAATTAGTGACTTGGGACAGTCCAGTCCCAGCAGGTATTACACTAATGGATGGAGCAAGTATCTACGAAATTTGCTTTAGGGTGATCGGAAACCTTGGAGATAGCTCTCCTATTACTTTTCCGAATGTTGGAGAAAACCCTGTTTTTATTAGAAATAATAATACGCAAGAACCTGGTGTAGATATCACCGATGGTTTAATCAATGTAGCCGCTGGTGGTCTGATCCTCTCTTCCGAAGCTAAAATAGTAAAAGAAGACGAGTCTTTTTGTGTAGACATTGAGGTGAGTAATTTTGAAGATATTGTTTCTCTTGATTATACACATACCTACGATCCTACTGCATTTAGGTTCGATTCCGTACAAATAAGTGGCGCTTTAACAGGTTTATCAGCAGTAGATATCGTCTTAACCGAAGATGGTTCTATCAAGGTAATTTGGTTATCAAGCGATCCTAGTGGCGCTACGACTTTAACGGATAATACTCCCATCTATAGTCTCTGTTTTACACCAATTGGTGAATTAGGAGCTTGTGCTAATTTCAATTTAGGAGCAACCATAGAAGTAACGACCCTCGAAAGTGCAGGAGCAGATGTAGGGGTTTTCAATCAGTTAAGTGATCTCTGTATTGATGGTTTTGGCTTAACCTTAATTGATTCTCTTTTACCCACTTGTGAGGGCGGAGACGGTTTGCTTAATATTAAAGTGGGAGGAGACGTAGGAGAACGATTCTTTTATTTTGTAACTAAAGATAATGAATCTTTCGTCAACAATGAAGATGTCACCGATAATACTATTCTTTTAGAGAATTTATCGGAAGGAGAATACTGTGTCATACTAAATTCTCTAACTAATCCAAGCAAATCGGATACGAAGTGCTTTAAATTAATCTTAGGACCAGAAGATTTACCGTCCATTACTTTGGGCGAAGATATTGATGCAGGTTGTATTGATCCAGCTGCTGAATTATCTATTCCACTAGACGGTAGTCAGTTTACCTTACCACAAAATACAGGTAGTACATTCGAGACCGCATGGGAGGCCACCAATGGTGGAAAAATACCAGAAGGAGAAGAAAATAGTCAAAGAACGACTGCCCAAGCACCTGGTACTTATATTTTTACGGTCACCATTAACGCCACTAAATGTGTTGCTTCAGATACACTTATTGTCTTTACAACTCAACCACCAAGAGTACAAGTTAGCCCAGGCGGAACGCTTGGTTGTAGCAATAGTACTTTCCAATTAGGCTTAGATGTCATAGACGAAAATCCAAATAATATATATTTCTGGACAACCGATGTTGGAAACTTCATAAGTGATTCTACTTCATTTGATCCAGTTGTTGATCAAGAAGGAATTTATAAATTTACCGTATTAGATACCGTAAATGGTTGCTTCGGCGTAGATAGTGCTTTTGTTTTTGAAGACAGAATCAAACCCAATGCAGATGCCGGACCAGATTTAGAAATGGGTTGTACCGATCCTTTTTTATCACTAATTGGTGTTGGTTCTAATGGAGCAGAGGTAGAATGGACCACCACAGATGGCTCTTCTATTTTTTATCCTGATGCCAATGATCAATCTACCGCTTTTGTATCAAGAGTAGGTACTTATATTTTTACCGCTACCAATCAAGTAAATGGTTGTATGGCAACCGATACCATGATTATTAATGCGGATAATTCCTTACCTGTTGCAAGAGTAGATGATTTAGCTATTATTGGTTGTGGTGCAGCCGAAGTCAAATTAGATGGATCTAATTCTTCTCAGGGACCAAGTTTTGTCTATCGTTGGTTAGATCCAACAGGTGAGGTGATTTCTGAGGAAGACACCATTGTAACCAATACTTTAGGCGATTATTTATTAATTGTGACCAATATTGATAATGATGATTGTATCTCAGACTCGGTAATGGTAGAGGTAAGAGAAGACAAGACCGCCCCACAAACTTCGATCACAGAAGTATTGACGCTAGATTGCATGTCGGGTTGTACAGCATTACCTGCCAATGTACCAATGGGAGACAATTTTACTTACGAATGGACTTCGGAAGATGGTGTCTTTTGTGAAGGAGAAAACACCCCAACAGCTTTGATTAATTCAATTGGTGTTTATAGAATTTTAGTAACCGATTTATCGAATAATTGTACCAGTACAGCAGCAGCAATTGTAGGTGGAGATGGTACAGAGATATTTGCCGATGCAGGCCCAGATCGTCAAATAGACTGTACCGCTGATTTAGTAACGCTAGATGGTAGAGGATCAACGATGGGTGATAATGTTAGCTATTCTTGGAAAACTGCGGCGGGCGTAGAAATATCTACGGAAACTACTGCTGCCGTGACAGAAGCAGGAGAATACACCTTAGAAATAATGGATTCGGAAACGGGTTGTAATGCAACAGGAACGGTATCTGTTACCATAGACGAAACAAAACCTGTGGCGATAGCAGGAGCCGCACCAGAAGTTACAGGTTGTGTCTTTCCTACTGGTAGAAGACTGAATGGCAATGAATCAGATAGAGGGGATAATATTAGATATGCTTGGACGAGTACAAGTGGCAATTTAGTAGGCGATACTTCGATTGCTGCCCCAGAAATTTCTGGTCCAGGTCTCTTTATCTTAACGGTCACTAATACGGATAATGGTTGTGTAAGTACGGATGAAGTATTGGTACAAAGCGATGTCGCCATTCCTATTGCCAATGCAGGAGCGGATATTATGCTAACTTGTGACAACCCAATGACGACCTTAGCAGGAATTAGCGAAACGCCAGTTATGGGAAGTACTATTAATTGGACAACTACCGATGGTGTGATTAGTGGTGAAACAGATCAATTATCCATTGAGGTGGAAGCCCCAGGTACTTATGTATTGACAATTACTAGTCCAGATGGTTGTGATGGAATGGACGAAGTAGTGGTGAGTTCAAGCGTTGAAATGCCTATGGCGAATGCAGGAGAATCAAGAACCATTACTTGTAATAATCCATTAATTATCAATGGTTTTGGAGATACTGGAGATAATATTGATATATCGTGGAGCACTACAGGTGGTAATATTCTAAGCGGTGGAGATACTTATACCCCAGAAGTTGATCGTGGAGGTAGCTACACGTTAACGGTCACCAATACGGATAATAATTGTACGAATACTGCTTTGGTCTTAATTACAGCCGACGCCCCTTTACCAGAGGCTGTTGCAGGAGTAGACCAAGAAATTTGTAGCAATGAAACGGTTTTAAGTGCAGAGGCAGTAACAGGAGGCTTTACTGGTATATGGACGACTTTGGAGAACAGTTTAGTCGTTAGTCCAGAAAATCCCAATACCACCGTCGCAGATTTAGAAGCGGGTATCAATACTTATATTTGGACACTCTCCAATAGTACTTGTGGTGCATTTAGTTCAGATACCATTGAAATCAATTTACCCAATTCGCCAATTGCTGCCGATGATGCTTTCGAAATTCAAGCAGGTTTAGGTTTGAACACCTTAAATGTCTTACAGAATGACCAAACCAGTTCAGATAACTTGGCTATTAGCATCTTAGAACAACCAACCACAGGCGGTATTACCGACCTAGGCAATGGAACGGTAGAATTTACCTTTCCAGAACGATATTTTGGGACGCAACAATTCATTTATGAAGTATGTAATCAAACTTGTATCGACTTATGTGATGAAGCAGTTGCCCGAGTAGTCGTCTTACCAGGCATAGGGGTAGATACCACCAATACCGTCCCAAATGCAATTACGCCAAATGGAGATGGTAAAAACGACTTATTAATCATTGACGAACTTATTTTTGATGCCTTAGATTTTCCAAGAAGTGAATTAATTATTTTCAATCGTTGGGGAGATATTGTATTTAACGCTAGTCCTTATAATAATGACTGGGACGGCAAATCTAATGGTGGCGTTGATTTACCAGAAGGAACTTATTATTATGTGCTTCGATTGGATACGGTTGAGGGGGAGGTGATGAAGGGAGATATTACGATATTACGGTAGTCCAAGGCTTATCAATTTTCAATTTACAATTTATAATTTACAAACTACTTGTAGTAGAGTATTATAACTTGAAAATTGAAAATTGATTAATGGCACTTAAACTTACGAAAGAAGCTTTAAATCTGGATGAATCATTGCTTGAACTAAAGCTAAATCCCAAATAATTCTGGTCTTTCGCCCATTATCCAGCATTTGATTCAGTCGATGACTATTTTCCATGGTCTCTGGAATCGCCCAATGGGTAGCATTTAAAGCTAAAATATTCCAGATTGACTCAATCAAGGCACGAGACAAAGCGTATAAATCATCTACTTCATTCCCTGTATCTGCATCTATAATAACAAGGATTCGTTCTTGGGCAATTATTATAGCACTAGAGTTCAGGGTCAATTATAAGGATAGTGTCAATAATTTTAAGGCAAGAGTGAAAATGTTCATAGAATTTAGGTTGCTGCTTAAATGTATTTTTTTAAAACAAATTTAAATAGTACTGCTCATAAACAATCCCCATTAATCCCCAAAATAAATTTATCCACTACGCCAATACTCACCGCCGTTTCCGCTCCTTTAAAGCCATCAATCATGTCATTTTTTAAACGTAATTCCGCTTGTTGGGTTAGTTTTTGAGCCAAAGGCAAATAAGACCAATGCCATTTTTCTTCATTATAGCCATTCGGTCGATTTTCGTCTTTGGGGGAATAAGGTTGGCAAAAGCCAAATTTAGCCGCATTTTCCGTCATCCAAGTATACATTTTTAGCCCTTTTCCTTTTTCAAAAAAATCATTCGTAAAAGCATTCAAATCCATATCGGTGCCCCAATGATGGCGAGAAGTGCCAGGCATCGAACTCCATTTCAGTATCTTGAGCGCTCTTTCAGTTGGATCAGCAGTCGTTTTAGCTAAATTTTCTTTGCTTTCATGTAATCTCGTACCTGTCCATTTACCTTCCCAAATTATTTTTTGGGTGGTAAAATTTCGAGTAGCAGATAATACGTTTAATTCTATGCCTTCCTTTTTAGCGGCAGCATGCATTTCTAAAAACGCTTTGTAGGTTTCTTTTCTTAACCAGCGGTCTTTTCGACCATTGGCATATTTTGGAGCTACTTGGATGAAATGTTTATGCTTGGTTGGTTCAAATTTGCCCATGATGTAGTCTAGGGTAATGGTAGAATCCTTAATTATGCTAGGCGTCAGCGTTGGACTAGTAACATTAGGTGCGGTATTTGCGATAAGTACTTCTTTTTCAGTAGTGACCGTATTATTATCACAACCTAATAGTAAACTAATTCCTAAAATTATAAATAAACTATACTTCACCCCAAAGAGTTTAGTGCTTCCAGAATTCCAAGTTCTGGAAGCACTTCTTCTACAATTTATTTTAGAATAAACACTACTATACTTCATTTATTTTAATGGTTTGTTTATCAGAAAAAGAAGTTATTTCCAAAAATGTGGTATGTCATTCTTATTGCAATACAATCGTACTTTGGAAATTCATTTCCAAGAAAAAATAACGACAACTCTTTCTTTGGAAATGAATTTCCAAGCTATGAGCGACAATTGAATCTTAGACAATTTTGGATATACCCAAAAAAGATAAAAACTTAAAAGTAAGGAAAAAATGAATATATGATGGTGACCTGAATAATTACATTTGTTCAATTATAACACTTACCTCTTAATTTTCCGTTAAATCCAAGTTTAAGTAAACAATTATACCTAATTTTCGGGTTATATATGATAAGTTTATAGTTGTGAATGAAAAATTTAACTATACGAAATTATGTCATAAACCTCCGCTAAAAATCGGAGCAAATAACGAAGCATTGATTAATTGGAAAATGTAGCACCAAATATAGGGCCGCCATCGGTGGATACGCCACTTTTAAATAGACTCCTCAAAGTCTTTGGCTATGCTATTGCCTTAATTATTGGTTTGTTTTTACTACTTTACTTCTTATTACAAATAAAGTTTGTGCAAAATGCCGTTTTAAAAACAACCACTCGCTACGTATCTAAAGAGCTCAAAACAACCGTCAAATTCGATCATATTTCCGTCGATTTCTTTGACAAACTGGTCTTAGAAAATTTTTATGCAGAAGATTTTCACGGCGATACCCTACTCTATAGTCAAGCCCTGACCATCAATCTAAACACCAATCTTTTTAAACTCCTGCAAAAAGAGTTAAAAATTGATGATTTAACACTATCTGGTGCTAAATTTTATATGCGTCGTTATCCGAATGAGCGCAAGGACGACTTTATGCAGTTATTGGATAAGTTGGGAGGGGATAATAAAACAGCTAACAATCCATCTAAAAAATCAACCGGAAAGCCTTTTTTCTTAGATGTAGATGCACTCTATTTACGAGACATAGAATTTATTAAAGATGACAGCGTCGGTGGAGAAGAATTGCGGATTAATTTAGCACGAGGAGATATTTATATAGATAGTTTAAATTTAGCGGAACGAATTGTAGTGGCAAAAAGGATTCGTTTATCTGAGCCTTATGTTACTTTAATTAATTTTCCCAAAAATCCCTTACCAATAGATAGCACAACTGTTATACCACCTAAAGTCCAAACCGCAGCAACATCAGCATCCACTAGTAGTAAAAAATGGTTCGTTAATATGGTTGATTTTGGGTTAAACGATGGTATCTTTATCCACCATAATTACCGAAGTGCGCCTATTAAAACTACAAGAGAGGATCAAATTGATTATGACCACCTGAATGTGTATGACATCAATATTTTAGCAGAGAATTTCAACATTCAAGATTGGGTATTTAAAGGAAAATCCAAACTATTAACGCTGAAAGAAAAATCTGGTTTTGTACTAGACAACTTGACCGCAGAAGAAGCAACCATATCTACTAAAAAAATAGAGTTGTTCGGGATGTCTTTGGTTACGCCTTATTCCAACTTAGGAGATACTTTAGTCATGAAATTCAGAAAATACCCTGACTTTAGAGATTATGTGAATAAAGTGAATATGAATGGGCAATTTAAGGATGCTTACGTTGCGGTTCGGGATATTATGGCATTTGCCCCTGAGTTAGAAAACAATACTTTTTTTGCCCAAAACAAAAATGAAATCATTTATATAGATGGTAACTTAAAAGGAAAAGTAAATAACCTCAAAGGTCGAGATTTAAACCTAAGGTTAGGGCAAAATATGCGTTTAAAAGGAAATTTTAACTCTAGAAACTTAACTCAAAATGATGAGGCTTTTTTGAGTTTAAAATTGGACCATTTGTATACCAATATGAGCACTTTGCGCCAATTGATTCCCGACTTTAATCCACCGACCAACTTCGATAAATTAGGTAGACTAAGTTTTACAGGACGTTTTGATGGGTTCTTTAACGATTTTGTAACGGACGGAAATCTGCAAACTGATTTAGGTGTGGCTGCCATGGATATGAAGCTCAATTCCAAAACAGGTAGAGCACAAGCCCAATATTCAGGGCAATTATCTTTAACCGATTTTGATTTAGCCCAATGGACAGGGAATCCACATTTTGGTTTGGTCACCGTTAGTTCAAAGGTTTATGATGGTGTTGGATTGACCCAAAATACGGCCTATGCTAAATTGAGTGCCTCTATAGATTATTTTGCCTTTAAGGGCTATGATTACGAAAATTTGACTATTGAAGGGGAAATTAACAAGAACTTATTTATTGGTGATTTTGGCATTCGCGATGAGAATATAGATTTCCTATTTGATGGAACAATTAATTTTGAAGAAAGTATTCCTGTTTTTGACTTTAAAGTAGACATCAACCGAATAGATTTTAGGCGGCTCAACCTAATGAAAGAAGATTTTGTGTTGGCAGGAGATATTGATTTAAAAATTAGAGGCAATAACGTCAATGATATATTAGGGAGAGCAACCCTCTATAACTTCACGCTACTAAAAGACAAAAAGGAGACTTACCAAATAGATTCCCTAAAATTCACCTCTGCCATTACTTCTGGAAGAAAAAAAGCTTGGCGAGCCAATTCCGAGTTATTTAAAGCCACTCTAGTGGGAGATTTTGAAGTAACCACCGTAGGCGAAGCACTTTTACAACATTTCGAAAAGAATTTCACCGGTTATGCCAATCGTTTTAACATCCATAGTAGGCAAGACACAAGCGTCACAGCAAATGAATTTGAGTTAAATGTAGAATTATTTAATACCAAAAACTTCACTTACTTATTAGACAAAGATTTAGATACGCTTAAAAACCTGAAACTACATACCTATTTTGACTTAACAAAAGACACCTTATTGGTAGATTTAGAAATTCCTAATTTCAAGTTTGACAATATAAGCACTCAAAAAATAAAAATAGTAACAGGCGGTGGCAGAAAAGAAGGAAAAGTTGATTTTTCTGTTCAAAATAGCAAAGTAGGCAATCTAAAATTTGATTATGTTTCTTTTCTTTCCTATATAGAAAATGATTCGGCAAGTTTTAATTTAAATGCAGCGGATGTAACCAACGAACTCGATAAACTAAACCTAGAAGGGAAATTTGCTTTAGCAGGTGAACAATTCAACATTGCTTTGCTACCCACTAATTTGGTCATTCTCAACAGAGTCTGGAATATTGAACCCGATAATTATTTGCAAATAGGAAAAGATTTTATTCAAACGCAAAATTTTCAAATCTCCGAAGGCCAACAAAAAGTTGCTATCAATAGCTTACTAGACAAGGGATTAGCTTTGGAAGTAGAAGGATTTAATGTCAGTTATATTGATACTTTATGGGATTTTAGCAAGCTAGACTTTGAAGGGGAATACCGCTTAAATGCAAGTATAGCAAATCTTTTTACCTTAGAAGATCTACACCTTAATTTAGTCGCAGATACCTTTAATATTAATTGGGATAATTATGGCGAATTAGCCTTAACTGCTTCGGCTCCTAATATAAAAAGTCCAGTAGATGTTCGATTAACTACTCGCAATGGAGAACGTCAAATGGCATTAACGGGTTTTTACAATCCTCCTGGCATTAATATTCAACCTCAAACCTTAGCAACAAGTCCCAATTATTTGAACATTAATGTAGACATCAATAAATATCCACTCCATTTAGCAGAGTATTTTGTGCGTAGTGGTATCTCTGGAACTTATGGGAATATTGATGGAAAATTGGCTTTAAATGGCTTATTATCCGATCCTAATTTAGATGGAACGCTACGCATCTATGAAGGAGGAACTTTGTTGGAATACACCAATACCCAATATATCATTAAGGATGAAACCGTCAAAATGAATAATGATTGGTTATTGGATGCATCGGGTGGTACTATTTATGATGAAGACGGAAATGCAGCGACTATTAATGGAGGAATTACGCATCAATTCTTTAATAAACTAGCTTTAGATTGCAGAGTACTCTCCGATCATTTTACGGTCATTAATACCACCAAGGCCAATAATGAAGTATATTACGGCAAAGGTATTGGTAAAGGAGATATTTATTTCTCTGGTAACTTTGACCGCACCAATATTGACATTAAAGCAACTACGGCTAGAGGCACTAGAGTTTCCATTCCAGTTAGTGGTGAAAGTAGCGTAGAAGCAGCCAGTTTTATTCGTTTTGAAAAAGAAGATACTGTAAAAGTAGCCGAAACCATAGAAGAAGCACTTGTCACCACCAAAGAAATCGGAGGCATCAATCTACACATGGAATTAGAAATGACAGATGCTGCTGAGGTCTTATTAATTTTTGATGAGCAAGCAGGAGACATTATGCAAGGAAGAGGAAATGGTAATGTCAAGATGGATATGAATAGAAGTGGCGATATTACTATGTACGGCAATTACGAAATCGAGCAAGGAGAATATCTTTTTACTTTATTAAATGTAGTTAATAAGCCTTTCGTTGTCAAAAGAGGTGGCACGATTAATTGGACAGGAGACCCTTATAATGCCATCATTAATATCGATGCAGAATATAAAGCCTTAAGTACCGCTCCGTATAATTTTATTTTGGAGTACCTCAATGATGAAGAGACCAAAACGGAGGCTAGAAAATCAACGGCGGTAGATTTAACGATGGGCTTAACAGGTCAATTATTAAAACCAAAAATTTCCTTTAGTTTAGATTTCCCCAATTTGACAGGAGAAATAAAAAATTATACCGATAATAAAATTAGATCCATCGAATTAGATCAAAACGAATTGAATACGCAAGTCTTAGGACTTGTTTTATTTGGTAGCTTTTTACCATCTAATCAAGGAACGCTTTTCGCTGGACGCCAATCTCAATTAGCCATCAATACGCTAAGTGAATTATTATCTAATCAATTATCTATTTACTTAAGAGAAATATTTTCGCAAGGATTATCCAAAAGCAACTTCTTGGTCTTAGAAGATTTTGATGTTAATTATAATCAATACGATGCGGCGACCATAGACAATCCCAATAATCTAGCCACAGGACATGAATTTTCTATTAATCCGAAACTCCGACTTAAAGACCGTTGGGTGGTTAATATTGCAGGAAAGGCAAATGTCGGTGGCGGTTATGTGGTCAATAATAGCAGCGATGCCTTAGTGACAGGAGATTTTATTATAGAATATGAATTAACTAAGGATCGGCGTTTAAAAGTGCGGGGCTATTATAAGAATGAACCAGAGATATTTGGTGGCCGTCGAAATAATACGGGTGTAGGCTTGTCTTTCCGAAAAGAATTTAATGATTTTGATGAATTGTTTTCTTTTATGAAGCGAAATGGGAAAACGGAAGTTGAGCCGCCCAAGGTGAAAAAAGAGGATGATTTGGGGAATTGAGGGTAGTTGGCAGTATTAAAAAAGCGACTTAGGAAATTTCATCTCCTAAGTCGCTTTTTAAATTAATACGATCGTGCTTTTTTGCTACAAATCCCAATTTATTTTCCAATGGACATACTGCTTACTGCTTACTGCTTACTGTGACAAATGTTCCTTCGTAAAAATAAACGTCTTTTCCTTAGAATCAGGCAAATCAAAAATCACATCTCGGAATAATTCTAGTAATAAATTATTAATCTGTCTAGCGCCTTTTCCTGAGGCTTCTACTTGTTCTGCAATGGCATCATACACTTCTGCTTTGATCACTAGACGTTTATTATGTGCTTTGAAATAAGCTTTAAACTCATCTAAGACAGACTCTTTAGACTCCTTCATGATTTTCAAAATCTCAGCTTTTTTTAAGGAATCAAAAAGAGCGATATAGCTAATTCGATTCACCAATTCCGGCAATAAGCCAAAACTGACTAAATCTTCGTGATTCACCGCTTTTAAACTTGTTTTAGGTGTAATGGGTGTCACATTTCCATTAAATCCAATCTGTTTATTATCCAATCGCTTGGTCGCAAGGTCTTCAATACCAGAAAAAGCCCCTCCGAAGATAAATAAGATATTATCCGTTCGAATATTGGTTTTATTATAGCCGCCGTGCGAACGCTCATTAAACGTATAAGTCCCTTTTTGGATAATGCTTAAAAATTCCGTTTGTAGTTCTGTACCACCAACAGATCGAGTACTACCCAAAGAAGAAGCAATTTTATCCCATTCGTCGAAGAAAATAATTCCTTTTTCTGCTTCTCGCAAACCGCCTGGCGATGCTTTAACCAATTGAGAAAAAGTATCCGAAAGGTTCTTTCCAACATAGCCAGAAGAAACCAAACTCGCACAATCTACCTTAATCAAAGGCAAACCAAATAGTTTAGCGAGAATATTAATCGTATAAGTTTTACCAGAACCAGAAGGACCTAATAATAAAATATTAGATTTTGGTAAATCATTTAGCTTCAATCTAGCATTCTGTGGTTTAACCTTTCCTGTTCGCAATAGATGATTATAGAATGCCCAACAGACCATTTTCTTAGCGCCTTCTTGCCCTACTACATATTCATCTAAATATTTTTTAATTCGTGCTGGAGAATGGTAGACCCAATAATTGATTTTGTGTTGTAAATTATCAATTTCTCTTTTTTCTAATTCAAATAAATTGGCATACTCTCTTATTTCTCCACTTGACAAGGGGCCAAAATGCCCCACCCAATCCTCCAATCGCTTGATTTGATCTTGTTGCGCTTTGTATAAATGTAAATTATGCTCCTCTAAAACGGTTCGCCAAAGTTTGGTAAACTGTTGATGTTGTGCTTGGTAAGTTGTCAATAACTTTCCAATCTTAGCATCTGATAATTTTTTAAGGGAATCAATAATTTGCTTGGCTTTAGCTACTGGCAAATCAGAGCAAAGCAAATAAAAGGATAGCTTCTTAAGCTTGTTTTTCCAACTCTTAGGTGGTGCTTGTTGTAATTTGTCAGAAAAGTCAATACCATAAAAAGAATGTGGCCGATTGTCCATAAAAGTTTAATGATTTTATTTGGTATTAAAAAGGTTGATTAGGTTGATTAATTATTAAAGTATTTGTCCATTTTCAAAACGAATAATGCCAATCATTGTTAATTAATAATACAAGTTGCAAACAATGGTTATATGGCTAAATTGTTATATTGTTGAGGGGGCAATAGCATCAAAATCAGTTATTTTAAGCCCCATAAAACAATATAACCATAAAACAATATAGCCATTTTTAATACTCCGCAACTTAGATTAACAATCAATCAATTTTTCTAAAAAGCATCACAATCGCACCTATTATATAAAGATACAGTATATATTTAAAGAATGTGATAAGGGGTTTGGAAATAAATAAGCTACGCAAATTTTGCGATGGTATTTTTTTCTTTAGCAAGGCAAAAATTTTTAGCATAGCTGGGCTATGGTCAAAATTTTTAACGCAGCTAAAGGGAAAAAGAGCAAGTAAAATGCGTAGGTTATTATTTACCAAAGCCCTAACCTGTCAAATAACTACTAAAATTGCCTAATAGTTCCTAGAATTTGTTTCCAAATCAAGAAAGTAAATTTAAAACGACTTCATTTTACCATTATTTCCTCCATTTTCCTTATTTTCCCGCCTTCATTAATTCTTCAGGTTAAAGCATTCAAGTAAAATGGTTGCAAAGCAGCTAAGATCAAATTATCAATCCTATATATTGAGGGATACCAATCAGTATTTTCCGTTGCTTTTCATCAACTTGTACTTAACTTAAATAATCACCACACAACATGAAAAACATAAAAGGACCTGCTATATTCTTAGCACAATTTATGGGAGACGAAGCTCCTTTTAATTCTCTGGATAATGTCTGTAAATGGGCATCAAGCATTGGCTATAAAGGCATCCAAGTGCCTACTTGGGACGACCGCCTAATTGACCTACAAAAAGCCGCAGAAAGTAAGACCTACTGTGATGAACTAAAAGGTAAAGTCGGGGAATACGGTTTAGAAATCACCGAATTGTCTACGCATTTACAAGGGCAATTAGTAGCCGTTAATCCAGCTTATAATGTCATGTTTGATGGTTTTGCCCCCGCAGAAGTGCATGGTAAACCGAAGGCAAGAACAGCTTGGGCAGTCCAACAAGTTAAATGGGCATTGCAAGCGAGTAGAAATTTAGGTATTGATGTACACGCTACTTTTTCTGGTTCTTTAATTTGGCATACGGTTTATCCTTGGCCACAACGTCCTCAAGGTTTAGTCGATACCGCCTTTAAGGAATTAGCTAAGCGCTGGAAGCCTATTTTAAATATCGCAGAAGACAATGGTGTAGATGTTTGTTATGAAATCCATCCAGGGGAAGATTTGCATGATGGCGTTACCTTTGAGATGTTTTTAAAAGCGACCAAAAATCACAAACGAGTTAATATTTTATATGACCCAAGTCATTTTGTTTTACAACAATTAGACTATTTGGCTTATATCGACATTTATAAGGATTATATCCGAATGTTCCATGTAAAAGATGCTGAATTTAATCCATCTGGTCGAGTGGGTGTTTATGGCGGCTACCAAGGTTGGGCAGATCGTGCGGGTCGTTTCCGTTCTTTGGGCGATGGGCAAGTTGATTTCCGTTCCATCTTTAGTAAATTAGCACAATACGGTTATGACGGTTGGGCAGTTTTGGAATGGGAATGCTGTATCAAAGATGCTGATCAAGGGGCTAGAGAAGGTGCGCCTTTTATTACCGATCATATTATCAAAGTGACCGAAAAAGCTTTTGATGATTTTGCAGGAGGCGAACCTGATGAGAAGTTGAATCGGAAGATTATTGGGATTGGACGATAAAAACGGTACACGGTTGACGGTTTACGGTGCACGGTTTTGGTGCACCGTAAACCATTAGAACTTATAATCCACTCTCGCCGTCCACAACCTCGTCGCTTCCAACAACCCAGGCCGTTTCGTATATTCAATATTCGTCAAGTTTTTTACTAAAAAGCCTAGCTTTAGTTGTTCGGTAGCCTGATAGCCTACCCGAGCATTGAACAAATAAAACCCATTATTATTTTTGGCTCTAAAATCTCTTAAGCCAGGAACGACCAAAGACTCAAAAATAGCGTCAATCGCTTCCATGTGGCTATTTCTAAACATTGCCACGCCCACATTCAATTTATTAAATTTACTTTCGATGTCTACTTTTACGGTGTGCTTAAAACGGTATTTAAGTACATTATAATCCACACTTGAACGCAATTGATCTTGTTCTGAAAAGGTTTTAAATTTAGGGTCAATATAGGTATAGCCTGCAATAATACTCGTTGGGATTTTTCCAATATTACCTTGCCCTTGGATACTTCCTTCAAATCCTTTAATCACCGTATTGCCAATATTCGTCGCTTTAAAACCTTCTCCTAAACTGACAAAAATAAATTCAATCATATCCTCATATTCCATCCAGAAACTAGCTATATCTAAAAATCCTTGCCAATTAGATACTTGAAAGCCTTGTTTTACACCAAACTCAGAACTCCATCCAGTTTCAGATCGTAATTCAGGATTTGGGCTAATGGGTGTTCCACCTAAATCAGTCGTAATAAATTTCTCTGCAATGGTTGGAAATCTAAATCCTTGTCCCCAAGACGCTCTGAAAAAAGTTGCTTCCCCAGCTTGATAGTTTGCGCCAAATCTTGCCACAGGTCGTGCGTCTGAAGTCCGCCCATTAGGAATGATAAAATTACCTACTTGTTCAGGGCCATCAATTCTATTATATTCATAACGAATCCCTGCGGAGATATTTAGTTTGTCAAATAATTTTTTCTCCAATTGTAAATAAGCTGCATTATTCGTCAGAACATAGGAGGTATCTCCATATAAAGGCGCAACGACATCTGTTTTGGAAGCCACTACACCAGCAGTTACAACCAAATCAGCCGCTTCAAATTTTCGTTGATATTGGTAAGAGCCATAAAATAAGTCAGAAAAATTATCTGTTCCGGTCGTCGATTTATTATCAATACTAAAATACCGACCATTGAACTTGTGTTGACCGCCTTGTTGATCAAAATAGGAAATGAATGGATCAATATAAAAGCGAGTTGGCGTGGTATTACTTAAAGTCGTAGGATCTGGTCGATAGTTTCCTTCTGCACTATTTAACCAATAAAAATAGGATTGATTATTTTGTTTATTATAAGTTGCATTAAATCCAACAGCTAAACGATCAGTCAATCGGTAGCGAGTACCCACAGAAAAACGCCCTTGTTCATTATCTGAATTTTCTCGCACATCTTTTTGTTGGTAGTATCGTCCACCAATAACCAAGTCAAATTTATTGATTTTTTGCT
This sequence comes from Saprospiraceae bacterium, assembly GCA_965277445.1. Lineage (GTDB taxonomy): Bacteria > Bacteroidota > Bacteroidia > Chitinophagales > Saprospiraceae > JAFMDF01. Next base: position 193,210 of record CBDICY010000030.1, on the reverse strand, counting down.
TGTGGGAAAAAAGTATACCTGCTTCATATCGGGTATCATCCCACCATTTTTTAGACGCATCTTTAGGTGCATCAAAAACACCACCGAAAACAGAAATTTTAGTTTCTGGTGCTGATTTAGCATAGCTCGTTCGCACATTAATCAAGCCATTCATGGCTGCTGAACCATATAATGCAGACGCTGCCCCTTTAATTACCTCCACTTGTTCAATACTTTCTACGGGCAAATCGCCCCAATTAGAGGTACCTGCATCCGCTTGCAAAGCAGGTAAATCATTCACTAATAATAAAACTCGACTACCCGCCCCATAGGAAAACCCTGAGCCACCTCTAATATTCGCTTGCCCTCCAACTAGATTCACACCTGGTATTTTTTCTAAGGCCTGATCAAGAGAAACTGCATTCGTACTTTCGATTAATTCTGATTTCAGTACCTCTAAAGAAACGGTTGCTTCCCCTAATGCTTTTTCATATTTTCCACTTGTGACCGTCGCCGTTTGGAGTAGATTCACAGATTCCGACAAAGAAAAATTAAGCGTAGTCGTTTCATTGGCTGTAATAGTTACGGATTGGATCAAAGTCTCATAACCAACATAACTAATTTCTAATTCCTGTGTACCTGTTGCTAATTGCAATTCGAAATTTCCATCAAAGTTGGTAATCGTTCCCGTTGCGCCAATTTTAATAGTGGCGGGATAAAGTGGTTCCTTAGTTCGTTCATCAATCACCGTTCCAGTAATTAATCCTTGTTGAGCAAATAGAAAGGTACTTAGGAAAGTACAGCAAATGACAAGTAGTCCTTTATTGAGGCCGTTTAGTAGCATATTGCAAAATAGTTTGTGATGGTATATTTAAATGAATAAATGAGTAATTGGGAGAATGAGTAAATGACGTTCTATACTACACTTCCTTTGCCTTCCATTTCTAATTGATCACTCAATTTTCATTTTGTAAGTGTGAAATTAAACTAAGAATCGTTAAAAATGCATTACCGCTCCTAAAATTTTATGGCTTTGTCGGAGAATAGCTTTAACCTTCCTACTATCCTGCGATGTTTATTCCATCAAAATCCCCTATTTACTTTCACTTTTTTTTCTACAAATAATCGTTTTTGTATATTCGCATACAGGAAGGTTAATTTTGATTTGTTTTTGCTAGTAAAAAAAGTAAATCGTCCTATATTGCAAGAAATTAGCAAGATACAAATAACACTAAAGTAGGCTAATTACTTTAGAAAGAGTAACTTAGCAATTTTTAATTTTATTGAATCTCTAAATCACCATTATCTTTACCATTATTTAAACTTACCTTCACATGAAAAAAATTATACTTTTTATAACTTGCAGCCTTTTTTGTTTGCTACAATTAAGTGCACAAGAGGTAGCCTGTGAACCAGATCAAGCGTTTGTAGATTCTGCCCAAGTTGTTTCACCGCTACCTTTAGACCCTTCTACAGGATTAGGTGGAATCGAAGCCTTCCCTGCCTGTATAGGAGAACCTTTTGAGTTGGTTTTTTCTTTTAGAGTAGGTGATTCTGCTACGATAAGTGGATTTACAGTAGATTTATTAAGAGCGGAAATAGCTACCACAGGAGGCGTTGAAGGACTTCCAGAAGGCATTAATTATTTCTGTAATCCTCCTGATTGTGTTTTTCCAGATACGACTTTGGGCTGTATTGTTTTAAGAGGTACTCCTACTGAAGCCAATACCCCTGGAGTCAATAACTTAGTCATTGCAGCAGGAGTAGTAGCAGATGTCGTTGGGGTATTCAATACCACCATTCCTGGTCCTCTATTTACGGGAGAATATAATTTAGTATTGAACGCAGCAGGAGGCTGTGAATCTGTTAGCACCAATGATTATTTAGCACAAAATATTTCTCTAGCGAATATTCCTAATCCAGTTGTTGCCCAAACCACAATTGAAATGTCTTCTGACATTAGCGGAGAATTCCAATTTACTGTTTTTGATGTAGCAGGTAAGCGCTTGCATTCAGAGCAAATCCTATTAACGACGGGTTACAATTCGTTTAATTACGATGCTTCTGAGTTAGAAGCAGGGATGTATATTTATTCTGTCAGTAATGGCACAGGAGCTATATCTGAGAAAATGATTGTGAGTAGACGATAAAAGGTGTCGGGTATCAGGTATTAGGTATCAGATTGTGTAAGACCTAGCACTTAACACTCTTAATCCACCTTTTGCCAAGAACTGGCATAAACTACTACGTATTGACTGCCTTAGTTAGGCAAATTGCATTAATTTCGTACCGAGAACGCCTGGTTAACTATCCGTATAGATAGCCAGGCGTTTTGTATATACCCCCATCTGAATAAAGAGAGGGTTGGTTATTGAGTTACTGCATGGGTTTTGTGTAAACCTCAACCCTTCAATCCTTATAAAATAGTACCACCATCACACAAACTATTATCTATGAATCAGCAAGCTTTACACTCCTTTTTTCAATTTATAATTTTCAATTTTCAATTTTCAATTTTCAAAAAGATAGGCACTAAGATTTCCTTAGTTCTATTATTCTTTTTCGTGAGCAGTTTTGGTTTAATCGCCCAAACAGGTTGTCCTAATTGCGAAATAATATTACCTGACAGTATTGGCACAGATACCTTTTATTTGCAGGAATTTCCAGAGGGAGAATTTAGAACAAGCTATGATGAAAGTATTACCTATCGGTTGCCAACGAATACTTCTCAACTACTATTCTTATTACCAGATTTACCAACAGGCATCGGCATTGGGAAATTGAGCATTAAGTCCATCAATAATCTACCCGCAGGATTATCTTGGGAACCCAATCAAAAGAGTTATGATTTACCAGATGAACGAGATGGTTGTATTCGGATTTGTGGGACACCCCTACAATTCGGATTATTTCAATTGGAAATTACGGTTACTGCCCAGGTCTCTATTTTGAATCAAGATGCTACTTTTACTAGGAATATCTTTATTGCACCACCAAGCACGACCAATAGTGGATTTACGATGACTAATAATGTGGGCTGTGGTAGTACGAACGTTAGTTTTGAAAATAATAATCCAAGTAATGGAGCAGCAGGTTATAGTTATAATTGGAATTTTGGATTAGGTAGTACTACTTCAGATGAAAATCCGATATCACAAAACTATACCGAACCAGGCGTTTACCCAGTTAGCTATCAAGCTATTATTGATACAATTGGGTATATTCTAACAGAAGTAAAAGTTTTAGAAGCTTCTTGTGATGACTTTTTAGGCAAACCTGATATAAAATTAAAGATTACCAATGCAGAAGGAGTCGTGGTTTTTGAAAATGAAGCGATTCAAAATTTAGAGCCCCCCATTACGTTTCCCTTAAGCCTGGACATCTTATCGGGTAATTACCAATTAGAAGTGTTGGATGGCGATAGTGGCTTGAATGGTGGAGATGATGTATGTGGTACAATTAATTTTAACCAATTATCTAGTGGAGAATTATCCGATGGCGATTTAAAAGTATCTATCAATATTTTCCACCCAGTAGACACCATCAATGTCGTTGATTCTGTTGTTGTTTATGAAATACCGAATTCGCCCATTATTAGTTTTGATGGGAATTTCATTTTCTGTGAAGGGGACTCTTTGGAATTAAACGCCTCTGCACTATCCAGTACACAACAATGGTATCGTGATTCTACGCCTATTACTGCTGCAACCGAAGCTACATTAAAAATTACGGAAGCTGGTGCTTACTATGTATCAACCATTAGTGAAGAAGGTTGTATTAATACTTCAAGTACAGCGTTTTTAGCACCTATACCCGTTCCAGGTGCGCCTGTCTTAAAACAGGAAGGCAATTTATTAAGTATTTTTAATCCTGCTATATTGCCAGACCCTTATAGCCTCCGATGGTTTCAAGAAGATAATTTATTAGACCATACCGCCTTTTCTCTTTGCATTTCAGAAACAGGTAAATATGGTATCGAATTAACCAATAGTACTTCTGGTTGTAGCAATTTCTTTGAAAGTATTTATACTTTTAATGAAAACGGGATTTGTTCTACGCCAACCGAAGATTTAGCTACGACTATTGATAACATCAATATTTATCCAAATCCAGTAACTACTAATTTAAGGATTGATTTACAACTAAATGAATCCTTATCAAATGGTACTATTAGTTTAGTCAATTTATTAGGGCAACGATTAGCAGTTCAGCAAATAGTCCATAATCATACCGAACAATACATTGAATTCGATATGGAAAGGTATCCAGCAGGTTTATATCTTGTACAATTAGCAAATGAAGGAAAAGTGAGTAGCTGGAAGGTGTTGAAGCAGTAATTATTAGACTACTATACAAAAGAAGTGAATTCTCTAAAAACAAGGCGGTTGTGAGAAACAACCGCCTTGTACTGCCCAATATAAGGCGGCAATTTCCCATTGCCGCCTTATTTTTAATAGGAAATCTAAAAATGTATAGTAATCTTAGTACAGAAAGTGTTTATAGTGAACAAAAACACCTAAAATCAGCAAAGCAAGCCTTTTAAAAACTTTTTTTAATCTTTTTTTGACTAAAATTAGCATTAAAAAAGTATTTTTTATTCACTTTCTACATTCAAAATCAACAGATAATTAATTGACAATCAATTAATTAATACTAAATCACCAATAATTAAATTCTCACAAAAGGTTCTTTTTGTACTTTAAATAACTCTACTTCGTGCGTATCTTTGTAGTGTGTTAAGTAATTAACGCAAAAGCTAATAAAAGATTAGCTAATAATTTTAGGATATGTTCATGGGATTTGAATTTGGCAAGGCACTCTTTAGTGGGATTTAGAATGCCTTGCTAATATTCATACTTTGAAGAAGGATTTGTAGCGAATTAAAATTACTCGATCAGATACATCTTTACTTTATAAAATATACCAACCAAATAGAAAACTAAAAAATTAATTTTGGATATGTTCATGGGATTATAATTTGTTGAAAAAAGCCGTACACTTTGTACGGCTTTTTTTTGCACTATACTCAAATAGGTACATTCCCTAAACATTCCGCTTCGTTTTTAACTATTTTTGATAGCTTATTTTGGCATTTATACATAATTAAATAATTATATTTGTATTTTAATTATATAAATTTCAGTTAAAAACACTAGCTATGAAAATTCCATTCCACTATTTTCTTTCCATGTTAGTCGGGATACTATTGCTTTTCTCTACGAATACTTCCATAGCTAATAATGTAGCTGATTCACTTAATACACCATTTTCCAATAATTGGGCAGCTCCAACTGCTATTGAAAATACGATTACAAAGGACTATACTAGTATCCAAAAAATTGTTCCGCATCTAATGGAAATGCAAGGACATATTATAGAGATTAAAGACATTTTAAACAATTACCAAAAGGTTGAAAAATTATGGGGCTATTATGAAGAAGCTAAGCGAGATGGTGCTAACTTAGACAATAATCCATTAATAAAAGAACTTGCTTTTTCCTCCAAATACACGCTTTATTTATTGAACGAATCCTTAAACCCGATTTTAAAAAATTTAAATAATGAACATCTTAGAGTAGCATTGGTCCAATGGAAAAGCGAAAAATTAAAGACGACTCAACAAATTTTCAAAAAAGACAAAGCTGATTTAGCACGCTTAGAGAAAATGCAGCCTAGTGTTATGGAAAATCCTACGATTACCAATACCGCTAAATTAGCCATTCTGCTAAAGCGCAGAGATAGTCTTTATTCCAGCACCTCTAATGGAAAGGTACTCGGTGAATTCCGAAAAAATCAAGGTCGAAAAAATGAAGAAGTAGAACTTTTTTATACTTGCGATACCAAGAAAAGAGTAGCTGAAAATGCGCCTGAAACAATCATGGATTTTACATCTAATAAAGCGATACAAATCATTAGTTTGGATCGAGAAATTTATCAGTTTCGTTTAAAAGCATTGGCAAGCCTCCCTCAGAAAGAGCAACAATACTTTAAATTAAAAAAGAAAGTAGCCATTACTGCTAATCAAGAACAACAAGATACCAAGCGACTATTTCTAAAGAAAAAAACAGATCCAACTAGTCATCATTCCTTAGTTTTAAAAGACTATAATAAATTAATTGATAGTTTTTCTTTTGAGGAACAACATATGCTCAGAGAAAAAGAACGTATTTTCAGCCATCCTGTCATCGCTGTGATTGAATTTTGGGGTTGTCCTGATTTATTTCCTGGGTTTTATGATAAATGATGCGGGCTGCGAGTTAACTTAAGCAAGAAGATTTATGTTTCGATAAATAAGGAGATTGTTTACCGCTTTATAACAAACACAGAGAGGATAACTTTATAAAAAATAGCTTGCCAGCATTTCGCTCACAAGCCATTTTTTAAATCATAAATACTACAACTTATCTGGCTATAATTGCTTCACCGCAGACTTTATAGCTTCATCAGTAACTAATTGTAATTTTTCTGCTAAAAGAATAATATACTCCTTTTTCAACTTATCAAATTTCCGTTTAGGAAAATCTCCTTTTTTAATAGGCTTCTTAGGCTTAAATTTTGCCTCTACTTTTTTAATCATTTCTTTATTATTATCAAATATCTTAATAATACATTTCATTTCAGGCTTAAACTGTCCCGGTAAGCCTTTCATCATCCGCCCCAAAGAGAGACTTGGTAAGATATTAACCACAAAATAGTAATCTGTCTGATAACCTTTTCCAGTAACCTTTTTAATTGCAGTCTTTGCTATAAGCGGAACAGGTAGTCCATTTTGGTTATAAGTAACATAGTCTTTTAATGCACCTTGGTCTTTTAACACAATTTTCTTTTGTTCTACTAATACTTTATAGACACTTACGGCGGCTCCTTTTTCTAAGGTATTTTCTAGCAGCTTCATATTAGCTTTCAGGTCATCTTTTACCCTACTAGTTACTGGTTTGTAATCGTCTAGTTTTTCAACCCAGTCATCTTCGATACTAGCAGTTAAGGACAATAAAGTATTATCACTTGTCGTGAAGTCTTGGGCGTAGGCTACAAAATTAATTAATAATAAAAAAGCAATGATTGTTGATCTCATGTTTGAATAATTGGTTTAATTTTTAATAAAAGGTTATAAATCATTTTTAGGTTCTACACTTAGAAGCGGAATTTCACTACTGAACAACTCGTTTCATATTAATTTTGATAGTTGTCCCATTATCAATTAGCTCTAGCACTAAAGATTCGCCATCCAATTTCACAATTTTGGGACTAGGTGCATTTGGTTGATCTGGGTTGGTCACCGCTCCATCAACTATTTTCCATTTACCTGTTTTCTTTTCCCCGCTCATCATATCATCATATTTAGTCGTTCCATCTTCGGAGTATTCATGTTGCATAGTAGTTTTTAGTTGTTCAGCAGTCATAACTTGGCCACCAAAATCCATATTTTCCATGTTCCAGATACCGATAAGCTGGGTAGAAAGGGTTGCATCCGTTTGCGCAAAGCTAAACGTAATAAAAGCAACACAAAGCAGCATACTTGTGAGTAATTTTTTCATTAATTAATGATTATTTAAATGGTGAAAAGTGAAATATAAACGGGGTTATTACTTAGATATGTGAGGTTGAAACGATTTACTACAAGTAATAACTTGTAGTGAAACATTATAAAAATTGTTAATTTGAGGTAAAATTAATTGTTTACCGGTAAGTAATTAAGGCAGATGTATATTCGATACGATTTAATGTATATTCGTTAGTATTTATTGTAAATTCGTTGTTATGCAAACCCAGTGTAGTCAGAGAGTAAGCCAAGAAAATAATCCGTTTTTCGAGCAGCAATAGGAATTGTATGCCCTTCAATTAAATGAACATATCCTTTTTTATCGTATTGTCTGACCCAATTCATATTAATCAAAAAGGATTGGTGGACGCGATAGATTGGTTGATCTTTAAATAGATCCGTATAATATTTTATAGATTTGGATACGACAACTTCCTGATGTCCCTTAAGGTAAAAAGTGGTATAGTTCCCCTCTGATTTACAATAAATAATCTCTTCAATTTTGGTAATATAATAACGGTCTTGTGTCTTAAGTAACAAGTTTTCTAATTGTTCGCTATTTTTTTGAAGGGTTTGCAAGGAGAGATTGCTTTGTGAATTGGTCGGTACTAAACGTTGAATGCTGTCTTGTAATTCCTGAGGATCAATTGGTTTTAGTAAATAATCAGCTGCACTATATTTAAAAGCTTTAACGGCGAAATTATTAAAACCTGTAATAAAAATAATTTGAAAAGTGGGACTTGGTATTTTATCTAATAAATCAAACCCGCTACCATTTTCGAGCTGAATGTCTAAAAAAACCAACTGAGGGCTCTCTTCTTGAATCAGCGCATACGCTGTTCTAACTGTTTTTGCTGCACCAACTATATTTACAGTAGGGCAAAATAACTTAATCATTTCTTTTAGCCCATCAATAATGGGCTGTTCATCTTCTATAATTACTGCGTCTATCATATCATTGGTTTAAATTTATCCAGCGATCCATTTTGTAAATGGGAGTTGAATAAAGACCCTAGTTCCTATGATTTGTTGTTGATTATTCAACTTATCTTTAATCTCTAAATTGAAATTTTGCTGTGTTTTATGCTGATAAATTTGCAAACGTTCTTTGGTTATTTGGGTACTTAGAGATTGGTGGGGAATCCGTTCTGCTTTTAATATAGCTGCTTGCGCTCTCCCTACTCCATTATCCTCTAATTGGAATTGGAGTCCTTCTTTTTCCCATTTAAAACGGATGATCAAAAAACCTTTCCCTTCAATATGCTGAATACCATGTTCAATTGCATTTTCAATAAAAGGCTGTGCTATTAATGGAGGGATAGCCATTTCTTCCTGATCTATCTGCTCATCAACTTTGATTTCGTACGCAAATTTTTCAGGAAAACGCAGTTGTTGCAAGTCTAAATAATTTTCCAGAGAAGTAACTTCTTCTGCTAAAGGTACATACTCTCGACGGGAATTTTCCAGTACCATTCGTATCAATCGAGAAAATTTAGCCAAATAAATGCCTGCTGTTTTATTATCATTTTTTAAAATAAACCCTTGAATACTAGAAAGGGCATTAAAAATAAAATGGGGTTTCATTTGGGAACGCAACAACCGTTGTTCTAATAATAATTGCGCCTTTTTATGTTGTAATTGCCTTTGCCTAAAAAATAACCACCCTAAAATTAAAGCAAACAATCCTAATCCAAGAAGACTCATAATGGTAAACTTACGGCGCTCATTTTGTTGATTTACCTTCAATAAAGCTATTTCCTTTTGCTGCAATTCATACTTATTTTCAATTAATTCAACTGCCTTAGATTTATCTAGTTTAAAAAGTTCCTCTTTCCCTTGGTCTAATTCCACTTGATAATTATAGGCAGCCTTAAAATCCCCAGCAAGCGCATAAATTTGACTAAGTAACTCTTTAGCACTTACTCCCCCCTGTTTCATTGCTCTTGCTTCAAAAAGTGCTTGCCCTTTTAAAGCATATTTTTTTGCTAATTCAATGTCCTTTTGTTGATAGTATAATTTAGCTAAATAATGATTCGTAAAAGGGTTTTCTTGGTTAGCTTGCTCATATATATTCAAAGCGCTTAACAGATATTTTTCCGCCGTATCCAATTTATTTTCAAGCGTATATAAAAAACCTAAATTATTATAAGATTGAGCCGCTCCCAGAGTATCTTTAAGCACCAAACTAGTACTCACCGCATGTTTAAAAGAAGTGATTGCTTTTTCATTGTTTCCACTATTTTTATAAAGAATGGCTAAATTATTATACAAAGAAGAAAGCATTTCTTGCTCTCCTAGTTGCTCAAAGATCATTTTCGATTTATTCAAAAACTCAATAGCTTTATCAATATCCTTATAATTAAAATAAACTCGAGCGATATTAGAATATATTTTCGCCATTTCTTTTTGATTCCCCAATTGTTCCGCTAATTGCTGCGCAGCTAGTAATTCGTTAATAGCTTTATTAAAATCACCTGTTCGCTCAAATAAAAAAGCCCAATCTACCCAAGCTTCTAATTCTAATGTTTGATTTTCACTTTTTCGTGCTTCTGCTAAAGCTATTTCATAAAATGCCATCGCTTTAGGATATTCTTTTAAGGAAGAATGAAGCCAGCCTAATTGAATATTCGCTTTGATTTGATATTCCACTAATCCATGCTTTTTAGCCATAGACAGCGCTTGCTGAGCCTCGTTGATTGATTGTTCAGTATTGCTTCTCTTCATTGATTCTGCCGAGATTAAAAGGCTATCAATTTGAATATTAGTAGGCTTACTTTCCTGTGCATTTATTGGAGCTAAAACAATAGAATAGCAAATAAAAAATAGTATCCGTGTAAGGAAGTTTTGGTTTAAAGCGGTCATCGTTTTTATTTATTTGAGTATGTCAGTACACAAATTTAATCAAAGAACGCTGATAAAAAATTTTTCTAGATATTTTTTAATAAAAAATGGTTTGTAAGCTATATGCTGACAAACCATTTTTATGTTGGGATAAAAAAATACTTCCAATCAATTTAATAAGGTAATTTGCTGTCGTAATTCCTCAATGTCTGATTGATAGGTTTGGAAGAATTCTTAGGCTTTTTTTCCGTACCATATCAGAAATTTAAGATTTTAGTGTAAGTAATCCAGATAACAAAAGGGTTTTCTTATAAAAAATTATTAGCCCAGAATTTTGATGTCGTATAATAAATTTTTCCGTATCGAACGGTAAAATTTGTAAAAAGGTTTTTTGATTTATTTGGACTCAATGTCCAAATAAATCAAAAAACAAAGAATGAATTCTATTTTTACAAGAAAGCACTTCAGAAAACAACGCCACTAGGACAAATACTGCTTCAAGGCTCTTATACCAAAAAAGAACAGTATTAGTCCCAAAGGTAATATTTTCCACCAGCACCAATTCGTGGATGGGAAATCTATACTATCGATATTTCCAATTAACACCAGATGTGCCCAATGCGACGGGTCAAGCGCAAGAACGTCTCCATTTTTCAAATAATGAAGTTTGGCATTTCTCAAAGCAATGTCTTTTGGTTGCCCTTGCTTTAAGTTTTTATAAAATGGGAGTAAAATTCTTTTAGTTGAAGCATCGGGTATATTCCATAAGCTAGCTATCAATGCTGGACAGCCTGCAGAGGCAAATGCTTGTGCAAAAGTTCTCATTCCTTCTCCTTTTATCAAAGGTCCATATCCCGTTTGACAAGCACTTAAAACGACCATATTAGCAGCTAATTTAATTGGGAAGATATCCGATGCTCTTAACACATTATCCGTTGAATCGGTACTCTTAGAAAGAATAATTCCTGAGTTTAAGGGATTGTCTTCGTCCACATTGCCATGTCCTGCTATGTGCACAATATTATAATTCGGTATATGCTTCAATAAAGCTTGTTTGGTTGCTGCTTGATTGAGAAAAGTGTCTCCATTTAATAAAACTCCGATTTCCCTAGCTTCATCATCAGAATAACGCAATCTACCGCTTATCCGATTTTTCTTATTGGGGTCTATTTCTGTCCGATTTATAAATAAATCTTTTAAGCTAAGACTATCATATTCTAATCCAAATCCCAAGAAGCCTTTTGTTGCCTTTGCAAGTCTTTGTTCTTTTTCATTATCAAAAGCAAGAAGATTGGAATAGGATAAAGCCGTAGCATATTTTTTAAACAGATAGGGATTTGCTATATTATACCATTCTTTAATAGCATGAGGTTGGGTCAATAGTCCATCAAATGAAATTTGCAATAATATATTATCAGGAATAAGAATAAGGCGATTAATAGAAGTGTCTAAATTTTGCAAAGGTTCTTTCAATAAAAAGCTATATAATTGGTGGGAAACTATGGAATAAGATTGTTTGATTAATAAACTATCTTCCTGAAGCATTCCTCTATATTCATAGACCAAATCTCTGAAACCTAAGGGAATTTTCTTTTTATAATGCCGAAATTCATTTTTAGAAATAGTAAAAACAAAAAGATTTTCTTCTCCTAAAAAGAATTCTACTAAGGCTCTATCTGGTTCAATTTTTTCTTGTATTTCTTGTATGCTTAATGGCGATTCATAAGCATATTTTAATTGGTAGTATGCTGGATAATGGGTTTCAAATTGTTGAATTAGCTGTTCATATTGCCGTTTTAGACTTACTAACCTATTAGTAGCAATAGGTACAAGGCTATCATTTCGCATCTCCTGCGCTGTATAAACTTCATTTTCTGATTTGGATAAAATCTCCTTAACTCGTTTTTCTTTTTGTAATAAACTATCTGGGATTCCTAAAAATTTAGCATTTTCATCTTGCAAACCTTCTAATAAAATAACGGCTTTGTTTTTGGCTATATAATGATAAGCATCTTCCAAATAATGCTGTTCTTTGTTTAATTCATATAATTGAAAAGAAGTAGCAATAGCTTTTTCATAAATGGGAAAAATGACCTCTTGTAAGAAGTATTTAGAATCTGCTACCTTAAACCCTCTTCTAATTTGAGTAACTAGAGTATCAATTTTGGAATAAGTAGCGTATGCAAATTTTAAATCTTCTAGCTGGTTTTCATTTTGATATTTATCATGAAATGTATTTGCCTGTACTTCTAATAACTCTAATAATTCTATTTTATGGGCTATTGGTTCTTCATCTATACTAAAACGAGCAGGAATTGCTTGAACTTGGTAAGTCGGAATTAAAGCTTTTATGCCTTTTTGTAGATGATATGTTGCCGATTCGTATTTTTTCTGTTTAGAATCTGCTGCTGCTTTATTATAATGGAGTTCTGCGATAATAGGATGGAAACCTGATGGAGTCTGAGCTTTGGCAAAAATTAAACCTTTATTGAAATAATTGTTTACTTGAGAAAATTGATTTAATTTCATTGAAACAGCTACAAGGTTGGCATAAGTATTAGCTACTTCCATTGTATTTAGATTGGTAACTTTATAATACTTTAATGCTTCTTGATAATAAGTCGAGGCTTGTGTTGTTTTTTCTAATTTATGATAGGCAAGGCCTAAATCATTCATTAACGTGCCATAAGCTGAGGGCTCTTTCTCTACCCCTATTTTTTCAAGATATTGTTTTGCTCTTTGATAATTGTCAATGGCTAATTGGTGTTTATGTTGGTTAAAATAAATTTGCCCTATACTGTGGTAATAATGATAATTTGAATTGTCACTTTTATTTGGAAAGCTATTTAAAGAAGCCTGTGTATAAAATAATGCTTGACTGTAGTCACCTACTCTATTATAGCACTTACTTAAATGCTGATAATATTCGGCAATTATAGAATCTTTAGCATGAGATGAAGCCTGTTCCAATGCTTCAACAGCTTTTTCGCCATATTCAATAGCTGTATTATGATTCTCTAAATAGAAATTAGAAAGAGCTAACATATAATAGCTTTGAGAGGTTTTTTCGTGATAAGGACCAAAGTGTTTATCTCTAGTTATCGCCGCAGCATTAAGATACCTTAATGCCTCTCTATCATTTGCTTGATCAAAGTAGATTCTGCCTATCCTATGATATAATTCACTCAAGGAACCATCAAGAGAATCTTTTGTTCCTAAGCAATCATTAAGCGTAATCTTCAAAGTTGAAAGCACAGAGTCCAAGTCACCAGAGACTTTGAATACACTATCTGCCATCGCTACCACCTCTTCCGAAGCATTACAATCTTGAGATAATAGTGACTGAGGAACTAAATTTACGCATATTGTAAATAAAAATATTATTGCCTTTTTCATTAGATTTTATTTGAGTATTTATTTTTTATCATTTTTTAGTAATGGCTCTGAACTACAATTATTCCAACAGTCATTTGTAAAAAGTTTAGATGGATTTATCATCCCGCCTGTCCTACAATATTGATACCATTCTGGCTTTTTATTAACTGCTCCTAATACCATATTCTTTAGTTCAATTGAATTAAAAACTGGTAAGGTCGCCGCTCTTATTGCACAGAGGGATGACACTATTGGTGTAGAAAAAGAAGTTCCGCTTTTACATACATTATCACCAACAATAATGTCAATTCCAGGTGCAAGTAAATCAACCTTTTCATAGCTATGATTGGAAAAAGGAGCAATCCTGTCTTCGCAATCTGAAGCACCTACAACCATTAAATTAGCACTATTTAAGGAAGCGGGTAAATAATAAGTAGTATCTAGATTAGTCGTGTCATTTCCCGCAGCAGCTATTACTAAAGTATTTTCTGTAGCTGCTAGTGTCAAAATATTCTCCATAATACTCGTGCAGCCATCTGCTTCGGGTATTATTGCCCCCAAACTAAGATTTACAATGTCTGCCCCATTATTCAATGATTTTAAAAGTGCTGCATTTAGATTAAAAATCGTTCCTATTCCTTGCTCATTCAAAATTTTATAAGCACATAACTCGATATTCGCTGTAGTCTGCCCTATAGTCCCTATAATCACACGAGCAACATGAGAACCGTGCTGAGTCCCTGTATCCCTTACATCTGTTGTTTTATTTATAAAATTATAATTTCCACTATTATTATATAAGTCACTTAATAAAGGATCTTCCGCATTTACACCAGCGTCAATAATAATTACCCTTATTTTATTACAAAAAGAAATACAATTTTCTTCATAAAAATTACTATCAGGGTAGGCTAGCCCCACACAATGTGGATAAGGATGATAATTTTGAATATCATAAGCATAAGAACAATCTTGGTTAATATCCGAAAGACCAAAAGTATTATCAAGATCCATAGATTTTGCTCTGCCTCCTAATGATGTCCCTGTCCCATTTACACCAGTAATAGGGTCGCAGTCAAAATAATTGATAAGATCTAAATAAGTAGAAATTGTACTGGGAACTTTATAAATTTCATATTTATCTATAAGTATACTTCTAAATTTTTCTTCCCGAATAGCATCGCTTAGCTTTGCGTCATATTGACGCATAATACTATCAATTTCAGATGGTGCTGCACTTCTATCCCATTGAATCATAACTGGTACAGGAAGCTGGATAGTATCATTTACATTATTAAATAATTGACCCCAAATAGGATTATTAAAATAAGAAAATAACAATAAAGTCAATATTTTTCTTACAGTTGTCTTACGCATTTGTTTGGAATATATTCTTTTTTAAAAAATGAATTATAAGGGTATAATGTCAAGAACTCATCAAAATATGACAAAGTAGTTAATTTTTTGTATAAAAAAAGATGCAGCTCTTTAAAAAGAACTACATCCATGTTAAAACAACTGTAAATTTTACGAGTAAGGTGCTAGGTTTTTTTTGTTGTAATCAATGAGTGAGCAAGTAATAAAGCAATACCGAAGTTGAGTTAAACAATTTGCATACTTATAATGGCTAACTTTTATCCAGTTATGACTATTCCCAGAAAATAAATTTTCAAAAAAATTCACTTTCCTTGTCATACTTCAAAAAGATATATCTATTATAGAGGGGAAGAACAAAATGTAAATTAATCTAGGAATGTAAAATAGCTATGACTAGTCTTGCAAGAACCAATAACAACTGTAAAGAAATTACTTCATCAGAGTTGAAACAACTTACACTTACCCTTCAAGAGGGAAAGGAGGAACTGTTTGAGCAATATATCAAAATACCCTATACTCTTTTATTAGAGCAACTAATTGAAACTAAATTTCCAAGAATACAAGAACTATCTGCTTCTATCTTAACAGATGTGTTTGAAAAGTTTAAATACGATTTAGCAAAAGGGTTTATTACTGCCAAGCAGATTAACAAGAGGTTAGAGGAAAAAACGGTAGCAGAATGTAAAGTAGCAATACCCTCAGAAAACCAAATGAAACAAAACATGGGCTTAACAAAAGGTATATTTGATGACCTAGTTCAAGAACTACAGCAAGGCAACCAAGCACTTTTTGAAAAAATTTATTTAAACCATTTTAAAAAATGTACGAGTTATTTGCGCAGTCGCTGCGGGGCTAATGAAGAACAAGCCCATACCTGCACAATGGATGCTTTAATTGACATTCGAAAAGATTTAATCCAAGGAAAAATAAATTATGGCAACTTAGCTTTTTACATTACTCGTAGAGCAAGGATGAAATTGTTTAAGCTAAAAAACAAAAAGAGTAATTCCATGAAAATGGTTTCTATTGATGCTTTAATGACAAAAGGAAAAAATCAAACTTATAAAATATTTGAAATCCGAGACTTGATTGGTAAAACTTTTAGTAAGATGTGTGAAGACTGTAAAAAATTACTGGAAAGAAAATATGGTGATGGCTTCAATTACGCAGAAATTGTTCAATTTGATTTTCCTACAGTTAAAGGGAGTGAGTTAAAAACGAAAGCCAATACCCTTGCAAAAAAAGCGGAGCGGTGCAGAAAAGAATTTAAACATATTATAGAAAATCTATAGAAGGTTAAATCTTCTACCAAAAACAGCAGCATATGGATACTCCTAAAAATAGTGGTCGTAACCAATCTTCGATAGAAGATGCCACTCAAATCACAGAAATTATTTTGACAGATTATTTTGATAACCAACAAAGAGAAAAGTGGAATAAAATTTTAAAAGAAAAGCATGGTATTGAGCAACCTCAAAAAAAAAGAGCTAAACGAATTCAGTTATATCGGCGTTTAGCAGCAGCGGCAATATTATTAATTTTGGTTACTGCTGGGATTTTTTATGCTCCTATTAATCAGGCAAAGACTACACAAGACCTGATTGCGCTTCACCTTGAAGATAAAAAGCAAAATACAGGAATTAGAAAAAGTGGAGGCACAACAGTTACTATTCAAACAAACGCAATGGCTGCTTATGAAGAAAATGATTATAAAAATGCAATTCCTCTTTTTCTTAAAATTCTAGAAAACAAAGAAGCCAAAATAGAATACAATCTCTTTCTCGGATTAAGTTATTTATATAGTCAAAATGCAAAAAAAGCAATTGACGCTTTTAAAACTGCTCGTACTAAAACACGAACTACTACACAGGATAATAAAGAAGAATTAGCCACATCAATCAATTGGTACTTAAGCTTAGCTTATCTGCAACAGAAAGATTATAAAAATGCTAGAAAAGAATTAATGGCTATTATAGAAAATAATGGACGGAAAAAAGAAGCAGCACAAGAACTTTTGATTTCTAAACCTTTGTCAACTTATGATAAGTAGGCAATCCAAAAAAGTAAATCGCATGCTATCCAAAATTATAGCTGGTTTTCAATATGGCTTATCAACTACTGCTTTAGCAATTAGTAAAACAACACAAAATTGTCTAACCGAAATGGAGCGGGCACACCTTATCAGAGAGCAATTAATAGAAATTACTGGAAATAGCGCACAAGTTGCAGTTATTTTATTAGTCGCAAAAGGATATGCTTATAAAGAAATAACAAACTGTACTGGTTTTAAAAATGAATCGACTATTAAGAATACTAATACAGCAGGTAGAAGAAAAATCATTACATATCTTCTACACAATCCAGCGGAAAGAAAAATATTGCTTTCCTTATTATCTACAAAATCAGCTTAGAAAAACAAGACTCAAGCTCAAGTAATTCCTAGGTTTTAATTATAATTAACGAAAGAAATTTCCTTTAAATGCTCCTTATCTATTGAAAGTTTAATGGGAAAAGTATGTCTTTATTGGTCTGTTAAGAGAGTTCAAGTAATAATCTTGGAAGTTATCATCTTATGTTGAATTAAAGCTATTATTTTATAATATTAAATTATGTGTTATGAAAAATTTAAAGTTATTCCCATTTGCCATTTTAATATTTATCATACTTTGGGGTTTCCAAAGCTGTAAAAAAGGAATAGACATTTTAGAAGAAAAAATAGCCAGTTCCAGAGGAATTGAAACGATTGCGGACATTACTGTTCCCAATGGAAATCACAATATATACCTCGGACCAGAAAGACCAGAAAGTGATGGACATTGTGATTGTCCTAATGGTTGGTGTGGTAATTATTCAGCAGTTAATTTCTCTAGTGGAAAAGGTAGAAAAGCTACGCTAAGTATTTTAGATAAAGAAACGATAAGAATCAGTTTTTTGGAAGCAAATGCTGTCGATTGGCTATTACTAGAACTTCAAGTGACTAAAGATTTTGGCAAAGAAAGGGCAATTGAAATAATGGATAGTTATAGAAACGAGTTCCGTATTGCCACAGAAGTAGAAGTAGTTGCAGAGTCTTCGAAAAAAATTCTAGCTGCTTATGACTTAACAGGGTTAATTACGCTAATACCTGGTAAGTACAGCATAATTAAAGATAAAGAAAATCGCTACGGTTATATGGATGTTTCTGTAAAAATCAGATGATTGAGCTGTAGTACTATTCCATTTCCTAACTTTTTTAACCCTACTAACATGCAAATAACTACGAAATTAGCTTCTTTAAAATTGTTTAATCTTTTACATGTCTTTCTGATAGTTTTTTCAAACAAGCACTCAAGAAGGGTAGGTAATCTATTCAAAAAACTATTTTTTTTAATAATTTGTTGGCTTTGTCTTTTTACTGCTTTTAGTCAAGATTGTATGGTTTCTACTCTAGCAGGAAATGGTATGGAAGGCTTTATGGATGGTACAGGTGGGTCAAATGGTACTGCTAAATTTGATGACCCAAATGATGTTGCAGTAGATCAACAAGGGAATATCTATATAGCCGATAGAAGTAACAATCGAATTCGTAAAATTGCCACAAATGGAGATGTAACAACATTAGCAGGAAATGGCATAGCTGGTTTTATGGATGGCACAGGTGGGCCAAATGGTACTGCAAGTTTTTTTGCTCCAGTAGGCATTGCAGTAGATGAATTTGGGAATGTAATTGTAGCTGATCAGAGTAACCATCGAATCCGTAAAATTACTCCAAATGGGGATGTTACAACAATAGCAGGAAATGGTGTTGGTTATTTAGATGGATTAGCAAGTACAGCACGATTTAGTGGACCAACAGGTGTGGCACTTGATAATGAAGGTAATATTTATGTAGCAGATAGGAGTAATAATCGAATTCGTAAAATCAATTCAGATGGAATTGTCTCAACAGTAGCTGGAAATGGCATTGAAGGCTATATGGATGGTACAGGTGGGGCAAATGGTACAGCAAAATTTTATAACCCCTTTGGGCTTACAGTTGATAATCAAGGCTATGTGTATGTAACAGATCATTTTAACGGTAGAATTCGTAAAATTACTCCTAATGGCGATGTAACAACACTAGCTGGTGATGGTACTTTTGGCTATCTAGATGGCACAGGCGGACCAAACGGAACAGCCAAATTTAATAATCCTCTAGGAATAACTGTTGATAATCAAGGTTATGTTTATATCGGAGATCAAGCAAATCATCGTATTCGAAAAATTACTCCAAATGGAGATGTAACCACTATGGCAG
Source organism: Saprospiraceae bacterium (assembly GCA_965277445.1). GTDB lineage: Bacteria > Bacteroidota > Bacteroidia > Chitinophagales > Saprospiraceae > JAFMDF01. The sequence continues at coordinate 173,819 of CBDICY010000030.1, read as the reverse complement.
GAACAGGTAATCAAGGCTTTATTGATGGAGCATGTGGATTAACAGAAACAACAGAATTTAATAGCCCTTTTGGAATAACTATTGATAGTTGTGGGCAGTTATATGTTGCTGATTGGGGAAATAATCGTATTCGAAAAATCACTCTTTCCTCGTATGAAATTTCAAATATTACAGTCAGCAATGTATCCGATTGTAATTCTAGCGGAGTATTTTCCACTTACACCGCTGATGTTACCGTTACTTTTACTAATCCTCCAACAACAGGGAATATACTACTAAACGGAGATGGTTTAGCAACTGTAGCCGTCGGTAATTTAAATAGTTCGACTAGTCACACTTTTACAGGAGTATCTATGAATCCTAATGGTCAACCTATTAATTTAACTGCTACTTTCTCAGCAAATACTAATTGTACTTTAACTAATACTAATGCAGGAACTGCACCATCAGATTGTGCTTGTGATTTAGAGGTTTCTACCTTGGCAGGAAACGGAATTCATGGTTTTATGGATGGAACTGGTGGGCCAAATGGTACTGCACAATTCAAGTACCCCACAGGTACAGCAATAGACGCAATAGGAAATGTATATGTCGCAGATCGCAATAATCATCGAATTCGAAAAATTACTCCAAATGGAATGGTATATACGCTCGCAGGAAATGGAAATATCGCTTTTATGGATGGTACAGGTGGGCCAAACGGTACTGCACAATTCTATTACCCAGAAGGAGTTGCAGTAGATGCTCAAAATAATGTATATGTCGCAGATAAAAGTCATCATCGGATTCGTAAAATTGCACCCAATGGAATGACATCTACTCTAGCAGGAAATGGCACTCCTGGTTATGCAGATGGAACTGGTGGATTTAATGGTACTGCAATGTTTTCTTCTCCATCAGGAGTAACAGTGGATGCTCAAAATAATGTATATGTCGCAGACCAACTTAATAATAGAATTCGAAAAATCACACCTGATGGAACTGTGACAACACTCGCAGGTAGTGGTACTCTTGGCTATCTAGATGGTTCAAGTGATGTCGCACAGTTTTCTAATCCGTATGGAGTGACTGTTGATTTACAAGGTAATGTATATGTAGCAGATATTGAGAATAACAGAATTCGAAAAATCACACCTGATGGAACAGTAATGACTTTAGCAGGAAGTGGCACTTCTGGTTATATGGATGGTACAGGTGGGCCAAATGGTACTGCACAATTTTTAAAACCAACAGGTGTAGCAGTTGATGGACAAAATAATGTATATGTAGCTGGTTTTCTAAATAACCGTATCCGAAAAATTGCACCTGGTGGAACTGTAACAACACTCGCAGGTAGTGGGATAGATGGCTTTATGGACGCCCCAGTAGATGCTGCACAATTTCATGACCCTTTTGGTATAGCAGTTGATGTACAAGGTAATATTTTCATAGCGGATGCACAGAATAATCGTATCCGAAAAATTGCTTGTGCTTCTTGTAGTGATTGTTCAGATGTTCAATCAACTTTAAGCTTCACAATGCTCGGTACGTCTAATGATAGTTGTAATTATCAGATTGACATTACTCAATCCGAACTATATTGTATTGATTCCATAAAAATAGAATGGACTTCTAATTCAGGATTTGATTCGATAATGATAGATAGTACGCTATTAATCCCTTTGTTAATGCGGGTAACTGGGGATACTTATAATGTTCAAACCTATATATATTTAGAAGATGGTTCTATTTGTCAAGATACTAGGCAGGTTACTTGTGAAGGATGTTCTGATTGCTCTGATATACAAGCAGCTCTAAATTTCACAACACTTGGCACTTCTAATGATAGCTGTAATTATCAAATTGATTTTACACAATCCGAATTATATTGTATTGATTCTATAAAAACACGATGGATTGACAATAATGGATTTGATTCAACTTTTATTGATAGTACTTTACTAACTCCTCTACCAATTAGAATGTCTGCTGGTACTTATTATGTTTACTCTACTATCTTTTTAGATGATGGAACTGTTTGTTATGCTTATAATCAAATAACTTGTGAAGGTTGTGGTGATTGTAATAATATCCAAAACGACCTCACTTTCACGAGAACTAGCACTTCTTTGGATAGTTGTGATTATCAGGTTGGCATGAATCAACTTGAATTATACTGCATTGACTCCATTAAAACACGATGGTATTCTAATAATGGACTGGATTCAACTTTTATTGATAGTACTTTACTAATTCCTCTATCAATTAGAATGGCGGCTGGTACTTATTATGTTTACTCTACTATCTTTTTAGATGATGGAACTGTTTGTTACACTTACAATCAAATAACTTGTGAAGGTTGTGGTGATTGTAATAATATCCAAAACGACCTCACTTTCACTAGAATTAGCACTTCTTTGGATAGTTGCGATTATCAGGTTGGTATTAATCAACTTGAATTATATTGTATTGATTCCATTAAAACACGATGGTATTCTAATAATGGACTGGATTCAACTTTTATTGATAGTACTTTACTAACTCCTCTATCAGTTAGGATGGCTGCTGGTACTTATTATGTTTCCTCTACTATCTTTTTAGATGATGGAACTGTTTGTTACACTTACAATCAAATAACTTGTGAAGGTTGTGGTGATTGCAATAATATCCAAAACGACCTCACTTTCACGAGAACTAGCACTTCTTTGGACAGTTGTGATTATCAGGTTGGTATGAATCAACTTGAATTATATTGTATTGATTCCATTAAAACACGATGGATTGACAATAATGGATTCGATTCAACTTTTATTGATAGTACTTTACTAACTCCTCTATCAATTAGAATGTCGGCTGGTACTTATACAGTCTATTCAAGTATCTTCTTAGAAGATAGTTCTATTTGCCAAGATACTAGACAGGTTACTTGTACAGGATGTACTGATTGTTCAGAGGTACAAATTGCCCTAAAGTTTACAACACTCAGCACCGATAATGATAGCTGTAATTATCAAGTAGGCATTCTTCAACCTGAATTATATTGTATTGACTCAATAAAAACACAATGGACTTCTAATTCAGGATTTGATTCCACAATGATAGATAGTACGCTATTAATCCCTTTGTTAATGCGGGTAGCTGCGGATACTTATAATATTCAAACCTATATATATTTAGAAGATGGTTCTATTTGTCAAGATACTAGGCAAGTTATTTGTGTAGGATGTACTGATTGTTCGGAGATGCAAACTGCCCTAAAATTTACAACACTTGGTACTGATAATGATAGCTGTAATTATCAAGTAGGCATTCTTCAACCTGAATTATATTGTATTGACTCCATAAAAACACAATGGACTTCTAATTCAGGGTTTGATTCCACAATGATAGATAGTACGCTATTAATGCCTTTCCTAATGCGGATGCCATGTGATACTTATAGTGTAAAATCAACGGTTTTTTTAGAAGATGGTACTAGTTGTCAGTATTGTAAGGAGGTTATATGCGAAAGTTGCTGTGATTGTTCAAATGTGGACGGAGCGATTATCATCACTAAACTATCGGAAACAACAGATAGCTGCAGATATGAAATTAAAGTTTCTCCATCTTCCTTAAACTGTATTGATTCTATAATAATAGACTGGAGTGCTGATATTGGATTCGATTCTATAATATTAGATAGTATTATGCTATCCCCCTTACAAATAACGGTGCCTTGTGCTAACTATACCGTCCAATCGAGTGTTTTTCTAAAAAATGGAACTACCTGTAATCAAAACCAAATGCTAGCTTGTGAAGTATGTAGTGCTTGCAATGAAACAATCACCATTCCAGCTACTTTATTTGGGGTTCATGATACGACTGCTTTAAATAATATCATTGCTTCGTCGATTATCGAGAATGGTGCTACAGTTACTTTTCAAGCGGGTGAAGCTATTATACTAAACCCTGGTTTTCATGCTAAGGCTGGCTCTGATTTCGCAATATCAATAGTTAATTCTCCCAATTGTTCTACAGAGAATAATATTCAAGAAAAAGAAGATTTGTCTAGCAAAAAGATAATAACGCAACCTGCAATTATAGATGAAGTGACCAATATCCATAAAATACCAAAAGCTGCGTTAAAAATCGCTCCAAATCCATTCAGTAATCAAACGATCATAACCTATTTCATATCAGAAGCTACTAATCTACAACTGAAGCTCTATGATATGAATGGTCGGTTATTGGAAAAAATTGAAGCAGGAAATAAAGAAAAAGGGTGGCATCAAATCAATTATCAAGCAAAAGGTTTATCGCCCGGAGTTTATTATTTTGTTTTACAAACAGCAAAAAGTTTGATACCTAATAAAGTCATTATCCATTAAATTAATAGACTATTGGCTTAACCAATAAGAAGGTAGGTTTTCCATATGGATAAGAGCAGATTTATAAGGAAAATCTACTTTCAATATTGGCTATTAAAATCTAAAGCTACCTTATACGAAGTTGAGAAAAGCTTAGAATAGCTATTTCTATACAGGAAATTCCGACCCTCCCTCCTACTTACTTTGCGCAAAGTAGCTAGCAAACGTCACGGACGCCCTTCCTCCTACTGCGAGATAGATTGGAGTACACATATTCATTTTAAAACTAATTCTTTATGAAAAAAATTTAATTATCCCTCTCACACTATTGACATTTTCTGCAATATTCTTTTTTCAAAGCTGTAATCCAGAAATGGATGTTTCACCAGAAATAGAAGCATCTCCTAGAGCAATTAATACAGTAACAGATGTTACTGTTCCAAATGGGGATCATTGGTTCTCTCCTGAATTTGAAAATCTAAATGGAGGATGTGGTTGCCCTTATGGTTGGTGTAATAATTATATAAGTGTTAATTTCTTCGATGAAGGTATTGAAGCATCCATAAATATATTAGATGGCAAACAAGCAAGAATAATCTTCAAGGAAGATAACACTTTTAATTGGGAAGCATTTGAAAAGCAGGTTTTAACTACATTTGGGAAAAACGACTTTGAGAAAAAAATGAATTTAAGATTGCCAATAATATAGTCGTTGATAAAACTTCTTCAGACAAAATACTTTCTTCTATTAATTTAAAAGATACTATTATCTTGAAGTCTGGCAATTACGAAATCATTAGAAATCAGAAATATCCTCACGGGTATTTTGATCTAAAAATAGAAATAAAAAGGTAATCTAAAACTAGAATCATTACAAATTAAAAATTACTAGTTTTAGAGTATCAGTACAAACCATAAAACACAATCGGGTTTAGCCAATAACTCAGCTAAACCCGATAATTCTTATACCTAAAAAAGTGAATCCCTACGAATACTGCTTTTCATAATACTGCTGATAAGCCCCAGAAGTCACCCGCTCCATCCACTCCGTATTATCCAAATACCATTGAGCGGTTTCCTTCATGCCTTCGGCTGGTTGTACAGCTGGTTCCCAACCTAATTCATCTTTAATTTTAGTGGCATCAATCGCATAGCGTTTATCATGCCCAGGGCGGTCTTTGACAAAAGTGATTAACTCCTGTGCCTCTCCTACCCTTCTGCCTAATAAACCATCAACGGTATCACACAGTATTCGGACTAGGTCAATATTTTGCCATTCGTTATTGCCACCTATATTATAGGTTTCACCATTTACGCCTTTATGGAAAACAGTATCAATGGCAGTTGCATGATCTCCAACCCATAACCAATCTCGCGTATATTTGCCATTACCGTAAATTGGTAGTGGCTTTCTATGTTTGATATTATTAATGACCAAAGGAATCAATTTCTCAGGAAACTGAAAAGGACCATAATTATTAGAGCAATTCGAAATAACGATCGGCATTCCGTAGGTATGATTATACGCTCTTACCAAGTGGTCCGAACTTGCCTTGGAAGCAGAATAAGGAGAACGTGGGTCATAAGCCGTATCTTCCGTAAACAGACCTGTTTCGCCTAAAGTACCGTATACTTCATCCGTCGATACATGATAAAATCGCTTGCCTTCATATCCATTATCTTTCCAAATATTTCTAGCAGCATTTAATAAATTGACTGTACCAACAATATTAGTGGTGATAAAACTCATTGGGTCAGCAATAGAGCGATCTACATGTGATTCCGCAGCTAAATGAATAACGCTATCAAACTGAAAATCTTGAAATAATTCTAGCATCAATGCCCCATCCGTTATATCTCCTTTTACGAAAGTATAATTCGGTGCATTTTCAATATCTTTCAAGTTTTCCAAGTTACCTGCATAAGTCAATTTATCCAAATTAACAATCTTGTAATCTGGGTATTTATTAACCATTAATCGAACTAAATGGGAGCCAATAAACCCTGCTCCGCCCGTGATGAGTATTTTCATGTTCTAATTTTTGTAGTACAGTTCCAATAGTAATCGAAACCGCTTAATATTTTGGAATAATAATCGTTTTTATCAGGAAAAGTTAAGCGTCTACTGTTTCATCTACCTTCACAACCGTCTTAAAATATTCATAAGTTCGTTGCATTCCTTCCGCTCTAGATACTTTTGGTTCCCAACCTAAGATTTCTTTCGCTTTGGTAATGTTTGGCTTCCGTTTTTTAGGGTCATCTTTCGGTAACTCTTTGTAAACTAATTTTGCTTTCGGGTTACCAACCATTGCCAACACTTCTTCCCCAAATTCTTTAATCGTTACCTCATCAGGATTTCCGATATTCACAGGCATATCATAATCACTCATCAACAAACGGTAAATTCCCTCCACTAAATCATCCACGTAACAGAAAGAACGAGTTTGAGAACCGTCACCAAATACCGTCAACCCTTCCCCACGAATGGCTTGAGAGAAAAACGCAGGCAATACCCGTCCGTCATTCACCCGCATTCTAGGGCCATAAGTATTAAAAATCCGAATGATTCTAGTTTCTACTTTATGATACGTATGGTAAGCCATCGTAATTGCCTCTAAAAAACGTTTTGCTTCATCATAAACGCCTCTTGGTCCAATTGGATTTACATTCCCCCAGTATTCTTCCACTTGTGGATGTACTAGCGGGTCACCATAAACTTCAGAAGTTGATGCCACTAAAATCCTAGCACCTTTAGCTTTCGCTACGCCTAACACATTATGCGTTCCTAATGCACCTACTTTCATCGTCTGAATCGGCATTTTTAAATACTCAATTGGACTAGCAGGAGAAGCAAAATGTAAAATATAATCTAGATCACCAGCGATATGAATGTATTTGGTAATATCGTGATGATGAAATTCAAATTGTGGTAAAGGGAACAGGTGTTCAATATTTTTTATATCTCCCGTTAGCAAATTATCCATCCCAATCACATGATAGCCCTCTTTGATAAAGCGATCAGATAAATGAGAGCCTAAAAATCCTGCTGCTCCAGTAATTAAAATTCTTTTCATGTTGTTGATTTATGTGTTTTTAATTTTCTCAGTAGTCAAATTAAGTACTTAAAAATTAACAAACAATTTATTATACTCTATTAGTAATTAATAGGTTACTAAGTCGTTAGTTAATTGAAAGTTAATCAAATAACAACAAAAATTATACCGTCAAAAATGTGTTGCTACAGAAGTCTTTTTGATTGATTAAATTTGTAGTTAATTTAACGAAAAACAATTATTTATCAACTATTATAATCAAGCGCTTACTCATTATATGAAAGTTAAATCTATAAAAAAATATTTCTTCTTATTCAGTTGCTGCCTCTGGAGTATCGGTTGTTTTGCTCAACGAAATTCCATTAACACCTATAATGTGATTACGTTGAATATGACTTACGGCGTTCACTTACCAGGAGGCGATTTAAGCAATCGCTTTGGCAATAATTTCAGTCTTGGCGGTGGTTTAGATTTTATCACAGAAAAAAATAATTTAATCTTCGGCTTAAAGGGAAATAATCTTTTTGGCAATACCGTCAAGGAAGATGTACTCTTAAGTTTACGAGATTCGGATGGTTTCATATTGGGGAGTATTGGTGCTGGTCAAGCGACTTATGCCGAAGTATTTTTAAGAGAACGAGGTTTCTATGCTGGTGGACATATGGGAAAGTTATTTAACTTATCTGATAAAAATAAACGCTCAGGAGTTCGATTAACCTTGGGTGCTGGTTTACTACAACATAAAGTAAGAATTCAGGATGAGACAGGCTCAGCAGATCAACTAAAAGGAGAATTCATCAAAGGCTATGACCAATTGAGTAATGGCTTAGCCTTTGAACAATTTATTGGTTATCAGCAGTTAAATAGAAAAACAGGCGTTAACTTCTTCGCTGGAATTGAACTTACCGAAGCTTTTACCAAAAATAGACGAAGTATTAATTTTGCTACTCAAAGTAGCGATGAGCAACAACGTTTTGATGTTTTAGTCGGCTTTCGAGTCGGCTGGTCCTTTAGTTTCTATGTGGGTGAGCGAGCGGAGGATATACGGTATTAGTTGGCAGTAGTTCAAAAGCGACTTAGGAGATTATCTCCTAAGTCGCTTTGTTATTTAGTGTAACCAAGCAGTTTTTTATCGAATGGAAACTGTAATACTGCTAACTGAATACTGAATAACTGCCTACTCCAAACTGCTACTCTTTTGCTTTAATTGGAAAAGCGATCATTTTAGTTCCTTCAAATAAAGGCGCATCAGGTACGATAATACCATCGCCGAAATCAAAATTCTTATCTTGATCTACGTCCCAATGTAACATGACCAAGTAGTTTTCTCCAGATTTTGGCATATCTTTTACAGTAATAGAGACATCCTTATTTTTACCATGCTTAACATAAGTTGAACCAACATACACTACGCCATGTGGTCTACCTTCTTTAAAAGGATGTAATACTAACCAGCCATTTCCTTCAATATTTACCTCTTTAAAAGTAAACGTGGCGCCATCTTGCATCATACCTTCCGCCATGATATTACTTCTTTCACCGTTTCCTAAGGTAATTTGATCTCTTGGTGGTGCTACAGGGTTTTTAGGGGTATATTTTAATCCTGCATTGCAAGATTGTAGAAATAATAGGACTAAGACAACCCCTGCAAATTTGGTACTAATTGTTCTTCGTTTTATAGTATTCATTTTAAATTATTTTATGATAGAATAGCTTGTATCGAATGATTTCTGTCTGGACTAAAACCTTTAGCTTTTAAAACTATGACTTCATCGTTTTTTCAATCACTTCTTTCACTAATTTAGTCCCATCAGGGTCACCAACTGTTTTTAAATGTGTAAAACCATTTGACCATTCAGAAGTTCGAGTTCTAATTGGTGGATTATCGTTTTGTGCAACATCCAAAACAACTTGCGCTACTTGCTCCGAAGTTTGATAAACGCCTGTATCACTTGCTTTTGCCCTCGTCTGTGCAGATCCAATATACTGTTGTAAAAGTGGTAAATAAACATCTTTCCGCATCCCACCAGTACTTGCCGCTTGAGCTAATAGGGAATTGGCAAACTCAGTAGTAATACCTCCTGGTTCTACTAAAGAAAATTGAATCCCAAATGCTTCCGTTACATAACTTGCCAATGCTTCCGTATATCCTTCTACCGCAAATTTAGCGGCACAATAAAATTCATTAAATGGTTGTCCGACTAAGCCACCAACAGAAGTAATGTTAATAATATGACCACTTTTAGCCGCTCTCATTAACGGCAATACCGCTTTAGTACAACGAATCACGCCATAATAATTTACATCCGTCACCCATTCAATTTCTGCCATAGTTGACTGTTCCGTTGTTCGGATATATCCTGCACCAGCGTTATTAATCAATAGATCAATTTTTCCCTCCTTTGCGACAATCTTTTTGATACAATTTTGAATACTCCTCGTTTTAGTAACATCTAAAGCTTCCACATTTACACTTACATTTTCTTTTTTTGCTTCCGCTAATAAGGCAGTTTTTTTTGCCAAATTTCGCATAGTAGCATATACTGTATAGCCGTTTTTGGCAAATAATACGGCAATTGCCAAGCCTAAGCCTGTCGAAGTTCCTGTGATAACGACTACTTTACTCATGATTAAGGGTGATTTAATTAGTTTATAAATGACAAAATAGTCATTAAAGCTAAGCTTTTTATACAAACTGGTCATTAAAATTTCCATCCGTGTACTATTCAGATAGCACGTCGTATTTCTTGCTCCTTACTATAATAAATCAAATAATCACTAATCCATTGCCAATTCCCCCAAGCATCCCAAAACCAATACCATCGTTGTTTAGGTTTGGAAAGCACTTCCGTATTCGCATTCGTACCGATTAATAATAAGCCTATTCCCCGATATTGACATATTTTTTGTAGCATTTTTCGTTTCTCTTCCGTCAAAGCTTTAAAGGCATCTTTGGAAAAAGCCAACCATTGTTCATTAGCAGGATACTGTTTGAGTTGGGTAATCACATCTACCGTTTTATGTCGGTAACTTCGCCAAGTCAGTAAACCAAAAGTTAGTCCAGCAAAAAAACACCATAGGATAGGTGCTAGAAAAGTTAATTGATTTTTCGCCTGCCCTACCAAGTAAAACAAACCACTTCCCATTCCTAAAAACAAGGCAAATCGAATAGTATTATACCACCAGCGCTGCATGTCTTGATAAGGTTTAATGGCGGGTAAAGTTTTAATAGATTTTGCTTCCATCGAAACAACGTAAGGCTTGCCCGTTACTCGACCTTGAAAAGCCAATAAACCATCTGCTCTTTTTCCGCCAAAAGTTGCTTTAGTACGTACTTCCGCAGCGACAAATATTTTTCTACGAATAAAACGGTTATTATAATATTTCTCAAGAAAGGTTAAGGCTCTTTTTTGGACAGTCTTTTCTAGAAGCATTGAATTAGGTAAAGTGTAGGTGTGTAAAATTTAGAGCTATCAGCGTATATAGGTTTACGCAACAATCGAAATTCATGTTCGTAATTATTTTATATAATTTTTTATTACAATATAAAAACTATACAAAATGAGCGAAGTATTAGGAGTCGGTTCAAGAATTAAGCATCCAGCATTTGGATTTGGCGTTATTATTCGATTACATAGTGCTGCTTATGACGTCTGTTTCCAAACGTATGGAATCAAGTTAGTCGGTAAAGACTACGATAAGTGGGAAGTAATTGCGGCTATTCCTGCCGAGACAAGTGTTACTTATACAGAAGCAGAAAAGTCTTTGATGAAAATTTTAAAAAATTGGTCAGATATAAGTAGCATCGTTCCTTTAGCAGATAAGTGGAAAGGAGGCACGATGATTCTAAAACCAACTGATCCTGATTTACAATCAAAAGAAGTGCCTATTGAGACCTTTTTTCATAAGATCGTGATGGTCAGAGATAGAATAAGGGTGATGGAACAACGAATTAATGCCAGCAAGAAGATGAGTGATGAGGAGAAGGTAAATATGCAGCAATATATTACTCGAATTTATGGCAGTTTGACTACTTTTAATATCCTATTTAAGTATAGAGAAAATAGTTTTGTAGGGGAACGAACGAAATAGCCTATCTCAACGCCTGTCTGCGGTAGGCAGAGATTTTTTTAAAGTTGAAGCTTGTTTTATTTTTGAAGTTGAAGTTGATTTTTCTATCCCCAACGGATTTTGTCTCCCAACGTTTTTTTTGAGGTTGAAGTTTTTTGTTTTTGAAGTTGAGATTGAGATTGAAGTTGAAGTTGAAGTTGAAGTTGGTTCTTCTATCTCCCGACAGATTTTAAACCAGTAAGTCCACAAATGCAAAAAGGGTATTCCACATTTACGAAATACCCTTTTTTATGCTATGATAAGGAGTAATAATTATTTCCCCATTGCTTTTTTCATTGTACTACCAATTTCTGCTGGCGTCTGTACTACATGAATACCGCATTCTGCCATAATTTTCATTTTAGCTTCTGCTGTATCTTCTTCTCCACCGATAATCGCACCAGCATGTCCCATGGTACGTCCAGCAGGTGCTGTTTTACCAGCGATAAAACCAACAACTGGCTTCGTACCATATCTTTGGATGTATCGAGCAGCTTCTGCTTCCATACCACCGCCAATTTCACCAATCATGATGATACCATCTGTATCAGGGTCGTTCATTAATAGTTGAACCGCCTCTTTAGTCGTTGTACCAATAATTGGATCACCACCAATACCAATACAAGTAGACTGTCCCATACCTGCTTTCGTTACTTGATCAACTGCTTCATAGGTCAATGTACCAGAACGAGAAACAATACCAATTCTTCCTTGCTTATGGATAAAACCTGGCATAATACCACATTTTGCCAATCCTGGAGAAATGACACCTGGACAGTTAGGCCCAACTAAACGACAAGATTTATCACTAAGGTAAGCTTTCACTTTTACCATATCCTGTACTGGAATTCCTTCCGTAATACAGATAATTACTTTGATACCAGCGTCTGCTGCTTCCATAATTGCATCTCCTGCAAATCTTGGAGGTACAAAAATAACAGAGGTATTCGCTCTTGCTTTAGCAACTGCTTCTTGAACGGTGTTGAATACAGGTTTCCCTAAGTGTACTTGACCACCTTTTCCTGGCGTTACGCCACCTACTACATTGGTACCATATTCAATCATTTGTCCAGCGTGGAAAGAACCTTCTTTTCCAGTAAAACCTTGAACAATAACCTTCGACTTACTATCTAATAAAACAGCCATAATATATACGAGATGACAGGATTTGCAAAATTCAACAGTCTAAAAATTTAACTGTTTGGAATCACTTCTCCTAGTTAATGATTTAATTGATTAATCGAGCGCAAATATATAATAAATTCTACTTTCTTTAACGACTTATTCTTCTTCTCTAACAATCACAAAAACATCTTCATTTTTCTTTTTCATGAAGTACTTTTCCCTAGCGAATTTTTCCTTATTCAAGGCAATATCATCCGCTTCTTCTTTCACTTCTTTAATCTTTGCTTCGTAAAAAATCTTATCCGATTTCAATTTATCCAAGGATTGCTGTAATTGATATTGCGTCCACATATTGTGGGTGTCAAAGAAAATCAACCATCCAAAAAAGAAAACTAATACGATAAAGTAACGGTTTCTTAACGGCGCAGGAATTTGCCGAATCAACGGTTTAAACGGATTACTTCTAATTTTTTTCGCCATAGTATTTATAAGGATTGAAGGATTGAGGTTGGGAAGGGTTGAAGATATTCCCTTGTCATTCCGTTTTGTTTCTAAGAATCCTCAATTTAGCAAAAAAAATTGGATGTTGACGGGTTGCGAGTTACGAGTTGCGGGTTAGGATTTAGAATTTTCTTCAATTAGTCAAAATAATCTCCTTAATCAATCTTTTCACCAATTATTAAATGGTCATTATTAAAACAACTCGCAACTCGTATCTCGCAACTCATTTATCCTAATAAGGCTCTACCTGGATAAATACCAGAATCGCCTAATTCTTCTTCAATTCTTAATAATTGGTTATACTTAGCAATTCTATCAGATCGAGAAGCAGAACCAGTTTTGATTTGTCCTGTATTTAAAGCAACTGCTAAATCAGCAATTGTGGTATCTTCAGTTTCTCCAGAACGGTGACTCATCACACTTGTGAAACCATTTCTAGTAGCCATATTCACCGCATCAATCGTTTCTGTTAAGGTACCAATTTGATTCACTTTAATTAAGATAGAATTCGCACTACCTTCGTCGATTCCTCTTTGTAAACGCTTGGTGTTTGTTACAAATAAATCATCTCCTACTAATTGTACCTTCTTTCCTAATTTCTTATTCAAGGCTTTCCATCCTTTCCAATCGTCTTCATCCAAACCATCCTCAATGGAGAAAATAGGGTATTTCTTCACCCAATCTGCCCAATAAGAAACCATATCAGTAGAAGATAATTTATCTCCTGTAGATTGGTGGAAATGGTATACTTTCTCTTTTGAATTATAAAATTCAGAAGCTGCCGCATCCATTGCAATCATCACATCTTCACCTGGTCTATATCCTGCGTTTTCGATTGACTTTAATACAATTTCTACTGCTTCTTTATTTGATTTGATATTTGGTGCAAAACCACCTTCGTCTCCTACATTCGTAGAATATCCTTTCTTCTTTAATACTGCCTTTAAGCTATGGAATATTTCCACGCCCATTCTCAACCCTTCAGAAAAGAAGTCTGCACCGACTGGTACCACCATAAATTCCTGAAAATCAATGCTATTATCCGCATGAGAACCACCATTCAAGATATTCATCATTGGTACTGGTAATACATGTGCATTTACGCCACCAATATATCGGTATAAAGGCTGTCCTGCTGCCGATGCTGCCGCTTTAGCGACTGCCATAGAAACACCTAAGATAGCATTTGCTCCTAATTTAGATTTATTAGGTGTACCATCTAATTCAAGCATGATATTATCAATATAAATCTGCTCAAATACTTCCACTCCGATCAATTCTTCTCGGATAATTTCCTCAATATTTCTACAAGCATTTAAGACACCCTTTCCAAGGAATCGCTTCTTATCACCATCTCTTAATTCTACTGCTTCATACTTTCCTGTAGAAGCACCAGAAGGTACGGCTGCTCGACCTAAATGTCCATCATCCGTTAAAACTTCTACCTCAACTGTAGGATTTCCTCTAGAATCTAGAATTTCTCTGGAACGAATATCTAAAATATTACTCATAATTTTTAAAGTTAAGTTTTTAAGGGATTAAAGTCCCCAAGCTCTTAGTTATAAAAGCTTAAAATTTGACAATAAGTTTTAAAACTAATTTGGCTATTCTAATGGTCGGGCAATATAAAAAAGAGGCAATGAAGGTAATATGGTTATTAGGATAAATGTAACTGTGTAATTGGTTGGTTACTGTATTGTCTAGTAACAATCAAACAATTATAACAATCAAACAATCTTATTCCACCACTTACTTTCCTTTTTCTTTTTCCATTAATTCTATAAAAAAGTCAAATAAATATCGAGAATCATGTGGTCCAGGAGATGCTTCTGGGTGATATTGTACCGAGAAAGCATTTTTTCCAACTACTCTAATTCCTTCAATCGTATCATCATTCAAATTCATGTGGGTAATTTCTACCTTATCACTATTCGCTTTAATCGCATCTGGGCTAACACCAAAACCATGATTTTGACTAGTAATCTCACATTTTCCAGTAATAATATTCTTTACTGGGTGATTAATCCCTCTATGCCCGTGGTGCATTTTATAGGTAGGAATATCAACTGCTAAAGCTAAAATTTGGTGACCTAAACAAATACCAAATAAAGGCTTATCTTTCTTTAAAATTGCCTTGGCAGTTCTAACTGCATATTTCATTGGTGCAGGATCACCAGGACCATTTGACAAAAAGTAACCATCTGGCTTCCACGCTTCCAATTCTTTGAAAGGCGTCTTGGCTGGAAATACTTTGATGTAACAATCTCTACCAGCAAAGTTGTCTAAGATACTTTTTTTGATCCCTAAATCTAAAGCAGCAATTTTATACTTGGCAGTTGGTTCTCCCACAGTATAAGTTTCTTTTGTACTTACAACAGAGGCTAATTCTAAGCCATCCATATTCGGTACTTTTTTCAATTGCTTTTTTAACGCTTTTAAATCCGTTGTTTCAGAAGAAATAATGGCATTCATCGCCCCTTTACTACGGATATGCTTGACAATCGCTCGGGTATCAACATCAGAAATCCCCACTAAATTTTCTCCTTTAAAGTAGTCTTGAATAGAAGCATCTGCTTTTTTTCGAGAATATTGGTGGGTAAAATTTTTACAGATTAAACCTGCAATTTTGATGTCATTGGACTCTGCGTCTGCATCTTTAGTTCCATAATTACCAATATGTGCATTGGTAGTTACTAAAAGTTGTCCGAAATAAGAAGGGTCGGTGAAAATCTCTTGATAACCCGTCATTCCCGTGTTGAAACAAATTTCGCCAGCGGTTGTCCCTATTTTTCCAGCAGATTTTCCATGAAAGGTTGTTCCATCTTCCAATAATAAAACGGCAGATACCTGTTGCATAAAGTATAACTTTTAAGTTAAATAAGGGTGTTTATTCGGTTAGGTTATCGGTCTTTTTTGAAATTGGCGCAAATATAAGGGGAAAGGAGGTAGAAAAGAATGATACAGCGGCTTTTTTTTGTGGATGATTAGTAGATGTATTCTTCTTTTCCATTAATAAGAATTCATCAACCTGCTATAAACAGCTTCCTGCTAAAATTATGTTTGGTCGAGCACTAATTTATTTCCAACATTTCAGGTCGAATATGAATAATAATAATATAATGGTATGATGTTTGAATCATCATAAATACGAATAAAAAATAGTTATTCAGTTAAAAACCTACCTTTTACAATTAAGCAAAAAATATTATTCAAATAATCCATGAAAGTATAATGCGGTTTATACTTCAAGATTTACCTACATCAAATCTCCTATTCTTAGTCGCTAAAGGTGGCGTTTCAAGAAAGTGAATGATGTCGTATTTCACGAATAAGTTTAATAAATAAAATGTTTTTTAAAATTAAAATACTATGAGAAAATTAAGTTATTTAAAATTCTTTTTGTTGGCCCTATTTTTAATGAGTATAGGTAGCGATCTATCTGCCCAAGAAGTAATGTTCGATAATAATGCACGAACGGAAACAGAAGGAGCTACTATTCCGCACGTTATGAATAATTTTACTGTTCCTGCTGGTACAGATAGGTTATTGGTAGTTGTCTTTTCTACGTCTACTTCTACTGCTTTCACCGCCCCCACCATGAACTTTGGAGGAACTAGTATGCAAGAAGGAGCCATAAGCAATAACACTACCGATTTTAAAACGGTTACGTATTATTTACCCTTAGGAAGTGGGAATGCCATTACGAATAATATTGCCCTAGGAGCAGGCGTTGGTGGCGAATCTTTTCGAATAATTACGGCTTTTTCGCTACAATTGGTCAATCAAACCGCCCCCGTTGTCGCAATGGCCAATCAACTACTGCCCAATAATAATACGACTAATTTAAATCTTATTGGTACAACTAAGGGTAGCATGATTATAGAAAGTCTGACATTTTCTTCAAGTGCTAATCCTAGTGGATCTGTCCCCCAATCTGGGCAAACCATTATTGAAAACACAGCTATTAGTAGTGGAACGTTTCCGCTAATAAGTTTCCTCTCTTCTGCTGGAGGAGATATTAATTTAGGTTGGGTACATGGTGGACTCACAGGTGGAGTAAATACGGCAATGGCATTTGATTTCTCAGGAGTAGATCTTACACCTATCGAACCTATTCCAACCATGGGTACATGGGGATTATTAGTTTTTGGCTTATTAGTACTAAATTTAGGACTCGTACTAGTAAAACGAATAGCAAACATATAAAAAAAGCATGGCAAAAAACAAACAACTTAAAACAAAAAAAGATAGTAACAGCAAACAATCGAAATCGCTAGAAAATAGCACAATATATCTTGCGCTATCTCTAGTGGTTTTATCTGTAGTACTCTATGCCAAAACCATTGGCTATGGATTTGTCTATGACGATGCCATTGCTATTACCAAGAACTATGTAACCCAACAAGGATGTCAAGGACTCTCTACTATTTGGACGGAGCATTATCGATTTGGGTTTGAAAATGCAGCAGCCGAATTATATCGTCCGCTTCCATTGAGTATGTTTGCGCTCGAATGGAGTTTGATACCTAACAATCCTAGTATTCATCATGGGATCAATATATTTTTATACGCATTGACCGCTTGGTCTTTGTTTTTCTTGATAAAAGAGGTCTTTCAACAATCTACCTTCGTCAGTTTTTTAGGGAGCTTATTATTTGTCGCCCATCCTTTACACACAGAAGTGGTAGCAAATATTAAAAGTCGAGATGAAATATTAGCCTTTTTATTTTTGATAGTAGCTTTACGATTCTTCTGGGACTACGCTAAAAAACAAACTTTAAAACCTTTAATAGTTGCGTTAATTGCGTATTTAATAGCTTTATTTTCTAAAGAAAGTGCCATTACTTTTTTAGCTATCTTTCCACTAACGCTTTATTTTTTTAGCAAAAAAAGTACTGTCCAAATAGTAAAATTAAGTTCTCCTTTTTTAGCTCCTGCCCTATTGTTTTTAATCATTCGCTATAATATAATTGGTGCTTTTGGAAATAATGCACCAACTGATGAATTACACAATTTATTAGTTGGAGTTAATTCAGTTAGTGAAAGATTGGCAACTGCATGCTTAATTTTAGGTAAATATTTAGGACTATTATTATTTCCTCATACTTTGACCTCTGATGCAGGTTTTGGGACTATTGCATTAACTAATTTTAGCGATTGGAAAGTACTACTTTCATTATCGACGCATTTAGGGCTTTTGATTTTTGCTTTTTATCAAGCTAAAAAACGATATTTCTTAGCTTTTTGTATCTTACTCTATGGGATTACGCTGTCTTTAAACACTAATCTATTATTAGTAATTGGGTCTTCTTATGGAGAGCGGTTTCTGTTTACACCAAGTCTCGGTTATTGTCTAGCAATCGCTTTTATATTAGAAACCTATTTAGCCCCTACGGTCAAATTAACAACTACTGACATAGCAACCTTCTTGAAATTATATAAAAAACCATTAATTGTAGGAAGTTTTCTAATGGCGATCTACAGTTTTAAGACATTAGAACGAAATCCTGCATGGGAAAGTAATTTAACTTTAATGGAAACAGATATAAAAGCGAATCCTAATAGTGTTCAATTGAATTACAATTATGGCGTAGAACTATTGACAGCAACTCAAACTACACTAAATCCTATCGAAAAAAGTCAACAAATAGCAACTGCCAAAAATGCTTTAACAAAGACCATTAACCGTTATCCGAAACACGCAGAGGCTTATGGACAATTGGGCTTAGCCTACTATTTGGAAGGAGATACCAAGGGGGCGATGACTAACTATAAACTAGCCAATCAATATAAAAGTAATAATCCCAAAGTTTACAACAATATGGGAATGTTGCATTATTTAGATAAAGACCTTAATAGTGCCCGAGTAGCTTATGAAAAAGCCATTGCGTTAGACCCTAAAATGGATGAGGCACATAGAAATTTAGCAGGAATATTACTAGTTGAAAAAGAATATGTGAAAGCCATTGAAAGTTATAAAAAGGCCTTGACCTTTGATCCGTATAATGCAGAAGTTCACTATTTTATGGGCATCGCTTTTCAAAAACAAGGAGATCTTGCCAATGCGAAACCCTTATTAGAAAAAGCTTATTCTATGGACCCTACTTTAAGAAATAATTGATTCGATTCGGTCGGTGTGATCCTATCTCTATTCTATCAAGCAATTAATTCAGATGGGCTGACATTACCCTATGGCAGAGTGTCAGGGCTTTCTTCAATCTATTAGGAGATTATTCATGCTGGGCATACAAAAAGGGCGATACTAGTTTTAGTATCGCCCTTTTCTATATTCGATTAGCATTAATGCTACTGTATTTATTCTTCGTCTGCCTTCGCCAATTCAGGATCATCGTCTCCTACATTTTCAACAACTGTTTCAGTAGTCGCTGCAGCAGTTTTCTTCCCTCTTCTTGAACGTCTAGACTTTTTGTTGCTTGCTTCTTCACCACCTTTTTCGTTAGTGAATACATCATTATAGTCAACAAATTCAATCATTGCCATTTCCGCACCATCTCCTTTTCGGAATCCAGTCTTGATAATTCTTAAATATCCGCCTGGTCTATCTGCAACCTTTGCAGCAATTACATCGAATAATTCTTGAACAGCGAATTTATTTTGTAAATATCTAAAAACAACTCTTCTAGAGTGCGTTGAGTTCGTTTTTGATTTAGTCACTAAAGGTTCTAAATGAACTCTTAATGCCTTCGCCTTTGCTAAGGTTGTATTGATTCTTTTATGCTCAATCAATGCAATAGAAAGGTTTTTAAGTAAGGCTCTTCTGTGCCCTTGTTGTCTGCCTAAGTGATTAAACTTTTTACCGTGTCTCATGACATGATTTTTTACAGGTTAATAGATTTAAAATCTAGCCCTGTAGTTAATGAATTTGTGAACTTCGTGGCACTTTAGTAACTAGTGATTTGTTAAACAAAACAAAGAAACTGTTACCACATTTATTCGAAAATTAATTTAGCAAATGATCGGTCAGCTATTCACTAGTAACCAATCACTAATCACCATATTAATCTTCGTCTAATTTATATTTAGATAAGTCCATCCCGAAAGTAAGCCCCTTATCTTGTAATAATTCTTCAATTTCTACTAATGACTTCTTACCAAAGTTTCTGAATTTCAATAATTCATGCGTATCGTATCGAACCATTTCTCCAAGAGAATTTATTTTCGCTGCTTTTAAGCAGTTGTAAGCACGTACAGAAAGGTCTAAATCTTCTAAAGAAGTTTTTAGTAATTTTCTCATGTGTAAGATGTGCTCATCTACGATATTTTCTTCTCTTGTAGACGCATCATCAAAAGTAATATTCTCATCTGTAATCAACATCAAGTGTTGGATTAAGATTCGAGAAGCTTCTTTAATTGCATCTTCTGGGTGAATCGTACCATCCGTTTTCACGTTGATGGTTAACAATTCATAATCCGTTCTTTGTTCTACCCGTGTATTAGATACTTTGTAAGATACATTTTTGATAGGCGTATAAATCGCATCAACAGGGACAACACCGATTGGTGCATCCTTTGGTAAATTTTCTTCCGCAGGCTTATATCCTCTACCTTTAGTAACAGTTAATTCCAATTCTAAAGATACAAAAGGCTCCATGTGGCAAATTACCAAATCAGGATTCATTACCTTAAATACATTCGTGTGTTCTTCAATGTCCCCTGCCTTAAACTCCTCTCTACCACTAATAGTAAGGTAAATTTTCTCGCTAGAGATATTTTCATCCGCTAATAATTGCTTAATACGGACTTGTTTTAAATTCAAAATAATATCGACTACATCTTCTACAACACCTTTAACTGTAGAGAATTCGTGGTCAACACCTGCAATACGAACTGCAGAAATAGCAAAACCTTCTAAAGAAGATAATAAAACTCTTCTTAAGGAATTACCAATAGTTTGTCCAAAACCTGGTTCTAATGGTTTGAACTCAAACACCCCCTCGAAGTCATCAGACTTCTGCATTACAATTTTATCTGGCTTCTGGAAACTTAAAATACTCATAACCTTTTTGCTTTGATAGGATGGAAAAATGTGAGATGTAAAATTGTAAAGTAGGCTAAATTAAAAGCCCCCAATTGAAATTTTACCGAATCTTCAAAGAAAAGTATAAAACGCACGAATCGTGATACCATGTTATGCGCTTTTCTAAGGAAAAACACCACCGTATCACGATCCGTTAAAATCGATAATTACTTAGAATATAATTCGACGATCAATTGTTCGTTAATTTTTTCTGGAATTTGGTCTCTATCAGGATAAGCCATAAACTTACCTTGCATTTTATCTGAGTTCCACTCTAACCAACCATATTTCTTAACCTCTCCTTTGCTGCTTGCTACACTATCTCTTACAACTTCTAAACCTTGAGATTTTCCTCTCACAGCAACTACATCTCCTGATTTTAATTGGCAAGAAGCGATGTTTGTTACTACACCATTTACAGTAATATGTCGGTGAGAAACCAATTGTCTCGCAGCTCTTCTAGTAGGAGCAATTCCCATACGGTAAACCGTGTTGTCTAATCTTGCTTCTAATAATTGAAGTAAGATTTGACCAGTTACGCCTTTCTTAGAGTTGGCCATCACGAATAAGTTTCGGAATTGACGCTCTAATACACCGTAAGTATATTTTGCTTTTTGCTTTTCTTTCAATTGCACGCCGTAGTCAGAACCTTGTTTCTTTCTACGAGTATTACCATGTTGTCCTGGTGCGTACTTTTTTCTTTCAAATGCTTTTTGGAAACCAAAAATTGGTTCGCCTAGTGCTCTCGCTTTTTTCGCGCGAGGTCCAGTATATCTAGCCATTTTGTAAAAGACTGTGGATCAATAAATTTGATTCAGTTGAATGTGTAAGAGAAATCAGAAGTCAGATCGAAAATTAAAATTTCCTGTCAGAAGTCAGGTTACTCAACATAATTCCTTAAAGAATCTTTATAAATCCTGTTAATGAATCAGGTAAAACTTTCTTTACCTTTTAAATATATAGAAAGTAAAATGATGGGTTAGACAGCAATCTGGAAATAACCAATCACTAGTTACTAATCACCAATCACTATTATACTCTTCTTTTCTTAGGAGGACGACAGCCATTATGTGGAATTGGCGTAACGTCTTTTATTTGCGTAATCTTGATGCCCGTAGCATCAACCGCACGAATAGCAGCTTCTCTACCAGAACCAGGTCCTTTTACTAAAACAGTAGCTGATCTCATACCTGCTTCGTGTGCAACTTTCGCTGCGTCTGAAGCTGCAATTTGAGCTGCATAAGGTGTATTCTTTTTAGATCCTCTAAAGCCAGCTTTACCAGCAGATCCCCAAGAAATTACTTGACCTTGTTTGTTAGCAATAGAAACAATAATATTATTGAAACTTGCTTTAATAAAAATGATACCTTCAGGTTCTACCCTTACTTTACGCTTTTTAGCTGATCTATTCTTTGCCATAATAAATTAGGTTCTCTACGAAATGGACTATTGAAGGTGAAACTGAATAAAAGCCTCGACACCAATAGACTTGATTTCAATAGGTTAAAATTATTTAGTTGCTTTTTTCTTGTTAGCGACAGTCTTACGCTTACCCTTACGAGTACGAGCATTAGTCTGCGTTCTTTGACCACGAAGTGGTAATCCTTTACGGTGACGGATACCTCGGTAACAACCGATGTCCATTAATCGCTTGATGTTCATTTGAATTTCAGACCGAAGTACACCTTCAACTCTGTATTCATCCTGTAACATCTTAGTGATCATACGGATATTTTCATCCGTCCAATCTTGAACTTTTGTATTTTCGTCCATTCCAGCTCTCTCTAAAATTTCTTTAGCTAAAGATGGTCCAATGCCAAAAATATAAGTCAAGCTAATAACGCCTCGCTTGTTTTTAGGTAAGTCGACACCTGCAATTCGAGCCATACTAATTAATTATAATAGTTAGTAAACTTAAAAATTACTTATTGCTCTTTTTAAAAAGATTTAATCGAAGCAATAAGTAACTCTTGTAGTCTTTAAATTAAATTACCCTTGACGTTGTTTAAATCTAGGGTTTTTCTTGTTAATAACGTAAATCTTTCCGTGTCTTCTAACAATCTTACAATCTGCAGATCGTTTTTTAATGGAAGCTCTAACTTTCATTGTAAATTAATTTTGTTTTTGATGAAAAATTTTAAATAGATTGACTTATTAAAATAATTGATCAAAATGCTTATTTATAACGGTAGATAATTCTACCTCTTGTTAAATCGTAAGGAGACATTTCAACTGCTACTTTATCACCTGGAAGAATACGAATATAATTCATTCTCATCTTTCCAGAAATAGTCGCTACAATTTTATGCTCATTTTCAAGACGTACTCTGAACATAGCGTTAGACAACGCTTCATCAATAATTCCGTCTTGCTTAATTAATCCTTGTTTAGCCATATCTGAAATTTGGAGTGCAAAGGTACAACATTTTAAATAATTTTCCACATTTGGTATGCAAAAAATCTATTGTATTTATTAAAAAATTGACCTTAACCACACTTTCCTATAATTCTATCCTAAAATAAGGTTATTAAAGGCTATAAAAATCTCCAGCCCCAATAATAAAAGGATTGCTATAAGTATAACCACCTATAATAATAGGCCATTACTATTCGGCTAAAGGTAAAAATCAAAGGGTAAGTTTTGAACTAAAATACATCTTTTATTACTAAAAAGAGTGGATAAAAGATAAGCTCCTATGAGTTTAGCCCCTTCGCCCTTTTCCTTTAGTCATTTGCCGAGTAGTAACAATAAATCAAGCTATTGCCGCTAAAATATTTGCTACTTCCTTCAAATTAGGGTTCTTTAAAATCGCTGCCTCAATTGGTGCATGATTAGATAGAATATCCGCTTTCCCTTTTCTTACGGCTACCGTATGCTCATAATGAGCAGATGGTTTTCCATCTTTTGTAACAACCGTTCCATCATCAAAAGACTTCACATCTTTGCGCCCAAGATTAATCATTGGCTCAATAGCAATCACCAATCCCTCTTTCATCATAACGCCCTTCCCTCTTCTACCATAATTAGGTACTTCGGGGCCTTCATGCAGGACTTTTCCTACACCGTGACCAACTAACTCCCGCACAACGCCGTATCGGTGTTGGCGTTCCGTATAGTGCTGAACAGCAAAACCAATATCTCCAATTCTCTTTCCTGCTACTGCTTGCTCAATACCTTTAGCTAACGAAGCTTTGGTCACTCGACATAACTCCATTATTTTCTCATCCACATCACCAATACAGAAAGTATAAGCAGCATCTCCATAGTAGTCATTCATATAAACCCCACAATCTACAGAAACTATATCTCCGTCTTTAAATTCTTTATCGTAAGGAATACCATGGACAACTTGCTCATTACTTGAGACACATAAGGTGGCAGGAAAATCATATAATCCCTTAAAGCCCGGTATACCTCCATGATCTCTGATTAATTGTTCCGCCTGTTCATCAATCATCCTACCAGAAACACCGGGACCAATTAATTCAGCTACCAAGGTCAATGCCTTAGAAACCAATAGACAGTTAGTTCTAATTAATTCAATTTCTTCATCTGTTTTATAGATGATGTCTTTTTTCTTGTCTGCTGCCACTTTTAGCTTTTTTGAAGATGTCTGTCTGACTTCTGATAATCCATAAAATGGACAACCTGACTTCTGACCTCTAAAGAAAGTTATTAAACAAAAAATTACCAGTAGAAAACTCTACTGGTAATTAATTTATATTATAACAAGTTCATTTTTAAAATTGTTGCCAAACATAGCTTACATGCTTGCACCAATACCTTGCATTCTACTTCTGCTTTGTAACTTACCAGATTTCACTAATCCATCATACTTTCTCATTAATAAATGACTCTCAATCTGTTGTAAAGTATCTAATACTACTGCTACTAAAATCAATAGAGAAGTACCTCCAAAGAAAATAGCAAAGGCAACGTTGATGCCAAATCCTACTGCAATAGATGGTAAGATCGCAATAAGTCCGATGAACAAAGATCCCCAGAAAGTAATTCTAGTCGTGATTGTATCAATGAAATCTGCTGTTGGCTTACCAGGCTTGATGCCAGGAATAAAAGCATTTTGCCGCTTTAAGTATTCTGCATATTGCTTAGGGTTAACCAATAATGCGGTATAGATGTAAGTAAATAATACAACTAATACAAAAGTTAGAATACTTGAGAACAAAGAGAAAGGATTAATTAATTCCTGCATGAATGGCGTTGCTGCCGCCTCTTCTCCTACAAACCATTGAGCAATAGTTGCTGGTAAGAACATCAATGCCTGTGCAAAGATAATTGGCATTACACCTGCTGCATTCACTTTCAAAGGAATATAATCTCTAGCTCCAGCTACTGGCATAGAGTTAGCACCTCTACCCACCATTCGCTTAGCAAATTGGATAGGAATTTTTCTAACTCCTTGAACCAATAATACCGTCACCATAATTACGAGGAATAACGCCACTAATTCAATAATGAATACAATTGGGCTACCTCCGCTTAACTGTAAAGTGAATTCAGAAACTAAGGCAACTGGTAAAGTTGCGATAATACCAATCGTAATTAATAGAGAAATACCATTTCCAATACCTTTATCTGTAATCTTCTCTCCTAACCACATGGCAAAAATAGTACCCGTAGAAAGAATAATGATATTAGCTAACCAAAAGATACTTTTTGGAATGGCAGGATCAACTGCTCCTTGACTCTGAATATAAGTTAAATAACCTCCACCTTGTACTAAAGTAATTGCTACTGTTAATAATCTGGTGATTTGGGTTATTTTCTTTCTCCCTGATTCCCCTTCCTTTTGTTGTAAACGTTGGAAATAAGGTACTGCAAAGCCCATCAACTGAATGATGATAGATGCAGTAATGTAAGGCATGATACCTAAGGCAAAAATTGCTGCATTATTAAATGCTCCTCCTGTAAAAACATTAATCAAACCTAATAAATCACTAGCATTTGATGATGTAGAATTTTCTAATACGGATGGGATAACGCCAGGCAATACGATGAATGACCCAAAACGGTAAACCATTAAGATTAGCAACGTGAATAGAATCCGCTTACGCAGTTCTTCAATTTTCCAAATGTTCCTTAGAGTATCAATAAATTTTTTCATGGATTAACTTTTCTGTAAACAAAAAAATAAATCACCATTAATATGGTCTGTTATTTTTTCGAGTTTAAACTAGATTAACATTTCCTCCTTTACTTTCAACGGCTGCTTTCGCCCCCGCAGAAATTGCATGTACTGTTACGTCTAATTTTGAAGAAAGTTCTCCTCCTCCTAAAATTTTGATGCGATCATTTTTTCTAGCCAATCCATTTGCTACTAAGTTCTCTATAGTAATAGCCGTAAGATTGTATTTGTCCGCAATTGCTTGCAAACGACCTAAATTAAATGGTACAGATTCTACCCGATTAGGATTTTTAAATCCTCTCTTAGGTAAACGCATTTGTAAAGGCATTTGTCCACCTTCGAAACCTCTTTTTGATTTCCAACCAGATCTTGATTTAGCTCCTTTGTGACCTCTTGTTGAAGTTCCACCTTTTCCAGATCCAGGGCCTCTAGCAATTCTTTTTCTGCTTTTAGTTGCTCCTGCTGCAGGTTTTAAAGTATGTAAT
The DNA here is from genome assembly GCA_965277445.1 of Saprospiraceae bacterium. Classification (GTDB taxonomy): domain Bacteria; phylum Bacteroidota; class Bacteroidia; order Chitinophagales; family Saprospiraceae; genus JAFMDF01. The sequence continues at coordinate 147,035 of CBDICY010000030.1, read as the reverse complement.
TCCATTTTTCCTATTCTTTTATCAGTTTCAAAAGTAAAGTAATACCCTTAATTATATTAACTTAACCAAGACAACTTTATAGATAAAACTGAAAATTAATTACAAATCAAATCCCTTTAAGTAATTGAATCTGAATTTGCTGTGAATTTAACTATTTTATTAAGTACTTAACCTTTTTAATGGATCGTAGAATTTAAACAGTATTGGCATAATATGCTTTTATTGCTTCTTCCTTAGCCTATTAAATAAGGATACTTAAGCTTCCGTAGTTTCCACTAAGTGAGCCACTTTTTTAATCATCCCTTCAATAGAAGGTGTTAATTCGTGCACTACGCTGTGGTTGATTCTTCTTAAGCCCAAAGCATGTAATGTTGCTTTTTGTCGCTTAGATCGGTCAATACCACTTCTTTTTTGTGTGACTTTTACCTTTGCCATAATTAATGGTTTAGCGTTCCTTCCTAAGAATATCAAATGATAAGTGATAAATATTGTTCGAACTTTAACACTCTTTCAGTTCATAGTAACTCAGCGGAACGGGCATACAAATATATTGAATTTCTATCCGTTAAAGGAAATTACTTGTACCAACGGTAGTAAAACATCTACCATCGTCCACTAATTATCCTTCAAACAATTTTTCCATAGAGATACCTCTCAACTTTGCAATCTCCATTGGAGACCGTAAGCTCTTAAGTGCATCAATCGTAGCTTTCACTACGTTATGAGGATTAGAAGACCCCATAGATTTTGCCAATACATTCTGAACACCTGCAATTTCTAAAACTGCACGCATTGCACCACCTGCAATTACCCCTGTACCATTTGCTGCTGGCTTAATAAATACCTTACCTGCACCGTATTTCCCCTTTTGTTCGTGAGGAATGGTACCATTGTGGATAGGCACTTTAATTAAGTTCTTCTTGGCGTCATCTACTGCTTTTGCAATTGATTCAGATACATCACGAGCTTTTCCAAGACCATGACCTACTGTTCCATTTCCGTCACCTACAACAACAATTGCTGCGAAACTAAAAGTACGTCCACCTTTCGTTACTTTCGCAACTCTATTAAGGTTAACTAATTTTTCTTTTAAGTCTGTCTCAGCAGCTTTGACCCGATTATCAGTCCTTTTTGCCATTATGCTAATTTATAGTTACCAATTTAAAGGATTGAAGAATTGAAGGCGATAAGGATAAAACCCCAACCAACTAAATTTCTTAAATTCTTTTTTGGTAAATTATTTAAGATTTTTCTTAGAAATTTAATCCACCTTCTCTAGCGCCATCAGCCAAAGCCTTAATTCTACCATGATACAGGTAACCACCTCTATCAAAAACGACAGTTTCAATGCCTTTACTTTTTGCTCTCTCCCCGATGCTCTTACCTACTGCTTTGGATTGTTCTGTTTTATTACCAGCTGCTGCAATATCCTTTTCCAAAGAAGAAGCCGCTGCTAATGTAACACCATTTAAATCATCAATTAATTGACAATAGATAGCTTTATTACTTCTGAATACAGCAAGACGAGGACGAGTAGCAGTCCCTTGAATTTTCTTTCTGATTCTATTATGAATCCGTCTTCTGCTTTTAGCTTTTGTAAGCTTCATTTTTAACTATTTTATCTATTACTGATTGCTGACCAGTAATTTAAGTTATAGATTATTTGTTGAATTATTATTGGTTAATAATGATTAGCTATAATAATAGACAGCTAATTAATAACCAATCAACTAATAATTATTTACCCGCAGTCTTACCTGCTTTTCTTCTGATTTCTTCACCTAAGAATCTAACTCCCTTACCTTTATAAGGTTCTGGCTTTCTAAAGGCCCTAATTTTAGCGCAGACTTGACCTAACAATTGTTTGTCAATACCTGAAAGAAGTACCTGTGGGTTCTTTCCTTTTTCAGATTTAGTCTCCACTTTTATATCAGAAGGAACATAAAACATAACAGGGTGAGAGTATCCTAAAGCCAACTCTAGTAAGTTACCTGAGTTAGTAGCTCTATATCCAACCCCTACTAGTTCAAGGGTACTGTTGTAACCGTTAGTTACCCCTTCAATCATATTAGAGATCAAAGAACGATATAACCCGTGCATAGAACGGTGACGCTTTTGATTCGTCGGTCTCGTTACGGTTAATACCCCATCTTCTATACCTACACCCAAGTCTGGGTCGATCTGCTGTGTTAATTCTCCTTTAGGACCTTTCACAGTCACTAAATTTCCTTTGCTCACATTGATTTCAACACCAGCAGGAACATTCATTGGTAATTTTCCTATCCTAGACATTACTCAAATATTATTCGTTTGAAAATAAATGGAAAGACAAGTTCAACAATCAAATTCAATTTACTAAATCAAGTTTGAATCTGATTTGAAATTGAATTTCATTAATATACGTAGCAAAGTAACTCCCCTCCTACATTCTCATTACGAGCCTGCTTATCGGTCATTAGACCTTTAGAGGTAGAAACAATACAAATACCTAAACCATTAATGATTCTAGGAATGTTATCAGCCTTAGCATATTTTCTTAAACCTGGTTTACTGATTCTGCCTAGTTTTTGGATAACTGGCTTTTTAGTAGTTGGGTCGTACTTCAAGGCAACGTTAATAGTTCCTTGCTTACCCTCATCAGTAAATCTATATTTTAGGATGTATCCTTGATCGTAAAGGATCTCAGTGATACTCTTTTTTAAGTTAGAGGCAGGGATGTCCACAATCTTGTGCCCAGCAGTCTGAGCATTCCGAATGCGTGTTAAATAATCCGCAATTGGATCTGTCATTTTTAAAATTTTAATTTACCAGTATAGCCCCTCTTTAAATCTAAAATGTAAAATTTTAAACTAAAAATACAAAATGAAACCACAGAATGGTTAAACACTCTATATATAAGGTCTATTAAGGCTACTTAATAAATAATATCGAACTTAAACTTAATAAGTAAGTTCGCATTTTAATTATCGGGAGTTATCTACCTTCGCTTGGAACAATTTCCACTCTAGTAATAACTGTCAATTTAATTTAGCATAAGTGTTGGCAGCTTATAAGTGCTTCTGACGTAGCAATGCTTTACCGACCTACTTAAAAATTGTTTGGTAAATTACCAACTTGCTTTTCTTACACCTGGAATTTTACCGTTTAAAGCCATCTTTCTGAAAGCAACACGAGAAATACCAAACATTCTCATGTATCCCTTTGGTCGACCGCTTAATTTACAACGGTTGTGCAAACGAATTTTGTTAGAATTTCTTGGAAGTTTATCCAATGCATCCCAATCTCCTGCTTCTTTAAGCTGCTTACGTAAGTCTGCATATTTTTCGACTAAACGTTCTCGCTTTCTTTCTCTGGCAATAATTGATTTTCTAGCCATTTTATTATGGTTTTGTAGTTGTAGAATAAAAGGAATTCGTCAAATTGAGCGAATCAAATTACACTATAACTATTAATTATTTTGCATTTTTGAAAGGCATACCGAAAGCCTTTAATAAAGCATATGCTTCTTCATCAGTATTAGCAGAAGTTACGAAAGTAACATCCATACCTGTGATTTTGTTAATCTTGTCAAGGACAATCTCTGGGAAGATGATTTGTTCAGTAATTCCCATTGAATAATTACCTCTACCGTCAAAACTTTTATCATTAACACCTCTAAAGTCACGTACCCGTGGTAAAGCAACAGTAATCAAACGATCTAAGAATTCATACATTCTATCGTGACGTAAAGTTACTCTTGTACCAATTGGCATTCCTTCTCTCAACTTAAAGTTAGAGACAGAAATTTTAGCTTTAGTAGAAACGGCCTTTTGACCTGCAATCATTGTCATTTCCTTCAACGCATTATCTACCATCTTCTTATCTTGAGTGGCAGCACCAACACCTTGGTTTAAACAAATCTTTTGCAACTTAGGCACTTGCATAATGGACTTATACTGGAATTGTTCTTTCAACTTTCCAATAATCTCGTCGTTATACTTTGATCTTAATCTAGGAACGTAGCTCATTATCTAATAATTTCTCCTGATTTCTTTGAAAATCTAACCAATTTACCATCTACCAATTTACGGCCAACTCTAGTTGGTTCTCCTGATTTAGGATCAATCAACATTAAGTTAGAAATGTGAACCGGAGCAGGAACCTCATTGATTCCTCCAGGATTATCCTGAGTAGGTTTGGTATGTTTTTTAACAATATTTACTTGATCAACAATCGCACGTTGCTTTCCAGAGAAGATTTCTAGCACTTCGCCTTCCACTCCTTTGTCTGCACCTGCAATTACAAGCACTCTGTCTCCTTTTTTGATATTCAATTTCGGAGACTTTTTTGATTTTGTATTAGCCATCGCTATTCTTTAGTTTAATTAGTACCGTTAATAAATTAAAGTACTTCTGGAGCTAATGAAACAATTCTCATATAATCTTTATCTCTTAATTCTCTCGCTACAGGTCCAAAAATACGAGTTCCTCTAGGTTCTCCACCAGCATTTAATAAAACGACCGCGTTATCATCAAAACGGACATAAGAACCATCTTTTCTACGAATTTCTTTTTTTGTTCTAACGATAACTGCTTTAGAAACAGTACCTTTTTTCATACCACCTCCAGGAGAAGCATCTTTCACCGTGCAAACGATTTGATCTCCAATGGATGCATAGCGACGTTTCGAGCCACCTAATACGCGGATACATAGTACTTCTTTCGCACCACTATTATCAGCTACTTTTAATCTTGATTCTTGTTGTATCATTACACTTTCTTTATCCTTGTGGTTTTCAGAGAACCACCGCTTTTAAAAGAAAAATATTTAGTATTACAAGTACGTGTTTCGAATAGGCAGAAAATAATTCGCAATTCGGAACGCATCACTCGCAATGTTACTTTGCTCTTTCGATCACTTCTACCAAACGCCATTTCTTGCGCTTACTTAATGGACGAGTCTCCATTATTTTTACAGTATCTCCTTCATTACAGGTATTTTCTTCGTCATGTGCAACGAATTTTTTAGTCCGCTTAAGTGACTTCCCGTAAATTGGGTGTTGAATTTTACGTTCAATGGAAACAGTAATAGACTTTTCCATTTTAGAGCTAGTTACAATACCAACTCTTGTCTTTCTTAAATTTCTTTCTTCTGACATAAGAATTATTGTTTGATTGTTGGATTGTTAAATTGTTGTGATTGTAAATAGCTTATGGAGCAATCATACAATCATTCAATCAATACAATCATTATGCTTTTCTTCTTCTTCTAGCTCTAATTTTTGATCTACCAGCTATTTGCTCCGCAGTCATTTTTTCTACCTCTCTTCTTCTCACTTCTGTCTTCAACCGAGCAACATCTCTTCGAGTTTCTCTCAACTGTAAAGGATTATCCAATCCTTTAATAGTATGATCAAATTCAAGTTTTTGATAAGCAGCTTCTGTTGCCTGTAATTCATTTACCAACTCTTCATCAGTAAATTCTTTTAATTCTAAAAATTTTTTACTTGGCATTATAAATTATAGTTTATGAAAATCAAAATATCTATCAATTAATAGTCACCCTTTAATTGAGTTATAAAAATGCAAGATAAACAGATCGAAATTCTTAAAATTTTAAATTTAACCTACGAAATCAGGTCTTATTACAAATTTTGTTAAAACAGGCAATTTTTGAGCTGCTAATCTTAAAGCTTCTTGTGCTACTTCTAAAGGAACACCATCTAGCTCAAACATAATTTTTCCTGGTTTAATAGGACAAACATAATGGTCTAATGCACCTTTACCTTTACCCATCCGAACTTCTAGAGGCTTAGAGGTAATCGGCTTATCAGGAAATACCCGAATCCATACCTTACCTTCTCTCTTCATATATCTAGTCATCGCAATCCGTGCGGATTCAATCTGACGACTTGTCAATCTTCCCGCAGTTACTGCTTTCAAACCAAAAGATCCAAAAGAAATTTTGTTACCACGGTAAGCTAGGCCGTTGTATCGGCCTTTCATCTGCTTTCTATATTTCGTCCTTTTCGGTTGTAACATTTCTGAAAAGTTTAGATTTTATTAAATACTTTAAAAAAGTAATTTACTTATTAGTTAGTATTCTATTGCACGTAAGTGTTATAAGGATACTAGAAAATTAGCCATTTTCGTACTGATTTACGCCATTTTTGAAAAGCTGCGCAAAGGTACATCTTTTTAGTGGATTCTCCTAACGTCTACCGCCTTGATTTCCACCTCTATTTCCACCTCGACCACCGCCTCTGTTTCCACCTCGGCCACCGCCTCTGTTTCCACCTCGACCTTGGTTTCCTCCTTTCTTAGGAGCAGGCTGACTGAATAAGTCACGCTTTCCTAATACTTCACCTTTACAAATCCAAACTTTAATACCTAATTTACCATAGACTGTTAAAGCTTCTACCAAAGCGTAGTCGATATCTGCTCTGAAAGTATGCAAAGGTGTTCTACCTTCTTTGTACTCTTCAGAACGAGCCATTTCCGCACCATTCAATCTACCAGAGATCCTGATCTTGATTCCTTCTGCACCTGCTCTAATAGTTGACTGGATAGCCATCTTAATAGCTCTTCGGTAATTAATACGAGATTCAACTTGCTTGGCGATAGATTCTCCTACAATATAGGCATCCATCTCAGGCTTTCTAATCTCAATGATATTAATTTGAACCTCCTTACCAGTCAGTTTCTTAAGCTCTTCCCGGATTCGGTCAACTTCAGACCCCCCCTTACCGATAATAATACCGGGTCTAGAAGTATTGATAGTTACAGTAATTCGCTTAAGTGTACGTTCAATACCAATTCGGCTAATACCTCCTTTTTGAACTCTCGCTCTAAGGTATTTTCTAATCTCCTCATCTTGAACTACGTTGTTAGCGAAATCTTTTCCACCGAACCAGTTAGATTCCCAACCTTTGATGTATCCTAAACGATTACCTATTGGATTTGTCTTTTGACCCATAATTACTTGGATAAAATGTAAAGTTAAAAATGTGTTTGTCTTCAATAAATTAAAGCACTAAAAGCACATCTATATATTTACTTATTACTTAATTTTTTATTCTTCAGTTAACTCTTCCAATTCCTCTTCTTCCTCCGCATCAGGTAACGCAACTCTGTTTTCAACAACTAAAGTTACATGACAAGAATGCTTTCTAATTCTATGCGCTCTACCATGAGGTGCAGGTCTGAATCTTTTCAATTGAGATCCAGCATCAGAAAAAGCAGTTTTGATATACAAATCATAATCATCCGCATTTTCGATACCACCAGTTTTATATTCCCAGTTAGCAATCGCAGATAATAATAACTTCTCTAACCACTCCGCAGATTCTCTCTTGGTAAACCTCAATAAATTCAAGGCAGTTTCAATATCCTTTCCTCTTATGTTGTCCACAACTTGGCGCATTTTACGCACAGACATTGGAACACTTTTTAATTTAGCTACCGCTTCCATCTTAAATGAAATTTAGATTGTAATATTATTACTAATTGATTAATTACTAGTTGATTAATTATTAGCTATAATGAAATAATCTAATAATTATTAATTAATCAACTTTCTTAACGCTTCTTACCTCCGTGTCCTCTAAAGTTACGAGTTGGAGAAAATTCACCCAACTTATGACCTACCATATTTTCTGTAACAAATACAGGAATAAAAGTTTTGCCATTATGAACCGCAATTGTTTCCCCAACCATGTCAGGAATAATCATGGATGCTCTGGACCATGTTTTAATGACTGTCTTTCTATTAGACTCTTTAGCCTTAGCTACTTTGCCTAACAATTTATGAAATACGTAAGGCCCTTTTTTTATTGATCTTGCCATTTTATATTATGGTTATTGTAAACAGTACCTAAAAAGAGGAACAGTTTACTGTTTTACTGCTTATTTCTTCTTAGTCTTTCTCTTAGAGATAATCAACTTAGTAGAAGGTTTCTTCTTATTACGTGTCTTCTGACCTTTAGCCATAATACCCGTTCTTGATCTTGGGTGACCACCAGAAGCTTTACCTTCACCACCACCCATTGGGTGATCGACAGGATTCATTGCTACACCTCTAACTCTAGGTCTTCTACCAATCCATCTTCTTCTACCAGCTTTACCGAATACAGTTAATCCATGATCAGGATTAGATGTTGTACCAATAACTGCTTTACAAGTCAATAAGATTCTTCTAACTTCACCAGAGGGTAACTTTACAGAAGCATATTTTCCTTCTCTACCTGTTAAAGTAGCGTAAGTACCAGCACTTCTTGCTAAAGCAGCACCTCTACCTGGTGTTAACTCGATTGCATGAATCGAAGCACCTAAAGGAATATCTGCTAAGTATAAAGCATTACCAGTAACCGGTGTTGCTCCCTTTCCAGACATGATAGAATCACCTACCTTTAATCCGTTTGGTGCAAGAATATATCTTTTTTCACCGTCGCTATATTGCACTAAAGCAATATATGCACTACGATTTGGATCGTACTCAATTGTCTTAACTTCAGCTGCTACACCTTCCTTATTTCTCTTGAAGTCAATAATTCTATACTTTCTCTTGTGACCACCACCGATGTTTCGGACAGTCATCTTACCAGAGTGGTTACGACCACCTGACTTTTTAAGACCTACAGTTAAACTCTTTTCTGGCTTAGTAGCGGTAAGTTCCGAAAAAGAATTACCTACTCTAAATCTTGAACCGGGCGATACCGGTTTATACTTCTTTACTGGCATTTCCTATGAATTTAAATTTTTGCCTGAATAAGTTGTCAATTACTGATGTTTATTCATCTTTGCTAACAACCTTTTTGAAGATGTCAGAAGTCAGACCATTCTATTGTCAGAGGTCAGATTTCTAACATTTTTATAAGGCAAGTCTGACTTCTGACAGAAAATTTTAATTTTCGGTCTGACTTCTGACTTCTCTTTTTTAAATATCGCCGTACAAATCGATCTCTTCACCAAAAGCCAATCTTACAATTGCTTTTTTGAAAGAAGATTTACGACCTCTTTGTACACCTTTTTTTGTGTTTCTAACTTTAGCTTTTGAAGGCATAATCATTGTATTCACATCTTCTACAGCTACATTATAAGCCGCTTCAATTGCTTTTTTGATTTCTACCTTATTCGCTTTTTTATCAACCTTAAAGGTGTATTTATTTTGATCATCGATTAAAGCACTAGACTTTTCTGTGATCATTGGCTTGATTAATACTTTCTTTGCCATTTTATAAAGGTTTAGAGGTTGAGAGGTTGAGAGGTTATTTCCCCGTACCAAAACAAATCAACCATTTAACTCATCTAATTAAGATAAGGATGCAACAATTTTTTCAACTGCTCCTTCTGATAATACTAATGTACCTGCATTCAACACTTCATAAGTATTCAATTCAGCAGCAGCAACAACTCCTGCTTTTTGAACATTACGACTAGACAATAATACATTATTATCGTACTCTCCTAATACTAATAGTGATTTACCATCTGCACAACCTAAACCATTCAATACATTGATATAGTCTTTAGTTCTTGGTGCATCGAAAGTAAAGTTTTCAACAATTTTTACTTGACCGTTAGCTAATTTACTAGCAATTGCAGAACGTCTAGCTACTAATTTCACTTTCTTGTTCAACTTTTGTGTATATTTTCTAGGTCTAGGTCCAAACATTCTACCACCACCTCTCATTGTTCCACTCTTGACACTACCAGCCCGAGCAGTACCCGTTCCTTTTTGTCGCTTGATCTTCTTAGTAGAAGCGGTAATTTCACCTTTTTCCTTTGCTTTGTGCGTACCTTGACGTTGTGCTGCTAAGTATGCTTTTACCGCTAGGTAAACTACATGGTCGTTAGACTCGCCAAAAAGATTATCTGGTAAGTCAATTGACCGACCCGTTGAATCTCCGCTTATGTTTAATACTTCCAGTTTCATTTTCTGAAATATTTAATATTGTTAAATGGTTTTATTGTTTTATAGTTAAATTGTTGGCAATCAACAATAAAGCAATTAAACAATTAAACAATTATTATTTTTCTAAAATCACGAATGAACCTTTATGACCAGGAATTGCTCCTTTAACTAATACTAAGTTTTGGTCAGCGAAAATCTTTACGATTTCCAAGTTCTTCACTTTTACTCGGTCATTCCCCATTCTACCAGCCATTCTCATTCCTTTGAAAACCTTTGCTGGATAAGAGGCAGCACCAATAGAGCCAGGGGCTCTTTGTCGGTTATGCTGTCCGTGAGTTGCATCATTAACCCCTTTAAAGTTATAACGCTTAACAACTCCTTGGAAACCTTTACCTTTAGAAGTACCAATAGCACTTACAAAGTCTCCTTCTGCAAAAACATCAGTAGCGGTAATAATATCACCTGCTTCTTTATTTATTTCAAAGTCTCTGAATTCGACTACTTTTCTTTTAGGTGCTGTTCCAGCCTTATCGAAATGGCCTTGGAGTCCTTTTGAAGTATTCTTAGCTTTCTTCTCGCCGAAACCTAATTGTAATGCATCGTATCCGTCAGTGTCCTCTGTCTTTTTTTGTGTAACAACACAAGGACCTGCTTCAACAATTGTACAAGGAATGTTTCGCCCAGCTTCATCGAAAACGCTGGTCATGCCAATTTTCTTACCGATGATTCCGTTCACGTTTAAATATTTTGAATCTTGTTTTGGTAATTTAGCGATTAGTCACTAGTGATTGATTGGATAAAATCCAGCAATCAACTCTAAATGAGTAACTTGCACAAAATCAACAGTATTTTAAATTTTAATAAATCTTAAATTAAGAATATTTAAAACTTATACAAGATTGATTATTATCAGAATAAAAGTTAAATTTGAAAAGGAAGGAAAGAGTAAAAAGGATGGGTATAAAAACCGACAAATCACTATTTACTATTCACCAAAAATCTCTTAAGTTAATTTAACTTGAATGTCAACACCACTCGGAAGTTCCAATTTTGACAATGCATCGACTGTCTTTTGGGTTGGAGTGTATATCTCTATTAGGCGTTTGTGAGTCCGCAACTGAAACTGCTCCCGAGATTTCTTGTTAACGTGAGGTGAACGTAACACAGTAAAAATCTTTTTGTCGGTTGGCAGCGGAATCGGACCAGTTACAACTGCGCCGCTGTTACGAACTGTTTTTACAATTTTTTCTGTTGACTTATCAACTAAATTGTGATCGTAAGAGCGAAGCTTAATTCTAATCTTTTGATTCATAACCTTTTAGTATAAAATTTAATAAGTAAATTTCGGAGTGCAAAAGTACTACTTTTCTATAGTTTTTACAAGTCCAACATTCACTATTTTTAGGTTAGAATTAATGTTTTTCTTATATATAATCACAAAATTGTATTGTTAATAATTTTGCAATAGATTATTTCTAAAAAGAACATTATTCCAATATTTTAATGCTATTATTAAGCCCTTTGGCTTTAGCAAATTATTTTTAAAATATAAAAAATTAAAAATAATTTTATGTAAGGGAAGAATAGATCGGCAAAAAGCCAATCTATTCTAACTTTTATTTCTTAGGCGGTAACACCTTTAACTTTATCAATCACTTCTTTAGCAATTCCTCTTGGTGCTGCTGCGTAGTGTGAGAACACCATAGAAGAAGAAGCTCTACCAGAAGTAATTGTTCTTAAGTGTGTTACATAACCGAACATTTCAGATAATGGAACATCTGCCTTGATAATCGTAGCATTGTTCTTCATGTCTTGACCTTTGATCAATCCACGTCTTCTGTTCAAATCACCAATTACACCACCTGTGTATTCTTCAGGAGAAGTTACTTCTAATTTCATGATTGGCTCCAATAAAACTGGTCTACATTTGTTAGCAGCAGCTTTGAAGCCTTCCTTTGCACACAATTCAAAAGCAATTGGCTTTGAATCTACTGCGTGCATAGAACCATCATAAACTTTCACTCTCATAGCGTCTATGCTGTATCCAGCTAAAACGCCATTGTCCATCATCGCTCGGAAACCGTCTTTGATTGGTTTGATGTAGTTCTTATCAATAGAACCACCAACAATACCCCATTCAAATTCTAATTTCTCTTTTCCTGATTTAAATTCGTCTGTTTCCATGAATTCTTCAGTCGCAGGACCTAATTCGAATTCCATATCCGCAAACAAACCAGAACCACCTGATTGCTTCTTTAACTTTTCTCTGTGTGATACAGAGTTAGTTAATGCTTCTCTATAATTTACTTGAGGTTCTCCCTCATTTACTTCTACTTTGAATTCTCTCTTCAAACGATCAACGATAATTTCAAGGTGTAATTCACCCATGCCGCTAATAATTGTTTGATTCGTTTCTTCATCGAACTTAGCGTGGAAAGTTGGATCTTCCTCCGTCAATTTCGCTAAAGCCATCCCCATCTTTTCTACATCCTTCTGCGTCTTAGGCTCAATTGCGATACCGATTACAGGATCAGGGAAAGTCATACTTTCAAGAACGATTTGATTATCCAAATCACATAAAGTATCTCCTGTTTTAATATCCTTAAATCCTACTGCCGCTGCAATATCTCCAGCACCTACTTGCGTCATCGCCTCTCTGTCATTAGAGTGCATTTGGTAGATTCTAGAAATACGTTCTTTCTTACCAGAACGTGTATTCATTACGTAAGAACCAGCATCTAGTGTACCAGAGTAAACACGGAAGAAAGCTAAACGACCTACGAATGGGTCTGTTGCAATCTTAAATGCTAAAGCCGAAAATGGCTCACTATCAGCAGGCTTTCTATAAATAACCTCATCTGTCTTAGGGTCAGTCCCTTCAACTGCTTCAATGTCTAATGGAGAAGGCATAAATGCACAAACTGCATCTAATACTGCTTGAACTCCTTTATTTTTGAAGGCAGTACCACACATCATTGGAATCAAACTCATGTCGATTACCGCTGCTCTTAATGCACCACGAATATCTTCCGCAGTTAAAGAATCAGGGTCATCGAAGTATTTTTCCATCAACGTCTCGTCATATTCTGCTACTGCTTCTAATAAATATTCTCTTTGCTCTGCAACTGTATCTACTAAATCTGCTGGAATTTCAATCTCCTCATAAGTCATTCCTCTATCATGCTCATTCCAGATAATTGCTTGATTCGTAATCAAATCAACCACACCTTTGAACTCATCTTCTGATCCGATAGGTACCTGTAATGGAACAGGATTACCGCCCAACATCTCCTTCACTTGCTTCACTACTTCAAAGAAGTTAGCACCTTGTCGATCCATCTTATTAACAAATCCAATTCTAGGAACGCTATATCTTTCTGCTTGTCTCCATACTGTTTCAGATTGAGGCTCTACCCCAGATACTGCACAGAATAAGAAAACCATACCATCCAAAACTCTTAAAGACCGTTCCACCTCAACTGTAAAGTCAACGTGACCAGGCGTATCAATAATATTAATTGGATATTCTTGGTCTTTCCAAGTCCAACTAGTTTTAGTAGCAGCAGAAGTAATAGTAATACCTCTTTCTTGTTCTTGCTCCATCCAATCCATGGTGGCAGCACCATCGTGTACTTCACCAATCTTATGGCTAATACCCGTATAATAAAGAACCCGCTCTGTAGTGGTAGTCTTACCTGCATCAATGTGCGCGGCGATACCAATGTTCCTCGTATAAGTTAAATCTTTTGCCATGACAACGACCTAAAAGGAATTAATGAGTTAAAAAATTAGATTTAAGAAATCTGTTGATTGTTGATTAACGTTTGTCTAAGCCTTCTCGTTTATCTTTATTATAGTATTAATTTTGAATGATTGAATAATAAATTTTGAATAGTAATTATTCAAAATTTATTATTCAATCATTTAAAATTACACCTTAAAGTGTGCAAATGCTCTATTAGATTCTGCCATTTTATGCGTATCTTCTTTACGCTTTACAGCAGCTCCTTCTCCTTTACTAGCAGCCATTACCTCAGCAGCTAATTTCTCCGCCATTCCTTTACCACTACGCTTTCTAGAGAAATTAATCATCCATTTCATACCAATAGATAATTTTCTATTTGGTCTGATTTCTACAGGAATTTGGAATGTTGCCCCACCAATTCGCTTACTTCTTACTTCCACCTGTGGCATGATATTATTCAATGCTTTCTTCCAAACAGCGTGCTCATCAGTACCCATTTTTTCTTTAATGATATCCATTGCACCGTAGAACACAGCAAAAGCTGTACTCTTCTTACCTGAATACATTAAGTTATTGACAAACTGAGTTACCAAAGCATCTTTATATCTTGGATCAGGAGTGATTACTCTTACTTTAGGTTTTCTTTTACGCATTTCCCTGAGGAATTTTTGCGGTCAGCCATAAAAAATGATGTCCGCTATAGTTAGAAAAAATAAAATCAATTAAAAAAACTAGCGAATACTTACTTCTTGGCCTTTTTTGGGCGTTTAGCACCGTACTTAGAACGACTTTGTGTTCTGTCCGCCACACCTGCTGTATCCAATGCCCCTCTGACAATCGTATACCGTACACCTGGTAAATCTTTTACTCTCCCCCCTCTAATCAATACGATTGAGTGCTCTTGTAAGTTGTGACCTTCACCAGGAATGTAGGCAATAACCTCAATACCGTTCGTCAATCTTACTTTCGCTACTTTTCTAAGTGCAGAGTTAGGCTTCTTAGGTGTAGTCGTATAAACACGAGTACAAACTCCTCTTTTCTGAGGACAAGAGTCTAAAGCACGAGATTTACTCGCTTCAACTATCTTTTTTCTTCCTTTTCTGACTAACTGGTTAATAGTAGGCATATTCTATGCGGTTGTTTTATTTAAAAAGAGGTACTTAAAAAAGTACGTATTTTCCTTTGTTTTAAAGGCTTTTATGGATTTCATAAACCCACCTTTTCCAAAGCGAATGCAAAGGTACGATTATTTCTGTATTAAACAAAAATTAAATTGCAAATATTTATAAGGTTTTTTTTAAAAAAAAGAAGTGGTAAGTAAGGGCGTTGTTTTAGGAGATATTATATGGTAAGGAGGGTTAATTTAAGAAATAGGATTTGGAGAAAATTTTATTCTATACTTGGATATGAAGCTAACAAAACATGTTTTACGCTCCATTTTTGTAAAAAAGTCTATTTCTATTAATTTTTCACAACTATCCCAAAAGTTTATTTTTACTATTCCATTCCGCGAAGGGATTCAATTTGCAAATTTCACTCTACAATATATATGGCAACTGTTTTACGTTCATGCTCCTGCTCCATTACCAAAAAATACTGCCCAGTAACCAACGCTCCGATCTCCGTCCGCCATTTATGTGCGCCTTCATTTAAAGTTTCGATAGCAATATGTTTCACCTTCGTTCCTGTAATATTCGTCAAATAAGCTTCTAAAGTTGTTCGTTTTTCCAACTCAAAAGCAATAGTCAAAACATCCGAAACAGGATTTGGAAAGACCCTAAGCTTTAAATCAACAACAGATGATTCAACAATAAGCGTTGTCTCCCCTACTTCATAGGCATATAATCCCCGACCATAAGTAGCCGCCACCAATCTATTTGTCGGTGCATGAAAATCCAAATCGGTTACAATTACGTTCGGCAGTTCGGTACTTAATAAAGTCCAATCAATTCCTCCATCTTTCGTTTCAAACACGCCAATATCACTAGCCACAAATAATTGATCGGTATTTGCAGGATTAACAATAAGGGCATTCAATGGAATATCAGGTAAATTTCCAGAAATAGCTGTCCATGAATTGCCATTATCTACGGTCTTATAAATGTGCCCAATGTTTTCACCAAAGCGATAACCAGAATAAACAGCATAAGCAGTCGCTTGATTAATAGGATCAGTTGCCACATCTGTTACCCAACGATTGGGCAAATTATCGGATAGTTTTGTCCAAGTAGCGCCACCATCTAAAGTATTCCAAACGTTGCCATCATCTGTACCTGCGTAGATAATATTACCATTTACTTTAGAAACGTCAATACTTGTAACTGTACCAAAAGTAAGATTTGTTGATTGATTACCATTGCTCAAATCTGGGCTGATAGCGGACCAATTCGCTGCACGATTGGTCGATTTATAAATTCTTTGCGTTCCAAAATATAAAGTAGAAGGATTATTAAAATCCATCGCAACCGGCGTATTCCAATTATTTCGATCATTATTGGCAATCCCATTGGTACCAAAAACAAAAGAAAGGCCACCATCTATAGATCGTCCAAAAGCGCCTCTTTGGGCTTCTGCATAAATGAATTGATTATCCGTTGGATCTACTAAAACTCGAAAGCCATCTCCACCAAAAATAGGTTGCCAGCCATCAAAATCACCAGTCAAGGTGCGATTCGTCCCATTATCTTGTGTACCGCCGTAGAGATTCCTTGGATTCAAAAAATCTATTTCACAAGTATAAAACTGCGTAATAGGTAAGGTATTCTTTTTTTGCCAGCCTGATCCGCCTGAGGTACTAATGTAAACGCCCCCATCATTCCCTGCTACGACCAAACTTGTATTTAGTGGATGAATAAAGACCGCATGTTGGTCAACGTGCATATCACCAGAAGAAACATTCGCAAAACTCAATCCACCATTTCTAGATCGAAATAAGTCTAGTCCAGGTGCAAACACAATATCAGGCGTTTCTGGGTGAATGAAAATTTTGCCAAACCACCACATAAATGGAACACTTCCGATGTCATCCACTTGGTTCCAATTTGTTCCAGCATTGGTTGATTTATAGATGCCTTGTAAAGCACCATCTCGTTCCGCATAAATCGCCATCAAGATATTTGGGTCAGAAGGCGCAACCGCCACCCCAATTCTTCCTTTATCCGCTGGCAAACTAGGTAAATCATTCGTTAATTCATTCCAAGTATCTCCACCATCAGTTGATTTATAAATACCAGAAGTAGCCCCGCCATATTGTCTTTTATTCGGTCGTCGAATACGTTCCCACATTGCTGCATACAACACATTTGGATTAATTGGGTCTATGGCTAAATCAATGGCTCCTGTAGAATCAGATACAAATAGGACTTGTTCCCAATTATCGCCACCGTCTTGACTACGATAAACGCCTCTATCTGCATTATTATCAAATAAATGTCCCATTGCTGCGACATAGACTTCATTCGCATCATTAGGATTAACCACTACTTTTCCAATGCTGCCTACATCCGCTAAGCCTTTCCATCCCCAAGCAGCTCCTTCGTCCACAGATTTATACACCCCTACTCCATCATAAGCCAAAGAACCTCCACCAGCATTCGCTTCTCCCGTTCCAACATAAATGGTTCTATCGCTGGCAATCGTTATATCTCCAATAGATAAACTGGCAGCGTCGTCAAAAATAGGTTGCCAATTTTCGCCTTGATCGGTTGATTTAAAAATGCCTCCAGAAGCAGCCCCAACAAAAATCGTATTTAAATCATCTGGAAACATTTCAATATCGGTTACTCGCCCACCAACGTTAATTGGTCCTGCAAATTCCCAAGTATTATTTCGCTTAGTTGCCTGTTTTCTAGTTCTTTCTCTATAAGCTAAAGCGCTTTTATAGGCATTTTGGTCAATCTTATTTTTAGGATAAGCTCTTTGTTGAAAAAAATAATCGGAGGGTAAATGTTTATTTTCGGTAGATACTTCTTCTAATAATTCTTCTCGCGAAAAGTGGCAATTAGCCAATAGAAGCGCTAAAAGTATAACTAGTAAATAATATCTATTAATTAGCAGCATGCCTATTTTTTGATACCGAAATCGTATTGATTTTAACAACGTATTATTTTTTTAATGCATCCCGCATTTTCTGCTCTAAATCCCCAATTTTACTAAATAAAGTTTTCTCTGACTCATCCGCTAAAAAATCCGTATCTTCTCTAGCTAAAGTATAAGAAACTGATTGTACCGATGGAGAAGCATAATTCACAATTAAATCAGCAAATAAACCATAAGCCCCATGTGGTTTAGCAATCAATTCTTTAGTATGAATCCCCTTCGTACAATCAATCACTTCTCCCCGATTATTGATATAACTAGCACCCGCAAGCACCTGACATCCCGCCGAATAATTAGACCAACCAATACCAGAAGAGTGAATATTAATGGTATTATTCGGATTTGGATTATTCCGTTTCGTATTATTCTCATTGAATAGAGTAGATAAATCAGTTATACTATCAATACTTTTACTACTCGTTGGAACATTCGTTCTAAACACTAGTACACCCGATGATCTTAATGCCTTATAGGTCTTATTGGCATTGCCTTGCATATGCCAGCCAAAATGATACTGATGTTGTCCTTCTAATAAGAAAGGATAACCTATCTCTCGCTCTTTTTGTTTAACCGTCTTTATCACTACGTCATTTTTTATCTTAGGCTTATGCCTTCTTGGAACGGTAGACCCCCAAAAATAAAAGACCATTCCTTTAATTAGTAGGGCAAATAAATCTTGATTGGTATTCCGAACTTGAAAATTTTTACCTTGATCTCTGCGAATACCAATTAAATGCACCGAATCTGGGCTAATATCCCAATCTGCAATTTTTCTAGTAGCTGTTGGTTCCGTATAATTTTCAGAAAAGGTCAGTATTTTGTTCTTTTCTTCAAGCGGTCGATTGGCTTCGCCTTGATAATATTGCTTCGCCTTACTTAAGAAATTAATCCATTGGGTAAAATCGGTAGATGGTTCTCCTTTATTCCACTCACATACCAATCCATTGTCTTTCCATCTTTTAATATGTGCTCTAGTTCCATTTCCAACAATACCGTCTGGTACAATATTTTGACCTTCGATCGTTCTTACATATTCTTGGAATAAACGGACTCCTGAAAAAGTTCGATACCCAAAAACACCATCCAAATTCGTATTGGGCATAAAACCTACACCTTTCAAAAATGTTTGTAACTCCAATATCAACTTCTTTGACCCTGACAAAGTCGTAAATGGCTTCCATTTCCCTTTCACTTCATCTTTAAATTTGGTTTTAGAAGCTATATTTTGCATTTTACCATGAAATGGCTTCAAGTAACTTTTCTGATCCGCAGGCATACTACCAGGATCAACTTTTCCAAGAGATAAAAGCATAGTAATTAGAGTTTAATAGGGGATTTTATCAAAATAAAAGTGAAAGTAAGGTAAGTTTATCAAAAACGAGCATCATTCCAATAAAGAAGATTAAAATGATACTTTAATTTCATCTAATTCCGAACATTTCCAAAAGGAATACTGACACTCAACCAAGGAGCAATCGCAAAAGTGCCTAAATTGGGAACAAAATAACCACCATAATCTAAGACAATTCTTTTTCCCGTAAACCTACCTCCTAAAGATAAAGCAACAACAGTCTCATTTCCCGCAGAAATAATATAATTTTCAGAAATTAAATAACTTCTTTTACCTGTTCGGAGCATTCCTGAAACATTAAAAGTGGGTCTATCGGCAAATTCTCCATCAAAAAACCCATATCCAACGCCAAGGGTTATATTCTTATTTCTATCTCCTAGTGTGACATTCCCAAAACCAAACCCAAAAGAGGAATTATCAAAATCATTGCCTAAAGTCGTACCAACCAAAGCACCAACTCCTAAATTAACTTTCTCTGCCTCTACTGGAATACTTACTCTTGGTGTTAGCCAAACAGGAGAAGTCCCCTCTCCGAATAAAAAGAGGGGTACCGTACCCAATCCGATAGAAAAATTATCGCTAACGCCAACATCAATATTATTGACCAATATCCAAGCATTTTGATAAATTGCTTCTCCTTTTTTCAAATTATATCCACTATTTCGTATAAAATACCTGTAAGCCATGCGATTTTCTGCCCAGAGTAGTCCATTGGTAGAACCATCACTTCGAAGTTTTTCCCGTCGCTTAATTTGATTTTTTCGTAAAGTAATAGTGCCTATAGTTGCCGTTTTAAATTCAATAACGGTTTCTGTCTCCGAAAGAATATGTCCTACAAATTCATTATCGTCTATCATAGTCATTTGCCAAATAGTCGCACTATCTGATATTTGAGCGAATAAGGAATTATTGTAAAGGGTAAAAAGGCAAAAAAAGCCTAGGTAAATGTAAAAACGATTTTTCATTTGTTAAAATTTGTCGGTGATTGAAGGAAGCATGAATTGCTTCTGTTTTATCATTCAAAAGTAATGAAAAGCAGCTTGGTAGGTTGTAATAAAATTGGGAACTTATGTAAAAAGGCGATAAAGGCGTTATTTTTCTGGGTGAATAGGATAGACAATTAAAATGTTACAACAAGGGCTTCCTTCTTTTGGTGAGATTTTTGGACTATGCTATCCAAATCTCAAAAATAATGGCAAAGAAAAAAAGTCTTAAAAAAAAACAATCTAGAAAAACAACTGTCCAGATAAAAAATGGTAGTAGTTTATCGAATACTACTTTACCTTTAATTATTGTTTTAGTCGCAACTGCCATTGCCTTCATTCCTTCTTTAATGAATGATTTTGTTACTTGGGATGACGATGTAAATATTCTAAAAAATCCTAATTTACAAGTCTTTGATTGGCGGAGTATTAAAAGCATTTTTACAGATACCGTCATTGGAAATTATAATCCACTGTCCATTTTAAGTCTCGCTATTGAAAAAGCTGTTTTTGGTTTAAATGCCACCGTTATTCACGTTAACAACCTGATTTTGCATCTAATTTGCGTCTTTTTTGTCTATAAAATTGGGATTCAATTAAAATTATCGCCGATTGCAGCAGGCATCGTCGCCTTATTATTCGGCATACATCCAATGCGGGTAGAATCGGTTGCTTGGGTCACCGAGCGCAAGGATGTTTTATACGGTGTTTTTTATTTTGCTGCTATTTATAATTACATTCAATACATCCATTTTGATAAAAAGAAGAAAGGATATTTATGGCTAACTATTGGTTTATTTATACTGTCTTTATTATCTAAAATTCAGGCAGTCGCTTTACCACTTTCCTTGTTAGCTATTGATTATTTTTTAAAAAGGGAGTTGAGTTTTAAATTGATTTTAGAAAAAATCGGCTTCTTTTTACTCTCCTTAATAACAGGTCTAATGGGTATCTTTTTCTTGTCCAAAGAAGGATCACTCGATCAAGCAACAGATTATAATTTTTTAGAAAGAATCATGGTCGGCGGTTATTCTTATATCGTCTATTTAGCCAAGTTCATTTTTCCTTATGAAATGTCTCCACTCTACCCCTACCCTTCTGTTATTGGCTGGGAATTTTATGCAGCTACTGCTTTAGTGTTACCATTAATTATTGGCTTGTATTATGCCTTTAAAAAGAAAAAAACAGTTATCTTATTTGGATTGGCTTTCTTCACTTTTAATGTCGTGTTCATACTACAAGTTGTCGGTGCAGGGCAAGGGTTTATTGCCGACCGTTTTACTTATGTTCCTTATTTTGGCTTATTCTTTTTAATAGGCTATTATTATCAGCAACTCAGCCTAAAGCCTGCTTTCAAACAAGGATTAACTCTTGGATTAGGTGCCTATTTATTAGTTTTTGGCGTGATGACTTGGCAGCAAAATAAGATCTGGAAAAATGGAGGAACCTTGTGGACTCATGTTTTAAAATACTATAACAAAATTGATACGCCTTACAGCAATCGAGCACAATTCTATCGAGATCAAGGTGACATTAATAAAGCCTTAGCGGACTATACTAAAGCCATTGAAATCAATCCAGATAAAGGCAGCACTTATAATAGTCGAGGCAAAACGTATTTCGATTTAGGTGGCCCTCAAAATGATCGAAATTTAGTACAACAAGCCATTGCAGATTATACCAAAGGGATTGAGTTTGCACCAGATTTAGGCGAATTATACGCCAACAGGGGCGCTGCACTCGGTTATTTAGGTCAAAATCAAGCAGCCTTAGTCGATTTAAATAAAGCCATTGAGTTAGAACCCGACAAACCTGGTGGCTATGCCAATCGTTCTTTGTTATATATGCAAAGTGGAAATTATGAACTCGCTATTCAAGATCATACCGCTTATTTGTCTATAAATCCTTATGATGCAGAGGTTTGGTATGAACGAGGCTTGGGTAAAAGTCGATTAGATCAACATGAAGCAGCCATAGCTGATTATAACCAAGCCTTATCTCTCGACCGTCAAAGAGGGATCTTTTTGATGCAACGCGCTTTGGCTTATAAAAATCTTGGCAACAAAACACAGGCAGTCGCAGATTTGCGATCCGCACAGGAATTTGGGGCGAATGTGCCTGCTAGTTATTGGAGTGGGTTGCAGTAGTTGGCAATTTTCAATTTCTTTGCAATATGAAGCAAAGCATCCACCAAAAATATAAGGCAACCTTAAATCATTTGTATATCCAACTTCCTATGTTCCAAAAAATAGGCGGTGCGGCATTCAAAAAAGATTTAACCAATATTATTACCCTTTGTGATCATGTTGGGCATGCCTATCAACAATTCCCAAGTATTCACATTGCAGGTACGAATGGCAAAGGATCAACCACTCATTTAATTGGTGCAATGCTACAGGCAAGTGGTTTAAAAGTAGGTTATTACACGTCTCCTCATTACAAAGACTTTAGGGAACGGATTAAAATTAATGGTCAGCTAATTAGTAAACGACATGTTGTTGATTTTGTAGAAAAACATAATGCTACATTTGAAAAGGTTCGACCTTCTTTTTTTGAAATTACAGTTGCTTTAGCCTTTGACTATTTTGCCAAGGAAAAAGTAGACGTGGCCATCATTGAAACAGGTTTAGGTGGGAGATTAGATTCAACCAATATTATTACGCCTTTAATATCTGTCATTACCAATATTAGTTACGACCATCAGCAATTTTTAGGAGAGACCTTGCCCGAAATTGCTAGGGAAAAAGCAGGAATTATCAAAGCTAATATTCCTGTGGTCATTGGAGAGACGCAAAAAGCAACCAAAGCAATCTTTGAGTCAACTGCGATCCAACAAAATGTACCAATTACTTTCGCAGATAAAAACATCTCCGTCATCGAAAAAGAAGTACAAGCGCATCATACTATCTATTATATTAAAGGCAGAAGTCATAATTTTAATCACCTCGCCGTTAATTTAATGGGTGGCTATCAGAAAAAAAATATTACAACTGCGCTACAAGCCATTACCACCATTAATAAGAATTCCCTCTTACCATCCATTACACCATCCGCTATTCAAGCAGGATTAAAAAATCTTAAGCCCTTAACCTATTTTTTAGGTCGCTGGCAAAAATTAGGCGATAAACCAACCATTATTTGTGATAGTGGGCATAATCAAGCAGGCATTCAGCAAATATTACAGCAATTAGAAAAAAGCAATTATGAAGCACTACATTTTGTATTAGGCATGGTCAACGATAAAGACATCGGGAAGATTCTAAAAATGCTACCTACAAGCGCTCGCTATTATTTTGTCAAAGCTGATATTCCTAGGGGATTGGCAGCAGATATTTTAAAAGAAAAGGCAGCAGCGTATGATTTGAAGGGTCGAAAGTATAGTTCAGTAAAAAATGGCTTAAAGGCAGCGAAACGAAAGGCTGGGAAAGAGGATTTAGTTTTTGTGGGAGGGAGCACTTTTGTAGTAGCGGAAGTAGTTTAGTGATTTGCTACACCTGCCCGCAAGCATTCAAGCGGGTTTTCACATTTGTTAAAATGACAGTTTTTATACATTTCTCCAATTAGTTGCTCCGTTTACATTTATATTTTTTTGATATAACATTCCTTTCTATAATTTTGCTGGTAAGTATTACCAAGTCCTTTAAATTTACATTTAGAGCAAAAAAAAGCGTTAGTCATTTTAAGAAATGACTAACGCTTAACAAATTATAATCCCATGAACATATCCAAAATAATTCTTTATATCAAAAGGGCTGAATTTGGAGAAAAAGAGCAAGCCAACTGAGTGGCTTGCCGATTACAACAAATTATAATCCCATGAACATTTCAATTTGTGTGCGGCAAATAATGCCTGCTTGATAAAAACGCTGCTAGCTATTCAATTATTATTTTGAATCAGCCTATCTATTTTTTTTTCCACTTTTGCCAGTTTTTATCAATTGAAGCGTGACGCTTTTGTCCTCGCTATATATTAAGTTTAAGATTTTATCTAGTTGAGTAATTTTAGGAAATCCTGTTAATCCTGCATCATCATGTCATCTTGTAGAAAGTATGAATGTTAGCAAGGCATTCTAAATCCCACTAAAGAGTGCCTTGCCAAATTCAAATCCCATGAACATATCCTAAAATTATTAGCTAATCTTTTGTTAGCTTTTGCGTTAATTACTTAACACATTACAAATATACGAGCATAAGGAAGTTTTATAAAGTACAAAAAGAAGGTTTTGTGATTAAAAAAATTAATAAAATTTCAAAAATAAAAACCTAAACACTTATTAATCAACAAATTAAACCAATCAAAATAATTAAAATTGTGAAAAAAAATTAAAAAAATTAATCATTTTTTGTCTGTTTTTATTCAAAAAGTAATTAAAAAAATTGCTTTTTAACCTTGATAAATTAAATTTTCATCAAAAAAGCCCTTATCAAAATGATAAAGGCTTTTTCTATTCTGCTATAAAATTATTATTTTGTCGGTATATCGAAACAAAAAATTAAAGCTTGTTGGCTACTTCTTTTTAAAGATTAGAGAAAAGAGACCATTTTATTAAGAGAATAGATATGATTTAGATTCTTTCAGAAATTTCTAGACCAATTCCAATAAGCATCGATATTCTAAAATATTGATAAACTTCAACTTCTCGCAGAAGGTCATTTAAAATTAAAATATTCATTTCTTATCACCGCAAGACAACTCTGTTTTCTACTCTCTATTCTAATCATTTGAGTTACCAATCACCGTTCCATCAGACACGATAGCGCCTTTTTTTAGAATAATAATACCATCTCGAATGCAGTAAATAGGCGTTTCAATATCTTCTAAATTAGCCCCACCTTTAATCGTCACATTATTCCCAATTGAACAATTCTTGTCAATAATAGCATCTTCAATATGGCAGTTTTTACCAATCCCCAGATGAGGTTGATTACCTTGCTCTTTTAAAATGGCAATTTCTTCTAAAGTTTGATAATAATCAATCCCCATTAATATAGACCGTTTAATGACGGTATTCTCTTCTACTCTACTTCTAATACCTATAACCGACTTTTCGATAGTTGCTTCATGAATAATACAACCCCCCGTAAAAATGACATTATCAAATAATGTTTTCCTCATTTTAGAAGGTGGTAAAACTCTTGCTCTAGTATATACTTTATCGGTATTGCTAAAAAGGTTAAAAGCAGGAATATTTTCTGTTAATTCTAAATTTGCTTCCATAAACGAAGCAATTGTTCCTATATCCGTCCAATAACCACCGAAGGCATAAGAAGCTACTTTATAACTAGAATTGATAGCATTTGGAATGATTTCTTTTCCAAAATCGTTCGCATCGGGATAATCCGCAAACATCTTAAGCAATACCTCCTTATTAAATAAGTAGATGCCCATAGATGCTAAATAATTCTTATCCTGTTTGGCATATTCTTCCGCCACAGGAGAAGTCCATTTCGGTAATATATCTGCATTTGGTTTCTCTACGAAGGTATTAATTGTTCCTGCTTTATCTACTTTCATAATCCCAAAACCTGGAGCATCCTTCGCATTTACAGGAATCGTTGCAATAGATATATCCGCTCCTTTTTCAATATGATCAGCTAATAGCGCTTGATAATCCATCTGATATAATTGATCCCCAGAAAGAATCAACACATGCTCGTATTTATGATTGACTAAATGCTTCATACTCTGACGAACTGCATCTGCCGTTCCCTGAAACCAGTTCATATTAGAACGAGTTTGTTCTGCAGCTAATACATCTACAAAACCATTATTAAAATGGTCAAATCCGTAAGTATTTTTGATGTGCTTATTAAGAGACGCAGAATTAAACTGCGTTAGAACATACATCCTTCGTACGCCAGAATTTAAGCAATTAGAGATAGGAATATCAATTAATCGATATTTTCCTGCCAATGGAACAGCAGGTTTAGAACGATTTTCTGTTAATGGGTAAAGTCGGGTGCCAGCACCGCCGCCAAGAATTAGGGCAATCATAAGCAGGTTAGGTTATTTTTGGTGGAAATAATATTTTTGACAAAGATAGGGGTTTTCTTTGACACTTAGTGTAATAAATACACTAAGATTTTTCATTAAACATTTATTTAGTTAATATTCCTATCAATTTTAGTACATTATTACCTTATTATCAAATCATTACTCCAATTTTTTTTTCAAATCATTCAATGAAGAATGGTTTTATTTCAAAAACAAAAAATGTTTAAGTTCTTTTTTATTTAAAAAATGTTTTAAATACAGTAATTTGGTGGCTTGTTTTAGGAAATCTACTAATTTACTCATAGCTAAATTTTAAATAGACCAATAATGAAACAGGCGACGGCACTCACTTTATTAAAATCGGGTAAAAATGTATTTCTGACGGGTTCCGCTGGAGCAGGGAAAACGTATGTGCTCAATCAATACATCCAATATTTACGGGAAAGAAATGTGCCTGTTGCGGTCACCGCTTCAACCGGCATTGCTGCTACCCACATGAATGGTATGACAATTCACGCTTGGGCAGGGATAGGCATCAAGGATGCGTTAACGAGTAGTGATTTGCAGAACATGAAGGCAAAAAAATACTTGAAAGATAAATTAGAAAATGCGAAAGTGCTAATTATTGATGAAATTTCGATGCTTCACAAAAAGCAATTGGAGTTGGTCAATACTGTCTTAAAATTTTTCAAAAATTCAACGGCGGCTTTTGGCGGTATTCAAGTAATTTTTTCTGGTGATTTTTTTCAATTACCTCCCGTTGGTAATCATTCAGAAACACCAAGAGATAAATTTGCTTTCATGGCAAAAGCGTGGGTAGAAGGGCAACTCGCCGTTTGTTACTTAACAGAACAATATCGACAAGAAGACAATGAATTAAATGATATTTTAAATGAAATTAGAAACGGGCAAGTCTCGGAAACGTCTATTGCCTTATTAGAAAAAGCAAGTACTACCAAACTAGATACCACCAAAGAACCACCAAGATTATACAGTCATAACCGAGATGTCTCCCTCCTCAATATTACTCGCTTAAGGGAACTCTCTGGTATTAGCAAATTATATCAAGCTAGAACTAAAGGAAATTCCAAGTTATTAGAAACCTTAAAAAAGTCTGTCCGAGCGGAAGCCCAATTAGAATTAAAAAAAGGGGCAAAAGTAATGTTCGTCAAAAACAACTATGAAGCTGGATATATTAATGGTACGTTGGGCGAGGTGATTGATTATTCGGAAGAAAAACTTCCTATTGTCAAATTAATGGATGGCACGCAGATGACCGTCGTCCAAGATGAGTGGGCAATAGAAGACGACAAGGGAAATGCCCTTGCCTCATTCTCACAATTACCCCTTCGATTGGCTTGGGCAGTTACCATACATAAAAGCCAAGGGATGACTTTGGAAGCCGCAGAGGTTGATTTAAGTAAGAGTTTTGAAAAAGGACAAGGGTATGTTGCCTTATCTCGATTAAAAAGTTTGAAAGGGCTCAAATTAACTGGCTTTAATAAAATCGCTTTAGAAGTAGATAATTTAGCTTTCCGAGCCGACAAACGTTTTCAAGAATTATCGATGGAAGAAGAAGGGCATTTCCAGCAATTAGATTTAGAAAAGAAAGCACTTTCTTTCATCGAATATTGTGGTGGATTAACTGATCCAAAAGACATCAAACGATTTAAAAATAAAAAGAAAGAAAAGAAATTACCCAAACAATCTACTTTTACTATTACCAAAGACTATATTTTAAAAGGCTTGACAATTGAAGAAATTGCCGACGAAAGAGGATTATCCGAAGGAACGATTATGGGGCATTTTGAAAAAATAAAAACCATTTATCCCGAAGTGGATATTTCGAAATATAAACCAGAACAAGCTTTATTTCGGCGGGTTCAAATTGCTCATAAACAAATACTCGCAGCTAATGATCCAGAACAAGTTCGAGAAGATGGTTCGGTTAGTTTAAAGGCGCTTTTTGATGCGATGAATCAGGAAGTAACTTATGCAGAAATCAAATTGGCGATGGTTTTTATATAGCATTGTTGGAGGAGTGTTTTAGACGCTCCAAGATCTAAAAGATACTTGGAGGTCTGCAAAAGGTACTAGGTTAAAAGATATTGATAAATCGCCCATACCACTAATCCGAAAAAAAACAAATAAAGCAGACTTTCCTTTAGTAGGAATCTAGTTTGGGCTTGTTTGCCAATCTTTGCAAATTTAGCTTCCGCTAATTCTTTTTCAGCTATGGTTAAAGTGTTTTTGGAGGAAGTTGCCTTTTTTAATTTTGGCACTTCTTTTTCTACATTTCTAAAAGGGCGTTTTCTAGTTAATTTTCGATTAGCGGAATTGCTAACTGCTGCATATCCTTCCATTTGGTGTTATTTTTAAAGGTTAAAGATAGTTTAGAGGTTGTAAAAACAACCTACACAGACGAACTAAAATGACAAGAATTATAAATTAATAGTTAATCTGTTTTTATACCACCTTTTACGATAAATCCAAGTAGAATTTCGATGATTTCCCACGCCTCCTTTTGAAAATTGAAAATTCAAAATTGAAAACTTACCTTTGTAAAAATTAATCAAATATGAGTCAAACTACCATCCAACCCGAATTATTCCAGTTTTTGAAGGAATTAGCCGCTAATAATAATAGAGATTGGTTCGCCGAGCATAAACCCCGTTTTCAAGAATTAGACAAAGGGGTCAAAGCTTTTGGGCTAGCATTGGAAGCAAAAATGAATGGACATGATGTGGTCGAAAACGTTAAAATATATCGGATTTATCGAGATGTGCGTTTTTCTAAAAACAAATTGCCTTATAAAACGAATCGTGGCGGGAGTTTTGTTAGAGCAACCAAGTTGCGTCGGGGTGGTTATTATTTTCACTTAGAACCTGGTAATTCCTTTATAGCTGGTGGTTTTTGGGGGCCTAATAAAGAAGATCTAAAACGAATTCGAGTAGAAATTGCCGCAGATGCACAGGAATTACGAGACATTATTGCGCAACCAACGTTTGTAGATACCTTTGGTGAATTAAAAGGCGATCAATTAAAAACAGCGCCCAGAGATTATCCAAAAGACCATCCAAATATTGATTTACTTCGATACAAACAATATTTATTAATTCGGAATTTTACGGATAAAGAGGTTTTAGCCGCTGACTTTTTGGACAAATTAAATCAATCCTTTGCGAATATGCGTCCTTTCTTGGATTATATGTCAGATGTGTTGACAACGGATGAAAATGGCGTTTCTATTGTTTAGCTAGGATAGTTTTACCACGGATGTTTTTTACCACGGATGAGAATGGAGTTTCTATTCTGTGACTATTAAGATGAAAGAGAAGGCGACTTTTAATCATCGCCTCTCTAAGAAATTCATTTTTTGGGGTATTGATTTAATCTAAATCGTGACTATTCAGAATAGAGAAAAGAGACTAAAAATCGGTAAATATTGATTCAATGAGTCCAAAATTAATCAAATTTTCCAAAGATAAATCTCTCTTCTCTGCTCTCTCTTCTCGATTCTGAATAATTAATCTATATCAATAATAAATAGACAATCGAAAGTAATTTCATTATTGTGGATATTGCTCATATTGACCGCACCAGACAATCTGGACGTCCCAGTAACTCCTTCAAATAAGCCAGTTCCATCAACGATAGAATTTTCGCCCACACCAGGAATTGCGCCCGTAATGTGCGTAATAGGGTCAGAACCATGTGTTTTCGGTTGCACAGAAGTTAATCCTTGAGTCGTTAACGTACCAAATGGACCAAAATCAAAAATAGCTGTTCCTACTAAGGCTAGACCTCCGCCCGTTTCTCGGGCTTTAGACAAACAATCAATTCCAGTACCAATTACTTTACCTGTTGGCACATAAATTAATTCTGCTTCAAAGCAGTTGCCAGCCATGATACCTGCCGTTTCATTATCAGGTACAGTACTTTCAAAACCAGTAGCCGTTCCTTTTAAGTTTAAGACTAAATTGGTTTCGCTCAAAAAGTTACCTCGACTATTAGCCGTTTCGTCTTGTCCAAATAAAGTCATGTAGGCTAAATTTCGATCAATAGATTTCGCATCAATTTCTGTTTTTACCTGTTCATTTAAGGTTTCCACCGCAGGAGCATTTTTATCACAAGAAAAAAGCGTCAATAAGGTAAAGACACAACAGATTGTTTTGAAAAAATTAGGCTTGCTCATAATAATTAGTGTTTGGCTTTACCTATGTCCAGTATATGTAAAAGGGGAGCGAGTCACTTTTGGAAATAAGTAAAGCAGATTTAAAAAAGGTATTTTTAATAAACTGCGTCATGGTTAAATTGCTATATTGTTTTATTGTTATTGAAAGGCTGTCTACCAACAATGTAGTAATAAAACAATTTTAACCATCTAACTTTGTTACAGTATAGTTTTCTTCTTGGAAGAATTCCTTACAAAGAAAGGCGCAAAACTAATTTTTAGAAAGTGGGTAAGTACGAACGCTAGGTTTCATTGTCCGAAAGAAGGGTTTGATTGTACAAGTATTTTATCATAGTGTAAGGCATCATTGGTTTAATGGTTTGATGGTTTAAATCGTAGCTTGGAAATGAATTTCCAAGTTACGAGTGTCCAAAACCAATTTGGAATTATGTGCTTGAAGAAATACTAAACGACCTTATAATAACCGTACTCTAGCTAAAAGTTCTTCTTTTTGCACTTTTCCAAAAGGAATGACTTTTCGGTTAATAACAATAAAATGATCACTCACTTCGTCGATTTGTGATAAATTAATAATGAAAGAACGGTGGATACGAAGAAAATGGGCAGGAGGGAGTTTACTAGCAATGGTCTTTAAGTTCATCGTTAAAAGATAAGCTTTGTCCTTCGCAAAAATTCGAGAATAATTTCTTTCTGCCTCAATGTAGAGAATGTCTTTAACAAACACTTTGACCATCGTATCCTTATGGCGTACAAAAATACGATCATTGAGTAGAAAAGGATTCTCAGTTATAGGTGCTACTTTGGAATTGTCTGTTTCTTCTGAGAGTCGATTAAAGGCTAGTGCTAAGGTTCTTTTTAAATCTCTATTGTTGAAAGGTTTGGCAATAAAAGCATAAGGATTAGTTGTTTTAGCCCGTTCAAAAGTGGCATCATCTGTATTGGAGGTAAGGTAAATAATGGGGGTTGGTTGATTTGCTTGAATTAATTGTCCAACGGCAATACCATCTAATTCCCCTTTAAGTTGAATGTCTAAAAGGATAATGTCTGGAGCTGTTTCTTTAATATGTGCTAACACCTGTTCTCCTCTAGGCAATAAGCCCGTAATTTCATATCCGAAATTCGTCAACTGCAAAGAGATATTCGCTGCGATAAGCATTTCATCTTCTACTATGAGTATTTTTTTTGGTGTCATTGTATGATTAATAAAGGGTTTTCATATAAAAATAGTACACACTATTCATACCTTACGTGAGTTTTGGATAAGCAAAAAGGTCTAGAAGACCGAATCGGTTTGTAGAAAATAGTTAATAAACCCCTCTTAACCAAAGGTCTGGAAGACCGTCCCTGTTGAAAATTAGCTAACAACGGGGGCGGTCTTCCAGGCCTTTAGAACATTTTTGAATCATTTTCTACAATCGAGTAGGAGGAAATAAAGATACCCATTTAGACCTGCGGACTCCGCAAAGGTGTTTATCTTTATTTCCGACCTCTCACACCACCGGACGTACGCTTTAACGTATCACGGCGGTTTCTTCTAACAGTTGAACCGTTTCCGAGTAACCAAATCAGTAAGAGAGTGTAGCCCCTTTTGGTCAAACCATCTCTTATTCATCGTTCTTTGACATACAATCTTAGTTGAAAGATTCCACCAACCTCCTCCGTATAAGGTCGCTGCCCAAGATTCTCTTGGTTGCGCTCCTAGTTTTCGGAGGAATTTGAAGATAGTGTGTCTTCTGCCACATTGTTTAAGTCGATAAGTACGCAAGCGATGTCTTATCCAACTGTCTAATTGTCGCCATGGCAGCCAACAGTTTGCTAGTTTGAAATAGTTTACCCAGCCTTGGTGAATGGCGTTGAGTTCAGCGATTACCCTGGAAAAGCTTACCCCTCTGTTTCTTTTTGTCACTTTTATGACTTTCTCTTTGAAACGGATTAGGCTTTTGTCTGCTATCCGTATACCACCATTTGGTTGTATCGTATAGCCCAAGAATTTCACCTGATCACATCGTCGAACGCCACTCTTTTCCTTATTCACTTTGAGCTTTAATCGACTCTCTATGAATTTGGTAATTGATTGGAGTACCCGTTCTCCTGCTGCTCTACTTTTTACGTAGATGTTGCAGTCGTCCGCATACCGTACAAACAGATGCCCTCTTTTCTCCAACTCTTTATCTAGTTCGTCTAGTACTATGTTGGATAGTAGTGGAGACAACGGTCCACCTTGTGGCGTGCCACTTGTCCTTTGTTGTTCCAGTCCCCCTAGCAGCATTCCTGTTCTTAGGTATTTTCGGATTAGGCGCAGTAGCCGTTTATCCCCTATCCCTTTTGACAGTCTCTGCATTAAGCGGTCTTGGTTTATCAAGTCAAAGAAGTTCTTTAAATCTATATCTACTACCCAATGGTAGCCTTGAGATATATATTTACTCGATTGTTCTATGGCTTGCAACGCACTTCTCTTTGGTCGGAATCCATAGCTGTGTTCACTAAATAATGGCTCGTACAATAGTCTTAATTCTTGATGGATTGCCTGTTGAATTAATCGGTCTAATACGGTAGGTATGCCTAATAGACGTACTCCTCCGCTCGATTTTGGTATTTCCACTCCTAGTACCATTGAAGGGGCATATTGCTCCTTTAGTACCTCTTGGATTAGTCTTTTCCCATTTTCTTTTAGATACGCTTTCAAGTTCAGTATATCCATCGAATCAACGCCTGATGTGCCGCCATTGCACCTTACTGTTTCATACGCTTTGTTTAGATTTGTCGGTGACATTACTTGTTCTAGCAATGTCTCGGTAAAGGCTCGATTCCTTGTGAGTAGCGAAAAGTAATTGGACTCCCTCAATCCCCTTTCGATAGTTCCGCTATCTGCTTTGGGTTTAGGGCGTAGCGATACTATCTGCTTTGGAAATAAGCTGAGTTGTTCGCCTTTACTTTGCTGTCCTTGCTTTTTACGCATCTTCAAGTCTGCTCCTTTTGTTAGAAAATTCAGTCCTTCGAAGTTAGCCTCTCTTGTCCTATTCTCCTTTTTTTTTTTCCTTCAACACAGAAGGTGTATTTGACAAGGTTTGCTTTCCTACTATGACCTCTGCTGACTTCTTGGACACTAGTATAACGAAACTAGTCCAAGACCTCCCGAGGTAAGACATAACTCTTTCATTAGGCTCTGCCAGATTTACCCCCGCAAATTTCCGAACGACTTTTGGGAGTCCCGATTCAATGATCGGTTGCCCTTTTGCGAAAGCCTACTATCTGATTTCTGTTCGTCAAAACCTAATTTTGCCTACGGTTTCCTTCAGATTCCTCCTCACGGTGGACACCCTTACCTTCAGCTAAGATTCCTTGTCGTTTAGGCTCTTTTGGGACTTGCACCCGTTAGAGGTATGTCATGCTCGGCGCACAACAGCACCGCTCCTCTGGAGCTAATTTATTGATTATCAATCAGTATTATCCAAAACTCACGCTACCTTCTTACTAGTGGACATTTTATGAATCTCAATGAGATTTACTATTGAAAATAAATATAAATATCTCATTTTCAAACAATTAAAACTTTGCGTCTTTGCGTGAAAATTTAAAAATGTCCACTAGTAAGCGATACCTTACAAATTCTGCCGTTCGATACGGCAAAATTTGTTATACGACGTAAAGGTTTCACGGCATATCATTTTTTATAAGAAGACCCTCTAATGATTAAAGATAATTAGGAAAAAAGTCGTATATGGCGACACATTTGATTTTTTCGCAAATCACAAGAAAAATTGCTTTATGTATCCCAAACGAAAAAATTCCTAATAATCTTTATTAATATAGCCTATTATTAGAACATGTTACAAGTTTTATCTTACTGATAATAAATCATTTATCTTTCTATAGATAGTCAGATAAAAAAATAATATAGTAGTATTTTCTAATTTGTAAGCAAAACTCTATAATCCGTTGTCCTTCACATCCGTTGTCTTAATTTTTTACAACGGATTTATTAATTTATTTTCTGACGTTCTATATAGACGATCAGATAGAAAATTGATATTACAAAATATCCTAATCGCTCTTTAAACAATGCTAACATCCGTGTCCCTTCACTCATCCATGGTAGCAATTAATACCACAGATTAGTGAAGGGACACAGATATTAATTAATCTTTTAGCTGACGATCTATATTAAAATTTTGATTACTAGGTTGTTAAATTGTTGTTAGAGGTAAATAACAATCAAACAACCCGTCAGACTGGAACGGGCTGGTTTAACAATCATAACAATTTCAAGGAAAGACAAGAAAATATTTCCAGATTTGTAAAAAACGAAATAAGGTTTTTGAACATACTCTTAGGCAGCTATTGATTTCTTAAATCGAAAAGAAACAATCGTACCATTTTCTATTGTTTCTTCCATAGTACCATCTAATTGCATGGTGAGTAACGCAATTAACTGAGTACCAAAACCAGTCCCTTTAGGTGAAAAACCAATAGCTTTCCCTATTCCATTGTCCTTAACCCTTAATTGAATAATTTCCTTATTTTCGGTTAATTGTATTTCAATTTTGCCGACTTCCCCTTTCGGGAAAGCATATTTTAGCGCATTGGTTAGTAATTCATTGACGATTAAACCTATAGGAACCGCCGTATCTACATCTAATTCTAATTCCTCCATTACACAATCAATTTTAATACGATCGTCGGCATCAAAAGTATCTAAAATACCTTCCCCTAGATTTAGAAAATAATCTTTCATTTCTATGGCCGCTAGGTTTTTTCCCTGATAGAGTTTTTGATGGATAATGCCCATTGACTGTACTCTATTTTGACTAGCTTGAATAGCAGCTCGTACCTGAGGATCATCTATTTGGGCAGATTGTAAAGACAATAAACTTTTGACCAATTCTAAATTATTCTTAACTCTATGGTGAATTTCTTTTAAGAGCAATTCATTCTGATTATTTCGAATACCTAAATCAGTATTCAAAACTTCCAATTGCTTGTTTTTGCTTTGATTTTTACGGAATGTCCACCATAAACCAACAATAAATATAGCCAGCAAACCTAACACACTATAAGACAAATACTGGATTTTTTGCTGTTGCGTAATCATCGCCGTTTGATTAACAATCGTTTCGTCTTTTTTGGCGGTTTCATATTTGACTAAGGCTGCATCTTGCAGGCTTTTCAATTTACTAGCTACAATAACTTTTTCTACACTATCTGCCCGAATCAAATGATAATAGGCTTTTTTAAAATCTCCTAATTGTTCATAACAATTAGCTAATTCTTTATATCTTTTATCTAATAAATATTCCACTTCAAATTCGTTGGCAAACTCCATTCCTTTTAAAAAATAAGGAAGTGCTTTTTGATAGCATGTTGTTTGATAATAAACTCGCCCAATATTATCGGCATAACCATTCGCATGTTCTTGCCCGTAGAGTTTAAAAGCACCATTATAGGCAAATTCGTAATCTTTCAATGCTAGGTTATACTGTTTAGTTGCCAAATAAGCGTCTCCTCTACGATTATAAGCTTTCAAAACCTCATTGTCCTCTGTAATTCCTTGTGCCTTAAATAACTTAATCGCCTCCTCACTCTGTTCAAGCACTTTATCATAATTCTTATTGAGTAAATGTGCGTGCATCGCTCCTAGGTACAAATAAGGTAAATCTTCGTTTAGATTAAGTGCTTTCGCCAACCCCGTACTCTTGTTTGCATACTCAACTGCTTTTAGGGTGTCTTTCGTATCAATATAAATACTAGCCAAATTAAGGAAGGCATCTGCTAAGGCTAATTGATTATTTTGCCTTTCAAAAATTTCGATGGCTTTGAAAGTCGCTTTTTCTGCCGCCTTATGTTGGTAAGCAGAAGTATAATCTATGGCCAAATAATTATAAGTTTTCCCTATTTTTGCCTCATCTCCAAGTATTTCGTAATATTCTAGCGTTTTTAATCCATAATAAATAGCAGAATCCGTTTTGAAGGTACCACTATTATAGGAATGCCAAGTCGCTAAATTTTCACTAGCAAGCGCTATTTGTGCAGGATCGTCAGCTGCCTTGGCTTTTTGTAAAGCTAAATGTGCGTAGTCATACACTTGAACAGCAATATTGTACTCTCTAACGTGATTAGACACCCATTTTTGTAAAGAATCAAGGTGATGAATGGTTGTATGATTGAGTTGTGCAGATAAAGGAAGGGCGCAAATTATTAGATATAAAAAGCCGTAAAGTTTATATTGACAAATAATGGTATCTTTTCTCATGTAGTGCTCTTTCTAGAATTATTCACAAGTTAAGCATTTTGTCCATTACCTTCTTGGGAAAATTCAACAATTTTTTCTTGTAAGGGAACTGGAAAAATTAAATCTACCCAAATTTGATGATTTTGCAATAAAATGTCTTTTGATGAAAGTGGTTGGTGATTAGTGAATAGTGATTGCATTAGGCATTGAGATTCAACGTTTAATCCAATCACTAGTCACTTCTTTACCTGAGTTCAAAAGGGAAAGGAACTGTTTATTTCGGTAGGTTACTTTTTCCTACTCCCATAAATAATCCCGAACAAAAAACGGGATAGCTGCTATGATGCAACTATCCCGTTTCTCTATCTACTGCTTACTGCTACTCAGGCAAGATGCCTAAGCTACTGCAAACTGTAATACTACCAACTGCTACTCTGGTTCAAAACCAAGAATAATATTAAAGTTACCTGATTTAAAGAAGCCTTCTGTTCGGGCAATTGGATTATCAAAACCAAATCCATAATCAAATCCTAAAGTACCGAACATTGGTAAGAATACTCTAATACCACCACCGACAGAACGTTTTAAATCAAAAGGATTAAAATCTCTTACTGTTTCATAAGCATTACCACCTTGAGCAAATAATAAAGCATAAATAGTAGAGTTTGGATTGGTAGATAATGGATATCTTAATTCCATAGTAAATTTATTATAAACTGGTGTACCAGCAGTATTGGTCGTACCATTAATGTCTTCTACCTCATAACCTCTTAAAGAAATAATTTCATTTCCTGTGAAGGCAAAGCTTTGATTAGATAAACCGTCGCCCCCTAACTCGAATCGTTCGAAAGGAGAAGTACCAATTTCATCATTATACGTGCCTAAGATACCAATCTTACCCGCTACTTTTAAGACCAATTTACCGACAATAGTACTATACCATTCTGCATCAATTTTCCATTTATGGTATTCCAACCATTTGAATCGCTCTTCTGCACTAATCGCCGAATAATCCTTTTTATTAAATAAAGAATAAGGTGGCGTAAACTGCATACTTAAAGAAATCTTAGAACCACTAGTTGGGAATAAAGGCGAATCAATCGAAGTTCTCGCAATCGTTTGATTAACCGATAAGTTTTGGAAAGCACCATTATCCAAGAAACCACCTTCTGGCAATTGGATCGTTGGTCGATTGACCAACTCAATCGTTGATAAACTAACCGTTGTGCTAGACACAAAGTTATCATCAGGCCATTTCAATCTAGTTCCTAAACTAACGGCCCCTCTTAGGATAGACAATTGGTTATAACTTGGACTTTCTTTATTAATACCATTAGATAATAAAGTAAATGAACCTGCAACCGTTAAGGCGTTCGGTTTCTTACCGCCTAACCAAGGTTCGGTGAAAGAAGCATTATAAGACTGGTAAAAATTACCATTCGTTTGCGCTCTTAGAGATAAACGTTGTCCGTCACCTTGTGGTAATGGATGCCATGCACTTTTATTAAAGATATTTCGCAAAGAGAAATTATTAAAGGTGACCCCTAATGTACCAATTACTCTTGCTTGGAAACCACCCCAACCAGCAGATAGTTCTAACTGATCAGAAGGTTTTTCCTCTACCGTATATTCTATATCAACTGTTCCCCTTTGTGGGTTAACAGGCGTATTAATACCGAGTGCTTCTGGATTAAAATAACCTAAGTTGATGATAGACCGTTGAGAACGAATAATATCAGTACGACTGAATTTCTGTCCCGGTCTAGTTCTCAGTTCTCGTCTAATTACATGCTCATGTGTTCGATCATTACCTGTAATCGTTACCCGATCAATGGTTGCCTGTGGGCCTTCAAAAATTCTAAACTCTAAATCAATAGAATCACCAACTACCGCTACTTCAACAGGTTCAATATTAAAGAATAAGTAACCATTATCCATATATAAGGTACTCACATCTCGTCCACCTTGATCAAATTGCAATCTAGTCTGTAATAATTCATTATCATAAACATCTCCTTTCAAAATACCCAATACTTTAGATAATGTTGCATCATCGTAAATAGAATTACCTTTCCAAGTCATATTCCGGAAGAAATAACGATTGCCTTCATTAACCGTAATGTCAACCATCAACTCGCCATCTTCATTTCGCCAAATACTGTCTTTGATAACCCGAGCATCTCTAAAACCTAACGTATTATAATAGGCAATCATGAGGTCTTTATCCGCTTCATAGTCCTTTTTCACTAGTTTTGAACTAGCAAAAAGCTTACTCTTCTCTTTCGTTTCCTCAAATTGTTTGATTAATTTCTTCTCTTTGACGCTCTTATTACCCCTAATGGAAATATCCTTAATTTTAATTTTATCTTTTTTGTCAATGATAAATTCTAACTGAACAGAATTAATTCTAGTGGTATCTACTTTTTCTTTAGCAGCTACTTCGACATCAAAATATCCTTTGCCTTTATAGTAATTTTTAACCGCCTCTTCTGCATTCTTTTTGGTTGATTCTGTAATAATTCCACCTTTGGTTAAGAACTGATTAACGGCATCATTCAAATCACTATGTCTAGATTTTTTAGCTCCCTTGTAAGCGTAAGTAGTTAATCTAGGGCGCTCTAAGACAGCAATTTCAATGAAAATAATTTCACCAATTGCTTTAGTCGCATAAATTCTTACGTCCGTAAATAATTTTAATTTCCAAAGTGCTTTTATCCCCGCTGCAATACCTGGACCTGGAATACGCAATTTGTCTCCAACTTTTAACCCTGCAATAGATTTCAAGGCAGTTGCATCACTATAATTGTTCCCTTTTACCGTAACGCCTCCAATTTCATAATCCGTTGGATTACTGTAATCTATGGCAGGAATACTATCTGCAACTTGTCCAAAAGTCGGCGTAATAGCAAAAAAGGAAAGTATAAAAAGCAGTAAAAAATATGGTCTTTTCATGAACGTTCAAGCACTAGTAAATTAAAATATTTCGGGAAGCAAATAAAAAATTAAACTGTTTTCTCCCTTTATTAATCAATGCAAGCCGCAAAAGTAAGGAATAATTAATAGATAAAATCAGTCCATAAACTTCTTAAAACTACACATTGCTCGTTTAAGGGCACAAAGGTCGCAAATTTTAGTAATTGAACGAATAGATTTAACGATTCGTGATTAATTAACTATATTCTTAACACTATTTAACATCAAATGGTAGGGAGGATACGTTTCCTTAGGATTTCAATTTTCAATTTTCAATTTTCAATTTTCAATTTTCAAAAGAAACAAAGCATATTCCTATGTAAATAGACCGCCAATCTTTTCCATCAATTAAATCAAATGATGCCATTCATGGGTACATCCATCTTTACACGAAGTATTTCGCCTATGGCTATCTCCTGCTTTAAAAATAGTTATTAGAGCAATAAAAGCTTTTTTATATTCAGCTTTAGGTAATGCCAAAATTTCAGATAAGGCGATTTTAAAAGAATTCTTTTTCAGAAGGACAACAGGCGTCATGGTCGGTTTTAATGGAATTTCTTGAATGGCTGCGTCAATTAACTCCCCATTTGGACGGGATTGTTCTAGAAAAAATTTAGTTAACAATAAAACATTTTTCTTTTCAGTATCAGCTAAAGTGCCAAACCAAGAAATTCCGTCTCCAATGGAAAGGCTGTTTTGAGCAATTTTATTAATAATTATCGCATCTTTATCAAGCATAGATTTACAATGCTAAGCTAATTGCTCACTAATCATTCCAAAACGACGTTCCTTGTTTTGGTAGTTTAAAATACATTCGTAAAGGTGATTTTTAGTAAAATCAGGCCATAAGGTAGGAATAAATTGAAATTCGGCATAGGACAATTCCCAAAGCAAGAAATTACTAAGGCGAGTTTCTCCACTTGTGCGAATCATTAAATCAGGATCGGGGAATTTAGCCGTACTTAAAGCTGCTTTATATGTAGCTTCGGTAATATCTGCTGTTTTTAATTCTTGATTGGCTACTTTTTCAGCAATCGTCTTCGTAGCATTTAGAATGTCCCAACGCCCACTATAGTTTAAGGCGAGTACTAAATCCATTCGGGTATTATGCTTGGTACTCTCAATACCTGCTAAAAGTGCAGCTCTAGTTTTGGTCGGCAATTTGGATAAATCCCCAATAGCATTTAAGCGAATATTATTTTTATTAAGCGTCTTCACCTCTCTACCAATCGTATCTACCAATAAACGCATCAAAGTATTGACTTCAAAAGATGGGCGATTCCAGTTCTCGGTAGAAAAAGCATAAAGTGTCAAGTATTTAACTCCTAGTTCTGCTGATGCTTCTGTTATTTCTCTTACTGCCTTCACTCCATTTTTATGGCCAAAAACTCTAGGCTGCATTCTACCTTTTGCCCATCGACCGTTACCATCCATGATAACTGCAATATGCTGGGGTAATTTGGCTATATTTATCTGTGCTTTTAAATCTTTCATATTATTCCCGCTGGATTTTTACTTACTGACCTGTACTTAAAAAATGAACACAAAGTTAAAAAAGAGTTAGGAGTCTTGTCTGACTCTTACGACTTATTCTAATTATTTGTTATTTAAAGATCGACTTTTTAGCAAATTTGCTCGTTTTTAACTAAGGGTAAAGAAATTTCGACTTGTCTTATAAACAACAAATTACTAGCTTCTGTCGAAAAAAAGAATCATTTAGTCGATATGCTCATTTTTCGAAGCCTCTCATTCGTTAAAGCAAGGGAAAAATGCATGAGGTTATGAGGTTTATCTAGCTTAAACAATTGTCGTCCACTCATTAACCTTATTGACTCATCAACTTATTAACCTTTTATTAAATGGCATTTGTTTAATATCAAGGAATACAATTTCTTAACCACAATAAACAATTCCTATTTTCGCTTTATCTAGTAACAAGTCAATAACTAATTTAACCAAACGTTTATGATTTTAACCCGACACCTTATTTTTACTGTTCTATTTATTCTATCAACTATTACACTTTATGCTGGTGGTATCAATGGTATTATTACCGATACGAATGGCCAACCAATTCCTTTTGCGACCATTTATGTAAAAGAACTAGGAACTGGTACTACTTCTAATGTCGAAGGCAATTATGTCTATCGACTGGCTGCTGGTGTCTATAATGTGACCTTTCAATCTATTGGTTATGAGACCGTCGTCAAGAGAATTAATGTGTCCAATGCTTTTGTGACCACTAATATTATTTTAAAAGAACAAACGTACGAATTGGCACAAGTAGAAATAACTTCTGGTGGTAGAGATCCTGCTTATACCATTATGCGTAAAGCAATTGCCAAGGCAAAATTCCATACCAATCAATTAGATAAGTATACCACGCAAGTTTATATCAAAGGATCAGGACGATTAATAGATTCCCCTTTCTTTTTGCGTAAGATGATTGCCAAAGAAGGAGTGGATTCGACCTTTGCCTTTACCAGCGAATCGGTCAATGAAGTGACCTATACTCGCCCAAATACTTATGAGGAAAAAGTGATTTCCATCTATACTACAGGTAATACCGATAATGATGATGTAGATCCAAATGGATTTGTCAATGCCAGTTTCTATGAACCAGATATTGCTGGGGTGATTTCTCCACTTTCCCCCAAAGCGTTTGCCTATTATAAATTTGTTTATGAAGGTTTCTTCCTCGACCAAGGCAAAGAAGTAGATAAAATCAGAGTCATACCAAGAAGTAGAGGCGATAATGTTTTTGCAGGTACGCTTAATTTAGTAGATGGCACTTGGGCCATTCATAGTTTAGATTTACAAACCTACAAGTCAGGAATTGCGATTAATGCCAAACAAGTATATGCCCCCATTCAAGAAAAAGTTTGGTTGCCCATCAGTTTACAGTACAAAGTAACAGGGAAATATTTTGGATTTAAATTTGAAGCCAATTATTTAGCTTCTATTTCGGACTATGACATCACCATTAATCCAGATTTGGAATACGAAGTAGAAGTGATTGATGAAGCAGTAGAAAAAGAATTAGCCAAACAAATAGAAGAAAGTCGCAATGCCAAAGTAGAGGATATAGAGGGGCGCTTATCTGAAGGAAAAGAAGTGACCAGAAAAGAGTTAAAGAAAATGCTCAAAGAATATGAAAAAGAAGAAAGAAAGGAACAAGCTGAACCAGAAGTAACTTCTACTTATAATTTTGAGGTAGATTCTATGGCAACAAAAAGAGATTCATTGTATTGGGAAAACATTCGCCCTATTCCTTTAACCAAATTAGAAATCAAAGGATATGAAGTAGTAGATAGTATGATCGTTGCAGATAAGGAAGAAGCGAGAAAGGACTCTTTAGGCGTTCGAAAAAAGAAGAAAAAAGCAGGTTTTGGGTTTGGAGATTTATTATTTGGTGGCTCTTATGGCAAAACTAAAGAAAAGCGATTTTTTATTAAACCTGCACTCAATACGCTCCAATTCAATACTGTAGATGGCTATAATTTTGAATATGGGCTACGGTATCGGCAGGATTATAAAAATAACACTCGTTGGTTTTTAGAAGGAACAGCACGCTATGGTTTTTCTAGAAAAAAAGTGAATTATCGCTTTGATACAGGATTGGACTTCAATCGAAAATCAGCGACAGCTACTACCTTAACCGCTGGTTCTGATGGCGCTTCTGTATCCAATAATGGCTATAAAGGTAAAGGGCAATTTCGATTAAGTGGTGGAAAATACGTTTTTCAATACAATCCAGATAATCCGATTCATCCACTAGTTAATACGTTGACTAGTTTGATCTCGGAAAACAACTTCATGAAATTGTATGAAAAGCAATTTATAAAGTTAGCTTATGAACAACAGTTAAATCAGAAATGGAATATTTCGGCAGCAGCAGAGTGGTCTGACAGAAACACTTTACAAAATAATTCTAGTCATGTTTATTTTGATAAAGATAGTCGGTCTTATACCTCTAATATCCCTACTAATTTAGAAACAAGTGCCGATTTCGCCCCTCATCAAGCATTAGTTGCTTCTTTTGGTATCAAAGGTAGACCTTGGCAAAAATACCGTATTCGAAATGGTAAAAAATATGCTATCAATAACTCCTCTCCTACCCTTTCTTTGAACGCCCGTCAAAATTTTTATAGCGATCGTCCTACGATTAATGATAATTTTACGCATCTGGAACTAGGTTTCCAACATGAATTCAAAGTCGGTTATAGAGGCAAAATAGATGTCAAGGTAAATGCAGGTACTTTTTTCAATCAAGCAAATATGCAATTTCCTGATTATAAACATTTCTTTGGCAATCAGACCATTTTCTCCACGACAGATCCTGTGGGTAGTTTCCGTTTACTAGATTATTATACCTATAGTACCAATGACGCTTATGTAAATGCGCATGTGCATTACCAATTTAGAAAGTTCCTAGTCTCTCAGATATTTGAAGTGCAAATGTTGGGTATCAAAGAAAATATTTTTGTTAATTATTTGAATACGGACTTTTCTCAAAACTATTTTGAAGTCGGTTATGGCATTGATAATATTGCTCGAATTTTCCGATTAGAGTTAGTTAGTGCTTTTCAGGATGGGAAATATTTAGATTTTGGGGTTCGAATTGGCATTGCGACTAACTTGGATAATTTGTTTAATTAATCTGGCATTAAACTCTAAAAAATTAGCTTATTTTTGCGCATCAAAAAATTAGCATGAAAGAAGAAATTATTTTAAAGCAAATAGAAAGAGAAATTAGACAGTACGTACCCGTATTATCCAAAGCGGCGGATTCTGTTTTAGATCAAGAGATCTCTAATTATCCAATTTTCATTGTACATCAAGGAGAATTGGAATTAGGTATTTCCGTGATTGACCCAACGAAAGTAAAAAGTCAATGGGCTATTAATTTATCCATTTTGGAAGAATTTGCTGCGAAACAAATCATTAAAACGGAAAATTTAAATAATTTTAGAGAAGTCTTTAAAGATCCACAAGAACAGCTTTGTCTTTTTATCATTAGTGAGATTGGTGCCAATTTTATTTTTATTCCTCGACAAGATATTCAAGCGAATTGAGA
This sequence comes from Saprospiraceae bacterium, assembly GCA_965277445.1. Classification (GTDB taxonomy): domain Bacteria; phylum Bacteroidota; class Bacteroidia; order Chitinophagales; family Saprospiraceae; genus JAFMDF01. The sequence goes on along the minus strand of CBDICY010000030.1, from coordinate 102,498 downwards.
CCAGTTGCAGGTTGCCAGTTGCTAGTTCAAACACGTAGCTGGAGCTGGCAACTAGCAACCGATTAAACTATCAAACTAGCCAAAGAAAGTAGTGCAATAATATACATCACCCAACTAATTTCACTAAATTTCCCCATCATCATTTTAATGATTGTCCAAGATAAAAAGCCACAAGCAAGTCCCGTTGCTATAGAAAAACTCAAAGGCATTAACATAAAAGTTAAAATAGCAGGAATCGCTTCTTCATAATCTGTCCACGGAATTTGAGCCGTTTGTCGAACCATCATAAAGCCCACCATAATTAAAGCAGGAGCGGTGGCATAAGCCGGAACGATAGCAATTAACGGGGTAAAAAGAATGGCTAGTAAAAACAATAAACCTGTCACAACCGCTGTCAAACCACTACGACCTCCAGCAGCAATCCCTGTCCCAGATTCAATGTAACTCGTTGTGGGTGAAGTACCTAGCACCCCACTCATTAAAGTAGCGATGGCATCTACACCTAACATCTTTTTAAAATTTTTAATTTGCCCATCTTTTTGTACCAATCCTGCCTCTTTAGTGCAAGCCATTAACGTACCAAGCGTATCAAATAAATCAGTATAAAAAAGGGCGAAAATAGTACCGATAAATCCAATCTCTAAAGCCCCCATAATATCCAATTGAAACGCTACTGGGCTGATGTCCAAATTAAAGACCATTCCCGCAGCGGGCAATTCAACTAAACCAAAAGCAAATCCTAGTAGGGTCGCTACGACAATCCCAATTAAAATAGCAGCATTCATTCCTCTTAAGAATAAGGTGATCGTTAAAAATAAGCCAAATAAGCCAATTAATACTTCGGGGGTAAAAGCCCCTAAGGTAACTAGTTTAGCAGGATGATCGACGATTAAGCCCATATTCTTTACGCCGATAAAAAGAATAAATAACCCTATGCCTACAGAAATAGCGGTCACTAAAGTACTAGGAATAGCTGCAACAATTTTCTCTCTCGCCCCAAAAATAGACATGATTAAAAACAGTACACCTGCCCAAAAAACCATTCCAAGCGCTATTTGCCAAGAAATACCATCTCCTAGAACGATAGAATAAGCAAAAAAGGCATTTAAGCCCATCCCTGGTGCCATTGCAATCGGCACTTTAGGTACTAATCCCATTAAAATAGTAGATAATCCAGCGACTAGACAAGTAATAACAACCAATGCCGATTGGTCCATTCCTGTTTCGGATAAAACACTTGGATTAACAATAATAATATACGCCATCGTCAAAAAAGTGGTTAAACCACCAATAATTTCTTGACGAATAGAAGTTTGATGTTGAGGTAATTCAAAAAAACGACTAATCATTATAGGTATTTAATCTATTGAAGAGTAGAAAATAGAGATTAAATCAGATACTTTAGCAGGAATTCCTTTTGCCCAATGGCATAAATAAAGGAATTTAGTTTTTAGCATTACCTCATTTTTTACACCCTATTCTATTTTCTACATAACTTAAGTTATTTAAAAAAATTAAAATCCCCATACAAACGAAATACTAAGTAAAATCGGAATAAATTAATAGCAATAAAGCAAAATCAACCATTCACCGAAAAAACATAAATTAAAGTTCAAAAAAAGACATGCCTTTATTTAGTTATATAAACTAATTTGTATGGTATATTCAAGAAAATGGCTAAGATAGGAAATGAAAGGTAAGAAAGAAGAATAGTAGGTAGCATTTTTATAGAAAACAGGAATCCCTTAAAGGATTTAAGGGTAATTAAGTAGAGAGAGAAAACCCTTTCTATTTAGGGATTCCATGTTTTATCTATTGCTATAAGGTTAAAATGTATAGGTATTATTAATTCAAAAGCATCATTAATTTTTTGAATCAATAACAATACAAAGATATGCACCAACCTGTATTAAAATATTTCATTAAATAAATTAAAATAGAGTAGCTTTTCTTTTCAGAAAAACATTTAGATTTCTAATAATCAATTAGTTAATTGAATTATTAATCTTTAGTTTATGGAGTGTTTAACTTAAAAATAAGCAAAAAAGCAAAAACAGGAATCACCTTAAAGGGTTTAAGGGAATACTAAGTAGAGAGAGAAAACCCTTTTTAATAGGGATTCCATGTTTTATCTATTGCTTAAAATGTTAAGTTTCTTGGCGTTATTTGTTTCTTTTCAAAAACAAGGTTAACGTTTTGAACTAATAACATAACAAAGATAAAAGCATCTCAATATTAATATCTTTCATCAGACAAAACAATATAGAGTAGCAACTCCATACCTTCATCAAGTATAATTATTTAATAATCAAATAGTTAATTCAATTATTATTACGTGTCTAATGGAATGTCTAGCCTAAAAATAAGCTAACATTTAAAAACAGGAATCCCTAAAATATCTAATTAATGCGTCTTAAAAGTAAAACAAATAGATACTTCTAAGGGATTCCGCGTTTTAGTCGTGCGTATACAAATGGCACACACTTTTAAAATATTATTTATAAATATAGCTTCTTAATAAGCAATATTTTTAATAATTAAATTTCTACTTCAAAAGTAGAATAGTTTTAGAAATCCATATCATCAAGGATAATAATTTTCATTGTTAATAGTTTTAATGTTAAATAATAACACAAATCTATTATCAAATGAAAGTCTTTTTTTTTCTTAAATCTTCATTTTATGGAATACAATATCAGGTCGTTAAATGACATAATCATTTAACAATCAAAATATTCGATGCATTCATTAATGCATTTTTATAGAGCAAGCATGTCTAGTTCTAGCCCTCTTTTTACAAAAATGATTAAAAAAAAAACAATTTTATTTTCAAAAAATCTCATTTTTTGGACTTCCTTATTAACATATTACATACATTAAGCAATTAATAATGAATTAATTAGAAAGGTTTATTGTTAAAAATTAGTAGTAATTATTTGGATAGTTTCTTATATTTACAGTAAACTAAATCTAAACGCTCTAAACAATGCTTATACTAAAAGAATTAATCACTCTAATAGCTCCACAAAAAATTAAAAACATTAAAATCCTTGGCGGACTTAATAGTAAAGTAAGGAAATTTTATAAAGGTATAGGAGAAGGAACTATTCAAGATGAAGAGGCAGCTATAGCGCTTTTATTTCCCGATGCAAAAAATCCTAAACAAGCCTTTGCTGATATAAAACGTGCCACACGAAAGTCTTTAATTGATGCATTATTTATTATCAATTATGGAAAAGATATTTCGGCTTATCAAAGAAACTATATTAATTGTTTAAAAAATCATTCTGCCGCTAAAATACTAGTGAACTTAGGCTTCCGAAAGGGAGCTGTAGATTTAATAGAGAAAACTCTTAATAAAGCGATAATAAATGAATTCACCGAATTGGCTTTACCTTTATCTAGGAATTTATTACAATTTTATTCAAGTAATTCAAATAGTAAAAAATATTATAACATTTTAAAAATAGTTAAACTACAACAAAAGCATCTTAATAATGAAATCTTACTACAAAACTGTTATACAGAATTAATAGTAAATTTAAATAATAGAAAAAATCTTGAAAGTACTCAAATACTACTAAACGAATATAAGAAAGTCGCTAAAGAAAATATAAACCCAACAAATACTTATTTAACTCTATTTTATGCATATAATGTTTTAATAATATATTACGAAAACAAACCTAACTTTGATAAAATTATTCATTATTCAGAAGAAGCAATAAAAGTTATTTCAGAAAAAAAATACCCCCTTTCTATATTACCCTTTCTATTCTTTTATTCAAAAAGTATCCCTTACACTTTACAAAAACAACAATGGGAAAAAACAAAAGATTTAGTCGACAAATGTTTAACCTTACTCCCAAATAAAACATATAATTACCACGCCATTCTAGTTTATCGAGTCATGTTAGGCTTCCATAGTGGCAATTATCAATTAGCCTACGAAGCCCTAAAACTCCACAAAAAAGCCAAACTAGATGCCCCTTTACTAAAAGAACAATGGCAAATCATAGAAGCCTGGATTATGCTCTTTGCAGGTTGGGGAAAAATTGATTTAGACGGAGAAAAACCTAATTTTAGAGTTTTTAGATTTATAAATAGTGTCCCTAACTTTGTAAAAGACAAACCAGGACATAACTCTATTATTCAACTCTTAAAGTTTTTATTCTTTTTTCAAAAAGAAAAATATGAAGAACTATACGATATGAGTACGCCTTTTAAATTATATGCCCATCGGTATTTAAAACCCAAAATAAATGCTAGAACTCGATATATTATCCGAACCGTTTGTGCGGTTGCCGATGAAGGTTTTGATAGAAAATTGGGGATAAAAAAAGCTACAACCTACTACGAAAAATTAAAAGGTACAGAAGTTAACTTTTTAGAGCAAAAAACGGTGGAGATTGTTCCTTTTGAATTGGTAGCAGATACAGTTTTTGAAAATCTTTAATCCTAAATTATGTTAAATTCCAGCATATAACAACAGTAAAGCCCGACTACTCTGAAGTAATCGGGCTTTGTTATTTAAGTGAGTTACATTTTAGTAGCAATCATGCATATTGATGATCGAATAACTGTATGATTAACGTGCGTTACAAATTAGTGGAATTTATATTTGAGTATAGTATTTCATGATTCGTCAAATGGTTATATTGCTTTATTGTTGTCTAACCATATAGCAATAAAACAATATAGCCATTTAACACAACACATTTGATTTCCACTAAAATGTAACGCACTCGTATGATTATTATGGCTGCTTAACCATAAAGCAATTCAACAATATAACCATTAGAACGACCTTAAAACATCACAATTAAAATAAAATCGATGCTTTTTTAACACACTCAATGTTTATTTAAGCACTTACCACCAACTCCTTCACCGCCTCAATCCACTTTGGATGATCATTCAAACTAGGGACTAGATCTACTTTTTCGCCTCCTAACTCCTCAAATTCTTCTTGATATTCCGTAGATACTTCAATGGTGGTTTCCAAACAATCTGATACAAAGGCAGGGCAAAAGACTAGTAATTTTTTATCTCCTGCTTCCGCCCGTATTTCCAAAACATCTGACGTATAAGGTTTGACCCATTCAGCCCGCCCCAAACGAGATTGGAAACAAATAGTGTATTGATCTTTGCGTAGGTTCATCTTCTCTGCAATCGCATAGGCAGTAGCATGACATTGAGCGGTATAACAAAATTGATTTTTAGTCGTCAAAGTTTTGCAACAATCCTTATTTCCTAGACAATGATTGCCTCTATCCGCCTTGACCATTTGTCGCTCGGGTAAACCATGAAAACTAAATAAAATGTGGTCATAAGCCGCCACATCAAATTGCTGTGCATTTTCTATAAACACATCAATCATCGCAGGATTATCATAATAAGAATTGATAAACGTCAACTTAGGAATCGCCAATTCTTTAGACATTATTCGCATTACTTCTTGATGTACCGATCCTGTACTAGCCGAAGCATAATGAGGGAATAAAGGCAATACAATAATCTCTGAAACTGCAGCATCCATCAAATACTTAATCCCTGCCTCAATAGAAGGGGATTGGTAACGCATTGCCAAAACAACTTCATAGTCGGCTCCCAATAATGGCTTAATGTCTTTCACTAATTTTTCTCCATAGACTTTTAAAGGGGAGCCTTCTTCAGTCCACAACATTTTATATAACTTCGCTGAGCTACCTGATCGAAAGGGGGCAATAATACCTCTTACCAATAAATTTCTTTGTAGCCAAGGAATATCAATCACCCGTTCATCTAATAAAAACTGCTTTAAATACTTATACACCGAACCCCTAGAAGGATCATCTGGTGTACCTAAATTAACGATTAAAACGCCTTTTTTACCTAAAGTTGCCATGTTATCTATTTAATTAATAAGCTTTTTCGAGTTACGGGTTGTGAGTTGCGGGTTACATACAATTTTTCTCAACCGCTGAGAAATTAGTTGAATTTTAAATAATTCATCCATTCATTTTTAATTCACAACTTGGACTGTTTTATTTCTATACGGTAGTACGACTCTAATTCACTAGCAAGTTGCCTCCTACCCTATCCTAAAATTTAATTTTGAACAAAAGTAGAACAAGTCCAGTAAATGAAGGTTTATTTTATGTCAAATAATTTAAGTAAAATCTTCTACCTTTACGCTTTCAAAAAAATTAGACGACAAAAATGACCAAACCTTTAATATTAGTTACCAACGACGATGGTTTATTTGCCCCAGGTATCAAAGCCTTAATTGAAGTAATCAAAGAAATTGGCACACCGATTATCGTAGCACCTGATTCGCCACAGTCTGGCATGGGGCATGCAATTTCTATCCATGAACCTTTGCGCTTAAATAAGGTAACCACTTTTGGAGAAGACATCGAAGCCTATGAATGTTCAGGCACCCCCGTTGATTGTGTAAAATTAGCTAGAAATGTAGTATTAAAGGGCAGAATTCCTGCTTTATGTGTCTCTGGCATCAATCATGGGTCTAATGTTGCTATCAATATTTTGTATTCTGGCACCATGTCTGCTGCGATGGAAGCCTCTTTAGAAGGTATTGACTCCATTGGCTTTTCTCTTTTAGATTTTTCTTTTGAGGCAGACTTTGAACCAAGTAAACCCTTTATTAAGAAAATTATCGAGTATACCCTCAAAAATGGTTTAGGAGAAAGTAAATTATTGAATGTTAATATTCCTAAATTACCTTCGGCTGAACTCAAAGGATTTAAAGTATGTCGGCAGGCCAATGCAGGTTGGAAAGAAGATTTTTTAGAAAATAAAGATCCTTTAGATCGTCCTTACTACTGGATGTCAGGAGAATTTGTCAATAATGATAAAGGACCTGATACAGATGTACAAGCATTAGAAGAAGGATATATTTCTGTCGTTCCTTGTCAACATGACTTGACTGCTTATAAAGCGATGAAAACACTTAAGGGTTTAGAAGCAGAAAATATAGAGACAAAAGTACAGCAAACAGGTGACACAAACGCAAGTACCTTTAATCCGTATTGATTATCCTTACGCTTTAAATCGAAGACTTATTTAACCTCCAGCATATGTTAGACAAAGATTCCTTAATCCTCGGTTTATTATTAGGTTTAGCCGTTCCTTTTGTCGGTTACGCCTTTATCCTAACGTTATTTGAGCAGTTAGCCGCTACGGAATGGTTAAGTTCAGACACTCGAACGATTACTTTTCGGGCAAGAACCATTGCCGTTTTAGCCATCTGCTTAAATGTTATTCCTTTTAGATATTATCAAAAACAATGGTATCAAACGACTATGCGAGGGGTAATGATTGCCACTTTGTTTTATGTTGGTTTATGGTTGTTTAAATTTTCTGCGGATATTTTTTAATTGTAAGGTGATGAGTAAAATAAGTTAATGAGGTAGTCCAACCTCATAACCTCACAACCTCATAACCTCATAACCTCACTCCTTTGAAGTACTACTTAATAGCAGGAGAAGCATCGGGGGACTTACATGCATCCAATTTGATGAAAGCATTAAGTCAAAGGGATGCCACAGCTAATTTTCGTTGTTGGGGCGGCGATTTAATGCAGGAAGCAGGCGGAGAATTGGTCAAACATTATCGAGATCTGGCTTTTATGGGGTTCTGGGAGGTAGTAAAAAATATAAGGATCATTCGTCGAAATTTTGCCTTTTGTGAAAAAGATATAGCGAGTTATCAGCCAGATGTATTGATTTTAATTGACTACTCAGGTTTTAATTTACGAATCGCCAAATGGGCAAAAACAGCAGGCTATAAAGTCTTTTATTATATCTCTCCGCAAGTTTGGGCTTCTCGCCAAAATCGAGTGCATAAAATCAAGCAATACGTTGACCGACTATTTGTGATCTTGCCTTTTGAAAAAGATTTTTATCAACAATTTGGTATGGAAGTCGATTATGTGGGACATCCGTTGTTGGATGCGATTGAAGTATTTAGAGAAACTAATGAATACCAATTTAGTGTAGAAAATCCTCCTGCTAAACCTTTAGATTATAAGAAAATTGCTACAAATAAGAAGCAGTACCCAAAACCTATCATCACCTTACTACCTGGCAGTCGCCAACAAGAGATAACGATTGTCTTAGAAATCATGTTGACATTAGTTCATCAATTCTCTGCCTATCAATTTATGATAGCCGTTGCACCTGCTATTCCGCTTCCATTTTATGAAGACATAATAACTCGTTCGGGCATTCCTAAAGATGCCGTATTCTTGGTACGAGATCATACTTATGCTTTGCTTAATCAATCAAAAGCAGCAATTGTAACTTCTGGTACAGCAACCTTAGAAACGGCTCTTTTTGAAGTCCCTCAAGTCGTTTGCTATAAAGGCAATTGGTTATCTTATCAAATTGTCAAGCGGATTATTAAAGTGCCTTATATTTCTCTGGTTAATCTTATCGCCAATCGCCCTTTGGTCAAAGAATTAATTCAATACGAATTAACGGGAGTCAATTTGAAAAAAGAATTAGCCCTTATTTTAAATCCCGAAAAAGCGACAGAACTAAAAGCAGCTTATCGTCAAATTAAGAAGCAATTAGGAAATGCAGGTGCCTCAGAGAGGGCTGCGCAACTGATGATAAGCTACTTGAAGGAGTAGAAATAGTCTAAAATCACAATTCAACCTACAAATTCAACAACTCAACATTTTACATTTCTAAACAGTCTTAGAAAAATGCAACTTTACAGCTCGTGAGTTTTAATTCTGTTTAGTTATCGGCATCACCCCCGATAACTAAACTTTTTTGTTTTATTGCAATTATTATTCAACGGCACTAAACCCCAATTAGGAGAACGGAGTTATTAAGAGAAACCTTTAGTCTATGCGCAAGCGATATCTTATTCCTCTTAGTCTTTTAATCAGTTTATTCGGAATCACCCAACTGAATTTTTGTGCTTTTCGAGAAAGCCCGCAAAAGCAAATAACCACCCTTGAGGCAAGCACCAAAATCACCCCAACTGTTGAATACTATGAAGTTGGTAAACAACGAATTCAATACACCCATATTGGCGATACTACTCTACCCTTGGTTCTTTTAGTCCATGGTTCCCCCGGTTCTTCGAGTGCTTATTTGGACTATATGCAGGATAGTAGCTTATTAAAAAAAGTGCAATTAATCGCTGCAGATAGACCAGGGTTTGGGTATTCTAATTTAGGTAAAGCACAACGATCTTTAAAAATGCAAGCCAAAGCATTTTTACCGATTTTAGAAAAGTATAGGGCTAATAAAACGATATTAGTCGGGCATTCTTTTGGTGGTCCAGTCATTTCTAGAATAGCAATGGACTTCCCCGATTTAATAGATGGATTGGTGATTGTTGCAGGTTCGATAGATCCTGATTTAGAACCTAATGAATGGTGGCGAAAGCCTTTAAATTGGCGTATAATACGTTGGTTGTTACCCAAAGCATTACGTGTTTGCAATCAAGAAATACTGCCATTAGAAGGCGAATTGCGTAAAATGATGCCGCTTTGGGAAAAAATTAAGGTACCTGTAACGGTTATCCAAGGAGAATTAGATAACTTAGTACCCAAAGGAAATGCGGAGTTTGCCAAAAAGATGTTGGTCAATAGCGAAAAAGTAAAAATAGAGCTAATTGACGGTGGCAATCATTTTATACTATGGAGTTTGCAGGATAAAGTGGTTAAAGAAATTTTGGAATTACTGTAAAGGAAGTCAATAGAGGTTATTAAACGTTATTAGAGCTTATTTTTGATTTATAATAAAGTACCTTCTTTCAATAAATAGATGCGATGAAAATTTGTAGAAGAAAACAAGTATTAGGTTTTGATGATACTTGGTTGATGATCATAGGGATTCCTGTAGTCAGTTTGATTATGCCCTTAATGTTTGTACAATACAACGGTGCAGGTGCGCATGAACCAGATTGGTATCGAACCTCCGTTATCATCACTTTTATTCACGCTTGCATTTACATTTTTGTTTTTCGTAAAATTTTTGTTTTTGTTAGGGCCAAATTTCCACTTTTCGAAGATGCTCCCAAAAGGATAGGGTTTGAGTTAATTTTAGTAATTATTAGTTATTTTATATTAGATCCAATTCTTGCAAAAATTTGTATTGGCACTTTTGTCAATATAGACAATATTTTAGGTGGCGTCTCCATGTCTATTTCTACCCTAGTCATGATATTTTTAGTGGTAGCAATTTACGAAACCATCTATTTTTACCAGCAATTAAAACAGTCCATCCAAGAAAAAGAAGAATTACAGCGAGAAAATATTAAGTCGCAATTAGAAGGCTTAAAAAGTAAAGTCAATCCTCATTTTTTATTCAATAGTTTAAATACACTATCTTATTTAATACCAGAAGACGCAGAGAAGTCGGTTAAATTTGTGCAAAAACTATCTAAGGTATATCGCTATATCTTGGAAATGAGTGATGAGAAATTGATTCCTTTGCAGAAAGAATTAGATTTTCTAAACTCCTATATATTTTTATTAAAAGAGCGATTTGAAGAAAATTTGCAAGTAGATATTGACATCCCCAAAGCAAGAATGAACGATAAAATCATTCCACTTTCTTTACAGATTTTATTTGAAAATGCGATCAAACATAATGTCATTTCTTCTTCTAAGCCATTAAAAATAAAAGTATTAATCAATGAAGTGGGCAAGTTGATTGTTGAGAATAATTTACAGAAAAAGAAGCAAATTAAAGATTCGACTAAGTTCGGGCTAGAAAATATTAAGAATCGCTATCGCTTCTTTTCTAATGAGGCAGTCGATGTAATTGCTACCTCTTCTTCTTTTATAGTTTCTTTGCCTTTGATTAGTGTTAGCAGATAGTTTTCCCCCACGAATTGAGGTGTAATAGAAATTTAAGCGGTGATTAATTTATTGCTAAAGTTTCATATTATTGACCATCGTACTCAAACTCTCTATGTTATGAAAAGGTAATAAAGCATCCACATAAGGTAAAGCCGCTTTCATACCTCGCACTTCTGGTTGCCAATCTCCACTACCCGCCAAAGGATTGAGCCATAATACTTTTAGAGCTTTTCGGTGAATCTGCTTCATGTTCTCCCCTACTAAGTCTACTTCATCGGTGTCCCATCCATCACTTAATACAATGACTAGTGTTTTAGAAGTCAAGTGTTTATGTCCAAATTCGGCATTAAATTGCTGTAGGGAAGCGCCGATTTTAGTGCCACCAGACCAATCAGGGATTTTATTGATAACCTCTTGCAAGGATTTATTAATCGAGGTTTTATTGAGCTCTTTAGAAATGTGGTGGAGAGAAGTGGCAAATGCAAAGGTTTCTACTTTAGAAAAAAGCGAATGAAAAGCATACATAAATTGAATAAAAAAGCGACTGTATAATTCCATACTTCGACTGACATCACAAAGCAAGACGACTTTGATATTATCTTTCTTTTTCTTTTTGTATAGAATATCAACGATCTCCCCGTTTCGGACGATGTTTTTTCGGATAGATTTTTTAATGTCTAAAATGACTTTTTTCTTGGTAGTTTGATATCGTCGACTCCTTCGATTGGCAATTTTCTGCACTAGCTTTTCTACCAATTGAAAGACTTCTTTCATTTCCTGAGAAGAGAAGCCAACTTGTTCTGTTACATTGCCAAAACCACCATCAGAATAGGTCGCTGTTTCAATCGTTTCTTTGTTTTTATTGCCGTATAACCAATTTTTTAGGGCTTGTAAACTGGGTTGTTTTTGGCTTTGTTGAGTCGCTTCTGCTTTTTCCTCTTTCTCGGTCGTTTTACTGTCAACGGCTTGGTCTAGTTCTTTCCAATAATTTTGATACAATTGAGGAAATTGTTGGAGTTGAAATGGCGTCCTACAAAGTGTTGCTTGTAAGCATAACTCAAAATTATCAGCCGATTCAAATGGATTAGCTAGATTAATGGCTAATAAGGCATCTTGTTCTTCGGATGGACCGATGGTAAAATCATGCTGTCGGAGATGACGGCAGAAGGCGACTAAATTAGTGGAAAGGTTGGTTTGGCGAGTTATCATTAGCTTATTTTCTATTTTTCCACCTTTTAGGAGAACGACTACCATACATTACAGCAAGCACAATAATAATTTTAGCTGAATGATTGACTTGATAGATGAGGTTGTATTTGAAAGGATTGATGACTGCGCGTCTTTTATTCTTGAAGATTATTTCTGTTGCATCTGGGTTATTTGCGAGGAATTTAGTTTTATCTTGATATGCTTTTAAAAAGCGATATCCTAATCCTTTTTGCTGTTCTTCATAATATTGAAAAGAATCAATTAATTCTAAATTAGCGAGTGGATGCAATTTAATTTTATAACTCATAGTCCTAATTTTGCAAGCACTTCATCGTTATCTAAAAGTTTTACTTTTCCTAGTTTTATATCCTCTGATCGGCGGTCTAATTCTGTTTTCCACTCTTCGGAAAGTATAAATTGTTCTTCCTCTTTTTTAACTGGTTTAGTAGCAAATACCTCTAGAAAATATTGCATCAGTTCCAATTGTTCTAATCTTGAAAGACTTAGAAAATCTTTTTTTAAATTCTTCGCTTTCGTTGTCATATTATAAAATTTAAAGTATTTTCTTTTAAAATTAATCATTTCTGCTAAAAGATTCAACCATTTTAATGCAATTTACTTTGCACCCCAACTTGTCCCAATAATTCCGAAAGCGACATAGATGTATCTCGAATATCTTTCCAATCCAACTACAGGATGACAAGATTTTGCAGAATTAACAGGATGTAAATTACTTGTAAAAACCATTAATGCAACTTGCTTTGCACCCCAACTTGTTCTAATAATTCAGAAAGCGACATAGAAGTCTCTCGAATATCCTTCCAATCTTTTAAGATGATTCCTAAAGTATCTTCCACTATTTTTTTATCCAAATGGTCAATATGCAAAGCCGCTAAAGCCCTTGCCCAATCCAAAGTTTCTGCTATGCCTGGTACTTTATCTAATTTTCGTTGTCGAAGGGTTAACATAAATTGGCAAATCTGTTCACCTAATTTTTTATTAATTTCTGGTACTTTACTTTGCACTATTTCTACTTCTTTTTCAAAAGTTGGATAATCAATCCACAAGTAAAAACATCTTCGGCGCAAAGCCTCTGACAATTCCCGCATTCGATTACTCGTAATAATCACCTGTGGGATATGTGTTGCTTTGACCGCCCCTAATTCTGGAATACTAATTTGCCAATCGGATAAAATTTCTAATAAAAAGCTTTCAAATTCTTCGTCTGCTCTGTCTACTTCATCAATTAATAACACAGGCGATTTATCTCTAGTAATTGCCTTTAGTAGTGGTCTTTCTAATAGATAATCTTTGCTAAAAATAAAATCCTCTTTTTGTTTAATCGACAACGTTTCTGATTCTATCATTTTTAAAGCCAATAATTGTCGCTGATAATTCCATTCGTAGAGCGCTTGTTCGGCGTTTAAACCTTCATAACATTGGAGACGAATGAGTTCTGTATTATGCGCTTTTGCTAAGACCTTTGCAATTTCAGTTTTCCCTACTCCTGGAGGGCCTTCTACTAATAAAGGGCGCTGAAGTTTTTGGGCAAGGAAGATACCCATAGTTATATTTGGGTCTGCTATGTAGCCTTGGTTAGCCAGTAATTGATTTGTATTTTCGATGCCTTTTTGGGACATATTTTATAAAATTATTATAAATGTTAAATTCAAAAAGAGTTGTTCAAATTTGAAAAATAAAATAATAAACTTAACTTTGATAAAGATGAATGATACAATAAATATTCCACTTACCAATAACGAATTAGCTAATTCTTATAGGGATGAATTACAAAAATTCCCTTGTACTTTTACACATTTCTGGGAAGTACTAAAAATTTCGGAATACACCGCTGATTTTCATCAAAATCAACTGATTCCAAAAAGTTATGAAAGTAGTATTCATAGCGAAATCTCAACTGCATTTTCCTATCTTTTATCGGCTACCTTTACAAATAGGGAGAAATTCAAAGTTCACAGTACTAATCGGCCAATTTACTTGGTTGAAGGTAACAATTCTTCTGTTTTCAATCCAGACGGATCTGTCATTGCTCAACCTCCCATTCATTTTGAATATTCTCCAGGGATGAATGCAGAATCAACTCCCATTTTATTATTTGAAGTTTTATCAAAATCTACTCGTTCTTATGATTTTGGCACAAAACTCCCACTATACAAACAAATTCCCACTTTAAATACCATAATATACATTGAAACAAAAAAGGTTTCTGTTCTAGTAATGGAAAGAGAAAGTAAAAATCGTTGGGTAGAAACAGAATATACCCAAAAAAATGACTTTTTCATCGTGAATAAAACAACAATTTATCTAAAAGATATTTATCTAGATTGGATTGACTAAACAAAAAAATCCACCAACCTAACAGTCAGCAGATTTTTTAGTTTATTAAAATAAAGCGACTGTAAAAACAGCCGCTCTATTTATGTTAAGCTAAAGCACTCAACGCCTTCCGAGCGTAAACGCCCGCCATGTGTTTTCGATAATTTTCTGCTGCAAAATGATCGCTCATAATAGAAACGTCATCTGCTACACTTGCGGTAGCGGTTGCAATAGAACCTTCATTTAACACACTTCCTTTTAGTGATTTCTCCACATTACTGTCTCTAAAGGGAGTTGCACTAACGCCACTAAAAGCGACTCTAGCCTCGGTGATGTATCCATCTGAATTCGCTATGGCTGCTGCACATCCTACTAGTGCGAAACGAGAAGCAGGCTGGGCAAATTTCACATAAGTCGAATTCTTATTAAATGCCGTTTTAGGGATGCGAATGGCAGTGATAATTTCTTCTTCCCCCATCGCTGTCATAAATAACCCTTTGAAAAATTGGTCGATATCGACCTCTCTTTGTCCACCAGCATGCGATAATACCACATTCGCATCAGCGGCTAATAAGACCGCTGGCCAATCTGCCGCAGGATCTGCATGAGCAATACTCCCGCCAATTGTACCAAAATTTCGCACTTGCACATCACCAATCATCGAGGCTGCGAGGGCAACCATTGGCGCATGTTCTTTTAAGGCAGCATTATTGGCAATTTCTCCGTGTGTCGCATTGGCGCCGATGGTAATTGACTTTTCATTGTCTCTAATCCCGCCCATTGATTCAATGCCTGAGACATCAATAATATGTTCGGGGTCGTTTAGTCTCAGTTTTAAAACGGGTACTAAACTATGTCCACCTGACAATATTTTAGAATCATCACCATGCGTTGCTAAGAGCGCAATCGCTTCTTTGACGGTGGATGGTTTATGGTATGCAAATTTACTTGGAACCATTATATTTATTTTTGTAGTGCCAAGCTCTACTTGGCGTCCTTTTTTAAAAAATTAAATCGTCAAATACTAGAATTCTACCAAGCAGAGCTTGGCGCTACAGTAATCAACCATGAATAATATTCCATACTTTTTGTGAAGTAATAGGCATCTCCACATCGTGAATACCATATCCTTTTAAAGCATCCATTACTGCATTCACAACTGCAGGAGTTGCACCAATACAACCCGCTTCACCTGCTCCTTTCACACCCAATGGGTTATGCGGACAAGGCGTAACCGTTCTATCAATTTCAAAGCTAGGTAAATCATCCGCTCTTGGCATCACATAATCCATATACGTACCATTAACGAGCTGACCACTTTCATCATAAATTGCCCCTTCACAGAAAGCTTGTCCAATTCCTTGGGCTAAACCGCCGTGAATTTGTCCATCTACAATCATTGGATTAATAACATTTCCTACATCATCAACTGCTATAAAACGTTTGACTTTGACAACTCCTGATTCTTTGTCAATTTCTACAATACAAATATGGCAACCAAATGGGTAAGTGAAATTTGCAGGGTCATAGAAACTAGAAAAATCCAAGCCTGGCTCTAAGTCTTCTGGATAGTTATGCGGCACATAAGCCGTCAACGATACATCACCAAAAGCAACCGATTTATCCGTTCCTCTTACCGTCCATTTACCTTCTGCATAGTCTAAATCATCGACCGATACTTCCAATAAATGCGCCGCTATTTTTGCGCCTTTTTCTAAGACTTTTTCAATACTTTTTACAATCGCACTACCACCAACGGCCAAACTACGAGAACCATACGTTCCCATACCAAAAGCAACGGCATCAGAATCTCCGTGAATGATTTCTACATCTTCCATAGGAATGCCCATCTTGTCTGCCACTACTTGGGCAAAAGACGTTTCGTGTCCTTGTCCATGAGAATGCGAACCAGAATAGACGCTTACTTTTCCTGTTGGATGCACCTGTACTTGTGCTGATTCAAATAAACCTGCTCTGGCACCTAATGCGCCCACAACTGCTGATGGTGCGATACCACAAGCTTCAATATAAGTAGAAAAACCAATTCCTAATAATTTGCCTGTACCTTCTGCCGCTTTTTGATCGGCTCTAAATTGCTCGTAACCAACCATCTCCAGACCTCTTTTCAGTACAGGTGCATAGTTTCCACTATCATATTGTAACGCCACTTGCGTCACATATCCTTCCTGCTCTACCCCATCGAATGGTTCGATAAAGTTTTGCAGACGCAATTCCGCAGGGTCTCTGCCCATTTCTAAAGCAGCCGTATCCATTAATCTTTCTAATAAATAAGTCGCTTCTGGGCGACCTGCACCTCGATATGCATCTACCGCCGTCGTATTTGTAAAGACGGCATCTACACTTACATTAATTAAAGGGGTTGTATATAAACCTTGTAATAAAGTACCATGTAAATAGGTTGGAACGGCTGGTGCAAAAGTGGACAAATAAGCGCCCATATTTGCATAAGTATCTGCTGATAAAGCCAATACATTGCCATCTTTATCAAAAGCCATTTTTGCCGTAGTGATATGATCTCGGCCTGCTGCATCCGTTACAAAACTTTCGCTTCTTTCCGCCGTCCATTTAATCGGTCGCTTAATTTGGTTCGATCCCCAAATCACTAATGCTTCTTCTGTATAATGGAAAATTTTACTACCAAAGCCACCGCCTACATCTGGTCCAACTACTCGCACTTTATGCTCGGGTAAGCCCAAAACAAAAGCACATAATAATAAGCGAATTAAATGTGGATTTTGCGTAGAAGTATATAAAGTGTATTTGTCATAAGCTGTATCAAAATGCCCAATCGCACTTCTTGGCTCAATGGCATTACAAATAACACGTTGATTAATAAAATCTAAAGTCGTTACATGATGCGCACCTGCAATAGCTGCATCTACTTCTTCTCTTGGATTACCTAATTCCCAATCAAAAGCTAAATTGTTCGGCACATCTGCATGTACTTGTGGCGCACCGTCTGCTCTTGCAGCTTTGGAATTTGTAACTGCTGGTAATACATTATACTCTACTATCACCATTTCCGCAGCATCCTTGGCTTGCGCATACGTTTCGGCAATCACCATAGCAATTGCATCACCTGCGTGCCGAGCCTTGTCTGACACCAATAGTGGATGCGGTGGTTCTTTCATGGTGTCACCGTTCTTAAAATCGACTTGCCATCCACAAGGAACGCCGCCAATACCCGCAGCATCGGTATCTTTTCCTGTAAATATTTTAACTACTCCATCCATTTGTTCAGCATGGGAAATATCTACACTTACAATTTCTGCATGCGCATGTGGACTACGCACCATACATGCATAAGTCATCTGAGGCAGCACAATATCGTCTGTGTATCTGCCTTGTCCGGTGATGAACCGTTTATCTTCCACTCTTTTTACGGAGGAACCTATATATGTCATCTTAATTAATTTTGAATGTTGAATGAAACAATTTTGAATGATGAACTATGAATGATGAACTATGAATTGAGTTCATCGTTTATCGTTTATCATTCATCATTCTTATGCAGATTCTTGCATCTTATTCGCCGCATACTGAATCGACTTCACAATATTGTGATAGCCTGTACAACGGCAAAAATTACCTTCTAAACCGTGGCGAATTTCTTCTTCGGTGGGATTGGGGTTATTTTTTAGCATATCGGCGGCACACATAATCATACCAGGGGTACAAAAACCACATTGTAGACCGTGCTCCATATGGAAGCCTTCTTGAAGTGGGTGGAGGGTATCTCCATTCGCCATGCCTTCGATAGTAGTGACTGATTTTCCGTTAGCTTGAACGGCTAACATTGTGCAAGATTTGAGGGCTTTTCCATCCAAATGAATGGTACAGGCACCACAACTACTGGTATCACAACCAATGTGGGTTCCCGTAAGTGCCAGTTCTTCTCTTAAAAAATAGACGAGCAACATTCTTGGTTCGACCATTTTGTCGTACTGTTTTCCATTTACAGTAATCGAAACGGGTACTTTCATAATTTGATTTAAGGTTTTGTAATTTAGAATAGAGAGGTGAGAATAGAGATTAGAGATTTAGAATAGGTAACATCTCTAATCTCTGTTCTCGGTTCCCTTTTCTTAAAAGAATTAATATTCTGCCAATTTAGAAAATTTTTACACTTTATTAGGTAATTTTACCCAAAGAAAAATAAAAAATTTAGAATCCATGAATATTCAAGATATTTCTAATAAACATTATTTTGTTTTTGACGCTTTCGGGACATTGTTTAAGACGAGTGAAGTCAAAGCGGAGTTGACCAAAATAGCAGGCGACAAAACCGATAATCTAATCAATGTTTGGCGAAATAAACAATTACAATACACTTGGCTACGGAATGAAATGAATCAATATGCACCGTTTAGCACCGTGACTAGAGAAGCCTTGGATTACAGCATGAGATTGAATGGCATTACTGACAAAAAAGTCTTTGATATTTTATTACCGCTTTATGATACACCACAGTTAATCGACGGTGCAAAAGATTTAATTAAAACCTTAAAGGAAAATGGAAAAACAGTTGCTATTTTATCCAACGGCACTCGTTCCATGTTAGATAACGGTGTGCAATTAACTGGCATTCAGTATTATGTAGATCATATTTTGTCGGTTGACGATATTGGCATTTACAAACCTCAACCTTCCGTTTATCAAATGGCGTTGGATAAATTAGGGGCAACAGTTGCCGACCTGATTTTCTTTTCTTCTAATCAATGGGACGTTTCTGGGGCTAGTATTTTTGGCTTGGATGCTTGTTGGATTAATCAGTATGGGGAGACTAAAGAGGGCTTGCCTTTTGGGAATGTGGTTAAAGTTAATTCTTTGAAAGAAATTAAATTAAAATGAATAAAGTTAGTCAAATAAATAGTTTGCACGAACAGGCAATGAATCTGGCGGAAGAAGTTTATTTAGCTCAAAGGAAGAAAGATACGGAAACTGCCAAAAAATGGGCAAAGGAGTCGTTTGAATTAGAAAAAAAAGCAGCCATGCTTTTAGTTAATGATTATGAATTAGAACCTACTCGTTCGGTCTTATTCAAAGGTGCAGCTTGCTTAGCTATCAATGCCAAACTTTACAGAGAAGCAGAACAAATGATTGGTTTTGCACTATCTGGTAATCCCCCCATTGAAATTAATGAGGAGTTAAAAAATTTATTATTAGAAATCCATACTCAAAAACAATCTATTTCCTTAAGAGACCAACTACTTTCCAATCAAATTTATCAACTTCCAAAAAAATTACAACAAACAGTTAAAGAATTTATTGATTTTTTAGTTTATAAAGAATCGAAGCGAGCTTGAATCAATTATTGTCATAGTAGTTAATTATCCTATTTACCGCCAAATTTTAATACATTTTAAAGTCCAAAAAGAAATTTAAGTACAATATTTTATATATAACTTGACATAATAAAGCTGAGAAATGTAAAAAATAGCATCATACGCTACCTATTTAATAACAAAATAAGAATCCTATCAATTGCCCAATCAATACAAACAATTTCTCTAATTTTATTAAATTTACACAAAAAAGAATCTACTTCCACTTTACAGGAAACTAAATAACAGATATGACAACTACCATTAATAAAAAATTTGAGTTAGAAGAACCGATTGAAAAAGTATGGATCTATTTAGCCGACCCTACCAAAATTGTCACTTGTGTCCCTGGCGCTTCTTTGACTGAAAAAATAGACGACCGCAATTTCAAAGGACAAGTCGCCATGAAACTAGGGCCGGTTAAAGTGAAATTTAATGGCGCAGTTGAGATTATTGAATTAGATAAGGACAATTGGACAATGCACCTCAAAGGAAAGGGCTTGGATGCCAAAGGAAAAGGTAGTGCAGACATGAAAATGAATGGACTGTTGAGTGCTACGGACAATGGAACGGCCGTTGATTTTACGATGACTTTATCCATAGTTGGTAAATTGGCTCAATTTGGGTCTAGGTTAATCAATGAAGTAACAGATCAGGTATTGAACCAATTTGTAGATAATTTCAAAACAAAATTAGCCGACGATACTGATTTTGTTGCAGCAGCAGATCCTACGGCAATTGCCGCAGCGATGGTCGACGCAGCACCGCCCCCTATTCAAAAAGCAAGTTCTAAAGAAGCAACTACCGAAGAAAAAGCAAAAGCACTAAGTGATTCCGCAGAAGCAGTAAAAAAAGCTTTAGAAGATGTTCAAGAAGCACAAGCAGCATTGGACGGTAATTTGGTGGAATCTTTGGCAACAGCTGGAGCTATCGCAACTAATGGTGTAAAGGAAGTAAAAAAAGAAGTTCCCAAAGTTGCTCCTCCAAAAGCAACAGATAATTCTATCAATGGATTTTCTTTAATGATGGCCGTTATTAAAGGTTGGTTTTCTAAACTTTTTGGTGGTAAGTAAATTAGTTCGTTTTCTTGACAGAAGTAGAAAAGAATTGGGTAAAGCGACCATTTCAAATTGCCGCTTTACCCTGTTTAGTTATAGCGCGTCTTCTTACTGCTTCACTACCTTTATTGATTCTCTATCCGCCTTAATAAAATAAACACCTGCTGATAAATCTCCTAAGTTAATCGTTGTATTCGTCATCGTCTCTTTACCGCTACCTTTTTGTATCAATTGACCAAAAGCCGAAAAAATAGCCCATTCCTTTGCATTGGTTTGAATGGTTAAATTATCGCTAAATGGATTGGGGAATACTTTTAATTCCGTAGTTTCTAATTGATTTTCTTCAAAATCATGGTCAATATTTAATGCTAACGGGCTTGCCTGATTGGCATTATCTGCCTCATTGACAATTAGGCTATTCGCAGCAGCATCAAAGGTACAACCTGAAATTGTCACATCATCCAAATACACCCAATCCCCATTACCCGATGCGTCACAGCGAAAACGCAAAATCGTATTATTGGTAAAAGGCCCATCAATATTGACCTGAGCTGTTTTAAACTCATCATTATTAAATTCATCTCCTAAATTCCATGCTTCTACCGTTTGGAAAGTAGTACCGCCATCGGTGGATAGTTGTAACCAAAAATCTTCTACTTTTTCAAAACTTCTGACATAATAGCCAAAGTCAACAGTCAGATTTTCGTAAGCGGATAAATCTAAAATATCGGTCGTCATAACTGCTGCTGCTCCGTTTTTCTTTAAGCGAACGCAAAACTCACCGCTAGAAGCATAAGGGGCATCTTTACTGTTTCTCCGACAATCAATACCGCCATCATTCCAAATACCCCAGCCGTTTTCAAAATCATTGGTATTTAATACAACCGTACTACAAGTAGTACTTGGTATAATATTAAGGGTATAATCTTCCGTTTCTCCACCACCATAACCAGAAGAAAAACAAGGATGAGGAACATAGTCAGCACTTGGATTATACATTAGTCTGACTCGCATAATAACCGCCCCTAAGCTAGCATTGGCTGGCGGGGTAATCGTAGCCGTCCAAGGACCTCTACTTTTTGTGGTAGCAATTAATTCACTAGGTTCTAATCCTGAATCATTATTCCAGTCCACCCAAACAACTAGATTATCTCCATCAAAACTGTAGGTAGGATTAACCGTTAGCGTATAAGCCGTACCAATTTCTAAATCGGTGGAAATATTTGTAAAATTACTATACCCCAAAACATTAGTAGAAGTAGCAGTACCACTAGTATTATTTATCGTATTCAATTCGACTTTCGCAATGGATTCATTTTGGTCTAAGTGTTCTGGTTTACAAAGAGGTAAGCAAGCCTCATTGCTTCCAATAGCAATTCGGTGAAAATTTCTGGACGCTATTTCCGCCGCTCTTTCTCGCCAAACTCTTGCCATATCCGCAGTTTCGACATCCCCAATAGGTGAACCCTCAGCATCTAAAACATTAGGATTGGAATAAAAATTAATGCTATTTCCACAAAGATGTGTTCTAGTATTCCCATTATTGTGCCCGTGCGCATAAGGACGGCTAGAATAATCCCCTGTACAATGGCCACCACCAAGGTTATGTCCCAATTCGTGTCGGAAGACAAAAGGGGCACCGTCGGTACTATTCACACTCGAATAGGCAGGAATGCCGCCCCAACCACCAGCCTCGCCTGCTGCACCCGTTGGCTTTTGTATTGCGGCTATAAAATCTGCTCCCGTTGTTTGCAACTCCGTATCATACCAATCATAAACATCTCCTAAAACACTTGTGACTACACCGGGGTTTTCTGGATTCGTTCCCGTTCCAACTAATCGCAAATACACATTATCAACCAAAGAATTGGTCAAGCCATTATTCACCATCGTGACTAAAGATTGAGCGTGCGCCTCCCTATCTCCAACTTCCGTTGCTGCTGCATCAGAATAACCGACAAATAAATCCACCACATAATTGCCATCTGCATCGGTATCTTCACAGGTGCTTGCCATTCTGGCGGTAGCAGTATTAGGCAATTCTTGCAATCGTTCTGGATTGATATACTCTTGACAATTGAGTGGCTTATCCCAATATTCTATCACTTTATACCTATCGCTATCCATCATTGGCGAAATCTGAAAACTACCTTGATTATTGGCAATAAAAGCCGTCATTTTGTTCGTATTTGGATTGAATACAACTACGGCATCCTTATATTGTGGCATGTGTGCAAAACGAGCATCATTCGTTCTTCCTGTATAAACTTCTAAGTTTTTGTAGGTTGGGTGCTTTGTTGGTGTTAATTGAACGTCGATTTGCACATCTTCAAATAGGTTAAATTGCTGATTTGGCGCTACTTGAAATTGTTTACTTCTTGCATTTTCATTTAAGCGAACATAGCTAATGCGTTTAATCTCAGAGTTTTTATTGCCAACCTCAGTTACTTGATGGCTAGTAGCAATTGTTTCAAACAAAGGCAAAAAGTCATTGCTTGCCCTTGCAGTACTGCTACCTGTATAATCAATCGCTCCCAAATCGGGTGTATTATCTCGGTCATTCCCAAAGAAATCATCCTCAGGGGTAATCCAAGCTACGCCCGAATTAATTGCGGGTGAACCGTTAACCAGTCTAAAATTTCTTTTGCTGGTATTGGCAAATAAAGGTTCATTGGTTACTTTGATTAATTGATTATCCAAAACTGCAAATTCCTCATCTACTTGGCCTACGTATAAATTATTTGCCGCTTTTACATTGGTTGAATGATCGGTTGCAAAAGCATTGCCACCCCAAGTATCATCAGCCACAGCAATATTATTATAGACACGAATGTCTTTACCATTGGACACACTAATGCCGATGTTATTATTATGACCGTAAAAATGATTTTTGAAAGCAACATTATTCACAATGTCCATACGTTCCCCTTGATTGATGTGAATGCCACTTAAGCCATTTCGATAAGTAATATTATTTTTAATCAATACTTTACCATTTTTCCAGCCGTTACCAGCGTAATTTTTCTGCATAGAGATGCCTTTCCCCTCGTCGATTTCCGTTTTGATAAAGGTTTTATGTGGACTCCAAGAATATAATTCGTTGTAATTATTATGTACTTTATTTTGCTCAATAATTACTCGAACGCCATTAAAGGTACCTTGACTTTTTAAAGAATGTACGACCAAACCGTGCGTACCTACCGCTGACCGACGAGAGCAATTATGAACCGTATTGCCGCTACAAACAAAGTAATCACTACTTTGAAAACGCAAGCCCGTACCTGGCATAAAACTGATTTTATTATTCTCAATAGTGATGTGAGTAGAAGATTGTACTAATAATCCTTTGGTGTCAAAGTAAGTAGGTCGAGTAATGGATTCGGTAATTTTTTTAAGCGTCAAACTACCAATTTGAGTATCGGTCAAATTTTGATTACCGATTCTAGAGCGTTCCACTCCATTTTTATCCAAATATTTAAATTGATAAGCTTTGGCATCCGCTAAGGGAATATTTTTGACTTCGCCAACAATGATAAAATCTTGCACCTTAATGTAACTGGATTTTCTAATTTGGAAAATAATGCTTCCATCTCCTCTAAAAACCACTCGTTCGTTATTATAAGGCATGATGACAATGTATTTGTTTTTTTCGCCATGTACATCATTAATATTTACTGTTTTTTCATTGCTGTAAATTTCCGTTTTATTATCCCCAAAATTTTCATTATAATAATTTCCTCTTCTGACAAAAATGGTGTCTCCTGGTTTGGCTTTTTCTTCAGCGGCAAAATCAATTGTTTTAAAGGTTTTGGTAGGACTATAACCTCTAGCTGGATCAGTTGTGTCGTCCACGCCGTTTTTGCTCACATACAAATTTTGAGCAGTCATGAAATTAAAGATCATTAATAATAAAAAGGTAAGAAAAACTGATTTCTGAATCGACATAAATACGAATGTTTTAAGTGAGAATAGAGATTTGAGAATAGAGTGCAGAGAGTAGTCTCTCTTCTCTCAATGCAATGGTCTCTCCTCTCTATTCTAATCAAGTGAATAGAAGGACTGATTTTGAAGAAACATTTCAAAATGAGCAGTCGTGCTTTTGATAAAGAATAAGGTGTATCAGGTAGTAAGCTGATTTTACTACCTATTTGAAGGTTATAGGAGAATAGTAATCAAGCGATTGGGTATCAATCGCAGTATTTAGGGTGGTCTAACTAGTTAGTAGATTTTCACAACCGTTGTGAATTTATTGCATGAAGTATTTCAAATATAGCGGCTATTTTGATGAGATATTATGGTTGTTGCCCTATTGTTGCCCTATAAAATTTCGATTTTTTATAGAAATGCGGATTTATGCACCCCTTTTGTTGCCTTTTTCAGGGAGATTTTATTAGATTTTCTGCAAAAAAGCCACCACATCTTCCTCTGGCTGTAGCCCTATTTTTTTACGAATCCGATAGCGAAATACTTTGGCAGAATCGGTAGTCGTATTCCGAATTAAGGCAATTTGTTTATTGGAGAGGTTCATTCTAATCAGCCCGCAAATCTGTTTTTCGGATTGGCTTAATTTGGCAATATTGTCTAAATTTTCGTAGAACTGATGATTGATTTGTTCAATATTATTTTGGAGGTTGGCAACGTCCTCATTGATTTCCAAATGGGTCAAGGTATTCATTTTTAAATGCCTTATTTTGGATTGGTAAGCTTTGGGCAAGCCTTTTTCTAATCGTTCTAATTCTCGTTGCATCAATCTGGAAAAATCGTTCTTTCGGCTAATGTCCAAAGCCAGCGTAGTGATGTCCTTATTTTTGTTGGCTAATTGCGTTTTTAGCAGTTTTTCTTGCTGTTCTTTCAACACCAATTCTTTTTGCAAAATTTCCTCTTTCAAAGATTTAGTGGCTTGTATTTGTTCTAGCTTCGTCTTTTTTCGCCAGTATAAAAACAGAGCCATTAAGGCCAAACTACCTAGCAAGATACTGATGACCATAAAGCGTTGTTGGCGAATAATTCTTTTTTGTTCTAACAATTGAATTTGCTTTGCTTGTTCGGTCAATTGTTGATTTTTGATAGCCGTATCATATTTTATTTGTAAAGCACTCACTTCCTTTTGCGTTTGCTCTCCTATGTTTTCAAATTCTAATTCGTGATACAACTGAAAAGATGCTAAAGCCTTTTTATAGTTCCCTTTTGTCTGATACGTCTCCGCTAAATCTCTATAGGTAACGACTAACACCTCCTTATAACCTTCCCTTCTAGCAATCGCAATACTCTCTTCGTAAGCTTTAAAAGCTTTTGGATAATCCTCCAATAAGTAATGGGCATACCCAATATTTCCATAAGATTTTGCTTGACCTAATTTATCCTGTTTGGCTTTTCTAAAGGCTAGGTCATCTTGGAATATTTTTAGGGCCTCAGCTACTCTATTTTCTACCAAGTATAGGGTAGCCATATTACTTAACACAGTACTTAAATCCTCCTTATCAAAGATGGCACTCGCTTGTTGAAAATATTCTAACCCTTCCGTATTGTTTCCAAGGGTAGCTGCTAAGATGCCCAAATTATTAAGCACATCCGCTTTTCTCAATGGATGACTTTGGGTGTATGGTAAATGGAGTGCCTCTTTTAAAATTTTCTCCGCCTCATCAAATTGTTCGAGTTTGATATAAATAATGCCTTTCTGAAGTAAATTATCTCCATATAAATCATCAAATTGGTTATCCCTTGAAATTTGCAGGGAGGAATCTTGCAAAATAAAAGCTTTCGTATAATCAGCTTGGTCAGTTGCTAACTTCGATTGTTCTAATAAGACAATTGCATATTCATAAGTCAATTCATTTTTTTGGGATAAAACGGCTGCTTTGTCTAAATAGTCTTTTCGCTGACTTTCTGGTAGATGGAAGGTAGAATCTATCCACCAATAAATGCTATCTAACGATGTACTTTGTCCGAATGAGTAATTATAAATACTTAAGAAGGATAAGATAATACCTAATGAAAATAGATATTTTTTTATTACATTGTAGAAAAGCCGATAAATATCAGGGAACATTTGAGGAAATTAAATTAAAATTTGAAAAATATTTAAGTAGTAAATATAGCAGATAATTTCTAATTTAAAATTAGAAAAATAAGTTGGTCATTTTATTTTAGTATATCATTGGTATCTATTCGTCGATAACTTAAATCTAAACTAGGGGGTTCTCTGCGGTATTTTGTCAATGAAATATAAGTTTACATCAGCAAAATCAACAACATGACCAACAAAACCCAACCTACCCAAGCAGCTAATCGAATTATCTCTTTAGATATTCTGAGAGGATTTGCCTTACTCGGCATTCTCATCATGAATATGATTTCCTTTGCTATGCCCGGCGCGCATTACTTAAATCCTATGGTAGAAGGAATGC
Organism: Saprospiraceae bacterium; assembly: GCA_965277445.1. Lineage (GTDB taxonomy): Bacteria > Bacteroidota > Bacteroidia > Chitinophagales > Saprospiraceae > JAFMDF01. Next base: position 75,317 of record CBDICY010000030.1, on the reverse strand, counting down.
TAGAGGGCTCTGATAAATGGGCATTCTATTTCAGTCAATTATTTGCCAATCAAAAATTCATGTCCCTTTTTTCAATGCTTTTTGGGGCAGGGATCATCTTGATGACCCAACGTATAGAACAGCAAGGAAAAAGTGCTGCCACTCGCCATTATTTTCGCAATTTCTGGTTACTATTATTTGGCTTATTTCATGCCTATATCATTTGGCATGGTGATATTTTAGTACAGTATGCTTTATGTTCTATTTGGTTGTTCTGGTTTAGAAAAAAATCAGTAAAAACATTATTTATTTGGGCAACTATATTTTTGATAATCAGCTTATTATTAAGTGTAGGAAGTGGTCTAAGCATACCTTATATGTCAGCAACTGAAGTAACCGAACTTTGTAGCAGTTGGCAACCAACGCCCGACTACCTACTTCAAGAAACCGCAGCTTATAAAGGCACTTGGTGGGAACATTTCCCTTATCGAGCAAAGGCAGCGTTCGGTTTAGAAACTTTCATTTTTGTATTTGGATTAGGCTGGCAAATAACAGGATTAATGCTTATAGGAATGGGTTTATTTAAGGCTAAAGTCTTGACCGCAGAAAAAAGCCTTTCCTTTTATAAAAAAATGACCTTCTCTGGCCTTATAATTGGTTTAGCTTTAGGCATTTATGGTTTGATGGAAAATTATGTACGTAATTGGTCCTGCGACTATTCCTTTTTGCTAGGGAGTCAATGGAATTTCTTAGGGAGTATTCCGATGGCTTTGGGATATATTGGCTTAATTATGTGGCTTTGTAAAAGTGATTTTATCCAAGTACTACAAAAGTGGTTAGCTCCTTTTGGTCGAATGGCATTGACCAATTATTTAATGCAATCCATTCTAGCTACCTTATTGTTTTACGGTTTTGGTTTTGGCTTATTCGGCACCGTTGGACGAGCAGAACAATGGTACTATATTATAGGAATTTGGATTTTTCAAATAGGCTTTTCAAAGTGGTGGTTAGGTCATTTTAGATTTGGTCTTTTTGAATGGTTGTGGCGATCTTTAACTTATTGGAAATGGCAGAAAATTAAGAAAACCTAATGTAAGTAATGCAGCTCAATTAATCGGGTAATTTTATAGCAGCCTTTTTCCGCTATTTTTCACCAAAAAATAAATCCGTAACGGTGCTATGCATTGATTTTTTGGCAAAAACTATCGAAAAAATTCAAGCTAAAAATTTTACCCGATTAATCAATCTGCATTACTTACTATTGGATAAATCCTCTTAAGCCATTACTTTTATCCTTAAAACAAATATTATGGCCGCACTAAAATCAGAAGGTAAGTGTCTTTATTGTAATGAAATGTATAGCAAAAGTGGGATGGGCAGACATTTAGCTACCCATTTAAAAAAATTAGAAAAGGAAAAGCCAACTACAAAAACAGCTTTTCATTTACAAATTCCTGCCGCAGAAATGTTTTTACATTTATTAGTGAGTGAGTCTACTACTTTTGGAAAAATAGATGCTTTTCTTCGACAAATTTGGTTAGACTGTTGTGGTCATTTAAGCATGTTCCAAATAAAGGGAAAGCGCTATAATAATAATTGGGACACCAATGAATATGGCGAAAAAATGAGCCAAAGAATAGGAAAAGTTTTTAGGAAAGGTTTGAAATTAGATTATGACTACGATTTTGGGTCTACTACCCGTTTGAATATTCAAGTAGTCAATGAATACAACATAAATGTGCCTAAGGGCATTTCTTTGTTGTCTAGAAATGAACCGCTTCCTATCTTATGTCATACGTGTAATAAAAAGGCAGCTGTAGAAATCTGTTCCATTCATATTTATGAAGGTGCATCAATGTTTTGTACAACTTGTGCTAGAAAACATGCAAGGTCTTGTTCTGATTTTGAAGACTATGCGGCAATGCCTGTAGTCAATTCGCCTCGCATGGGCGTTTGTGGATATGATGGAGGAACGATTGACCAAGGACGAGATGGTATTTGGAAAGCATAATATTAACTATTCTTGTCTAATTATTTAGGCAATTTGTCTAGCTTCATTCATTTGATTCAACAAAAATGAATTAACTTGGTTATATCTACTCAACCATAAAATAAAAATCATGATAGAAGATATTATCAAAAAAGCGTTTTACACAGGTGTTGGTTTCTTAACTAATCCAAAAGGGATGAAAGAACGCATCGACGACTTGGTGAATAAAGGCGATATGACTGCCGAAGAAGGTAAGAAAGCGTTCGCTGAATTTGAGAAAGATTTTAAGGCCAAGACCGATGAATTAGAAACTAATATTCAAGGAATGGTGCGTACTGCTTTAGACAAAATGGATATTCCTTCTAAAGAAAAAGAAACGGCGCTAGAAAAACGCATTAAATCTTTAGAAGTAAAAGTCGGTAAGTTAACCAAGGAATTGAAGGAGTTGAAAGCAGTAGAAAAGCCTGTTGCCAAAAAAACAACTACTAGAAAAAAGCCTACTACTCGGAAAACTACTGCTAAAACTAAAAAAACAGCATAGCTATAAATGTCAGTTGTTGGTTATCAGGTCAATGAGATTAAATTGATAACCAACAACTAGCCACACTAACCGCATCTTAAATATCCAGCCCCACCAACTAGTCTTTACGCACTATAAATTGCCTAAAAACATTTCTTTAAAAGAAAAAGTACATTTTTTTCTTTTTTATGTGACTATTCCTTATAATTGTCTGTCTTAACAAATGTATAACAAAATAGCTGATTTTTCTATTTGTTAGCATCCTACTAAATTCGTTCCCGATTCGTTAAAATTCCATCAAAAAACTATCGTTTAAGCACTTTTAAATAAAAAATCTATTCTTGTTAGTTGAGGCTTTCCTACGACTTATCAAAAATGCTTTTTTACAAACAGCTCTTCAATTTATTTTTAATTAACCCATTTTTATTTTGTTCTATATGAAATAAAAATATAAAAAATTGAGCAGTTAGATTGTTAGGTATTTCAAGAGAATAGCCTATTTTCGGATTTTATTTTATTTTTTGCGAAAAACACGTAGTTTTTTTGAGAAAACAAGTTGCACAACATACATTTTTAATTAGAGAAATACATACACATATAACTCACTTTCAACTCTTACATTAAAACAATACTTAAGATGAATCGAATTCTTCCTTGGATAATATTCCTCGCACTTTGGCTTATATTAGGTTCTTGGTTTATTAAAAAAACAATTTGTGGCGCCCCAGCCGCACCCGTTGTCGCTGCTGCGCCAGTAGACAATACAAGATTATTAATCCAAGATGGAGCAGCCTTTAAAACAACTGCTACTAGTCATTTTGATTTTAATGAGTCTACTAATACCTACCTTACGCCTTTAGCAACGGATGTAAATAACTCTATTAATCAAACAGCAGCTTATTTAAAGGCTAATCCTAATCGGAGTATTACAATTACGGGACTCTATACAGCTGCTGAAGCGAATAATAGTGTTTTCCCTTCTCTGGGATTAGCTAGGGCCAATGAAGTCAAAAAAGCAATGGTTGCATCTGGTATTAGTGCTAAACAATTACTAACTGCTGACCAACTACTAGCAGCTAGTGCAGCCATAAAAGAAGGGGTATTAATGGATGGTGTTAATTTTAGTTTCTCAGAAACAACAGAAGATTTAGAAGAACGACTAGCTGCTATTAAAGCTAGGTTAGATGCGAATCCAGTAACAATTTACTTTCCAACGGGAGAACAAATAGTAGCGCTCGACCAAAAACAACGACAAGATTTTGCCGACTTAGTTTTTTATTTGGACAATGTTGACGGAAGTAGTCTAGAAGTTGGTGGTCACACAGATAACGTCGGAGAACTGTCTATAAACACAAGACTTTCTCGGAAAAGAGCTGAATTTGTCAAGGATTACTTAACAGCAAATGGTTTGCAAGCAAGTCGGTTGACCTCACAAGGCTACGGTCCTAATAAGCAAATAGCTTCTAACTTAACACCTCAAGGGCGAGCAAAAAATAGGAGAGTTGAAGTACGACTAAAATAATTAAGTTAGTCAGGTCAGCATAGACCAATAACGAACTCATCAATTTAAATAAAATTTAAAATCTATCATATTATGTTTAGTTTATGTTTTTGGTTACCTTTTTTATTGGGATTAGGGGCATCCCTAATCACTTGGTTTATGAGTAAAGCATGGATGCGAGGTCAAGTAGAAGCATTAGAAGGAGAACTTGCTACTCAAAAGACAAATTACGCAAGTCTAAAAACGGATTACGATGGTTTTTCTAGTAAATATAATGCGTTAAATGCTAATTATACCACACTTGAAGAAGAAAAATTAGCTTTACACAAGGAGTGGGAAAACGAAGCAAAAACCTTAAATTTAAATTGGGAAAACAAATATAATTTATTGCAATCGCAAGTCAATTCAGCAGAGGTAGAAAAGTTAGCCCTACATAATGAGTGGCAAACAGAAGCTAAAGCCATCACGCTAAATTGGGAAGAAAAATACAATACTTTAGCCACCCAATTAAAAACAACAGAGGAAGAGAAGTTAGCACTACATAACGAATGGCAAAATGAGTTGAATGCATTAAATCTTAAATGGGAAAACAAGTATGGTGATCTAGCAGCTAGATATAAAACGCAAGAAGAAGAGATTTTAACAATCAATAATACTTGGAATTTAAAATGGAGTGATTATACGACAGAGTGGGAAGGTAAATATAATGCCTTATCTGCTCAAGCAACTGAAAAAGGAGATGAAGTAGAAAACGTCAATAATGAATGGAATTTAAAATGGGGAAATTATACCACAGAATGGGAAGGTAAATATAGCGCTTTGGCAGCAGAAAAAGATGCAGAAATCGCTAATATTAATAGTGAGTGGAACTTAAAATGGGGAGATTATACCACAGAATGGGAAGGTAAGTATAGTGCTTTAGCAGCAGAAAAAGATGCGGAAATTGCAGACATTAATAATTCATGGAATTTGAAATGGGGAGATTATACCACAGAATGGGAGGGTAAGTATAATACCTTATCTACTCAAGTAGCTGAAAAAGGAAATGAAGTAGAAAATGTCAATAACGAATGGAATTTAAAATGGGGAAATTATACCACAGAATGGGAGGGTAAATATAGCGCTTTAGCTGATGAAAAAGATGCAGAAATCGCTAATATCAATAATGAGTGGAATTTAAAATGGGGGGACTACACGACGGAATGGGAAGGTAAATATAGTGCTTTAGCAGCAGAAAAAGATGCGGAAATTGTCAAACTAAATAATAGTTGGAATTTAAAATGGGGAGATTACACGACAGAGTGGGAAGGTAAATACAACGCTTTAGCAGCAGAAAAAGATATAATCATTGGTAAGTGGTCTAACAGATATGGACAATTAGATAAACTTTACAAAGAAACAGAACTTAAATTAGCAGAAAAGCCAACAGAGGTAGAAGTCATCAAAGAAGTAGAGGTCATCAAAGAGGTGGTTAAAGAAGTAGAAGTGATTAAAGAAGTTCCTGTAGAAATTATTAAAGAAGTAGAGGTCGTCAAGCAAATTGACATGAATATGTTAAAGCAAATGATGGCAAATATGGGTACAGTAGAAGAATCTCGACAGGTCATTGGAGAAACTAGAACTCAAGGAGAAAGTAAAATTGTCGAACGTCGAGAAGTTACTGAAATTAGACAGCCTGATGATTTAAAGAAAGTAGAAGGCATTGGCCCAAAAATTGAGGGACTTTTAAATAAGGCAGGTATCTTTACTTGGAGACAATTAAGTAATACAGCCGTTGCAGACATCAAAGCTATCCTAGAAGCAGCAGGAAAGCGTTACCAAATGCATGATCCAACAACTTGGCCACAACAAGCGGGAATGGCAGCTGACGGCGAATGGGAGGCACTAAAAAAATGGCAAGACGAATTAGATGGAGGAAGGTAAACTTGATTATGAGTTATTAGTGAGGAGTGATGAATTTTGATCACTAATCAGTTTGATACTAATAATTCTAAATAAAAAATAAAAAAGTCACTTCAATTAATTTGGGGGTGGCTTTTTTTGTTCGTAAAACAGTATGTCTCTGAATAACTGTATCTTTGTTTAACCTTAAAGTATTAAATTCAAGCCGAATGAAAAAGGTTGTATTCGAGCGATTGTAAATAAGGAATTAACTAATAATAAATCCCTTTACTTAAAATGGTAATTATAGAAGACAAATTAGTAAGTGATGATGTTTTTGAAAAAAAATTTATTTGCAACCTAAAAGCTTGCAAGGGAGCTTGTTGTTGGGAAGGCGATTATGGTGCACCTCTAGAAGAAGAAGAACTGGTGACCTTAGATAAAATATATGAAGACATCAAACCTTTTCTAAGCCCAGCAGGACAAAAAGTAATTGAAGAAAAAGGGAAATATACTTTTTATAAAGCAGAAGCCGCTAATGAATGGGGTACAACCCTATTGGAGAGTGCTGCCTGCGCCTATATGACACTTAAAAATGGAACAGCACAATGTGGCATTGAAGCAGCATACAATGCAGGGGCTACGGATTTTAAAAAGCCCATTTCCTGCCATCTCTACCCTATTAGAGTTAGTTCGAATAAAGAAACAGGGTTTGAAGCGCTAAATTATGATAAGTGGGAAATTTGTTCAGCTGCCTGTGAATTAGGAGAAAAAGAACAAGTTTCAGTCTATCAATTTTTAAAAGAGCCCATTATTAGAAAATATGGCGTGGACTTTTATGAACAAATGGAAGGGGCTGCGGGTTATTTAGAAGACGAACGGGAAAAGGGAACTAATAGGAATAAATAAAGGAGATAATAATCATTATTACTATCTCCTTTAAGTTAAAACTTTCGTTTCTGTCAGCTATTCCTCTTCATCTTCGTCGAGGAATTTGTTAATAGCTTTGACTGCATTTGCAATCTTGGGGTATTCGATACTGTAGTGGATGAATTTGCCATCCCGTTGGGTGCCTACAAGACCTGCCATGCGTAAAATTCTGAGGTGCTGAGATGTAATAGACTGCTCAAGTTTGAGCGTATTGTAGATTTTATTAACGTTGATTGTACCATTTTGATCAATGAACGATAAAATCTTTAATCTCAGCGGGTGGGCCAATGCCCGCAGAATTTCCGCAGAGGTCTGCAGTTTTTCATTATTAATGTTTACCCTAGCCTTTCTCATAGAACTCTTGGTTTAGTTGAAACAATTATTTACTTATAAGCAAATATGCCATTTTAAACCGATTTTTCAAAAAATATATACAAAAAAATGCTCTAAATCAACGGATTTAGAGCATTTTAGTTACATCAAGCATTAAAAACACTTGATTTTGTCTTATGAATTTGTTCTAGAGTGTATTGTTAGCATTTCATAAATTCATTAATTTATTAAGTGTGTGTGTAGTTGGGGGGTAAATTTATTAGCAATAAATTGTACCCGACTATCAAAATCAATGAATTACAAAATGAAATCTAATAAATGTAAAATTTATTTATGCTCGATAGTTTTCAATTTAATTAGCTAATTCCTCAACTAAACGTGAAATTTGTGCCAATCTATCTTTATCTAAAGAATAATAAATAAACTTACCGTGTCGGTCAGTAGCAACGACACCGGCACGACGTAAAATTGCCAAATGTTGAGAAGCAACAGATTGTTCTAATCGTAACTTGATATAAATATCAGTAACGGTCATACTCTGATTCTCTTCTAACAGATCGATAATTCTTTGGCGTAGTTTGTGGTTAATCGCTCTTAATACTAATACTGCTTTTCTTAATTCAGCATAATCTAACTGGATGTCAGCGGCAGGCCCCTTCTGTAGTGTAACAGTTTCGTTTTTCTGCTTTCTCATAACTATGTTTTGCAATTTAAAAAATTATTGAATATTTGATATCGTATATTCCAAATACGATGCCAAAATAATAAATTAAAGTTTTCTCTAAGCTATAAAGTTATTGAGAAAGAGTCAGAAATAAAAATTAAATTTTAAAAATGATAAAAATATATCATATCTAAAAATAACGTATAATAGGTATATTGAAGGTATTTTTTAAATAATAGCTTATTTTCCACCTATCAAAACCTTATGAGTGTGTTACAAATTAGTGGAATCTATATTTGGATATAGTTTTTCAAGATTAGTCAAATGACTATATTGTTTTATTGTTGAATAGCTATATAACAATACAACAATATAGTCATTTAACAATTAACATATTTGATTATCACTAAAATGTAATACACTCAAATCTTATAATACTTTTTTGGGAGTTGTGATATTTGGCGGTTTTAAATAATCTGGCTCAAAATAAGCAACAGATTCAAAACGCTCTGCCTCGAATGCAGCTACTGCAAGCGAAACCAAATGCTTAGCTGCACACCGAATATCCGTAAAAATAAATTGAGGGCTATCTATGACATTTTTAATTTTCTCCGCTCCATTCCCCGAAAAAACAATTTTTTTCTCTTCTTCCAGCGCTACTTTAAAGGTATCTTCGTCTAAAATCAATGGTTGCATAGGTTGGATACAATTCATTGTTGCATCATAAAAAGTTGTATAAACTTCCATTCTACGTGCATCTATCATTGGCGCATAGATAGCGCCTTGTGCCATTTTAGAAGCCGCCAAAGCTAAAGATTGTAACGTATTAATTGCAATTAAAGGTTTATCAAGGGCATAACACATGCCTTTAGCAATAGAGGTTCCTATTCTCAGAGAAGTATAAGAACCTGGCCCGCTACTAAGTGCAATCGCATCCAAATCCTGTAAACTCAGTCCCGCCTCTGCCAAGCAATCCGTTATCATCAAAGTTGTCTCTTTAGCATGTGAAAAAGTAGTTGATCCATCTTTGGAAGCAAGTATTCTTGCCCCTTTACTCACACAAACGGAACCAATATCTGTTGCTGTTTCTATATTTAAAATAATTGCCATCCGCAATATTACCAAATTAAGTAATAAACGAAAATAGCAGCTTTGGGAATTTTCAATGAATTTTCTTTAACAGAGGGCTTAGGGCGTAGGAGGAGCTTATTACTATTGCTATTAAGCACCTTTCCTTAAAATTTCTATAGTTATTGACTTAATAGTCAGCTTAACAAAACTTCAAAAGCAAAAAAATCGTTAAAGTAGTATTAATAGTCTGCCAAAGTTTAGTTTGGCGCTGTTTTAGAAGCAGTTATTTACGATATTTGTTTAAACCATTTGAAAATTAATAGGCAAAAAGCATTACATTTCTGACCAAAAAATAAAATTAATAGCATCATGAATAAATTTTTTCTAGTCTTAAGCCTCTTCTTATTATCCATAGCAGCAGCAACTGCTCAAGGTATCGACTTCTTTCATGGCACTTGGGCAGAGGCTTTAGAAAAGTCTAAAGAAGCAGGTAAACCTATATTTGTAGACGCCTATGCGGTCTGGTGTGGTCCTTGTAAACGAATGGCAAGAGAAGTTTTTACAAGAAAAGATGTTGGTGAGTTTTATAATGCCAATTTCATTAATTTAAAAATGGATATGGAAAAAGACGAGAATATGGTTTTTCGTCAAAAATATCCTGTCTCCGCTTTTCCTACCCTTTTTTATATACAAAGTAATGGAGAAGTGATTCGAAAAGTAAAAGGAGCACAACAAGCAGAAAATTTCATCAAACTAGGCAAATCTATTTTATCAAAAATTGACTATAGTGCAGATTATGTTAAAGAATATGAAAAAGGGAATAGAGATCCTGAATTTATGTTAAAATATATTGAGTCGCTTGCAAAATCTAATAAGCCAAGTATTAAAATTGCCAATCTATACCTGAAAGATCAAAAAGATTTATCTACTGAGGTGAATCAAAAAATTATTTTCGCAGCAACGACAGAGGCAGATTCAAAGATTTTTGACCAGTTAATTAAAAACAGGAAAAATATTGAAAAATTAGTAGGCAAAGAAGCAGTAGCGGCTAAAATAGAAAAGGCGTGTAGTGCAACTGTTTTAAAAGCGATTGAGTATGAATTTCCTGAGTTACTAGCAGAAGCCAATGATAAAATGAAGGCACATTTACCAAAACAAGCTGCCCGTTTTGCCATTTTATCCGAGTTAGATTTTTGCATTGCTATGGGTGATGCTAAGAAGTACGCTAAATGTTGTAGTGATTACGTCAAGAAAGAAGCAAAAAACGACGACAAAGAATTGCACAAATTAGCACAACAAATGGAAAGCAATTTCAAAGACGATGCGACAGTCATGAAGCAAGCAGAAAAAATTGCTAAAAAAGCTTTAGATAAAAATGGTGAAATACTTGATTATCACTTAACTTACGCATCTATTTTAAGTAATAATGGTAAAAAAACAGAAGCACTTAAAGTAGCCAATAATTCCTTAGATATTGCTCAAAGACAAGGCGGTTTGCAAAAAGTACACCGATTGATTAAGTTAATTGAAGGGTAAATTATGTTGTCAGTTAAGATACATTAACTGACAATCGACAACACACAAATCATGAAAAATTACACACTTACACTATTTATCAGTTTTTTTTCTCTCTATAGCTTCGCACAAGAACAAGAAGGTATTAAGTTTCTAGATGCCGAATTTGGAGAAGTTTTAGCCTTAGCAGAATTAGAAGGAAAATTAGTATTTGTGGATGCCTATACAGATTGGTGTGGCCCTTGTAAAAAAATGGATAAAGAAGTCTTTTCTCAGAACGAAGTAAGCGCTTATTATAATGCCAATTTTTTAAGTGTAAAAATTAATATGGAGAAAGGCGAAGGGATTGCCCTAGCAGAGAAATATTTAATTTTTGCTTACCCTTCCTTATTATTTGTTAATTATGATGGAACAGTAGCGCATAGATATGCAGGATACCAAGATCAAAAAGGATTATTAGCACTTGGTGAAACTGCTTTAGGCGGCAATAATTTAGCAGCCTTAAATCAAAAATATCAAGGCGGAGAAAGAAGTCCAGCATTTTTACTAAAATATTTACAAGCTAGTTTTCAAGGTGCTGATGGCAATCACGTCAACATTTTAGAAGATTATTTAGCTACTCAATCGGATTGGGATACCCCAGAGGCAAAAGAATTAATCTTCAATTTATTGGACAACCCTAATTCAAAATTATTTGACCGTTTGGTAAAAAACAAGGCTAGTTTTGACGAGGTATATGGAATCTCTACTGTTACCAATAAAATACAAACATTAGTTTACGAATCTTTAAGCAAAGGAACAACTAAGCTAGAAGATGCCGATCAGTTATTTAGTCGAGCCTACCCAAAGGAGGCAAAAAAACTAGCAGCACATTATAAAATGGCTTATTACCAACAAAAAGAAGATGGAAAAGGATATGCCAATGCAGCCATCGCCTATGTAAAGAGTTTTCCGAATATTGGATTAGAAGAATTAAATGATATTTCCTGGGGCTTTTACGATATAGTAGAAGATAAAAAATCGTTGAAAAAAGCTTTAAAATGGGCAAAAAAGTCTGTTCAAAAAGATAATTCCTATCTTAATAATGACACTTTAGCCTCTCTTTATTACAAAATAGGAAAAAGTAGCAAAGCCCTTAAAATAGCTAATAATGCAATTGCCATTGCAAAAATTTCAGGGGAAGATTACAGTCCGTCTACCGTATTAATTCAGGAAATTGAAGCAGAAAAACGAAAAAGCAAGTAACTTGTTATGACCGAACATATATAGTCCATTATGCTCGGTCATATTAAGTGTTTGGTTGTTTTTCTAAACTTAAGTAATCGTTAAGACCAACATAAGAACTTAGTGAAATCGTCTGCTACTAGAAAAGAAATTTGAAGCAAGAACGACACCACCTCCGACAGCGAAAGAGCCTAATGCAATGTAAAGAATCAGCATGAATTAATTTTTTAAAGTTTGTGTTAAAAGATTGAGCTAATTTTGGATGAATGCTGTAGAAAAAAATTTGCTGATGTTCGGATTTAATTGCAAAAATTGCAAGTTTGTGGGCATTGGTCAGATGAGGTTATTTTTGATAGTATAAATGTAAGTACAATAGTTCGTAAATCCAAAATAAATTTACGTATTAGTTAAAAAAATATATCATATTGCTATTTTTTGTCATACTGAAAGGTGTGGCATTAAAAATAGTAATTATTTCCCGTTTGAAATAGTGATAAATTTGTTTTTTTTGTATTCGATATACTAAATGAAAAAAACGATAACCACCCCAAAGTCAATTATCGCTTTTTATATAAAAATCACCAAGCAGAGCTTGGCACTACAGAAATCACACCCCAGCAGCTTCCCGAATAACCGTCACCACATCAGGATTCAACAAAGTTGAAATATCCCCTAAATTACTAGCATCGCCAGAAGCAATTTTCCGCAAAATTCGACGCATAATCTTACCAGAACGAGTCTTTGGTAAACCAGGTACGACTAACATTTTATCAGGCTTTGCAATTGGGCCAATTTCTTTAACGACAACATCTCTAACAGATTTTTCAAAAGCCGCATCAAAAACAGTTCCTTCTTGCGCAATGATATAAGCAAAAATACCTTGTCCTTTAATATCATGTGGATAACCAACTACCGCAGATTCTATCACCGCAGGATGTTCATTAATCGCATTTTCCACTTCTGCCGTTCCCATTCTATGTCCAGAAACATTAATGACATCATCTACTCTACCGATAATTCTTAATCGACCTTCGGAATCTCTTCGACAACCGTCTCCTGTGAAGTACATATTATCAAAAGAAGAAAAATAAACTTGTCGGCAACGTTCGTGATCGCCGTAAGTCGTTCGGATCATGGAGGGCCACGGAAATTTGATACATAATAAACCTTCTACATCATTACCTTCTACCAATTCACCTTGCGAATCCACCAAGATAGGTTGAATGCCTGGCATTGGGTATGAAGCGTAACAAGGCTTAGTATCAGTAATCCCTGGTAAAGGCGTAATCATAATACCTCCCGTTTCCGTTTGCCACCAAGTATCTACGATGGGCGCATTCCCTTTTCCGACTTTTTCATTATACCAATTCCATGCTTCTTCGTTAATTGGTTCCCCTACTGAGCCTATCACTTTTAAATCACTTAAATCATAGCCTTCTACAAATTCGTCCCCTTTTGCCATTAAAGCTCTAATAGCCGTTGGTGCCGTATAAAATTGATTGACTTTATGCTTTTCGCAAATTTGCCAGAATCTTCCTGCGTCTGGATAAGTTGGTACACCTTCAAACATTACGGTCGTTGCCCCTGCTAGAAGTGGCCCATAGACAATATAAGAATGACCTGTGATCCAGCCAATATCGGCGGTACACCAATAGACGTCACCATCTTGATATTGAAAGACATTTTTAAAAGAAAAACAAGTATACACCATGTATCCGCCACAAGTATGCACAACCCCCTTTGGCTTTCCAGTAGAACCAGAAGTATAGAGGATAAACAACATATCTTCGGACTTCATAGCTGCTGGTTTACAATGCTTTTGTCTACGGTAAACCGCATCACTCCACCAAACATCCCGTGCAGGCTCCCAATTCACTTTTCCGCCAGTATTTTTATGAACTATCACCGTTTCTACACTTGTACAACCTTGTAAAATCGCTTCATCCACTACTTGTTTGACAGGAATATTTTTTGTCCCTCGATTATTATAGTCTGAACAAATCACCATTTTACAAGTGGCATCCTTAATTCTATCTGCTAAAGCTGTCGCAGAAAAACCTGCAAAAACAACAGAATGAATCGCGCCAATTCTAGCACAAGCCAAAACCCCAATTGCTAACTCTGCTACCATCGGCATATAAAAACAAACCCTGTCTCCTTTCTTAATCCCTTTAGCTCTCAAAGCATTTCCGAAGCGACAAACTTGTTCGTATAGTTCTCGATAAGAATATTTGACCGTTTTTTGATTCGGGGCATTGGGCTCCCACAAAATGGCCGTTTGGTCTGCTCTATCTGCTAAATGGCGGTCTAAACAATTTTCGGTAATGTTCATTTTGCCACCTTTAAACCATTCCACTTCTGGTTTTCTAAAATCCCAATTCAGTACTTCGTCCCATTTTTCTTGCCATTGGAAGGTTTCCGCTTGCGCTGCCCAGAATTTTTCGGGGTTGTCAACACTTTCTTGATAAACTTCGTTGTATTGCTTTAGCGACTTGATTTGTAAAGTCATGTATTATTATTTTTAAATTTTAGTGTTTTTGGAAGATAATGCGAGTTGCGGGTTGTCGTCAAAATCAAAAGAATTTATGAATAAAAAAGGAGTCTTTGACAACTATATAATTAATCAAGATTAGTCAATCAACTCGCAACTCGTAACCCGCAACTCGTAACTCGGTCGCCAAAGGTAAGGAAAGATTAGAAAAAGTTTTATTTCAACCCCTATTTTTATACTTTTACCATTAAGAAGCTGTTTGAATTTAACACTTCAAATCTGTTATGTCCCTTTTCTCACCACTCATCGTTAGTAAAATACTCATTATGCTATGGCATAACTCCGTTTTTACTGCCTCGATTGGCAAAAAAATGAACGATAACATTTTTTAAAAGCTAAATCCAAACAGCTTCTGAACTTTTCAAAATATAATTTTTAATGAATAGAAGAAAAGCAATTCAACAAGCGGCCTATCTCCTCGGTGGAGCAGTTTCTGCTTCCGTTATAGCAGGCGTAATGAGCGGTTGTCAGCCTACAGGTGCACCCGATTGGACACCTCAATTTTTGACTAAAGAACAGGCGGCTACTATTAGCGAAATAGCCGAAACCATTCTACCTGAAACCGATACACTAGGCGCTAAAAGTTTGCACTTGACGGAATTTATAGATTTGATGTTGAAAGAAGTGTTCAATGGGTATGATCAATTACAATTTCCTAAAGAATTGGCAAAATTTGAAGAAGAATGCCATTTTTTTACAGGTAATAACTTTATCAATAGTTCTCCTGAGGAACGAGAGAAATTTCTAGTTTTACATGAGAAAAAAGCAATAGCTAATCAACAAAAGACAGGCGAAAAGGCGTTGATTAGTAAACTCAAAGAATTGGTTTTAATAGGCTATTTTACTTCAGAATATGCCATTACAGAGTTGATGAATTATAACCCACTTCCAACTAAGTTTGAAGGCTGTATAGATGCAGGTGCAGCACCAAAAATTCAAGTAGGAATTGAAGGGCGAAGTGCTTAACAAAAGAAGTCAGAGGTCAGACCGCTTCGCTGTCAGACCATTTCATTGTCAGATACACACCATTACAGAAATCTGACATCTGACAGAAAACTTACCAGCCCATCCCTTCGGGTTTGGAATTATCATTCCTCATGGTCTGACAGTAAAACGGTCTGACCTCTAAAAAAATATAATGCAAGATAATAATACATTCGACGCCATCGTAGTAGGTTCAGGTATCACGGGAGGTTGGGCAGCCAAGGAATTGACCGAAAAAGGGTTAAAAACGCTTGTGCTAGAAAGAGGTAGGAAACTAGAACACGTTAAAGATTATACCACCGCCAATACACCTATTTGGGATTTACCACATAGAAATCAACCTACCGCAGTAGATAGAGAAAATCACCCCATTCAATCCACCGTTTATGCCTTTAATGAAGGGACTAAACATTTGTGGATAAACGATAAAGACCATCCTTATACAACGCCACCTAAACAACCTTTTATTTGGCTTCGGGGTAATCATGTTGGCGGTCGATCGCTCATGTGGGGTAGGCAAACCTATCGTTGGAGTGACTTAGATTTTGAAGCCAATGCCAAAGATAGCATTGCAGTAGATTGGCCAATTCGATATAAAGACATTGCTCCTTGGTATAGTTATGTAGAAAAATATATTGGGGTTTCTGGTCAGGCAGAAAATTTACCACAACTACCTGATAGTGAATTTTTGCCACCAATGGATATGTTTTGTGTAGAAAAGCGATTGAAAGGAAGTATCGAAAAGAAATGGCCTAAGCGAGTGATGACGATGGGGCGAGCGGCCAATTTAACCAAAGCACATAATGGTCGCTCAGCCTGTCAGCATCGAAATCTTTGTTATCGAGGTTGTCCTTATGGCGCTTATTTTAGTAGTCAAAGTTCTACATTACCTGCGGCAGCGGCTACAGGAAATATGACATTACGACCAAATTCGTTAGTAGAAACCTTACTTTTTGATAAGGACAAAAGCAAAGCAACAGGCGTTAGAGTATTAGATACGGAAACAGGTAAAAGCGTGGAATACAAAGCAAAGGTGGTCTTTCTTTGCGCTTCCACCTTAGGTTCGACTCAAATTTTATTACAATCGACAAGTGATCGTTTTCCGAATGGATTCGGTAATGCAAGCGGTGAATTGGGACATAACCTGATGGATCATTTATTCAATTTGCATGCTTACGGGGATTTCGATGGAGATTTAGATAAATACTATAATGGTCAACGACCGAATGGCATTTACATCCCTCGTTTTAGAAACGTTTGGGACAAACATCCTGATTATATCAGAGGTTTTGGTTTTCAAGGTAGTGCAAGTCGTGCTGGTTGGGAGGATAAAAAGAGTCAACCTGGAATTGGCGCAGCTTTCAAAAAATCTATTACGGAATTAGGTGGCTGGAAAATGGCATTCTATGGTTTTGGAGAAATTTTGCCTTATCATGATAATAAAGTACAATTAAATCCAAATAAAAAAGACATTCATGGTATGCCAACACTCTACATTGAAACAAAGTTAAGGGAAAATGAATTAGCTATGAAAAAAGATATTTTGGCATCTGCCAAGGAAATGATGGAATCTGCGGGTGCAAAAAATGTTTCCGTTTGGGATGGACAAGCACCTATGGGTAGTGGCATTCACGAAATGGGCACCGCAAGAATGGGTAAAGATCCCAAAACGTCGGTTTTAAATAAATGGAATCAATGTCATGAAGCGAAAAACGTTTTTGTCACGGATGGTTCTTGTATGACTTCGGCCTCTTGCGTCAATCCTTCTCTGACTTATATGGCTTTGACTGCTCGGGCGGTAGATTATGCGGTGAAGGAATTGAATAAGCAGAATTTGTAGCTTGGAGATAGGCTGTCCAGAATGCGGGATAAAGTTCTTCTGATTTTTGAAAAGGCGGCAAAATCATAAATCTTAAATCATACATCACAAATCATAAATCCATCTAGTTTTTACGTGACAGATTTATGATTTAAGATTTATGAACTGTGATTTATAATTTATCAAACTCAAGCCAACATCATTACCCATTCAAAAATACGAGGTAAAAAAATCCTATTTCCCCGTAATTCTGAACAGCCTAGCTTGGAAGTCTAAATAAACATTTATTTCAACCCTTCCTCATAAGCCTTTACCAATATCTCGGCTAAATCCACATCCGATTCACTCGCTAAAATAATAGCGCCTGCTTTTGTTGTTTGATTAAAAGCCATGATGGTTGTAATGCCCTGTTCTCCTCCATCATGTCCCCAAAGATCATTTGCAGCATTCATCACAAAAAAATGTAAGCCAACCTCATTATCAATCTCGCTAATTTGAGGATTAAGCATCTCAATAATGGTAGTTGCCTTTAAAATTTGAGTAGAGCCAACTTGCCCTTGGTTCATCAACATCTGTAGAAATTTGTATAAATCTGCCGCATTAGAACGCAAACCACCATTCGGATAATCCGTAAAAGTATAAGGCGTAACTGCCTCCGCCGATTCGTATAAAGTAACAATTGGCTGGTTAATTTCTGCCAAACGCCAGAAAGAATTCGTCATATTTAGTGGCGCAAAAATATGTTCTTGACAATAAGCTCTAAAATCTTGTTTGGTAATTTCTTCTACCAACAAACCAATTAAAGCAGATCCTTCATTAGAATATTCGTGCTGTGTCCCCGGTTGAAAATTATGGAAATTTTGAGTTGCATTATAAAACTCTCCACCAGGCACTAAATAATTTTCCAAAAAATAACGCAAAGTAACAGGGCTATCTTCGTTTTCATAATATTGATCATCCAACGCCTCTCCGTCATTAATGCCTGAAGTATGGGTTAACAACATTCTAAAAGTAATTGGGGTACTTTGATTAGGAACATTGACCTCAAAAGGTAAATAATCATTAATGGCATCATCCAAATCGAATAAACTTTGACCGTATAATTGTAATAAAGCCGTAGCAGTAATAGTCTTAGAAATAGACGCCAATAAAAATAAATGGTCATCCACCAAAGCAATATCCTGCTCCTTATTAGAATGCCCTAAAGTAGATTGATGTTTGATTTGATTATCTTGAAAAACTAAGGTAGATAAAGCAGGTATATTTTGTCGATTCATTTCTGCTAATAGATACGTTTCAAAGGCATCTGAGGAATCATCCGTTGGGTTTTCTATAATTGGTGTTTCTATATCTGTTTCAGGCGCTTCTAAAAAATCGTCGCCACAATTCGTAAGACTGATAGCAAGGAATAAACAAAGGAAAAATTTAGAAGGTAATTTTAACATGGGATATAGTATTAGTTAATTTAGGGTAAATAAGTAAAAACACAGAACGCCCATAAATTAAAATTATTGGGAATTTTAGAAATAAGAACAAAAATTCTGCATCTTTTTTAGCATTCAAAAGTCTTGGTAATAATTTTCTATTAATTGCTAAAAAAAACCATTTTCTACATGCAGCATTTATTCAAAAAATTCACGCTATTATTAATATTCAGTCATTTTGTCGCTTTATTAGTAGCACAAAACGAGCCGACTTCAACTATCCATCCAATAGAACCTACCAATAATCATTATGAAAGGCTACAAAAATTAAGTGCGCTTCCTAACGAGGCATTCTCGATAATGGATACCCTAGCTTTCCCGCCTTCCATGTACAATAGTTATGCTTTGGCAATGAGTCAATCAACACCTTATTATCTGACTAATAGCCAATTTGATTTTCTAAAAAAGTCCGTCGCTTTTCCTGCCAATAGTTCCGACCAAACTAGAGCGGAATTAGATTTTTTATATGACTTGCAAAATAAACGGGAAACGAAACAAGTGGAAAGAGTGATGCAATTAGCTAAAATTGGTTATTGGCCCGTTGCGGACATATTGCCTGAGCATCCATTTTATAAAGAGAATTTAGTACATCTATTTTTTGAATGCCGAGAAGTAATTGGTGACCATTGTACCGCTACCAATTATCCCCATACCGCAAAATTATTAAAAGGTATTATGGCCGATATGCGAAAAATGGAGTTTTCGGTTAAATATCATTTACTCCGTGCAAGACCTTATGAATTGGATAAGCGATTAAAGCCTTTACAAATAATGGGTTCACCTTCTTTTGCTAGTGGGCATACGCTTTGGGCTTATCTTCAAGCCTATACTTTTAGTGAATTGATACCTGATAAACGAACTAATTTTTTAGCCATAGCTTATGAGTTGGGCTTATCTAGAGAGATCATGGCGGTACATTATCCGAGTGATGAGGAAATAGCTAGACAACTAGCACACAGCATGTTAGCTTTAATGTGGCAAACGGAAAAATTTCAAAACGACTTTCAAAAAGCGCAAGCAGAATGGAAGTAATAGATAAGGACACAGAGGGCACGAAGAAGACACAGAGAGCACAAAGTAAAGCTATTCTCTGAGAACTTTGTGTCTTCCCTGCCTTTGCCGGCAGGCAGGTCTGTGGTCTTTGTGTCCCAAAACACTATTAATAAATGACATTATCTATAAGACCTTTAGTTGCCGAAGATTGGACAGCCGTAAAAAACATTTACGAATTAGGTATTGCCACAGGCATTGCCACTTTTGAAACAACTGCACCCGATTGGGAACATTGGAATAAGAACCATCTTTCTTTTGGTAGGCTAGTAATTATTTCAGAAAATAAAGTGGTTGGCTGGGCAGCATTAACCGCTGTTTCTAATCGATGTATTTACCAAGGAGTAGCAGAAGTAAGTATTTATGTACACCCCAATCATAGTGGAAAAGGAGTTGGTCAACTATTGATGAAAAAACTTATCTTTGAAAGTGAAAAGAATGGTATTTGGACTTTACATTCTTCCATTTTTAGCGAGAATATTGGAAGCATTACACTTCATAAAAAAGTAGGCTTCCGAATGATTGGGTTTAGAGAAAAAATAGGCAAATTAAAAGGCGTATGGAAAGATAATGCTTTAATGGAACGAAGGAGTCAGGTGGTTGGAATTGATTAAAAATCTTAAAATTTGGTTGAGACAGATGGTAATAAATAGTCATGAAAAAGTAGCAGAAATCTGGCTAAACTCCAAAGAGGGACTGTATAACTATGCCTTAAAACATACTAAGGACAAAGACATTGCAGCAGATATTACCCAACAGGTTTTGATGAAAATTTATAAAGCTTGTTTTAAAAATACAGAAGTAAAAAATACTCGGTCTTGGCTTTTTCAAATTGCGCATCATACCATTATTGATTACCATAAAAATCAACAAAAGAAAACTTTTATTAATATTGATTTATCTAAGTCTGACCATCCATCTGTTTGGTCGGATTTAGCTATTTTTATAGAACCACTTATCAATTTTCTACCTGCTAAATATGCCGTTCCGCTCAAAATGCATGTCTTTGATGGCTTAAAACAAGCAGAAATAGCGGAACAACTAAACCTAGGTTTAAGTGCTACTAAAAGTCGAATTCAGCGGGCTAAAAATTTATTGCGAAAAGAAATTGAAAGCTGTTGTCATTTAGAAACAAGGGCAGATGGACAGATTCTTGATTTTGTAATAAAGGACCATTGTAAATCTTTATTAGCTTTTAAAAAGGAGTATTTAGAAGATTGTTGCTATTGAACTTAGTTTTGGGAAGCAATTAAAGTTTTCGCTTATTTTCTACGGTAATCAATGAATCTTCTGCCAACATCACAGATTTCGGCTGTAAGTCATTTAGGAATTGAAATTCCTGGCCATAAGTCATTCCAAAATCTACCTCAATATTATATTTGTGAACTGGATAGGCTTCCCATTTTGGATGCGTTACTTCATATTCAAATGTTTTAGTTGGATTATCCTCTTTTGAAAATTAAAAATTATAAACATCTCGTCCCTTATAAACACTACCTTTTTAGCCCTGTCCCCCCTTTGTCCCCCCTCCAAAATTGCCTTTTTTAGCGATTCCGAATAGGTTTGTTTGCATCTAATGAAACACCCGTTTTGTGAATTCTTGTTAGTCGTTGGGCTGCAGACCGACAACGACAAGCATCACGAATGTCAACTGAAGTAATTCAGATTTAATCACAAAACAACCCTATTATGAAATCTATTATGAGAAATTATTTTTTATTGGTTTTCGCATGTCTATTATTTCAAACAAGCTTACTACTGGCTAATGATAATTGTAAAATCCCAGAAAAATGGGACGAGTGTAATTATTCATTGACTCCTTGTGACCTTCCCCTCCTCCTTCCTTCTGACCCCAAACATATTGACTTTACCAATGGTCAGGGCTGGACACCTTCCAGACATATTCGAACCGTCGGAGATGTGAATGGAGATGGCAAAACAGATATTATTGGTTTTGGAGAAAATAGCATTTCTGTCTCTTTTGGAGAAGGTAATGGTAAATTTTCTTACCCTAAACCTGTGCTTTATTCGCTAACGATTGGTCGTGGTGGTTGGGCAGTCGAACAAAATCCTAGAATGTTAGCAGATGTAGATGGCGATGGTAAAGATGACATCGTTGGTTTTGGGCACGAAGGTGTAGCTGTCGCTTTTTCAAATGGACAATGGTTTTCTAAACCAAAATTACTTTACAAAGGATTTAGTACTGCTTATGGTGGCTTTAAAGGCAATCGACATCCGAGAATGATGGCAGATGTGAATGGTGACGGCAAAGCAGACATCGTTGGTTTTGGAGAGGCTGATGTAAAAGTAGCCTTATCAAAAGGTCGTTCTTTTGATACAGCCAAAATCTTTGCCAAGGACTTTTGTGCTAAACAAGGTTGGGGAACTGCTAGACATATTCGAACTATGGGCGATGTGAATGGTGACGACAAAGCAGATATCGTCGCTTTTGGAGAAAATGGAGTAAGAATAGCGCTATCCACAGGAACTGCATTTGGTCATGGGAAAACAATATTGAAAGGGAAAGTATCAATTGTTGGTGGCGGCTGGAAGGTGTTAGAGAATCCAAGAATGTTGGCAGATGTGAATGGAGATGGTAAGGATGACCTCGTCGCTTTCGGAACGGCAGGTGTACAAGTTGGGTATTCAACAGGTAATGGTTTTACCTCACCCAAAGAATTAATCAAAGCTTTTGGGTATAATGCTGGTAAATGGAGAGGCGCTAACCAAACTCGATTGGCTGCTGACCTCAATAATGATGGCAAAGCAGATATTCTTGGTTTTGGTGGTAATAACCTTTTTAGAAGTTATTCTACTGGGAATGGTTTTCAAAATAGCCATAAGTTTTATTTTGAAATAAATACTAAAACAATTAAAGGCATCACCAAGTCTCAAATCCAACATACGACAAAAGGAAAAATACAATCGTATAACTTTAATCGTCAAGAATTTGAGAATATGATGGGGACAAATGGAAAGGTAGCAGGCCTAAGTATGAATTTCACGCCTAAATCCGCCTATATTGATAATGAGGGCTTTCTCTATGTTTATTTGAACATGGAAGGCAGTAGTATAGATATGACTAAGTTCGCTAATCATGATAGAACAAAAGGTTATTATTTAAAAGAGGTAGCCGTTAGCTTAGAGGCGGAAGGAATGCATAAATTCAGAGCCAGTCCTATCAATATATCCCAAGAAGGCGTTTATGGTACTTCCAAGGAATTTAACTTGGGGACAGGTATAGCTGCGGAAGGTGCAGGAGGTGGTGGCCAATATTCTTGGGGGTCAAATTTTTCTACAACCGTCAAGGATTTCCAGTTTGTCAATCAAACAAAGCAAAGCAATCAGCCTAAATTTTCTTGGAGTTTAGGAAAAGTAGGCAATGCTGCAAAGGGAGAAAGTCCTGGAATTTATACCAATTTTCGCTCTTTAGGTATCCAATCAGCGTCTCAATATACTTCCTTAAAACATTTGCCGCCGTTGGCATCAGAAAACTTCCCAATTGATTGCGAAGGAATTTTTAGAAAACGTGTTAATAGCAATGCCATTCCTGATAAAACGAAGGTTAGAATTTATATCAAAGCTACTTTTGAAAAGGCAAGATTAGTTTCTAGAGAAGAAAGTGCTATTGAAAGTTTCCTCAACGGATTTATCTTTTTTGCCAATCCGAGAACTTATGATGGGGAACAATTCTATGAATTCAAAAATGACCTCCAGATAACGGAGAACTATATTGACGTGGAGTTAGATTTAAGTGACTTAAAGCAATAACCCCAGATTTTAATAGACCAGTTAGTTGAACAAACAGCTAACTGGTCCTATTCTCCTCTTCTAACAAACACTTTATGAGCAAGCTAATGTTACCTATAATTCCAATAGGGATTGCCCTTATTTCCCTATTTCCTACTCCTCTTTACAGCCAATATTGTTACGCTGATACCGTAATAGTATCTGGAGAATTAGGTGGCTTAACGCTCATCGAAAATAGTAGTATCATTAGAGCAGAAAATGCTACTTTTTCCTCCGACGGAGGGCTTATTGGGCAAGATGCAGTCGTTTTATTACCCAACTTTCATGTTAAAGCGGGTGTAAATTTTACTGCCTCGGTCATTGATTGTCGAGGAAATAAACCTTATATAAACATTCCAGCAGAAAACGATTTGTTAGATAATGGATGTATGGAAGGCAATAATCCAATTGTATGGCCCTTTCAATGGAATGAAGTAGATGGTGCCACTATCTATCAATTGAATGTAACCTATCACACCAGTAGTTTGCCTTTCATTGATGAATTATTAACCACTAATGAATTCACTTATATTCATGACCATCCTGATGGTATTGTTCCGAATTTTGCTTTAGATTACTGGGTGATAAAAATTCGGGCTTGGGTTAATGGTGCATGGACTCCTTGGTATGGAAGTCAAGGAAATCAACCTTTAGTACTATCTGCTGAACCTGTAAGTACAGACTGTCCACCCTTAATCACGTTTCCATTACCTCAAGACACCTTAGATAATGGCTGCAATGGGGTCAATGAATTGCAAGAATGGCATTTTGAATGGACAGAAGTAGAAGGAGCGACGGAGTATCAACTAGTAATCAAGCACCCTTCTATTGGAATGAATACCTTTGATGTTACGGTTCCTACCAACAGTTGGACGTATAGCCAATTCAACCAAATTAACACTTACTTTACGGGTTGGACCGCCAAAGTACGAGCCAAAGTAGATGGTATATGGACGGCCTATCATGGAAGTATGATAGAAGAAGAGGTGATGTCGTTTAATGTAGAACCCGTTAGTAGTGATTGTGCACCAAAAATTACAGCCCCCCTTCCTGCTGCGACCTTGGCAAATGGGACTAATTGCCCCAATAACTTTATAGAGTGGACCTTTAAAGTAGTGCCTCAACCTGTTTCAGAAATGGTAGAAATAGAAGTAAGACGACCCAACGGAAGTGTTTATTTACCTTCCGATATAGTTTATTATATGGATGCGGAAAATGATACGATTACCTATACCTATCGAATTTTGGATAATTTTTTTCCCTCCAATGAATTAACTAATTGGTCGGTGCAAGCTCGGTCTCGAATAAATGGAGACTGGACAGCTTGGTATGGGGACGGCATTCACTCCTCTCAAATCTATTTTAATTTAGCAGCACCCAATCTTGAATGTGTCCCCGTAATTACTTCTCCGCTACCAAATGCTGTCCTGGATAATGGTTGTGACGGAAATTTAAATCACATGGATTGGCATTTTGAATGGACAGAAGTGCCAAACGCGACTGAATACCAATTGATTATCAAACATCCAAACCTTAGTGGAAATACTTTTAATGAAATAGTGACTACCAATAGTTGGTCCTATCATCAGATTGACCGAATTAGTAATCTTTATACAGGTTGGACCGCAAAAGTACGAGCTAAATTAAATGGCGTTTGGACCTCGTATTATGGGAGTAACGTAGCAGAAGAAACGATGACTTTTGATATAGAAGTTAAGAATACGGATTGTGCGCCTTTCGTTCTTTTGCCTACCCCCAACGACGTACTAGATAATGGTTGTGAAACTGACCCTAACAATCATGTTATCTGGACTTTTAAAAATAAAGAATTGGAAGATGCTACTGATTATGAAATTCAAGTCTTAGACCCTGACGGTAATTCATTCTTCTATTTTGAAAATGAAGGCTACAGAGAAACTTGGAAACTTTTTTTTAGTCATACGATTTTACCTACGACTAACTTATTAGGTTGGTCCGTACAATTTCGGGCCAAGCTAAATGGCTTATGGTCGCCTTGGTATGGACATGCATTCAACACGACAAAAACCTATTTTAACTTAGAACCCTTAGATACAGACTGCTCTAATATGGTGAGTGACGAAATGACAAGTCGAAGTAGCATAAAACCCGATGTATTAAACAAATCGGCTAATTTTAAGGTCTATCCTAATCCTTTTCAAAAGAAAACTACCATCGAATATACGGTATCAAAACCATCAAAAGTCCAGTTAACCGTTTATACCCTTACGGGAAAATTAGTAACTGTTTTAACGGAGGAGGAGGAGCAACCTCTTGGTAATTATTCATTTATTTTTAAAGCAAATGATGAATTGCCTAATGGTATGTATTTGGTTCGATTACAGGTCGGAGAGGTGATTCAGTTTAAGAAAATTATATTGAGTGGAGGGTAATAATAAATTTTACAAAAAAATACATAAATTGTCTTCCGTTTCCCAGTCCTTAATAAATCTTTAACTATGAGAATATTATTAATTATTTGTAGTTTATGCTGTGCTGTTTTAACAACACCCATTTTGGGGCAAGCCAATGAAAAAACCACCAATCAATCAACTGATATTCAAGCATTAATAGCAAATAGTCGAGACAATATGGAGCATCGGTCTTTCGCTGATTCTTTAGTTAATCTTGCCTATAAAAAAGCCATCGCTATCAACGATTACCAAGGACAAATAGATGCGCTTGATTTAAAAGCCGACCTGTTTGATGCTTATGACGACTTAGATAGTAGTATTTATTATTATGAAAAGGGCTTACAGTTAGCGATTGCAGCAACCGATAAAAAAACGGAAGCAGGCTTTCATTATTCCATTGGTCTAATTCAAAGTCAAACAGGAGATTTATCAGGAGCTATTACTTCTTCTAAAAAAGGGATAGCCATTTTAGAAACCTTGCATGATACGATTTCCTTGAAAAAACATTTTATAAATCAAGCTATTTTTTATAGTAGAAGTGGAGAATTAGAAAATGCGCTAATGTACTATTTAAAAGGTATAAACTACGTAAATATTGAACAAAATCGTTCCTTATATGGAAAATACTTACAAGGCATCGGCATCGTTTATAATAAGCAGCGCGACTTTAAAAAAGCAAAAAAGTATTTTACGGAAGTGATGGAAATTGCAGTTGCCGAAAAAGATACCCATTTGATAAGTGTTACACATAACGACTTTGGTATTTTGAATAAAAATCAAGGCAATCTTGAAATTGCAGAAAAAGAGTATTTAAAAATGCTAGCCTATGCCAATCACCATCCAAAATATAATTATCTCAAAGCATTTGCGCTCGGTAACCTTGGCATCCTATATTTAAAGATGAAACAATATGAAAAAGGTATCGAATACAATCAAAAAAGCTATGATTTATACAAACAAACGAATAATATTCAATCTCAGAGCGACTGTTTAAACCATTTAGCCAAATGTCAATTAATGGTTGGGCAAGTGGGCAATGCCTATAAAAATGCTACGGAGGCATTAGCCTTGTCCAAAAAAACAGAGTCTTTAGAAAAAGAACGAAATGCCTTATTGACTTTATCAGAAATTCATGAACAAAAAGGGCAAACTGCTCAGGCTTTCAATTATTTCAAGCAACACAAAATTCTTTATGATAGCATCTATAACCTAGAAAAATCAAAACAGATTCATCAATTAGAAGGTAAATATGCAACCGCTAAAAAGGAACAAGAAATTGCCACACAAAAAAATCAGATTGCCACGCTGAAAAATGAGGCATCGATTAACCAACTTCAAAAATGGTTATTAGGCATAGGGTTAGGTCTATCCTGTATTATTTTAGGCTTAGCTTATTTTGGTCTTAAACAAAAAATAAAACGAAATCAACTTCAAAAAGAACAACAAAAAATCCTCTACGAAAACGAATTAGCTTTCAAAAAAAGAGAACTAACCGCTCATGCTTTACACCTTGCCAAAAAGAATGAAGTTTTAAACAATCTCAAACAAAAAGCCATTTCGTTAAACGCCATTGAAAAAGAAAGTAGAGGCTATCAAAAGTTGATTAACACGATAGATTTTGATTTAAAAGATGAGGATAATTGGGAGAATTTTAAAAATTATTTCGAACAAATTCATACCAATTTCAGCTCGACTGTTTTAGAAAAGTATCCAAGGGTCACCTCCAATGAATTACGTTTAATGGCTTTACTAAAAATGAATTTATCTTCTAAAGAAATTGCTAATATTTTAAACATTTCTGCGGAAGGAGTTAAGAAAGCTCGGCAGCGGCTACGAAAAAAATTAGATTTAACATCGACTGATTCTTTAGAGGGCTTGATTTTGGATCTTTAAAGCTGCCGCTTATTTTCGACAGTAATCAAAGACCCTTCCGCTAACATCACAGATTTGGGTTCTAACTGATTAAGGAATTGAAATTCGGTACCATAAGTTAAACCAAAATCCACCTCAATATTATATTTTTGAACAGGATAGGCTTCCCACTTTGGATGAGTCACTTCATATTCAAAAGTCTTGTTTCGGGAGATTTTGGTGTAGCCCCAATAATGCTCGGTGATAAATTCTGTTTCAGAATCGGGGGAAATAGGAATAGATTCGACGGTACTTTCTACCGAAAAGGATTGCCATTGGTTCTTACATTTCCATTCATATTGGGTCAATCTAGTATTATCTTTTACTTGCCAAAGATGCCGCATCGGCAAAGTTTGATAATGCTCTTTATATAGATTATTCGCCACAAAAGTAATCGCATATCGAGGTACAATTTCTTTAATAAACACCACCCCTCTTTTCCATTCGTTCCCATCTTTATGACGCACATAAAATCGTAAATTCGCTTCTTCAAAATTAGTATGAAAGGGGATTTTTAGTCCTAATACTTTCGTATTCACAAACATAAACCCGACTAGGCTTAGATATATCGTATCATTCCATTTATCCAATTCCGTTTTGGCTGGTAAATAGGGTTTTAGAACAGCTGCATCTACGGCATAATTGGCAATCGCCAATTTTCTCCACTCTGCTTTGATAAAACTCATGATTTGAAATTTTAGGGTAAATTATTCAAAACACAAGTTATTAAAAATTCCCCCTTATTGCTCTATCTTACAAGGACAATCCCCACATAAATCTGTCGTATCATCCACCAAAGAACTCGTCACCGCATTTAATTTTTTCACTTTATATTTAAAATCACCCGTCAATCTATCTCGAATGACTTTTAAATTTTGCAATAAATCTCCTGTATCCATTGGCAAGGTTGCTTCAAGCATTTGACGGAATCGCTTCGCAAAAGTCGGTGATTTGCCATTCGTAGAAATCGCTACTTTTAAGTTTCCTCTAGTAACAATCGAGCCTAAATAAAAATCACATAAAGCAGGGGTATCCGCTACATTAACCAATACTTTATTGGCTTTCGCAATTTGTTGGACTTCTTTATTCAGTTCCTTAATATCCGTGGCAGCAATGGCAATATCTTTGCCTTCCATATCATTTGCCTCGAATTCCTTTTTGATGACTTTGACATTATAATTGCCTCCCTTTAGCAATTCATCGACTTCAGGAGAGACCCAAGGCGCAACCACCGTAATATTTGCTTCTGGGCTACTCTTTAAAATAAAGGACATTTTTTCGTAGCCGACTTCGCCTGCACCGACGATAAGCATTTCTAATTGGTGAAGTTTGATGAAGACTGGGTATAATGGATTCTGCATACAGGATGACTGGATTTTTCAAGATTAACAGGATGAGTGATAGATAGGAAATGATGAAATATGAATGATGAACGATGAATCTGTAACACATTGAAAAATTTATGGCTACTTTTCTAAAGTTTGAGTGCTTACCTTTTCATTTTCCAAAGATACTACCACATGATAAATATATAAACTATTTAAAATTAACAGGGCTAATCAAAAGAAGTTTACCTATTTTGATTTAATTAGTGTTCCCTCTCTTAGGAAATTAACAACCTAAGCTTACATCCTGTTAATCCTGCATAATCTTGTCATCCTGTAGTATAATTGTTTAGAATAGCCTCAAATTCCTCTACTTGCTCAGGATGTAAATCCACCACTTCTCCAATCACGATAATAGCAGGCGCACCTAAACCTTCTCGCTGCACAGCTTCCTCAATCGTATCAATCGTTCCCAAAACCATCTGTTCATTCGGCATCGAGCCGTTTTGGATAATCATTACAGGCATATTGGCTTTATCTGCATTGGTAAAAAGTCGGGTGATTTCTGGCAATTTTTTCATGCCCATTAATATAACAACGGTTGCAGAGGATTGAGCCGCTAAAGCAATATCTTTTGAAATATTGTCACTAGAAGTAGTACCTGTAATGACCCAAAAGCTTTCATTGATGCCTCTTCGGGTTAAGGGTACTTGTTGCAATTCTGGCACAGCGTAACAGCTTGAAATACCCGGTACGATTGCTGTTTCGATACCAAAATTATCTATATATGCTAATTCTTCGTGTCCTCGTCCAAAAATAAATGGGTCGCCGCCTTTTAAGCGAACTACGTGACCATGTGAATAAGCGTATTGCACCAACATCAAGTTGATTTCTTCTTGCTGAAACCGATGATTATTGGCTCTTTTACCAACGTATATCTTTTCTGCATTTGTAGGTGCTTCCGCTAATAATGCTGGATTACTCAAGGCATCATATAAAACCACATCGGCACTTTGTAACGCTTTTAAACCTTTGACGGTGATTAATTCTGGGTCACCTGGACCTGCGCCTACTAGGGTTATTTTTGGATTCTTTTTCATGGTATCAGTTATCGGTTACCAGTTACCCGTTGCCAGTTGTCCTCTAACAGGTAACTGGCAACCGACAACTGGCAACTGTATTTTTAAGCCTTATAAAACTGGTCAACAACTAACTTCTCTGCATCAACTGCACCTACTCGCACCTGCTTTTCTCTAGTTGAAACTACTTTTGCAAAAAATGCTTCTGCTTGTGCTAAATAGCTTTCCGCAAACTCAGCTTTTGGTTCATTTCCTTGAATTTGATACACTAAATCCGCAAAAGAAGTAAATCCATCTGCTAATTGGAAATCGCCCGTTGCAATGTAATGCGTATCAAAATCCTTGATAATGCCGCTATGCGTATTACATTTCACATCCGCACCTAGCAATAAGGCTTTTGCACCAATGATTAAAGAAGTGTAACTATTATAAATACTGAAAGCATAATTTGGCTTTGCAAAATCTTCTTTTGCTGTTTCAATTCTTTCTTTGGCATCATTCACAATCGTAGAAACCAAATCCAAAGAAACACCTGCACACTCCCCTACTCCAATGTCTTGCACATATTCATCTGCTTGTCCCCAATCTTGCAAGAATTCAGCACCTAATTCATCTACTTTTGCTAGATTTTTTAATAAATCATAAAAGTATTTCTTCCCTTTTTCTTGGTAATAATCATTGAAGTATTGGAATTCTCCACCATTGTCTTCGTAATCTGCTAAAAGCGTTCTAACAACATCAGGAATCTTTTTAGTTGGAGTCTTGATGACTCTATCTGCCACGTACCCTTTACCTTCTGGGTCAACACCTCCACCGATGACTACTTGCATAGCTGGAAAAACCAAGGCGCCTCTTTTAATAGAACTTCCGTGGAAGCCAATATTGGCAGCCATGTGTTGTCCACAAGAATTCATACAACCAGAAATCTTGATGTTGATATTTCTTTCGTTGACTAAATGTGGATATTCAGTTCTTAACATCTTTTCTAAAACCGTTGTCAATCCAGTACTATTCGTTACGCCTAAAGCACAAGTATCAGTACCAGGGCAAGCCGTAATATCCATGATGGTATCAAAACCGGGTTCTCCTAATTCTAATGCATCCAATTGGTTGAATAAATGGGGAAGGTGCTCTTTTCTGACAAATCTTAATCCAAAACCTTGATTAACCGTTACTCTAATATCATCCGCCGCATATTCTTTGACTAAAGCAGCAAATCTTCTCGCTCTTTCTGCGCCAATATCTCCTAAGGCTAATCTAAGATTAACCCCGTAAAATCCTTTTTGCTTCTGTTCAAAAACGTTAGCGCCTAACCAAGCCTGATATTTTTCCTCATTATAAACAAAATCAACTGGTGCTACTTTTCCTGCTGCAACTGGTGTCGCTTCTGGCACACAATTTCTATCAATTTTATAGGTCTGGTAAGGCAACGCTTTCATTTCTGCTTCTACCAATGCCATAAATCCTTCCAAACCTAATTTCTTAACCAAAAACTTCATTCTCGCCTTATGTCGCTTTTCTCTTTCTCCATGACGATCAAATACTCTTACGCCCGCTTCCATAAAAGGAACAATCTTATCCTCATGTAAAAACTCATAAGCTACTGGTGCAACAATTGACTGTGCGCCTAAGCCACCACCAATCACTACTTTAAAACCTCGTTCTCCTGCTTCGTTAATCCGAGGAATAAAACCAAAATCGTGGAAATAAGTATAAGCAGAATCTTTATCAGAAGAAGAAAAAGCAGGCTTAATCTTACGACCCATATCCTGAGAAATCGCATTTCTTAAGAAATACTCAAAAACGCCTTGTACATAAGGAGACACATCAAATAATTCATCTGGGTCAATTCCTGCAACTGCCGAAGCAGTCAAATTCCGAACCGTATTTCCACAAGCCTCTCTTGCCGTCACACCCACTTCACTCAACTCTGTCCAAACACCAGGTGAATCTTCTAATTTAATATAATGCAACTGTATATTCTGACGAGTTGTCAAGTGCAAATTGCCATTGGTGTACTTTTCAGATACATCCGCCAAACGAATCAATTGTGCCGTAGTCAATCGGCCAAAAGGAATTTTGGTACGGAACATTTGCACATCTTTCTGACGTTGCCCATAGACCCCTCTCGTCAATCTATAATGGCGGAATCTTTCGCCGTCCATCGTACCATTTTTCATGGCTTCGATATTGTTCTGCAACTCAATGATGTCTTTGGCTGCTACATCAGATACATTTTTTAAATTTAGATTACCGCTCATGTTTAATTTTCAATTTTCAATTTTCAATTTCTAATTTTCAAAAAGCAATTGCTTTCTATTATTGTCTATTGAAATTTCTATGTTAAAATTTCTTTCTTTATAAATCAAAAAGCCTTTTCAAATCGTTATGTTGAAAAGGCTTTTTTATATATAATTGTCCTCTTTTTGAGGTAGTAATTATCATTAAAAAATCGCACTTTCCAAGTGGAAAATTTTGCTACAGCAACAACAACTTTTTTTAGTAAATTTCTTCATTTTTTGAATGCTAATTGCTTTAGTTAAAATACGACTAATTATACATCATCAAACCAATTTTAGTTTGATTTCTCTACAAGATTATGTCCAAAAAACACGAATTGCAAGAAACTTTAACATTATTTTTATATGTAAAAAGTAACATATTTTCTTATTAAAAGACTTTATTTTAAATCTATTTTTGTTTATTTAAAAATCATAAATAATTAATTATCAGCCAATTACACTCAATGAATCTTAAGTACTCAAAAAAAGAAAGCTTTTTATCGAAAAAACGTCAACAAATATTATTTTTTACAATGTTTAAGTTTTTTTGAAAAAAGGCTTAAAAAATGAGTGGATTTATTATCATTTATATCGCTCAACAAAATTGATGACCTCCTCCACTAATTTATCCATTTCGCTACCTTCAAAACCATGACTTGATTGTTCAAAGAGTATCAAAGATTTGTCTGCTGCTGGCGTTCCTAATTCTTCTAGCATTTCTTCTCCTAGACTGTGTGGTACGACAAAATCATATTTACCCCATAACAGTAAACTTGGAACCGTAATTGTTTTAAGTTTATCAGTCAATGGTTTTGTCAAAATCTCGGCCCAAAGTTTTGTGCCCCCCATATGAAATTTGTTTCCAAATGCTGTCAGCACATTATGGTCTTGAAAAAAGACAGCGTTAATTGCTCCATCTTCCAATATCGAAGTAGCCAATAAATTATCTTTTCCTGCTAAATTCATTGCCTTAAATGCCTGACTATTCACTTCTAAAGAAATGTCTTGATCTAATGTTATTGTTCTTTCATTTGTTTTCACATCAAATTCTGCTACATAATTCAATATTTCTTGCCAATTCTCTTTTTCTCGGCTATTTGTCGTTATTTGTTGAGTTGCAACTTCTTCCATCAAAGCAACTCCGTCATAAGCTATTTTTTCAATGTTATGAGCACCTGCAACATCTATCCAACCTTGAATTTTTTCTTGATTATTACCTGTTGATAAATAAGCATTACCCAAATAGCCTCCCCAACTAACGCCAAATAAAAATATATTTAGCTCACTCCCATATTTATCTTTTAATAAATTGATTACTACATCTAAATCCTCTACCATCTGTGCAGCCGTAACAATCTCTGGGTCAAAATTTCCTCGACTATTACCAGACAAACGTTGGTCATAGTAGGCTACGGCATAACGTTCTTCCAATGGTTTAGAAAAAGATTTATCAGATTCATTATACCCTTTAGCAGAACCTCCTGGTCCTCCATGAAGTACCAAAATCAATGTCCCTGAATTGATATTACCTTCTACCAAAATAGGCAGTTGTGCGCCTTTATGTTCTAGCCAGAGGGAATCAGAAATTTGTCCCTCTGGAATTGCCTCTTTTTGACAAGAAAGAAAAAGGAAAAACGCAAGAAATGGAATATATTTTATCAATTTCATATTTTTAAAATTTTAGAAAAGTGAAGAAAAAAATGATGCTTAGAAAAACGTATCTGAACCCCGATGGGGTTGTATCAAAACATTCGGCAAATATTTTTTAGCCGAATAAAATTTCAAAATTACCTCCCTAACTCCCCCCAAAAAGGGAAAAATTCTGTGCAATTTGAAAAATCAGAACTTTTAATGGTGAACTTTTTCAAAACGGGTCTTTTGATACAGCCTCCCGTATCTGCTTGTCTCCTGACAAGCGAAACTTTGGTCATTATTTAAAACGTACTTGCTACGCCAATTTCCAAAGCAAAACGAGGGTGCGTTCCAATCCCAACTGGCATTTCAAACATAAAGGTAGGTTTGAGATAATATCGCATGTCCATACTTTTAACAAATCGCAGATTTCGCCCCCAAGCAAAGGCTAGAGTAGGCATGAAAGCATTGCCATTCCCATTAATTTTTTCAAACCCATTTTCTGTAGCCTGATAGGTTTCGCCTAATAATTCGTAGTGAAAATACCCCAACCCAATACTTGCATCGAAGTATTTCAACTTATTGGGTTTCTTAGATTTATTTTTAATTTTCTGGTAAGTCAACTCAACATTAAACAAATAACCATTGTGATTATTTACTTGATTATAAAAAGCTAGATTGGTGCCTACTTTCCATTGGTGGATGCGGTTTTTAGTTAAGGTATACTTCCGTTTTTGCTTTTCCTTCGTTTTTAATTTTTGCGCAAAAGGATAAGCCGCACCGACTTTAATACCAGGATGTGCAAAAAATTCTCCGAAATAGGCAATTTGATATTCCAGCTTTTTGGCAGGTAATTGCAGGGTGGATTGAGCTATTAAATTCAAGAAACTACTTCCCAAAAATAATAGGGTTAATAAATACTTAGTCATAGGTGGTCATTTTAAAGGTTTAAATAATTTTACACCCTGACAGGCTTCCACTACCTATTCCCTATGTATTATTTTTTCTTAACGATTTTTTAACGCAATTTTACCTAATCGACTATTACAAGCAGCAGTCGAACAAAAACTAGTAGTGGTCTAAAGTTGTTTTATTTATGAACTTAATACCGTAAATTGGCTTTAATTCTAAAGAAAAAATTATTGAATCACCATTTAAAATAAACGATTATGAAAAACGAAATGATTAAAGTGTTTGGAACAACGCAATTATTCGAGGCAAAGGTGATTGAAGCGTTATTAAGAGATAATGATATTGATGTCTTTGTAATGAATAAACAAGATTCTTCTTATGGTATGTTATTGCCTGGGTCGATTGAAATTTATATTCCTTCGCAATTTGAAAAAGCGGCAAAGGAGATTATTAATGAAGGTTTGGCATCTTTAAATTAAAGACAGATGAACAAATGATATTGAAAATTCATTAACTCTTCATACATTAGTCTCCATTAACATTAAAAAGGAATTTATAACATGACAGATTCAAAAAATATGGAAAAAATAACCCTAGGCGCAGGCTGTTTTTGGTGCGTAGAAGCTGTTTTTCAAGAATTAAATGGCGTTGAATCCGTTGTTTCGGGATATACGGGCGGACATACGGAAAACCCAACCTATAAAGAAGTGTGTTCAGGTACAACAGGACATAATGAAGTGGCACAAGTAACCTTCGATACTTCAATTATTTCCTTAAAAGAAGTTTTAGAGGTTTTCTTTTCAACGCATGACCCAACGACTTTAAACAGGCAAGGGTATGACGTAGGTACACAATATCGGTCAGGTATTTATTATACGTCGGATGTTCAAAAAGCAATAGCAGAACAAGTCAAAAAAGATTTTGCCCCAACCTTATGGGATGCACCCGCTGTAACAGAAATCGAAAAATTAGGAACATTTTATACCGCTGAAGGGTATCATCAAAATTATTACACTTTGAATCCTAATTATGGCTACTGTCGTGCAGTCATTAATCCTAAGTTG
Organism: Saprospiraceae bacterium; assembly: GCA_965277445.1. Lineage (GTDB taxonomy): Bacteria > Bacteroidota > Bacteroidia > Chitinophagales > Saprospiraceae > JAFMDF01. The sequence goes on along the minus strand of CBDICY010000030.1, from coordinate 39,395 downwards.
AGTAAGTTTAGAAAGAAGTATAGAGAGAAATTGAAGAAAGAAGTCAAAAATTAAATAATTCGATTTACTAGTTGTAGGTTTCTATATGACCCGCAACTCGCAACTCGCAACTCGAAAACATGAAATTAAATCAATTAACGCCCGAAGAGGCAAGAGTCATCGTTCATAAAGGAACAGAAAGACCTTATACAGGCGAATTATATACGAATGAAGCAGAAGGTTTATATGTCTGCAAACAATGTGACAATCCACTCTATAAATCAGAGCATAAATTCAATGCGCATTGCGGATGGCCCGCTTTTGATGATGAAATTGAAGGCGCCGTTAGAAGAGAAACCGATGCAGATGGTCGCAGAACAGAAATATTATGTGCTAAGTGTGATGGTCATTTAGGGCATGTTTTTAAAGGCGAATATTTGACGCCTAAAAATATGCGGCATTGTGTGAATAGTATATCTATGAAGTTTGTAGCGAAAAAATAAGCAAACAAGGCGGCTGTTTCCCACAGCCGCCTTGTTTCATTTAGTCAAAAAAAATCCTACCTTTTTATTATTATTTCTAGTTCAAAAACTACTTTTCTTTTTGGTCATTCTAGCTACCAATTATACCTCTGAAAGAAAAAAATAAACCAACCGTAAGGTAATATCAATTATTGGTCGAATAAATACCTTATGTATGGACAAAAACTAAACCTTTGTAGTTATCGCTAACTAATTTATTAAAACGAAAAAATAGTAAATGGATATTAAGATAGCACAAAAAGATATGCGTTCAGCTTATTTGGGAGGTGGCCCAGGTGCATTAAGTTCAGGTATAGTTTGGGTAGTAACAAGTATTTTGGCAATGTATACTTCCTCACAAACAAGTATTTTATGCTTCTTTTTCGGAGGGATGCTGATTCATCCAATGGGAATCATGATTTCTAAACTTTTCAAACGTACAGGTAAACACAAAGAAGGTAATCCGTTAGCTAAATTAGCAATGGAATCCCTCTTAATTTTATTTGCTGGTTTATTCATAGCTTATGCTACTTTTCAAATAAATCAAGCATGGTTTTTTCCTGTAATGTTAATGATAATTGGAAGTAGATATATTTTATTTCAAACAATCTACGGAATGAAGATATATTGGATTTTTGGCTTGACTTTAACTATAGCTGGAATTATTGCTTTACTTTCCAATCAACCATTTCATATAGCCGTACTTATTGGAGGAGCAATTGAAATACTATTTTCGCTACTCCTAATCAAATTGGAAAGAGGTCATCTTTAATTTGCTCTGAGATAGGAAGTAATGACTACACCAAATCATTTCTAAAAATCATTCCACCAAAATAGCAAAAGAATCAAAAAAATCATCCGTTGCCTTATTCATACTTCGCCCTCTTTCCGTTGCCGTCTGCACCGTATAAAAACGATTATTTACTAAAAAAGCCCTTGATTTGAGTGTCGCATGTCCTGCCCTATAATCTACTCGCCAATGTCGCCCAGGGAATTCTTTATAATTTAACGCATCCGAGTATCGCAATTTTCCAGCTACACTTTCCACCGCCGCTTCTACGGTATTGGTAAAAAAGTCTTCTATTAAAGCGGTCGAATCTGAATGAATCGTATATTCAGGATAATCACAGTAAGTAACCATATACATCACATTTTCCGCTTCTCTTTGCGTATCTTGGTAATAATGTGTGATGTATTTAATTTCCCCAATGTCCGTATGAATGACTCTTTCACTCACCTGCATTTCACCTGGGACTAAGACTCTAAATTTTCCTTCAAACGATTTATACTCTTCCCAACCAGGATTACCATTGATTAAGAAAAATGGAAGTAGTAGAAATCCAATTAAACTTTGCCACATAATTTTGTAATGATGAACTATACCTATCTGCCGATAGGTAGAAATGATGAACGATAAACAACACAAAAGCCTGTTTATCCAAAATTATAACGAATTCAATTAGTAAGTCGATATACAGAAGAGATTAACAAAAGCTTAAAGTTTAACGATGGAGAGACAGAGAACATGGACAACATAGCGTTTTTTGACGAGTATAGTTTGTTCTTTTCACCACAAAGAAACATAGTTCACATAGAACACGGAGTTTTTTGACAAGTAAAGTTTAGTTTTACTATTTTTTAATGGAATGAGTCTAGATTATTTACATAAATCTAATCTTGGTATTTTTTAAATTTTGTGTCCTTTGTGTTTTCTATCTCTTTGTGGTAAAAAAGACGCTGGTTGTTTTGTCAAATTCAAGTCCGTTGCCCAATTCTCACTCATTCCTTTATAATAATCTTAAAAGGATGCTTACTTTTGTGTTCCCTTCCGAAGAAAACAAATTTCAATTGGCAATAGGTGCAGAACACAGCCCATTTGAAAATTGAAAATTGAAAATAATAAATTGAAAATTACAAAAGGCTATGATAAAATATATTCCCTATTTATTGCTAGGTTTATTATTCGCTTGTGGAGGACAACCTACAGGCAATCAGGTTGGGGAGAATACCCCCGTTTTTGAACAAGTAAGCGCCAATACAAGTGGTATTCACTTTGCCAATATCTTAAAAGAAGATGTTTCAACCAAGGAAAACTTGTTGGATTTTGATTTCTTTTACAATGGTGCAGGCGTTGGAATTGCGGATTTAAATAATGATGGATTAGACGATATTTTCTTTTGTGGCAATCAAACCCTAAACAAACTTTATCTAAATAAAGGCGATTTAAAATTTGAGGATATTAGTGAATCAGCGGGTATTAATGTAAATAAAAGATGGTCAAATGGCGTCACTTTTGCGGATGTTAATGCAGATGGTTGGTTAGATATTTATGTGTCTCAAGGTGGGCCTTATGATGTCGATGCTAAAAGTAATTTATTATACATCAATCAAAAAGATTTGACCTTTGTAGAAAGTGCCGAAGCTTATGGTTTAGGCGATAAAGGAATTAGTACCCAATCTGTATTTTTTGATTATGACAAAGATGGGGATTTGGATTGTATGGTAATGAACGAGAATTTATTATTTGGCGTAGACCCATTTAATTTTTATAAAATGATAGGGGTTAATCCGTCGCTATTTTGGAATAGTTGTAGTCATTTATATCAAAATAATGCTGGCAAATTTACGGATGTCACCAAAGCAGCGGGTTTATTACAACCAAGTTTTGGGCTAGGTTTAGTCGCTAGTGATGTGAATGATGATGGCTGGATAGATATTTATGTCGCCAATGATTATTATTTACCCGATGCTTTATACATCAATCGAAAAGATGGTACTTTTTCGGATGACATTAAAAGCAAAACCAAGCAGGTTTCTTTCTATGGCATGGGGGCAGATATTGCAGATTTAAATAATGACGGCTTACAAGATATTTTTGTCTTGGATATGGCTTCCCAAGACCATTATCGAGCCAAGACTTTAATGGCATCCATGAGTACGGAGAATTTTAGTATGTTGGTGAATAATTTTAAATTCCCACATCAGTACATGTTTAATACCCTACAAATGAATACAGGGGCTGGACAGTTTAGCAATGCCGCTCAAATGGCAGGCATTGCCAAAACCGATTGGAGTTGGGCAGGCCTAATGGTTGATTGGGACAATGATGGACAAAAGGAAATTTTTGTAAGCAATGGCTATCGAAGATATGCTTTAGACAATGATTTTAAAGCAGAAGTTGATAAGGTCAAAAAACAATATGATGGAAAAGTACCTACGGCGGTAAAACGCAATTTATACGCCATGATGCCTACAGAAAAATTACCGAATATCCTCTACAAAAACAAAGGTAATTTTCATTTTAAAAACATTGCGGATCAATGGGGATTAGGCGCTCCTTCCTACTCTAATGGTGCGGCTTATGCAGATTTAGATAATGACGGTGATTTAGAATTAGTGGTCAATAATATTGACAAAAAAGCCTTTTTATATAAAAACTTAACGACAGAACAAGGTCGAGGTAATTACTTGAGGGTCAAGACAACAGAAGATACCAAAGAAGCTTTTGCAAAGGTATATATCAAATATGATGGCAAGGTACAGATGATGGAACATAAGCGAGTTAAAGGCTATTTATCAGCTACGGAAAATGTAGCACATTTTGGTTTAGGGGCTTATGAAAAAGTAGATACCGTGAGTGTTGTTTTTGCAGATGGAACGGTTTCGGAACAATATAATGTGCCTGTTAATCAAGTTTTAACTATGGAAAGTGCTTCCAGAACTTCAAGTTCTGGAAGCACTAAAACTTCCACTCAGAACAATCTCTTCCAACAAGTTTCCATCGGCAGTCTAAAACTCTTCTTCAAGCATAAAGAAAATGTCTATGACGACTTTGCCAAAGAGGTTTTATTACCCTATAAACAATCGACTTTAGGACCAATATTAACCAAAGGAGACATTAACGGCGATGGAAAAACAGATCTTTTTGTAGGAGGTGCAGCTGGGCAAGCAGGACGATTATTCATTCAAGAAAATGGAAAATTCAACTCCGTCAAACCTGAAATTTTAATAGCAGATGCTGCCGCAGAAGACATGGAAGCAGCTTTTGTAGACGTTGATGGCGATGGCGATCAAGATTTATATGTAGTAAGTGGAGGCAACGCCTTTTCTGCGGATGCCGCCAATTATACCGACCGTTTATACCTCAACGATGGTAGAGGAAATTTAAGTAAAGCTACTACCAACTTTAGTGAATTTGGCACAAGCGGAAAATCTGTTACGCCAATAGATTACGACAAAGATGGAGATATGGATTTATTGGTCGGTAATCGAATTACCCCACAAAGTTATCCAAAAGCAGCTCCTTCTTTTATTTTTGAAAATAACAACGGTACTTTCACTAATGTTACCGAAGATATCGCCCCAGAATTGAGCAATTTTGGCATTATTAATAAAGTGATTGCCACAGATTTTGATCAAGATGGCTGGCAAGATTTTATTGCAGTTGGCGAATGGACAAGCATTGGTATTTTCCAAAATCAACAAGGTACCTTTAGAGATATTTCTGATGAAAGCAATTTGGATAATGAAAAGGGTTGGTGGTTTTCTGTGAGCGAAACAGATGTCAATAACGATAGCTTAAAAGATTATATCGTAGGAAATGTTGGCTTGAATATTAAGCATAAAGCTAGTGTGGAATCACCTTTCAAAGTATACGGGAATGACTTTGATGCTAATGGTACTTTTGATGTCGTTTTAACTAGCAAATACAAAGGGGAATATGTCCCCTCCAGAGGTAAAGAATGTTCTTCGCAGCAAATGCCTTTTATTAAAGACAAGTTTCCTTCTTATGATGAATTTGCCAAAGCTTCTTTAGAAGATGTTTATGGCGACAAATTGAATACTTCGGTGCAAGCAGAAGCGAATACTTTTGAATCTATTGTCTTGATTAATAAAGGCAAAGGTGTTTTTAAAAAAGCGACTTTACCTACTCAGGCGCAGTCTTTTCCACTATTGACTGCTGTTTATTATGATGTAAATAACGACGGTTTTGAGGATGCGATTATTGCTGGAAACATCTATGATATGGAGGTAGAAACGCCCCGATTGGATGGTGGTTCTGGCATGGTTTTATTATCGAATCAAGTGGATGGGTATACGGTTGTTTCGCCTGCTGAAACTGGGTTGTTTATTGATGGGGATGTGAAGGATTTGGAGTTGATTGCTGTTGATGGGACTACCTACTTGGTAGCTGGTCGGAATAGTGGGTTATTGAGTGTTTTTGCTGTTGGGAATTCTCCTTCGCTTTAGGTTAGACGAGCCAGTAGGATGGTGAACGGATTTGGCGGATCTAACGGGTTTAAACGGATTTTCCTTATGACGTGTAAATATTATTGATAATTTATTTCCAATGCAAACATTAAAAAGAAAAGTAAGTTGGACTACTTTCCAAAAAAGCTATTTGACAAAAGAGAATAAATTCAAATACGAATGGTTAGATGGAACGGTTGAAAAATCATTACGAGCTTGGATTCCTGCTCATTTTTCGATTCAAGCAAGATTGCAAAATTTGTGCAATCAAACAAATACTATTAATCAAGTCAAAGGGCGATTAATTGCTAATGGAGATGCTTTTTTCGGCGCTCATCATCGGCAACCTGATTTTGCTTATTATACAAGGACGCAAATATTGGCAGCAAGTAAGAGTGAAAATGTCATCCCTCAATTTGTCATAGAAATTATCTCTCCTACTGACAATGCCTATAAAGTCAACCAAAAAGTGATAGACTATAGAAATGCTGACGTTAAAATAATTTGGCACTTATTTCCAGAGGAAAGAGAAGTTCATATTTATCGAGACAATGCCCTAAAAATGGAAGTAAAAAGAGAAAATGACAGCTGTTCTGCTGAACCTGTTATTAAAGGCTTCAATCTTTTAGTCAAAGACATTTTTAAGAAATAACATCAACTAATTCCACTCATAAAAGCAAAATTCAACGTATTCTTAATCTCCGTTTTTATCCAACCTTTCTCTTCTCCATAGATCGTAGCAAAGGCTTTAAAACCGTGAATAGAGATCAATTTATAAGTAATTTCTTCTAATAAATCGAAGTATTTGTAGGTTGATCGACCTTGTTGTTGCCCTTTTTAAATTTCTGTTTGTATCGCTCCAATATAGCTGGCAATCATTTTTTGAGTGTGAAGATTATAAGCTATGAAAGGAATTTGACTATTAGTGATGGAGTGCCAGAAGGTGGTTAATAACATCTTTTCTTGGATTTACTGGTTTTTAATAGTAATTTTAAAGTAACTCACATTGCAAAATCCCAAAAAACAAATGGCTAGAGACATTTTTCATAATCACGTAAAAGAAGCATTGATTAAAGATGGTTGGTTAATTACCGAAGACCCTTTTTTATTAAAAACAAAATTTATCAGTTACGAAATTGACCTAGCGGCTGAAAAATTAATCGCAGCCACTAGAGCAAATAAAGAAATTTTAGTCGAAATCAAAAGTTTTTTGAAGCAATCTAAAGCTTACGAAATGCACGCTGCACTTGGGCAATTTCAAACTTACTTATTAGGCATTCAAGAACTAGAAATCAACAAGCAATTATTTTTAGCGATACCAGAGGCTGTTTATGAAGATTTCTTTCAGCAACCTTTTATTCAAAAACTAATTGCTCATTATCAAGTAAATTTAATCGTATTTGATCCAATTAAAAAAGAGATAATACAATGGATAACATAAAAAAATATCAGAAGGCTATTTTAGATTTTTTATCTACGTATGCCAAAGAAGTATATAGCGACGACCCCTCGGGTATGGTAACTCAAATAATAGCTGATAAAACAAATCATCACTATCTATTACTACGATTAGGTTGGGCGAATCAGAAACATATCCACTTTTGTCCATTCCAATTCGACATTAAAAATAATAAAATTTGGATTCAGGTGAATAATACGGAAACTATGGTCGCTGATGAATTAATGAATAGAGGCATTGAGAAATCGGATATTGTCTTGGCTTTTCATCGGGAGGATATGCGGCAATTTACTGGGTTTTCGGTGGCTTAATTTTCGATTGCTTATAGTGTTTTTAAATATTCAAATTGACAAATTAGTCCTTGAGGCAGCGACAAGAGAAACCCAACGATTTGTTGAGATCGTAGTCGTCGAGCGTCTTACCGTAATTGTTAAAGTCATAGCACCAAACACGGGAAGGACTCTTCTCCCTACTAGTCCAATAGTAACCACTACCGTCACCGAGGTCATCAAAATTGTTACCCCTAACAGAGCGAAGACCACCAAGCAAAGCATTAAAATTACTATCTCCTCCTTTGATCAAAGATTCGTATGCCTTACTTCTTCCGCCATATAATTCTCGCAATTTTTTCCATTCTTTATCACTAGGTAAACTCCATTTATCAGGACAAGCCTTCTTAGCCGCCTCCCAAGTATATAATCGCCCATAAACCTCCCCATTCTTAGCATCGTTATCATAAAACCCACACCCCTCCCCCACATCAAAATTCAAATTCTGCGCCATCCAAATATTCCCATCTCTGAGTTTTACCGTTTTATATACTTGCCCATCTCTAGGGTCGGTGAAAGTGTTAGGTGTATCAACTAATTTAATAATATGCGGAACAGTCTGTATTTTTTCAGTAGATTCTTGGATATTTTTCTTCTCAGGAATAATAATAGTATCTTTTTTCTCATCCCTTAATTCTTTCAATCTTTTATTTGCAGCAGATTTATATCTTCCATTTTTGTATTGTCGATTATAGCCTCTATAAGCGCCTAAACTATCTCTAACCTTAGTCCTTTCCCAATAGGCATCCTCTTCTATTTCAGCCATTTTTCGTTCGGCTTCTTTTGCATGTTGTCCATTAGGAAAATGTTCTAAATAATCATCATAGCCAATTTCCGTATTTTTTAGCGTCGCTATAGCCCAATAAGCTGTTTCTGCATAAATACCTGTCGGGTACTTTTTGAGATAACTATTCATTGCGGTAACTGTTCCTTCTATTTAGTAAGCTGCCCATAAATTCGCTTCTCTTTTAGCTTTCAATTCAAATACAAACTCTCCGCCGTCGTTATTTAAGCCAAATAATGCCCCACCTAAAGGCGTTTGTTTAGCATTATAAGTCGTTGCTTTCCGAACAGCCATGAATACATTGGAAACAGGTAACTTATCTATTTCATTTTTCTTTAAAAAATCAATGAGTGCTTTAGCAAAAGGGCTGTGATTACCGACAATCCCATCGCTGACCAATTCTATATTTCCAGCAGAAATGGCATAACGAGAAGGAATCTTATTGACTCTTTCCGCAACTACCTTTGTTTGCACATCTTTTCCGACCAATAAACTACCAGAAAAACAAGAATCTAACACCAATAAAATATGATGGGCTTCGCTAATGCGCAAATAATTCATCAAGGTGGAATTCTCAATAAAACCTCGTCTTGAATTTGCAGGTGCATCTTGTGGAATAATAAATCCTACTTTTTTATGCGCATAACCATGCCCAGAAAAAAAAATAAATAAGTTGTCTTTATCAGTAATTTGCCCTTCCAATAATTCCAAATAATCCAAAATATTATCCCTAGAAGTTTCTCCATCATGCAGACTAAAAATATCATCAAAGACATAGCGTTCTTCTAAAACTTTTTCAATGGCTTTGGCATCTTCTACTGCATTATAGAGTTTATTGTAATGTAGATAATCATTAATCGCAATGATAAATAGATAGTTCTTCCCTGTTCGACCTTCCTCATTTGGAATCAACTTCTTTTTAAGTTCAATAACTGCTTTAAGGCTTTCTTTTTGCGGCATAGAAGAAGAATGGATTGTTTTATTTGTGCAATCGCTAAATTACAAAGAATAAAGAATTTCCAAAAAATAATTTTTTATATATAAAAATAATCATAATTTTACGCTATCATCCCCTCCAATTTATCAAATCTTAACTTTCCTGACTGTTATACATATCACACCGACCTTTAAAAAATCTTAGAAAAGAGTTGCCTCTTTTCACCCGACTCACACAATAATTAATTACCAAAAAACTTAAATTTCAGGTGGTAAAACACCTCTAAATGTAGCTTTTACATTTCTGTTTGGGCTACATAATTACTCGGACAAGAATGTCCGAGCTACGTTAAAATACCAACTGTTATCTGCTTAGCGATAGGCAGCTGAAATTTTAGATTTTACAGGCTGATTCGATTTACTAATACCAACCTGTAAAAGTCAATGTCACTTTACGTACCGTGTACCATCAACCGTTCACCGTGTACCGTAAAAATATAAGAATCCGAAACAGCATGCGATTGAACAATCAGCAAACAGGTATTGTATTGCCTATACTTCTCCTTTTATTGCCTTATTTGGCAATAGCTCAAATCAGTTTTCAAGAGGCTGCCGCCGCTAAAAATGTCCATCACCGCATTGAAAAAGGCTCTATTGGGGCAGGTGTAAGTGTTTACGATTTTAATCAAGATGGTTTAGATGACCTCACTTTAGCTTCCGAAAGAGGGCAATTGATTGGTTTTTATGTCAATACAGGCACTTCCTTTGAACTCATTCCCGCTTTAGTGGATAATCAAGAAGAAGTCAAACAAATTCTGTGGGCAGATTATGATAATGACGGAGACGCCGATTTATTTACCACTAGCTTTTACGGACAGAATCATTTGTACGAAAATCAAGGAGATTTAACATTAGTAGAAGTTACTCAAAATAGTGGGTTGTCTTTAGAAAAACATGCTACTTACGGGGCTTGTTGGGGAGATTATAATCGAGATGGTTGGTTGGATTTATTGTATAATGTGCATAATTATAGTGGCGACCAAACGGGCGGAAATCATTTATACCGGAATAATGCAGATGGTACGTTTACCGAAATAACCGAATCCGCCAATATGGGCAATGACAATCGAGTCCCATTTGCTTCGGCATTTTTGGATTATAATAATGATCAATGGCCAGATATTTATACGGCAAACGATAAATTGACGGTCAATACGCTTTATGAGAATTTAGGCAACGGGCGTTTTTTCGATGCTAGTCAAGATACCAATTGCGATGCACGAATGAATGCCATGTGTGTGAATGCTGCAGATATTAATCAAGATGGCTGGGTCGATATTTATGTAACGAATACGCACGTAGGTGGGCAATTATTCCATAATAATGGACCAACTGAATCTATTTTGGATATTACTTTTGAAAATAGAGCAGTAGAAATGGGCATTGCTTATGAACATGGAAATGGCTGGGGCTCTACTTTTTTTGATGCAGACAATGACGGAGATTTGGACTTGTATATGTGTGGGAGTAGCTCCAATCCTATTGTTAAGGGCGTTCATTTTTATGAGAATATCGACAAAACGCATTTTGAAATTATTACAGAAGGTTTTGAACGAGATACTTTTAATAGTTTTAGCAATGCTATTGCCGATTTTGATCAAGATGGGATGCTGGATATTTTAGTCCAAAATAATAATCCTGCTCCATTTTACTTATGGGATAACCAAACAAGCAATAATAATAACTGGGTTAAAGTTGAATTAGAAGGGGTATTAAGTAATCGGGATGCGATTGGTACTCGAATTGAAACTTATGCAGGCAATTTATACCAATCAAATTTCACTTATTGTGGTTTTGGTTTCTTAGGTCAGAATTCGGGTAGACAGCATATTGGTTTAGGGCAACATCCTCAAATTGATTCGATGATTATTACTTGGTCTTCTGGGCATATCGACCGTTTGTATGAATTAGCCCCTAATCAATTATATCAAATTACAGAAGGAATCAGTACCAATAACCAGATTACACCTGCCAATGATGTATCCATTCTACCTAGACAAATGGTCACTTCGATTGAATCAGTTTCACCAGAAAACTCCCTACAATTGTCTCCTAATCCAGCGAGTGAAAATTTACACATTCAGGCTGGTTTTAATTTAAACAATATCACTATTTTATCTTTGGCAGGTCAGTCAATAAAATCATATACAGTAACTAATAAGACGGCTGTGACTTTAGGCATTAATGAGTTAAATCAAGGACTGTATTTGCTAAAGACACAAAATGAAAAAGGGAAGATAGTTATACAGAAATGGGTTAAGTTGTAGGTATTATATTAAAAATAGTTGATTGTTATCTATAAAAGAGGTCGTTAATTTCAAATCGTTGCGTGTTTTGCGGTCTCTACATGCAGGCATTAATCAAGAACTACCTACTATTCATCCTACTTAATTCTAGGTATTCTAATTTAAACCTTCATACTTCGTAGGTTTATCACCTAATCTAAGTCGTTAATAAATTTCGTTCTTTTTCTTACTATATATTCACTAATTTTATGGCTCAACAATATAAAAACATTTTTTAAACACTTTAATTTCCCCATGAGAATTAATTTCTAAACACCGCAAAGAAATAGTTTTTTGAGTTTCGAGCGAATGCTAGTTTAATTATTAGCTTCGCTTTTTTTTGCTACATTTTTTACATAACAATTCAAATAACTTTTTAATATAATATAATGGCATAGTTTGTGGTGCAGTTTAATTAGAATTCGTAGAAAACTAAATTTCTATAGATGAACAAAATAAACAACAGGCTATGTCCCATCAAGTACTATTAATCTTACTTATTGGCTTTTGCTGCCCACTCCCCGCCTACGCACAATTTGCCGATTCTATTTTTACCAATGCCGAAAGAATGCCCTATTTCCCAGGTTGTACAGCTTATCCCGTGCAATCTAAGGAGCGAAAGAAATGCTCGGATAAGGTAGTCAAAACCTACATTTTTAACCATATTATTTATCCTCAAGCAGCGAAAGATGCCAATATTGAAGGAGCAGTTTATGTTCGATTCATTGTTGATGAAATGGGCTATGTTCGCCAACCAAAACTATTAAAAGATATTGGCGGTGGTTGCGGGGAAGCAGCTTTAACCATGTTAAAAACGATGCCTCAATGGGAACCTGCCTTTCACAAAGGACATAAAGTAAAAGTAGCCCTTGACCTACCCATTCATTTTTATTTTAAAGAAAATGGGGTGAATACAGAGACAGGCTATAAACTTGTATGGGGGCAATTGAATGATTACCAAGTCAGTAAAAAAGCCCTAAGAAAAAATCTAAATCAATCGGTTTCCGTCTTAAATGCAGACGGAGTGGCCATGACTATTGCTGGCTTACAGTTTTCTTATGGAAAAAATAATAAATTAAGTCGCCAAACAAGTAATGGAAAGATAACGGCTAATATGGAAAAAATGGTTAAAAGACTAAGAAAAGGAGGTCGTTTTTCTATCATCGCCACCGTTCAAAAAGAAGGGCAATTTATAGAGGTTGTTCAGGAGTTTCTGGTTATAAAATAAATTTTATTCGGTTTACAGTTCACAGCATGTCATGCGAAATTTTTTAGGATAAACATGAGTAGTTTGGGTTTTCCCAGTTGAGAATACCCAAAAAGGTTAAGTTATCCAAATTTTAAGCAATTGTTTTTAAAAATAAACAAGTTCATATTCTGTAATAATTTGTTCATCTAAATACCCTTTTTCGTAATTGTTTAAACCACTTGCTTTGACAACCACAGTTTTAATAATATCCTGATTTTCATTATAGGTATAAATAGCATCAAAAATCATATGCCCTTCAAAATCAAAATGTGTTTCTTTTTGTAAATTATCATTTTCATCATACACATATTTACAAATACTATTATTATCACTCCAATGGTGGTATTCTATAATCTTTTCGATCAATTTATCTCCTTCATACACAGATTTATCTGCGTATAAAATTTCTCCCGTTTCATCTTTTCTTACCATAAAATGTTCTCTATCAGTAAATTGGTAGGTCTCAAAATATTTAGTCTGTTCTTGATAATTTTCTCTAATCACTTCTGCTAATTCTCCTTTTCTATTATAGCGATATTCATCTTTCTCAGCTAGTCCATTAAAAATGAAAGTCTCTTCCCGAATTAGTTCATGCTCCTTGTTATAAGTCAAAACTTGACGCCCAGTCAATTGATCAGCTTCATCAAATTGTTGAATGATCTCTTGATTTGAGGTAAATGCTCTTTTCTCAAAAGTCTTGCTGTTATCAGAAAAAGTGGTTGACTTATAAATTAACCTATGAGCTTCATCATATTGAAAGTCAATTATTGTACAATCCCCGTTTTCATTCCACATTCTTTCTTGAATTAATAAGTGTGCTTCAAAAGTAAAAGCATGTTCTGTGTAAATTTCACCAGAAGAAAAGTATTGAATCTCTAAAATCAAATTCCCAAATTCATCATATTCTCTCTCTGAAATCAATGTCCTGTATACTTCTTCATCTCCATTCACTTGATACTCCGTCTGGGTCTTTATTGTTGTACTCATAATTGGTTGTTTTAGTTGGTTATGGCTTTAATTTAAAACATAATAAAATTAAATAATATTATTCAATTTATCATTTTACCAAGCATTCAATTCCTTATTTTCATTAAACCCATGTAACTTTCCCTACTTTTAAAACACTTACAAGATGAACACCATATTAAAAGTTGCATGAGTAAAAACAAACAGCAATATTTCTTAGCCTTATACCAACCCGTTCACAATCGGTTTGAGCGATTTTGTCGTGCCCGTGCATTCTACGATATGCCCTATGAAGATTTGATGAATGAAACGCTTTTGGTAGCTTATAAAAAAATAGATCAATTAAAAAATAAAAGCGCCTTTTTGTCTTTTCTAATTGGTATTAGTACCCGATTATTAGCAAATTCGCATCGCAAAAATAAAGCGGAAACCGTTGAAGATGAATTCATTTTAACCAATTATGCGGATCCCGAAAGACAAATTGACCGACAATTTGAGGTCGAGTTATTACATAAGGCATTGGCACAACTTCCCGATAGTCAAAGAGAAGCTTTAATACTCTTTGAAATTACAGGCTTTAGTATTAAAGAAATAATGGAGTTACAGAATAGTGGTCAATCAGCCGTTAAACAGCGATTGGCAAGAGGAAGAACTGCTTTAGCTCAGATTATTAAAAAAATGGAATTAGGCGATTCTGTAAAGTGATTAACAACCAATAATAATGACAGAAGAAGAAAAATATATTGACAATTTATTTAAGACTGCTAGAAATGAGTCGCCTAAACGGTCTTATAAGGAAACGGCGAATCATTTTGAAAAAACGATTATCACTACACCTCTTACACCCCATTGGTCTAAGTCTTTTCTAAAATACATGAACTTAAACACCTTACTTATGACAACTATTGGTAGTCTAATAATAGCAAGTCTTTTATGGAGTCATACAGCCACTATTACTTCAAGCCAAACAACAAAGGCAATTGAAATTGCACAAAACCCTCCTCTAAAGAAAGAGGTAACTCCAATTATTCCAGCAACGAATAAAATAACTTCCATTGCAACTCAATCATCAACAGAAAAAGAAAAGCATCCGTTTACAAATAGTAGCCCTACTCAAAAAGTAGTACAAAAGAAAAAGAAATCACAGCCTATTTCAACTACGAAAAATACGAATCAAGAACAAGTATTTTTAATTCCTACAGATAACTTAGTAACAACAACCGTTGAAAAAAAAGTAACGCCATCAACTGTTCCAAGCACCATTGTTCCAACAATAACATCTTCTGCTAAAACAAACACCAATAGAACAGTTAATCAAACAAATACGCTAAGCGCTACAAAAATTAAGGTACTAACCGAGCAATCCAATCTACTCAAGTTAACTTACACGGATAATGAAAAAATAGTCACTACTTTTCTAGAAAAGATTCGATTTTACGGATTTAGTGTAACGGAAAAAGTTAATCGAAATTCGGGAAAAATCGAGCGAATTAATTTAACCATTAGCCTCTATAAAGGCTTAGATTGGAAAATAAAACTTAAAAATTTCGAGATATTTGAGTTAAAAATTTTATTGGATGAATATAAAGACCCTGTTGGTTTAGCTTACAGGTTAAGTGATACGGCTAAATTTAGTGAAACCATCTCCTTAAAGAGTCGAGCTAGAAGTAGCCACAAGTTTTCAAAAAATAATGATAAAGGGCATCATAGTTTCACGAAGTATATCAAGCATTAAAATTGAATAAACATATAATTATTTAGATAAAAGGTGAATTGGTGGAAGGTTAGACAAGATTAAATCATCAGCCCAACCATTCTATTTTTTTGGTGGTCTAAACAAGTAATGACTAATTTAAGTCGTTAATCTAAACATTAGCGGTTTTCCTTTTCACCAAAAACTAGAATCATGAAAAATTTAATATTAAGTACACTTGCTCTTTTTTGCATTATAGCTTGTGAACCTGAAGAAAGAATTGTCGCAGAATTTACAGCCCCAACTTTGGTAGGCGAATGGCAATTAGTTGAACAAAAAGTAAGCATAGGTGGTCCTGCGACCTGGCAAACAGTAGACGATGGTGCTACTTTTACGCTAAATGCAGATGGTACTTTTGCTGGTTTTCAATTATTCAATGATTGCCAAACGGGCACTTATGAAACTCAAGAAGGAGAATTAACACTCACTTATGACTGCGAAGATAGTAAGCCCTTTACTTATGCTTTACAAAAAGAAGGCGAAGACATTATTTTAAGTCCGAAGACCGTTATCTGTACAGAAACTTGTGAGTACAAATACCGAAAAATCAGCAAGTAAACAAGCGAAATTTCGCTAAACCTATAATTTAAAGCTTAAAACCAAATAAAAATAACTTTTTTTTTATTTTTTTTAATAAAAATTTTGTCAACCTAAAAAGCAAATTTTATTTGGTGTTCTTAACAAAAGTTAAGAAAAAATTTAGTTTTCGTATTAATGACAAAAGAAAATTAAACAATTCTTCCATAACACAAACTGCTTAATAGCTGACAATCAGCCTTTTAGACTACTTTTTTTTCGTAGCCTATTTACTTCTTGTAAAATACACACTAACTTTGCGGTGATTTTCAAACCATCATAACCTGAAAAAAATGTTAAAGAAGGAAGTATCAAAGTCTAAATCTGTTGCGAAAGTAACATTCACCTTACCTATTGAAGCCATTACTGGCGCTAAAGAAGTTAGAGTTTTAGGAGAATTCAATAACTGGGATTGGGCAACTGCTCCTGTTATGAAAGCTAACAAAACAAACTATACCACTACTATCAATTTAGTACCTGGCAAAACCTACGAATTCCGTTATAAAGCAGATAATGGTCTTTGGGCAAACGATTGGGCTGCGGATAATTACACACCTGCACCTTATAATGTAGATAACTCTGTAGTAGTTGTTCCTGCGGCAAAAGGAAAGGCAACTGCGAAAGCAGATACCACAGCAAAGCCTAAAAAAGCAGCTGTTAAGAAAGTTGCTATCAAAAAAACAACTGCAAAAAAAGCAACCAAAAAAGTGGCTAAAACAGATGATTTGAAGAAAATAGAAGGCATCGGGCCAAAGATTGCTGGTTTATTAAACGAAGCAGGTATTATTACTTTTGCTGATTTGTCAAAAGCACCAATCAAGAAATTGAGAAAGGTATTAGAAGATGCTGGAAGTCGATTCAGAATGCATGACCCAAAAACTTGGGCAGCACAAGCTAAATTAGCAGCTAAAGGAGATTGGGACAAGTTAAAAACTTGGCAGGGAGAGTTGAAAGGAGGAAAATAAATAAGTTAGCAACAACTACTTGTTGCGACCTACATAAACTAGTAAATAAAAGCTTATTCTTCATTTGAGGGATAAGCTTTTTTATGTTAGGGAATAGGAAAAATATAACCTACCCATTCTGAGGCTTTACTTTGCTCTTCTTCTGCGTTACCAAAATGCTCATTATGCTACGGCATAACTCCGTTTTTGGCGCCTTGAATAAGAACAAATTAAAACCCCATTTTTGGATACCTTATTTATTTCCTACTCCCTTAAGCAATAAATAATTTATCGTTCTTAAAAATAGTACCGTAGGTACACAAGATAGGTAGCAAAAAAATGCTTAGATTTGAAATAAGAAAACTACATTTAGTCATCATAATTAAAGTAAAATGACAAGTAAAAAGGAAATATTAGGCAAAATCAGAATTTTAATTACGCAAAAATTCAAAGATCCGAATGAGGCATTCAATTTCTTTGATAAAAATGGCGATGGGTATTTAGAATACAATGAAATCAAAAAACTAATCAAAAAAGCAAAAGTCAATCGTTTTTTAGCACCTGTTGTGGCCAACAAAATTATTAGAGGATTAGACAAGAATAAAAACAAGAAGTTAAATTGGAAAGAATTTAGTAAGGCTGCTAAGGTTTTATTATCATAGAAAAATCACTATTCAGCAGACGCTCCATATCCCCTGCCTCCTTTCTCAGGGGGAATTGATTCTGACAAATCATAAATCATAGTTCATAAATCTGTCACGTAAAAACTAGATGGATTTATGATTTATGATTTTCTCACTTAGTCCAAATCTTATGGTCAAAACCAATAGATACACGAAGTTACCTATGAATAGAGCCAATCACTCCTCCCCTTTCCTATAGATTGAATATGTTATAAAAAATCGTAAAAAGATAATGAGATAATTCTATCTGAGTAGTTTTTTTTTACGAATTTAAAAGATGGCAAAAAAAGAGGTAGTCTGGTTTTCACCAAACTACCTACCAAGAAGGAAAGATTCGATTTGCCTTTAGGTTAGACCATCCTTACAATTCTATTTGTGAAAGATTGCATCACCTTATATTTTTTCCAGACAAGCATATCTGGACTTTTTCTAGTCTACATTATCATGTAAATAAGAATTATTTCTATTAATTTCTGGTGCTTCTTCATCCGAAATAGACCAGTTAGAAAGCGTTGATTCTTCCGAAGAATGACGAATATCATGCAATCTAACGTTTCGACGAAGGTAAGCAGGTTTGCTTTCTAACTCATTGATAACCTGCGGATTATTCAATTTACTAACATTAGTACGCAGTTTTTCTCTTCTTCGTTCTTCTCTTTCTTGACGCTTTCTTCGCTCCGTTTCTGTACGCTCTCGTTCTTCATCTTTGACGTAAGGCTCATCGTAAGAGTACCGTGTCTTCTTATATTTCTCTAATTGAATATCTTCAAACTCAAAAGTAGTTGAATTCTCTGCGCTCACCGATATTAGATCGGGAGTACTTTTTTTTTGAACGGTTGAGATCGGTTCGTCGTCATCCAAAGCAACGACTACTTTATTATCCTCTCTAGCTACTTTCTGAGGCTTTGCACTCTCAAATCCAGTTGCAATAACGGTTACACTAATTTTATCTCCTAACTCTTCATTGAAGCAATTACCCCAAATTAAGTTCGTTCCAAAACCAGCTTCTTCTTGGACAAATTCAGTAATCTCAAAGATTTCATCCATTGTTACCTCCTTCGTTCCAGAAGTGATATTCAATAAAATATGCTGAGCCCCCTTAATATTACTATCTTCTAATAAAGGGGAATTTAAAGCATCATCAACTGCTCTTTTTGCTCGGTCGTCTCCTTCCGCAGAGGCAGTACCCATAATGGCGATACCACTTTCTCTCATAACGGTATTAACATCCTCAAAATCCACGTTCACGTAACCAGGAACCGTGATGATTTCAGCAATACCTTTTGCGGCCATTGCTAAAATATTATCTGCTTCTGAGAAAGCTTGAGATAAAGATAAATTGCCATGAATTTGACGTAATTTATCGTTAGAAATAACAATCAAGGTATCTACATTGTTCTTCAACTCTTCTAAGCCTTCTCCACCTTGACTGGTTCTTTTTCTACCTTCAAAAGTAAAAGGTAAAGTGACAATTCCAACCGTTAAAACGCCCATTTCACGAGCAGTTTTAGCAATAATTGGTGCTGCGCCAGTACCAGTTCCTCCACCCATTCCGGCAGTTACAAATAGCATTTTTGTACCATCTTCTAAGAACTCTTTGACTTCCTCAATAGATTCAATACAAGCTTGCTTGCCTATTTGCGGACGAGATCCTGCACCTCGTCCATCTGTAAGTGCAGGGCCTAGCTGAATTTTAACAGGCACAGGGCTAGTTTCTATCGCTTGAATATCAGTATTGGAGATGGCGAAATCTACGCCAACAATACCTTGATTGAACATGTGGGTCACAGCGTTACTACCGCCGCCGCCGACACCTATTACTTTGATGATTGATCCTTCTCCTTTGGGCATACCGAACATCATAATTTATAAGTTTTCTCAGTGTTAAAGAATTTAATTTTAGAAGGTATCAGGTTTCGGGTATCTGATTATAGGTTAAGTTTATTTGACCTAACACCTGAAACCTAGTACCTGAAACCTAGTACTCCGTGTCTGGTTCTGCTTCAAACCACTCCTTCGTTTTTTTGAACAATTGGGAATACCATTTACCGCCCTCCTCGGTAGCACCAACTCCCATTGGTTCTTGCTCATAAACTTCTTCTGGAGTTTTTGGAGTTTCTTCGACAACCACTTCTGGCTCTTTATGGGTATAGGTAATTTTTCCTGTTTCTACGGCCTCAATCCCTCTCAATAATAAACCTATCCCTGTAGCAAAAATTGGACTGTATACTCGCTCTGAGTTTCCATGAGCCAATTGTTCCGCAGGAATTCCTACTCTTGCCGTCATTCCCGTATGGAACTCTGTAAGTTTATCAATATCTTTTAATAAAGCTCCACCACCAGTCAGAACAATTCCACCGATTAGTTTCTTTTCAAAACCAGATCGTTTAATTTGCCATACCACATAATCTAATATCTCTTCCGCTCTCGCTTGAATGATGAGCGCTAAATTCTTTTCTGAAATTTCTTTAGGTTCTCTGCCTTTCAATCCGGGAATCGCAATCATTCGATTATCGAATACCTCTTCTGCCAAAGCTGAACCAAATTTAACTTTTAGTTTTTCTGCTTGATGCTTCATTACCGTACATCCTTCCTTGATGTCTTTGGTAATTACATCTCCACCAAAAGGAATAACTGCAGTATGGCGAAGAATACCTTCATAAAAGACAGAAATGTCGGTTGTGCCACCACCTATATCAATCAAAGCGACTCCAGCCTCCAATTCTTCTTCACTCAAAACAGCCGCCGCAGAAGCAATAGGCTCTAAAGTAATATCTGCTACTTTATAGCCTGCTTTATTTACACATTTAGTAATATTATTAGAGGCAGTAATCTGACCAGTTATGATATGAAAATTAGCTTCCAAACGTACGCCTGACATACCTATTGGATCCACAATTCCTTGTTCATTGTCCACCGTATATTCTTGCGGAATGACATGTAAAATTTTATCACCCGGAGGCAATACTAGGCGATGCATATCAGAAACCAATTTCTCAATATCTTTAGTAGAAATCTCGGAGTGCATATTCTCCCGAGTTAACATACCTCGATGGTGCAAACTTTTAATATGTTGCCCTGCAATACCTACATGTACAACTTTAAAAGATTGTTGAAATTGTCGCTCAGCAGCAGCAATAGCATCTGCAATAGCTTTTACCGTTTTCTCGATATTCGTCACAACTCCTCTCATTACGCCAGTAGATTCTACCTTCCCAACGCCTAGAATTTCGAGTTTTCCGTGTTCATTTTTGCAGCCAGCAATCGCACATACTTTGGATGTGCCGATGTCCAAGGCTACAACTAATTCTTTTTCTTGGTTAGTGTTTATTTCCATAACCTGCTAGTATTTTCGGAAGAATTTTACCTTTTTCGTTTCTCTTCCTTGGTGGACTAAATTGTTAGGTTAATACTAGATGCTGGATATTAGATACAGCGTAAATCAAGCATCAAATTAAATTTCTCTTAATTGCCTTAATTGTTAAGGTTTTATGAAATTATATGGTGCTGAATCTATCAAATATCTAGCATCGAGTATCCAATATTATCATCTTTTCTCCGCAATGACTTGTCCTTTAAAGCGCAAGTCAATACGCTTATATTTTCGCCATCCCTCATGTGCAATGGCTTTCTCATAGAAAATTTTCAAGTTTTCTAGTTTAGTGTCGATATTATCATGTTTTCCTAAGAAAATTTTTTGATTCCCTAATTTAGGAGCCAAAATATATTCTCTTTTATTATTGATATAAATTTGCTCAATCATTGATTGGTATAAATCATCCATCAAGATTTTTTTACTCAGGTCAAATAATTGATTGAGTGGATGATTTTTACGTTCCATAAATTCGGGCGTGTGTGGTGAAATATTACCTGTTGCTACTAGTACTCTTGCGGTAAAATGCTTAGAAGTTGGCATTTTATTGCCGTCCATATCAAAGTAATAACTCGCGCTCATTTTATCAATAATTCGAAGAACTGGAATTCGTTGTTCTATGTCAATTTGAACCGTATTATCTGCGCCAATAAAGGCTTCCGCATCCAATACAAAAGGATTTTCTTTTAAAACCTTTTCAATTCGTTCTACATCTACCGTATTTTGAGGAATCCCTTCCATTGAATACCCAAAACTTCGGTTTAATATTTCAAAAACATCTCCCCTTGTCAATAAATCATTTCCATCAGGTAAATGCTCAATATTGACCACGACATCTGCTGTTTTTGCCGTTTGCTTTTTTTCTACCATATTAACCAGTAGTACACCGACTAATAAGACTAAGGCAATCCAACCTAAACGCTTGAGGGTTCGTATAACTTCTTTATGCTGCATTTTTTAAGATTAACGGCGAACGGTTGACGGTGAAAGTGTTTTTTATTTTCTACCGTCTGCCGTTTTGTGTTTACCGTTTTTTTCTGTCAATTTTCTTACCTCCTGCGCAATCTCACTTGCAGCATTTGGTCTCGCCAAAGTTTTAATTTGCTGACATAATTGGCGACGTTGTGTGTCGTTTCTCAAAATATGAATAGCTTTTGGAAGCATTTCTAAAGTTGCTTCCGCATCTTTGACCATGATGGCTGCTCCAGCATTCACTAATGCTTTGGCATTTTCCGTCTGATGGTCTTCCGCCACATTTGGCGAAGGTATTAAAACGGCTGGTTTCCCAACCATACTTAATTCTGAAATCGTTAATGCACCTGCTCTACAAATAACGACATCTGCTAAGGCATACGCCAAATCCATTCTATCTAAAAATGCTCGAATTTTAACATTGGGTAATTGTGCCGTTTCACAATTTTCATATTCCTCTATATACAATTTTCCTGCTTGCCAAAGTATCTGCACATCTTCTAATTTTTTAATTGCTTCTGCATTAAATCGCATCGCTATATTCAATGTCTTAGCACCTAGACTTCCACCAAAAAGTAAAATCGTTTTTTTACCTGCTGCTAGTCCAAAATGGGCTAGTCCGGCTGGTTTCAAGTCGGTCAAATTTCCAATATCGTTTCGTACTGGATTTCCCGTTATTTGGAGTTTTTCTTTTGGAAAAAAACGCTCCATATTAGGATAGGCTACACAAACCTTCTGTGCTTTTTTAGCCAATAATTTATTCGTGATTCCTGCATAAGAATTTTGTTCTTGTAGAAGAATTGGTATCCCTTGTCGATAAGCCATTTCTAACGTAGGGCCACTTGCATATCCGCCTACACCAACTACCACATCTGGCTTAAATCGTCGAACGATCCAAAAGGCTTTCCAAAGACTTCCCACTAAATGAAATAAATTCAAGAAGTTCTTTAAAGATAATTTTCGTTGAAAGCCACTAATTTTTAATCCTTTAATTGGGTAACCTGCTTTTGGAACTTTTTCCATCTCCATTTTACCCGCTGCGCCAACAAATAAAATATCAATCGTTGGTTCTATTTTTTTCAAAGCATTGGCAATGGCAATCGCTGGAAATACATGTCCGCCAGTTCCGCCGCCGCTAATGATTACTTTTGTCTTTTTAATTTTCAATTTTCAATTTTCAATTTTCAAAAATTAAAGCTTTCCTTTATCGTCTTTGTCCGCCGCTTTCTTGTTTCCCAAATTCTTCTGCTGCGGGTTCAGGTTCTGTAATCTTTTCGATATTTTTACTAACACTCAGAATAATGCCGAAAGAAATACAAGTAAAGATTAAAGACGTTCCTCCATAACTTAGCATTGGTAAAGTCAATCCTGTAACGGGGACTAAATGAACCGTTACTGCTACATTTGCCATAGCTTGAATGACAATACTTAAAGTTAAGCCTAAAGCCAACATTGCCCCAAACCCTTTACTACTAACCGTAACTAATCTAGCCACTCGGAATAAAAGCAATAAGTACAAACTAAGAATGGCAAAACCTCCGATTAATCCGTATTCTTCACAGATAATGGCAAATACACAATCGGATTGAGCAGAAGGCAAATAATTTCTTGCGATGCTATTGCCTGGGCCTATTCCCAAAATACCTCCACCAGCAATCGCCATTTTGGAGTGTTGTATTTGATAGCCACCATCTTCATTCGTCATAAACTCTTGCACTCTTTTTACCCAAGTATCCGAACGAACAACATCCGAAAATTGCCCCAAAATAAACATAGCTGCAAAGAGTACGATACCGCACATGATTAATAAAACGATATACTTTAAATCTACTCTTCCTATAAACATCATCAACATAGCAGTAACAAAGATCAATCCCGCTGTTGAAAGATCAGCAGGTAAAATCAACCCACAAACAATGATTACTGGAGCGATAATAGGCAAAAAAGCACTATTAAAATCTTTGATGTATTCACTAATAGACAAAGCTTTCGCCAAGTACATAATCAAGGCTATTTTAGCAAAATCTGATGTTTGAAATGTCAAGCCAGTAAATGGCACTTCTATCCAGCGCCTGGCATCATTTGTTTCTGTTCCTAAAATAATGGTATAAGCTAATAAAGGAATCGATACTAAAAACAACGTTGCTGCCATTTTTGAATATCGCTTAGGATGTAATAGATAACAGATATAAGCTAAGATAAATCCGATTCCTAAAATCCCTACCTGCTTTAATAAATAGAAACTAGTATCGCCGTTACGATACCTGAAAGCTAACGTACCTGTAGCAGAGTAGCCAATGATAATTGAAAACAAGGCTAATAAAGCAAATATCATCCAGATGACTCGGTCACCTCTTAATTCTGCGTATATTCTACTACTCACAGTTTTTGTAATTTTGATGAAAAATAGTTACGCCGAATAGTTTAAAATTATTAACTATAAAGGGCAAACCAATTCACCAATCTTTTAAAAATTTCAATACAATGGAAATCGTGACTAAATTGCTCTAGGGGGGAATCGTAAGGAAGAAATGTGCCAATTGCTGGCAGGGAAGCGAATAGAAGTGTAAATGCAGGTATGTGTAAGAACTTACACAGAACACGTTTTAACTTTAATCGAAACCTTCCTTAGAATACTTATTACCCTAGTTGTCATCTCAGTTGATAAATTTATTATTATCAACCTAAAAATTTCAGTCGAAACCTTAAGAAAATCTATTTAAGATCAACTTGTCAAATAAGAGCAGCTATCCACCAGTATTCGTTTTGTTTTTCAAAAATATTGACCAAAATCAAATCCTTCATTTGAAATTGATACTGAGATTATCCGTTAGTAAGGGATTACCTAATTTTTTTAAGAGTCAACTACAAGAGCATTTTTCCTTCCTCAGGATGGTTTTCTTTAACTTTAGTCCGTGTGGTAAGTTGAAAATTGAATGGTTCTCTTATAGTTTTCTCATAGTCTATTTGTTGTGTGCACTAAGCATATAATAATGGTATATATAAAAATTGTACCATATTCTACTTTTACCGTAGTTTTAATGTAATAATTGTCAATACTGCCAATAAAACAGCTACAATCCAAAATCTCGCTACAATTTTTGCCTCATGCATTCCCTTTTTTTGATAATGGTGATGCAATGGAGACATCAAAAAAATACGTTTACCCTCGCCGTATTTATTCTTTGTATATTTAAAGTAAGATACCTGTAGCATAACGGATACTATTTCTACTAAAAAAACACCGCATAGTATAGGTATCAATAATTCTTTTCTAATCAAGACGGCTAATGTAGCAATCACACCACCTAGCATCAAACTTCCCGTATCGCCCATAAAAACTCTCGCAGGATAAGCATTATGCCATAAAAAGCCAATACATCCTCCCAAGAAACAGGCGCAAAAAATCACTAGTTCTTCGCTGTTTGGTATATAGAGTATATTTAAATACTCCGCAAAAATGGTATTACTAGAGACATAGGCTAAGACGCCTAGTGTTCCACCAATGATAGCAGAAACACCTGTCGCTAATCCATCTAGTCCGTCGGTCAAGTTAGCTCCGTTTGATACCGCTGTAATCGTAAAAATAATTAAGGGTATGAAAAGTAGCCAAACATATTTTGAGGCGCTTTCGCCCAAAAACCAGAGTAAACTGGTATAGTTTAATTCGTTATTTTTCAAAAAAGGTACATTCGTCAAAGGGGCTTTTACTAAAGCATACTCCTCCACTTTCTCTCCATCAACATCATCAATTGGGACATCCACCATTTTGACAATTTCATAGCCTTTATCCAAAGCTATTTCGTCATCCATTCTGACCATGATATCATTGCTAAAGATCATGACTGCCCCAACTACGGCACCTAATACGATTTGTCCTAAAACTTTGAACTTCCCTTGAAGTCCACTTTTGTCTTTTTTAAAGACTTTTATATAGTCATCCATAAAGCCGATAGCCGCCAACCACAAGGTGGCAAAAAGCATCAACAATATATAGACATTTGTTAAATTATTGAGTAAAATGGAGGGAATGACTATTGCTAGTACAATTATTATTCCACCCATTGTTGGCGTCCCCTCTTTTTCCTTCTGACCAGCTAATCCTAGGTCTCTTACCGTCTCTCCAACTTGTTGTTTACGTAGAAAATTAATGATGCTTCCACCAAAAATTATCGAGATAGTTAAGGAAATCAGTATCGCTAAACCTGCTCTAAACGTAATATAATCAAATAATCGAGCCCAGCTGGCCCAATCAAAATTATCGTGTAGCCATTCAAAAAAATGGTATAACATAGTTGGTTTTCCCGTTAAAATTTCGATTCTGCTACAAGGTAAAAAAGGTTTTTTATTTATCCTAATTAATTGGTAATCAATTTTTTATAAAACAAAAATATTTTTTTAAAAGTTGCACAGATTTCAAAAAAGTGATCGTATTTTAATTACGGTGTAATGTTAATAAAAATATTTGAAATAAAAGCATTCAATATTTTTTTATAAAGATTTATCAAATACATTAAAAAAATTCCATAATTAATTTTACCTTTGAAGCCAGAGTAGCCCTACAAAAAAGGCTATTTTTAAAATTAAAGAAATGTTGTATTTGTTAAATTTTAGTTTTTTTTGACAATTCAAAAAAGGTCTCTTAGCAAAAAACTACATTTTTGGGCTACTCTTTTTCCTGACGAGTCAGGAAAAAAACAGTAAGCAACGGGGGTTAATAACTTTTAATTCGATGTGTCGAAGTGCCTTTCTATCATCTACATAAAAGTTACCCGCTGCAAACTGTCAAACATCAATCTGAGAATGATAATAGTTCGTCTACTAAAACTTCGATCAGTTAACTTTCTAAGCTATTAATTCCGACACGAATTTGGTAACTTATTAAAATTAACCTATACGATCAAGCTTTAGTCGTACTCTTAAAAGCATGACTAGAAAACAGTTTGCATTTTTCTCAGTTAGGTTAATAAATGAGAAAGTAAGTTCAGCGTCCCTCAACGCTTAACTTATGCACTGTTTCTGTCATTGCTGCTTTAATACAGTTCGTTTATTAAAGTTTGTTTATCGTCAAAAGGAAACTTTTCCCCTTTTATTTCTTGATATTTTTCATGCCCTTTCCCCGCAATCAGGATAATATCTCCAATCTTTGCGAATTTACAGGCTGTTTTTATTGCTTGTTTTCTATCTGAAATTACTAACACTTTTTGGTTAGCCGTTTCAGGAATCCCTTTTTCCATATCTGCTAAGATAGCTGCTGGTTCTTCACTTCTTGGATTATCAGATGTTAGAATAACCATATCGCTTTTTTCACAAGCCACTTTTGCCATAATAGGTCTTTTGACTTTATCTCTGTCTCCGCCACATCCAACTACTGTAATTATTTTTTGTGTGCGTTTAGCTACTTTTTGAATGGTATCTAACACATTTTCTAAAGCATCTGGGGTATGTGCATAATCTACAATACCTACTTTTTTGTTTTTCACTACGGTATCAAATCTTCCTTCGGCAGCAGGTAAATTACTTAGGGTCGTTAATAATTCTACATCGTCAAAATCTAATAATTTTCCTACGCCATAAACTGCTAATAAATTATAAGCATTAAAAACACCTACTAATCTGCAATATAATTCTTGATCATTTACCGTTAAATGTAACCCTTCAATTCGATTGTCTAGAATTTTTGCTTTATAATCAGCCATTCTTTTCAATCCATAAGTTGCAATACTAGCTTTGGTGTTTTGCACCATAATTCTGCCGTTTTTATCATCTACATTTGTCAAAGCAAATGCAGTTTTCGGCAAATCATCAAAGAACTTCTTTTTAGCGTTGATATATTCTTTAAAGGTCTGGTGATAATCTAGGTGATCATGTGAAATATTGGTATATATCCCTCCCTTAAAAACTAAACCTTTAATTCTTTCTTGGTGAATAGCATGAGAGCTAACTTCCATAAAAGCATATTCGCAGCCCATTTCAAGCATCTCGCTTAATAAAGCATTAATGGCTAACGCATCAGGTGTAGTATGTGTTGAAGGAATTATTCGTTGACCAATTTTATTTTCAACAGTAGATAATAAGCCAACCTTGTATCCTAATTCGGAAAATAATCGATGTAGTAAAGTAACTGTGGTAGTTTTTCCATTCGTACCAGTAACACCAATTAATTGTAGCTTCTTAGACGGGTGATGATAAAAATTATGAGCTATTTCGCCCAAAGCAGCTGAACTATTCGCTACTTTAATGTAAGTAATTGATTCTCTTATAATTTTAGGTAATATTTCACAAATTATAACTGCGGCACCTTTTTCAATAGCCTTTTCAATAAATTGATGGCCATCTACTTGTGTACCTTTTACTGCGACAAATAAGGACAACAGCTCTACCTTTCGGGAATCAAAGACAACTTTCGATATCTCTCTATCAGATGTACCAAATCGCTGTTCGATAGATACATTTGACAAAAGTGGTTCAAGTTTCATAGTGTGGAGTGAATTTGTACGAAGCGCCTTTGACGTTTTCGTTATTCAACTTCAAGACGGTTAGTTTTTCCATAAAATAGTAAATACTATTAGAAAAGTGCCGCATCATTAAATAAAGTGAAAGAATGTATGTATTAGAATAAAACATTTAAATCGAAGGTCGCTGTAGTATAAAATAGGTGTGAAGCATTAGGCTATTTGATTCTTTTAATAGTGTATAGTGTTTCAGATGAATCATTTTTTACTAGCTATTAGCCTAAGAACAATTTTATTTCTTGTCCACGAACTCGTGTACCCGGAATAATTGATTGTTTGTTGACTTTACCAACACCCACTACTTTAACCCGAAGTCCTTTATTCTCTAATAGGTAGAGTGCGTCTCTTAATCCCATTCCGACCACATTGGGTACTACTTTTTTGGGAATGGTTCTTCTTCTTATCTTTAGCGAGTCATTTTTTGAAGTAACTACTGACCATTCGTTTTTAGTACGAGTCGTAAAGTCTATTGCTAAATTTGACAAAATCGTTTCAAAGTCCGCTCGATAGCCCAAATTATTATGTGGCAATTTTTCGGTTGGCAGCCTGTTTGCTGTTTTGGAATCCATGGAATTATAAAATGCGGATTGTGTTTCAAAACACTTATCGGCAATTTGTCTAAAAACAGGTCCTGCTACATCCGCGCCGTAATGACTCCCAACAGTAGGGTCTTTAACGACAACAATGCAAGAATAAATTGGGTTTTCTGCTGGAAAGTATCCTGCGAAAGAAGCTACGTGCTTGAGATCAGATTTTCGATTTTTAAATCGATGGTAATTCGTCTCTGTAGTTCCCGTTTTTGCAGCAAATTGATAGCGATTGGTCTTTAATTTTTTAGCGGTACCTCGTTCTACTACCCCTTCTAATAAGGTTTTCACATCTCTAATCGTATTTCTTGAGGCCATTCTGCTTTTTACGACAACAGGTGGGAAATTTTGTAAAATTTCTCCTTCTTGTCGAATTTCCTTAATTAAATAAGGCTTCATGATGACACCATCATTAGCAACAGCATTATAAAAAGACAATAATCGAATAGGTGTAATCTCTACCTCGTAGCCCATAGACATCCAAGGTATCGTATTTCCACTCCATAAATCGGTCTCATTATTAACTTCTTTAATATAAGGAGTTGCTTCTCCGTCTAACTCAATACCTGTTGGCAAGTCTAAGTAAAAAGACTTTAACCGCTTGATAAATCGCTTTCGAGTTTTGTCATTCTGGTTATAATATTTATGTGCCAGTTTAGCAATCCCTACATTAGAAGAGATTTCAAAAGCATGTTGAACCGTAGTGGTATCCGTAACAAAAGATTCTTTGCCAGAATCTACTAAAGGTTCTTCATCTTTAAAAAACTGATACCGTCCAGAATCTAACTCCACCATATCATTTAACTCAATATGACCATCTTCTAACAAAGCCATAATTGAAGCTAATTTAAAAGTGGAACCTGGTTCGTATCTACCTCCAATTGCATGGTTGTAGGTTTCGTCCCATTCCTCTTTATCCTCCTCCTTTTGAAGATTACTTATCGCTTTAATAGCGCCAGTTTTGACTTCCATGACAATTGCCACGCCATATTCTGCTTTGCTTTTTTTCACCGCATTATATAGTGCTTTCTGCGTAACATCTTGGATATTTACATTAATGGTGGAAACAATATCTAAACCTTTTTTAGGTTCTATTTTGGTTAAATCACTAACAGGCATCCAGTTATCTTTTCCGCTCAATTTATACATTAAACGTTTACCAGATTCTCCTGCCAATACTTCGTCAAAATAGCCTTCTAAGCCAACTTTTTTATCCTTTTTAGGATCTTTTTTATCCTTTCGAACATAACCTAGGGTTCGATTCCCTAGTGGTCTGAAAGGCTTGTGTCTTCTGAATCTTCCTTCGGCGATAAATCCGCCTTTATATCTGCCTTTATTGAAAATTGGAAAGGTTTTCATGTACTCCATATCTTTATAACTCACCCTATCCAAAATCTCAAGGTATTTTTTTCCTTCGTTGCGCTTATCCGTTAAAATTTGTAGCCAACCACCTTCTGTACGTTCCCTGTTTATTTTCGCTAAACAATGTGCCAATGAGTCTACGTTTTCAAAAAACAACTCGTCGCTTGCTACAGTAGGATCAAATCGTATGTCAAAGAACGGTAATGAAGTTACCAGTACGCTGCCATTTTCGGCAAAAATATTGCCACGTTCGGCTTCAACTGCTTTCTCCGTAATCATGGTCGTCTTTCTCAAGTCCAACCATTTCTTTCCTTCCACAAATTGGATTTTTGCTGCTTGCCCCATAATAACTAAAGCGGCTAAAGCAATCATAAACCCAACTATATATACTCGAATTAAAACTTCATTCTTAATATTAATAATCTTCGCCATGGGGTGTTTGTCTGTTGCAATTGCTGGTATTTAAACTAGTTTACAATTACAATAACCTTAGTTTTCTCATAGTTAAAAATTAGTTTACATCTTCAATTGATCAGTCATTTGCTGATAATTTAACGGGATGCTTTCCTCTATTACTCAATCCATCCGCCGCTACTGTCTTTTCTACCTCAGATTGTTTACTTTTTTTCATCAAATCAGATTTCAAAGACAAATAATGCCATCTTAATCTATCCACATTATCTTGTAAAGCTTGTATTTCTCGGACATTCTTTTCAGAATAATGCCGGTTTGCTATATATATAGTCACTAAGAAACTTAAAAAGAAGACAAAAAGTAGATTCGATAAAATCCATTTTGCTGCCATTCCACTTAATGATTCTTTAGGTCCTGTATTTTTATTCTTTGCCATTTTTTAGAAGTCAGAGGTGAGACCATAAATTAAAATTTAGGGTCAGACCGCTGCGCTGTCAGAAACGCAATATTATTACTCAGTTTATTAAAGTCTGACCTCTGACAATCCACTTTATGGATGGTCTGACTTCTGACCTCTTAACTAGAGTTTCTCTGCAATTCGCAATTTTGCACTTCTTGATTTCGGATTCAATTTCACCTCTTTTGGTGTTGGTAGAATAGGCTTTCTAGTAAGCATTTTAAATGGTTTTATAAGATTTCCATAAAAATCCTTTTCTGGTTTGCCTGCAAAATTGCCAAATTTCAAAAAGTTTTTAACCACTCGATCTTCTAAAGAGTGATAAGAAATAATCACTAATTTTCCACCAACTGGTAAAACTTCTGCTGATTCTTCTAAAAAAGTCCGAATGGAGTTAATTTCATCATTTACTTCAATTCGTAATGCTTGAAAAACCTGCGCCAAATAGCGATTTCGTTGTCCTCTAATCAATGGCCCTAATAAGTTAAGGAATTGAGTAGATGTTTTAATCGTGTATCGTTGTCGTTCTTGCACAATACGTTCTGCCAATGTTTTGGAATTTCGGACTTCTCCGTATTCTCCGAAAACTCTTTGTAGCTCTATTGCTGAGTAATCGTTTATAATGTCAATGGCGGTTTTTTCTCCCTGTTGATTCATCCGCATATCTAAATCTGCTTCAAATCGGAAAGAAAAACCTCTTTCTGCTACATCTAACTGGTGAGATGAAACGCCTAAATCTGCTAAGATGCCATTCACTTGCTTATAACCGAATAATCGTAAAAACCGCTTTAGGTGTTTATAATTACTGTGAGCAAAATGAAATCGAGGGTCATCGGGAATATTCTTTTTAGCATCTTCATCTTGATCGAAACCAATCAAAGCACCATCCGTTCCAAGTTGTTCCAATATTTTTTTGGAATGACCACCTCCGCCAAAAGTAACATCTACATAAGCCCCGTCTTTTTTTATGTCAAGTGCAGTTAAACATTCTTCTAAAAGAACTGGCACGTGGTATTCATTCATAAGAAAATGTAAAATTTAAAATAATCAATCTAAAATTTAAAAGTAGCACAAAATTCCATTTTACTTTTAAATTCTGAATTTTGAATTTTAGATTTTCAATTAGAATTATTGATCGCTCGTCCAACCTGCTCCTCCTGGCATTGTCTTTTTTACATTTACTTCCACATCAACAACTTCCTCTTTCTTTGCCATTACATCTTGAGCTAAAGCGGAAAAATCTGCTGGCTCATCATCTAGCATATTATCGTAGGCTTCTCTGTCCCAAACCTCAATTCTATCATTATAAGCAAACAATACGACTTCTTTCACTAAATTTCCGTAGGCCATTAATCGCTTAGGAAAAAGAATTCTTTCTGAACCGTCAGTCGTTACTTTAGAAGCTCCTCGATAAAAATATCTAACAAATTGACGGTTCTTCGTGTCATAAACATTCAACTTATCAATTTCTTTTGTAATTTTATCCCAATTAGCTTCTGGGTAAATCATTAAACATTTTTCGAATCCTCGATTAATTACGAAATTGTGAGTGGTCTGCTCACCCAATTGCTTGAGCAGCTGAGAGGGCATCCGCATGCGCCCCTTAGCATCTATCTTGCAATCATATTCGCCAATTAGTTGAGGCATCTCTTTTGATGTATTTTTTACTCAAAAATGTGTAATTTTTCTGATTCTGAATCAAAATTAGGGAATTTTCCCACTTCTTCCCATTTTTTGCCACTTTTTTTATAAAAAAAAATTAGAAAGTGGTGTAGATTGGCATATCTATGCTTTTTTTATAATCAAAAAAATTAAAAATAAAAATAAATAATTAAAAAAGTTAGATTCAAAGAGTTTAGATATTTCTCTATGTATTCTATTTTGACTCATCAACCTTAATATATCATCATTTTTAGTCATATAAGTGTACATTTCCCCACTCTTCCATATCCTCTTTCTATTATCCAAAAAGCCTACATTTTAGTTTTTAAAAGTGGCAAAATATTCATGTAAACACATTGAAATAATTTAAATATTTTAATAAAAAATTCATACTACAACACCCGAATATCCAAATAAAAATGGTAGTAGTTTAACATAAATAGCCTAGGAAGATAATAATTAAGGCTACCAGGCATAGTCAAACATCATTAATGAGATAGCTAGGTTCAGCTTTCCTAATGGGAACTAATTCAATTTCATACCTGTTTATTCCCTACATTTGTATTTTTTATTTCAATATAAGTAGGTGGGCAATTTTAAGTGATAAAAAAATAGTAACAGGTTTCAGATACTAGGTTTCCTGCTAGACGTGTTTGCGTCACACCTGAAACCTAGTACCCGGTACCTAACACCTAATAATCTTGTCCAAGTACTTACCAACTTTAATCAACCCACAATCATGAAATAAGTCCACTCAAAAAGCGCTGGTAGCAAAACCGAACAATCATTAATGATGCGGCTATAGATTTAGGTAGCGTTTCCGCATTCCTACTCATTCAATTACTCGATCTTTTGCCATGCGAAAATTTATTAAGCTATTCCTAGAAGCGATTAAAGGAACTGAAACGGATTTCACTAAAGGTAATATCAACAGGGCTGTTTTTTTATTGGCGATTCCCATGATATTAGAAATGATTATGGAAGGCATTTTTTCAATCGTCGATGCCCTTTTTGTCAGCAGAGTAAGTGAGGAAGCTTTTGCAACTGTTGTTTTAACAGAAACGTTGGCTACCCTACTCTATGCGATAGCTATTGGTATTAGTATTGCGGCAACTGCCATGGTTAGCCGTAGAATCGGAGAAAAAAAGCCCGAAGCAGCAGCAGATGCCGCAGGTCAAGCCATTTTATTAGGCGTTGGTTTTGCCATATTTATCAGTACGATAGGCATTTTATTTCCTGCCGATTTATTAGGTCTAATGGGCGCTTCGGAAGCAGTCATAGCAGAGGGCACCAATTTCACCCGAATTTTTCTTGGCTCGAATGTCGTTATTATGCTCCTTTTTATTTTGAATGGGATATTTCGAGGAGCAGGGAACGCAGCAATTGCTATGCGGGTTTTAATATTAGCCAACTTGCTAAATATCGTTTTAGATTTTATACTCATTTTCGGATTTGGGCCAATTCCAGCATTAGGTGTTACAGGGGCAGCTATTGCCACTTCCATTGGTCGAGGTACCGCCGTTTGCTACCAATTATACATTTTATTTTCTAATAAGAGTTTAATTAAATTAACAACCCAGCGTTTAAAAGCAAATTGGAATATTCTCAAAAAATTAATGGATGTTGCTGCTACAGGGTCAGGGCAACACCTCATTGGGTCTGCCAGTTGGATTTTTCTGATGACTTTGATAGCAGATTATGGCACAGAGACTGTTAATGGTTATGGAATTGCGATTCGAATTTTTATGTTTACTTTTTTACCCGCTTGGGGCATTGCCAATGCAGGCGCTACTTTGATTGGTCAGAATTTAGGTGCGGGGTTACCAGAAAGAGCAGAAAAATCTGTTTATCGAGCAGCCTATATGAATATGGTTTTCTTATTTTTCGTTTCTATCATCTATGTCATCTGGGCAGAATTTTTCATTCGCATTTTTAATCAAAATGATCAAGTGGTCGCAGTCGGTGTATCCTGTTTAAGAATTTTCTGTTTTAGTTATGCCGTTTTTGCCTTTGGTATGGTCATCGTTCAAGCTTTTGGCGGTGCTGGAGATACACGTACCCCAACACTTATCAACTTTATTGCGTTTTGGCTCATTCAAATCCCTTTAGCTTATTTTCTTGCTAAAGTAATGCAATGGGAAGCTACAGGTGTTTTTTGGTCGGTCGTTATTTCAGAAACAGTTTGGGCTGGCGTCGCTTTATATATTTTTAGGAAAGGGAAATGGAAGACGGTAGAGATTTGAACAGGTTGTGAGTAAATCATAGCTTGACAATATTAAATTATTGAGTTTTATAATATGAATTACTGGTTTGATTGTTGAATTCACTCTAAAAAGTCAATTTTGAAGAAAAATCAGAATAATTTAATTAAATATTTTTATACAATAATATGATTTTTAAAAATATATAAACATATCAAATATTGAAAATTTGGCATATTTCGCTCAAATCGCCTTTTTAGAGTAGGCTCATTGTTTGATGGCTAGATTGTTGGCAAAACAACAATCAAGCAATCTGACAATCAAAAACATGTTTTCAGATGAATTCAATTGTTCACATTTAAATAAAATCTAATTTAACAAAGTCAAGATAGAATTTAAATATAATTTTATAATATTTGTAATTAAAAAATTTAATTTCAATAATACACCTTTAAAAGTTTCAATATTTGGCAAATAAACAATTTACAATAATTTTTATATTAAAAAAATAGTAATAATGCTTCTTAAATTGTGATTATCTATCTATTTTGTGAAAACAAATACAATATTTTAAAATACATATAACCCTTAACAACCTACTCACTCTATTGAATCATTATAAAATGAGATTACTAATTCCCCTTCTGGTAATATTTTTCGTCTTACCATTTAGTAGCTTCGGTCAAATTTCGCTTGATAGTATTGAACAATATCATCAAGAAAATTTGGAGTCCATCGTTTTACTTAAAAATGAAAGACGCTTACTCCCTTTCAATGATTTAAGTACAACTAGCATTGCACATTTGTCTATTGGCAACGCTCCAACAACTGTTGAATTTGATAAGATTTTACAGCAATACACTACTGTCAAATCCTTTAATCTTCCATTAAATGCAACGGGTACTCAAGCTGGAGAGGTCTTCAAATATTTAATCAATTATAGTGATGTAACTATCGTTTCTATTAATACCGCTTTAGCAACAGGTTATTCTTCAATATTAGAAGATTTTATTCGAGATTTAAGTAAAAGAGTTGATCTAGTTTACACCATCTTTGGTAAAAAAGAATTAGTTACTGACTTTCCTCATATCAACCAAGCCAAAGCTATTTTATATACTCCGAATATAAATGCTTATACCCAATCTTTAGCAGCACAAATTCATTTTGGGGCAGTCGATGCCGTAGGAAAACTATCTACGCCTATTGGTACTGTTTACAAAGTTAATGATGGAATTATTACTAAAGGAAAATCACGTTTGGGTTATACTTTACCTGAATTAGCTGGTGTTAATGGGGAATTTTTAGTACAAAATATTGAAACGATTGTACAAGAAGGTTTGGATTCTATGGCATTTCCTGGCGCGCAAGTTTTAGTCGCTAAAAATGGGCAGGTCATTTATCAGAAAGACTTTGGCTTTCATACTTATGATAAAAATCAAGCAGTTCGTTCTTCTGATATTTACGACCTCGCTTCTGTGACCAAAGTAACTACTGCCGTTCCTGCCTTAATGCGAATGCAAGACGATGGTTTATTTGATGTAGATGCTAAATTAGCCAATTACTTTCCTGCATTTAAAGGGTCAGATAAAGGCGATTTATATTTTCGTTCTATCTTAGCACATAATGCTCAATTAAAGCCATATATCGTTTACTGGAAACAAGCGCAAAAGAAAAATGGTAAGTACAGAGGACGAACTTTCAAGACCAAACCTCATAAAAATTATCCTGTCAAAATTACCGATGGTCTTTATTTACACAAAAAGTATAAAGGAAAAATGATGAATTTCATTAAGTCCTCTCCTTTAAATAAAGAACCCGGCTATGTTTATTCTGGCTTAACTTTTTTGATGTATCCTGATTTCGTCAAAGAAAAAACGGGAAAACGCTTCGATCAATATTTATACACTACTTTTTACAAAAAAATTGGTGCGAATAAACTAGTATTTAATCCATTAGAAAGGGTTAGTATTAATGAAATTATTCCGACTGAAAATGATGATTTTTTTAGAAATAGTTTAGTGCACGGAACGGTTCATGACGAAGCAGCAGCTATGCTCTCGGGTATTTCAGGCAATGCAGGTTTGTTTGGCAATGCAAGTGATTTAGCCAAATTATTACAACTGTATTTGAATGAAGGGACTTATGGCGGAGAACGGTTTATCGAAAAATCAACTATCCAAGATTTTACCCGCTGCCAATTTTGTGATGAAGACAATCGTAGAGGATTAGGTTTTGATAAACCTTTAATCAAGTATGATGCAGAAAAAAGTTATGTAGCTAAATCTGCTAGTAAATATAGTTACGGGCATTCCGGCTTTACAGGTACTTTCTTTTGGATTGACCCCGCAGAAGATTTAATCGTTATTTTTCTATCCAATCGAGTATATCCTACTAGAGAGAATAGGAAGTTATACACCATGAATATTCGTCCACGGTTACATCAAGCAGTCTATGATGCCATCTATGACTTTGATAAATTAAAACAACAAGAAGCTAATAATAAAAGTAATAATAAGCGTTATGACAAAAGAAAATAGGTAAAAGATATTGAATAAAATATACTTGATTAAAGTCTTGCCAAAACTTTGTTCATAATACCATTTCATGGCAAGAAAAAGGAAAATAAAAACAATACCAACACCATACCATATAACATATTCGATATAATCTTCTGGCAACAAAAAGAAAAAGGACAGGAAAAAGAACATAAAAGCATGATGGTGAAAATTCAAGACCAAATGCTCTATATAAAATCGCTTTTGTCGGATATATAATAGCTTCATAAATAAGGCTAAAAAAGGAATCATTCCTAATAACATCAAAGGAAAGTTATTAAAAACTTGTCGAGCAAACCCTACTTGATCGTGTAAAAAATGAATAATTTGCCTTGCCGTAATTTGCGCCCAAAAGCCTTTGATTTCGTATTTTTCTACTAGTTCCTTCCCATCTAGCGTAAATACATCCGCCGCCGCCACTTTCCTTGGTTTATTGTTAATTGTCAGGTCATAGGAATCTCTTTGCATAGTTTCTGCAAAAGCTTCTTTCAAAGAATCCAAAGCAGCTTTTGCAGTAGCATCTTGAAATAAAGGAATCTTTTTACTCAGCGTATCCAACTCGGTTAAAAAAGCAATTTTATGTGCTTCTTTTTCCACGACTTCTTCTAAATTATCTTCGTCTCCTAAGTTAACATTTACGATATCCTCTACATCTCCCACAATATTCAGAATAGCGAAGAAAATAAGCGACATGACTAAATACAGTCGAATCGGATGATAATACGTTTTATGTTTTCCTTTAAAATATTCTTGAGTCAGTTTCGCAGGAATACACAACCATTTTAGGGTTTGTACAATCCTAGAATTGATATTTAAGACATTATCTAGAAAATTGCTCAGAAATTCTTTTAAAGAAATTAAACCATCGGTATTTTTTTGTCCACAATTGGGGCAAAAAGCTGCACTAACTGGTAATTGCTGGTGGCAATTCAGGCATTCGGAAGTGGTTGTATTTTCTAGATTTTCTGTCATGTTACACCGTACCGACGAATTCATTCGTCGCATATCTCTTTCTAATAAATTTAATAAGTTTCATTTCACAGGGCAAATGAATTCGCCGATACTTTATTTTCCGCAAAAAACTATATTGATTAGTAATTACTGGTCGCAATTCAAGCATTCGGAAGTAGTTCTATTTTCTAGATTTTCTGTCATGTTCCATCGTACCGACGAATTCATTCGTCGTTGTTTCATGGTTTTATGGACGAATAAATTCGTCCGTACTTTAGCGACGAATGAATTCGTCGGTACGATAAACCTTCTCCCAAGTCTTTTCTAATAAAGCCTTAGTAGCTCGAATCCCATCTGGTTCACTCATCGTCTCCCCTTCAAATTCAATCCCAATATAGCCATCATAGCCCCCATCTTTAGCGATTTGAATCATTTTATAAAAATCAATAATCGTTTCATCTCCGTTTTTATCAAATTTATATGATTTGGCACTATAGCCTTTTGCATAAGGCAAAAATTCAGCAACTCCTTGGTAACGGTCATAAACCTTATTACACTTATTATTTTGCGTA
>CBDICY010000029.1:0-61413 GCA_965277445.1 Saprospiraceae bacterium | reverse complement strand
AGAGAACTATGGAGCACACGATTGGGATGGTACAGGAGACTGCCCTCAAGGATGGAAAATGAAGGGTGCTCATCTATTTAGTTTAATGATGGATGTAAATGACCTAATGTATGATAAAGAAAGGTGCTTAAAAGTCATTAAATCTATGTTAGCTAAAGAATCTAACAACTATGAATCGTTTGAGTATGTAGAGCACGAGGTTCAATGGAATAGTCCAACTGAATTGAGTTCAGATGTGTTCAAAGAAATGATTAAATCCGAAAGAGAGACTAACCATACAATTGCGGGAGTAGATTTCTCAGAAAACATTGAACAACTAAATAAATTAAAATAAGAGTTATGCTAAACACAGATTACACACAAATTAAAGATTTCAAGCGTAAACTTTACCAAAAAGTAAAACAGGGAGAGCGAGGCTATGACCCAAACGATGTACAGTATAAGTTAAAGCCTCGTATAGAAACAATTGTATTTGGAACTATGATTACAGGTGTTCCCAACATTACCGAAGAGACCTACATTCAATTCTACAATAGACTTCATTTAGTTGAAAGCATTCAAGGTTGTTTCTTTTGGAAAAAGGTAAGAGGAAAGTCTGTACCCGACCCAATTACATTAGAAGAGGTTAAATCAATGATTGGATTAACTTCCAATGCTTCTATCATCAGTAGGAGTAGATTTTTGAAAAGATTTAAAAAGGAAGAATTATAAATAATAATAGAAGATAGGTGTATAAGTAACTATGTTATGTGAGCATAGGGTAGGACTGCAATTAAGCAGTAAACCGAAACACGCTTATGCACCTATTGTTTAAAAAAAATATGAGTATGAAAAATCAGAAACCAAGCCATTGTCCAACTTGTGATGCGAGTTTAGATGGAAGATGGGAAAATATCACTAAAGGTCAAATCACTCTTCTTAATAAGCTACACAGAGGTATTAAGAAATTTAATAGAAATTCCATTCATTTACAGGATGATTTGAACCTTACTAAGAACGAGTACAATAACTTTCAGAAACTTCGTTACAACGGCTTGGTAGCCCACGCAGAGGGTACAGGATGTTGGTTAATGACTCGAAGAGGTGCTTCATTTCTTAAAGGAGAAATTGATTTGCCTAAAGGAGTTTTAGTCTTTAGAAATAGGATTCAAAAATATGCCACAAAAAGAGTTGATATAAAATCTGTTTTAAAAAACGATGAGCCTTACTATTATCAAGCGGGAGATTTTGATTATCAAACTGTTGATATAGTAGATTTCGAATTAGATAAAATGACAGGAATTATATTTGATATAGATGGACAGGGAACTATAAATTTTGATGAATTATGATTTTTAACACACACGGAGTATACCAAATAAGCAATGCAATCGCCTATTATATAGAGATAAGCGAAGATAATTCTGCCGCACGTTTATTAGTGAACGATAAGGCTACAGAATTTTTTAAGATTGAATATATCTTTGACGAAGATATAGGAAATACAGTTGCAGTAATAGACCCCGAAGGATATAATGTTGCAATGTATCAAGTGATAAACTGTTCAAATGACGAAATAGAATCGTTTGAATGCGTTATATGCAACGAAGAGCACTATGGTTATGGTAACAATCCATCGCCTTTTAAAGAGAAAGGTAAGTGTTGCTCTGATTGCAATTACAAGGTCGTTATTCCTAAACGAATGGAAGAGTTATTTCGATAATATTAGGCGAGGGGACAGAGCAATGACGTTTGGAAGTTCTTTGTTGAGAAAAAAAGTCCTCGCCTTTTTCAAAAAAAAAATATGAGTTACGGAAATATTGAATATGATATAATTGGCAATCCAATTTGTGAGATTTGCGGTAAAGCATACAGTAGAGTTCTATCTCACGTGAGACAAGTTCACGATATGTCAGCAAGAGATTATAAAAAAAAGTTTGGACTTGATTTAAACAAAGGAATTTGTAGTAAAGACTCATCAGCTAAAACACGAAAGCATACAATGTCTAACTATGAATCGGTTATAAAAAATAATTTACTGATTAACGGTAAAAAAACCCAATTCAAAGTTGGTCATAAAGGAAGGACAATAGATAAAGTTAGTGAGCAAACATTGATAAGATTGAAGTCTAATTTTGATAAACAGTAATAAAGTTGTATATTTGTACAAGAAACAATTTAAAAATAAAAGTTATGCAAGAAGTAAAAGTTACCGTATTTGAAGCGGGTAAGTCAGAAGGATACATTCAAAGCTATCCCGAATCTCCATCATTAAAAGATATGCAAGATTTAGTAGGTGGTTACATACAGTTAGTACCACTAAGTGATTCAGAGTATATGGTATGTAATGAAGAGGGTTTAATAAACAACTTACCTATAAACGATATGGCTAATGAAATTCTCCAAGTTCAGAATCCTTATTTCGCAATGTATAATGTTATTGTTGGAGATGTATTTATAATTAAAATAAAGGATTTTGAATAATCAATACAAAGGTAGAGTAAAGATAAGTGATAAAGTCTCTAAGAACGCATCTGAAGATGAAATAAAGCACATTTTAAATGCTACTTATATTGAGGATTTATTTATTGATGGTAAAATAAATCAAGAAAGAAGATTTTACCTTCACGATTTAAACGATGAAAAATTTAATTTAAACTATGCTTATGGTTAAGATAATTGAAAAATATGAAAATGTTCACATAAAATTTTTCGAGAAAGACTCACATCAGAAAGTAAAAATACTCGATGTGAAAGAGAA
This sequence comes from Saprospiraceae bacterium, assembly GCA_965277445.1. GTDB lineage: Bacteria > Bacteroidota > Bacteroidia > Chitinophagales > Saprospiraceae > JAFMDF01. The sequence goes on along the minus strand of CBDICY010000029.1, from coordinate 58,673 downwards.
AGGCTCGTTTGAAGAAATAGTTGTGATGCATAAAGATGAAATAATACTCATTGATACGCTAAATAGACTTCAGATAACTGCTGATATTTATAAAGATTCAATGGATGCTATTTGGAAAATGATTGAAAACTATGGATATAGTGAGTTTTTAAAGGGTAATTTAGAAAGAATAGAATTGGCTAATTCGAAAAAAATAAACTAAATTTAGAATGTATGCAGAAAGTTAATTTTATGAAATATCATTTTGTTCGTGAAATCCTTGCAGAAATGCCTAAAAGATATACCAACTTAAAGGTCATTGCTCTGTCTATGGCTAATAATGTTCACGATGTTGAAATAGATGATATAATGGAACAAATTTTAATTGTCGCTAAACAAAACTCTTTGTGCGTTAAATTAAAGATGTTTAACGGAGAAAAAATGGTGGAATATAAGCACGAAGACTTAGTAGATGCCATTCATTTAATTAAACTTTCAACCGTATTAAACTAATGAAAAATATTCAAGAATTTCACGTAGCATTCCTTATAAAAGGCTCGGATAGCAATATTGTTATGAGCGGAAAAAATTATAGTGCTAAAAATGTTAAAGCTGCTTTAGAAAAATATAAATCTGATAAGAAAACACCCGCAATAAATAAGGTTGTTTACATAATTGATAAAAGTTTTGAGATAACACAATGTCCTATGGTGTAATTGGCAACACGTCTGTTTTTGGTACAGAAGAGTCGAGGTTCGAACCCTTGTGGGACAACTAATAATAAATACTGTACACCCTTTACTTAAAGAACTATAAAATTTGTATCTTTAATTTATGAAAGATGAAAAAGAAAGAACATTCTTACCTTATGAAGTTTGGGTAGAAATAGACGAAGAAACTGATGACGAGAAGGTATATGATTTTGCTTTATTTGAAGAAGCAGAAGCGTTTTTTAGAAAAATTAGAAAAGTATCACATTGTAAAGTTCTTTTGCGTGAACATCAATTATCAAATTATAATCACAAAATTTACGCAAGTTATCATCCTTAATGTTAACTTTGTAACTTAGATGTCTTTAAAACCCAAGAGGTTTGCGTACATTCCCCCTTGCATACGGAGAATTGTTTCTAAACGTAAACTGATTGGGTTTTTTTATTTTAATAGATATAAAACAGTCATTATAACCGTACCCGCAACGCCTAATACTCCATTTACAACTTTTTTTCTACGCTCTTTCTTTAGTTGACCTTCGATTATGTTTTTCTCTTCAATATATAGTTGCTTAATATCATTATTTTTTATAACAATTAAATTGTAATTAGCCTCCATATTTTTGTAATTACTCAGTTTAGATTCTTGTATTGATATTATAGAGTCTTTAAAAGCAATCTCAGATGAATCTAATTTACTTTTGATAGAACATCTCTCATACAATAAATCCCACTCTGTAAGTTGTCTTGCCTGTTCCATCGTAAAAATCAAACACGTATCATTTTCAATGACTAATACTTTGGGGTAATCTTGAGAAAAGGCAACCCCATAACTTATGATAAAAAAAATAAATGTTATTTTAAGTCGAATCATTTTAAAACTTTTTTATCCAATAATCTAAAACCTCATCACTTTGAAAAGATTTAGCTTTAATTATTTTATCACGATAAACAATAATGGTTTTGTTTCTAATTGCATCAAGACTGTCTAAACTATGCTCGTATCGCCTCTGTTTGCTTTCAAGTTGTTGTATAACCTTTTTTGATTTTTCTATCTGTGATTTGTAAGAATTTATTTCTTGCTCTTTATGTTGAATCTCATTCTGTAACCTTTGTTCGTATAATTCAATAAGGTCTAATCTTTCATTGTTATTTCTATTCCATCTAAAAAAAAGAATAGCAATTAGAATAACTACTAAAATAGCTAAACTATAATTTACTTTATTTCTAAAATCAGAAGAATATAACATATTAGTCTACAATAGGCTGCTCTGAACTATGTTGAGTTACAATTAAACCTCTTTTGTTTGTGACAAATGTATAACGAGCAAGAACATTGTCATCTATACCATCCTCGTTAGTAAAATCAAATGAATAATAACCATTGTGTAGCTTCATTCCGCAACAAAGGTCAATAGTCTCATTGTAAACGATTTCACACTTTAAATTTGGCTTATCTAAGAACATATTAAAATATGGTAATATTTTAGCCTTACCTTTTGCGATAACTCCATATGTAGGAACTAAAACTGCATCTTTGCAATAAAGTGATAATTGAAGTTTTGGATTTCTTTTCGCAATTGTATTTGCCCAATTTTGTATTACTTTTGGTGTTTTCATAATGTTTCTTTTTTTGATGTAACTTTTGACTTAAAATTTTTCTCGTTTATTAAAGTATATGTAAAATAATCCCCCCAAATTCTTTTCGAAGCCTTACATATATCCATAAATTCTTTAAAATGATGTGGCGATTGAAATACTTGACAACCCGCACTATTTCTATCCACTCTCGGTAGAACATTATATTTTGATGCTCTGTGAATGTTAATGCCGAATAAACCTGTTTGAACACTACTTTCAATCATATCATATTTAGCATCCCTATTGTTATCTCTATATACACTAACAGGATTTCTTTGACATAATGCTTGATAAGAATTACGATGCAAAGCTATCTTCCAAGTTCGGGAATACCTCCCTTCTTTCAATATTGCACAACCTCTTGGATTCATAGGAACTTCCATCCACTTTAAACCCGCTAATGTTGTAATTGGATATTGCTTTATAGTCCATTTACCTTTATACTTCCAAGCAACCACCATAAGGTCATTAAACTTATTAGTCACAGGTTTATCACAACGTATTCCAATAATATTAAGGTTATAATCTTTCGAATCGTTTGTAAATGCTTTTAAACCCGCTCTTTTTAGGGCTAATTGTAGATTTTTTGAGTCTATTTCTAATTCCATCTTGTATTATTTTTTTTTATTTTTTTTAATGAAGTATTTGAAATGAAAATAAGCCCCCCAAGAAAAAACTAAAGCAATGCCTAAGTTCATAATGGTTTGAAAAACATCAGTTTGCTTACAACTTAAAAAGTTATAGAGCGAACCACAACAAATTAAAATAAGACCCAACTTTACTAATGTCCTTTCAAAAATAGGAATTTGATTCATCTTTGAATTTAAACGACCAAACACAAATATTATGAATAATATCATTGAAAAGCATATGGTAATATTCGCTAACTCATTTAATATCGTAATAATTTCACTAAAATTCATTTTATATTATTTTTTACCTTTAACATTAAGTAACTTTTGACTTATCATTTCTACTCCTTTCAATCCTAAAAAACCAAGAATAAAAGCTATTCCTAATTCATAATCTTTGTTTATATTTAAAATATTACACGCTATAGGTGTAATGTAGTTTGCACTTCCTGTACCCGCCAAAATAGAAAAGAGACTTGTTCTCCAATCTTTTGCAGAGTCTTTACCTAATAACAGAAGACTTCCAAACAAACCCGCTACTGATATTCCTATATTTATTCCTATACTCTCTAAAATCTCCTTCATTTTTTTAATACGTTTTTGATAAAACCAAAACAGAAGTAGAAATTGAATTTTGAGGGGCAGAAATTTGCCATTGAGCCGTAATATTTAGAGTATTTATAATTTCAGTATTAAAAGTAGTATTGTTTAAATCAAAAAAATCAAGACCTTCAAAAGCGTTACTTGCATCTTTATTAAATATATAACTACCTATGGTCTGAATCGAAGCATTTGTCTCACTACCTAAACTCCTAATTACAAAATCTGCCTCAATCTCCCAAACTTTATTTGTTGTTTGGGGCATATTCATTATACCCGATGTAGCTAAAACTATATCGTTTGATTTTATATTAAATACTAAATCTATGTTATTTGCACTTGATACAAGCCCTCCCATTTTTAAATGATAGGAATCCCCCACTTTAAAATTATTTGCGGGAACAGATAGACTACCAACACCCGAACCAATTAAACTCTCTTCATCCGTACCCGTAATGGCTGCTGAATCACTTATCTGTGAAAACAACCCATAATTTAAAGTAGGCAAAAGTGATATTGTTGGTGCAGAACCAATTCCGAATGATGGTATCTTTTGTGACATTTATTCTTTTTCTTTAGGGCTTAAAGCGATTAAACTTCTAAACTTTCGGGTGTTATTTTTAAATTCATACTTACTATTTTATATGTCTAAACCACTCATATTTTCTCCATCAAAATCATTAAATTTTCTTCCCGTAACTGCTCTCCTACCTAAACGGAAAAGTGCAACGGGCGGTAAGAACCCCGCAGCTTTACGCATTTTTCTTCTTCGTTCTCTTTTTTCGGGTTTATAACTTGCACGTCTTGCTTCACGCTTTTGCGTTCTTTCTGCACGTCTTCCTCGTCTTCTTTCTTTTGCTTTCTTTCCAAAATATTCAGAAAATTCTAAATCTGAATTTGAATCTAATTCGTTCTCAAACATATTATTCTTTTTTTTTTATTTTTTGTTAAAATTAACTAATTTGACTGTATCGCATTGTTGATATTTACTGTTAACCATTCTGCATCTTTTGTGACATTTATTCTTTTTCTTTAGGGCTTAAAGCGATTAAACTATCTTTTGAACGTAAAAATAATAATGACGTAGCCAACCATCCCGACATTGCTTCTGTTGTTGATTTTTCTGTGTAAAGCATTACTCCACAAAAAATAAGGATTAAAATTCCTAAAACTGTTGTTATGTAATTACCTAATAATCTATTTTTCATAATTTTTATTTTAATATAAATTCTACTCTTCGGTTTATTTCTCTACCTTTTGCCGTTGTGTTATCAGCAATTGGTTTGGTTTCTCCTAAACCTAAAGTTTTAATTCTTCCTTTGTTTATACCTTTATCAATTAAATAATTAGCAACTGAATTAGCACGAGACAATGAAAGTTTCTGATTGTAAACTTCATCTCCTTGACTATCAGTATGACCAACTATTTCAATGTTTAATTTTACACTTCCTGTTAAATATTCTGCAAGTTCATTAAGCGAGTTATAACTCGATGGTATTATTTTAGACTTACCACTTTCAAAGTTTAAGTTATCATAGGCTTTTTTTACAACATCTTCAACAACTTTAAGTTTACAGGTTTTGGTTTTAGAATCCCAAGTACCGCCTTTTGATTCGCACTCTTTTTTTCTTTTATTTAGAATCCTATATAATAAATATCCACCTCCTCCTAAAAGAAGAATTATTCCAACTGCTACTGCTATTTTTTTACTTTTTTTCATCTAAATTCAATTTTTTCCCTACCATTTCCAAAGCACACCAATGAGAAGGAGAACAATTAGGAGTAGGTGTAGCGTTATCCACAATGCCTAACCCCGCTTGTTTGTAGTTTCCTACCAAAACGTTTTTTGAGGGTACTCCTAAACCAACTGCGTTACGTACTGACTTCGTGGCTTTACCTCCAACGTGGTAAGGTTCAACAATATATAAGTTAGCCAAGTTTCCACCCTGTGCTTTTAATTCTTTTGCAACTTGTTCAGCGTGACTGCAACCCGCACTAAATAAAATTACATAAACATTTGACTCTGCCTTTATAGAATCTAAAATTCCTTGTGGGTTATTATACCTGTAAGAAATAGTTTCAAGACCTTTTCCAAGACCAAGTTTTAGTAATTCTTCTTGTTCACTTATCTTTTTGTCTGTGCTTCTTGTATCAAGTCCTCCTAATAATAATACTTTCTTTGGTTTAAGATTAAAAAAGCCCTTTACACCGCCTTTAATCAATATAAACGATGTAAAGCCAATTAGTACAACACCCAATATTGCAAAAGTTAATATATTTTTATTTTTAGCTTTCATTTATTTATTTGTCTTCGTTACAATTGTAAATCCATAAGCCAACCCTACAACTGCTATAAATATTACAGAGTAACCTAAAATACTTTTTAAACTTACACTTTTTGCTTTGTTATTTTTATTGGTTACTTTGAAACCTACATTCTTTTTTTTTAATACATCAATCCACAAATCATACTCATCTTTAGCATCTTGCCAACAACTACTACTTCCTTTAACGCTTTTACGAGCCATAGGAAAGTTCTCTGCGTTGGCATATTCAAATACCTTTCTTCTTTTAAAATAAGATGATGCTATATTGTAAGAGTTTTTTGGTATTAAAGCCTTATCCCCATCTGCAATTAAATCAACCCCTATTTCTTTTCCGTATGTTATTGCATCATAGTTGCTTTTACCTGTTAATTGTATAAGACCTCTCCCAAAATAAGCCATTCCATTAGAATCAGTTCCTAAATCAAAATAGTTTTTCTTTCCATTGGAACTCCGATAATAGCGTAGTGCTCTATCACAAGGTTGGTTTTTATAAGGAACACCCGCTTTCCCACATAAGTAATCGCTTTCCCATCTTTGCAAAGAGTAATCGCTTTCTACTTTTGCAGTAGCAAGAAGCCAAGCCACCTCATTTATTGTAGTAAGGTTATTGTCACTCTGCATATACTTTAATACTTGCTTCAAGGAATCGGGAAATTTTGTTTTTCCACCCATCGCTTTAAAGTCATTAAAGGCTTTGCTTATGTTAAATTTTATTGCCATCTTTTAAGTAGTTTTTATTATTGTAAACCATTTACTACTTTTATCATTCGTTGTTAACTTCATACTTTCATTTTTGCCATTTTGTACTCAGCAAATACTTTAAAAGAAAGGACTGCAACTCCTATTGCGATGCTAATTATAAAAAAATTTCTTTTCTTTTTTTTCAATATTTTTTCTTGTTCAGTCATATTACTTAAATTTAGGGATAATGGTTTTGTTTTTGTATGTTCTAAAACCTACCCAAGCTGCAACCAATAAAGCAGTTACACCAAAATATGCAGCATATCTTCTCATTGCTCTTACGTATGCTCTTTCATCAATTAAGGTATATGTAAACTTATTACCGTATAAATCTGCTTGTTTTTTGGTCATAGCCATAAACTCTGCAAAATCATCAGCATTTTGAAACACTTGACAACCCGCACTATTCTTACCAACAGTTTCTGTATCTCCTACTCTGTTTGCACGATGTATGTTAATGCCAAAATATCCTGTCTGTTCCTTACCGTTATCAAAGTCTAAAACTGCATCTCTATTATAATCTCTGTAAACAGTAACTTTACCTAATCTTTGAGTTAAAGCAAGATATTGACTGTTATGCATATCTCGTTTGTATGTATTATCGTATTGCCCCTCTTTTAATAAAGCTGAACCTTTTCTGTTCATAGGATTTTTTAACCAATAAGTACCTGTATCTGTTGTAGCGGGATATGCCTTTCCTAACCATTTACCTTTATCATCTTTGTAAAATACATATATTATGTCATCAAACTTGTCGGGAACAGTCGTATTTGCTCTTACTCCTACAATGTTTAATTGAAATGGCTTTTCATAAATTTTATAGCCCTTACTAACTAATTGTCGTATCAAGCCTCTAATATTTATTTTCTTTTTTACACTTAGTTTAGACATACAACAGTTTGTTTTGCTTCAAATAAGTAGTTATTCCATAAATTGAAAAAATTGCTAAACCCACAATTGCTACTTTCGCAAACAAACTATCTCTAAGTTTCATTGAACGAACAAAATCACTACTTTGTCCGTAAGGAAGTAATTCCCATTTGTAACTATGATTTGATGTACTTTCTAACTTAAACAACATAAAACGCCCTAATTTTTGACCTTCAGCAATTGCCTTCTTTAGATTGTCTTTAGAAAACATTTTACTTTGCAACTTTTTATAGTCGCTTGGGTCAATCCACGTCAATTTTATTGTTCCTATATCGTACATTACTGTTTAATAATTAACAAAAGTTCATCAATTTTTCCTTCAATTCGGTCAACTTTTTTTTCAATATTTTTTATTTCAGAAGCTGATACCCCTTTGTAAACCTCTATTTCGCTTACTTGGGATTCTATCTTTTCTGATTTATTTTCTAATTTATCAAGAGCATTTTCGTGACTTTCTAAAGTGAAATTAGTTTGAAAATAAAAAGCAAAACCAACTATTGCTGCTGCAATTATAGCAGCAGCAAAAGAAGTAATATTTGATATTATAGTAGTTTTTTCTAAAACCTTTGTATCTTCTACTTTCATAGTTCTATTCATTTCCTAAAATCTCATTTAGACTTATCTCCCTCACAAACTGTGGAGTAGGTTTGTCTTCTATAATTTTATACACATAAAATTTCATATCAAAATTATCATTTGTTGGTTTTATCATCACAAAAAAATCTTTGTGACTGCATTCCATTTCAATGGCAATTTCGTGTAATGAACTCTTTATAGTATCACTTACAATTTTTTCTGTGTTAAATAATGCTCCTAACATAAATACTAATTTGTTTATTTATTTGTAATATAACAAAAATATGGTTTTTTCTTTGCAAATTCAAAAGAAAATCCATATAGAATTATTTACCTGTCCACGCTTTTAAACTTTGGTCAATGGTAACATCAACAGGTATCTTCGGTAAAATACCCCATTTTACTGACAACTTAGAGTCTAATCTTAATTTCTGACTCATTAAATTTGTTATAAACTTCAGTTTGTCAATAACTGTTGCCCCTGTCGCTACCATTATTTTATCATATAAATCATCTAAATCTAAATTTAAGTCAAAAACAAGTTCAGATACTGAATTTGGTTGTAAAATCTGTACTTTATCATTTTTTAATCTTAAAATAAAAACATTATTTAAGTATATATCATACTCTTGATTAGTTAGCTTTAATTTAAGGCTGCTTGGGTTTGCAAGTTTTAAATATACTTTATATTTATGCTTCTTTCCATCTTTAGAAACAATTTCAATCTTTGATTTTTTAATTTCAAAACTAAGTGCTTTTACTACATTTCTATACAATAAATAACTTGCACCTGTCGCACCTACAACTACCCCTCCAATTAGTAGCCTTTTCGTTAATTTTCTGTTCATCTTTTTAATTTTAAATCTTTTTCATCTATTTTTCCTATTATTCTTCTCGTATCATTGTCAAGCATATAGCTTTGAGCATTTTTAGTTTTGTCTGTTTTCTGCTTCATAATCTCTAAAATAATTGGGTTAACACATTTAGGATGCACATACCAATCTTCATAAGCAGAAACATTATCGGGAGCAATATTTCCCACTACCATTACATATCCTTTTTCTTCTAAAAATTTTCTTGACTTTTCTCTGTAAACACTATCAATATCCGTATAATGGTCGTGCTCATAAGTTATAACTGAAAACTTTATTTTGTCAAAAGGGAGTTTTGTTAATATATCATATGTAGTAGCGGGAGGCTCACAATCTACCTGTAAGTAGTCAAAATCTCCATTTAATGACTGATAATCATACTTTGTAGCATCACAATGAATGACTTCATTGCTTCTATGCTCTTTAAATTTTTTAACTTCTTTTTCTAATATCTCTAAAGATAATCCTGTCCATCCTAATTCTTCAAGTAATGCCGTATTACTACCATAATAAGGGTCAGCAGAACCAATCTCTAAATATCTACCATCTTTTTTTCCATCAAGCATAGTTAGTACAAACATATCTTGAAAAGTCTGAGAAAAGTTCTTTTCTATATTTTCATAACCAATAAATTTATATTTAAGTTTATTACACATAGAAATGTCATATGGCAAAAATGGGTCACCCGAAGAGCCTAATGAAGTAATATTTTTCTGAATTAAATTTTTATAGAAATCATTAAAAGGATAGGTGGACTTACCCAACTTTAAAAGTTTACTTCTTGCTGATTTACCTTGACCTAAATTCCAATCACATATAGCTTCTTGAAATAATAATTGATAATAGTGAAAGTAACCTAATTCTGAATTTAAGGGAACGTGATTTTCTTTAAACTCTAAACCAATTTTTGCAAAAGATTGAGATTCAGAATATTTACCAAAAGATTCATAATATTGAGAAATGAATAAATAGGCTTCGGGTCTTGTCGGACAAAATCTAACTGCATTATTCCAAAGAGAAAGTTCTGTAGTTTTTCTTCTCCCTAAATTACTTAAACATTTAGCCACAAAAAGCAATGATTCATAAATTAGTTCTTCATCAGAATCTATTTCTGCTGCTCTTAAAAAGAATGACAAAGAAGAAGACCATTGAGATTGTTGATAATAGTACAACCCTAAATTAAAGTTGTTCTTACCATTGTTACAATCAAGTAAATATTTCGTAAAAATATTTTTAGGTGTATATGGTATCTGAGATTCAGATTTACTTCTCATTCCAACTAATTCCTCAAAATATACATTGGATAATGTTAATATAAAAGAGGTTGTATCTTGAAATCCAAAAGTTATTAAAAGTTCATTTTTTTCAAAATGAATACCACAAGAAAATTCTATACGAGCATCTGCAAACTTAAATTCATCAGAATTGTAAACAATATTCCAATTTTTATCCCAAACTATAAATCTGTGGTAGTATTGTGCATCTTTTCTGCCTTGTTCATCGTTCCATAAATCAACTTCGTGGGTTAAAGCTACATAATAGTCTTTATATCTAACGACTTGTGAACCTCCTCTTAAATCACGATTAAAAGAAACATTTTGTTCTACTAAAAAAACTTGTGATGTTTTTTCTGTTTTACAATCGTATTTAACTATTTCAGTTGGAGATGTCCATTTTACATAATGATATGGCATATCTAATATTGGCATCCAATTCTTTTCACAGTAAGAATTTTTATCAGTAGATTCGATTCTTTTTCGTGAAATTTCTTTAAAGTTGTTTTTTAATTCGGACAACTCCATTCTACCTACTCCATTTGTTGTTGTATCTCTTCTTACACCCGTTAATTGCAATTTATCATCCCAATTAACCAATCTTGCATCTTCTAAGCCCACAAACTCCCAAATAGGTTTTACATCTAACAATGATGTATCTACTTCTTTGTAGTTAATTATTTCTAATGAATTTGGATTTAATTCACAAATAAAATTTTTAGTAGTTAGGGTAACATCATCTTCGGGATTCAAATAGCTAAGAGAACCATATGGAGTTTGAAATTTTTGTTCTTTCTCCGAATGATACAATGAATACTGAACGTGCCTTATATTAACGTAAAGTTTTTCTCTTATTTTTATTATTGTAGGATTAGTTAAACCCGTACCATTAGTAACTTTAACGGGTAAAATTAAAGGTGCTATTCTGCCGCCTCTTAATATTGATTGTTCACAAATATTATACATACTTTTTTTTGATGAAGATAGTTGTTATTACCCTTCTTGCCAAGCGGGGAGATAATATTCTTCTGCATTTATTACTACTATGACCCACCCAACTGCTTGTAAATTGTTATTATCGGGCACTGAGTCAATATTAAATCCATATCGACCCGACTGCCTTGATACAGAAAAAAAAGTATGCTGCTGCTCAATTCCTTGTATACCCTGTATTCCTTGTGCACCCGTTGCTCCTGTTGTTCCTTGAGAGCCTATTGCACCCGCAGTACCTTGTGCACCCGTAGTACCTGTTATACCTTGAATACCAATTGTACCCTGTGAACCTGTTGCTCCCGTAGTTCCTGTAGTACCCTGTGCACCTGTTGCTCCCGTTGTACCTGTAGTTCCTTGAGAACCTGTTGTGCCAACTGTTCCTTGAGCACCTGTCGCTCCCGTAGTACCTGTCGCTCCCTGTGAACCTGTCGAGCCTTGTGCTCCTGTATTACCTGTTGTTCCAACTAATCCTTGTATACCTTGAATACCTTGTGAACCTGTAGAACCTGTAGAACCTGTTGCACCTGTAGTACCTTGTGAGCCTGTAGAGCCTACTGTACCTTGTGAGCCTGTAGTGCCTTGTGAGCCTGTTGCTCCTGTCGCTCCTGTAGTACCTTGAGCACCTGTATTGCCCGTTGTACCCGTTGCTCCTTGAGTTCCTGTAGTTCCCTGTGAACCTGTTGCTCCCGTTGTTCCTGTAGTACCCTGTGCACCTGTAGAACCTGTCGTACCTGTCGCTCCTTGAGCACCTGTATTACCTGTCGTACCTGTTGTTCCTTGTGAGCCAACCGCACCTGTAGTTCCTTGACTACCTGTTGCACCCGTAGTACCCGTAGTACCTTGTGAGCCAACCGCACCTGTAGTTCCTTGACTACCTGTTGCACCCGTTGTACCTGTAGTACCTTGTGAGCCTACTGCTCCTTGAGCACCCGAAGTACCTGTTGTTCCTGTAGTACCTTGTGAACCCGTAGCACCTGTGTTTCCTGTTATACCTTGAATACCTGTTGCTCCTTGAGAACCTGTTGCTCCTGTTGTACCTGTTGTACCTTGTGCACCTGTTGCTCCCGTTGTACCTGTTGTACCTTGTGCACCTGTTGAACCTGTTGTACCATTAAAACCTTGAATACCTTGTATGCCTTGAGTTCCTTGTGCTCCCGTTGTACCCGTTGTACCCGTTGTACCTTGTGAACCCGCAGTACCTGTCGTACCCTGTAAACCTTGTAAACCTTGAGCACCTGTCGAACCTGTTGTGCCCGTAGTACCTTGTGCTCCAACTGCTCCTGTAGTTCCTTGACTACCTGTAGAACCTGTAGTTCCTTGACTACCTGTAGAACCTACAGAGCCTTGAATACCCGTTGAGCCTTGAACCCCTTGATTACCTGTGACACCTTGAATACCTTGAGAGCCTGTTGTACCTAATGCACCTTGTATGCCTTGAACCCCTTGTATGCCTTGAACTCCTTGAGAGCCTGTCGTTCCTTGTGCACCTGTTGCTCCCGTTGTACCTGTTATACCTTGAATACCCGTTGTACCTTGTAAACCTTGAACTCCTTGACTACCTGTTGAACCCGTTGAACCTACAGAGCCTTGAATACCTGTTGAACCTTGTGAACCTGTTGAACCAATAATGCCTTGAATACCCTGTGTTCCTTGTATACCCGTGATTCCTTGAATACCTTGTGAACCAATAATGCCTTGAATACCCTGTGCTACAAATGCACCCGATGTACCTTGAGCACCATCCGCACCTTGAATACCCTGTGCTGCAAAAGCCCCATCAAGACCTTGTAAACCTTGAGTTCCTTGAATACCTGTTGTTCCTGTTGTACCCTGTGAACCTGTAAAACCGACTGCACCTTGTGAACCTGTTAATCCCGTTGTACCTTGTGAGCCTGTAGTTCCTTGAGAACCCGTTGTACCATCTGTACCTTGAATACCTCTTGTGCCTTGAGAACCTGTGATTCCTTGAGCACCCGTAGTTCCTTGAGCACCCTCGTTACCTTGTGTTCCTTGAGAACCTGTTGCACCTTGAGAACCCGTTATACCCGTTGTTCCTTGTGCTCCTGTAGTACCCTGTGAACCCGTTGTACCCGTAGCACCTTGAGAACCTGTCGCACCCGTTGTACCTTGAGAACCTGTTACTCCTAAAATTCCTTGAGTACCTTGTATTCCTTGTGAGCCTGTTACACCAACAGAGCCTTGAATTCCTGTTGTACCTTGTAAACCTGTTGTTCCTTGAACTCCTTGAATACCTTGTGAGCCTGTTACACCAACAGAGCCTTGTATTCCTGTTGCACCTTGTGAGCCTGTTGTTCCTTGAACTCCTTGAATACCTTGAGTTCCTTGAATACCTTGAATACCTTGTGCGACAAAACCTCCATCAAGACCTTGTAGTCCTTGAATACCTTGTAGTCCTTGAGTTCCTTGAATACCTTGTGCTCCATTTGCACCATTCGGTAAGTCCCCAAACCCAAAGGAATAATCTGAATTTTGTCCCATATATTAAATTAGTGTTTACCAATGATGTTTATTAAGCCACCTACTGATGAATCTATGGTTAAGCCATCAAGTATTTGATTACCTATGCAAGATACTGTAACACTCTGTCCAACTATTAAATCAATAGGGTCATTTGATAATCCATCAACTGCCAAATTTCCTGTATATGTACCCGCACCCGAAACAAGAACAAATGAAACCGCTCTTAGTCCATAAGATGCAACTATGGTTAAAGAAGTATTATTTAATACTTTAGTGAATATCTTCGAATCATTTACTCCCATTGATTATTTTTGTTTCTTTTTTACTACAATTATTGTAATAGTTGTTGCTAATAATGCTAAACCGCCAATTAGCCACCACTTATTATTTCCTTTTGACAACCAACCTTTTTTACCGCCTTTAACATTCTCAGTCTCAACAACGGGTTTCCCTCCCGTTTTGGCTGCTTTTGCAAGTGCTTCCGCAGCCGCTTTGTCTGCTTTTTCCTTTGCAATACGGTCTTTTCTTAACTCTTTTGCAGCAATTCTGAAAAGGGCATTTGCTCTTTTCAAAAGTGTCTTTAACGTAGCCACTTTTGCTTCGTCAAATTGCTTGTTCTCAAATTGTTGGTCAACTGCGTGTAACGCTGACGTAAGTTCACTTGTGCTTATTGGGAAGAATAAGTCTTCTTGGAACGCTTCTTCTTGCACTTCGGGGGTGTAACCCTCTTTTAGCAATTGTTCTTTCGTCCACGCTACATTTGCTAATTGTTGTACTAAAAAACTCATATTATGTTGTTTTAATTATTGTAAACCAATCGTTTTTGTTGTCGGCAACCTTGCCGTCTTTTAACTGTACTGTTTTTTTACCAACAGTATGACCGACATTTCCGCCAATAACTTCTGCTTGGTTGTTATCAACGTTTACGACAATATCACAATGGCTTTTATAACTATTGGTTGTGTCATAATTAACTCCGCTTTGCCTTGAATAACAAACTAAGTCTCCTACCTCAACTTTTTTCTCGTTTAATTTATATGCTTTAAACGGGTTTGAGTTGTTTTCTTTACGGTTTTTAACTGCATCTCTAATGTATTTACTATGACTCGCAGAATATTTGAAGTTAGAACCCGCATTTGCTTTTTTCATTACATACGAAATAAATGCAGCACTCCACGCAACAGAACTTGGAGTCCATTTATGTTCTCCCCAACCTATGTTACTCCAATAGCTTTTTAAACGGTCATACATACCTGTTGCGGTCTCTTTTAATCTACCACTATCCCAATGTTTGTGCTCGTCTTCGGCTATCTTTACCAAGTCTTTTCTAAAAGCGTTTTTTGAGGCTTTTCCACCTCTGTTCTTTAATTTATAGACAATAAAAGTTCCTAAGGCTATAATTCCGAGTCCTACTAAAACGTAGGTTAACGTATCTGATTTTTTTGCTGCCATAAATTATACATTTCTATTGTTTCTTTTTTACTACAATTATTGTAATTGCAGATGCCGTTAATGCTAAACCACCAACTAACCACCACCAATTCTTTTGCCACCAAGTTTTTGGTATTACCGTTTTTGGTATTACCGTTTTTGGCATTACACAAGTTTTGGTTTTAAAATCATATTTTCCTCCCTTTTTTGTACATTCATAAGGGTCTTTACTTGCAGTTACAGTAACCTCATCTAATACTTGACTTCTTATTTTCATTACAATATCATAACTATTTAAGTCACTACCCTGTTTAATTTGAACAGTCCTCGTTGGAAATGAAAGCATTTTAGCCGTTATGTATTGAGCCAAAGGTACGGTTATAGGAATACCCATAACTGTAGGCATTTTGATTAAATAAGGAAGTTCATAATTGCCATCAACATCTGCTCTTGTTCTAAATTCTTTGACAAGTGTCCCATCTTTTGTTGACAAAAATACCAATGCCGATGGTATAGGTTGACCTTTTTCATCTAAAACTTTACCTTTTATTTTTGAAACTATCATTATTTTTTATTTTTTGACTTGATAAAGGCAAAAACACCTAAACCAATTGCCAACGTACCACCTCCAATGATTGCTATTTTAGTCCCTTTCTTTTGTTTTGACCACCAAGAACCTTCTTTTACATCAACAGGTTTTCCCGTTGCTATTGATGAATCTGCTTTTAATCTCATATTATTAAATATTTTTACATCATCTGCTGAACCCAAACCTTTTGACAATCTATCTAAAGAAGGTTTAAGTTTTAGGTCTGCTTTTATTATTTCAACAATTTTGCCTTTTATTGCAGAAGGGACATTAGAAATAAGTTTTATTTGACTTTTGTCCATAATTTTTATTTTTTAGATTTTACAATAAAGTAAGTAATTGCACCCAAAACAAGAAATCCACCACCAATAATAGCAACTTTTACTCCTGTTGATTTTGTGCCCCACCAAGAAGTTTTTATTTGTCCATCAACATCAATAGGTAAAGTTGGAATATCTGTTGAACCTTTATCCACAAGGTCTTTTGCTACATCTATTACTGTATCTGCGATACGTTCATCCTTTTCATTTCCTAAACCTTCTTTTGTTTTTTCTATTGGGGCTTTTGCTGATTTATTTTTTTCTACAATTTTTTCAACTGTTTCTTCAACAACAGGTGGAAGTTCTTCAAACTTCTCTACTTGTTTTAAGTTTCTTCTTTTTAAACGTGCATCAGCTTTTAATTTTCTTCTTTCTTCACGTGCTGCTTTGGATTCGTTTCTTGCTAAAATTCTTTTGTTTCTTGCATCCAATCTTTCATCTAAACCCGCACGTCTTTTGTTAACCAAACCTTTGACTCCACCTTTTGAGAATATTTTTTTAAAATTATCTCCAAGTGCCTCAGAAAACTCAATATCTAAACCTTCTCCATCAGTATCAAGACCCGAAAATGGATAAAAGTTATCATTGTCGTACAAATCATCTGTTACTCTGTTTGATGCGTTCATTACATCGAATTTTGCTATTATTTCCCATTTTAATTATATTATGTGATTGTTTAATCACTTTGTTATTTTTACTACGTTATTAAGACTTACATTAAACTTTCAAAGTTCCGTAGTTAGTAATTTTAATTTGATTTGACGAAAGTTTTTCCATTGAAGCTCCCAAATAGTCTTGATTGCTAACTTTAGCACCAACTCCAATTCCATAATTTGTAGAACCTTTGTATTTCTTACCTCTATAAGTTAATAAGCCTCCCGATATAGTTTTTTTGTAAGTGGAAAAATAATTTGATGATGATGATAATTTCCATACCAAACTACCTTTATATTTTTTATTATTGGTTGAACTTTTCTCGCTTATTAAAAGTTCATAATAGTGAACAACGCCATTAGTTTTTCCGCTAAAAGTAAATTTAACAGACATACCACCTTTTGGCAAAATAGTTATCGGTCTTTTGTATCTTGCCGCTATAGCTGAAATTTGTGCCACTTGGTCATTTTGACTTTCAACGGCAGCTTTTGCAGCTTTTTCATATTCTGTTTTACCCGCAGCATATGATTTAGTAAAAAAACTATTGTAGGGCGTATTTGAAGTAGCATCAAGGTCATATGAACTTTTTTTACCATACTTTTTATTCAAAGTATCTGTACTATTTGCCCATATCCTATATGCCGTTGCAAGTTCTTTTTGTGCAGTTGTTGGTTTATTACTATTTGAATTTGTTGAACCTTTATCAATAACTTGTAGTCACTGTCTCTCCTGTACCATCATCATCTATTAACTTTTTTACCACCAAAAACACCTTTATCTTTCAAAAATTTGTGAAGAAAATAGCCGCCTACACCTAAAATTACTGCAACGGAAGTCCCTATAACTAACTTTTTTTTAGTTGTTGCTTCCATTTTTTTTTATTGTTTAGTAATTATTTTACCGCTTTTTACCGAGCCGCTTTTTGCTTTCAGTTTAGATTGTAGAAATGCTCCTCCAACTAAACCTCCAACTACTCCTAAGGTCATTGCTAACCATCCTTTTTCTTTGGAATACTTACGCACGAGCATAACTCCCGCTACTCCACCACCTACTGCTCCAAGCATATTTGCTCTAACCGTAGCTTTTGCCGTTTTTAATGGGTCTAAAATTGCCATATTTTTACTTTTTAAATGATTTATACGTTAAAATTCCCAACATAGTTATAATTAACAAGTTGTGTACATTTTGTCCTCCCAAGAACGTATCTTGGTCTTTGATGTTTAAAAATCCTTTCATCTTATTTTTTTTTAAGTGTTGGAGTTGATTTAGAAGCATAATTGAATGCTGCAAGACCTACTAAAATAGATACTGTTGGCATAATTGCTCCTTTTAAATTCATTGAAGTTCCCGCTTTAACTAAAGAAACTGCTGAGTTAAGAACTAAAACGGCTGAACCCGCTATTGTTACCACTCTTACTGCTTGTTGTACATTTGCATTTTTCATCTTATTGTTGTTTTATTGATTATTTATTTATTTACTTATTTATTAAATTCTGTATTTAATTCCTCTGCCTTTCATCAAATTATTGATGTAATTTATTGTTGCATTATCCGCTTCTTGAATAACCTTTGTAAGCGTTCCTCTTTCGTGACCCGAAAGCCAACCTGTACCTCTACCCGCTTCTATTGTTCTAATACCAAATGCGGCATTAACACCCGAAAAGTCTGCATTATTTTTAATTGAATCCTTAAAAATATTTTTCAATATAATATCTCGTGTACCATAGCCATCAAGTGCAGCTTCAATTTTATTAGCAATAGACTTCATTTGAGTCTTTGTTAAAGTTGGCTTTTTAGATGCTGCATCTTGTTGTGAGGAAGTGTACCATCCCTCTTCTTCTTGCTTGTCATCACGAGTAGTTTCATCAAGTTTTGTTTTTGAGATAGCATTTTTGATTCCTTTATATGCCAAATAACCACCACCGACTACTATAATGCCTTTAGCCCAAAAAGGTAATCTTGTCCAAACTCCACCTGTTGTTGAACTTATTTCTGAACCTATTTTACTTACTGTTTTTTGTGTACTCATCTCTTTTGTTTTTTATTTTTTATTTTTTATTTTTTTATGCTGAAACCACGTTACTTATAAGTGTATTAAAGCCTGTTAAACCACCGCCTCTAACAAATGTACACCTGTCTGAATAATTAGTGTAAGAATTAAAATTAGTCGCTGCATTTATACCCGAATTTTGTATTAAATTATCAGTTACTGCGGAAGCTATTGCAGTATATGTTAAACTCCATATTAGTGCTCCATTTTCTCCTTGAGCAATAAGAGTATATGGTCTTTCACTTGCCGTTCCACCATTTATTTTTTCTATCACTTGTGCATCTCCTACAATAAGATATTCGCCAATCCAATCTTCTGAACCTAAAAGCAAAGTCAAAGTTGATGAATCATAATCTGTGGCAACGCTTAAATCTAAAGGCTTTCTAAATGTACTTTTCTCTTTTGATAAAACTGAATATAAACCCCCTTGAAAGTCATTAGATGTAAATGTTTCCGTTATGTTTTGGTTCTCGTCAATTCTATTACCAATGAAATTTATTAAACTATCAACATTAGAAACTAAACTTATTAGTCCCGTTGAGGCTTGACCAACAACATTGTTGTTAATGTCAATTGTATTTATACTTGAATCTATGGTATCAAATGTATAATTTGAATTTAAGTGAAAAGTATTTCCTTGTACTGAAATGTTATTTGTACCTATAATACTCGTATCTCCTAAAAAACATTGACCACCTTGACATAAATTATTTTCTATGATAAGTTGTGCTGAAAATACATCAGAAATAGCAGCTATTTCTAAATTTCCTCCATAAAGAGTATTATCTTGAAATGTAATTGAAGAACCAAGTGGTATTGCTCCATTTTGTATACCAATTCTTGCTCCGCTAACATAATTGTCTTTATAAATTATTTCTCCCGAAAGACTTCCACCAAAGTCATTTGTAAAAACAAAAGAACTATTTAAACAAACATTGCTATAGAATTCAGCAAAAGGGACATTACATAAATACTGTATTGCTGATTCTTGTCCTTTTACGGTATTATTTTGAACATTATTATCTCCAAACGGAAACCAATTTAAAGTTACTATACCCTTAAAATTATTATACCAAACTTCATTTCCTCTTATATCTTTTATTACAAAAGGAGTATTTCTTGTTGCATTATAAAGAACATCACAGGTTTCTTCTATAAAACCTGTTGTTAAAGTTTTAGCTAAAAGAGTCCAATTGACCGCATCCGTGCTTGGGTCAGTACCAACACTACCTGTAATATTTACATAATGATTATTATTCCATATTACAACATCTCCAATAACAACGGTTAGACCACCATTCCAACGACCCAACTGAGAATTAAAAGTAGGATTTACCGAAGTATAATCCCCTAAACCGTTGTAGTCGGGAAAATAAAATTTAGCTTGTGCTGATAACGATTCTAAGTTAGTTTCAAGAGCCTGTAAGTATATAGCCTCCCCGTATAAAGGGTCTGTAATTTTATATGTTAAGCCTTTTACTAATGAATTTGCAGCTATACCCGCTAAGAAGTTAGCATTTGTAATTGCCTCAATGGTAGGATTTATTTCAATTTGAGTTTTACTTCCTGTATCAGATGCCGTAGCAAACTTACCCACCACATCTAAAGTAGTTCTTTGAATTAAAGAAACACCTTCCTCTTGAATAGTATCATATCCACCTCCACCACCTCCCGATGTTGATGTCAAATTACCAATAAACTTATCATCTGATACAATCTCAACAACTGCTGATGTTCCATTTACATTGAGAACTAAACTTGCAGCATCATTTATTTTTTGAGTACCCCCCGCATTTATAGTAATACTATTCGTTCCCGCATTGTTTGAATTATCAACTATATAAAGTTTCCATTGTGTACTCCAAAAGCCATCGGGAATATCAAATAAATTTATAACAACAGGAGCACTTGTAGTATCACAAAGTAATACAACATCATCTCTATAGATAGTTGCCGTTCCCGACACCACTCTACTATTATTTGGATATTTTGTGCTAAATAAACTTGTCATTATAATACTTTATTATCATTTCTCGACTCTTTTCGGAAAACTTTCTTTAAACTAATTTGGTCAAAATAGAACCCCATAGTTACAGTCATATTTGGAAGGATTTTATATTTAATAACGTCCATTCCATCGGGAATATAAGGTCTATTTATCGTATTTAAAAAGTCAAAGAAAACAATATCTTTTGCAACTTGCATAGTATCTACTTGTAAATTTAAACCAAAAGGAGTAACTCTTTCTGTTCCTTTAATGCTTTTATTTATAACCCTTAAAGATTCATTTTTTTGTGCACTAACATTAGCACCCGCAAATACAAACTTTGCGTTTGGTATCATTGTGGAATTAGCTAATATGTTAAACAAAACGTCTGTATAAGAAACTTCTCCACCCGCTACTTGTATTTTATCATTTAGATTTAAAGACGTTGAATATAAAAAGTCTAATGGCATACTTGGGTTAAACAACTCCAAATCAAATTCATTTCCGCTATCATTATTAAAAGTTAAAACTAATTCTTCTAACTTTTTACCTTTATAATAACCTACATTCTTTATCATATCCCCTGTTGGGCTTTGACTCAAAATAAAATCAGAAACACCTTGTACTATTACTTTTCTATCATCGGGCACAACAATTTTTCCAATTTTTTGTGGGTTTCTGCTATTAACATTATATTTTTTCCCACTATCTAATTGTGTTTCTTGTAAAGGTCTTGACTGCATAAGTCTTGGAGATGCCATTTTTGGCTTAAAAACTCTATTTCTTCCCACTCCCTCAACAATTACTTTTCTATTATCGGGAGCAATTACTTTTTGACCACTTGTAGGTAATATCAAATCTTTATCCGCACCTTCAATAATAACTTTACGATTATCTGATGCAACAACCTTAGTATTTAATTTTCTATTTATTTTAGATAAATTTCTTTTGAAGTTTTTACCTTGTATCTCAGAGAAATCAATATCAATCAAACTGTTTCCGAAATCATCGTGAACAGTTTTAGCATTTCGAGTTTCGAAATATTCCGAACCTTCAGCATATCCAAATGCCTCTTTAGCTAAGTCTTGATATTTTTTATTTATACTCATTATTTTCTATATGCAAAGTCTTCGTTCTCAAATTTGTTGATGTAATCCATTATTTTACGCATTCTTTCAACATTACCTTTTGTTTGTGCTTTTAAAAAAACATTAGCGTATACGCATATGGCATCTATTTTGCTAAAGCCTAATCCTAAATATATATAAAGTGCGTTAATATCTGCACCTATTTCATTAGAAATATCAAGGTCTAATTTTGGGTTTTTAAATACGTGAGAAAACTCGTGAAGCAAAATTGCCATTCTCATAGGTACAGTATACTTATCAAACTTAATTTTTGAAACTTCTATTCTTCCACTTTGATGACCTATTCTTGCGGGAGTGTTTAAAATCTTACCCGAAGCATAATCACGAATAACATCAAAAAACTTAATTGCAAATTTCTTATTGTTAGAAGTAAAAAGCCTTCCTTGAGCATTAGCGTTTTCAAAACCACAAACTTGACTAAATGGTATTGCTAACTTTAAAAACTTTTTTGTATCATCATCTAACCAAATGTTGAAATCTTTAAGTTCGGTTTTTATAATAGTTACTGAATAGTCTGAATCTTCAATGTTATCTTTATTAACACAAGCAAAAAATAACTTTTTGGGACTGATTGGAAAGCTAAAAAATATTTTTCTTTCTCCATTTACATTTACAACTCTATCTGCATATTTAGAGTTCTTTTTTCCCAAATCTTCTGCCCAAACTCGAAAATTCTTTTGCCCATTAGTTTTTATAGTTATAACTAATGTGAACTTGTCGTTATTTGAATTTAATTCTTGTTTAAACATTAAATAAAGATTTTATTTTTTTCGAGTAGCTACATAAATTCCTATTCCTAATAATGCTGCAACACCTACACCAATTGCAATTTTTGCAGTAGTTGACATACCTTTTTGTTCGGGAGTTTCTACAGGAATGAAAGAGTCATCAATTGGAGCATCATAACCACCACGACCTTGAGTAACACCTTGTATAGAATCTAAAATACCGCTATCTCTAACCTTATCTATTCCTCCTTTAACTCTTTCTAAAAAAGTACCATCTTTTGCTCTTTTACCACTTTTTGTTTTTCTTCTGCTTTGTCTCATTGCTCTTCTTCTACGAGCCTTTTCTCCAAAAAAGTTTTCAAAATCTTCAGCACGAAAATCATTTTCGTTAATTATTGGGTTTGAAGTTATTACATTCATTATTCTTCGTTTTTAATTTGAATTGTTTTCTTATTTGTTTTTCCACGATATACAATGTACATAGCAATAGCACCTACTCCTAATGCACCATATAATCTATATTTTTTATCGGGTAATGAAACCCAACCCTGTTTTTCAGCTAACATTACACCTCCAAAACCAACTAAAGAACCTAATAGAAGTGCATCTATATATCTAACCTTTGGATTTGAATTTGCTTTGCTTGAGCCTCCAACAGAAGCCTTTATTTTATTTTTAATTGAACCCTCTCCATCTGTGTGAGATATTACTTCTTTTGTAATAAGTTCTTTAACTGCTTCTAATGGAACAACACATACTCCCGAAACTAAAATAAAAGCGGGTTTGTTATTAGCGTGTTTCATTTCTCCTTTAATAATCTCTCCCTTTCTAAACTGTTTAAATCTAATAGCAGAAGGATTATGTGGTAAGCCCGTTGCCGTAACGTACGGTGCTTTATAATCATTTGTAAGTATGTAACTCTTTAAAGCCATATTATTTTATCTTAGGTTTGTTCTCACTTTTGTTTTTTCTGTATTGATTGTATGCCCAAGCACCAAATCCAATAACTATTGCGTATGAAATATATTTTTTCATTACTTTTTATTTTTTAAATAGATAACTGTTCCTAAGATTGCTAAAAGTGAGACAGAGCCAACTATAATCAAAGTAATTGTTGTCTTTTTCTTTCGTTTAGCATTTTCAAGTTGAACTCTTCTTTGTTCGGCAGCAACTCTTTGCATTCTTAATTGAGCCTTTCTTCTTCTTTCTTCTTTCCGTGCATCTGCATCTTTAGTTCTACCCTTATCTCTTCTATTTTTTCTCAATTTGTTAATTCCCTTACCAACAAGTCCCGCAAGTGCGGCAATTGCTATATATGAAAATTGTTCGTCTTGAACAGGAACTATTTCATTTGTGTTTAGTGTTTCGTTTAAGACTGCATACCCCACTTTTACTCCACTATCACTAATTTCATCATCTCCATCGAAACCAACAGTTCTATTATTGCTATTTACAAGAAGACTTGCTCCAAGAATCATCCTTTTATTATCTAAATTATCAATAAAAGTTCTTATCAATTCAGTTTCAGACATTGAATAATCAGCATCTACCCCACTTTCATTAAGCATATCGACAAATTCAGTTGAATCTTTAGAAATTATAGTAGCTAATTCATCTACTAATAAATCAGAAGCCTCATCTATATTCAAATTTTGAATTGAATCATTAAATTTTTCGTTATAACTTTTCATTTACTTTTTATTTACAATTCTATACTGAGTATATGCTAACGCAACATAGGCTAATCCCAAACCTACATAAGCAATGAATTTCAATTTATTTTTATTGTTATACCACTTTTCCATTATACAACTTTTGTGCCTTTAAGTACGGCTATTATAGCGACTCCTAATCCTAAACCAATAGCAATTTGACCACCCGTAGATAATCCACTATTTGTTTTTGTTGCATCAGCACCTAAAATTATTTCTGTCGGTTGATATTGTTTTTGATAATATGAATCTTTATTTAATTCCATTACACCTGTTCCTGTGCCTCCACTTTGAACAACCTCTCCTTCAGCAGAAGAATGAGTTCCTTGCCAAACACTACCACTTAAAGTTGAATCTCCTTCAGCAGAAGAATGAGTTCCTTGCCAAACACTACCACCTAAAGTTGCATCTCCTTGAACACCCAATTGTATTTCTGTAGATTCGTAACCAAAATCGTTGTAACCATCAAGTCCTGTTATTCCTGTTTCTCCTTCAAAACCACTTTTAGCGGGTATAACAATTCTATTATTTTCTATTTCAGCACCTACTCCTCTTTCTATAACTGTAGGTCTTCTTCTTGAAGTAGGTCTTCTTCTTGGCATATCCCCCGCTTTTCTTCTTGCACGTAATTTTGCACTTTGTGATTTACGCATTCTACGAAGAATTGGCTTTTTCATTCCTGTTGAACGCTTCATTCCATCAGCACCTAAAGTAACCTCTTCATCATATTCATCATAGTAATCTCCATCAAAACAAACAAAATCACGCATTTCATCATTTAATGCAATAATTCTTTCTTGTCTTTCTTGAATGGTATCATCACTATTATCTTTTTTTGACAATCTTTCGACAAGTTTTTTATTCCATTCAATTTTATCAGCAATTGATTGTGCTTTTTTCTGCTCTTCATCAGAATCGTCAACCTCAACTTCTCCTTCAAAATTATAGCCGTAATCATCTTCCCAACTATAATCATCTTCGTATTGGAAATCTTCATCTCCATACTCATCATAGTCACGTTCGTCATATCTATCATCGGCATAACCATCATCAGCATAACCATCATCAGCATAACCATCATCGGCATAACCATCATCAGCATAACCATCATCATCATAACCATCATCAGCATAACCATCGTCAGTATAACCATCGTCAGCATAACCATCGTCATAACCGTAATCATCGTCTAATTCTCTCTGAGATTCTAACATTTGTTGCTCTCGTTCATACTCACGCTCTGCCTGTAAATCTTTACGCTCTTGTTGTTGACGTTTTCTTTCCATTCTACGAGCCATTCTTGCAGCTTGTTGCTCCGCTCTCATTGATTGACGTTGCTCTTTTCTCTTTCTTCTGCGTTCAATACGTGCAGATTGACGTCTTTCCTTACGGTTTGAACGTCTTTTTTGCTTAGATGCTTTTACCTCATCTTTTCGCTCTTGCTTACGTTTTTTACGAGTAACTCTTTCGTCTTTTCTTTTGGTACGTCTTGCTTTTGCCTTTTTACCAAATAATTCAGAATATTCTCCAAATGCCTCTTCAAACGTGGCAATTCTTGGTTCAGAAGAAGTTCCTACAGTATTACCAAGACTTATGATTCTTGTTCCTTCCATAGTTATATTATTTTGATTCTGTTACCTTAACAGATTTAGTTTTGTCAAAAAAGTAAATTGCTGCATATCCTAAGATACCACCAATTACTGCATATTTAGTACAAGTTTTTCCTGTACAACCCTTTTTCTTACTGTACGCATATCCTCCAATTGCTCCCGCAGCAGCAAATAAAATTCTACTCGTTTTGTAAGTTTCTGCGGGTAGTAAATCAACTCTTGTTTCTGATTGAGCACTATCCGCTCCTAATGTTACTTCTGTTACTTCCATTTCTTTTAAATTATTGCTATATACTATTTGACCTTTTTCTGTTATAAACACTCGGTAAGAAAAAGGCTTACCTCTTCGTAATCCTTTAATACTTTTAAATTCTCCATTTAAAATTGTTCCAATTGGTAACTCTTCTGATGTTTCAGTAAAATTTTTGTGCTCTTTATTAGGCACTAATACTTTTGCATTTTCTTGTACAACTGCTTCCATCTATTTACTTAAATTTTTTGAAACTATTATAAATGTTAAACCAATCAGTCCAATTGCACCTACCAAGCCAATTACTTCTAAATTACTTTTATTTGTGTTTGCTACTTGTGGTGTATTGCTTCCATTGAAGTCGCTAAACTTTACAATAGAATCTGAAACATCACTCTTCGATGGTTCAGCTTTAATTTCTTTTTCTTTAGGATTATTGTCAGAACCACACTTATGGCATTCATATGGTTTTTCTCCGCCTTTTGATTTTTCCCAAGACCAATCACAACTTTTGCATTCAATTAGTCCTTTAGGCTTTAAATTAAGTGTTCGAACAATCCAATTTTTATGCGGATGTATTTCAGCCATCTTTTTTTCTAAAGATAACTTATCGTCTTGTTCAAAGTATAATTCAGCAAGTTTGTTTTCTAAATCACTATGATTTGATGCTTTCGGTTTATTGTAACTTTGCAACAACTCATCACTCGCCTTAGTAGCCTCATTAGCTAAAATGGTCATTAAAGTAATCTCTTGCTTTTTTTTGTTGTGTTTGTTGTTTCGCTTCATCTTAATCCTTTTACTAAAAAAGGGCAAGGCACTATATACCTCGCCCTTTTATTATAATTTGTAAGCGTATGTTCCTTACTGAGTAATTCCTTTAACGTTTTGTGACGTTTGGATAATTACAGGAGCAACATTTTTACCACTTAATCTTGGTGCACGTGCTCTGTTTAAAGCAACACCTCCATTAAGTTCAGCTTTTCCACTAACAACCGCAACAGGGAACATTGAGATAGTTAATACTGCATTAGCCTTCAAAGTGAAGTTCAATTCAGTATTTCCATCAATTGTTACCATTTTAGTTACATCAATGATGTCTGCTTGTTGTTGGTAAGCATCTCTCAAGATTGAAAGGTTCATTGGTGTAGTATATTGTTTACCATTACCATCAACGTGAACGATTGACACAGTTTGTTGTAATTGTGCAGCATCATCACATTGGAATCTGAATTTTCCAATTTTGAAGAATTTGTTGTTTGATTGTGCAATTAAACGTCCGTATGTACCACCTTGAAGGTTAGTAATAGTCGTTGTTGCAACGTTTCCGAAGTTCGCAGCACCAAAGTTGTCGTTAAAACCAAACATTGTGGCAGCGACATCAGCACCCGAAGTTTCAGCGTATTGAATCACGTATGGGTCTGAAACGGCAGAAGAAGCATTAGGTGCTCCTGTAGCATATGACATATCATCGTTATCGAAGTAAGACATATCATCATCATCAAAGTATGACATATCGCCTTCCATATCGTAAGAGTCAAAACCACTCATTGCCTCAGTACCGCTAATATAACCGTGAAGTTCTTTTTCGATAGAGTTCATAATCGTGTATTTTTTTTGATAATAGCCCTTAATTAAAGCTATCATCGACTTTATAATTTAATTTTTGTACCACATTTAGTTATAAATAACTTGGCTTGGAAAACCATTTATTATATTTAAAAGATTCTTTTCGTTGTTTTAACTACTGTCTGCAAAATACCATTTAGGTAAAAGCGGATTTCTCTAAAACAAAAAAAAAGGTTCTTTAAAACCTTTATTTATGCAGCTTTTACTCGTTTTGCGAGTCTTGGTGCTACAACCACTTGATGCACGGCTAAGCCTACCATTACGGCAGTAAGAACAATTGCACCTAATTTTAAATCAGCTTTTGAAATCATATTTCGTTTATTTTCTAAAAAATTACTATAACCAAAATTAAGAAATCTTTACTGTTATTTATAATGTATTTATTGTACACTAATGCATAGGTTATAATTCAATGTTCTGATATACAAAGGTTTATGTGTAATACAAGTGTATAAAAAAAGGAAAGCTACAAAATAGCCTTCCTTAAAAAAAACCTAATTATTTTACAATTTTCAGTCAATCTCTAAAATCTCTGCTTCTTCTACAGAAGCTGAAGACTCTTCGTTTCGACCAAACATCAATATATTTGAAGCCTTTAAAGAATTAAAGGAATTTTCAAAAGTACGAATTTTTCCCATAACTTGAGATACAAAACCTTTTTTTATTGGTTTAATTCCTTCTAATGCTATGAAATACTTACATTTTCCGTTTTCCTTAAACCATTCTAATTTTTCAGAAACTGTCTTTTCTCCCTTATCAATGTAAAAACAAACTCTTATTTTGTTTTTGTTTCTTCTTGCCTTATTAAATTGCTTTTGAAGTTCATCTAAATTTTCTTTTATAATGGGCTTTTGTTCTTCTGTACCATAAACAAACAATTCACATAAAATTCTTGGAACTTTTGATGTAACTTCAACTTGGTCTTTTTCACTCATATTTTTTTTTATTTAATCAGTAAATTATTTATTCTTGTTTTAAAGTTTATCTTGTGTATATCCGTTGGAATGGGAAATAAAATATTGTCATCAATGTCTATATTCAAGACATTATGATATTTCAAATAATAATTATAATAACCTTCGGCAAGGAATCTAAATGTCCATTCAACCAATTCTAAACCTTTGAAGTTTTGATTGACCTCTAACAATCCTACATTTTTTATTTTATCATTTGAAAAAAAAATTAAGCCTCTCATCATATTTTTAGGGTCAACATAAACAGTTTTCATTATATCATCCTGTTTAATATCTTCTGTATTATAAAGCAATGATGATATTATAAGGTCATTTGTTGTGCTTTTTAGAGATATACAACCGCTTTTATCAAAGTTTTTATACTCAACCTTTAATGACAACAACCAATCTTCGTTAACAACAGTATTACAAGGGAATATTACCGAATATTTTTCTTTAACTGAACTCAAGAAATAATTTACAGTTTCTGACAAAGTGTTTTTTGCCTTTATTGTTTCAATGTTTATTCCTTTATTTTTAAGATTTTCGGCATAATTTAATATATTTTCATTAAAATAATACAAGTATATCTTATAATTAACTTTAGTTTTAACAGTTAAATTATCTATACAATATTTTATATTATACAAATCTGAATTTGTTAAAATACAGATAGCAAATTCTTGGTTTTTTTTCATTGGACTTTTGCTAATTCGAGTTTTAATTTAAAATCAGTATGCAAATCTCTCAATCTTGATTTTTCTATTTCAACTCTATGCCTTGTTTTAATAACATCAAGTTTGTTTTCATTTTCTGCAAAATCAGATTCAAACATTTTGTTGTTTAAATAAAACAGTTTTACTTGCAAACAGTCTAAAATATGTTCGTGAAGTTGAATTTGTTTCCGTATGTTATTTATTTCATTTATAACCATCTATTTAAAATTCTGCCTAATGAAAAAGGTATCGTCAACGGTAATATTAAAATAATTAGAAAAACGTGTAAAATTGAAGTGTACCAAACTTGATTAAATCCTTTTTTTAAATCGGAAAAAATTACCTTTCTGTCATCTCTTAAAATAAGCATTAAAAAGCCTATACACATTAAGGCAAAATAGCTATATATGAAAGAAAATAGATATGACATTATTTATCACTATTACCATAATACATTTCATAATATTGTTCTATAAGCATTTTTTTAGCTTCATTTAAATTTTTAGAACCATACATTTCAGCAAACTCTTTTATTTCTTTTTTATTTGAGCCTAAAAATTGACCACAGGCAGTTTTAAATTCTTCTTTGGTAAATGCTCCTTCTATTTTATTGGCAAAATTAAATATGTAAACAAAAAATCTTTTGTCTCCGCTAAAATATCTGTTATTCACGAGTATCTGAGCAATTTTATACATTGGAACATTTGGAAGTTTACCTTTTATATCATTTACGTTATCAGCTTGATAATGCATACGCACCCAACGAGCATTCTGCCATATTCTTGGCTCTACGGCTCTTGCACTTTGATAACTGATAAGTACGTCTACTGCTCTATGTCTAAGATTTACAAGTCCCGATACTATTTCTTTTAAGTGAGTAACATTTAATATATATGTATTTATATCTTCAAGAACTACCATACCATTTCTAAAGTTCTCGACTACATATTCAATTATTTTTATTTTGTCTTCAAGACCAACGTTTTTAGCATCTATTCTACGGCATTCGCCACCATCTGTTCTACTCCAATCTTTAATATCTTTTACCGCTATTGTTTTTGGATTTACGGAATCAATATCATTCTTTTGAAACTGAGTTTTGGTATATTCTCCGTTTGTGTCCATAATAAGAACCTTACGACCTCTAACTTTATTATAAAACTTATCTTTTATGTAGTCTTTTATTATATACATATTTTGATAAGTTTTACCCACACCTTGAATACCTGTGGTTGCCATCATTCCGCTTTCTCTTGTTGACTTTTCCATTACTCTTTAGTTTGTATTTCTGATTCTGAAATTAACACATCCTCTTCACTTAATTCTGCAATTTCATTTAGGTTTTGATAATTTATATTTTCCTTTTCAGCTTCAATTGGCACTTTTAAATCTTCTATTGGCGTTTCTTCTTCTTCTGCTTTAGTAGTTGGAGGCTCATTTGTAACAGGAGGCTCTGTATATTCAGCCTCATAACTTCCGCCTCCTTCATTCATTGACCTCAACTGATTAAGTAATGAATTAGTTTGTGATTTTAAAGTTAATAGAGTCATTGCTTGTCCACCTATTATCGTAAGAGTCACTAATAACAACTCTTGTGTAGGGCTTGGAGCAACTCCTTTTTCCATTAAAACTTCTGCAAGAGCCATACTTAAATCTTCTTTTTGCTCTTCAGTCCATTTGGACATTTGTTCAGCTTTAGCACATTGAACTTGAAAGAATTGTTTAACAGTAACTTCTTGACCATCTTCAAGAGAAACGAGCAAGGATAAATCCATTTCTCCCGACATTTCATATTCGGTCAGCTTTGCCTCGTTAATCTCTTGGTTAGCATACCAAACAAACCCTTTTTCAGAAAGAACAGATACCGCTTCTACTATGTATTTTGCAAATTTCTTTGTACTTCTTTTTTTCTTACCTGTTGACATATCATCAAAAGATGGATTAAGAGGCTCGGTTTGTTCTTTCTTGCTTTCCGTTTTCTTTACCTTATCTGATGATTCTGTTTCTTCCTCAGAAGAATCGGGTATTTCAAATGCTTCTTCAAATGAAGTTGGTTCATCAAAAGATGTTTTTGGAGCAACATCTTTGTTAGAATTACCCCCTTTGCTTAAAGAGTCATTTCCCATTACATAGTCACGTACAATAGGTTCTTCTCTATTAAATGGGTCTATAAACTGATTATTAGAAGTTGGTTTTTCATCAATTGTTTTTTCAGTTTCTTCAAATTCAACATCTTCAACATTATCAAACTTATCTTTTGCCATATCTTTTTCTTTTTTTTCTTCTGTATTTGGTTCTATTGTTTCTTCGGTTATATTCTCTTCATTTGTTACTTCAAAAGCAACATCTTCTACAACAAACTTTGAATGAATTTTTTGTAGTTCTTGATAATTAGTAGCGGGTACTACAGTAAAATTAGAATCTTGTTCTAACTTCTTTTTTAGAATCGGCTCAAGTTCTTCAAGTAATCTTCTTTCCTTATAATTCTTATTGCCTCTTTTTTTATATATTTTCATTCTGAATCTGTTTGTTTACGTTTGAAAAATTAAGAATTAAACGTGACTTTAATTTCTCATATTTATCTATAAAATTCTTATCTACTTTATGTTTTGGGTCAGCATTCTTTAATTTACGAACACCAATTGCAACGCTATTGTGATTATTAAAAAAAACATTAGTTGCAATATGTCTTGTACTAAAACCTAAGTTGTAGTGTAATAAGCAATATGTTATTTGTTTTGCTTCTTGCTGCAAACCTCTCGCAGTCTTTGATTTTAAAGCCTTTTTTGAAAATCTATATTCATCTGCAACCATTTGAAGCACATAATTTATTTCCATTGACTTGTCACTTTTCTTATTTAAAAAAGTAATTATAGCAACATTAAGTTCTTGTATAGAAAATTCTTTGAGACCACGTTGAATGTTGGATAACAATTTTTCTAATTCATTTTTTGGTTTAGACATTTACCATACTTTTTATACAAAAATATACAATTATTCTGTAATAAATAAAAGACTTTAGGCTTTTTTTAAAAATACCTATCTTTGATTATATGATTTCAAATACAAAACAGGTTTACTACAACCAAGTGAAAGGAAAAATATCAGAAATAAATACTTCTGAAAATTTCCCTTCTATTGTATTAGAAGTTGGACACGAAATAAAAAGATTCGTCAATATTTGTTTGAAGCCCAATATGATGCAGACAATAGAAATGAATTACAAGATAGGAGATAAATTATCTGTCAAGTTCTTTGTGAGTAGTCGATTTAAACACGGAAGGTGGTATTCAATGGTTAACGGATTAGAAATATTACCATAAACATTCGGAACTTCCCGAATAAATAGATGCTTTTATTTGTTCCTCACGAAGCCATTTTAAGTATTTAATAATTTTATTTAATCGTATCATCTTCTTAATAACCTGTCATTTTCTTTTTCAATAAATTCTAATTTAACTTTTATAGCTGATAATTCAGAACTTAAAATAGTCAAACGATTCATTAAATTTTCCTTTTCCCCTTCAAGTTTTTCTACTCTTGCACGAAGGTCATCTCTATATAAATTTGAATCATCGAATTTTTCTTTATTTTTCTCTCTTTTATTTTTTATCAAAAACTCATAAAATTTCCAAGCACCCGCACCACCACCAACGGTCAAAACTGTTATTAAAATTGTGCTAATTTGCTCAGTCATTTTGCATAGATTTATGTAAATTCTCTAACTTCAACTTAAAAAGAATCCAAGACCACATAAAAGCGTACCAACAGGTTATTGTTATGTTTTTTACATCAATTATAGAAAAAGGTTCTGAATTTATATTTTGATATATATTAACGAGATAACGAATTGTTGAAAATAGATATAAAACTAAATAAGCAGTAACTAACCTTTCCAACCATTTTGATTTATGAAGAAATGAAATCATTCCTAAACTAAGTATGAGATAAGAAAGGTATAGCCAATAGGTATTGGGTTGACCTAAATCATACCAAAAATAGTAAGAAGTCCATAAAACTTGATTATTTAAAATGTCGCTTGAAATCCAAAAAAAAAGTAATGGTTGAAAGTCATAATAAATTAAAGTTTGTTTTATTTTTTTTAAAAATTGCTTCAAAATACTATTGTTTAGTTATTAACAATTAAATGTTAAAAAACTCCCTTTCCCTTTTCAGAGCGTAATTTTTCTAATTCAAGTTTTTTTATTTCAAGATTCATAGAAGCCAAATTTTCTTTAGCTTTGTTGTACTTTCTATTTTCAAAAAATACAAATAATGAAGTAGCAGCACCTAATGTTGCGACTAAATAGAATAAACTTCTTATTTTTTTATTTTGTAATAAATCTATGTTATTAGCCATCTTTTTCATTTTTCTTATCTAAATAAGGCTTCAATACGAATTTATAACCCGCAAATATTGCAGCAGCTATAACTACGAATGTTATTATACTTTTACCTCCACTTTTGGTAGTAGTTGTTGCGGCAGATGCCGAAGTGTTAAACTTTGTAATCATTACTTATATTTTTTTTATATGAAACATATCATCTTCTTTTCCTTCAATAATAGAGTAATTAGAAGTCATAATACCATTTTCTTCATCGGGGTCATAAGAATCAAATAAAATATCATAACAAGTCGGTGCTTTACTTTTTAAATTTTCAATTTCAACGGTTTTGATACCATTGTCAAATAAAGATTTAATTTCATTTTCCACTATGATTCCTTTATCATCTACTTTCTTTGATTCCTTATGTTCTTCCATTTCTTCTTTAACTTGGTCTTGAATCTCTTCTAACACCTCCTCTTCTTCAAAGGGTATTTCATCTTCGTTTTTGTCTGTATCATTTACTTGGTCGTAAATTTCATAGCAAACCCACTTATCCATTGCTTTTACCTTTCGGATAGTTTTAGCGGTAGGTTTTTTACCACTTTTATCAAGCATATTTAATGCCTTTTTAATATCCTTAATTCCATCTATTCCTACTTGAGCATCTTCGCTTAAATCTGAATAAGTTAGATTGTTTTTTTCTAATTCTTTTTCGTATTGAAATTCCATTCTTTATATATTTAGTTACAATTCAAAGATACGAATTATTTAATCAATCCTCTTTTCCTTGCTGATTCTATTAGTTTTTTTGTTTTTGAATTATCATACCATACACCACCAACTAAATTTTCTCCTAAAAATACACCTTCTTCTGTGTAAATTTTAGCGACTTTTGATTTTGGAATATATGCAGCACCACTTGGTAAATTTCCACCTTTTTTAAAAATAGATAGTTGACCTTTTTCTTCCATTTCTTTTCTCTTTATTTGGTCTGCCGTTTGATTGCCTTTTACACGGAGTCCCGAATAGATAGGTTCATTAAAACTGTTTTCAATGATTTTACCATTCTTTAATTCAACTTTTTCAATTGCATCTATTGGAATATATCTAACATCGTTCAAACCGCCTCCTTTAGCGAAAGAATGACTAAAATCATAATCCATTTGTAACTCTGAAATAATTGAATCTTTTTCTTCTGCCGTTAAGCTATCATAATCTTCTCCCGCATAGTTTTTTAATTCTTGCATCCAATCAATAGCATCTTTACCCGCATTTTTTGCATAAGAAATAGGGTCAAAATCTACACCTCCACCCTTTTCGTAATTGCTTTTTGTATTGTTTTTCATAGTTACTTCAAATAAATCTTTTGGAGTAATTGTAAATGCTTTTCCCGAAATTGTATCTCCTTTTATTTCAGAAGCAATATATTCATTCCCTTTTTGTATTGAAGATATAAAAATGGTTTTTGAATCAACATCTTCATTCATATTTTCACGAACATACTTTTTTGTTTCCTTACGCAAAGTATCATAAAAATCAATAGGTTTGGCAAAATGAATTTGAGAATCTTTTATTTCAATTCCTTTATTTTTGTACTCTTCGTATATTTCGTTGTGAGTTATTTTTTTCGGGTATCTTCTGTGAATTAACTTATTATCGTTCGTCAGAATATGGGCATTATAAACCTCTCCACCCTCTGAGTGGGTAGAGCCACCTTTATCAAAATATGCTTTTAAATATAATCCGTGATTACCACCTTTATGAATTACTGCGGCTCTTCTTCCTTTCCTCTTTTCATTGTCTATCATTTTCTGAGCCTCACTACTCCAATTTTTATCTTCATCTTTAAAAACTGTAAATAATGACAATGTATCTCCCGCATATTGTATTGTAGGTTTAAATTCGGGATAATTTTTATTGAGTTTATTACCTAACATAACCTGTGTGCTACCACCTTTATCGAAAGTATTACTTGCTGAATATTGTTCTTTTTCGTTATCGAATTGTTCATTACCTGTTTCCGACATTCGTTCAGCAAAAGATTTTTTAGAAACTCTATTAGCTATTTTTGTATCAAACGAATCAACACTTTTTGGTGCAAGTTTACTTGCGGTCAATAACATACCTAAGTTAGCTTTCGTAGAACCGCCTTTAGCAAACTTGTATTTGCTTTCAGTAAGCATTTCTGCTCCAAAGGTCTTGGATTGCACCAACCAATCAAAATCTTTTACATAGCCCTCTGTTTGAGATAGCAACTTCTTTGCAAGAGCGAAAAGTTCCTTACCGTTTCTTGATACTAATGCAAGATAATCATTGTTTAAATCAAGAGGCTTTTTAGGGTCAAGTAATTCATCCTGTCCATATCTTGCCTCTGTCTTACCATCTACGACTTCTCCAATATCTTTAACTGCTAAAACAGTAAAATTAGTTTTAACTTTAAAAGTTTCTATTTTAAGAATAGCTTGTTTTTTAGTATTTCTCCACCCTTCGTATTCAGCACTTTTAATAACTTCTGTTTTTGACATTTTCATACCCGCACTTTTCCAATTAAATGTTGGGTACTTAAATCCTAATTCATAAACATCGTTCTCACAGTTAAATATTGCTCTTTTTATATGTTTTTCAATATATCCACCCTCTGTTTGAAAAGTAAAAATTCCTCCCGAAAACCCATAATTAAATTCTCCATCAGATTTTATATCCATAATAGACTTAAAACCACAATAAAAAGCCATTATCATCTCCTCTGTCAATCCACAGGAAATAAACTTGTCCAAGTCATCAGTTGTAACTTTTGAGTCGTATACAGGGTCTAATTTCTCTTCATATTCTTTTTTATAAAATTTCTTGGCGTAATTAAGTATTTTATCTCTAAGTTTTGAAGAATCAATTTTTGCAACTCTTATTTTTTTAGCGGTTGATTTAACTTTTTTAGCTACATAGCTTCCGCTTAAAATATCTTTTGGGTCAACATTTAATACTTTTCCATCAATAGTAGCTTTTAGTACAGAAATATCTGAACGCTTTATATATGAATAATCTTTGACTCTTTTTGATGAATTAGATTTAGGTCTCATATCTACTATTCCTAAATATTTACCGTTATTTTTTAAAGCTAATTTTTTGGCATAAGATACTGCTTCTGTTTTGCTTTTCTCCATTTTATCACTTAGTCTTATAAGTTTGTTTTCTTTACCGAATTTAACTCTAAGACCGTATCGAGAACCATAATCTTCAACTTGAGATTTGTAGTCATATTTCATAGATATATTTTTTAATTCTTTTTTAAGCCTCCTATTAAAAATGTTCCTTTTGAACCTGTAAATTCAACTTGTCCGCTTCTGTTTTTTGAAATATTTGAAACTTCCATTGTTTGTCCTGTACTTCTCACAGTTACATTATCTCCAACTGAAATTATACCTCCTTTACCGTATTCGTACATTTCCTCTTCGAACATTGTGTAGTGAACAGGTATTTCAATGTCGTTAATGTCTATCTCCCCACCTTTTTCGTAGGTAGAGCCGCTTTTTTTAACAACTTTATATTTAAAACTGTTTGAATCCTTATTTAATTGGTCAGCTTGTTTTTTGGCATCAGAATGAGTATTCCAAGTTTGTAAATTAGAATCTACTTCAAATGAATCGCTACCATCTTTATGTTTTGAGTGGATTTCATAAATCTCTCCACCCTCTGCGTAGGAAGTTTTTTTAGAAACTATATATGATGTGCCATAATATCCTTTTCCATTATCTTCTACATTATATCTTTCAAAAAAAGAAGGGGGTAAATTTGAAGCGTCTTTGCTTGTTAGGTGTAAAATTATTTTACCACCTTTTTTTTCCATATAATAATCTCCACTTGGCTCATATATATTGAGTTTTAATTCTGCTTTAGTTAATACTCCACCACTTGCCATAGAACCACCCTCTGCGTAGGAAGAGCCGCCTTTTTCATATTCATATCCATCATCTTCAAAATAGTATCTTATAACTTGTGGGTCTTCTTTAACTTCCCCACCATCTTTAAATGTAGATATTGCATCATCCTTGCTCATTTTAGTCATTGTTCTTTTTCCGCTTGATAAATCAACCATATAAACAACACCTCTATTGTAAACATAAACATCGTCTCTGTAAACATTTACTATTTCATCTCCAATAGCTAAACCGTGCCCTTTTAAAGAACCACCTTTAGCAAGTTGTCTCGCTTGTGAAACGTCTGAACGGTTTGGTCTATTTTCGTAGTAAACAGTACCATTTGCACGACCTTTTCTTACTTGTTCTTTTGTTGGAGTTTTATAATTATTACGACCTTTAAATCTCCACCCAACAGGTTTTGCTTTACGGTTAATATCGTTAATAACTTCCGTTCTTGACATACCTTTTAGAAAGCTATATTCGGGCTTTTTTGAAAGTTGGCGTATTACTCCATTAAAATCTTTCTTACTCATTTCAAGAAACTTTTTTCTGCTTCTTAAAAGTGAATTTGCAAGTTGTTTTGCTGAAACATCTTTTCCTTTTGTTTTACCCGCCTTAATTTGTGCTCTAAGACCTTTTATTTTAGCAGCTATTTTTAATTTTACGTCTGCTTTTGTAGCTTTAGCTTGTTTCATTTCGAACTTTGCTAAATCTTTTTTTAGACTTTCAAGTGCTGCTATTTCGTCTGTTTTTTGTGATAATGTTGCCATATTTTTAAATATTTTATTTTCTATTTTCTAATTCTAATTCTAATTCTAACAATTCAGCCTCTGCTTCTATTTGGTCAGAATCTTCGGGGTCATCGTATAATTCAATAAGTTCTTTTGCTGATTCAATTTTATCATTTATTTCTTCTAAAGATAATTTAGAATAATTAGTTTCAATTGTTTCGGTTTCTTCAACTGTTTCGGTTTCTTCTTTAATAGGAACGCCTATATACTTTGCAAATAATTCTGTTACTACAGTTCGTACCGCATTACCCAACTGTGGGTTAGTATCTTTTATATCATCCAATATAGGTTGATTATAGTCAATAAATTTTTGAATTGTTTCTATATCGCTCATATTTCAATGATTTTCATTGTTTCTAAACCTTTTTGAATAGCTTCTTTTGAACTGTAAACATCCAAAAGATTTACTTTTTCGCCACTTGGAGTAATCATAACAT
This sequence comes from Saprospiraceae bacterium, assembly GCA_965277445.1. Classification (GTDB taxonomy): domain Bacteria; phylum Bacteroidota; class Bacteroidia; order Chitinophagales; family Saprospiraceae; genus JAFMDF01. The sequence goes on along the minus strand of CBDICY010000029.1, from coordinate 19,670 downwards.
ATTTTATCTCATTTACAAGACCATCCCCGCTACCTAACGATTGATATAAATAAGTACATACAAAATTGTTTTCATTATCAACATACATTTGAATAGCCTTAACTTTACAGTTACTGTTAAACTTAGTATTGCATTCGTTTAAATTACTCAAAAGAGCATAAATACGTTCAATTTGTTCTTTTTTAAATCCAAATTCTTTCATTTCGCAATTCTTTTAATTTCAGATAAAAATGTTGACACTTTTTCTACTTTTTCTTCAAATTCGTCCATCAGTTTGTCTTTGTCTTCTTTAGGGTCAGCATAAGGCTCTCCATCGGCAACACTATAAGCATTTTCTAAAACGCCTTGTACATAATCTTTGTACTCAGTCACATCTTTTTCTCCTGTCTCCACATATCTTTCATATATCCTCTCTGATGCTTTCTGTCCATCATTGTAGTAAAAATCAACTGTATCTAAAATTCTGTAAAACTCTTTAACTATTTTTTGATAACCACTTTCGTTTTTATTACCATTATAGTTCCAACTATCATCGGGATTTGGTACACCACCAAATATCATTAAAGGTTTAGGTATTTCTACCCATTCTTTATTATTGTTTTCTATTTCATCATAGTACCAATTCTTATATCTCCTTGCAGTATTTTTAAAATTTCCACCTTCATATAATGTTGAGCCATAACCATATTGAGCCGCACCCGTTAATTTACCTGTAATTGCGGGAGATAATTTCCACAAATTGTATCTAAAAGTCCTAACATCTGCAACGGCAACCGCTAATTTCGTAAAATCAAGGTCTTCGCCAAAATCTTTAATTGTAGAGGTTATACAGGTAAATCCCGATTCATTTTTTCCGTTAGATAAATTTGTTCCTTGACTTGAATATAATCTTGTTGCATTTAATCTTGTCCTAATGCCTACACTTTCAAAAAATTTAGCTGCCATAAACAACGGTAAAGCCCTTTGCAACATTCCCGAAGAGTCCATATTTCCTAAACCACCAACAGGAACATACAGGTCTACCTTTTTTGCTGAACCACCTTCTTTCTTAAACAAGAGATAAGATTTTTTTTGGTTTGTTTTAAAAGATTTAAACCTGTTTGGAATCTCATTTTTAGCATACCCTTCTAACATTGCTTTCTGAGTACCTTTATCTTGCTGAGTCATTTTATATTTATTCCCCGAAAAATTACTTACGTACCAAAAATCTCCAAGTTGGTTTTGATTTACAAAAATATTTGGAACAATTCCTTTTGGTTCTTTTGGAAACTCTAAAGGACTTTCTTCTGCAAGTTTTTCTGAATAAAACTCCTGTTCAGTAAATAAACCCAAACTTGCAAGACCAAAATCAAAAATACCTTGTGGTCTATCTGTTATTATAAGTTTTGACTTTTTAAAAGAACCCCCCATATCTATATCAGCAAGTATTTCATCAAATGCAAGAGTTACATTGTCAAGCAAATCTTGTTCAATGAAACGAGTATAAAAGCCTTTATTTAATTCTTCTAAAGAAGGAGTCTCTTCTGTAATCCATTGAGATGACATATTTTTGAAATTACTATCATCGTAGAACTTTTTAAAGTTTTTATTATTTCTAAATTCTTCATTCCATTCATTACCCTTAGACATCAATTCTTGCCAAGAGTCAAAACGAGCAAAATAATAATTAAATCCGCTACCTCTATTTTTTTTAATATACCAATTAAGATTATTCATTCACTACATTCAATTTAGCTTCGTTATCTCTTATTAAAACATTTACTTTATCCAATTCCTCATCTGTATTAAGTTTACTCAATGGCATCTTATCTTTTGTTGGAATAACATTATTCACAAAATTATTGTAATCTGAAATATCTTTTAAATATTCTCTTTGAGTAACACTAAATAAATTTAGGAAACTATCTAAACCTTCTTTTAATGTTTTTGGTTTTACAATTGCACTATTTGCTACTTTCTGCATTTCAACATCTCTTGAAACTATGTAAGTATCTCTAAGTGATATTAAAATACGGTAAGAAACAAATGCTCTACCCGCCCAACCTTCTTCAATAATAGCTTCTCGAATAGAAGTCATATATAAAAACAAGAAAGCAAAGTCTTGCAACGCATTGTTAAACTCACTTCTATAATCTGCAAGAACTTCGTATGTGCTACCTACAAATCTATCTTGCAAAGATAAATCTTGTTTAAAGTTAGCCTCATAGTCTGTTGAAGTCTCGTTTAATTGAGTATTTCCTGTTGCTACAACAAAAAGGTTTTTCTTATATATTTTTTCTCCTTTACCATTATATATAAACACAGGGTCTTCGGGAGTTCCAAGTTTTACTTTCGCAAGTGCGGCATTCAATACACCCGCAGTATTTGGGTCAAGTTTTGGCAACTCATCCAAACATAAAATTGCACCTTTCATTTGCTCTCCGTTCTTCGCAACATTTGTCCAAGCCATTTCAAGTTTACCCTTTTGATAACCTTCAATAGTTTGACCACCTACTAAATCTAATGGAGAAGTAAATTGGTTACAGTTAACTTCCACATAGTCATACCCCAAATATGATGCAAGTTGTTCAACAATGTATGTTTTACCTGTACCCGCACCTCCATATAAATAAGCATTATTTTTTGCTACAAAATCGGAAAGTAATTTTTGAAATAAAGGTCGAATTACTTGACTTTCTGCAAGTGACTTACCAACTCCTTTAGAATAAGGTGTAGTTAAAGTTAGTGTTGTTTTAACTTGTCCACTTAATTTACTTTGTAATTCTGTATCAAGGTCTGAATATGCAACTTTTCCTTTAGAAGTTGACTTCATTGATTTAACCAATTTCTTAACCTCTTCAGCATTTACAGTTCCTGTACCTGTATTTGACTGCTTAAATGTATCAATTGTTTCTTTCAAAGCTAAAAGAGAACGACTTAAACCATCTCCTTCAGCAGCTTTTTCTTCCAATTCAATTTTTTGCAAGTCTGCTTTTGCTAAATTTCTTACTTCTTCAACTGTTGCATTAGCAGCAAGTTCTTCTAATTCTTGTTTATTCATTTTCTTTCAATTTTGTTCTTGATTCCTCCATTGATTCGATAAATCTTAATTTTGAACCAATATTTGTATTAAACTTATTTTGTAATTCATCCTTAGAAAAGGAAAGTAAGTAGTTTTTAAATAAAGATTTACTATTTAAGTATTGTGATGGTATTTCTGATTTAAGAACTCGCTCATATTCTCTTTCTTGGTATTCTCCACCTTCCGTGTTAGGCATTTCTCCGCCTTCTACGCCATCTACACCTTCTCCACCTTCTCCACCTTCTCCTTGTTGTAACTCTTGATTAGCTTCATTTTTAAACTCTTCTTGACCTTCTTTGCCTTCTTGACCTTCTCCGCCTTCTTGACCTTCTCCGCCTTCTTGACCTTCTCCGCCTTCTTGACCTTCTCCGCCTTCTTGACCTTCTCCGCCTTCTTGACCTTCTCCGCCTTCTTGACCTTCTTGACCTTCTCCACCTTCTTGACCTTCCCCTGTCATATTTTCGGGTTCTTCTCCCTCAATATCATCTAAACTTAATGAGTCTTCGTTTACACCTTCGGGTGCACTACTTTGTTCTCCACCTTCAGAAGTTTCGTAAGGAGTCATTTTATAAACAAATATCTCTTCTTTTGAAGTTCGACCCATCTTTTCTCCTATTGCATCAGTCAACTTATCATCAAAATCTAATGCAAATTTTCCTTTTATAACATCATATTTTGGGTCTTCAACTGCATACATATCTAATTTACCATATGGCTTTTTAACAGGAGGCGTAAATACTTTATCAAGGTCTTTATAGGTAATTACAACTTTGTTTCCAAATACCTCCGCAAAGCTATCGGGCTGACCACTTCCACCTAAGTTTCTTAAATAAACAAAAACACCAACACTTGGGTCTTCTTGTTTTGGTTGAGGCTGCCTTTTTGATATTAGTTCTTCGAAATAATCTACTGCTTCAAAGAAACTCTTTTGGTTTTTTCCATCAAATGTTTTTTTATCTACTACTTCTCCTTTAGTGTTTAATTGAGCAATTTCAAAGTTTAAAAATTGTTTTTTATTGAGACTATTAACATATACATAATATGCTACGGTTTTACCAATTGGACTACCTTCAAAATCTTTAACTGCAATAAATTCGTAGCCTTCATCAGTAAGTTTATTTTCAATTTGTCCTAACTGTTCATTAGAATTATTGTTAGTCAATTTCTCTGTTTCATACATAAAGTTGTATGTTTTCCCATCGTAATTCAAAAATCCATCGTAGTTATTCACTTTATAAACTCTTGATTCAGCAATCATTGTAAATTTATCACTTACTTTTTGATATTCTTCGGATTTTTTATCTTCATAAACCATTTTAAAATAAACACCTGTTGGCTTATGAAATCTAAATTCACTAAGTTCTGAGTCTTTAAATACCGCTATGTCGTTTATATCAATTATCATTGCTTAATTTTTTCTAAATAACTATCTATTTGCGATACATCAACCTTTATGTTTCCTTCAACATTAACGGGTTTTGAAATTCCCATTATGTTTGCCTTCGCTTGAACGTCAATTGGTATGTTTATTTTACCACCACTTTGAAATCTAATATCTTTAGAGTCATAAGAGAAAGTTAAATTCTCTATTGATTTTATCTGTTCGGGATAAAATACCGCCCAAGCGGGTGTAACATTTTCTTTACCTTTTATTTTTTGGTCGGGATTATTTTCAAAAAACGTAAACCCATCAAAATATCCGCTATTTTTAATTTCTTTAAGCCATTCTACGCCACCACGAAGATATTGCCAAGCCCAAGCACCGTTTTGTTTGTCACTTGCAGCTTTAAGCATTTTATTCAAAGGTAATTTATATCCATACTTTAATTGTATGTAACCTACAAACTCATCGTATTTAATTTTTTCAACTCCAAACAGTCTTAAATCAATAGGATTCTGAATACGCAAATAACATCTAAATAAAGAACCCTTACCTCCTTTAACCTTTTTAAACCATTCAGAATAATCTAATTTTTCTGCAAAATAGGCAATTGGAAATCTATCAAAGTTAAATCTTGTAAACTCATCTCCTCCCGCACCGTGATAAACCTCTAAAGGCATTCCTTTTTTATCAACTACTTTAGAGTTTGAAAACCAAGAATTAAAGTTTATCGTATCATTGCCAAACTGTTTTGGCATACCTTCAAAATACTCTTGACTTGAAGTATTGAGTGAAAAATAAATATCAAAAAAGTTTTTAGGGTCGTAAAGGTTTTCTGATTGTAATTCCTTATATTTTTTAGTTATATTATCATTGGAAATCTTAATTGATTCATATGATTTTTTAGGAAGTGCATTTAAAAGCCTCTCATACTCGGAGACACTATTATATAGTTCATCACTTGGATTTTCTGATAACAACTCTGTCAAATAATTATTATCATAACTTTTAATAATGTTTGACAAACTATTGTTTACATCAAAATCTAAACTTTGCTTGAAACTTGAGCCAAGTTTACCACTTAATGCAGCCTTTGCATTTAATACAAGTAAATATTTTTCTTTTTCTGTCATCATCTATATTTTGAGATTGTAGTCGATATGTTATTTAACTGCTCGACACTCAATAGCCTTTCTTCATCTGCAAGTTTAAAAAATTCAGTCATTATACTTAAAAATGGAGTTATTGGTTCTTCTTCAACGAGTTTTTTCGAAATATCCGATTCTAATAAAATTTTATAGTAATCTACTTCATTCGATTCTTCTTTATAGCCGCTTTCTTCCCATTTTTCTATTTGCTCATTAGCTTTTTCAACGAACTCAGATTTTTCAGAAGATGGTGGTGCAAAAAATTCATCGGGAGTAAAAAGTCTTTCAAAGTTGTGCTTTTCGCTTCTTTTCTCTTTGCCACTTCCATCTTCAAAATAAATATTTTTCTCTGTTATTTTTGTTATTTCAATGCTTTTAGGTTTTTTACTCTCATATTGTCCTGTATCTCCTACTTTATAACTAATAGTTGATTTGCTTTCACTTTCCGTTACAGAACCACTTGAAGTATTTGAACTCATTGAAACATTAGAAATTGCCATATCTCCTTTAGCAAAAGATAATCCATTGCCTCTATCATAGCCATAAAACTTTACACCTTTTGGATTATTTTTATTTTTAAATGTATATTTTACTACTCCACTTTTAAGTCTTCTTTTACTTACAAATTCAAGTTCGACATTATTACCTGTGGAAATAGAACTATCATAATTAAAACTAATTTCATCTCCTTTTTTAAATTCTAAAGCTATTTCTTCATTGGTTTTTTCAAGATTTATCGACTCTGATTCATTATTTATTTCTGAATTTCCATTTGTATTTTTAACGTCTCCTTGCAAGGGCAAATACTCAATAAAACTTAATGGTTCTGCACCCGACCCTCTGCACCAACGGTTTTCATCAATGTAATAAACATCAGAAAGCATTTCATTATTAGGGTTACCATCCTCATACCAAGTCATCAATAAAGTTGGTTCTTTGCCTGTATTAAGTTCTCCAAATTTGAAAAACTTACTTTTTAATTCATCGAGGCTTTTTACATTATATTTTTTAAAAAGTTCTTTTTGACTATCAACAAGAAATTCAATTCTGTTTTCTAATGATTTTCCATTTAAAGACGATTCTTCAGCTACTCCAAAGCCTTCTACACGGAAAAAATCAGTTCCTGTATTCACTTTATTGTAGTAAGACAAAATATATTGACCTTTTTGTAAACCTATGGATTTTTTTGCCTTTGATTTTTCAAAAATTTGACCATCTACATTTGTAATAAATTGTGGGAAATCTCTAAATTTCCACTTACCATCAGACCCCCCTATTCCATACCTCAGATTAACTTCACTTATATCCATTGGTTCTTGAACAGTACCGCCCAACTCCATTTTTAGTTCTTGGTAATCGACTTGTGCTGCTTTACCCCCCATAACAGATGAATATACTCTTGCATAAGCCCATTGCTCCTTTGACTTGACATTTGGTCTTACACTTTGAGGATTTGTTTTATATGCACCTATTCCTTTGTTATATATCTGCTGAGTACCTTTTAAAGATACTCCCGAATCTTTTGCTATTTCTTTAAGGTCGTGTGAAGTGCCTTTTTTATATCCGTATTTTCTATTGTATTTATCTCTATAAGTGTCTACATCTCCTCCTTTAGACATTCTTTCAGATTTAGAAACAGTCCAACTTGATTTTGATTTTTTTGATTCAATTTTCTTAATCTCGTCTTCAATAAGGTTCTTCATATATTGCCAACCTTTTTCAACTTTATCTACCCATTTGAGCATTGCCACAACTCCCGCAATTCTAAAGTCTCCTTTATGTCTTGCAACAAAAGACTGCCATTTTATGTAGAACCACTCCTCTGAGTCTAACCAATAACCTCTTTCTGAAACACGTTCAAGATTTTTGAATGCTTGATTTCCGTAAATATTACCGCCTTTTTTCCAAATTTCGGGATGATTCTTTTTAATGTTTTGAGCATATTTTAGAATCCATTTGTTTGGTAGTTTGTTTGGGTTAAACTGTATTTTACCACCTTTAGCAAATTCTTCGGGGTCTTCATCGTGGGGGTCAATAGGTTTATCAATAGCTACTCCATTACCCGCAGATTGATTTATTCTTGACAATTCTTTCCAATGTTTTTTGGATGCTTCTTTGTTAATTATAACTTCTCCACCCTCTAACTCTACAGGTCTATCCCCCGCATCAGTAACAACGGCTTTAACACCCCCAACGCTTTTTCCCGATTTGTTTTTATGAGGCTTTCCAACCAAGTTTCCACCTCGTTTACCGTTCGTTGTAATTTTACTACTTTTGTCCATTGAAAAATATCTTGCAATAATCTACCAAATCTACAAAAAAATAATATTAAAAACTAAAAAAACTTTGTGTTTGTATATTTATACAATTATATTTGTCAGTTATATTTTATATTAAATTTTATGAATAAGCCTAATCTAAAAAACATTAAAATAGCAATAATAACATTTGTTGTTCTTGGATTTACAGGTATGGCTATATTGAAAGGGAAGTCAATAATTAAAAAGCGTAGAGCAAAAAAAGGACAAAAAAACAAGAAGCCTAAAAAGGTGGATTGGTATTCTAAGATGTTTGACCTACCCGAAGATTTAGATTTTTAATATTTTGACTTTTTAAGTTTTCTTTTTAGAAGTTGCAAAACTTTATTTTTTACCCAAACATCTATCTCATATAAAAAAGGAATAGTGTTTATTGCAATACTTTTAAATGTTTTTCCTTGCCTCATCATTCAAATATTATAAGTGAGCCTTTAAATCCCCATCTCTTTTCCGCAGTCTCCTTCCATATGTGGCTATCATTTTTGCAGAAAGTATCTTTTACTGCTTTTGTCAAATTGTCCGTATCGGGTTTTACTTTGCAAGGTAGACCATTCATTCGCTCTTTCTTTTTTTTGCTCCAACTGTTAGGCATTGGTATTATAAATAGTAAGTCAAGAACGGGTTTAATTTCATAGTTCATTTGTTTACCTTGTATCAATATCAATTTTTTATATGCAAAGTATCGGGTTACTGCGGGTCTTTGCCTTTTATTTATATCGGGGTGTTCGGGGTTAGTTTTCCACTTATCACTTTGAGTCATTCTTGGTGCAGATACGGGAACTATATCGAATAAGTAAAATTTACGTTTATTATCAATATCGTAAGGTAGTTCTTCATTGTATTCAACAACTATACCATCATTTATATGACAAGAGCCAAATGATTTTCTTATTCTTTCAGCCATTTTTATCTGATTTAAAAGTTATTGTTTTTGAACATCTCATACACTTTCTAATATTTTTCTGATGCTCTTTATCATCAAAGTAATATATAACCCAATTATGACCGTACTTTTCACAAAGTGCTTTAAATAGCTTTTTATCTACTCTTTTACTATAAGAGTTTTGTATAAAGAGAATAGCGGATAAAAACGGAAATATAATTATACCACCAATAAATATTAAAAAACTTTTCATATTATATCTTCAAATCCATTTATATTTACAATAGTTTCGGCTATCTGTCTTCCGAAAGCATTGTCCGAAGGGTAGTGTACTCCTAAAATTATTCGTGAATTTTCAATCAGTTTAGCTAATCTTATAAGTTCATCTTTTTTGTTAGGATATTTCTTAGCAAAATATAAACAGGTAAACCAACCTTGACAAGCGTGACCACTTGGGTATGATGGAGAGTTTCCTGTTACTGTTTCAAAAGGATTAAGTTCTTGTTCGGAATAATAAGCGAATTGAAATGGTCTTGGTCTATTATAGTGTTTCTTTAATGAAGTTATTATCATACCAATTTCATCATTAAAGTTTTCTAAAAGTTCAGCAGATACTTCAATTCCAATAGCACTTAGAAAATCAGAAATTACTTCGTGTAAATCCTCATCACAGTTTTTACAAAAATCATAATAATCATCCCAATTTTCACTACGCATTATTGTCTTCTGAATTGAAATTATTTTTTCTACTTCTTTTTTAGTGTTTTTGGTATCGGGATATGGTAAATCCTTGAACTTACTTACAATTTCTATCAATGCATCATCTTGATTCATTAGAAATGAAAGGTTCTCTCTATTTACCTTTCCATATTTTAAATCTTTTAAACTTTTTAAAGGTTTCATATTTTTATTTTTATTGTTTGTTATTTTGCAAAGTCAACTATTAGGCAAAAGTAAATAGTGAAGAATAACGATAGGTCTTCTCTACTTACTTTTCCGTATTTTAAATCTTTTAAACTTTTTAAAGGTTTCATATGCTTATTTTTATTGTTTGTTATTTTGCAAAGTTATCTATTAGGCAAAAGTTCACGTTTGGTATTCTTGCCTGTATATCCATTTCATCTATTGGTCTTCCATTAGCTTGTTCTTTTGTCTTAATTATCTCTACATTTTTAAGATTATGTTTTTCAATCAAGTTATCGTTTTTACCACCTCTACTTGCAGTTAAAACCAAATTACTTGGTATTTCGTTTAATCTATTAACCCAATAGTTAATACTCTTAGTGTAAGCCCAAAACTCAATTTCTTTATGTTGTTCACATAGTTTAAGCCACATATCAAAATAATCTTGCGAGTAAAAATCCCCACTCATATGTATTCTTATGTGTTTTGCTTTTATTGGTATTTCGGGTATTCCACCATCACGTAAAAAATCAAAGTTTTTCCATCTATGCTCCCGTACTGCGGGAAATCTTTCTTGCATTGCTGAGTAACATCTGTAGGCATTACTTTTATTATCAAATTTACCACTTACCCTGTCTACTTTTACTAAGCATTCTAAAGCAAAAGGACAACTAAAACCACTCGGTAAGTTCCACTCATATACTATACCCTCGTAATATTTTGTTTTTTTCAGAAACTTCATAAATATATATTTATTTTTTACAGTTAAAACTATAGGAATAAATCATAGCAGTAAATAGGGGTCTTTTCGCCAATAAAACTTCCAATTACATTAAATGCAAAAAACTCTATTGCCTCATCGTTAGACATATTATCTCGCTCCATTAGTATTTCAAGACATTTTTTATAGGAATAAATTACCCTTTCATTAGAACTGTCTACTCCCAAAATAGCTTCATCAAAACCATCTGCAAACATTGTCCAATCATTATTACCCTCAACCCTTTCTTTTATATATTCTTTAATTTGTTGTGCTTCCATTTTTTTATTTTAGTTAATGTAACGTGTTTATAAGTTCTGATTTTTCTATTTTATCAATTACATCTGTAATGTCTCCTAATAAATAGCTTTCCTTTAAAATTTCAAATTCAATGTAGTCGCACCAATAATTATTTTCCTTGCTCCATTTTAATAAATCAAGACCCATACGATATTGATGCCTTCCGTAATCAATTATTTCATCACTTAAAACATACATAGATGATTGATAAGGAGGGTTTTTTTCTATAGCTGCAAAAACGTAGTTTTCTTTACCAATAAAGTCCATATAATATGCTGCACTTAAAGCATATCCATAGGAATGAACATCGAATTTAAACTTATTTGGAGAAGAATCTAAACAACTTTTAATATCTACAATGGCACTTTTATTTATTGGCAATATATCGGGTCTTAATCTTAAATCTAAACCCGTATTATCATCTTTGGTATAGCAACTAACTTCATAATCACTACCCTCAAAAAACTCCATAAATGTTTTGTTCATTTTCACATTAACGGACATTTGTTTAATCATATCCATTTCTTCGATATTTATAATAGTTCTACCCTGTGCTTTTAAAACAAATTCCTCATAGTCAAGTTTACCTTGCTTTTTTCTACGGTCAAACTTTGGAGATATAATAAAGTTATTATTAAAATTTTCTCTTTCCATTATATACTCGTGTAATGCTGACCCTACCGCAAAATGTCTTTTATCGGGTCTTGGCTCTGTCCTGTTCTTTTCATAAAAATATAAACGAGGAGATTTTAAAAAGGTCTTTAAGTCTGATGCACTAACACTATCTTTGCTTAAATACTCATCAAAAGTATCTTTTGTAAATTCTACTTTGTTTTTATTCATACTATTTGTTTCGACTTGCGTAACGACCTTTACTGTCCCTGTAAACTGATTTAGAGTTGTTGTATTTTATATCTAACTTTTGAATATCGTTTGCATCTTTAGGTAGTTTTTTTGTTTTAACTATGACTTCAGAATCCCATTCTTTAGTTCTTCCTTTAAAAATATCAACTTTTTTCTGTTCAACTTTCGTAACTCTTGGAGTTTTAAAAAAACCCAACCATTTTGCAATTTTTGTAAATAATCGTTTCATATCTGTTTGTTTTTGTTAATCCTTGTTTTAAATTGTCAAAGGCTTATAAATAAATACCTCTTCAACGGGTTTATTCAATGCTCTTGAAATTTTAATTGCAATCGGTAAACTTATGCACCTTCTTTGCCCGTTTATTATTCTTGATAAATGTGCGGCATTGCCATCAAGTGATAAATCAGCTAATTCTTGCTGAGACATTCCTGTTTCTTGTAAAATCTGTCTAATCTTATTACTATGCAACTTCTCCTTGTCCTTCTTTTTGTTCTCCATTTTTTTGCCTTTTTTCGAGTATGTATTTTCCTGTTTCATTGTGCTCTTTAACCTCTTCTACATTTTTTATACTATTTACAAAATCTTCAAACTCATCGTTTTCAAAACCAACAAGTAATACACTCTTATTATTTTTCATTTTTATAGAATAAAAATTAGCTAAATCAATATAGTAGTAACTCTTAAATATATCTACATTGTTTAATATGGCGTTAGTTTTAAATTTTACTACTTTTTCTATTTCAGCTATTTTCTTCTTTTCTTTTTTATCAAATTGTATATATCCATCTATTTTTTTAATAGCGTGAATTATTGTTGCGTGATTTTTATTTCCAAACTTTTTAGCAATAACTCCTAATGTTACATTATTTGTATATTTTTTCATTAAATACATTGCAATCTGTCTTGGGTAAACAATGCTTCTTTTTCTTGTTCTGACAATATGATAATCATCTATGCAGTCAAAATACCCTTTTACTATATCTATAATAAAATCCATAATTTCATCTTGAACAGATGCATTTGAATTTGTTATTATTTCTTGGTTCATCATAATTAAAAAGGTATCTCTTCTGAAGAATTATCATTATTCCAAAAATTTTCAGAAACATCTGTTTTTACTTCTTCTTGTACAAATGTACTATTTTTTTTATCGAAATCTTTATTAGGCTGAACAGGGTCAAAATTAGAATTAGAATAGTTAGTAAGTTTTGTTTGTTCGTGAATAAATCTTAATGGTATCTCTCCAAGTTCTCCATTTCTGTGTTTAGCAACCAAAAGTAAAAACAAACCGTGAGTATTAAAATGCTCATTGCCCACCTCATAATCTTGTATATCATAGTATTCGGGTCTGTAGCAAAAACACACCATATCTGCATCTTGTTCTATTTGACCCGATTCTCTTAAATCTGATAAAACAGGTTTTTTATCTCCACCCCTTGACTCTACGGCTCTACTAAGTTGAGATAATGCGATTACAGGAACTTCTAAATCTTTTGCAACCGCTTTTAAGGCTTTACTTATTTCTGCTATCTCTTGTTCACGACTTTGAGTTTTCATACCACTTCTCATAAGTTGCAAATAATCTACCAAAATCAATCTACAACCAAACTCTTTAACCAACTTTCTTGCTTTACCTTTAAATTCTTGAATACTTATGTTTGGAGTATCGTCTATATATATAGGAGCATCTTTCAATTCTTTTGCAAGACCTCTAATTCTTTCTATTTCATCAATATCCAATTGCTTCTTTACAATTCTACCTACATTTACTCCGCTAAGTATACTTTGCATTCTTGATGTAAGTTGACTACTCGACATTTCAAGTGAAAAAATACCTATTCCAATATTTTCTCTAATAGCGGGATATAAAGCCATACTAATTGCAGCCGCAGTTTTACCCATACTTGGTCTTCCCGCTAAAATAATTAAGTCAGAATCTTGCCAACCATTAGTAACATTATCTAATAAGTTTAACCCTGTAGGTACACCACTCTTTGAATCACTATCAACTAACTCTATTGATTTTTCAATAATACTCTCGTGAATACTGCCCACTTTACTTATTTCATAATTAGCAATACCTTTTATGGCAGCATCTATATCATTTTGAATTTCGTTTATTAAGTCAAATACGTCTTTCTCATTATTATAACTTTCTCTTATTCCTTTTCCACAAGCCCCTATCATTATTCTTCTAAGAGCATATTGTTTCAAAATAAAAAAGTGAGTTTCAAAATGGGCACTCGAAGCAATATGAGTAGTTAAACTTGAAATAAACGGAGGGGAAGCCTCATTTGACAAACCTAAAGAACGAGCACTTTGGCTAACTGTAACAATATCTATTGGTTTATTATTGTTATATAAATGTAATATAACTTCACAAGTCTTTTGACATTGCACATTAAAAAACAAGTTAGGTTTAAGTTCACTTGCAACTCTATGTATAGCTTCTCCTTCAATTAGTATAGTTCCAAGTACGGTCTTTTCAATATCTTCTGCATTAGGAGGCAACACATTATCATAAATCTGCAACAACTTCTCCTCTTTTTTTATATATTTTTTATTTGCCATTGTTTAATCCTAAAATTTGACTTTTACTTTTTACTTTAACTTTTACGACTTTATTTATGTTGTTATTAGACCAATAAATAAAATGCTTACGGCATTCACTTTCATTTTGATATTCCTTACCTATACCATTTTGTTCTGAAAAGAATAACTGAAGTAATTGATTAACTTCTTCTTTCTTTATTCTGTTTTTCATTGCAACTGCTTCTACTAAAGAATGAGAATTATACATATTTTCTTGGTACTCCATTACTGAAGTCAACTTATGTATATTATTTTTAAATCTATAAAGTTGCAAGTGTTTAGACCATACATTAAGAAATAATATATTATCCTTTTCAAGTACAATAAGTTTTGCCTCTTCAAGTTGTGTAAGTTGCAACTTATATTTTTCAAGATTCTTTAATTTGTCATAGCTTATATAAAATTCATTAAGATTTACAAGTTCTTCTTCTTTACTTGCAAAATGATGATTTAGGCAGTTTTGATAAAATTGCATAGAGCCGAATGATAGTTTAATATCTACTTCTTTAAATATCTTATCCATTACTAAAATTGATATAACTTCATTTATCATATACTTCTAATTCTTTAGACTCTAATGTTTGTATTGCATCTTCAATATCGTTTAAAGTAATTTTTGCCGTTGCCCTTTCACATTCTGAAATAAACAATGTCATTACTTTACCTACTTCTCCTATGTAACCTTCTTTAAGATTATAAAATTTCATCTTTGTGCGTAAACTCTTAAATTCAGTTAACGTAATTCTTCTTTCTTTTGATTTCATTTTTTTTAGATATTGTTATTTTTAAAAATTGACAGTAATTCTTTTAACTGTTCTAATGATGCTTCTGTATCACAAACATCGTTTTTTTTGTCGGAAACAATTATTCCGTTTATGCTTTCTCCTAAATATCCGATTTTTATATTTTTAGCTTTCATTTCTTTATATGCTTTATTAAATATATCGTATTTGTATTTGGACTCCCAATCCCATTCATTACCGCTATCTATCATTATTCAAATGGTATTTTATTCAACTTATCTAAAACATCGCTTAAAACGACTCTAAATCTAACACCGTAATTACTTATACATACTATTGAACTATATTTGTAAAATCCATTTGAATCAACTTTAAATGATAATTCGATATTATTCGGATTTATGTCTTGACTCCATTTAGTATCTATAATTGTTTTTGCAAGATTCTTTATATTTAATTTAACTTGTTCTTGATGATTCTTTATAATCAAGACACTATCTTCTATTGAAAAATCATCTTGCAATAAAATACCATCTTTTAAATCTTGCTCAAGTTCCTTATCAAGTTCTTTAAGTTCCTTTTTAAAATCTAAATTATCTTCTAAAGTATATGGTTCTTCTTTTACTTTTTCTAAAACTAAATCTTGCCAATTTTGTACGGCATTAGGTTTGTGCGAATTTACATTGTTAAGTTCATCTAAAAAATCTTGTTTCCCTTTTTGTATTTGCTTCTTAGTTTTTTTGGGGTTTTTTTCTTTTTTAGATTTAGGAATTGGTTTAAACTCGTTGCTATCAAATAAACTTTTTTGTTTAGACATATGTATTGTGTTAAAAAAGGGAGTAAGCTAATACTCCCCTTTGCATTTTGGTTTATATTGTAGTGTTAATGTAGTCTTTAATAACATTAAATGCTTTCATATTTATTGCTCTACCGCTACCCGCATAAACATTATCATCAATAGTGTTCTTTTTAGGACTATTAAGTTCAGTATTTTTTAAAACACCTTGAAACAATCCCCACATTGAACCATCTTGCTTTTTTATCTCTCCATCTAATATTGAAGATGCTTGTTTAATTCTATTTTGAGTTCGAGTAGGCAATTCTGAAATAGACTTGTTTAAATCAATTTTATAGCACTTAAACATTATTTCACGTAATACTTCATCTTTAACTTTTACTTTGGACATTTTTTCCATAAGTATAGTTGTTTGATTCTCTTTAGTTATAGAACCAAAAAGACCTTTAATTGCATTATTAACCCTTGTATGTACTGATGAAGTATGGCGAAATTTATCCATCTCCTTAAATATTTGAAAGAACTTTTTTGATTCAATACCTGTTTCGGTCATATTCAATATTTCATTTGTTGCACCAAATACAACAGAGCCTTTACCATTGTGCGAATTCATAGCCGTTATATATCTTCTTACTTCTGAATTACCCACATATATATTAGGTAGTTCTAATTGAAGGTATACACGCTCTCCTTCGTACAGATAACCACCTTTAACAATTTCTAAGTCAAAGTTTTTAGCAGCTTCCATAATTGTATCTACAAGTTCTCGGTTTTGATATACCACATATCTTTTAGAAACTACCCCTAAATATTTATCGGTATCGGGTCTAAAAAGACCCGCACAAGGAGTTTCTAAATTAGATGGCATAGCTATAAGGTCTTCTTTTCTAACTTCCCAATCAAGGTCAGTCATTTTTAAGATTCTGTTTACTTCGTAATTTTCGTTAATCGTTTTATTTTCCAATGTTGAATTTTGCATACTGTTTTTTATTTAGGATTATATTATCGTAATGTTGGGTAATTGGTTCTAATATCTATATTAGTGTTTTCGCTTATATCATATTTTATTTCATACCCTTTGTTTTTAAAAGAATTGATTGTATCTCCCAAGCAATCAAATGATTCGTCTTCGCTAAGAATATCTTTTTCACACGGAATAATATAAACACTCTTGGTATCAAGTAAATAAATTCCAAAGGCTTCGTTGTCCTTTGTATCATAGTAACCTTTGATTACTACTGCTAATTGTGGTCTTTCTGTTTGCATACTTTTAATTGTTTCTATTATTTACCTTTTAAAATATCAATAACTATAAGTTGTTGTTCTTTACTCATTCTTTCAAAAAAGAATTTCTCGGTATCGCATAACCATAACTTAAATTCACGCTTAATCTTTCTCAAACGCTTATTGGTTTTAGTTCTTTTCAGTTCAATCCATTCTCCCGTATTTAAGGACTGTATTGCTAACTGATGACCATCTCTACCGATACTTACAAGGTGGTTTCCCGCTTTGTGTACTGTGTTGTTTTCTAATTGCATAACTGTTATTTTTTAAATGTTTCTTGCACAAATATACAATAGTTAAGTTAAAAAACAAGCAACAAGCTAAAATAAATTCAAAAAAAATGTTGAAATAATACTTAACTTGTTGCTTTCCAGCTACTTAGATTTAACAAAAAAAATTAGAATGGTAAATCTGATTCTTTTTCTTCTGATTTTGATTTTTCTTTAGATTCTCCAAACTCGTGACCTTCTTGAAGTGTTTTTTCTGCAACATTTATTTTATTGTCTGTCCAAACTACTCTACCGTTACCAATATACGTTCTCGGTTTTTTGTTTTCTCTCTCTTCTTTTGATTGTTCTATCCACATTGCAACATTTTGACCATATTGATTGGTCTCATCTGAAATACTAATTGTGTAGCTTTTATAGCTTCCATCTTTACTCTTGATACTAATTGATAATAAACTGCTCATACTATATTTGTTTTATTGATTACTGTTTAACATATCCCCTATTTGGTCATAAATATATCTTGCGACCTTATTAAGTTCTTCAACATCTTCCATTGTTTTACCCGCAATTATTAAATCTTTTGCATACCCCCAAGTAAAACCTAAATATTGTTCTTGCGGATTTTTACTTTTAGAATAGTTTCTATTATTTGAATAATTTTTCTGAGGTGTACTGTTCGACATTTGCGATACTTTTATTTTATTGTTAATGATTGTGTAAGTTAAATTGTTTCCTACAATAACCTTACTTGAATTTTTATCGGTAACTCCAATACTACCTTTATCTCCATTTTCAAATTCTAAATCGAAATAGTATGTTATACCACCCGAAGGATTAGTCCATTCATTGCTAAATGAACTCTGTCTAATTTTACTTGTTTGTTCTTCTTTCATACTTATCTGTTTTTAAATTTTCGTTTAGTAGTTCCATAAAAATAATCTGACCTGTCTATTTTTCTGCATTCAGTTATTTTGAACTTTAAATCTAATTCATTAAAATAATCTTGAATTTGCTTTACATCTTTTGCAGTCACAGTTACTCCATCAATATTATACTCAAGCCATTCAGTATCGTCTTTTATAGAGTCAACCATAGTTGAATACAAACAATGACGTATATTATCGTAAACCTTTTGAAATACCCCTGTATTGCATTGAATTGTTGCTTTACTTTTATTTTTATAATAAACCATCTTATTTTTCCTTGCTAAAAACGAAATACATAGCCTCTTAGCCATTTTGTACTCATCCGACATAAAATACCTATGAAACATTTTATCGTTTAAATAACCCAACTTATGAGCAATTTGCCAATAAGCACTTTTTAAATCTATATTGTAAAAATATTGACCATCCGATAAAGTATCATAAAATTCATAGTTTTTATCCCTTGATGCACCCTCAAAAGGAATGTCGATTTCATATAAATCATTATTATTTAAAAACTGCTTATAAAGCTGCTTGTTAAAAGACCCAAGAAACGAATTAAACTGACTCTTAGATATACCGCCTAACTGTAAACCATTATACATAGACATTGTGGCTATCATTTCATTGTTACTGTACAATTTCTTTCGAGACCCAATAAATTGCTCTTTGGTAATTGAGTTGTTGTTTATTTGAATATCCTGTAATTCGGAATATTGTAAAACATCACATTCTAATTTTGCATACTTTCTCATTCTTTATTTTTTAAACACTTCCACCTCTATCTAATTTTGAATTTAATTCTTTTACAAGTTCTCTATAGTCTTCTTTAGAAAGCAAACCATCCTTAACATCTTGTCTGTAATCTGATATAAGACCTCTAATCTCTTTAACACGCTCTACATTTGATTGAGATACGGTTTCTTTTGGCTCTGTTTCTTTCTTAGGCTCTTCTTTTGGCTCTGTTTCTTTCTTAGGCTCTTCTTTTGGCTCTGAAAGTTTAGTTTTAGTAGCAAGTAAACTTGGAGTTGATGGATTGAATCCATAATTAAACTCATTTTCATTTGTATCAACAGATATTATCTTGCTTTCCCATCTCTTATTAGACTTATTAAAGAATGGCTCAGTACAAGTGACTAACCACTCTGTTTCATATCTATTATCATTAGGGTCAGTTAAACTCTTCATACTATTTATGAAGCTAACATACGGAGCAAAGTAAACGCTATAATCTATTGAAGACCCCCCTTGTATTGGAGGAAGATTATCGGGAATTAAATCTGAAGTAAAATAAACTTTATTTGTAGTTCTTAAAATCCAAGTTGGATAATCCATCAAATCAAAATAGAATGATAGTTGTTTTAACTTAGAGTCTATATCGGGTGCTGATGTGCTTTTTTTAGAAGTACCTTTTCGAGTACGACTATACTTCCATAGGTTTTTTAGATTTACCTTCTCATCATTAGATTTTAAATCAGAT
>CBDICY010000028.1:0-3873 GCA_965277445.1 Saprospiraceae bacterium | reverse complement strand
GGTACCTAAAAGAGACTTTTAAGGTGAAATGTTTTATCAATCAAAAGATGCTTGTGAGTTTGGTTTCAAATAGCTTGGTGGCAAACATTTAAATAGGTTGACAAAATTATTTAGTAGGTTGAAAAAATAACCTCTAGTAGTACAAAAACAGAAACTTTTGTGAAATCATAAAAGTATTTTTCCGCAAAATGATTTCGTATGTTTTTTTTGCCGATTCATTCTGAAAATTTTTCAAAAAAATGCTGCTGATAATATATATATATATATTTTTTTTTAATAATTTTAAAGTTGTTTCAGAATAATGCTACATGCATGCTGCCACAAAATGTTTGCAAGCATACTGTACATCTTTACCGGAAAGTGGCTACTCTTCAGGGCAGTCATCAGCGAGGAAGGGAGCTGAGCTCCTTCGGTTTATAATTCAGCTTTCCCTACCCCCCACCAACGAAGCCCAATTATACTGTGTGATTTTTTCATTAATGTTCTCCAAAATAGTTTCAGTCCCCTAACTCTTTCAAAGCGAACGAGTGGCTGTGCCCCTGCTACTCCTAAATTGCGAATAACTGTTGTTTGGAAGCAGAGCCCCCAGCTACGGAAAATTTTTGCATTTTTAGATCAATGTCCTTTTTTTTGTTATCGCGATCTGGAAGGAGCAATTTCTAAAATTTGTTACTTCATAAAAGAGTTGTGTTATATTTATAAGATTGGTGATGCTTACTCTTTTTTATTACATTGAAAAGAAGACTTGTTCGAAAAAGTTTTTCACAAATTTAATTTGATATGGTCTTAATTTTTTTAATGATTAAAATACCTCCTTACTATGTTTTTTTTTTTCAGAATTCATTGCCCGAAAAACCAAATGGCGAATACGAAACAATGAATTCTCCACCTTCGATTAAAAAGTAAAGAGTCCTTTGACAAAACATTTCCAAATGTGAAAATATATTTTATCATATTTCCAGCAGCCTGAATGAAATGAATAAGCTAAAAGTTTTTTTACTTTGTTTCTTTGTAAAGCCACCTCAAGTGAAAAATAGCTTTCATATGCCGAACAAATAGATCATCTGCATTTGCATATTAAAATAAAGTAACAGAACAAAAATACTCATAAAATTCAGCTCGATGGTGTAACGGATAGCATCCTCGCCTTCGAAGCTGGCAGACTGGGTTCGATTCTCAGTCGGGTCATACCAAAGACTTTTTAAAAATGGTATTCACAGCTGCCCTCTTGTCATCCGGCATTATGGGTTAGTGTGAAGATTCACCTCGGAGTGGTAGACAGAGGTGGCAGGTGGCAATGACTTCGAAGACCGAAAGGTCCCTTCTTGTCATCCTGGCCGGGGCGACTCGGTGAATAAATCAGTTAACTTAACTAATTATATTTCGGGTGATTTTTAGCTCTCACGTTTGGAAGAGTACTATTTTACAAGTTAAGTGCTTTGGTTACGTGCTTGTTGCTATGGATAAAAAGTTTATAACTATTCAAGAAATAGAAAAAACGTGCATGTTTAGAATTTTGACTTAGCTTTAAAATTTATCCCTTGGGCAAAAATAGTTGACAAAGCGACAATTGATAGCTTTTTAAAGCAATAATCACTGGCTCAATTTGAATTAATAAATGATGTATACATTCAAGTGAGATTCATAAATCAAGTTCGTTTGAGTTTATAACATTGTGTTAGTTTGAAATAAATTTTCTTCAAGTGGAACCAATACATTTGAAGCTAAAACTCAGGTAATATCTTGTGCAGTGTCAATAGCCCATAAATTTGCTTCACCATTCCAGCAAGCCTTTGGTTCAAACTGAGTAGATCATTTTTTCTCTGTACAAGCTTCTAATGTTGCTGTATTTGTACGAGTACGCTTTGTTTTTTATATCATGATTTTTCATCTTGAATCAAAAATTTCAGTATTTTTGTTCAGCTTATGATTAATGCAGATTTATTTTATGGAAAATGAGCAACTGCCCAAAACAAGAAAAATATCTACTTTTCCCAACGATTTTTGAGTGATCTCCAAAAAAAAAAGTTCTTCACCGATAATCACCCAGCAATGAGGAACTCCCCAAGCATTCACCGATTTGGATGACCCCAAAATTAGGAACTGCACAAATATTTGCCAAACTTTAGATGCGCCAAAATTAGAAACTTTGCAAATTACACAAAAGATAAAGCAGCCGACCATAGCAACCATAACAGCATAAAACTCCTTGTAATCTTCAAAAAAGAAAGTTTTCACCAAATTTAACTTCTTTTTTCGCCAAAATTCAAGTTAGTGGTCTCCATAAAAAAACTCTTTTCCAAATTTAACACCCCAACTTTTTCCGAATACGAAGTGACATTTGTCATTTGCCAGGTTTCTCCCAATTTTTACATTTGTCACTGTTCATCAATTTCTACGGCCCATTTTGCAAAATAAGAACTGCCCATATCAGGAGAGGAATTGCCCAAAATGGATAGTTCCCACCTAAAAAAACCTTGGATTAATGTGTTTTGTTATTTTTTCATCTTTACCGCAATACTTTTCGATATGGACCAAAATGCTACAATTAGGGCATTCAATTCAATTGTTAACTGTAGCAAACAATTAATTGCCCATTTTTCACTGAAAAAATTATTTGCCAGTTTAAAACAAACAATTAATTGCTTTAACTATGACATCAATTCAGTGACGTAGATGAAAATATGGATTTTTACATCAATTTTTAGTCGTAATGAAAATATGGAGAATCAATAACTTTGTTTTCTTGTCTTTTTTTTTACAAAATAAAAATAAGAGCACCTTCTTATATACATGGTTATTTTTGCAGGCACTGCCCAACAGCAATCGTTTTAAAAACTCTGCAAAATAAAATTCGAATTGGATAATTGTAAAGAATAGTGTCAAACAGCTGCGACAGCATTTTAGCATAGCCAGTTTATCACGAATATATAAAACTCTTGCATTATCAGCTTTGATCGGATTTCTTTCTCTCTCTTGTGATTCCATTTTTACCGTACCATGTAATCTTTAAAATCTGCATTACCGAAACAGATTGTAGGTTATTCATAATTATCTAACCGTTAGCAGGCATTGTCTTTTTAGTTTTTCTTGATTTCTGTAATGGGAAGTCCGAGAGGAGCATGTTATCAGCTTTTATTCCTCACAGCTTTTATTGTCATTCACATCGAGTTAAACATCTTCTTTCGTTAAAAAAATGGGACTTTTTTTTCTTATAAACGCAAATTTTAGCGATTGAAAAACTTTGTAATTTCGCTACATTACAAAGGCACTGTAAAGCATAGTCTGAAAAAATTTTAGGTTATGTTTATAGATTTCCTAAAAACTTAGTTTTTTTTCAAAAAGCTACTTCTCCGGAAATTTTGGTTGGGAAACGTCGATGGCTCACTAAGGTCAAACAAATTTCGTGCTACCTCACTTTCGCCTCCTTCTTTTTCACTTCGCTTGCTCTGGCGACGGCATTGCAACCTTGTCCTTGTCTCACAGGGTCCAACCTAACCACCTCAACTTGTGACATTTCTGATCTTTCCAAGAGATTTTCTTTACAACAGTTGGTCATAATGATTAAATAGATTTTCTTACTTGTTCGATTGTAAGATGTGTTTGATGAAACTCTGGCTAACAAGCAAAACTCAATTTAAAGGCGATATATCTCACGGTATCAATTAAAACTTGAACGTTGCCAAATTAATCAGTGACAAATCAAATATTACTGCTTTTGGCTGATAAGTGACCAAAAATAAACAAAGTTATTGAGTCGCAAAATTAAATTCTAAATTTTTAACCATTACAATTAATTGTTATTTTGAAGTAATTAATTATAATCGTTTCAAGCGTGTATTTAATACAATAAATTGTTACAGTTGATTGTCT
>CBDICY010000027.1:0-2999 GCA_965277445.1 Saprospiraceae bacterium | reverse complement strand
AAAAATAGGTAGTCAAAAATGACCCTAAAGTAGTTATTTTTGACCCCATATGCAGGGTCAACTATGCACCGAACCCATTGAAGTCATTTTTGACCCCGGTGCTCTAGTTATGAATTTGACCCAAATTGTGGTTGAAAATGACTGTATTTGGGGTCAAAGTGACTACCCTAGGAGTCAAATGAATGACTCTTTTTGGGTCAAAAAATGACTATTGTCAGGGTCAAAACAAGGAAATGACCCCAGCACAGGGTTGTAAATGACTATATTGAGGGGTCAGAATTAGAAAATGACCCCAAAATGTAAGTCAATGAGGCTTCAAGGATGACCATAATTAGGGTCATTTAGAAACGACCCTTTTCAGGGTTATTCTGATGTTACAGAAAATGACCCAAATCGTGGTTAATTTGACCACGATAAGGGTTAAATGAAATCGACCCCATAAAAGGGTCAATATTTTGACCCCGTAGTTTTAAGAATATGTTGTAGAAAACATTCGTCTGAAAAAAATCATACCAAATTTATATAGGCAAACCAACTTTTTTTTCGAGATAGAGCCCCGAGAAGGGACCTCAATTTGTACAGAAAGTCTATGGAGCGTGTAATAGTGGTGTAAACCCGTGACGACATTTGAGAAAACAAACAAGCTATAACAGGCTGAAAGCTAGAATTATTTCTATAAAATTAGATTATACTTTTATGGTTGATATTAAATACCGACAAACATAATTGTGAAGTATTTTGAAGTAAACCTGTAACATTCTTGCAAATTTAACTTGAATAGCCGCTTGGGAGAGAAAACGTTGCGAGAAAACGGTACTAATATGATAGGCCTATCGTTTACGGGAGTGGGAGGTTTTAACGGGAGATAAAGAGGGGGAGAGGCAGACAGGCGGAGATATTTGCGTTAATAAATGACAGTTTTTACATGTTAAAGAAAATAATTAAAACACATACCGCTAGATTAGATTTTGTTGATATTATCAAGCCTACTTTTTTACGAAACGCTGTCGCCACGAACCGCCAAAGACGGGTGATCGCTAGTACTAATAAAAAAACGAGATCTGTCTGTCTGTCTGTCCGGTTATACGTTCCGTCATGCGTTGATGTCTCACGCTGATATTTTAGATATTGATCGGGGACATATTTTTAGGAAGCATAGGCATAAAAATAACAAAAAAGTTGCTGTTATTTAAGAGAAAACGGTAAAAAACTGGTCGTTACTAAGGTTTTTCCAAGCCGGTTGCTACGGGGCGTGTTCATTTATTGCGAAATTTTAAGCGTGCGTTATGCGTACGCGAGTATAGTTGACGCAAAAGGCTTTGCGTGCAAACGGCTCGGCGCGTACCGCTCGGTCGTTGACCCTGCATGATAGACCTATATACTGCCCTACCACGGCAAAAGGAAGTAATGACCATTTTTTTCAAAATCCACTTTTTGACATAAATGTATTCTAAACAACAATATCTTCCTGTATAACAAAGATTTAAACCATAAAACTTTTCCAAAAGTTGAAAAAAAAGTTAAAACATAGTTGCTTCCTTACGATTTGTACACAAAAAAGATAGGCCAACTTCAGAAATACCACGGCAAAAGGAAGCAATGACCAAATAATTTGCCCAATTTTGATGATTTTATGCAAATTAGTTATCATTGTCACAACCTAAATGTTTTTATAATGTGAAATACCTTAAATTGACATACCTAAGCATCAAAAATTTTGAACTTTTTGTTAAATATTGGATAAATTAGACAAAATTTGGTTTTTATGCCATATCTCAAAAACATGAAAATGGTCATTACTTCCTTCTGCCGTACAAGACTAGGTGTACCTAGTATAGCTGGTCGGTTATTGAAGGTTATTGAAACATGTGTATATGATTTGAGCTTACAGACCCATACTCCATTGCATTACATATTGGGTCTGAGTTCACAGCCATTGACTCCTGCGAAACGCTGACAAAATTTTGAAATATGAAGCAGAGGCACCTCTTGTAGCAACAGATGTCTGTGATCACTATCAAATAGCACTCGGTTTAAGAAGAATTCGTAATCAAAAGCTTTGATGTACCAAAAATCGACAAAATTCCGATTGTGGACTGCCGAATTCAACACACTTGACAGAGTAAGATGCTGTCAAAATGATGTAAACAATGCACACAAAACCTCTGATTTTTCCAATCCAAATGTCCCACTAGTCATTGCAATTACTTTTTTTAGTTAGCGGAACTGATGCTCATAGCTCCTGTCAGGCACCGATGTACGCAACTTGAAAAATAAAATTGAAAAATCGGGTTGGCAAAATTTTGGCAATTGCGCCGTTGCGGTGAAGGTCCGTGATAGCCTATAAGAATTAGGGTTGTTTTTGAGGACTGAAGGGTGAATCAGGTGACACCATTTAGGGTATCAAAAACAACAATTTTCAAGAAATAGGGTACTTTTTCAAACCCTAGTGTGAAAACGGTATCGATAAAATCCTGATTTAGGGTGTGAATAGGGGGAAAAAGAGTATATTTTGGCTTCAGAACCCTCCATCCATTAGGGGGTGTTTTGAAAAACTGTGGTCACGCTATGCCTGCAACATCTTCATTGCCATTGGAAATAAATTAGCATTTCAAATTGTAAGTTTGTATCTTTTCACTAAAATGAAATCATCGAGTCTATATTTGTGGATTTATTTTAACGAAGGTAGCCGTAAAGGTGCGTTACAAAATCCTGAACGCTAGCTCCATTGAAATACGTGTGTTGCAAGGCTGCCGAATTCGCTTAGCGTCAGTGCCTCATAAAGGATATGAGGCACGAGTTCAGTGCAACATTTGACGAGTAACTTTGTCTCATAATAGCAATTTTCAGCTTTAACACTTACTTCGCCAAGGCAGCAGTTGACATCTATGTCAATTATCATAGAATCAATAATAGCTGCCAGTTGTAAAATCAAGGTTGTATAATTTTCCTATCTCATGTAATAAAAATTATTATATGAATAAATGTTTCTTACAAAT
>CBDICY010000026.1:0-83148 GCA_965277445.1 Saprospiraceae bacterium | reverse complement strand
TAGAAAAATTAAAATCTGAGAATAATTATTTTCAAAAAGCATTAAAGAATTTGAAATTAGAAAAAAAAATTAATAATGAAGAAGATTTTCAAGATTTTGTAAAATTAAAAATTATTTTTTTATTAAAAAAATATTATAAAAATAGATAATTGATGCTGAAAAAGAAAATTATTCTCATCAAATTGAATCAACAAAGAATAAATTCATTATAAAAATAAATGAATTAAAAGAAGAATTAAATGAATCAAAATTGAAAATTAAACAATTAGAAAAACAAATAAATGATTTGAAAAAGAAAAATAAAATGAGTGAAAAATTAAGTATTAATATAAAATCTGAAGATAATACTAGACTTATTGAAAATGAATTTAATTTTAAAAAAAAAGAAGATCAAGTTAATGAATTAAAGTCTCAAATAAAACATATAATTGAAGAAAAAAATTCTATTGAGGAAAATTATTTACAAGCAATGACTATAATAAAAAAAAATCAAAATTTAATAGAAAATTTAGAAAATAATAAAGAAAATGAAGAAAACAAAAAAAATAAAGAATGTAAAGAATATAAAGAAAATAAGGAATATAAGGAATTTAAAGAATGTAAAGAAAATATATTAGATAAAGAAAAAGAAAGAGAAATACTTAATAATAATGAAAGTAAATATTCTGAAATTAAAAATATGGAAAAAAAATTAAAAGATAATGATTTAAAAATTGCGAAGCTTGAAGAACAAAAACTAAATTTAGAAAATTCACAATTATTAGAAATTAAAGCTTTAAATAAAAATATTTCACAAATTAATAATTATAATGAAAATTTAAAAGAAGATATTTTAAATATAACTTTGAAATTAAACAATGAAATTTTGAACATTACAAATGAGTTTAATTTTTCTCAAGAAAATTTAAAACAATTAAAATTAAGTCTTCAATATGAAAAAGAAAATAATGAAAAATTACACTTGCAACTCAAAAATATAGAAAAAAAAAATTATGTATATTCTGATTTTAAAAATAGTCCTCAAATTAAATTTATAAATAATTTTTAAAAATTAAACAAAAAATTTAATTAAAAAAAATATAAACCTAATATTAAATTAGGAAGAGAAAAACGAATTGAATAAAAAATACATTATATTGCAAGAAGAAAATAAAAATAATGAAATAATGTATTATGAAAAAATTGAAGAATTTAAAAGAGAAAGTGAAAATAATATACTTAAGCATTCAAGTGTTATTGAAAATAAAAAGAATGAATTAGAAAATTTAGTTACAGAATTAAAAATGCACAATGAAAGTTTAAATAAAAAATATAAAGATCTTCAGTTAAATTTTGAAAATGAATCTAAAGATAATTCTAGACAGAAAGCCTTAGTAAATGTGTTAACTAATCAAAAAAAATTGATAATAAATATTTTAGTAAAAAAAACAAAAATTTTCAAAGAAAATATCATGAAATTTACAAATATTTTGAGAGAGGAAAAAAAACTCAATAAAAGAAATATTTATCAATAGGATTAATGACATAAATTTATTCACTGAAAGAAAAATAAATTTGATGGTTAAAAAATTTTCTCATATTTTGATTGAAAATAATAAAAAAAATACAAAAATGATCCCCAATTTTAAATATGACTTATCTTTTTTCAAATCAAATTATGAAGATTATAGCAAAAAAAAATTTGAGCCTTTAGAAATGGAGATTTTATCAAAAAATCATGAAATTCAAAAAAAAAATGATGAAATAAGAATAAAAAATAATGAAATTGATTATTTTTGCAAAGAAAAATTAAAACAAGATAAAATAATAATTGATTTAAACAAAAAAATTCAAACTAAAGTTGGAAAGCATGTTAAATGCTATAGTTTTGATAAAAAAGCTAAAAGAAATGATGAATTCTTTTTTGATAATATTTTTCCAAAAACTCACCATTATCAAAAAAATTTTGATTATTCCACTTCAGAATTTCTTTTCAAATAATAAATTTTTTTTTGTTTCACATTAAAATTACTTAATAAACATTTTTTTTTGTTATGTTGTAATATTTTTTTAAAAAAAATTGTCATTTATACTTAACATAAAAAAAATTCTCTTTAATTAAATTTTATAAATTTATTTTATACAATAATATAAATTTTTCCAAATAGTATAAAAAAATTTATAATAATGGGTAATAAATAAAGAGTATATTGTTTTCAAAATGAATATTGAAAATAAAATTATGATTTCAAAAAGTTTAGAAATATTTTTTTTTATCAAAATATGAATCTCTTAATAAAATTTTAAATAATTTTAGCTCTTATTATACAAAGATTTTATTTCTTTTTCTAAAAAATCATCATCTTTTACTAAAATATCTAATTTATCTTTTTCATATTTCCAAACTTCTTTAATTTGATTTAATTGTTTTTTTTTTTCTAATTTCAAATCTTTTTCCAATTGCATAATTTCCTTATTATATATAATTTTTATAAAAAAAAAAGGAAAATTTAATAAATTCAAACTCTTTTTTGCGCAATTTCAGCATTTCTTCTGGCAATTTTTTCTGAATGTAAATTTTCTTTCAAAATTTGTGTTTTATTTCTGTAAAAATTTTCAATTGATTCATAAAATTGCCTATTTGCTTCATTTCTTTTTGACCTTTCTTCTTTATACATTTTTTTTTCTTCAATTATTTTTTTCTTCTCAAGATCAAAAACCAATTTATTTCTTTATTTTTTTTTTAAATTAATGATTTTAAATTATTTTTATATTACATTTTTCTAATATATTTCTGTTTTTCATCTCTTAATTTATATTCCATTGATTTTTCATCTTTTTCAATTTCTTCTTGAAAAGCTGAAGTTTCAAACTAATTATTTTTAAAATTATAATAAAAAAAATTTAATTATTATTAATCACTTTTAACTTCTTAAGTTTTTTTTGTATATTTTTTTCATGAATTTCTTTTACATAATTACTTTTATCATGATTCTTTTTTATTTAAATAGTTAAATAAATATATATTTTTTTTTTTTATTTTAACTTGATGAAAATGCAAATGTTCTTTTAAAGTCTTCATATAATCAAGTCGTTGCTTTGAAAATTTTTCTTTTGTCTTAATTATTAATTAAAAAGCAATTAATTTAATTTTAAAATTTATTTTACTTTAATTTCATCTTCTTGTAATTTATAATCTCTCATGTTACTTAAACTTTGTCTTATATTTTTGAAATTTTTAGCTAAAATTTCATATAAATTTCTTTCTAAATCACTATTTCCCAAACTAGCTTTTTCTAACAGTTTTTCTTCATTTTCAGTAAGTTTTTCAGAATTTTCATATTTATAATTCTTTTTAATCTTAATTTAATTTATTAAAATAAAAATTTTACATTTAGTTCTGAACTTGTTGAATGTAACAATTTTTCTTTTTCTTTTTAATTAAAATAAACAAATTTTAGTATATTTTAAAAATATTAAAAAAAATACTTTTTTTTAATTAAAAAAATGATTAATGAATAAAAAAAAATTAATTAAATTAAAAAAAATTTAAAAAAAAAATTACCTTTTGAGTTTTTTCCACTAATAGTAATATTTTTATCTTTTTTTTTCTTTATTGGACTTTCTTTTAAATTTTCTTTATAATTTTTATTCTTTAAAGTATTATTCGAATTTTGAGAAAGAGAAGATAATTTTTTTACACTCAAATTTTTATTTTCTTTATTTTTTCCAGATAATTTTTTATCTTTGTCTGATTTTTTTTCATCTTTTTTTTTTGCTTCAATTATTTTTGTTTTAGGTTCTGGTTTCTTGCTTTCATTTCGCACAATTTTATTTTTTTTTGGTTTTTCTTCCTTAGTTTTCTTAATTTCCTGTTTATTATTTTTTTTATTTTCTTCATTTAAAAGTTGTTTATTATTTTTATTTCTTGATAAATCTGATAATTCTTCATTTTCATGTTCTTCTTCTTCATTCTTATTAAAATATTCTTCATTTTCTTCATTTTTTTTATTCTTTTGTTCTTAATAAATTTTTTATATTTTTACTAATAAATTTTAATATAAAAAGAATATAATTATAAAAAAAATAAAATTCACTTATTTTTAAATCATTGAAAAAATCTTCTATTTCTCCATCTTCATCTTCATCTTCTTCTTCATTATTTTTTTCTTTGCTTATTTCATTATTTTTATTTTTTGTATTTGATAAATTTTTCCGTTTTTCGTTTTTCTTTAATTAAGATTTCATTATATTTATTTAAATATAAAATAATTGAATAAAAAATATTATTTTTTTTTTTCATTTATTTTTCTATTCATTTTATATTTTTCTTATTTTCTATACTTCATCTTCACTGCTTGAAGGAAATTCATTATTTATTCCTAAAACTGTATGTCCTTTTCCTTCTTTTTTATCATTTTCCTCATCACTATCTTTCTTTTTTATTTTTTAATTTAAAATATTTTTAAATTTTTTTATTAAAAGAGTAATTGTAAAGTTAATTAAAATTATTAGTGTTTTATTTATAAAAATTTTTGATTTTTTTTCTTTCAATTAAAAAAAATATTGAATTAAAATAATTCTTACTGGAATTTTTTTTTTGTATAACTTTGAAACTTCAAAAATTAACTGTAAAAAATTCAATAAATGTTTAAGATCTCCTTTTGCAATTTTATCTCCTTAATAAATAATAAATATTTTTTTTCAAAAAAGGAAAAGAAAAAATTAAACCTTTTATATGAGATAAATCTATTTTTAAAATATCATTTGATAAAATATCAATAAATGCCTGAATTTTTTCTCCAGATTTTAATTTTGAAAGCATAATTTGATTTAAATCTGATTCTTTAAATGGAAACATTATTTTATATACTTCAAAATAGATTTGTTCATTAAAAAAATCATCTTTTTCTAAATCCACTTCAATACTTAATTTTTCAAAAATACTTCCAAAAAGTAAAAATATTTCTTCCATTTTTAAAAAATTTAAATTCTTTTTTTTAAAAATTATTAATTCTGTTAATAAAAAATACTTATTAATTTTTATTACAAAAAAAATAATAAAAATTTAATTATATTATAATTTAAATAAAAACTCTATGTTTTTTGATTATAAAGGATAGGTTATTTTTTAAAAACAATTTCTATTAGAATTAAAATAATTTTTAATTTCTGCTTTTCAGAAGAAATTATTCCTTAATTACAGAATGAAGAAAATTAATTTCAAAAATGAGAATATAATATTTAATAAACAATTCAAAATCATAAAAAATTTAAATTTTGGAACATTTGGACAAATTTTTTTAGCAATAAATTTATTAAACGATGAAAAAATTGCTTTAAAATTAGAAATTTGTGAAAATTTAGAAAGAAAAAGTACATTAACAACTAAGCGAGAAGCAACAATTTTAACTCATTTAAAGCAAGTAAAAGGAATTCCAAAATTAATCTGGTATGGTTTTGAAGAAAATTTTAGCATTTTAGCATTAAATTTATTAGGAGTAGATCTCTATCACCATATGGAAACCTTAGGGAAATTTTCAATTAAAACAACAATATTAATAGGAATTCAAATATTAGAAATATTAGAACAAATACATAATTCTGGTATAATTCATAGAGATTTAAAGCCAGATAATATTATTATGGGTATAGGAGATAATAGCAAAAGAGTGAATATAATTGATTTTGGGATATCAAAATTTTATTTAAATGCTAATAAAAAGCATATAAAAGCTAAAAAAGGGAAAAATTTTGTTGGTACTACTAGATATGCAAGTATTAGTTCACATTTTGGTGAAGAACAATCTAGAAAAGATGATTTAGAATGTATTGGTTATAATTTGGTTTATTTCATAAAAGGATATTTGCCTTGGCAAAATATTGCTCATGGAGCAGAAAATCGTATTGAATTTATTGGCGAAGTTAAAAATAAAATTAAATCTGAAGAATTATGCCATGGAATTCCTAATGAATTTAGTCTTTATTTTAATTATGTCAAGAACCTTAAATTTAGTGAAACTCCAAATTATAAGCTTTTGAAAAATCTCCTAAAAAGTGCAGGAATTAATAGTGATATTAAAATTGATGATGAAGTTTTTGATTGGGAAATTAATCAAAATGATAATTTTAAAAAAGAAAAGGCTAATTATTTCATGGAAAAACCAGTTAGCCAAATATTAATTAAACCAAAAATTTTATCAAATTTAAATTTTCCTTTAAATGGTATTATTAATTATTAATTTGAAATAATAAATATTGTATTATAATTAGAAAAAAAAAATAATTTTTTTTTTTTTTCTTTATAGTTGAAGAGGAAGAATTTGAAAATATAATTAAAGATGTTGAGGAAAATTCTTTATCTTCAAAAATGAAAACATTAGAAAATGCAGAAAAAAATTTTCACTTTTTTTAAAAATTAAATCTTATAAAATTCCATGCTTAAAAAATAAAATTTAGTTTAAAATAATTAAAAATAAAAATATTATTTCAATAAAAATATTTCTAGATATATTTTTTAATTATATTTTAATATTTTGTTTTTTTTAAAAAAAATAGATTTTAAATAAAAAATCAGGCTAATTTTAAAAAATAATGGTTTGAAATATTAAATAATATAATAAAAAAAAATTATTAATATTAAATTTTTTTGAATTTAATAATATATTAAAAAATAAATATTTTATATTTATTCCAAAGAATTCAAAATGTATAGTTTTTATATTTCAATTTTATTATTAAAAATTTATTAAATAGAAAAAAGAAAGAAAAATAATGCAATCAAATAGTGGGAAAAAAAAAAAAAATAAAAAAAAAAATGAAAATGGAATAAAAATTGAAGGTTTTCAAAAAATATAATTAAAACATTTTTAAAAATAAATAATGTAAAAAGAATTTACTGAAGAAGATAAATTCGCAATTGTAATTAATTAATTAAAAATAAAACATCAAGCAAAATAAAAAAAAAAGCTATCAAATTTAAAAGAAAGTTATAATGATGCAAGTTATCAAAAACTCCAGGAATTCATTGAACAAGATGATTTATTAACTAATTTCGAATTAAAAAGAATAAAAGAAACAATTCAAAACATTAATTTTGATGAAATTAATAAAAATTTAAGTAAATAAATAAAATTTCCTTTCCAATTTTATATTTAAGTGAAAGAAATGAATAATAATGAATTAAAAATGGATAATTTTAATTTTATTAATGGAAAAAAAGATAAAGAAAAAGAAAAAAAAGGCGATTACTAATTTTTTTATTTTTGTATTTAATTATTTTTTTTAGATTTAAAGAAAAATTCAAAGAATTCAAAATTGGTATGAAATATATTCAACTAATAATTGAAATTTGATTATAAATTTAAATAAAAATTAAATGGAAAACAAATAAATATTATTTTTATTAATTTTTAAATTATTCATTAAATTATCGATTCATAATAAAATAGCGTTTTTAATTATTATTTTTAAAAAAATAAAAAAAATCTTTTTATTAAAAATTTGAAAGTAAAATAAAAAAAATGATAATTTTTAATTTAATATGTAAATTTAATTAAAAAAAAATTAAAATTAAATAATTTTAAAAAGTTAGAAGAAGAAGATGAAGAAAAATTGGGTTAAATTTCTTTAAATAATCAATTAAAAAATTGTAAAATTTTTCCTAAAAGATTATTTTGATGAAAATTTAAGCGAAATCGAAAATTTTCTGAATATTACTCAAGAAAAAAATGACAAAACAAACTCTGAAAGTTATAATTTCGTAAATCACTTTAAAATTTAAATAGGTGATATTTCAATTAAAGACATTTTTACATTTATTTATGAAAACTTTTCTATAGAAAGAATCCCAGAAAATAAAATAATTTCAGCACTTAAAAAAATAGAAGATTTAAACCAATTTTTTTATTTGGTAGCTTTAAATTTTGAGTGTCATTCTGAGGTTATTGAAAAAAAAAAATACTATCAGGGGTTATAAATTTATTTTGATTTCCAAAAAGTTTCTTTTTCAATAAAATTAAGAGAATAACTTAAAAAATAGAATAAATACAAACCTTACATTTAAAAATAAAATAAATTAAAATTCCAAAATAAAATTGACAATTATTTTTCTAAAAATTTGATTATTTTAAAAAAAGAATATAAGAAAATCATTAGTAAAAGATATTAAACAAGCTTTAATAGAGCCAGAGGCGATTTTCACCTATGAAAATAAAAATACTAAATTCAAAAAATTTAAAAAGAATAAAGATTTATATTTAAATTTAATTCAAAAATTCGCAACAAGATTCAGATTGATTGATATTATAAGTGAAGAAACAGAAAAATTGATAATAATTTATATGAATAATTTTATGAAACAAAAAAATAAAACAGTTGATAATTAAAAAAATTTTCATTTTATTTATATTTTCATAGTTATCTATTAAAAAAAAAGTTAGAGAAGTTTGCAATGATTTTCATAAAAAAATTTTTATCTTTTTTACATATCAAGATGAAGTTATTAAAGTAAAATTCATATTTTTATTACAAAGTTTTTAATAAAAAGAAATATATATAATAATAAATAATTTTAAAATATTTTTTTAAATTCTTTAAATCAGTAATCTTATTTAATTATTATAATGGTATGTACAATTTTCTATCTGGCTTTTTATTAAAATTTTTGTTTATTAGAATTTTATAAGATAATTAAAAAAAGAAAAATAACATAAAATAAAAATAAAAAAAAAAAAAATGCTTTTTTATTTAAATTTTATCAGGAAAATATAAAAAATCAAAAAAAAAAAAAAACAAAACCAAAAAAAATTAAAATGAAAACCATATGAAAGAGCCATATTTAATAATTCTTTTATAAATTTTTTAAATTAAATTTTTTTTTGTAAATTTTCAGAATAATTTTGCTAAGATATTTATTATTCACATAAAATGTAATAAAAAAAATTAAAAATTATAGCTATAAATTTAATTTTAAAGTGCTTTTTAGAAAAAGTAAACTCAATATTCTTCGATAATAGAGAGCATTCCTATAAATACCAAGAAGTAGTTGAACTTCTATATGAAATTAATGAAGAGATAACTAAAAAGTCTATTATTTTCTCAAAACATTTCTAATCATTTTAAAGATCAACACTTTTTAATTCAAAAAAGGATTTGAATAAAATGACTTATGAGGAATATTTTCAAGATGAAGATTTAGGTGAAGTGTTTTATTATTAAAAAAAAAAATATCTTCCTCTTAAATTAAAAATATTTGTTTTTTTTAAAATATTTCAAATAAAAATAAAAGAATATAACTTTGATGAAGATCCATTTGATAAAAAAATTTATGATGAAAATTATAATAAAAAAAGTTCAAATAAAAAGAAATTAAAAAAAAAAAATAAGAATTTTCTCAATAACCAAAATCAAAATAGTAAATAATAAAAAAAATAATAAAAAATAAAAATAAGCTTTTTTTTATAACTTTTTATTAAGATTTTGAAATTGAAATTCAAGAATTTGCAAAAAGACTTGAAGAAAATTCAAAAAATAAAAATGAAAAAAAATTAAAACCAAATATTTCACAAACTTGGATTGAAAAAATTAAGCATCAAATTTCAAAGAAAAAGTAAATTATTATAAATTCAATTTATTTTATTTAATCATTGTTTTAAATAATAATCTTGAAAAAACAAAAGAATATTTATATTAAAATATAATTATATTTTTTAAGAATTAAGTAAGCACCACAATTCAAAGTAAAAAAATTTCAATTAAGTTAGTTATAATAAAAAATGAAAGTTTTAATTATGTGTATTTAATTAAAATAGAATTAAAAATAATTTAAGATTTATTTAAAATTTATATTTTGAAGAAAAAAATAAAGATAATTATTTTATCAAAAATATTAAAATTATTAATTTTTTAATTTCTTTGTTGTGCTTCTTGTTTGTCTTTGAACTTTAATTACTTCCATACATTCAAAACAAATCCAATTATCTTTATCATAATCCTGAATTATAAAATATTATTAATTATTTAATATTAAATAAATTTGAAATTATAGAAGAAAAACAAAAAAAAATTTATTAACTTTTAATCCTAAACAATCTGGATGATAAGTTGCAGGACAAGATTTACAACAAACAACGTCTCCAGATTCTTTACACATTCTGCATTTCTGTTTCTTTTTTTATTTTTTTATTATATAAATTTATGAAATCAAGTTTTAATTTTTAATTTTTTTAATAATTAATTTTAAATATTATACTTTGTCATTTAATTTTATTATTTTTTTCCTTGTTACAATTCCTCTGTTAGATGATCTTGTAACTTTTGGAAAATCTTGAAATTTGTCTTCACTTTTTGAATCTTCATTATTTTTTTTAAATGAATTTTTATCAAAATTATCATTATTATCAATGATAAAATTATTCATTTTTTCTGGTTTAGATTTTTTGTTTTCTTCTTTATTTTCCATTTTTTTTATAAGATATTTTTCAAGAACAAATCCAAAAATATAACAATAATAGCATAATATAGATAAGGAAGGAGAATCTTCATTTGAAACACAATTTTCCCAAATTTGCTTAATTTTTTCCTGATAAATTCCCCAAATTTTTGCTTATTAATAAAATTTAATGAAATTTAATTATTAAAAATAAAAAATTAATAAATGTTTTTTTCAAAAATTATTTTTTAATATTAATATATAATAAACCCTGATGTTTTTTGAATTTCATATTATCAAATTCTTCATTTTTCTTTTTTTCAGCATCAAATTGATAATAAGTTTCTTCAAAAACATTTTCATTATTCACTTTTTCCATTTTTTTTTCATTTTCATTTTCATCAATTGGACACAATTTTTGAATACTCATAAAATTTTCATTCATTTTCGATAGTAGATGAATTAATTCTATATTTGAAGCACATTCTTTTATTTCTTTTTTCTTATTAAATTTTATTTCATGTTTTTTTTTAATAATTTTCATAATAATTATCAAAAAAGTTAAATATTATTCGCTTTTTACTGAAATTTTTCAATTATACTTTAATATGGCTCATTTGCAAGCCAAAATAAAAAAATTCAAATATTATAACATAAACTCAATTATAAAAGTTATCAAATTACTTTTATTATTTACATTTTATGGAAAAATTTAATAAAATTTGGTTTTGGATAAAATAAAAGCTTATTAACTTATTGAAATAAATATCCTTTTTTTGATATTGCAAATGAACCATATTAAATTTAAACTTGAAAAAAGAAAATCAGTAAAAGAGAATAATATAGTTAATAAAAAATTTCTTATTTTTTTTTAAAAATAAGATTATATTTTTCAAAAAATTTACAAAATTTTTTCTTTTTTCTTTTTCTGCCCAACGAGAATTTTTTGATCTTAAATAATCGGTATAATATTTTTCATATTGAAGCATAATTTTTTTTATATCATCAATATTAACATTTGGCAAAAGTAATGAGTTGTAATTTAAAATTATTATTTCAGTCTCAAATTCAACATCTGTTACTAAATCACCTTTATCAATTTCTTTATCTAATTCATTTATGTCAATTATTTCATTTCTAATTAAATTAAAAAAAATTTTATTTATATATTTTGATTTAAATTATTATTTTGTTAAAATAAAAAAAATAATAATAATTACTCTGAAATTTCTAAAAAATTTTGCTTTATTATATAGTTTAATTGTTCAGATAAATTTTTTTCTCTAATTCCTTTAACATTTAGATTTCTTGATAATTGTAAAATATCACTCTAAGATTAAGAAAAAAAAATAAATTTAATTATATTATTATTATATTCAATTATTAAATTTATTATGATTTAAATTTTACAATAAAAATACTTATAGCATTTATAAATTTCCCAAAAATTATTTATTATTAATAAATTAATTCAAACCTTTGTGTTAAATAAATACCAATTTTCATTATCTTTTTCATTACTTCTGAAATATTTCAAAAAAATTTTGTCGTTTTCATGGATAAAAAACTAATACAGAAAGAAATGAATTTTAACAAATTTATCTCAATTTATTTACAAAATATTGAGTTTGATTAACATCTTGTCCTAGAAAAATTGAAGAGTTTATAGAAAATGGTATTTCTTTTTGAATATTTTTGAATTTTTCTTTTTTTTTTATTATATTTTGTTCTAGTTTTAAAATATCAGAAGAAATATAAGAAATTTCTTTTTTTTCATTTTCTAATTCATTTTTTTTTTTCAAGAATTCACTTCTTGAAATAAAATTAGAAATCTCTTTTGCTTCTTCTTCTTTAATTGCAAAATCTCTTTCTTTCTTTTTTAATAAAATTAAATCAATTTCATCTTTTTTTCTTTATTTTGAATCAAGTAAATATTTAATGTAAAATTAAATTATTATATCAAAACAATTTTTTTTGTTATTTTCATTGAATTTTATTATAAAAAATTTTATCTCTAAATTTAATTTTTTTTTGAAATAATTTTAAATGAATTAAGTAAAAATAACAAAAAATTGTTTTATAATAAACTTTTTATTTTTTTTTTTTTACATTTCATTAGTTGTTTCATTTTTTTGTTTTGTCAAATAATTATTTTCATCGAGTCTTTTATTAATTTCTTCTTTGAAAATGTTTAAACTATAAATTGATTCAATAAAAGCTAAAAGAATCTATTAATTATTTTAATTGAAGAAAATAAAATAAGTTAATCAAGACTTGAATTTTTTCTTTCATCAAAATTTTATTGTATTTTGAGCTAAAATCGTCTAATTTTATTAAATTTTCCAAAGCCTGCTTGAAATTTTCTTCCTTTTTTTTTTATTTAAAGTTTTATTTCAAAAATAAAAAGTAATTAATTTCTTCTTTTAATTAATTAATTGAAAAAATTCATCAAATTGAAGAAATTAAAAAGTTACAATATCTTGTTGAATTAAAAATTGGGAAGTTATTTCTTTAAAAATTTTTTCAAGTATTCTATTATAGTGTTTATTATCCTTAAAAATTTTTATCAAATGCATAAAAAGAATTTCAGAATTTTCATATTTAGCATTTGTGAAAAATTCAATTGACCATAATTTTATCAACGAAAAATGAATATTCTTAATTAATTTTATTGTTGAATTTCCCTTATACATCTAAAAAAAATTAAAAAATCAATAATAAATTAAATTTCTACTAGAGATTCATAAAGTTTTTGCCGAGTAAATGTTTCTAAATCTAAAAATTCATTAAAAGATCTAAAAAAATTCCAAATTTGCAAAATATCTCCAAGTAAATCAGATGGAATTAAATGGCAGGATTTTGGTCTTGGTTTCTATAATATAATAATTAATGGTTAAAATTTGATTTACATCAGGAAATTTTTCTCTATTATTATTCAAAAATTTTCCGTATATTTGTAATATAAAATCATCAATTGGAAATTTAACTTTTCCATCAAAATCAATATAATGAGGGCTATTTAAAAAAGATGTTATATATATAAATTTTATAATACTGCTTTTTAATTGAATGTTAAATATTTTTAGGGGAAAAAAAATTTTTTATGTTTTTTTTTAACTATTTTTCAGAAAATTCTTCAAGTTTTCTTTTTTTTTCAAATTCTTTGCTAATTGGTTTATCAATAAATATTTTTTTTTTTTTCTCTTCTTTGAAAACAATATCGATTTTTTTATTTTTATTTTCATTTTTATCGATTAATTTCTTTTTTTTAAGTTTGAGTTTATTTAACTTGATTTTATCTCTTGTTTTTTTTTTATTTATAATTTGGAAAAATCATTTTTTTTTTTTTACTTGCATTTTAAACATATAAAAATTTTTGGAATGTATTTTTCAGAAACATTTGCACATTCAAGATGAAAAAATTTAGAGCATTTTTTACAAACTAAAAACTGATTCATATTTTTTTTTTTTCCTGCAAATATTACATCGTTTAGATTTTTTTCCTTTCCTCGAAGAAGATTTTTTTTTTGAATTATTTCTTTTCTTAATAACTTTTTTTATTATGTTTGAATTTTCCGCCAAATTTTCATTTGATTCAATTTCTTATAAAAAAATTTAATAAATAAAACTAAAATATTTTACTTATAATTTTTATATTAAAATTCCTTTTTTTTAAAAAAATAAAAAGTAAAAATTGTAATTTAAAATCTTAAAATACGGCTATCGTCTTTTGTTAGTTTTTCATTTTTTTCTGAAATAATTGGTTTAATTTTTTTCTCTATAACTTCTTCTATCATTTTTGATTTATTTTCTTCTTCTCTGATAAATTCTTTTGCAGAGTTTTCTTCAATATTAATTATATCATTTTCCATTATTTAGAAATTTTAATAAAAATTATATTATGCTTTTTTTAGATATTTAAATCCAAATATTAAATTAATTATTTTTAAAATATAAGTGATAATTTTATAAATTAAAAAAATATCAAATAGAAATTTTATTAATATTATTAATAATAATAGAAATTTTTTTAATATTATAAATAATATTGATTTGAATTTTTCAATTTAATTTATAGTATATAAATTAAAAAATATTAAAAAAAATTACTATTAGTTTTTTTTTTTTAATATATACTTATAAAAGTAAAATATTTATTTATTTTATTCAAAAATCCAATTATTCTTCCTTAATTCCATTAAATCAATTCTATTATCTAAATTAACAATAAGCATTTTTTTTAATACGAATTTTGCTTCAAAAGATATATTTTCAAATTTTTCTTTATCATTTAAACTAAGGTTATTGTAATCTAAATTAAAATAAATAAAATTAAAAACATTTTTTAGGCTTTATAATAATTTTTAGTTCAATAGTCATTTAACTCAAATATTTTTTTAGCTTTATATTTAAAGTGATTTTTTTTTTTTGTATAATTTGTAATAAGTAATTATTATTATTATTTAATTTTTAAAAAAAAAAAGAAAATTTTTTATTTTTTTTATAAACTCTTAGGTTTTTCTCCTATTAATAATTCATATAAAATAATCCCTAAGCTCCAAATATCATATCCCTTATTAAAATATTCTGGAGGAGTGTATTTTAGCTTAAAAAAGAAAAATAATAATTATATATATAAATATAATAACATTTCTTTCATAAATACCGGATTTTAGATATTTTGTTAAATATAAATTGGCAATTTTAATTATAATTTCATTATTATTTTCCTCAATTAAAACATTCTTAGTTGTCAAAAAACTTTAAAGGGAAATTTTAAAAAAATTTTTAAGAGTTAAACCCATGAAATAAATTAAATTTATCAGCTTCTATTAATGGCAATATTATTTGTTTTAAAATTGATAAAATTTTTTCTTCTGAGTAAAATTGACATTTTTTTAATTTTGAATATAAATTCTGATTTTTATCATAAAAATCTGTTATTAAATAAACATTTTTTTCATCTACAAAGAAATCATGCAAATTTATTAAATTCTCATGTTTCTTTAAGAATTAGAATTAACTTTTTATTTATAAATTTTCTATTTAAATTAATTGATTGAAAAAATAAATTAATTTGATTGTAATTTACAATATTTTTGAATAATTCCAACTCTTTATAAAAATTTTCTTTTTCTTCTTGAATTAATTTATTTATTTTAATAATTTGAAAAGATCTTATAATGCCTGTTTTCTTATGAACAAGATATCTATTTTCTAAAATATAAAAAATTATATGTGTTATTATAAAAAAAAAAAAAAACTTAAGTTTGCAGAAGGCAAAGTAATGTAGTTTTTTTCAAACCCTTAAGTAAAATTTATAATATTTTTTCTGTTAAAAATACCCAATAATTTATTTCCTTTTCTTGTATTTTGTTTAAAATAAATATTTGCCTCAAAGTTAGAGCTTTTACAACAGAAGCTATTATTTCCCATTTATAATCTCTTTAAAAAAAAATTAATAATATATTTTTTACAAATATAAAAAACTGATTAGTATTATAAAAGACAAAAAATATTTTTATTTTTTTTTTTGTTAAAATAAAATTTCTTAATTTAATAAAAAATATTTAAATTATTATTAAGAAAATTAAAATTCAAAGCAATTTTGCATTACAAAATCAGGATTTTCATCAAATTTATAATGAATTTCATGAGGAATTTTTCTTTTTCTGATAAATTCATTAATATCTTGAATTATATTTTTATCAATAAAGTAATTCTCCCAATCATCAGCTTTATTAAAATTAAACTTTTGTCCAAAATTATTATAAAATAGATTCTTATAAATTAATATATTAGCATTATCAATAAAAAGAATTTGTCCATCAATAATATTTAAAAAAACAGTTTTCTGTGAATGAAATTCATTGACATGTTTATTTAAATTTCCAAGGATTTCTCCATTATTTTTTTTTTGAAGGCAATTTTTACTACAAATTACAATCCCACAAATTAAGCATAAAAATAAATTACTGGATTCATTTTTGGGAAAATTCTGACATTTTTCACATTTTTGATAGAAATAAAGATCACTCATTTCTTTGAAATTTTCTCCTAAATAAATGATTTCAAATTTTAAACAAGGATTTTTTTTAATATCTTCCAACAGTTTCTGGCCTTGTAGATTTAATGCCTTCTTGTTTGATAATTTAGATTTATTTCTAAAAAAATTTTGAAACTGAGAATGGATTTTAAAATGATTTCCAAATTTCATAAAGAAAAGATCCATTTCTTCATAATTATTTTTACATGATAAAATTTCCTCCTTCATATTTATTAAGTTAAAAAAAGTAATAAATATCCCAGCGGAAAGTTCTAAATAAGGTTTTAAAAATCCAAACAATTTTAATCGAAAAACTTCATCCTTTTCCCATTTTTCACTTAAATTTTCAAAGTAATTTTCCTCTTCTTTTTCTTCTTCATTAAAAGAAAAAGAATAAAAATAAATAAGCTTATTGAAAAAAATTCTATTAATAAAATTAAGATATTCCCAAAGTATATTTTCATTATCTAAGAAAATAACACAAATTTTAAGTAATAAATTACAATAAAGATTTTCAATTCCAAGAATAAAGCTTTGGCTTTTTCCAATAATATCTAAATTAATAAATTCAAGGAAATCGTTTAAAAATTTCATTTTATAATTCAAAATGAATTCTTTTAAAGAACAATTATTAAAGGTCCAGAATTTAATTCTAAACACTAAAAACAAATTCCTCATAATATAAAAATTTCTTTGAAAGAATTCATTAAGGCC
Source organism: Saprospiraceae bacterium (assembly GCA_965277445.1). Classification (GTDB taxonomy): domain Bacteria; phylum Bacteroidota; class Bacteroidia; order Chitinophagales; family Saprospiraceae; genus JAFMDF01. Next base: position 65,977 of record CBDICY010000026.1, on the reverse strand, counting down.
ATTAGTAAAAATGCTTTCAGCTAAATATATAAGTACATCATTAATAACTCTTAAAACCATGTTTTCATCCATTTTAGCTTGTTCAACAACAAAAAGAAAACTATTAAAAAGTCCTTTCATAACTTGATCAATATCTTCAATATGAAATTTTTCCTTATTAAAGAATTTATGGCAATAATCGATTTCATAATTTTCCTTGATAATTAAATCTTTAATATTAAAAATCATTTCTTCAATATTATAAATATTTTTCTCTTCTTTATAAATGAAAGAATTATTGCCAATATTATTAATTACTAAAAAAGGTTCAATTATAGGAACTAAAACATTACTAATACTTTTACAAAAAGGGCATAATTTTTCAGTTTGAGATTGAATTCCATATAATTTAGAATTTAAAAATTGGCATTGAGAATGTAAAATATGTGAACAACTTGTAATAATAAAATCAAAATTGTTATTTTGTAATAAAGAATTATTTTCTTCTCCTTCTAATAATAAACTTTTTTTTTTTATATTCCCATAATAAAAATTTGATAAAGAATCAGGACAAATATAAGCAGCTACACCAAGGACATTTTTAATATTTAATTCCCCATCAGAAATATGACAACAAAGACAAATCATTGAATCAATTTTTTCATTTTTTTTATCTTCAATTGGAATTATATCAATATTATTAACAAGGAATTTTTTCTGCATTTGTAAAAACTCTCCCTGAATTTTTGCCTTTTTTTTAAGTATTTTTTCATCTATTAATATTTTCTTCTTTTTTTGTTCTTCTAATAAACAAGCAGTTTCTTTTTTTATTGTTTCAGATTCTTGAATGTCAGTATTTTTTTCTTCTTTATTTATTAAATGATTTTTTAGAAACATTTTCCTTTTATTAAGTTCAGAAATCATTTTTTCAAGATAAATAAAGGAATTAATATAATCATTGAATTCTTTCTGTGATTTATAAAAATCCCAAGCATTAATTAAATTATTTTCCCTAAAAGCATAAACAATATTAGAAAAACTTTCTGGTTCTTCTAAAGGTATTTTAAAAAAAATCGAACATAATTTAATGGAATGTTTAACAAGTTCAACATTTAGGCTTTTCCTTTCAAAAATAAACAAAATTTCACTGAAAATAAAGTCACATTTAGAAAGAATTTTTTCCAAAAAGCTATAAAAGCCCATTTTTTTTCTATTCCCAATGACAAAATCATAAAAAAAAGAAGTAGAAGAAGAAGAAGGAGAATTTTTTTCTATTTTATTTTTAACAAAATCATAAAACTCCGAAAAAAGTTTGGGACTTTTAAACCAAATATAAGGTTCAAATTCACAATTTTTATCACTGAATTTATTAAACATTTTTTTTTTTTCATCAAGTTTAGCAACATTACAAATAAATTTCTCAAGTTTAATTTCTTTATTATTAACAATGCCTTTATTTAATTTACTCTTAACTGTATTAAAATCATAGCAATTTTCAGTTATAAAGGCAGTAGAAATTAAAAATTCAATAGAATTTCTCATCCAATTTAACTTAATTTCTTCGCCTTTAAAAATATTAAACAAACAGCTTTCATTAACGCAAATTAAACAAAGAATTTCAAATAAAAGGCATAAAAATTTATTCTCATTCATAAATTCTCGAATTGATTCAAAAATTTGATTTAAATCTAAAAATAATAAAGAAAATTGAAGGGAACATATATCATAATCCCAAAGATAAAAAAAAGAGCCTTTATAGAAATCTTCAATAAGAATTTTTTTCGGGTTAGTTAAATAATCATAAATTAAATTTGGATTAGAAATGTCTTCTTTATGTTTAATTTTGAATTCTTTTTCAATTTTCTCAAAAATAACTTGCATTTTTAAAACAAAGTAGAAATATTTCTGAAGGACTTTTAAAAAGGAAAAACCAAGGAAATCTTTAATTTCTAATATTAAATTTTCCCAATTATTATCTAAAGAAAAAATTTGCACAAAAATTGCACATATAAATCGATGATTATTTAAATAAATAAAAAAATATTCATTTTTTTTTATTCCTTCTTCAAAATCAAAGTTACATTGTTTGGAGAATTTCCTCAAGCCAATTTCCAATAAATTAAATAAAAATTCTTTGCTTTTTTTAACATTATTCTCATCAAAATAAGTCAGAAAAGTTTGAAAAATATCCAAATAAAGCACATTAATATGGAAAATGCATTTAATTTGCTCAATAGAAATAAAACAAGTTTTTAAATTTTCCATAAAACTTTCAAGAATAAATCTAGCTAAATTTTCTTCTTCCTTATAACTTGCTAGAATTTTTCCCTTTAAAGCATATGGTTTTCCTTTAAGGAACACAAATATTGAATAAATACTTAAAAGAATATCATATGCTTCTTTAAATTGTTCACTATTATTTAAAACATTAATTAAACGTTTAATTTTAGTAAAATTATTAAAGAAATTTGGAGAATTTACCCATAATTCTTGCAAATCTGGCGCAAAAAATTGCATATATATGTTTTTAAACTTAGATTGTCCAAATTTATATTTAATAACACTGCCTTCTTCTGTAATTTTATTATTTCTTTTCTTATCTTCTTTAAAAATAATCAAGAAATTATTCATTTTCACAAAAGTCTTTACTAATTCTTCTTTAAATTTCCTATCAGGGAACAATTTATAAATTGTATTTTCAAAGTTTTCTTGAAAATTTTCAGTGAATTCCTTTGAATATCTATAAAAGGCTTCTAGAAAAGTACAATTACAATCAATAGGAATTTCCTCTATTTGTAATATTTCAAGATTACAACATTGATGATCAGTTCCCTTGAAATAAATTTCTGAACATCTCAAACCCATTCAAAGAGACCACTACACACTGGACTATTGTGTGTTGGCTATATAGAACAGCAAGTACTGTATCGAGCATAGGGAGTGCTGTGTACATATTGTTCATGATGTACATATACAGGCCCTGTTTTTTTGGCTAATTACAACGATTTTGTTACACATCTTGAAGAGTGAAACCTCCATTAATAATGAAACTATTGGGACAGCCACATTTTTTGTTTGGAGGTTTTCTTAAGAAATTCGATTCAGGAAGCCTTTGATGTCACCAGCTATTGGCTAGTGGTCCTCCTGTTGCTAGTGCACAGCCACTCACCCAGCAAAAATGTGCACACGGTGGAATATTCCTAAAGAACACTGGGAGAAATAGTAAATTTCGCCACTATGGTTTGCATGTTTGAGAAGTGAAGAAGTAGTTATAATGTTGAGGTAGCTCATTATCTGTTATCTGAGGCTTATGTTCTCCTCTTTCTTCCTCCAGTGCTGTGGAGGAGGCTCAACATCAGACTGAACAGCCTAGTCAAACCAGTCAAACCAGTCGTCAAACCAGTCAAACCAGTCAGACCAGTGAAACTGGTCAGGCCACTCAAGACGAAGACATCTTCAAACAAAGGTATATATACCTTCACACACAACAATATGGATGAAGATTAACCCCCTCCCTCTCTCTCTAGTGAAAAGAAACCAGCAGAAGATGAGCCTCTTTCACCTGCTGGACCTCCCAAATCCAGAGATCTTTTCTCTGAAGAGTAAGTGCTGTATGTACAACGTATTGGCATAAATGGGAGGATTTATGTACAGATGAAACCTTGTTAATATGAACACTGTTAAAGTCGAAACATCTGCCTAATACAAACCACTTCGAAATCCCCAGACATTATAACACTAATATAGCTACTGTTTGAGTGAAATTTCTGCTGCACATACAATAAAATATTTATGTACAGATTGAACCTTGTTAATATGAAGAAACACCTGCTTAATACAAACCACTTCGAAATCCCTAGACATTATAACACTAATACAGCTAGCTACTGTTAGAGTGTGAAATTCCTGCTGATATATATATATGAACGTCTTTTGATGGTCCCCTGGAGTTCATATTAATGAGGTTCCACAGACTACCAAGTCTTATCTCTTCAGCTATAATCGCATCATACACCTACATAACAGCAACAGTTTCAAGTGCATCTGTAATACAACCTGTAATGCTGCAATGTTTCTCCGTAGCTAGTAATTTCAAAGACTTGTCCTCTAATTGTTATGTTGACTTATTTAATAGTTCGGACACTAATTTGGTTACAACAGATCTATGTTGTATGTGTGTGTTTGATAAGGAATGTCTGAACATCTGTCATTAGCTGTGTATATGTTGTGTCACATGTTGCAGTGCCATGGACACTGGTTTGTTTGGATCAAAAGCAGGAGCTGGCAGATCACGAGACATCTTTGCCGTGAGTATCGACACACACACATACACTGAACACATTCATGCACTTATAGTCAATGCAGTATAAATATACATATAATATTGTGTACATGAATGTGATCATGCACGCAAAAACCAACCTTACGTCGCAAAAACTGTCCTCCCGTTTTTCCCCGACTGCCTGTTTTTAAAGATCGATTGTGGAAAGTTTGGATGCAATTGGCCGCTCCTTTTCAAGCAGTGATCGCCTTTATGTGGGCTACTCTAAAAGGCGTAATTGTAGCATGTAGATGTACTATACAAGGGACCTCCAACTATGTCCTTAGAGATGTTTTCTTTCATTTGAGTATCGATTATCGGAGGTTTTACTGTATAGGAATAGGCTATATACAGTAGCATCTACGTAGATGTACGTATGTACCTACTGTATTCAACACAGCCGGCAGCAGGTGATGAGGATGAATTGTTCCAGGCACGAGTGAAGGAGGAGCCACTGTCTGAGCAACAGCAGCAATCAGGAGCAGAGGGAGGGAGAGAGGAAGATGGTGAGAGAGAGAGAGAGGGATGGGAGAGGGAGGGAGGGAGAAAATGACAAAGATTGATTGACAGAGAGAGAGATTGAGAGAAACGGAGAGATTGACAGAGAGGGAGAGAAAGGTAGAAAGGGAGAGAGAGGAGAGAGAGAGAAAGAGAGAGAGCCCCTATCCTCCTGAAACAAAACAAGCTCTCTCTATGTTTGACTTTTTTGTGTCTGTGGTTCTTGTCTCAGAGTTTGTGATGGTGAATGCTGAGGAGGTTCCACCACATGAGGAGGCAGAGAAAGCCTTGCAGAAAACACAGAACTCCAGGAAACAAGATGAGGTTTGAACTCACCACATCCGCAAGCTCTCCCTCTTCCACACACAAACTTTCAGCGTATGACCTTTCAATCTTCTCAATTAGTGTTCAAAGATCATACGCTATTCCACACACAAACTTTCAGCGTATGACCTTTCAATCTTCTCAATTAGTGTTCAAAGATCATACGCTATGTTTCAAAGGTTGTAAATGCTAAAATTGTGCAGAAAAGAGGGAGAGCCTTCAGGTAGTTTTAGTTTGAGGATCCTGTGGAGCACTTGTATTGCAATGTATTGTTGTTAATGTGGAAGTGTACATTATAACCCTGTAATAATGAGAAAATTGTTTTTTTCTTCAGGAAACAGAAAAAGCAGTTGAGAAATCTTCTCTTGGTGATAAAACTGAGCCATCTGAAATGAAGGTACATACGTAATATACTTATAAAACCCAATTTTGTGTATACTATATTTGTATATAATTATGATACGTATTATCTTTGTATACATATGTATTGTGTGTGGACATAATGTCTGTAACACATAAATGTTTCTGTGGCACAGGAAAAGGACAGCGTCACTTCCAAAGATATTTTTTCAAGGCCAAAGGTAATTGTGTAGTTTGTGTCAAATACATGATGTGTACAGTGACTGTAGATGTGTATGTTAGATTGAGAGAGAATAAGAGGAAGGGAGTTGCACATTAAGAAGTTTAGATGATAAATTTTTCTTTTTCAAGGATAAAGTGCTGGTTAATAACTGCTACTGGGTCTCTATTATCATTAGCACGTGGACTTAATGAGGAGTTGGGTAGGTGTAGAGGAAGGGAGGGGAGAAAGGAGTGCCTGTTGTGTGATGATGAATGTGAGAGCGTTAGTCATGTTTTGTGGGATTGTCTGGTCTACAATACTCTAAGAAATGACACTATGTGTAAGTTGCAGGAGCTTCTTGGGGATTGATTTGAACATTTTGAGAGCCTGAATAGTTTTGAGAGAGCATCTTTTGTGTTGGGTAGTGGGCTGTGGGAGGATGACTGTAGCTCTACGCTTGATCTCTTTGATCTTGTTGAATTACCATATACATAGATGATGTTGACATGTTCCACAGTCCCAGTCTCAGACTTAATCTGGGGAACTGGGGGATGTTGGGGATGGTGGTAGGTTGAGGTGTCTGCTATGTACTTATAAGACGGACACCAGTTTATTGTGTACATGTATGTATATACTCTTGTGGTGACTCCACCCAGTGCTCTGGGGGTGTGGTCTATGGCCTTGGTGCTATGGCTGCTGTTTGGGTGTATTATTTCTGTTGGTTTGTGGGAGGGAAGGAGAGAAGGAGAGAGATAGGAACAAATATTGAAGGAGAGGGAAAAGAGGGAGAGAATGGGAAGAAATGGCTGCCGTTTGAGTGTATTATTACTGTTGGCTTGTGGGAGGGAAAGGGAGAGAAAGAGAGAGAGAGATAGAAACAAGGGGGAGAGAATGGCAAGCAAGTTATTCAGGTGTCATGTGTAGAGGAATGTTTTACTGGTGCGTGTGTGTTAGGGCAAGGAACAGAAGGGAGAGAGAAAGGTTGAGGAGAAGGAGGAGGAGGGGGAGGGGGAGAAGAAGGGAGAGGAGAAGGAGGAGAGAGAGGGAAAGAGAGAAGGTGAAAGGCTGAAAGACAGTAAAGACCCTCTTCTAAACACTGATGCGGTAAAACTATTTTATGTGTATACAAGTAGTTGCCTACATATTAGAAATTTAGCTAAGGCATAAATATAATGGGATCACTATATAAATACGGTAGTACTTAGTATTGTATAGGGATTGGGCTGGTACCTAGCAGATGCCTTGTTTTTAAAATTCATAGGAATTTTTTTATTTACTTGTAAACTATAGATTTGAGGTGTACCTATATACCTGTAGATAAAATGTAACAAGGGGTGCAAGGCAATACATCCCAAGGCTTGTAATGCAAGTGTATTGATTTTACATGAGCTGCCTATAGCACGATTTCTTGATTTCCACACGTGCATGTGCGGGTTTGAATGATTGAGTAAAGGCATATCAGGCGGTTGGGTTAGCTTACTGTGGTTGGACAAGCTTAATGTGTGTATATTATAGTTGGACACAAGTGGACAAGAATTGATTATTGTTCCCCACATTTTCCCCTGTGACATGAAGATGCAGACAACGTATGAGGAGAGAGCAGCCATCAGGAAATACCAGAGAGAGCGTGAGCCACTATTTCTAATGTATCAATGCACTGAGCTCTATCTGTCTGCACATGAGTCCTCACAAAAGTATCGTAACTTCTTTACTTTGCACTGAATTGTAAAAACACCAACACCATTGCAACTTTCCGGATATGATGATATGCATCACTACCCTATCAGTTAAAAGTTAGCTGTATGTCCCGTAAGGAAAATATGCCGTAAGTAAAGTACAGCCATGGGGTTCAGAGGAACACAAATAGACTACTTGGTAATTTTTGACTATTGACAAATTTGTACCAATTTAGAAATGGGGACTCTTCCAGTCCCAGACATGTCGGTTTCCTTGATCCCTCACTGAACCTGTTTAACTGGTAATAAACTGGTTTCAAAAGCCTGTTTTGCACTGTGTAAAGTTGGTTCTTCCAAAATGGCCAGTATGAAATGTCTCTGTAAACTATGCTTTGTGTGCAGTTAGACGTAAAGTGTATACCATCAGATATTGTTTTTGTCTACGTTTTCCTTGCAATTTTCTCTCCCTCCCTTCCTCCCTCCCTCCCTCCCTCTCTCCCTCCCTCCCTCTCTCCCTCCCTCCCTCCCTCCCTCCCTCCCTCCCTCCCTCCCTCTCTCTCTCCCTCCCTCCACAGAACGTAGGCTGCAGCAGGCTGGGGGAGGGGCAGGAACCAAGAAGCCACCAGTCAAACCAGACCATCACAAGACAAAGACCACCACTGTGGAGGTCAAGATAAAGTCCGTCAAACCACCCACAACCTCCAAACCAACCGCTAAATCTAGCCCAAGACCCAGCCCCAGCTTCGGTGAATACTTTATAATTTAATGCTTACGTATATTAACAGGTTTAAATAATGCTCATATAAGCAGTTTTAAATCTATTGATCTGATTGGCCAACCTCAAAACATGCCGACTCAGCAAAACCACATTCATAAGCTACATTTCATACCAAGCCCTCAGAAGACCTCACATGTACACTATGTGTACATGTGTGCATACATACGTACATACATACATATAATATGTATGCACATGCACGCACACATGTATGTACACATATGTATAATTAACCTATGTGCTCCATAGTTCCATAGTATGTGCTCAAATCCCATGTGAGAAACGAGTTATTTTCCACAAGGGAAAAGCCATTTCCTATTGGGAATGTTGTTGACACACAGTACATACACATCTTACAGTGTATGTCTTACATGCTATCTGCTGTAGTAGCGCTGAATAAAAGCCAAGTGCCTGCAGTTTCTGTCACTTACTCTGAGCCTAGCACACAGCGTCGGTCAAACCTGTTATACCATGTCTAGTGCTGTGTCATAGTGTTACTCTGTAGGGTTGTTTGTCCGTGTCATCGTTGAATATAAGATGCTGCTTTTGAGATGCTGTAAGTTTTCTTAGTATAAACCTTTTTAGTATAAACTCCTGATCGGTACATGGTATATACGTACAGTATGCAGTACGTATGTTATGCATCATAATATGTAAACAGCATATCTTTAAGTGCGGTAGTAATTGGTATTATAATGTATGCAGATACCGTGTAGTGTAGTTGTGTGTAATGTATATCTGGATAGACTTACATACTTTGTAGTACATTGGTGAGCACGAGTTTATAAGTGCTAGCAAGCACACTGGCACGGGTTGCTATCTTCATTGGATAACCTCAGAATAATTTCCGTGCGTCTCGTTCCCAATCTCACACCCCTGGTAGGCTGAAAGAATGGTAATGAATGCAAGGAATGTATATATTGTAGTATATGCGTTGGTGAACGTGAAAGATGGAGGTCAAATCCAAGCAATGTGTTAATTTGTTCAGCCAGTTTAATATGCATACATAATACGTAGTCAAACATCTGTGTCATAATGTGAGTATATCGTCCAGTGTTGTGCCCAGAATGAATGAAGTGGTGGTCAAAAACACTCTAATCTAGAACTAATACCCCCAAGTATAGCGTAAAATTAAACATCATCTACGTAGTACTGTAGTGGTAGTGATTTGCTGTGAATGGTGGTCATATTGGCTGGCAGGGGGGGTAGGACATGGTCTTGCGCGCGTACGCGCTTACTGGGTCATCACATGACATTGTTTACGTGCTACTCATTCCTCGTCTCATATATCGCGTACTTTGTGTATGTACTTAGACTGCCGTACATTGTGAAACAAAGAGAGTTTTCTGGCGTTGCTGGTGAACATCCGTACGTGAAAATAGAACAAAAGACTCATCTAATGCTTTAGTAATATTTTTGCTGGTGAAGGTCTTATCTGTAGACGAACAAACATCGCGAGACGGAGTAGGACCGCACGCGCTTTTCAGCGCTAATCGCCAGGTTTGCCGCTCCCTCTTACCTCGGGAGATCCAAAGGAAGATTCTATGTTGGTTTACTACATCTATAACGCTTTTCCCCCTTTTCTTGCTGCTCGACAAAGCACTCGGAACTGGCGACGAATGACCTCCTTTGTAAGCTTGCTGCCGCGAAAACGAAGTTCGGTTCCGGTTCGGTTCCACCGATTAAACTGTAGCTCTGTTGTTGCTACAGTAGCAGAAATCGTCGAAACCACGATATTCCTCCTCGCTAGAGAGGTAGAGAACAAAATCTATAAAGGAGGAATTGTATGGATTTCTGAGTGCTACCTCAGCAAAATGTCGTCACACGTGATCCTGTCCTACCCCCCCTGATTGGCTGGGGTGGTGGTTGTAAAAGGCCACACCTACCATTGTGGGCACATCCCTGACTGTCAGTGCATTTCACTGCTACAACTGCACATTTTGGCACGCTTTGTTTACCTATAATTATAATAATACCATATACTAGTATTCCCCTAGCCTCGTTCCCAGGCCTTCCCCGCCTACGTGTACGTTTACGCGGTGTGATCGTTGCGCATGTGGACTGTCCGCATGCACAACGATCACGCCGCGTAAACATACACGTAAGCGGGGAAGGCCTGGGAACGAGGCTAGTATTCCCCCACAGTGGTTCGTGGTGGTCACTTTGGCCATCATTGGAGCCAGTTAGCCACCACTCACTGGCAAATAGCTTTTGCAAGTAGTGTATGCATTTTGTGATAGTAGTGGCCCTATTCTAGACTTATTTGGCCACCACTCCATCCCTTCTGGGAAGAAACCTGCATATGAGGTATAGATATTCATCAATATACACATGTGGAAACAGAAACTAAGCAACTGCTTCTGATAGGAAAAGATGGTAGTAATTATCTCTAATTCAAAGTTTTTTTCATATACTATGTTATCAGGAAAAATAACAGTATGAATGTTATATATTTCAACTCCTTGTGATCTATAAATAAAGCATTTTATGGCCCATTTTAGTTTATGTGTCATTGGATGTTTTTTAATAAACAAAGAGATCCTGTTGTATGTACATCATATACACGTGTGTGGGTCTACTAAGTGATATACAGTGGAACCTCTGAATAAAGGACACGCTGGGACAAGGAGTTTTGTCCTTTATAGAGAAGTTTCCTTTATTCGGAGGTTAAAATGTACTGGCATAATAGGAATTGGGACGAGTAGATTTGTCCTTTATAGAGAGGTTTCCTTTATTCGGAGGTTAAAATGTACTGGTACGTATAATAGGAATTGGGATGAGTAGATTTGTCCTTTATAGAGAGGTGTTCTTTATTCGGAGTGTCCTTTATCAGAGGTTCCACTGTATTTAGATGTTTGATGTGTCATAAGGACTATAGAATGACAGTGGTAGTTATGCATATATGCAGGGAGACGTGCTGCCAGTACTACTAGTATGAGGATCCCAGGATCATCAGGAGGAGGTCACACCTCAGCTGAACACTCTGCAGCTTCAAATGCAGGTACGTGCTACTCCTACATAGGACATCCTATGTTGTACATCTGTATGCACATGGGTGGAGGCACGTGAGGGAAAAAGACACCTGGTGACTTTGGCAGATTGCAGCCTAGACAGAGTGCTCTACCAACAGAGCTAGTATTATACCAGCTCAGCGGGAGTGGCTCCAAAAGGATCTGTATAGCGATGCTCTAGGTCTAGACTAGGCAGAGTGTGCTCCACCAACTGAGCTACCAGCTCAGCAGGGGCATGGCTCAAATTCACCAAGGCAGCTCAGTGGGCGTGGCTCAAAGTCATCACACCACCAGGCAAAGACAATCCTCAATAGCTGTGCTATGGCACGACACACTCTCCCAGCAGGCAAAAGAGACATAGAGACATAACATGTAAACTAAACATCTCACTATAAAGTGGGAGAAAAGGAAAAAATGGAAAATTCACCAGAGGCAGCTTAGCAGGCATGGGCTAGAATTCACCAATACATCACAACACAAGGCAAAGACAAGTCTCAACAGCTGTGCTATGGCACAACAAACTCTCCCAGCAGGCACAAGAGACATAGAGACACATATGTATGTCTCAGTCTGTGAATGTGAAGGAAATGGCAGTGCTCTCTATAGTGATATCAGATCAACTCCTACATGTCCATCTCAAGGGAGCAACCCCCACTACACACAACATTATATAACACTCCATATTGCTACAGTATATCAGTACAATATGAGCCTATGTCTCCCATAGAGTACTGTATAACCTACAATACAGTATACTTGCAATGCATGGGATTACAGTAATTTGATATCTGAGTATTATATAATTATGTGTACTCTTGTGTACACACCATATGTATTCAGCAGCAATATATTATATATACACAGTATACTATATACACTTTGACTATACACATACATACATACATGTATAGCAGTTTACATACGTTGAATTGTGTGTATGTACATGTATGTGTTCTGTGGGTAGCAGTGTGAATGTATGTGTGTGATCTCTGTTTAAGATGCATGTCCCATGTGTTTTGATAGTCCATTAGTCACCCCTCTATTGTGGTATAGACCTCACTGCATGTGAATATGTGACACTGGTAGCCACCACAAAGGGCGTGATGATAGTCTTACACAGGAAGGCAATGGCATGTGGTATGTACGGCAGACTGAGCTGCTACTACATACATAAGCCCTTTTATTGCCCACTCACTTCAGTTCAGCTAAAGAGTCAAACAGTCACCACTTCAGTGTGTGTAAAGGGTACCTGTATAGCAGTCTCAGTTTAGTAGGTGCTGGAGTTAGAGTGTTAGTTTCTCAGTTTATACACATCAGTGGCTGTTGTCATTCTTGCTCCAGTAGCTGTTAGGGTGGAGCACCTGTTTACTGCATAGGTGCTATATTTACTAGGCTGTAGGCAGTTGTACTAGTGTTTGCTCTACTGAGGGGTAGTATATATAGTAGTTATGACAGGACACGGAGAAGGTGAGTTTCAATGTGTATATAAAGCAGTTGCAATATGTGCCATAAACTGCTGTAGTGTGTGAATGTATGTACATACACTGGGACTGCTGAATGTTACATTAGCTTTGGGGCTATCACTGTGTACATATATGCCTCCTACACCCTCTCAATGGATTTGCTTCTGTCAGCTCTCTCTATAGGAAATGTATGTAGTCAGCTCTCTCTCTATATACAATGTATGAAATCAGTAAGATTGGCTACAGTCTATAGTAGGCAGTGTATGTAGGCAGTAAGATGTGTGGGTAGTGTGTACATTGCTTGCTGCTGGTAAAGGAATAAGCCATTTGGCTGTAGCTGCAGTAGTGCTTAGCTTCTCTGGTTAGAGATCTCTCCACCTCACAGCGAAGTTATAGTAGTTGTGTGATAGCCATGAAATGGTCCATAATGACTAATACCAAGCGCACAGTGGACCTTCATGTAGTAGCAGCTGGGTACATACGTACGTATATATAATATCATGCCTACAGCTGATGATTGTCAGAAATTCATATCACATGTACTGTAAGAATGAAGCTTATATGAAGAGACATCGAAACGTTGCAAGTGTTGTCTTTTTGGCTAGAGGTTAACAATAATTATTATGTCAAACATTCTTATAGCCTCTAGCACTAGCCACACAGGCATCTATGTATAGCTAGTTTCTAGAAGTATAGCAATAGGCTGGAATCATGGGGAGAATATTATAGTGTTACTCTGAGGATTCTTGTGGTGGAGACAGACAGGAGATGAATCACAGCTCCTCCTGTAACCTCATTTCCTCTGCTGTCTGTGACTTTAGAAAATCTCTCAGTTACCTGGAATTCTTCCTGTCTGTGACCAACTTCCTGCTAGTCTGTGTAGCTCTGCCATCTTCCTGAAGCACTAATGCTTCAGGTCCTCCCTGCTATATGTCTGCCTGACTGTGACCTTTCTCTTATTATTGCCCACCACCAGAATCTCAGGAACAGATCCACCAACTCACCAACAAGCTTCAGAGGGCTCAGGTACAGCACACAGTACTAGAATATTGTTGCACATATGTATTATATACACATATGGGTGTGTCTCTATAATTACTATGAATGTTTGACAGATAGCTTATTTTACCGTAGACATGACTAGTATGCTCTTGGGATTTCACCTCCCTTCTCTCTTTCCCTCCACCCTGTCTTCTCTCTCTCTCTCTCTCTCTCTCTCTCTCTCTCTCTCTCTCTCTCTCTCTCTCTCTCTCTCTCTCTCTCTCTCTCTCTCTCTCTCTCTCCCTCTCTCAGTCTGAGAACTCAGCTCTGACTAGGGAAAAAAAGAGACTAGAATCACAATTGGAAGACGAGAAAAAGAAAGTCAAAAATCTTGAGTTTCTTCTTGCAAAGAAGGAGGCTGAGGTATATACGTAAATATCATATAAACAACTGAAAACATCTGTGCAAAGCCAGCCATTATTATGGATTATAATGCCTAGGAAAACACCCTGTTTTAGTTACTTGAACTTTGCTTATCCTAGGCACGCTGTTTCAGTTATTTGACCTTTGATTATTCTAGGTGCTGTCAAGGGGTCTAATAACAAAGAATTTACTATACATACGTACTGTACTGCATTTTGTGCTATCATTACAGTGGAACCTGGTTGATAGGAACTCCAGGGGACCATCAAAAATGTTTGTATTAACCTACGTAGCTAGCTGTACTAGTGTTGTAATGTCTGGGGATTTCAAAGTGGCTTGGTTATTTCACTTTAACAGTGTTCATATTAACAAGGTTTCACTGTAGATCTTTTTGTGGTTAGAATAGAGGTATGAGTGGAAGAGCACATAGTGGCAACTCTTCTTCTTCTTTTTAGCCTCCATTATTGGAGAGTAACTCCCCCACTATATGATTATGTTAGGGATTAGTCTCGTGACCAGCCGCCCCACCCACAAGGGGAAGGGACATCTGGTAAACATTGAGTGATTTCTTGGTCCTAGACCGCACGCCACAGCCTTGATGGGGTGGTTCGTCACGAGACTATACCCCTTGCTGAGATCCTAATGCGCACGTGAAGGAGACAGGATGCACATGGCTTTGATTGGCAATGCCGCAATCTGATTGGTGTTCACAGATCAAAAGGTGTTATGACCAAGAAATCGCTCAATTTTTACTAGACATCCCTTCCCCTTGTGGGTGGGGCGGCTGGTCACGAGACTAGTTAGAGATTTGGTGTTAGCTTTGCCCCAATCATAGCTGCAGTATTTTGTGCAGTCAGGTGAGCAATATCCTCCCACTAATGTCTTTGAGGGTTATGGCAACTTTGGCCAAAATGTCTGATTGCCGGCCACTGAAGCAGAGAGTTATTCTGTGCCTCATTTGCTTCACCTTCTGGGATGTAAATTAGTGGGTGTGGCTTTTCCCTCTTATGCATACATACGTACGTACATATAATGTAGTGTTGGAATGCTAAATGTACTCTAGTATAGTACAGTGGAACCTCTGAATAATGGACAAATTGGGACCAGGCATTTTGTCCTTTACAGAGAGGTTGTCCCCTCTTTGGAGGTTAAAATGTACTAGTATAGTAGAAAAGGGACCTCAAATTGTGTCCTTTACAGAGAGGTTGTCCTCTTTTCGGAGGTTAAAATGTACTAGTATAATGGAGAAGGGACCTCGAACTGTGTCCTTTATAGTCTTCTGTTGTGTCCTTTATTCAGAGTGTCCATTATCAGAGATTCTAGTGTATTATGTAGTGTAGTGTAGTGGTTGACAAAAAGTGGTTGTGTGACTATGTATGTATATCTCCACAGATCCAGGAGCTGAAGAGGAAGGCCAGACAGGCTCCGGGCAACGTCTCTGCCAAGAAAGGGGAGTCCCCTGCCGTTAGTCGTAAGATCACTGACAGCTCTCCCAAGTCTGTGCGGAGGGTTGGGTCAGGGGAGAAAGGAACTCCCTCCGGCTCTCCCTCAGAATCCAGGTCAGCTACACATTCAGATACCTAGTATATATTCACAGGAACCTACGTATATATGCTCGAGAACAAGTGCACTGCATTTTGAAATTTTGAAATTGTTCGTAGTATGGCTGAAATTTTTTATAGTATGGCCGACTACCGGCTGGGTGAGCATGAATGATTTTTAGTCTGGTACTAAATTCAGCTACCTATAGTCTATTTGACCACACTTGGACCCTCAAAATTCGGCCATATAACTCTTTTATCCAATTTCATAATAATAACAACCAGCATTGGATTCCTCGCTTTTTTCCACATCACTATGCAGCCTAAAATGGCACTGTTCAAAAGTTAGCTGTATGTCCCATAAGTAAAGTATGTCATAAGGAAAGTATGTGGCAGTAGTATAATCAGTTTACACAGGCACTTCCGGGGTCCAGATGAGTGCGATACATTAGTATTCGCAGGAATCTACGCTCAAGCATAAGCACACTGCATTTTGAAATTTTTAAATTGTCTGTAGAATGGCTGAAATTGCTTTGTAGTATATGACCGACTACTGGTTGGGTGGACACAAATGTCTTTAGTCTGGCGTAGCCACACCCTCTCGAGAGGTAAAGCTAAAAAAGTTGTTGAGATGGATTTGTAGGAGTTGTCTGACTTACGGCGGATTTCCTTCCGTCAAGGTGTACACGAATGGACTTTAGTGTTCTTACAATTGGATGTGTTGTGACAACAGGTGAAGTCAAGATTTTAGCTGTGGTTATCCCAGATGTTGAACTGAGAGATATCTGTGTTTATTTCTGCCATCTAGCACTGATCTGGTTGAGGTTTTTTTATACAATTGTATACAGTGGAACCTCTGAAAAATGAAAGTATTGGGACAGCCATTTTTTCATTATTTGGAGGTTTTCTTTATTGAGAGGTACAAATCTATTGAAGAGTGTGCAAATTGTACATTTGAAAAATTTCATTATGAGAGGTTTTTTTTACTATTGGGGACGTTCATTATTGGAGGTTCTACAGTATACTGTAGAGTATTGTAAAGTGCTTACTGGTATCATGTTGGAATCAATCTCTCAGTTTCTTGTTGTCCTTAGGGATGCCAAATTCATTAGGGTTTAAATCAATATCCTGAGCATATTGAATGAACTCTAATTATTTTGCTACTAGGATAATTATAGGAACTAATTCATTGCCTTTTATGGCAAAGCTACGTAAGAATTGCATGCTTGCTACATGCACAATATATCCTGTGTCGCAACAAACTGATGTTTTCATGAAATAGTAATTTTCCAATGACTCCCTAAACTCTATTGGTCTATATGTGACAGTGTCCATGCCTCAGAACAATGTGAAAGTCTTGCTATACATGAGTGTACATGGTTTGTAAGAACAAGAGCACTTTGCTGTGTGAAAGTGTCCGTTGGTTCGTGAATTTGATCTGTATGTGACAGTGTCCATGCCTCAGAACAATGTGAAAGTTTTGCTATACATGAGTGTCCATTCCATGGTTTGTAAGAACAAGAGCACTTTGCTGTGTGAAAGTGTCCGTTGGTTCGTGAATTTGATCTATTGTGACAGTGTCCATGCCTCAGAACAATGTGAAAGTCTTGCTATACATAAGTGTCCATGGTTTGTAAGAACAAGGGAATTGAGTGTCCATGATTCCTACCACCACCACTAGCGAGAGCAAACCACAGGAGCAGTGACTGGGTTTGTTTGGTCTGAGCAGCCAGCCCAGTGCTACCACCAGCTGCCTCCTCCATTGTCCTCTGCCGTGATCTTTGGCAATTGAATGTGCCACTTGCCATGTGAGCAATCGGTGTAGTAGGGCACTGCATTTGAACCTTGGTCTTGAGCTGAGGCAAGTGAATTACTGAGTAAGTGCTAGTAAGTGCAGGAATAGGTTGCTTTTGTCATTAGATAACCTCAGAATATTCTGTGCATCTCGCTCCCGATATCACATGTCGGTATATAAAAGAATGGTGATAATGCATAAATCCAAAGGAAAGGAAGAAAGGTAGGAAAGAAAAAAATAAGCTCTACCATGTGAGGCAATCGTGTGGTAGGCACTATAGTTGAACCTTGACCTTGAGCTGAGGCAAGTGAAAGACTAAGTGCTAGTATATAAGTGCTGGAACGGGTTGCTATGTACATATCTCCATTGGATTACCTCAGAATATTCTGCCCATCTCTCTCCCAATTTCACATCCCTGGTAGGCTGGGAGAGCAGTAATGAGAGCATGGTCCTATGGAAGGGAAGAAAGGTAGAAAGGAATGAAAGAAAATGAGCTCCACTTGTGGGATTCAAACCCTGGCTATGTATGTACAGTGGAACCTCTGTATAACGGACACCTTTCGGACCCGGGTATGTAGTCCTTTATAAAGAGGTTGTCCTCTCTTCAGAGGTTAAGAAAGTATTAGTATAATAGGAAAGGGAGATTTTGGGACCTTAACGTGTGTCCTTGTCAGAGGTTTTTTCTATTGTGTCCTTTATTCGGAGATGTCCTTTATCGGTGGTTCTACTCTACTCTGTATTACTGGTTTAGTGTTGCATCATACTGCACAATGTATTGTGATGATAGCCAATATCCCCAGTGAACCTCTGACGTAGCTACTGTATTAATGGCACCCTGTTGCGGTGTGTGTTCTGATTAGCCAATTGGCCCAGAGTGTAGGCAGGTGATAATACAGTCAACTCAGTCATTCACTAACCATCTAAGCCAAGACTAATGGATAAAACTGGGATTATAAGGCAAGTACAAGACATAATAATCCAGTAACTCAGCTGTTCCCTAAATCAAGGCCAAGGCCCCCCCCCCCCCCCCCACTCTTGCTAATAATCATCAGCCTTGGCCTGCAGAGGAGGCCAGTGAATGGTCTAGACACTATTAGTGTCTGGTTACATGTGTTACTGATGTGTCATGTCTATGATCCTGACATAGTCAGCTTATTGGCCCAGACTTGAGGCTAGACTCAAGGACTCAGTCGTTTGTTTGAAACAGCACCTTATATATTCATCACTATAATACTGATGTCTATTTGTCCTGTTTATGTCTATTGCTCTATATCTCAAAATTTAATACAAATGAGGAATAAGGTTTGGTATGACGAATGATAACCAATGTTAGTGTCCATAAATTCATTGGGATCTGATATACAAAGTTATGTGTGTATGTTGTGGGTTTGGGTCTTATGCAGATTACATGCCAGAATAATGTTGTCCAGTTGAGAGATATGCTATCATCACCTACCTGTCTTGTGTTGACATACACATATGATTCGTGTACAAGTTTGTGTTCTGTACCAGTTGTTTGAGGCCCGAGACGTGAATGCTGAATACGTGTACATGACAACAGCGTTGTGTGTGTGTTTATACACGCGTGTGTGTGTGTATGTGTGTGTGTGTGTGTGTGTGTGTGTGTGTGTGTGTGTGTGTGTGTGTGTGTGTGTGTGTGTGTGTGTGTGTGTGTGGGTATCATATTATTTGCTATTCTATAATTATGATAATACATGTATTACATATATGTAGCTACTGCTGCAGTTGATACTAGCAAAATATAGCGACGGTATAAGTTGTTGAGTGTGAAAATAATAAAGTAATGGTTGAGAGTTCAAGACTGGTTCACTGGGTTCTTCTCCTCGTGCTACATACGTATGTAGGTAAGCTTACCCATTGCTAGCACAGAAAAATGATACCTGAGAGAAACTTGGACAAACAAGATTCACTATGGCCCAATACATTTTGAAGCCATGTATATATGTACATCTGTAATAGCGTCTTTCTATGACTATGTTGTGTAGTAATACACAACAACTTGCTAGCAGTGAAACACGAGAGCTAAAAGAGATTTAGACAAACACAGAAACACGGGAGTCAAAAGAAACACAGAAACAAGAGAGTTAAAAGAGATTTAGAGAAACACAGAAACAAGAGAGTTAAAAGAGATTTAGACAAACACAGAAACAAGAGAGTTAAAAGAGATTTAGACAAACACAGAAACAAGAGAGTTAAAAGAGATTTAGAGAAACACAGAAACAAGAGAGTTAAAAGAGATTTAGACAAACACAGAAACAAGAGAGTTAAAAGAGATTTAGACAAACACAGAAACAAGAGAGTTAAAAGAGATTTAGAGAAACACAGAAACAAGAGAGTTAAAAGAGATTTAGACAAACACAGAAACAAGAGAGTTAAAAGAGATTTAGAGAAACACAGAAACAAGAGAGTTAAAAGAGATTTAGACAAACACAGAAACAAGAGAGTTAAAAAAAACACAGAAACAAGGGAGTTAAAAGAAACACAGAAACAGGAGAGTTAAAAGAGATTTAGACAAGCATAGAAGGAGATTTTCACAAACAAGCTTCACCTTGGCCCAATTTTGAAGCCATCTACAATGTATATGCAATCCCACATTATGTAGCACTACCACTGTCCAGTATCACTATAATTTAAGGTCATTGAAGTGAAACTAAACTGCACGGATGAATTGACATCATAATAGTAAGTTTATGTTTACTACAAGTAGTAGTGGAGGCCGGAGAGGATGACATCACATGTTCTCAGGCTACAGTGTACATAATAAAACCACAGGAACTGCGGTGATGTCATGGTAATTACTCCAGGCAACATGAACAACATGAACTCAGTGGCTGAGAGTCTGTCTGTCTGTGGGCTGCAGGTTCCTGTGGCTTTGGTCTCAGAGGAACAGCTCATTTCCTGTACGTCATTCACCAGTGTACACTCATTTCCTACTGGGCCTGAGAAAACTACGTAGGCCACAACACAGCAAATTAACAGAATATATAAGAAGCTACCATTAGAAACTTAGGGGTTGGTTTATGATATAGTAAACAAGCATTTCTTCCTACTGGGCCAGAGAAAACTACGTGGGCCACAACACAGCAAATTAACAGAATTAGAAGCTACCATTAGAAACTTAGGTGTTGGTCTTTGGTAGTAAACAACAAGTTCTTTGTACTGAGCGAGAGAAAATAAGGCTACACACAGCAAAAAAGAATAAGAAGCTACTGTTTGAGACTTTGGGGCAAATCACCTTGTTCTTCGGATTACCAATGCTATAGAGATAGTCCCTACACCTTTTTCTCATGGAGAAATCCTCCGTTTGATGACTACGTAAATGAAGAATTTACTAACATTTCCCCCTCAACAAAAACTATTAATGTGAGGTTAGAGTGATTTGATTTTATTTCAGAAATTCTTTTTACAAAACACCTCTTACTTGTTTGGGCTGGCTTTATTGATATACAAATCATGGCCAAGCCAACAGAATCCTGATACTACTGTGTAAACAACAGTATTAATTAATTTGTTCAAAACTGGAGAGGACTATGATTGTTGTGCTCATCTTTCCTCCATGAGGCAGCAATGAATACACTGTTGCTGATATTCAAAGGTTTATACATGATTGGGACACATATCTCTTTCAGTACGGCTGGCTGCCTCCTTTAATTATAGAGTTTCATGTGGTGGAGCAGCAATTATTACTCTGATCTGTCGTCTTTGTTGTCCAAGCTATGCATTTGTAGGATGTTAGTCTTGCCTTACAATAGTGCTTACAGTGTATGAGGCCTTGCCTTGCAGTACAGGCTGTAGAGCTTACAGTGTATGAGGTCTTGCCTTGCAGTACAGGCTAAAGAGCTTACAGTATTAGAGCATGTGTTGCAAGCTCTGCTATAGTGGAGACCTCCCCTGAGGAGTTGGGTTGTATTTGCACACAATGACAGCTATTCTTAGAGCCTTATAAGCCCATAAACTGCCAGCCTGCTATATAGCTCTCCGCGATTGCTGTGTACATGCATGTGTGCATCTAGGCAGTTACAAGAAAGGCAAGTGCTTGGAAAGTGGAGACATTTTGTAGCACCATGTAAGTCTATTTTCTCATCTAGACTTTAGGCACAATGCTTTATGATGGTGAAAAGCTCACTGTACTATACCCAATGGGGAAAGGGTGGTAAGGTAAGCAATGATTATTGTTTGCATTTTCTCATGCATGTCTGAGGACAGTCGAAACCACCGCTTTCTGTATCCCATCTTTCACCTGTGGGTTTCCGGAAGCGACCCAGAAGGGCTCTAGCCAATTTATAGTTGGCTACAGCTCTAGCTAGCGGTTAGCTAATAGGAGTGGACGCGTAGTGTGTAGTGTAGCGCTGCTGACGCGGCGGAGTCGTTAATTGAGCCTGCCGCGTACTTCGACGGCCGATCCCGAGCCCGAGCAAGAACCAGGAGCAAAGGTGTGTCGTTCTCTCTGCATTGTGGTTCGTGTGGCGCTGTTGTCCCTGGCTGCAAGTGCCTCTACAAGTGCTGCAGCGAAGCAGCAGCCTAGAGATAAACAGATTCCTTACCGTCGCGGTGGCCGGTAGTTGTTCTTTGCGGTGGAGAGGAAGCGAGCGATGAATGTTGGACGACTCATGGTTGATAATAGCTAGAGCGAGTCATGATTTCTGTTTATCCGCCTTTCCGTCACGTTGTGGGGCGAGATTCATGTGACTGGGCAGTTTGAACGTTTGTGAGTGTGTGTTCAGCTTCTAGCCGACGTTCCGAATCCCAATCTACTCGTCTGTACTGCCGTGTCGTGTGTTGTAGAGATGGCGGCTACCATCACCGTGGTCCCGGAGTACTCGTGGTTCTTGTAAGAGCACAACGTCTATGTGTGTATCTATAGCTGTAGCTCTCTAACTCGCCTGCGACCGAGCTGCGACGGCGTGTGCCGTCTATTACGACAGCGCGGCAGATGCTGTCAGCGGGCGTGGTGGCTGAGCAATTTGAGACCTGGGATACGTGTCCCACAGCATTGTTTCAGAATAGTGTGTGAAACAACTACGCAGAGCCAGTTGCACGCGGGCAAAGACAATTAGAATAAGTAATGAATTTCCCACTTTTCACCACGAGTGAGTATTGAGAATGCAAGGAGCCTGTGTGAGAAAGAGGCCAACTGAGATGGTGGATGCAGTTTCATAGCTAATCTGCTATACAGCTGTCTTCATAAGGGTCAATTCCTTCCTTGTTGATTTGATCCCATGACCAGTTTTTAGAACCAATCCATTGATAGTTCATGTCAACTACACAGCATTTGTTCAACCTTTCCTATGCTCATGCTTTGCTTTCAATCACCAGGAAGTTCCATGTGTATAAGTTCATCTCCATGGTTTTGAAGCCCTAATCTGTTGTATGTTGTATGTATAACATTGTCAGTTCAAAGATTTTGTCTACAACTGGACATGGACTTGGCTGTAGGCTTTGTATACCTGAGAGCCCCAACAGCCACTTATCCTCTAAGCCTCTGCTGGAACACACTGTAACAATGTTTGCTAAGTGTGCCGTATTGCTTCCCCTGCTGGGATGGATGTGGGGGGAGAGGGTGAGCTGTAACAATCGGTGGCCAATTGAGCATTGAAGCAGATCTTCTTGACCAAGTCACATGCTCAGCCTCTCTCACGTTAAGAGTCACGTAAACAGTCTCTCTTATGTTAGAGTCACATAAACCGTTTCTCTTATGTTAGAGTCACATAAACAGTATCTCTTATGTTAGGCAGACTCTCATAATATGTTAGAGTCACATAAACAGTTTCTCTTATGTTAGACAGGCTCTCATGTGTTAGAGTCACATAAATAGTTTCTCTTATGTTAGACTCATAAACAGTTTCTCTTATGTTAGAGTCACATAAATAGTTTCTCTTATGTTAGAGTCACATAAACAGTTTCCCTTATGTTAGAGTCACAAACAGACTGTTATGTATTATGCTCTGCTAGAGACATAGACAGCTATATGTAGGTGTTAGTATGTAGTTTATGTCCCAACACACAGATTAGATTTTGTGTTCAGAGATCTATATGTAGGTGTTGGTACGTAGTTTTGTAAGTCCCGACACACAGAGTGAATTTTGTGTTGCTCTGGAGAGAGTGTGTACACAACTTTCACGAATTGAAAGCAAAACTGTCAACTGAAAACATGGACACATGTAACAACAACCTCCATCAACAAGTATGGCAGTAGAGTGAAATTTGGGACCAGCCATTTTGTCCTCTCTTCGGAGGTTAAAATGTACTAGTATAATAGAGTAGGGACCTCAAAGTGTGTCCTTTATAGAGGGGTTGTCCTCTCTTTGGAGGAATGTACTACTTTAAATAGAGAGGTTTTCTCTATTGTGTCCTTTATTGTTATTGGAGGTTCTACTGTTTATAGAGATGGGCTCGGTTAACTGCTTTGCGAGAGAGATACAGTATAACTCCCATACCACTATCCTCCACATTAGTGTTGTGTTGAGTTAAGAGTATTGAATGTGGAGCACTGTTTGCAAGTGTCAAAATACTTTTTAGTCACAGTGACAATGATATGGTGGGGGAAATGGAAGGTTTTGACTATGTGGTCCAGCGACAGAGCTGTTTGTGCATACATTAATGCTGACTGAGCTTTACCTGTGTACATAAATTCATACTTAGTTCAACTATATGTGACCGTGCACGCGGAAATGTAGTACAAGTCGGCAAAATTGTTTGTGAGTAAATGGCCTATGAAGCCAAAACTACGGCTACCGCGAGATTCAGGCTTTTTTAACAGGAAGCGTCCTATACCTATCTAGAACACAGCTATCTACTTTATAGCGTCGAAATACGTTTGCCAGAGCTGCAGCAGTCCCTCAAAGCAAGCAACATCAGTTTCAACGCACGTGTATACGTATGTACACTTACCTCTCTTAGCTACGTAACACTCTAGTGCAGTACTCTTTACTACAGGATGGAGTGTAATACATCATCTCATAGTTGTACAAAACCCACGATTAACTCTGTTCCTACCAGTGAGAGCATAGTGCCTACCCTAATATGTGTCGCAATAGCAAAGTTGCTATAGTAATACCAACTGTTTTTGTGCTGTGGTTGTAAAATTACGTAAGTTGCTGTCCAGTGCAAAGACTACATGTGAGGGTGCAGTATTATACTCCTAAGCTCATGTAGTACATTAGTATATAATGCTGTAAGATGTATGTACCATTAGTCCTGTCTAAAGCTCAACAGCTGTACAGTGGACACAGGACGGCATTCTTCCTTGTCAAAACAGGCAGTCCCGTGCTATTGTTTGCTGGTTTGGTAGAGGACACGCCTCTCTTTGCCAACTGATAACTTGAGGTTGTCATCAGGAAGTTTATAGTAGGTGTGTAGGCTGCCTTTTTGAGTAAAGGAAGAGTGTCTTTCTGTTTGCTTTTAGTGGCAGCCAACCCACGTGCTTTTTCTGTGTCTGAAACCTTGTGTGTGTGTGTGTGTTTAGCCACGAAGCTTGCTATAGTTTATATAGTGCCATACCCAACAATCCTGTGCAGTGGAAGGCACACACACAAATTGTCCTCTGTACATTGATTGATGTCAGAGGTAAAACAATGCACTGGAGTATTAGCAATTTTTGTCGTCAGAAAGTTGTCCTTTATCATATGTACAGTATAATGTGAGGTTCTACTGTATTCCTTTCTCTGTGTGTGTTTCAGTGCAGCAAATTTTTCTTAGTGCCAGCGAGCCTGCTATAGATCTCAGTATAGGAGTATGTTCTGTATTATAATATATAATTATATAGTACTGTCTTTTGTGGAGTTCTTGTCTTAGTAAGCAAAGATGTGAGTTGACACATTCAGACATAGGGTTGACTTGGGAAAGAGATGTATATAGTACAAATGTGGAGCATAGTCTCGAGGAATTACCCACTTCACCAAAATTGACGCTTGTGATAATGACGCATAAAAAAAATGGCTCAGAGATCAAAATGTGTGGGATTTCTGTCATTCAATAGCTTGTTTCATGGTACAAAGTGTCAGTTTAGATGGGCCGAGTCTGAAACACAGCAGTCACTGACAGTGGGCCATTTCTAGTGCTGTGTGTTGTTTTTTGTTTGTGTCTTGTCCTTTCATTCCGTGGGACTCTGGGGAGGTAGTTGTGACTGAGTGCACTTTTGTTTCTTGCGTATTGAGACTATGACATATGACTGTACTATACCTAACAGTGAGAGTGTACTAACCTTACAGTCATCCATCCCCTCCCTCTCCCCCTTTCATTCCTCTTTCCTCCCCCTGTCCCTCCTTCCCACCCTCCCTCTCTCTTTCTCACCCTCCCTCCCTTTCTCGCTCCCTCCCCTTCCTTCCTCCTCCCTCTCCCCCTTTCATTCCTCTTCCCTCCCTCCTTCCCTCCCTCCACCCCTCCCTCTCTCCATCCAGGAAGCCAAGATCAGGAGTTACAAGAGAGTAAGTTACTGTGTGTTAGTTTGACTGCCAAGTACAGTAATGGACAATATTAATGAAGTTAATTATGAAAAGTGCTAAGCCCAAACCCTTCATGCGAGAACAAACATGTGTAAGATGGACAAAGTTCAGTAACCTTTGCTGTGTATAGTCTTGTCCTCATACCGTCCCCCCCTAAAACAGCCTGGGCACGAGGCTATGCTGTCCATACATTTCAAGTGTTAAAAACAGAAATTGGTTTTCTCTTTCTCCTGAAACTTAAGATTCTTCAAGTAATAATTCAAACCATGCTATTGCACTGCATAGCTTTCACTTCTGTTCTACCTTCATCCCTACGTATGTACTGTATGTATGTAGGACTACCAGTAGTGTTGCTGATACGAGGAAGAAGTTTATCGCCACTGCTGCTACAGCCACCACTACCCCTGACATCAAAAGGAAACAAAGGGCTTCAAGGTACACATATAATATTACATATAAATAGTAGTTGTAACGCATAGACAGGACAGCATGAGAGGGCGAATGCTGTTCTGTCTATGCGTTACAACTAATTTGGTTGACATCAATAAGCTCAATACTTTGGGTCAAGTGTCTTGCTTCATATTGGTCTGTTGCCTTGGTAGAGACAAGCAACTGTCAGTAAAAAAGTACATGTTAGTGCAGCAACTCAGCTTCATGCTGTGTGGTTGCTTAGTGATGTCAACCAAACAATAATAGAGTTGTGCCTACTACTGTATAGAGAGAGTGTATGGGTCCAGCTTTGTTCTATTATGCAGGTAATAAAGTATAGATGCGGCACAATTCTTTGCTTTTGTGTCTTCTACTGACTGTATATATATAATATGATGCAGGTTGTGCCATTTCATGGTATAAATAGCATTGGGTTGCCCAATCTTACTAGTCTTGGTCCCAGACCCTCTCTTTACTGGTCTGGGATTGAGACTACAGTCTTACTAGAAATTGTGCAACAACCGTTATTACATACTTCTGCATACGTAAGACTAGAGCAGGACCTCCTCTCTCTATTCAGTAGAATACGGTATAGTAGCCAATGTGCAACGCTGACGTTCTCGGTGGAGATAAACTGGCAGTCACAGTTGTAATGTGTGATGTAATCAATCTCTCAGGTCAGATGAGACAGAGGACGTAAAGGGAACGAAGGAAAAGCCTCCAACTGCTCCCAAGAAAGAGAGCACACCAGGTACCGTACTACTACATTACAACCCCTCTCTAAGACGGACAACTTGGAGCCACATATTTTGTCCATTATAGTGGGGTGTCCATTATGGAGGGGTTGTATAGATGTTAATGGGAAACTATCGGGACCCAGAAATTTGTCTGTTATATTGAGGTGTCCGCTATAGAGGGGTGTCCATTAAGCGGAGTTCCACTGTACAACCTGAAAATCTTTGTATTTTGGGTTCCTGTCTCTGTCCCAACAGTTCCTGCCAAACCCAGCAAACCTGCCCCTCCTGCCAAGTCAGAAAGGGTTAAATCACCAGTCCCTCCCAAGACTTCCAAGACCACACCCACCCAGAGTCAGGCCACGCCCACCCAGAGTCAGGCCACGCCCACCCAGAGCCAGGCCACGCCCACCCACAGTCAGGCCACACCCACCCACGAGAAGGCCGCACCCCCTCAGGAGAAAGCTGTGCCTCCTCAAAAGAAAACCACACCCCCTCCGGAGAAACCCAGGCCCCCTCGAGAGCCAGAAGCTACCACTGTCATCAGGTATGGGAAATTCTACAATCTCTCTAATATACACCCTATAGCGCTTATATTTCGCGGGTCTGAATTTTTGCAAATACGTAGCTGTTGTGAAGAAATTCGTTGAAATCACAGATACGTGTTTTCGCAGATACGTGTTGCCCATGCAGAGTGTCTCCCTCAATATCTGAAGAAAAGATTTGCTCTTGAAAAAATATCGAGCCACGGTTGCTACTGCGAAATATAAGTGCTAAACGGTATTGTAATCTTCCTACAAGGTGTTACTCACATGTATACATATAGTCATATGGATATGGGCACAATGAACTATGAGGCTATGGCTTCAACATACTTCTTTGATTATTGTGGCTTTTACACTAAGAGGAAGTTTTTTTGCGAGTCTGCATGGGAGATTTGTATGGAGCATTTTGTTGCCTAGCCACTGTGTTTGGCTAAACCTGAGGCAAACCACTTGCAATTCAGTAGCAAACTTGGCTCTGGTATTTTTTGAAGTGCAAATCTTTCCCTCAGATATTGAGGGAGACACTGTTTAACTTCACCTGAGCCATCGAAGACTTATCACAACTGCTTTATATCATGTCCAATTGTAAAAGCATGAAATTTCCACATCTTTCCAGATTGGCATCACTACCCTATTAGTCAACTGTATGTCCCATGAGCAAATATATACGATGCTATCCAAGGTTGTAGCTAAAGCGATATAAGAGGGGGTGCACCCTCCTTTATTTTACTTCCCCCCTCCTTTTTTTGACCCTCCCCCTTTACTTCTACTGCAAAAGGGTTATCTATATCTAAATTGCATACTAAAATGTGCCTATGGAAGTGAGTGTGTGTCGAGAGCTTGATCAGCCCCCTCCTTTAGTACATTTCTGGCTACAACCCTGCTATCACTAAAGTACGCTGGGGCTCAGGTGAACAGAGATAGATCGATAGCTCCAGAGTCTAGAGCTATTGCTGTGGTCACTCATTCTGAGTGCTGAAACAGATCTGTTGCCAGGTGGTCAACTAGCAGACTCCATAGTAGGCTATAGACTACATACCTATACCTGTGACAAATTAGAACCTTCTGTCCAACATTACCCTCCCTAGGGACATACTGTTACTTCATAGTATTGTATAGTATTATATATAGTGTGTACACAAGTCTATTGGATTTCACCCAATGCCTGGGAATCAATTGTAACTAAATTGACCTTGTTTAAGACTTCACTCCCCAGCCTTTGAGAGGTCTACTATGTACCTGGTGTACAAATCAATTGAATCTTCACCTAAGCCTCAGGGACCATAACTTGTTTTCTTCCTCGTCCAATTTCTGAATTGCCTGGGAGATAGTGGCTGGTGCCAGGCTGTTGCCTAGACAGTTAGTTCACATTCTCAACCACAGTATTGTGTGAAATACCTACACCATGTATTACTGTAGTAGGATAGTCAAACAAAAGACAAGCAACTGTCAGTAAAAAAGCATGTGTTAGTGCAGCAACTTGGCTTCATGCTGTGTGGTTGCTTAGCGATGTCAACCAAATAACATGGTAAGTAAGGTTACTTCCAAAGTTGTATGGCCTAGGAACCAGAGCATACAGTTATAGCCAAGGAACGAGACCAGCTTCATTGTGACAGAAGTTGTAAGATTCATACTCATGAATTATGGAGCTAGGTGCAGAGCTGTGTTTTTATAGAGCAGTTGGTACACAAGTCATGAATAGTGGTAGAGACTGGAATAATGGCACACGTCCCTATAATAATACATAGTTCACTTCCGTGTCCTCTAAAACAACACGTTTTTATTACATACAACACTTTCGTATACTTTATAGACACTACTCATACACCTTAAGGCGTTGATCCCCTCTCATTACTGGTCTACTTCTCAGAAGGCCACACCTTTCCCGTAGCCTGAAATTAACCTTTGAAGTTTTGATTACTAGACAACGGCTAATTGCAGTGTAAATTTATAGTGTTAGCGGGCTATATTAGGGGATATTGTGGTGCAAGCCAAGAAAAGAACAATGCTTTGATCTACACTAGTACATACGTAGTCTAAACTAAGGTGTTTATTGGAAAGTATAATAAAAGGCTGTTATAAAGTAGCTATCTGGGCTCTAGGATGCCTCTGGCTCCCTCTCAGGCCAAAAACCGAAATTCACTATACTGACTATACAGGCCTGAACGCAGATGTCTATTGCGTGACCAAATGCCTTGTTTCCACGTATATACACATTCACAATATAACATTTGCAGATCCATAGTAGGTCCATATTGCTTGCTACACTTGCAACATGGACCTAGCACATTCTAAATACGCATACTACAAGATTACACATGTCTTGCTCCAGGTGTTCCATAAAATAAACTGTCTTCTCATTATCTCTGTAGTTCTCAACCTCCTGCCCGCAAGTCTCCCTCCCCTACTCCAGTCAAGCCTCCGGTCAAGGAGAGTGCCCCTGTCCCGACGAGCAATCAGCAGACCACACCCCCCGAGCCACAGGAGAAGACCAAGAGTCCTACCCCACCTTCAGCACCCGTGAGTTCATATCCAGCTTTGTTGCAAGTGTGAAATTTACTAATAAACTCGCAATTGTGGAATAGTTTAAAAAATTGGTCTTTCCATATTATTTTCTTTCAACTTGCGGTTTCTGTGTAGGAATGGCAATAAACAAATTTTTTCATCCACATACATGTGTATGTAGCTTATAGTGATTTGCTCGTCAGTGTACAATACTCTAAGAAATGATTTTATGTGTAAAGTGTATGCAAGGTAAGGTAGAAACCATTGTTTCACGGGTGTTGTGCATCCACCCAGTGTTGTGGGTGTGTTGTCTATGGCCTTAGTGCTATGGCTACCATTTAAGTATTAGTAATTTGCTGGTACATGCATACCTTTCTGTTCTGCAGGTCAGTGTAAATAGTGAACCTAAGGCTCCTGAAATGGAGGTTGTCAACCCCGCAGTAAGTGGCCAAATTCACTGCATTCATGTACTATAGACCCTTCTCCATTATAACGTAATGAGGGGCAAAAGTGTGCACTAAATGGAAGTTTCCCTATAATGGCGTACAATAGCGAGAGAAAGGCGAGTGGCATTTTGCCCAAATCAGAGTGGGAACTAAGCCTCCTTCATGGCTAAATAGGTTGGCTTTCTTCATCTATGCTATTTCAGCCATGTTGTAGTTATTTGTTTACCCTCTAACTCCTGCTGGGAGGCATTTCAGCAGTGTTATACCGATATGATGTAATGTCTTCGCTACTAATATGATGTAATGTCACTGCTATTATATAGTATGATGTAATGTCACTGCTATTATATAGTATGATGTAATATCACTGCTATTATATAGTATGATGTAGTGTCATTGCTGCTAGTACTAGTATGATGTAATGTCTTCCATTATGTAGTATGATGTAATGTCTGCTGTTCTCTCCTAGCAACAGAGAACAGAGTCTCCACCTGAGAATGGTCTCATGGAAGATGGTGTAGATGAAGAAACTCCACGAGTTAGTTCTCTCTCACTGCACGTGACACCACAGTAGAGTTAGTAGGAGGTAGCGATTTAATATTGGGATACTTACTGCTTTTTAGATACACTGTGTTCAGTATAGGCCTGTAGGTTATCCTACATTAACCTGTTCCACGCCATGGGTATCTCCTAAACTAAGCATAAAACTGTGTACAAAGTATTGATGCCTAGTATCCACTAGTATTAAAACCCCCGCATAAATTCTTGTGAACTTATGGAGGCCACGGATGCTTGGCTTGTTAAGGGTTAAACTGTTAATCTACAAGTATCGTGACAGCACATACTGACTGATTTTGATGACATGTGTATTCATAATACACACGTAGCATATAGGCATGTGATCTGTTATCCCACATTAACCCATTCAACACCATGGGTATCTCCTAAACTAAGCATAAAACTGTTTAAAAAAGTATTAACGCCTAGTATTAAAACCCCCATATAAATTCTTATGGACTTACGAAGCTGGTTAAGGGTTAAACTGTAAATCTATATACAAGTATCATAAACTATTGAAAGGAGTTGGTGGATGACAGCACATGATTTTGATGACATGTATAGTACTTTTATGCATACATAATTTCATAATACACGTGGCCTATAGGCATGTGATCTACTGCCACAGTATATAATGACTAATACAACTGTCATTAACTGTTGCAGGCTCTTCGACTGATATCATCCTTTGAGAAGAAATCACTTCAACAGGCACAAGTGAGTTTCAACTAGTGTTTCTCTCTCATTATACCAAATCCATACATAACACTGCATGATGCAGCAACTGTGTGGTGAGAATGAGATGATGCACAGCTAGTGTGTACTATAGAAGTGTTGCCCAGACATGGTCTGGGAAAAGGTACAATTCCGTGTAATTATAGAATTTTTGCTAGACCAAAACTCAACAGTTTCGGCAAAACTGCTTTTTGTCACAAGTGAAAACAATTGAAGTGTGCCAAATCAAAAGCCTCTGTATGTAGTAGTTTGAGTCTCCATTATAAGAGGTTTAGTTGAGCCTTTCAGTCTGAATCATGAATATTTATGAGTCACGTGTGACCTCTGTGACCTCAGGATGTGAAGTCGTGGAAGACGCACGTGAGGAAGAAATCAGGAGATGACATTCTGGACGAGGAGGTCCCTCCGGCCAAACCTTCCTCCCCCAACAAGTGAGAGCTACAACCTTGTACCTGCTGTACCAGGCACACTGAAAAGAGGAATAATTATAACAATGTGTGTGAACTCCTTGTGAGAGCAAACTTCTGTTAGTGATTCTTCCAAACACATCAATTTGTAGAAGCTTCTGGAGGCCTTTTTAACCCATGCATTAGTGAGCACTTTATAACAAATATCAGCGACAGCAGGGTTTTTATTTTTCTTTACTTGCATATTATTTATTTTACCAAGTGATATTTCTATATAATAACTGTTTCTCATTCAGGGACTCAGTAACTGTTGGCCCTCCAAGAGAAATAAATCCTGTGAGTTGAAAACAAAAAAACAAAAATTTCACTCAAGCACTTATACACTAAACATAATATACTATCTTTAGTAACATTCTAAATTTAGCTCTTACATACCATTACCTAGGGCTCTATCTTAAATTTAAGCAGTTATACGCATTACTTTAGTCTCTGTCTTTAGCAACACTTCTAACTTTACGTGTTACTTGGTGTGTGTGTGTGTGTGTGTGTGTGTCCACAGGCCAGTAGTCCGCAGTTGGCTCCAGCCTCTCAGAAAGAAGATGGGGCAGTTACAGGAGATGGACAAGAGAAGGAGAATGAAGCCAAGACAGCTGTGGCGGTGGTGAACGTGGCAGGAACAGAGGTGCCACTGAGGGACAAGATCCTCATGAAGTCGGTCTCCAACCAGTCAACCGATGGCAAGACTCAGGGACTGTCCATGTTTGACAACAGAACTAAGGTGAGCCTCCACGGGGGTGTGGAGTGAGTAGAGGGAGAGAGGTCTGAAATTTACAAGCGTTCTAACTCTCAAACTCTTATTTTGCCCCATCTGCATGTGTTTAAGAGGTTAAAATGTACTAGTATAACAGAGAAGTGACCTCAAAGTGTGTCCTGTAGAGAGAGGTTTTCTATAATTGTGTCCTTTATTCGGGGTGTCCAGCTCTACTGTATTGTTATGATAATACATCTGTTCCTCCAGAGGTCATCGTGGATGAACCAACAGAAGAAGGAGGAGTGTGAGGTATGCAAGAAGACAGTCTATGCCATGGAGAGATTAGAGGCCGACAAACTGGTCTATCACAAGACCTGCTTCAAATGCAGCGTCTGCACCAAGACCCTCGGGTAGGCTGCCCACATGGGAACAGATAGGCAGATTATAGCAGACTGTCATCCTTCACCAGTTGCACTGCATACTTGGCTTCCTCCGTACATGCGCACATTTCCCCGATTATGGTTAGAAATTCCCAAATTTGTGGTCCCTCTTTGCATTCTTGAGAGGTTGATGGGTATGGCACTGTTCTATTTTCTCTGCTCTAGCCGCTTTTTGTCTCTTCTAGGCAGATGTCTGTTAGGTAGTGACTGGTGTATGAATGCAGAGTTAGAAACACCTATATGTGTATATGTTTGAAGGGACCTTAATATTCAAAGGCTGTCCTTTATAGAGAGGTGTTTTGCTCTTTTTCCACACTTTCCTGTGGTTGGTGTTCTTTATTAAAGCTTGTACTGTGATAGATTGACATCTTTCCCCGTCTCTGTTCCTCTCTCTCTCTCTCTCTCTCTCTCTCTCTCTCTCTCTCTCTCTCTCTCTCTCTCTCTCTCTCTCTCTCTCTCTCTCTCTCTCTCTCTCTCTCTCTCTCTCTCTCTCTCTCTCTCTCTCCCACTCACCCCCCATCCAGAGTTGGTACATATGCTGCACTCCAGGGTGTCATCTACTGCAAGGCTCACTTCAAGCAGCTCTTCAAGATGAAGGGAAACTACGACGAAGGATTTGGTCGTGAGCAACACAAGACTAAATGGGTCAAGAAAGAAGACTAGTAACTGTAGCATCACTAGCACTATTCTCTGACTGTTGTTTTTTTCTGCATTGTATGTATTGCAACATGTATTGCCGAGCACTCACTGTGTATGCATATTTATTTTGACTCTGCACCATTAGTGTTGATAATGAATGAAAAGCACTAAAGTGCAAATCCCTCGGCGCCTACTGCGTTCTTGCGTACTATGCTAATGCGCGTGCGCACTGCTTATTATTGATGGGCTGGGTCACGCAACGCGGTCCCCGACGACGCCGGTTTCTCGATCCCGAACGGCGTCTTTTAGGTGAAATCGCCTCATTAGCTTTCGAACGCTTGTTGTGGTAGAGCCGTTGGTATCGCTCGTGAGCTAGTTTGGTGCCTTTAGTGCGAGGGGTATTGATTTGGCGCTATGGCGCCCAGCCCCGGTGCGTGACGGTCACTTGCGCCAATTGCTTTTTTTGCGGCGCCAAACATTTCCGCGGAGCAACCCCGGCTACGTTATAGATACAATTGCTCGGAGCGACATTGAATCTAGTGGAGGTATAGATCTTGAACCAGTTCAAAGGCTCTTCACTTGCATTTGGGCAAGAATAAGAACGCTCGCGCGTGGGTTTGCCGGCGTCGATCACGCGCATAACACCAATGTGCAGCGTTATTGCACACAAATTTGCGGGGAGTGCTCCAATTTCGCAGAAAGGTGTGGCAGTTTGGGTTGGCTTATTGAAACGTGTGTGGGCGCGCTATATCACGCGGAAATGAATGAAATGCTAATGTAGACTCTATAAACTTTGCTATAGCTACAGATACTCTTGATAGTGTGAATATGTGCGCTTGGAAGACAAGAAAATATCCTCAAGGAGGAAGAAAGCCTCCATCTAAGTGCACAGCAGGAGCGCCAGAAGCTCTTTTGGCGCCGTGTATTACTGGCTGTAGTAGCATGAAACTCCAACGCCATGCTTATAGAGCCCTTACACTTGGTTTTGAAAGGTCTTGACACCAGACTCTAGCCTGTCAGGGGCCCAGGAATTTGTCCCAAGTGGGTAGGGCTACGTAAGGGTTAGTCACCTACAAGCGGTGTCTTCGAAGTTTTGACTACCGAAGCAATGCCACTTAGTACCCGAGGCGGAGCCGAGGGTACTAAGTAGCATTGCTGAGTGTAGGCATAACTGAGAAACCGCTTGTGGTGACTAAGTCACTTAGACCACCTGTGGTTAGGTGTCTTAGTGTAGCTAAGACACCTAACCACAGGTGTCTTAGTGGAGCAGGTGACTTAGCAGTTTTGAGAACCTAGAGTAGGTGATAAGATCAAAGCTTCCGCCTCATGAATTATTAATGAGTGGTCTAAGAATTATTACGTCACGAATAAGCTTCGCGGAGGCGTTGGGCAATCATTCCTTTTCTGTATTCCATCCTTGGTTTGTGGAGAGGTATAGCTATCCAGTTACTCTCTCTCCCACACACACACACACACACACACACACACACACACACACACACACACACACACACACACACACACACACACACACACACGCATACGCTTTATATCGTGAAAGGTCTGGGCACCAGACTGATACAAAGTTATATTAATAGCTATAGCTAGCTACTATGCCACACGGAAGGTGACAGTAACACTAGACTTCTTTAGGTGGTATCTATTTAGCTACCACATTACCAAGGTATTTAATAACTAATCAAATCTTGACAGCCATGACCTACGTATTCAGAGCATTCCTTTCGACCCATATAACTATAGAGCTACATGTTAACACCTATTCCGCAGTTCTTTGGGGTATATA
This sequence comes from Saprospiraceae bacterium, assembly GCA_965277445.1. Classification (GTDB taxonomy): domain Bacteria; phylum Bacteroidota; class Bacteroidia; order Chitinophagales; family Saprospiraceae; genus JAFMDF01. The sequence goes on along the minus strand of CBDICY010000026.1, from coordinate 30,167 downwards.
GCAAGGAAGTGTACGCTTGAGCCAGGAATCTTAAATCAGGTCTAAACTTCAGAACTACCGTGTGAACTTACTTGAAGCAAGGTATGAACTGGCACTGATATATAGGACCATTTTGACCAATCAAAGTGCCTGTGATAATGGTGTATATATAACTAGAGCTGTTTTACAATACAATGCTGTATGTATGTTGCGTATCAAGTACATGGCGAGCTGTGATTTTTTTTCAATTTCCCATAGTGGCAACTTTTACTAAGATACCCAAGCCTATATATACGTATGTCTCTCTTTACATCAAATGGAACGTGTACAGTACGGGAGGAGCTTCCAGCAAAACGTATTACGCTCAGCAAAAGGGGAGCTGGCGTTGTTAGTTATGAGGGCTAGCAATCTCTCCAAAAACCGCCTATAACGGAACTTTGGATTCATTTTGCATGCAGCATATGATTTGGGGACGGAATGGGAGAAATGAAAGACCAATTTCATGTAGCTAGTCAATTATTTTGGGATAGTCTAAAGTTATTTGTGATTACAAAAGTTATTTTGTGTTTACATTTGTTTTAGGTGAATAACAATTTGAAGAAACGACATCCATCAAAGTCTAATGGAGAAAAAACAACAAATTACTATTCATCGTCTCTCTGAACCGCTAGACCACCGTGCGAGCCTCGAGAAGGATATTATGACAGGAATGACAGCAAACCCCAAATGGTTCCCGACCAAGTACATGTACGACGAAGAAGGAGCAGCACTATTTGAACAAATATCGAAAGAACCCCACTACTACGTCTACCACGCCGAGACAGAGATCCTACGTAGACATGCTAAGGAGATAATGGAATTTTTGCGACCGCAAGAGATGGTGGAATTGGGGTCCGGTGCATCTACGAAGACGAAGATACTCATCGAGGCTATGCAATCTGCAGGGTGCTACAAGTACGTACCGCTGGAAATTTCTGAGAAGATTTTGCGTCGTTCTGTGGAGCAACTGACGGCGGAATATCCATGGCTGAGAGCCGACGGTTACATAGGGGATTTCGACACTGACCTCCCGCGAATTATCAAGAGTGGCCGTCGACTGATGGTGTTCTTGGGAAACACCGTTGGAAACTTCAAAAGCAAGGCCGAGCGCAGACAGTTTTTGTTGAAGCTGTCAGCTACCCTGACCAGCGGTGATTCTTTACTACTCGGAGTTGATCTAGTAAAGGACAAAGAGAAGATAATAGCAGGTTACGGGGACCAGAAAGGTCTAAGACGAAAGCTTTCGCTCCGTGCCATCAGGATCATGAACGAACAGCTAGGTGCCAATTTCGAGGAGGAAAACTTTACAACTCACCGTGTTTGGAATCCAGAATCGTCCTGTGTAGAAATGTCGCTCGTAGCAACACACGAAGCAAAGGTATTCTTCGAAACGCTGAATGTGGAGATATCCTTCTCGGCAGGAGAAGGTATTCAGACGGGTTTCTCAACCAAGTTCACTAAAGAGGGGATCACGCAAGAGTTGGCTGGAGTCGGACTGGATGTGGTGGCCTGGTATACTGACACTTCCGAGAGATTTGCCGTACTCTTAGCTACGCCAAAAAGTGGACAATAAGTATAGCTATTTAACATGTTACAATGAAAAAAAAAATAAAATAATTTATCATGGTTATGGTGGAAGCTCTTCCTCCATTCATAATTGCAGGGAGGGTGATACTGAATCAGTTACCGCTTAAAGGTAGCTACCATCCAACGGTCCGATTCGGTTTGAATACGTCAGACAGTGAAATCATAATACGTGGCTCAATCCGATTGGTCACCCGATCGCCACAACCACAAAACCGAGCACGCGCGGACTCTATAACGCGCAACCCATCCACATCCTTTCCCTCCACGTGTATACGCGCGCTATGTGCTAGTGCCACGGCTGCTTCTCTTTCCCCAATACTTCCACTTCAGACTCACGTATTTCATACCCGGCGACTTTTTACATCGCTCTCCCGTGGCTTTCTGCGTGCCGGGGCCAAGGTCGGAAGTCTTGCACACTAACGCGTTGAATTATACGTGCGCGTGTGCGAAACCGCGGCGGTATTCCATTCACGTGTATAGTTTACGGATTTTCAAACAAAGACTACGGATATTGCGCGAGTGCTCGTAGACCGTTGGATGGTACCTTTAAAAAATAGGCACACTACGTGATAGGTAATAAGTACCTTGTTAACCCTCGGCGCGCATGCGCAGCGAGGGTTACAGTAGTTGGGTCTGTCTGTGTGTCTGTGTGTCTGTCTGCCTGTTAAGTCACATCTCACCTACGGAGCGTCTGTTCGTCCTGAAAACGCTGTCACGTACTCAGCGGGCAATGAAGGTCAAAAAATTTGTGGGGATTTTCCTGAAACGACTGCGTTCAAGAGTTATGCCGCGAAACATGAGCGAAAAAGCCAATATGCTAATTATTCCGACTTACCCGCGGTCAGCTTTCTCGGCTTGACACACAGCGAAGCGCCAGAGGGTTACTAACGATTGTCAACAATATTCAGTCTTGCCCAAAACTATGCCTACTGATGCCGCTAGCCCGTGTTGGAGCGAGAACTGACAGCACCACGCGTTAGAGCTACAACGCGAGGCGTGGCCAATTTCCGCGCACGCGCATTGGCATAGTAAGACGCGGCATGCGCCGAGGGTTTGCACTTTAGTGCTTTTCATTTACCTTGTTGAACGGTGATTATTGCGCGGTCAACACTGTTACGGCTGTAGCGATCGAGAAAAGTTGAGAGAAAAGTTTTTTCCATACCAACGTGATGGAAGATGTTCCAGACCTACAACGGACTTCAGCACGCGTAAGGTTTGCCAACAAAATAGAAGCAGTTCAGCGTCCTGCTGGCGGCAGAGAAGTTCAAGACAGGAACTTACTTCAAAAGGGGTATATTACTATACGGCGATTGGGTCGCGGGGCGTTCGGGGAAGTGACTCTGGTGAAAAAAACTGACGGTCGTGGGAAAGTAGTTGCCGTCAAGAAGATTTCCTGTACAAGTGAAGATGATGCCATAACCGCAATGAGCGAGGCAAACACCTTGCAACGTGCCACTCATAGGTATGTCCTGAAGTTTTTGGATTGCTTTATTGGCGATAACAATCGTGTCGTCTATCTTGTTACCGAATTCTGTGAAAATGGTTCTCTTCACGATCAGCTCCAAAAGCGCCCAGTTGGCTGGAATCTCCGAATGAGGTGGTTCAAGCAACTACTTAAAGGGCTGGTACACCTTCATTCCTTGAATATTGTTCATCGTGATTTAAAGCCCGAAAATGTCATGCTTACTAGCTCACATACGATCAAAATCGCTGACTTTGGACTGGCTACAATGCTAGAGAGAGTGAATTTTTCAGGGTATACACCTGAACAGTGTAATCCAGGCAGAATGCAGGAATATATGGCAACGTTTTGTGGGACAAAACTGTACATGGCCCCAGAGGTGTACCAACAGCATTATACAAAGAAAGCTGATGTTTTTTCCATTGGTCTCATTTTCCTCATTATTGCAGAACGCAAGTGGGTTCGATATGGAATAGGATCTCAGTGGTGTTATGGCATTATGGCTGTAAGACATACCCAAACTCATGCATTAGGATCAGCAATGAATTTAGATCTCCACTTTGGATCACGTTTTGTACAACAGCAGTACATTGAAACTTTGATGTTTGTTACAGCAACCTGGGCTGAAATTGCTATAATAAAAGACATGTTGCATCCAAACCGTTCAAGAAGATTATCTGCAGAGGATGCATTGACTCGAATACGCCAGATAGTGCACAGAGGCCAATCACTTCAGTCAAGGCTGTATTCCCCGATAGGCCAAGCTGCTAATGTTCTTAGCCTCTCACATTGGTGGCCTGGTTTGCACTATAACTGAGACAAAACACTTTTTCATGGAAAGACTAACATGGAATAGATTGTATAAACAATGTGGCCTGTCAGTAATTTCCTTGGGTATTTCCTTGTAGTGTCTATTTATGTGTAGTATATAGCTAAGGTATGTTTATTTGCTTAGGCACAGCTCCATAATACAAAACACTTTCAGTCCCACCTGTGTGTGCTAAATGGGGAGTTGTACACAAGAAAATTAGCTACATGCATGCGCAGTGTAGAGCCTCGCGCAGTGCATACAACACCATTGTTTCCGAGGTGCGACGCGAAATTAGTTACCTTCACCTTCATCAGTCGTTTCGTGCATTCGTCACCGTTACGTGTGGTTGCGTGCACACACGCAGCCCGTGACTGCGTGGGGTGGCGACCACTACCTAAGCGTTACACTGGCGCACGTGATCCGCACACAAAGCGCCTCCAAACTCAGCGAGAAGCCTAGCTAAAGCTCCAGAAGTTGCTTAGGGCACCATCCAACCGATAATAATATACGTGCAATAGTTTTGAAAGTATGCATTCCGAAAAAGGCGACAGAAAGAAATGGAATAAACTAAAGGCTGAAGAAAGGTTAAAGAAGATGGAGACGAGAGCAAAGAAAGCCGATATAACGCAACCAAGAAAAGGTGTTCCAGGAGGGTTACATATTAGTAGTTACGAGTCATTATTCGCACCGTCGGCGCGCATGCGCAGCGAAGGGACACGTATAATACATTATACGTCAGCATCTCACTTCTCAAATGAGCAATCGCGCTTTTAGCCCTTTCAGTCACGAAATCGGCATGGACAGATTTACGCTCGCCGGGATAATAATATGCACGCATGCGTAATCCAGCCCATATACAACCACACCCCTCTCCACCGTATTGCGTGTGCGCTAGCCATCTCTCTCCCAGCCTTTCCACCTAGCTACGCCGCCTCGGCTCGCATCTATCGGCCAAGTGAGACGCTCATGACACAATGCACTCATTACGGATTTTTTTGTATTATTTAAAGTACTAAAAGGATAGATGAAAGGAAAATCAAAGCCCCGACTGCCGCATCTAAGGCCCGCCCAACCACATTTGAGGGTACGTGGGTGTTTTTATCAGAAAATGCCGCAATGCCGCCGGGTCAGCAGGTCAAAGTACACAAAAGTGCAAATTTTGTGGACATTTTGGAAGTGTATAAATTTACAACATTTGTGACCGAAAGGGTTAAAGACAAGATCGGAAAAACAAAGTCTGGTTTACTTTGTCCCTAGGTTATACCCGCTGTCAGTTTTGCCTGCTTGAGACACCTGTGAGAGGAAGGGGGTGGGAAATTATCCTAGGCCCCCCAAAACGTGAGACAACGTGACCTGCACATGGCGACAACTCCCCCGTTCTGGTCGTGAGGCTACAAAAAAGGCTGGTTTTAAAGACGCGCCTGCATTTAGGCACGGATGGAACTGTTTTTTTGCTCTACCTATAGCTAAATCGCTGGTGGACAACGAAAATTTGACTGAGATTAGTTAGCTACACTGTTAGGGAATTGAATGTATGTCAAGTAAAGTGAGCTTTTAACTGCACGAAGCTAAGGAGGAACAAACGCGAGCTTCGGGTAAAAGAGTCACTAATTACAACATGTTAACTTAGCAGTATCTGTAACTCAGACTGCAGAACAATCTTCACAGCACTAAAATTAAAACAGGCAATGAATGAGTTACTTCTTTGTTCCGTAGATAAAGCGTAGCCCATTTGCAGTATCCTTTATTTGCTCGCTAAACCAACTCTGGTCAAGCGGAATTATAGCTGTGGTTACATTCTCGAAACCACATTCTTTGAAGACTGAGACAACGTACTCAGATGTCAAACGGATGCAGCTGTGTTCCTTATTACCGACGGGATAATGAGCACCTTCATAGTCATTAAATCCATTACTTGCCTGATTGACCATCACTCCTCCCGGCTTGAGCAGAGTGGTTAAGGTCTTCATACGGCTTTTATAGCTATCTTTGGTTGTACAAGCTCCCTCCAAACAGGACATTTGTAGAATGATATCATACGGACCTTCGTAGCCCTTTTCAACGATTCTCTCCGAGAGGGCGTCACAGAAAACGACTTTTGAGATTTGTCTCACTCGCTGCTCTCTCTCCCTGGCCTCCTTCTCTCCCTTTCCCTCGAGAGTCTTCACGACGTAGTCGAAATGAGGCGACCAGTTGAAGGCGTCGGCGTCTCCATCCAGCCACTTTCTAACAGTGTCACGATTGGTGGGGGAAATGTCGCTGAAAACGATCTCGGAAGCAAAAGCAGCAACACTGATGCAGTGCTGTAATACTGGGCCACACCCGAAGTCAAGCACTTTCAACATTTTCCCACGTTCATGAGACGTTAGAAACACCTTATGGAGCTCGTCAAGAATGCCCTTGGTTTTAATTGTTCTAATATCCTCGTAACGGCTTTGTAAATAGCCATTGGCATCAAAATCATCGTCATTCGCTGCCATTCGACTTTGATGAACGCCTCTTCTCAATGGTTTAAAAGGAAAAAGGGTATTTGTTACGTGTGCAGCTATTATATACGTATGAGATCAGACAGGAAGCATTTGGCCAGGGGCCAGCACGCAGCCTGTACGTGTGGCTAACTGGGAGTGTCACTGCAGTGCTGTGAGCGTCAAATGCACAGACTCTGCCGAGCACGGACTACACAGCGAAGTAACGAAGTAAGCGAACCGTGTAAACCGGTCGAGCCCGCCGTCTCGCTGGCCAATCATATCATAGACTCCGTGCGCGCGCGTGTGTTATTGGGGTGGGGCTATGATAATAGACTCTCGCTCCAGATGAACCCTTGGCACGCATGCGCAGCGAAGGTTAGTCGGCGATATTTGCACAATAATTATATAATATAATTATTATTATTATTATTATTATTGACATACACACCACCAAAGGTGTAAATACAAACACAAAGAAAACAAAAAAAATGAGAGAGAAAAAAAAGAAAACAAAGTTTTAGGACTCAGAGCAGTAAGAGCAGACCAGTGGCCTTCTGGACTATATCCCGTCGCCAACCGAGAGGGCTTAAGGGCTCCTGAACCGACCACTGGCCTGCTCATCAAAAATCAGGAAACGATACAGCACTATCAGGAGGTAGAGAGATCAGAAACATCAGATTCAAAGGGTGAATTAAAGCCAAAATGAAGACGAATATAACGAATATACATTGCAGATGATACATCTTGATCAGAATATAACTTGACATGCTGATAACCATACATATTATTATAGCCTGTAAAGGTATAAGGAAGGAAACAGGAATCAGACAAAACAGACACAGTAAGAGGAGAGGAAGAGGAGAGGGCAGATTTACAGAATGATGAGAAACGTTTGAGGACGACATTTCGAATGGCAGAAACTTGACCGCGGCAATGACAGATAGCAGAGTGAGAGTTGCGAGGCAATTTCCAGAAACGGCGCAGGTGATGGTTTAGAGCAACTTGAATGATGTTTATATCAGGAGAAGAGAGAGACCAGAGAACACAGCCATACAGGGATAAACAGAATGATTTTAGCAAAAAACTTTTAACGGAAGGATCAACACATTTAAAGGAACTGAGAATGTAATTGGCTTTGCGATTCAAATCATTGGTAGCTCTTACGATGTCATCTTTGTCATGTAAATTGAAGGTGAGAATATGACCAAGGTGAGATACTTTATCCACGAAATGCAGCCTGTGACCATTCATGTATATTGCTGTGTTATTATCTTGTCGTACAGAGTGCCGGAAACAGATAAGTTGAGATTTGGCATTGTTAAACTCCAGACCATGACAGGAGGCATATTTACAGCAGATGTTCAACATAATTCTTAGAGCAGATGGACAAGGTGCAAGTAAAACAATGTCATCAGCATAACATAAACACCCAGCAAACAAATTTTTCCAATAACAACCACCACCACACTCAACCAACTCAGATAATAAACCATCCAAATACACAGCAAAAAGAAGAGGAGAGAGAACACTACCCTGACGAACACCATTAGAAACCCCAAATGAATCAGAGAGACAAGAACCCCAACGTACATGACATTCCTGAGAGGTATACCAACACAACAAAAAACGAACAACAAGCAAAGGGAGACCACGCTCTAATAGTTTGTGAAACAGGATGGAATGATCCACAAGATCAAATGCTTTAGAGGCATCCAAGAAACACCCATATACAGAAGACCCACTTCTGATGTAGCGAGACACAACATTTTTAACAACACCAGTACATAGAGATGTAGAGCTGTGAGGTTTGAACCCAAACTGTAAGTGGCTACTGGTAAAGAACTCGGAATATTTATGAAGGATCATCCACTCTAAAACCTTGCTCAATGTAGAGGAGAGAGCAACGGGGCGATAGTTAACTTACAGCAGTGTCTTTGTTGCTCTTAGGATCTGGAACAAGAATTGAATCTCGCAATAATGATGGCATATATCCATGATGTACAATTGAAGTAAAGAGCTGTGAAAGAGGCAAAGCAATGACAGTGTGGGAAAACTTAAGGTGTTCAGAAGTGACACAGCCAGCACCAGACTTCTTAGACTTTAACTGACAAATAGCTTCAGTTACGTCATCTTCAGTAAAACAAAGATCCTCAGATGGAGATGAAGAAAGTGAAGACTGAATCTGTGAAAGTAAGTGATTAGGGGAAGGACTTGAGTGTTTGTTCAGAATACCAGCAAACTTGGATGAGAATAAATCAGCAATATGAGGGGGATCCGAAATACCATCTATGCTTGGTGCATAGGATTTCTTTACATGATTCAAACGTCTAACTTCAGACCAGAACTTCTGCTTGTTTCTTGCAGTGAAGATGCAAGCAAGTTTCTCACGAACAAGAAAATCTCTCCTGCGCTTTAGACGACGAACAGCATACTTGAACCTTGTCTTAAGCCTTGCGCTTTATGTTGAAAAGTACACCAGCTGAAGGACAGCCAGCCTCAACCCAAACCCTATGCCAAAAAACTGAGATCTCCCGAAGTTTGCCAGTGCCATCATTCCAGCCAGGTAGTCTAGGGGAAGCCGAAATGTGTGTATAAGAAGGGAAGCAGAGACGGGAGCACGAGTCTAATACTGATATAAGTGAATGAGTGTAGGAATCAAGAACTTTATGATGGACTGAACAGTCATGGATTGAACAGTTTAGAATGTCCTGAGGGAAACTTGGAAGATGTTTTGAGACCATGACACAATACCGATCGATATCAGTAGAAGAAACTTTGGACCAGTTTATACCAAAGGCAGACTTAGAGGGACATGAAGAAGGAGAGGCTCGGGTAGTAAATGGCTCAACTGTGGTACAAAGAGTGAACATAAGAGGAGAGTGATCAGAGAGATTAGACCCAAAGTGGCTTACAGATATATCAGACACCAAGGAGGAGCAAGACTGGGAGCATATAATGTGATCAATCCAGGAACGACTCATGCCATCATCCCGTTCATAGGTGTAAGTAATTGAACTGCCAAGGTCAACAGATGACATATCCATTTCTAACAAAAAATCAGACAACAAATTTTTGAGTGGACCAGAGCGATCAAAGTCTACATTGAAGTCACCAATAAGGAAAATTCCAGAGTTGGGATTAGCATCAATAAGCCCGAATGTGATTTTAATGGCTTACATGGACACATGTGTAAGAAATAAAGCGATACACCGCACGACGTTCGCTGTCGTGGTACTGGCGCCAAAGTTATGGTAGAACATGAACCTGGTTGGTTACTCGAGTCGGAAAAGCTCGCGAAAACGCTGAATTCAATGCCGCACTGTATAATGCAAGGATACTCTCTTTCAGTGGAGGTTATGAGATAAAGAAGAAGGTATATATAGTCTAGCTCACCGACATGGTTTACTCCACGGGTCGCACAGTGCAAGAAAGTGTTGCAGAGTTCGTGAGTCAAGGAGGGTGTGAGAGGATAAGGTTTTATAGCCAATGCGGCGGCTTACGACAGCATCCTCAAGGACGTCGCACGAGGCCGTATAGGAACTCATAACAGTGAATGTTTCTGGCCATTAAAATATAATTATTTTAATTGTAAATTGTACAAAGTAAGAGTTTGTTGTGCTTTAGTACTAGCCTCGTCCCCAGGCTCTCCCTCTTCGCGTACAATTTTAACGTATATATGACCTTTGTTCATAGGTCACGCGTTAAAATTGTGCGCGGAGAGGGAGAGCCTGGGGACGAGGCTACCTTAGTACAGCTGTTGAGGTTTTCCTTTGCCCTGCACTGTGTTAGTCTCGTTCCCAGACTCCTCTCATTTCTAATTGAATGTACGTGTGGGGAGGAGTGTACTTTTAATTAAAAAGGGGAGAGATCTGGGAACAAGACTAGCATTGTGTTGTGTTGGTTGCCCTAGTAGCGTAACAATTCTCCTTTATGCTCAGATCAAGAATAATAATGAGTGAATTATCAAAGACGGAACTCAAAACAGTGGTAGGTATACTCAGCATATTTTTTGTTGACAGCACAAATTCCCATGTTGAAGCAGCTCTTTCAGCACTTATAATAATATACTAACCTGCTACGTATAATATAGTGTGCCGTGTATATAGTGTGATACTGTTATGAGATCATTATTTGTTGGCTGTTCTGTTTTGGCCCAGAATGGCATGCATATGACAGTAATTTGTCCATGTATATCTACGACGCAAGGAAAGAGCAAAACACCCACAACAAGAGAGCTGCCCTGGGAAGAACTTGAACCCACAACTCCCCACTCTCTAAGTGCTCTATCCTGCTGAGCTGCCCCTTAGGCTACTAGGGCAAACAAAACAACACAATGCTAGTCTTGTTCCCAGATCCCTTTTTAATTGAAAGTGCACCCCTCCCCACACGTACATTCAATTAGAAATTGGAGGGGTCTGGGAACGAGACTAACACAATGCAGGGCAAAGGAAAACCTCAACAGCACCACAAACTCTTACTCAGTACAATTTACAATAAAATTATATTTAAAGAAAAACACAAAAACAATTCAGCAATCTATTACCAGCTCTTGTGCAAGTTTTCAAGAGGGTTTTATGCCACTTACTGCATGGAACCCTCTGAGAGTGGTGGCTTTGCTGGAGAGTTCAATACAGCAACAGAGTGGATTCAATGGTGTGTAATTCACCTCCACATCTCTTAGTCCACACTCCCTCATTACCGATGCAGCTGATATAGGAGTAAACCCTGTCACCAACGACGTAATTTAAACCAAAGGTGTCGACAGCGCTGTCAGTGGCAAAGTCAAAGAGCAATCCTCCTGGCTTTAGGAGAGATGTTAGTCTCCTCATGCAAGTTTTGAAACTATTCATATCACTACAGGTACCTTCGAGACACGCACACTGCAGGATAACATCATATGGACCCTCGTAACCCTTTTCAATAGGTGTTTCTGAGAAGACGTCACAAAAAACGACTTTTGAGATTTGTCTCACTCGCTGCTCTCTCTCCCTGGACTCCTTCTCTCCCTTTCCCTCGAGAGTCTTCACGACGTAGTCGAAATGAGGCGACCAGTTGAAGGCGTCGGCGTCTTCGTCTAGCCATTTCTGAATGGCTTCGCGATTAACAGAGGAAATGTCGCTGAACACGATTTCTGAAGCGAACGGAGCAACACTAATGCAGCTCTGAATAACTGGTCCACACCCGAAGTCAAGCACCTTCAGTTCACCGTCACATCTTTGTTTTTTCACATAGCTATCCAATACTTTTTGGAGCTGTTCAAGGACGTACGTCACTCGTTGATCGTTAACGTCCCCAAATCTCTGCTTGAGATAGTCAAGAGCGCTGAACGGGTTGCGAACGTCGTCCATCTTACTGGCTCGTGAAGTATAGCGCGTCCAGTCCGTACTGTGTGGCCTATCCAAAAATGGACCCAGCAGAGGGGGGGGGGGGGGGGGGGGCGGTACGACAAGATCACGCGAGAGTGATTTTCGCTGAATTAGCTAGGGAAAAATACATTTATTTATGGCGGTTCACGTCCCGTCTTCACGCATGCGCAGAGAAGGGACATCTACGAATGAGCAATCGCGCTATAAAAACTAAGCTAAAGCGCGAGCGAAAAAAACAAAAGGCTAAATCTGGTTTACCCAAGTCTCCCATTAGCCACTACGTTATAGCTCCTCGCTATCTATTTTGCCTGCTTGAGACAGCTGTGAAAGGAAGGGGGTGCGAAAATATCCTATATAGGCCCCCAAAACGTATGAGCACGTGACCTGGACATGGGTGACCGCAACTCCCCCGTTCTGGTCATGAGGCCAAGTCACCTTATCCAACTCCTACCTCTGATGATGGAACTTGAAATTGCTGACATTATCTTTTTTATCAAGTCTGTCAGAGGCCCCTCTGAGCATTTAAAACGATCTCCGAAGCAAAAGCGGCAACGCTGATGCAGTGCTGTACAACTGGGCCACACCCGAAGTTAAGCACTTTCTCAACATATTCCCACATTCAGACGTTAGAAACACCTTGTGGAGTTCGTCAAGAATGCCCTTGATTTTTATTGTTGTAATAGCTATTCATGTAACTGCTTTGTAAATAGCCATTGGCATCAAAATCATCGTCATTCGCTGCCATTCGACTTTGATGAACGCTGCTTCTGAATAGTCGTAAGGGGAAAGGGTGTTTGTTGCTTGTGTAGCTATAATTAAGTGTATGAGATCAGACAGGAAGCATTTGCTGTGCTTCACCGGCTCACATGGCAGGGTCCACCTGAGCAAGCAGCCTGCACGTGGGTGTGGCTAACTGGGAGTGTCACTGCAGTGCTGTGAGCATCAAATGCACAGAAAGGCTCTGCCGAGCACGGACTTAAAGCAAAGTAACGAAGTGAGCGAACCGGGTAAACCGGTCCAGCTCGCAGTCTCGCTGGCCGACTCAATGCGCACACGTGTGTTGATTGGGTTGGGGCTATGATAATGGCGATACCCTCGGCGCGCATGCGGTTAGTCGGCGATGGCTTACATGGACACATGCGTAAGAAAAAAACGCGATACGCCGCAAGACGTAACTTTTCGCTGTCGTTGTACTGGCGCCATAGTTATGGGTATTTAGACATAATGTAATTATTAGAACATGAACCCGGTAGGTTACTCGCGTCTGAAAAGCTCACGAAAACGCCGAATTCTATGCCGCACTATAAAATACTAGGCTACTCTCCTTCAGTGGAGGTTATGAGATAAAGAAGGTATGGAGCGTTATGTCCGCCAATAATATTCCTTCGAGATTCTCCTATCACTAAGAACAGTGACAGATAAGGTAAATGGGGGGAACTCCGAACACGTAGGTAACTCCGGACAGCGACTGTTTTTGCAGCGAATCGGCCGCCGCCGACGCCCCCCGCCGAAGGGAAAGTTTCCCCACCGCCGCATGCAGCTTCCCTTACCGGCGGAGGTGTCGGCGGCGGCCGATTCGCTGCAAGAACTTTCGCTGTCCGGAGTCCCCCCCATTTATCTTACACATAGCTACGTGGCTACTCAAAGCTAACACTAACGATTAACAGGTAGCTGTGTTGCTGCACGGGCGCCGTCAGCAAACAATTCTCCTTTATGCTCAGATCAAGAATCATAATGACTGAATTATCGAAGACGGAACTCAAAACAGCGGGTAGGTATACTCAGCATATTTTTCGTTGACAGCGTAAATTCCCATGTTGACGCAGCTCTTTCAGCACTTATAATAATATACTAACCTGCTACGTATAATAATAGTGTGCCGTGTAAGTGTAACACTGTTATGAGATCATTTTTTGTTTGCTGTTCTGTTTTAGATACTATAATGGCCAGGAACATTCACTGTTATGAGTTCTCATACGGCCTCGCGCGGCGTCCTTGAGGATGCTGTCGTAGCCGTCGCATTGGATATAAAACCTGCACCGAAGCTCGCTTCACTGCATCTTCTCATACGCTCCTCGACTCACGAATACTGCAACACTCTCTTGCACTGTGTGACCCGTGGAGTAAACCATGTCGGCGATAACGGGACTAGACGTGATCTACGGCCAGGACACACCGCCGAAGCGAGGCTACCACAAGATTCCAGTGGACCTGAACAAAGGCGCCGGTGGGGAATACGTCTATCTCTGTTACTCGACCACTGAGTCCGGATCACCCATCAACTTCATTCAGGTGTTCGCCGGCGATTCTGAGAATTTCAGGATCCAGAGCGGCTACGAAAAAATACCTTACGATCTCAACAAGGGCGCCAGGGGCCAATACATCTACGTCTGCTACACGAGGCACCAGAGCGTCAAGCCCGTGCGGCAAGTGAACGTTATACAGTCTCCGAGGCCAGACGTGTACCCTTCATCTCCCGACTGGATCCGTATCAACCAGGATTGTTCGGCAGGCGCCGGAGGAGAGTACACTTACATCGTGTTTCGATATTAACGGCGTTGACCAGTGACTCCTATGGACTATAATATAGAGCTATAATAGAGTAACATTGAACGATGAATAGGGTAGCATTTAGTTTTCTGCTACCTGGAAATATTATTACTGTTATACCCCAATAATCGACGTACCGTATAGCGCTTATATTTCGCGGGTCTTTAATTTCGCGAATTTCGCGAATTTGGAATCTTTCACGAAATTTATTCAACGAAAATTTGAGCCACTGCGCTGTAACACCCATGGGCCACACGAATTCGCGAAATTGATTCAACGAATTAGCTATTCGCGAAAATTTAGACCCGCGAAATATAAGCGCTATACAGTATAGAGAGTTGAAAGCATGCCATGATCTTCACTTACATATTATATAGACGCAATGCTGAAGGTTTGCGTTGTCACGACTGTATCCTATACTGGAAATGAAACGCAGCATGCGATGACACAAACATTTTTATTTTGAAGCATATCAGAACTAATAATTAATAATCAGTCTCTACTGTCTAGCTAGGTTCTAGTTGGCTAAACTCTACTCAATTTTTGTTCTAATCAAAAGTCTCGGGTCAGATCCACTTGGATACCCTCTCCGTCTCTAGTCGTAAATCTTTATCTGGACACTGTCCCAGTGGCATTGTCCGAATGCGGCAGGGCTGGGTGGACGGACGTATTTTGACCGATGCACCATGCATTGTGATAGACGGACAGCGCTGCTGTAAAATTGCACGTAGCCATTGGTCGTAACACCTGGATGGTACAAGGCGATGGTGTCCCCGTTCGTTATGGTCGCTCCGATACCCTTTCCCTTGGCGTACACTTGGAATACCTCAGTGGAACACGTGAACCAACTGCGAAAGCTCTTGAACCCGTAAGCAGCGTTAGGTGAGCCGGGGCACGTGGACTTTTGCCCAATGTTGTGTTTCAGTGAGAACCACGAGGACCCTCCGTAGCTGTAGTGGAGAGCAACGAAGTCGCCAGTGAGAATAGAGCCAGATCCGAGAGCTCTGTATATCCTGAAATGAGCGGCAGCACAGTCCCTGAAAGTGGAAGAGCAGTACTTGCTGCGGCAGGTGAACCAGCGGCCACACAGCGGCAATCGCAGTGAAATGGTACACCCACTCCTCAACGCTGCAGTCACCAAACCGTGAGAATATAATTCTACTACAAATGGAGAGCACTTATAAAATCAAACCTCGGATTTGTTCCATGGCATCCTCATCCTGCTGGTCGCTGAACACTGAGATTCAAATGAAGCAGATGAAAGGTTAGCTATTTCAAAAGCATCCTATAATCAAATCCAACCTTCGAATCCTTCCTCCAAAGCGTCATCGTTCAGGTCATAACCAGCTGGGGGTGGTGTTCCTTGCTGTTCATCAACAGACTGACTCGACAAGTCAAAGTACTCTGGAGAAGAAACAATCAACACACAATGCATCATGGAAAGAGGGAGAAAATTAAGGCTGTGGATGATTATTATGATTGTCAATATACCATCTGCTTGCATTAGACTGTCTCTGTCGGGGTCAAACTCCCCTCTCCAACTGAGAGCTGGAAGACAGAAGGCCAGCAGACTGAGAGAGATACACAGAAGGAGCTTCATTCTTCAGTATTGAGCTCTGCTTTCCTACTTCAGGGAGGCTGTTGCTCGAGAGGGTTTCTGTGCCGAGGCTCTGCAGTAGCTCCTTTTTATATCAGTGGCAGCTCCCTTACGCTGTGTGCATGGTGTCATGGGCCGAGTGTTTTTTCCACAATAAGCTCAATACTTTTGTAATTGCTTTCAATATTGTATTTAATTGGTAAAAATGGTGTGGTTCCTGTAGCGTAGTAGGGTCCGGGGGCACAATTGTTATGGGACGAGTGGTTCCTGGTATTGTGTGTGAGATACTAATCTACATGATTACCCTAGAGTTATCGACTCATGGCTCAGTTTTCGGACAGAGTCGTGTCTCAAGGAAAGCATGCAAAAAGATATGCAGTCGTGGGGATATGCTATATAGACATCCCAGTCTTACCTCCTACACAACTGATGGTGTGATCGATCGAAAGGTTCATATAACACGCATGTAAGATACCGGCGGTTCCAACAGCTGCTTATGGCTATTATTATTATTATTATTATTGGTACACACACCATCTGGTGCAAAAAAAGAGGGAGAGAATAGTGAAAGAAGGAAAGTGACTTAGAAGGATGAGATGTTAGAGATATAAGACTCAAACGGAGAAATAGTCCCAAACAGGTGTCTATAACATCGAATGGCGGTAGATGCATGAAGATCAGAATCTATACCGCGCAGCGGCCACGCGAAAATTAATTGTCGTGAACTATTCTGTTAGTTTTTTTAAATGAAAGCGCAGATTTTCAACAGGTAGCTACTGATACAGCCAGCGAGTGTTGAAGTGACTATCGTACGAACAGCGTGTTTCCGCGCATTCCTACTGACATTGTACTCAGTTACAGTTATAGCTATGTGCTTGGGATTTTGCTCTATGAGCTTCGGAGACAACATTATAACTACTCCCCATTAGCTGAAATACGTATCACGTGCAAACAGCTGGAAGAGATATTCCAGAGATTAAGAGGTGCCCGAAATTCTCGATCCCAGATTGTTTCTCCGGCGGTCACAACTGCTTTTGTGAAGGAAGCTATTGGGGGAGGTTTCTTGCCTACTTCGTTCACAATAATAAGCTTAAGTTTGCCTGTCTAGCGTGTTTGATGGCAGCACAGTCGCGTGGCTGAGTCTAGGGAAATGATATACAATATTTCCATCACAGGCACCACACATTCCTAAAAAACTTGTTTGATGAAGTGGTGAGGTGATATAATCACGTGATGAAAACGATCTATTGTGTGTACGTGACCAGCGGATACCGAACATTTAGAAAAATGTGGGTGTCCATTTTCTCGGAATATGCGGGCGTATATATAATTTGTAGTTATGAGAATGAGAGCAGGAAATACCTAATGGCAATGGCAACTGCATCGAGTCTATATATCTTTCATGATCCTTGTGCAAAGGATAATACACAAAGACACGATAGTAAATCCTCTCTACTATCATAAATTATTTTCCGAACGAAATCGCGCTCCCTGCACGCAAGTTAGCTAGATATGGCTGCAAGCAAAACAACGTAACGCAACGCTGACCAACGGGTGTAACTTGAGCATCGCTTTACGGGATTTTAGCAGGAATTACGAGATGAGTCTTGGGTCTGCGTTTGGAGGACGCCGCTCGCGCGCGAACTCCAATTAAAGAGCAAGCATCGGGCGATGTGGTATATAGGAAAATAATATCGACGCATAATGTAAAAATTACAAAGCAAGAAAATTGGAGGGAAAAAATGGCCATTTGTGGGGCAGGATATCTGTAAGAAATGTATGGAATCTAATGTGTTCCACCCAGTCGTATGCCCAAGAAACCTTCATGCCTTACGAACTTTTCTCTAAGATGGAGGAAACTGTTTGCCGTTTGGTGACATAAAATAGTATACAACTTATTATAATAATATTATAATAGGTGTGAGTGATACATAATAGTGTAAGACCTCAAACTCCGAGGGCTTTGCCAGTAAGTATGAAGAATAACTGAGCTTCAGAGTCAGGGTTTTACACCACTAATTGCATGAAACCCTCTCGGAGTTTTGCTGGTGAGTTGGCCAAACTGACTCTGTGGATTTAATGACGTAAAATTCACCTCCACATCTCTTAGTCCACATTCCTCCATAACTGATGCAACAGTGTTGTGTGTCAAGCTGATGTAGGAGTGAACCCTGTCCCCAACAGGATATTGCAAATTTAGTGTGTCCACAGCAGCATCTGTTGCATAGTCAAACAGCAATCCTCCTGACTTTAGGAGAGAAGTTAGCTTTTTCATACAATTCTTGAAACTCTCTATATCGCTGCAGGCACACTCAAGACATGCACACTGCAGGATAACGTCATATGGTCCTTCGTAGCCCTTTTGCATGGGTGTTTCTGACAGAGCATCACAGAAAACGACTTTTGAGATTTGTCTCACTCGCTGCTCTCTCTCCCTGGCCTCCTTCTCTCCCTTTCCCTCGAGAGTCTTCACGACGTAGTCGAAATGAGGTGACCAGTTGAAGGCGTCGGCGTCTCCGTCCAGCCATTTCTGAATGGCCTCGCGATTGGCAGAGGAAATGTCGCTGAACATGATCTCGGAAGCGAAGGTTGCGACGCTAATACAGTTCTGAATAACTGGTCCACACCCGAAGTCAAGGACTAACAGTTCACAGTCACTCCTTCGCTTTGATACATAACGGTGGAGAACATTGTGGAGCTGCCCAAGGACGTAGGTAGCTCTCTGATCGTTGAGGTCCCCAAATCTGGGCCGTAAGTAGTGCAGAGGATAGAAAGAATCACGATCTGTCATCCACAATATCCTGCCCGGGAGGACAGGCAAAGAAACGTTGCTCCACCCTCGGGTCCTTGCGCATGCGCGTGATGGTGCAAGAATAATATTGAACAAAAATGGCGGAGTTTGTAAGTTTTCAGAATAATGTAACCCACATGTAATTAGTAATAGTTGGTGGTCCATTGTTAACTTTGAATGTGAGAGTATCATTCACCAGATACTCTCTTCAGGCTTGTACAGATCAGAGTGGGAGATGAATTCCTCATAGCACCACCCTATTCTCCCCCTCTCACCCTTCGTCACTTGTTGTAAAAAATCATGGTCTCTTTGTTCAACTAGCTTTCTCACACATTTAATCCCTCCCTGTTTGTGGTTGACCAATTCCACTGTGATTTCTCCTTTGAATGGCCACTGGAGTTTGGAATCAAACTCTCCCTTCATCATAAAGATAAAGACACTAACATGAGAGCCGTGCCTCACGTTAGAACGGAACAGATTTAAAATGGATATTTTAAGGTTGGTTACATCACTCTTCAAATGTTTACACTCTACTGCAATCATTCAAGATGCTCATCTTTATGTGCATCAAGGTGCTCTTGCATGGCCTTTCTCTTCAGTTTCACCTTGCAAGCAGGGAAGACAAACTTACACTCATTCTCATGAAGAGGACATTCTTCCACAAGATGATGCTCGAGATCTTTATGCTCAAATGTAGCCGAACACTTACTGGGACACTTTATTGGGCAGCTAAGCCAATGACTTTCTCTATTTTTGTAGGTTGTTTCGAATTTACAATACTTGCAGGTGAACGGACGATTTGCACATTCTTCAGATTTATGCTTCTCGAGATCGCATCGCTTGACATTTTCTCCACACTTTTCGGGGCACGATATTTCGGTAAACTGGCATGGACCCTCACCTGATTTTACTCTCAAGTGGTTGTCTAGCTCTCCCACCTCTCCCTCTCATTTGCAACCAGCAGACATATTGAGGCAGTGAACTTTAGTTGTTTCACTTTGTGTTTGAAGAAAAGGTCGTCAGTTATTGAGAGCGGACATACCTTACACACTGGACACGGCTTTCTCTCCTCCTGCAGTTGTTGAGCAGCAGTGCGAGAGAGGTGATTGCCGCAGCACCAACTGGTTTGAACTGGATCCACCACGAGTAGCTCTGAGGTTAAGCTTACTGGACAAAAGTACTCTTCCGATGGCTTCTCAGTAAAATTATACTCGCTGTTGAAAGCCATACTCACACACCCCGGCTGACCTTCACTGAATTGCAGAGCCGCAGGCAAATCAGTGCAAGCAAGAACATGTTGAGCGTAAGCAAGAACTTGTTTATTCCAGAGATTTGGCAACCAGACAGTGAGAAAACCCAATCAGTGATAGCTAAATATCTTGGCGAGAAGCACAAACAACGTCTGGATTGTTGGACAGTTAACACTTCTTAGTCTGGTTTATATCCAGGCGGATATTGCACAGTTTTTGGCCTATTTATCAGCTATGATAAATGCACCACGTGACAGAGAAATGATTAGTTTTACCTGGGTTAAAAAATAAGCACGCGCTCCAAGGGTGCCCACAGGATTGTGTTTAATGGTAAGCAAATTCGTGTTAAATCACATAATACGCTCGCATATGCGCAATTGGGCACGACGAAAGTGTACCTGTGCGCGTGAGTGCGGATGTTTTTTGGTACGCACTTGTGTACCTTGCGTATAATGGTAAGGGCGCCACTGCGCTCGACCATGCGCATAGGGTGTGGCTCCGCGAGTCGAAAACGGCAAGGGAAGGAAAGGGATTATGGCAAAGACTCTTAGCATCATAGTGGCACTTATTTCTACTATCCAAGGCAAGTCACAGCGCATCGTTGCATGAAAGATTATTGCGCCTTCTATTATCCAGAACTAATAGCTATTCCTATACTTTCCAGCCTCAAGGGAGAAATACCAAGTGGATGTGGCATTACCGTCGTCGAGCAGTTACGTATCATATAACATTACAGTTCCAGAGGGAGAAACTTTAACTGTATGTGTACTTAGGTCTAGTACAACTGCAAGATTGGAAGTAGCAGTAAAAGGTAACACTAACCCACAAAACTTTCCAGCACTTGGTAAGTATCCTTTTTCCCCCTCTAGCTACTTTCAAGTATTACTTCCCACATACTATATAGGTGGTGTTGATTACTCTCCAGCACAAATATCTTTAGTATTCGAGAGGTCTTCACAAAACCAAACCAAGTGTGGGGAATTCTCAATCATACAAGATGGACTGGATGAAGTACAGGAGACTTTTATCCTCTCTGTCGCACAGGATAATGGTCGAATGATACCAGGCAGTATTACAGTTAATATTGATGCTTGCAAACAGGGTGGTAAGTACTGAAATGCTATGACACTAATAAGATGACACTTGTTTCAGATATTATTCTAACCAAGAGCACATCACAGACATTTTACATTGTGGAATACTGTAAAGAATCTACACAGTGGGTGACACTGTGTGACAAAAGTGACAAGTGGACAATAGAAGATGCAACTGTGGTGTGTACACAGGCTGGGAGATCAGGTAAAAATAATTGTGTATTTAGCTAGCATCTGTTACTAGCTAGCTACATCTACTGTCACAGGTGGTAAAGTCCATCATCATGAGTTGGGAAATAAAATTCAGAATGTCAGGGGAACAGTCCCACAGTGTGTTGGAAATGAAAGTCGTATTGATAATTGTTATAACATTACAATGGAGGAGTGCAACCCAGTGCTGGTGGACTGTGGCCTAGCCTCTGATGGTGACAATAACAGCAGTGGTGGTATTCAGATAATCATAGTAGCTGTGGCACCTCCTCTTCTGCTAATAGTTCTGATTGCTGTTTGTGCCATAGTTATCAGAGTTTGGAGAAAGGGCACATTTTACAGGTAATATAATATAGGTATAGCTATTATATACACTGGCACTGTTTTTCCCTAAGGTCTAATTGCTGTGTATCCTATAGAACCTTTTTAAAAGTACTGTGAAGTTTGTTATTATTTCCAGAAAAAACACAGTGAATGGTCACTGTCAACAAGGTTCAATCCCTACCCACTGTGCAGACTTGGATGTGCCAAATGCAACATATGTTTCAGCTCGTCAATCCGGACCTGATCCTTGAACTGTCATCTGGCTGAAAGTTTTTAGCTTAGACTCTTCATAAACAATAAGGCATTCATGGTGGTCTTGTAATAAGTTTATGTTTCTTATACACGTTCTAGAGTTAGTGAAAGTAAATTCTTATACTATTTCCTGGATAATTCCGCGTGCTATAAAGCTCTTTGTACACAACACTGGCAACACTTTCTAGAGAAGTGAAAGTAAATTTCTATTAAACTATTTCCTACTAGAGCCTAAAGTGGATATTTCCGCGTGCTTAGTTAGCTCTTTGTACACAACACTGGCAAAAATAAATTCAGACAGAAGTCAAAATTGTAAAGATTGTATATTACAGCATAGTTTTCTTCCATCTGTGAGGTGTTCTGGTACCAACTCGCAGACAGAATGAACATTTAAGATATTGATATACATCGAGATCATTCCCGTTTGACTGTCTGCGCTGTATCCGCGCGTCGCGTCGTCAACCAGTGGGTGGGGTTTGGGCTTTTAATCGCCGTTACTATTATACACTGACAGATTGACGAGGCACCACATCACCGCAGCAACGAGCGCTCATGGCAAAGACAGCACTGCCTACTCTGGTCCTATGTACACTAGTTGTTCTTACTGTCCGAGGTAAGCCCACCGTGCAATAAAGTAGCTATAGGCCAGAAAAAGAATTGGCAGACAGATGTAATCATGTTTCTCTTTTCCGCTATAGCTTCAACAGAGAAATACCAAGTGGATGTGGCATTACCCTTGTCGAGTAGTTACATATCGTATGACATTACAGTTCCAGAGGGAGAAACTTTAACAGTATGTGTAGTTAGGTCTAGTACAACTGCAAGATTGGAAGTATTAGTAAAAGGTGACACTAACCCACAAAACTTTCCAGCACTTGGTAAGTATCCTTTTCCCCCCTCTAGCTACTTTCAAGTATTACTTCCCACATACTAGGTGGTGTTGATTACTCTCCAGCACAAATATCTTTAGTATTTGAGAGGTCTTCAGAAAACCAAACCAAGTGTGGGGAATTCTCAATCATACAAGATGGACTGGATGAAGGACAGGAGACTTTTATCCTCTCTGTCTCACAGGATAATGATCGAATGATACCAGGCAGTATTACAGTTAATATTGATGCTTGCAAACAGGGTGGTAAGTACTGAAATGCTATGACACTAATAAGATGACACTTGTTTCAGATATTATCCTAACCAAGAGCACATCACAGACATTTTCCATTGTGGAGTACTGCAAAGATTCAACGCAGTGGGTGACACTGTGTGATGAAAGTGACAAGTGGACAGTGGAAGATGCAACTGTGGTGTGTACACAGGCTGGAAGATCAGGTAAAAATAATCTTAAATTGTATATCAAGCTAGCATCTGTTACTAGCTAGCTACATCTACTGTCACAGGTGGTAAAGTCCATCATCATGAGTTGGGAAATAAAATTCAGAATGTCAGGGGAACAGTCCCACAGTGTGTTGGAAATGAAAGTCATATTGATAATTGTAATAACATTACAATGGAGGAGTGCAACCCAGTGCTAGTAGACTGTGGCTTAACAGGCTCTGGTGGAAGCACCAGTAGCAGTCGTGGTGGTACAATAGCAGCAGCTGTGACAGTTCCTCTCCTGCTAGTCCTGGCTCTTGTGTGTACTGTGGCTATCACACTGTTCTTACTTTGGAAAAACGGCAAACTCCACTGGGAAAATTGCAAACTGCCAAACAAGAGAAGGTATAGAGTACTATACACTTGTTTATGCCATAGCTGCTCGTGTTTATATACACACGTATGTTTCAAAGTGTGTCATGTTTTCTCAATGGCCAGTAAGTGTAGATTTAGGCAGTTTCACTTTCTTGTACTAAAGATATATTGCTCTATTATATATTTAACCTACCAGGCAAAGGTAAATTATCAGAATACTTGATTTTTAATCTGGAGCTCAGTAAGGGAAAAATTTAGATATCACAGAAAAAACTATTTTGCATTGCCACCTTTCCCTTAATCCTTTCATGGGCATAGGTATGTATTTTTTCTGCAGCAGCTTGTTTGCTGCACTTTTTTGCATCCCTCTCATGTCAGACATGGTGTAGTTGTGTATTCAGAATCACATCTGTGAAATTGCTAGCTATGTATCTTCTGCTTGAGCCCAGTAAAGTTTTTTTTGCTGAGATGCTATATACCAGCTACACTACCGGACATCGAAAGTGAGATATATGCATTACTTTTCCAAACAAAACGGAGTATCTAGCCCAAAGCTATCAAATCTGCAGTTCATGTTTATATGCCTTGAACTAGCTAGCTATCAAGTTATTTTTAAAATATATATTTACAACCTAAAATCTCACTTTCAATGTCTGGTAGTGTAGCTGGCAGCATAACTTGCTTTTCAACAAACATATTTACTAGCTTCAAGTGGACCATAGCTAGCTACGTACAGCCTGTAAGATCTGAGCTTACAGATCTGAAGACCTTCAATAAATGACCAAAACCAACCAGCAGCAAAAAGTGCAGCAAACAACTAGGGTATCAAAATTGTGCATGAATGTGCCTATGCCCAGGAAAGGGTTAATGGAGTTGTGAGAACTTTATTGACCCTATACTTTGTCACATTTCCTACCTAATTTCAGAAAGCAACCAGGAGCAAGGCATGCTGAGAATAGCCAGGTACAGAGCAATTTCAACAGCCACCAGTTCTCCGAGCCTGAAGCAGAATACACAGCTCCATTCACCGGCCCAAGTTATAATCTTTCCCCCACACCAGTAAAACCAACCATACCACCCAGGCAACAGTCTGTGGTTGAAGATGCCCACTATGAAGGCTGTGATATGGCTACCCTTACCGGGCAAAAGAAGCTCCTGGCAAAACGACCAATCAAGAACCACCCGGAAGTCATGCCA
Organism: Saprospiraceae bacterium; assembly: GCA_965277445.1. Lineage (GTDB taxonomy): Bacteria > Bacteroidota > Bacteroidia > Chitinophagales > Saprospiraceae > JAFMDF01. The sequence continues at coordinate 5,501 of CBDICY010000026.1, read as the reverse complement.
AAGCCCTTGAAGCTTGAGAAATGCCCAGAGGACTACTCTCACTTGCAACATTGAAACATCGAATGTATACCTAAACTCATAACCTGATGCAAGTGTAGCTACCAAACACTTTCAGTGTGACCTAAACTAAACATACTCTACAATTTTAGGTATAAACTTTCTATACCACTGTTTTCTTAAGTTGCTTGTTACATTTTCAAAACTGCCAAGTGTGCTACACACTAAATGAAACTGGTCTGTTTTGAGTACGTTTACAGTTTTGGCTACACAATCTTTGTTTTACCCACTTGCACCAAGTACACATGTTGGCGCGCCATGTTCCCACTGATGGCAACCTGGGAAAAACAGACAATGAACTGCGTGTTAGTTCTCCTGCTGAACCTTTACGCGTGTTCTCCTATCGCGACTGAATACGTACAACGCCATTCGACCCATAGCTACATGGTGTATTAAGGCACACTTATGCGCAGCAGCCAATGTCGAACTCCTGCTGTAGCATCCCCTTATGTGTCGAACTGGCCGCGGGAGAAATAACGCGCGCTCTGGTGCATTAAGGCCTGGGTAGAGCCTGGGTAGCACTCAGAAATAGCAATTGTTCATAACATTCATATAAAGCAAGCTATGACTGTCAAATCAAGTACACATAAACTTCATGACAACCTTAATTACCCTAATTAATGACGTCATCGGGCCACGCCCATTATGAATAATTTAAATTTTTAATCTATAGTTTATAAAATCCAAATAGGCGGCGGCTTTATAGCCATTCGGAATCACGCGATTGTGTACGCCCAGATCGAGGCGCGGGGGAGTCAGTAATAAGAAACATGTGCAGCATTGGCTATGACGTGGCCCATGCCGCCAGTCCCTGCAGGTCATCGTCTTCTTCCGTCACTCTCTTCTTCCGCGAACGAGGCACATCGTGCGCAGGAACCTCTGGTAGCTGTAGCTCTGAGGGATCTTCCAGAGCTACAGAGGGTGTCTGCCCCACTTCCAGCAACTGTTTCTCTAGTTCACTTTCCTCCAACTCCTCAAGTTCAGCAATGAGCTCATCCTCATCACACTCTTGACCGGTAGGTACGAAGGCATCCGAAATTTCCTGCGCTATTTCGTTTTGCTCTGCTATGTCATCCATCGTATCGTGAACGTCGTCCACGTTCAGGTGTTGGTGAGCAGCCTTCAGAGCCTTGGCAGCGTAGCTCATGTTCTTGAGGATTTCGGTGTTGGTCTGGGCGTTTTCCAAGGACTCTCTCTGGAACTCTATAGTGGAGAGAGTCCCGTCTATCTGTTGAAGCTGTCTTTCCAGCCTCTTCTTCCTCTTCAGAGCGTTCAGAGCCACTCGCTTGTTCTTCGTTCCGTTCTTCTTGGCTGTCTGTAACTCCTTGTCGAGCTTTTTCTCCAAGAACTCTGTCTTTTTGTTGAGTATCTCTTCCGTCTCCTTCAGCTTCTGTATGGCCTGTTGAGGCGAGGGCCGCTCGCCCTTTTTCCCCAGCCCAAACATTTTCGCCACCATATCCATCTTTTACACCGACAATCACAAGCACCAGCTCTGGTGGAGGTCGCTGACTCAGTGTGTAATGTTCTGCTATATCAACACGGGCATGTGACTCTAAAACAGCTATCTAACTGCTATGATTTTTCGAGCTGTTGTAGCGATAGCATTAGCTACATGGTTCCATTACTGGAGCATTTGCTTCCCGGTATAATACTTCTGTCCCGGTACGTGTTCGCGGGAGATTGTCCGCACCACCCCGCGCGCGCGATGCATGATTCATCATCAGCATCATGTGTCTGTCATGTGACGCACGCACAACACGTGCTCCACCCCCTCTCCCTGAGCGTCCCAGGCGAGCGCGGTGATGATACCGCCGGAGCGCGAAACTCAGCGTAACAAAACGCGCGCTTCGGTAATCGGACAGGAGCAGGGAACCTACCCCAAGCCGTTTCTCTGATCCCACACAAGGTTATTACAATGGCAAAGAGGCTTATTGCCAAGCCATTTCTGGTAAAGAGGACTGTGGCGGTGCAAAATTATTACGTACGCGAGCTGAGCGTAGCTCTATTTCGCTGGAAGGATGACGTTTGAGTCAGCTTCATGTCCGATATTATTGTATACTGCACAGATTTCTGCAACATCGCGTAGTAAAAAGATCTGAAGACGATGCCAACTATCACGTGCTTTCCGTTGAAAAAATAATGTCCGTGGCTATAGTAATGGTACCGGTGGTGCCCATTGAGTCTCAGGTAGCAGATTTAGTATTCTGTATCACACTGCTGAAAACTTTACAGTCAGTTTCAAAAAGTTTGGTGTAGCCCTCATTACATCTGTTGTGCACTGTGTGAACAGGTGCTGTTATAGAGCAGCTAAGTTGCACCTCATTCAGAGGGATATTGAAAAGACTGTAAAGAAACACTCGTACAATTCTTTTGTTCTCCTCAAAGTGGACACTGAACAAGACTGCACATTTATCGCCTATTCACAACCCAATACATGTGTACTAAACTTGAAGCATGAAAGGCCTTTGCATTTGTAGAGTATGTTCACAAGTGTGAGCTAAGAATGCAAGACAGGGGCCTTCTCTTTCAGACAAAGAGCTTAGTGTTGTCTGAAAGAGCAAAGCCGATGGTATAAAAGGCGGTAGCAGCACATCAAAACCTTTACTGGATTGGCATGGTTGAACACCCCTCTGTCCTTCTATTTCACACTTCAACCAGCAGATTCCAGTCCCGAGGTGAGTTTGGTAAAAGAACTGCTCGAAAACCCACAAGCTGCTTACTGTGTATTTCATCCCTACACAGGGGGTGTTATCTACCATGTCTGGAAACGATACAGACGTCAAAACGGGCGGAGATGAGGATACGTTCTGTAAGGACGATCCACATGTGTACGTCCAGATCTTTGGCACCATCATCTTCTTCCTCGTATGGCCTCTCGTGGTGCTAGACACCAAGTACTTTCCTCTCGGACGACCGGCCGCTGCACTCGTGGGAGCCTGCCTCATGGTCATCTTCAACATCATCTCCCAGGATGAGATCTACGAAATCGAGGGCAGGATGGGAAACCTTCAGGCCCTCTTCCTGCTGGTGGGTATGATGACGATGTCGTACTATTTCGATCGTGAGGGACTGCTCCGCATGGTAGCCCTCTACATCTTCGGAGAGGGAAAACCCATGAAGGCTGTTCTGTGGAGGGTTTGTCTGCTGGCTGGAATCATGGCTGCTTTCATCACAAATGACGCCACTGCTCTGGTCCTCAGTCCACTCCTCTTCAAAGAATTTCTCCGACAAGGCCGACCAAAACGTGAACTGCTGCCACTGGCTCTGGGTATTGCGACATCTGCCAACATCGGGAGCTCCTCCACCGTCTTTGGCAACCCACAGAATGCCTTCATCTCCTCGGCTGCTTCAATCCCCCTGATTGACTTCTTCACTGCCCTCCTCCCGGCCGCCATCCTGGGTCTGGCTATCAGCATCGGCATGCTCCACGTCATCTTCATCCGAGAGCTATTTGGAATCTGGACCAAAAAGGATGATGCCGAGGAGGAAGCCGGAGGCAACGTTGAAATGGAAAAAGTTCCTGGACCAGCTACGTCTATCCCAGAGGAAAGACACACCATGGCAATGGAGATGGATCCCAGCGCCGATCCCTACCTCTCCAGTCAGATTGCAGAGGAGCGGGAGCGCATGCAGCAGACCAATCCCCGCCTCACTCCCTCTGGATCTCGACACAGCCTTCGCGTTGCCAAGAGTCGCAGTGGGTACAGCCTTCATGCTGATGAGAAGACAGAAGATAATAAGGCCAATGGAGATGTCCCAACAGATGAAGACGAAGCTGTTAACAGGATCAAGCCCTTCAAGGAGCGCACGTGGAGAGAGCTGATCTTCGCCGGCTGGCTCTGCTTCATCATGCTGTTTGTTGTCGTTCTCCTCACCATTCCCCCACCACCCACCGTCAACTCAAAGTTCAACCTGGGTCTCATCCCACTTGGTGCCAGCATCCTCACCATGTTGGCCGATTCCATCATCAACCGCAAGTACGCCTTCGATGCCATGGCTCGCGTGGACTGGACTGTGGTGCTCATGTTCATGGGTCTTTTTGCCTGGCTGGGAGGGTTCCAGAACACATGCATCCCCAAGCGTGTCTTTGACGGTCTGGCCGAGTACATGAACCTGCACACCTTCGGTGGAGTCATCCTCTTCACAGTGTTTGTCATCATCGGGGCTAACATCTTCAGCAATGTTCCACTCACCATCCTCATCATCGACCGACTCCCTGACCTCTGTGGTGACCAGAAGTGCACCGGTCCACTGGGAGGTCTCATCCTTTCCTGGGTGGCCACCATCTCGGGCAACACCTCCCTCATCGGCTCCATCTGCAACCTCATTGTAGCAGAGAAAGCTCGTAGCCAGGCCAACTACCAGCTCACCTTCCTTCGCTATGCTCGGTTTGGCCTTGCTTCAGCTCTGCTGGTCATCTACTGTGGTCTACCATTTGTCTATTTCCTGGGCCGATATGCCACCTAAAATCTTTCTCAACCTTGAACACATTAGGACATACAGTAGGGTGTGTTTGTCAATAGGCTTGATTAGGTGTAAATGTATTCAAAGAGCTCTATAATATGTTGTAATTTATATTGTTAAAAAAAAAAAAACAAATATGATGCTACTATGCATCACAGTTCAAAGCAGACCCATTATATACAGTTAATCATGAACAAGAAGTTGCCTACAACCACAGATATACATTTTGCTTGCTAAATAATGAGCAAAACTACTGACAAATCTAAGTAATGGTTGTATATAAGTATGGCATTGAGGTCCTCATGCAAGGAAACTGTATAGCAACAAATAATCTTTTATATGGCGACAAAAGGGAACAATGAGCATAGCAAATTGCTGTCTCTAACACCCATAAATGCATAAAGGTGTGACCAGAGTGAGATCACCTAGCCATTCAGGGACCCCATGAGTAACATTACATGAAACATTGACAACTGAGTTTCTATTCACAAGGTTCTTTACACATCTCTGTTCTTTTCACATCTCCCAGTATGGCCAACTAGCCAGCATGTCACACTACACGAGGCATGAAAGCAAGGTGAGGGCAAAGCCCAATAGCACCCTGCATTGGCAACACATGATGACTTGAACCAACTCTAAAAGGCTCAAGTACTCCATACTGAGATATCAGATATAAGGCATCACTACAAATTATCACTGAAACTGCTGCTTCAAAATCAAAAGCTCTGAATAATGTAAACCTGGCACAAAAGCTAACGCTGTCAAGCACTGAGTAGTGCAGCAGTACAAAACGAATGCTTACTTAGTTGGAACCCTGCTTGCTGAGATGCCAAGTATATAGCTCAGTACGTATAATAGCCTGAAATGCAGATGGTCGTGAGTTTCAATCCATCCTGGGCAGCACTCTTTTCAATGGGAAAAAAGAGTTGTCCCAGGTGTCGTTGTGTGTTGGCACTTGCCTTACCTTGCCATCTCTACAC
>CBDICY010000025.1:0-16061 GCA_965277445.1 Saprospiraceae bacterium | reverse complement strand
CCTACTTTAGCGCCCTCTACTTTGCCCACACAAAGTGTGGTGATGGGATGGCGAAAACCAGATATTACAGTCACGGGCGATAGAAACGTATCAACTATTGAAAAAAATTATACCATTCAAGTAGCCGTCAATGCCAATCGAAACTTGAAGACGGAAGATTTTAAAGTACGTAAAAACGGAGTGGTTTTGCAAGATGAAAAGAACAAACCACATTTAACCTCGCCAGTCCAAGAACAGGAGATGGTTCAATACACTTTTACCTATACCGTCACCGACTTAAAAGAAGGCGAGAATACCATTTATGTAGAATTGCCCGATGGCACACTCGACCCTATTATTATCAATTATCAACCAAAGAAACCTAATTTACACATCTTAGCCATTGGCCCTACTTATGAAGATTTAAAATTTCCTGCTAAAGATGCTCGTGATTTTACTAGGCTAGTAGGACAGCAAGCAGGCAACGGATTTTTTGACAAGGTGTTTATAGATACTTTACTTGCCCCACACAATACTACTAAAACAGCGATTGAAATTCAATTTGCTAGTTTGGCAAAAAGAGCAAGCAATAGCGACCATGCAAAATATATCAAGAGCAATGATTATGTAATGATTTTCTTTTCGGGGCATGGCACCAATCGAGATGGTAAATTTCGTTTATTACCTACAGGGTTTAATCTTGACTTCCCCGATGAAACAATGGTAGATTATAAAGCCATGTTAGAAAAAAACATCAAAGCACTAGGCTGTAAGACGATTATTTTTATTGACGCTTGCTTGAGTGGAAATGCTAAAAACGCTGCTACTTCCGAAGACGAAGACTTAAGCAATGCCTTAATTATAGCAAATCAAAGTGTCAAAGGCGTTACCGCTTTTACTTCTTGTTCCGCAGAACAATCTTCTTATGAAGATTCCTCTTGGCAAAACGGTGCTTTCACCAAGGCATTAATTGAGGGCATTAGTGGACAAAGCGTGCAACTCACGAATGGGCAATCTATTAACATTAATACGACTGATACTGCAACAGGAAATAGGATAATTACGATTGAAGCATTAGAAAATTTCCTTAAAACACGAGTACCAGATTTAGTTGCCCCAAAAGGCGTCCAACAAATTCCTATGGTCACTACCGATGAATTGGACAAAAACTTACCGATTCTTATTATGCATTAACTCAAAACAACCCCAATAAACAATGAATAAACGATTCCTTTTACCCTTAGTTTTTATACTATCATGTTTAAGCATCACCGCTGATGCACAACAAACATTATTAAGCAGTTTTCATCAGTACAGTTGGCAACTACAAAACCCCGCAGCATTCGATCGAATTTACATTTACGATCGACATAAAAACATGATGTTTAATGCTACGTATCGAGACCAATGGGCATGGAGTAATGTGGAAGGATCTCCTAAAAATTATAGCTTATCTTTTGAGAATATTGTGGCAGATCAAGGTTGTAGAAAATGTACCCGAATTAAATGGGGATTTAATGTCTTTCAAGATGAAACCCATGCGATTAGAAATACAGGGTTTCATGGAAATTTCTCTTATTATATTCCCATTTCCAATCGTAAGGATCAATGGCTACATTTTGGGCTCAATGCAGGTATGATCATTTATGGAATTGATGCCGACAAAATTCAATTCAAAAATCCAGACAATAATCTGCCCGGTCAAGTTGATTTTAATCAACGCCATGCTGATTTTAATTTTGGTATTTTCTATCGACATCAGAAGAAGTTTTACCTCGGTCTTTCCACCCCACAAATTTTTTCTCCTATTATTGATGGGTCAAATCTTCAAACTACCTTAAATTTAGAAGAAAGCAATGGGTTTAAAAGAATACCGCATGTATACATGATCATTGGTGGCTTTTTGAATAGTAGTCAACGAACTCGAAGTGCGAATAATATTACGGTAGAACCCTCTTTATGGCTGCGGTATGTCCCTGGGATTACTTACGAAACACTCGGTAATTTACCGATGAGTGCAGATCTTAGTGTTCGAGCCTACTATAATACCAATAAGTATGGTTCAGGCGCACCGCTTTTCTGGGTAGGTACAGGCTATGGTACAAATCAAAATTTAAAAATGGAAGTTGGGCTAACTCCTTCTATTTTTAATATGTACGGAGATACAGTTGGTCCCGACCGAATTCGGCTAGGCATTAGTTGGGAATTGCCTTTAGGTACAGGTGGGGTTAATTTAGGGCAGAGTTTGGAATTGAATTTGGTTTATGCTTGGAGTTATTAGCCATAGCCATCAAATTTAGATAATCGGATAAAAGATTGATATTGTAAAAATTACTATTATAATTAATATTGTTTAACATCCGTGTCCCTTCAATAATCCGTGGCATTAATTGCTACCACGGATTATTGAAGGGACACGGATAATTATCACTTTTTTATCTGGCGCTCTATTAAGAAAATAGTCGCTGACAATTAACCATTTATAATGGTATCGATATTTTAAGATTGCATCTTAAGATCAATATTCTTTACGTTTTCAACGTAATTTGCTTATGGAAATTGATATTTTTAATCGTTAGTCTGACGGTCATGGTTATTAAGATTAAGTTTTTTCCATACTATACTTAAAAAAATCAAACCCAAAATCCCCATTAAATAATACCAATAATTAGTATTTTTTTCAGCAAACAAAGGAATATCATCTCCAATCAAAATAAAAGCTGCCCAATAGAAAGGAAAAGCTTCTTCTTGTGTTGCGGTAGCTAAATAATCCTTTTTGGCTTGTTGTAAGGCAATAGATTTTGATTGACCCGCTTTTAAATATTTATAATAGCTTTCCATTAATTTGGGGGTATGGCGATCGTCCACATTCCATAAAGAAGCCACCAAACTCTTAGCGCCTGCATAAGTAAAAGCATGGGCTAAACTAAGTAAGCCCTCCCCTCTTGACAAAGCACCTTCTGCTGTTTTGCATGCACTTAAAACAACCATCTCAGTAGTTAAACGCAAATTATAAATCTCTGCTACGGTTAACTGTTCAGCAAATAGATTATCCGATTGATTCGTAAAAGCAATATAAGAATGTTCGGGAGCTACATCATTTAACACCCCATGCGTAGATAAGTGAAGCAGCGAAAAAGAAGGTAGTTGCTGAATTAACTTTGTTTTAGAATCTTTTCCTTGATTCCATAACGCTCCTCCGATAGCGGATTGAATTAGTTCTGCCTCTTTACGATTGTGTTTTAGCGGATTTAAGATCGGGTGCTTTTTGTCAAATATAGGGGCAATAGCCAGCAATTTTTGTGAATTATTCAGGAGATTATTTCTTTCTTGGTTCACCAATAAACTGGAAGCATACTGATAGCTAATCGCATGTTTTTGAATCAAATATTGATGGCTCCTGAAATACCTATTTTTAGCAGCAGGTTGTTCAATTAGTAATTCAAAAGGCACATAGCAAAGTAAACCATCGGGTACAATAATCAATTCTTTTTGCAGTTTCTTGGCAATCGGCTGAATCAATTGTTGATATAAATCCTGCGCCAATAAAACCAATTCGTTAAAAATAGTGTCCCTTGCTACTTTAGGCAACAAATCACTTCTTTGCGTATATAAAGTATTAATCCGTTGAATATCGCTGGTTAATTTACGAGCATAAGGAATAGTGTTGACAGAAAAAGTATCTTTAGTAAAGACAAATACCCAAATTTGGTCCGTTCCCCATTGATATTCGATTAGGGTTTGCTCGGCAGATAACTTTGCTTGAATATCCTTAATGTTGATCTCTTTCTCTTCATGAATCAATTGATAATAATCGGTATAATTATCTTTCAAATAATGGAGGTATTCTTTTTTTTGTACTTGTAAAACGGCAATTAAGCTATCCGTTACGGTCGCTTGGTAAGTACTTCCCAATAATTCTTGTTGCTGACTTTCATAAAACTGCTGTTGCTGATACGTATTAAGTGTCGCCTCTATGATAGCCGCTTGTTGCAAAAGACTATCTGGTAGTCGAAAAGTAGATTGCGCACTAGCTTGGCGGCTTATTTTTTTAAGTAAATTTCCTTTATACTGATTGGTTAATTGAAATGCTTTTGCCTCAAAATCCTTGTCGTATTTGGCTAATAATAGCGTACTTTCAATAGCGGTATTATATAAATGATAAAAAGTATTTTGCAGACTCACTTCCGATTTAGTAGACGTTAAATCACCTTTTAGAGCAGTCAAAACTTGAATGCCTTTCTCTGCGAAGTCAAGTGCATTCAACAAATTGGCTTTTACTCCCCTATCCTGTTGCAAATACAAATTAGCAATGGTCGAATAAATTTGAATGCGTTCAAAAGGGAAAATAAGTGCCGCCTCATTTCTAGGCATTATTGCAGTTAAAGCTTGTTGATAATGGGTTAGACTAAGGTCATACTCATTTTCTTTTTCATACAATTGACCTAAATAGTAATTGGTAGAAAAGGTAAAAATAGGATTGGCTAGTTCGGTCGCTAAGACCAAATTCGTTTGTAATAAATTAGCCGCTTCCTCTGTTTCCCCATTCCGTAGTTTCGCAATGCCTAATTGGTTTTTAATTTGGGCGATTTTAAGAAGTGGACTTTGCAACGCTTGATGCAATTTCAGTCCTTCTTCAAAATAGTAAATAGCCCCTCCAATCCGTTTCTCCTTTAAGTAACAAGTTCCTAAGTTTAAGTAAATATCAGCTAGTAATAATTGTTGATTGGATGTTTTAACGGGTAGGTTAATATAGGTATTGATTGCTTTCCTAAAAGTCGCAATCGCTTTAGGCAATTGATTCGCGTACTTATAAGCCAAACCAAGATTATTAGCAATTTCTAGTTGTCCTACCTCTTCGTCACCAATAAAAAAAGAAGCTTGATTATAATGAACAATCGCCTGTAGTGCATCCCCTAAATTGGCATAACAATTCCCTATATTTATCTGACAATCTGCTAAATCCTTTCCTTCCAAACGTCCAATAGATTGATAGATTTGAGCCGCCTTTTCTAGCGTATCTATAGCGGTCCAATAGGCGCCTTTTGCGTATAAAGCATTCCCCATACTTTTGTAAATGGCTGCTGTAGTTGGATGTAAAAAAACGCTACTATCTTGCTGAATTTGGAGTGCTTGCCGCAAATGAATAAGGGCACTATCGAGATGCTGTTGTTGTTTTAGCTGAAGATTCGCATAGATTAAATAGGTAGAAATGAGACTCGGACTTTTAGTTTGATCATGTAAAGCGGCGATTGCCAATACTTTTTTTATCGTTTTAGTAGCATTGGGAAAATCATTTTGTAGGACATAATAATTCGCTAAACTGTTATAAACGTTCACCAATTCAAAAGCATTTTTTCCAAATAATTGTTCTTTGATTGCAAGTGCCTTTTTAAAATAGGGAAAGGCCCTCTCATATTCCGTTTTCTCCCAGTAGCAATTCCCCAAATTCAGGTAACTACTTGCCGTTTTAGCAGTATTTACACCCAAAAATTGCATTCTGATGGCTAGTGCATTTTTATGCTGTTGGATAGCTAGATCTAATTCATCCAATTGGCGCAAAGCCGTTGCTTGTAAGGAAAGTACATCTGATAAGACCACTTTATCAGCAGTAAAACGCTCCATTTGTAGGGCAGCATTACAACTATCTATGATCGTTTGAAAGGCCCCTTTTGCTAATAAAGCTCGCCAATTGTCTACTTTTTGGTTCATTTCTATGCTTTGTCCCACCGCAGATAGTGACAACATCCACCAAAGAGGTACTAAACAAAATATAAGGAATCGCCTTATTTTCATTTTTAGACAAAAAATCATTTTATATTTGGGTACTTCTATTCGCATTTAACCACTAAGTTATATAAAACAGTCAATAATATGGATTTAAAAGCAGCCTTATTAAGCCAAAATGTTAGAAACAGAAATGAAGCCTTGAAGGTGCTTTACATGGACGTTGCCATTAATGCCAAAGTCAATGAATGGTCTCGGGCGTATAATTTAAAAAATAAGGAGCCCGATGACATACTACAAGAAGGCGTTATCCTACTGGATCAAAAAGTGAGAAATGGTTCTTTTCGAGGAGAAAGTAATGTAAAAACTTACTTATTGGGCATTTGCAAACGGTTAATTTGGGATAGCGCAAAGAAAAAAGAAATTTTAGATTTTCAAGATGATTTAGGAACAGGCATGAATGTACCTAGTTATGATCATTTTGACGATTTAGAAAAATCACATGATGAAAAACAAAGAGATACCACTTTAAATCAATTAATCGAACAAATGGGCGGGAATTGTCCAGAAGCTCTAAAAAACTATTATTTTGAACGACTCAAAATGTCGGAAGTCGCCGAAAAAATTAATTTAAAAAACGCCAACCAAGCAAAAAAAGCGGTGAGTCGTTGTCGGCAAAAACTCCGAATTGTCATTGAAAATCATCCAGTTTTATCACAAATGTTAAATAGCTAAACCATGAATAATAAACATCCTAATTTCTCAAAAATCGAAGACTATCTATTTGGAGATTTGTCTGAAGCAGAAAAAAAGCAGTTTGAAGCCGATATTGCAACGAATACCGATTTAAAAAAAGAGGTCAACTTGCATAAAATGGAACATCAAACGATGGAATTAATTGCTCAAAAAGACCTAAAAGCACAACTCAATCAATGGAAACAGGAAAAAAATGCACCTGCTGAAAAGAAAGAAGCTAAAATAGTCTCCATCAATCGAACGAGAAAATTATTGGTCAGATTCGCAGCAGCAGCAAGTGTCTTACTTTTAGTAGGCGTATTTGCAGGCAATTTACTAACAACAGATAACGCTACGCTGGCGGATAGTTTTTTTGAAGAAACAGCTATTTCGGATCGAGCCAATAAGGGAGAAGTGTCTAATCTACCCGAAGTACTTATACCCGGCGTGCAAGCTATGCAAGCAGGAGATTATCAAAAAGCCGTTGATTTATTTGCTCAAATCAATGATCCAGCACACCAAGCAACCGCTCAAATTTTACAAGCAGAATGCTATTTTCAGTTAAAAAATTATCAAAATACGATTACGATCAGTAATCAACTAATCAATAGCACCGACGATAGTATCCAAGAAAAAGCAGCGTGGTATTTAATTTTATCCCATTTAGCCTTAGAGGATACCACCAAAGCAAAAGAATTATTACAACCAATACTACAGAACAAAGACCACTCTTTCCATCCTTATGCTAAAGATTTAGCGAGAGATTTAAGTAGTTTCTGGCAAAATTTCAAGTTCTAACACCACCCTTTTTAACCATTGACAGGAAGGTTATTTTAATTATGAATATAAAATAACCTTCCACTAAAACCTTAAGATGATGAAGTCTTTAACTTTATTGATCCTGGCTATGCTATGCCTAAATTTTTGTCACGCCCAGAAACAGCCCACGCTATTTATTAATATGGGAAAAAGTTTAGCAGACAAAGATTTTAACCAAGCATTACAAGGCATCACCAAGCCGACTACTTTTAGTATAGATAGATCCATTACCTCTTTTGTATCCATCGGCGGCTATTTAGCACACAAAAAATTATTGCCAACTGTAAATAATCAGAACGAAAAAATCATAGGATCTGATACTTCTTTTGGATTAAGAGGACATTTCTTATTTGCCAAAAGAGCTAGAATAAGTATGTATTTGGGAGGCATGATCGGCGTCCAGTTAATCAAACTAAAAAAGGAAGCTTTAGCAGCTGATTTAGAACTTGGACATACGGCAAAAAAATGGCAGGGTAAAGGAATTTCTACCTTACAAATAGGCTGTCGTTATTTCCCTAAAACATGGTTTGGCTATTTCGTCGAATTAGGTTTTGGTAACGAACCTGCGACCATTGGCATCAGCATTAAAATTTAATTTTAACCTTTTAAAATATATATCACGAGAATCCGAATTTTATCCTTTCTATGTTTAATTTTTTGGCGGTGTATCAAATGTAATGCTGTTGTTCTAAATTAAATTGCAAAAAGAACCACCCGATAGCCAGATTATGCCAATGGTCAACTTTTGAGAACGATAAAAATTTTCGAACTAATCGAATAAGCTTTGAGTGTGGTTACTACAAAGTTATGTTTTGTCCTCGTTGTCATCCATTAAAACATTACATTTGATACACCGCCATCTTTTGTAGGTACTTTTGTCGAGATATAGATTTAACAACTTAGGTTAAAGAGGCAAAATTTGTAATACAGGTATTTCTAGTCTCAGGCTAGAAATCGCTATCTCGTCACCTCCTGACGACCATATCCAAAAGTCAAAATCTAACCACCTTCTTAAATTCATAACATAAAAATATTTTACCAATATGTTCCCCAATCAACGTATCTTTGCCCCCTCAAAGCAGAAATATGTATAAAGTAAATGTTCTAATTTTTATAATCATTATTTTGCCCTTTTGGAATAGCGAGCTTATTGCCCAACAAACAGGCAATACATTCCGAGATGATTATCAATATCATATAAAAAAAACAACGGAGTCCATTAAAATTGATGGGGTATTAGAAGAGTCGGTATGGGAGACTGCACAGAATGCGACGAATTTTTTTTATATCACACCCGTAGCGGATAAACAGGTGGAGGATAGAGATCAAACAGAAGTTCGAATGACTTATGATAATCGTAATATATACGTAGCAGCTATTTGTCATGGGGAGAAGCCTTACTTAGTACCTTCGCTGAAGCGAGATGGGCAGTCTTTTTGGGGAGGAGAAGTCTTTATGCTATCCTTCGATCCAGGGAACGAACGGACAGTAGGCTATGGATTTGCGACCAATTCTGCGGGGGTGCAATACGATAATCAACTGTCAGGAGATTTAGGAACTAGAAGTGGCGGCGGAAATAGTGGATTTAATACCGCTTGGAATAATAAATGGCAATGTGAGACCAAAGAATATGATACTTATTTTACCATAGAAATGGCGATTCCTTTCAAATCGCTTCGATACGGAGATAGTAAAATTTGGGGTGTACAATTTAACAGAGGCGTTTCCGAAACCAATAGTTTTCATGCGTGGACGCCTGTACCCTTGCAGTTTTTCGGGCCAGATTTAGGGTATAATGCTTCGTTGATTTGGGATGAGGTACCGAGAAAGACAAAAAGTAATATTGCCGTTATTCCTTACACCATTGCCACTACATCTAAGGATATAGCCGCGGGAACACCCGCCGATAATAATTTTGATGTGGGATTGGATGCTAAAATTGCTTTGACGAGTAACTTAAATTTGGATGTAACGGTGAATCCAGATTTTTCGCAAGTAGATGTAGATAGACAGGTTACGAATTTAACAACCGTCAATATTCGATTTCCAGAACAACGAATTTTCTTTGTTGAAAATAGTGACATCTTTTCTGATTTTGGTATACCGCCCATGCGGCCGTTCTTTTCTAGAAAAATTGGCTTAACGGATGACGGTTCAGCTATACCCATTAGCTATGGCGCTCGGATTACGGGTAATTTAACGAAAGATACGCGGGTTGGCTTGATGAATTTACAAACAAAGTCCGCCGCTGAACCTGGGAATAATTATAGTGCTTTGGCGATCAGCCATCGACTATTTGGGCGCTCGGTGTTGAAAGGATTTTTTCATAATCGAATTGGACATACGGATGGCAATTATGATTCGAGTGATTATACCAGAAATATGGGACTTGAATTTGACTATAAATCAAAAGATGGATATGATCGTTTTGCAGTCGGTTATAGTTTGTCCAATAGCGAAGGCGTATCTGATAAGAACAGCTATTATCATGGTATTGCGCAGTTTGGAAATGATAACTTTCGATTTTATGCCAATGTAGCAGGTATTGGCGAAAACTACTCCGATGAGATGGGATTTATCCAACAGCAGAACCAATATAATGCCATTACAGAGGAGGTCATTAGAATTGGTTACGATCATCTTTTTTCTAATTTAAGTTATACCTTCTATCCAGAAAATAGTAAGATCAATACCCATAGAATTAGTATCATTAATGTAGGCGATTGGGATAGAGCGACAGATTCCAATTTCAGCTATCGAATAAGTGGTAGTTATAGGATTGCCTTTGCCAATACGAGTCGTTTCTCAGTTGAACTAGAAAATGTCTATCGAAAATTATTATTCCCGTTCACTTTTACCGACAATCCATTGGCTGCTCAAGGGTATAAATGGCGTACTTTTGGAATGGAGTACCAGTCAGACGTAAGAAAAGTATTCAACTATTCAATAGGTGGCGGTTTCGGTGGTTTCTATAGTGGAAAGCGGAAAAATATTACCGCAGAAATGAATTATCGCCGACAGCCTTGGGGAAATTTTGGCGTCGCATTTGAAGCGAATGAATTAACCTTTGATGGCGATATTGGGAATACGACTTTATTATTGATTGGCCCAAGATTAGAATTTAGTTTAAATAGAGATTTATTTTGGACGACCTTTTTACAATACAATACCCAACGAGATAATTTCAATATTAATAGTCGGCTTCAATGGAGGTTCCAGCCACTATCTGATTTATTTTTGGTCTATACGGACAATTATGCGATTGAACAATGGGGGCCTAAGAATCGGACTTTGGTGTTGAAGATTAATTATTGGTTGAATTTGTAACTACACAACAAACTCAATTTCACTCCATTTCTCAGGTAAATGCGTGTCATAAAATACCATGGCTGTTTAAGACCATCGCAGGATGAGGTTGCGCTTCTTGTCCACTAACCATTAATTTTTGAAATCGACCTAAAAGCATATTCCATATATCCGCCATTTTTTGGTGGAAGGCTACGGGCCGTTCGTCAAAAAATCTAGGCTAGTCCATGGTGGTGCATGAATTTTAGTTTTTAATGCTAAATAATTGAGGAAATTGTCATTTAAATTACCGCACTAAACTAGTAATTTATTACATTCAATACTAGCCGTCATAAAAAAACTCTCCGTTATTTTCAAACGGAAGAAATTTAGCACCGCTAGGCGCTTAATTACGACTTTGGTAAACCTATCTTGAAGTAGCTATGGTATTATAGTTTTCTGTTTTCATCTATCCATTGCCGATTTATGAAATTGTGGCTTTTTAAAATAAGTGGAAGGCAAACGACCAAACCGTTTTTTGTATAACTGACCAAAGTATTTAACATCTTTATAGCCAACTTCATAAGCGACTGCTTTGACGGACTTATATGCTTGTGCATCTAAGAGTTTTTTGGCGGTCGTTAATCTTATTTCTTGGATATATTGATTGGTACTAAAACCTGTGTACAATCGAATACGTCGGTTTAAGTGACGGCTACTAATCGCTAAATCATTTGCTAATTGTCCTATATCGAAGTGAATATTTGGCATATGCTGTTCCACCGTTTGTTGTAGGTTAACCAGCCAATTAATCTCTTCCATAGAAAATTTCGGTGTCGTTGAGATGGGCTCACTTTCCGCTTCTTCAGCAACAGCAGTAGTGGGTATGATATCTATTTCTTGTGGTTGTTCTTTTTTAGTTTGCCAATAAGATTTACTTTGTTTTACGACATAAATAACTCCATAAAAAAGTAGTAATAAAAAAAAGGATCGATCTAATAAATTTGCGGTGGTAGAATTTAATTGAATGGTTGGCACCTTTTTAGCAGATAATACCCCGATCTCCTTTTTAGTCAAAGGGGCAACCTCAGTTAATTTCACCTGTAGTAATAATGTTTGCGCTGCTCCAAGTTCTAGTTTGACTGGAATATAACTCTTGCTTAAACTATCTAGTTTCAAGTAAATAATCCGCTGTTCTATAGGTATATTGTCTTTTAAATAATCAATAATTAGTACTGATTTTTCGGTGGATAGCGCGGATACCTTCATCAATACGCAGCTACTAATTAGCGCTATTAAAAGGTTTTTCTTGAAAAAACAAGATTGAAGCAGGCGATTTATGGCCCGATTTGTCAACCTTCGTGGTTTTGTGCAATAGGGGTAATTACGGTTCACGGGGTAGTGAATTAAAGGTTTTGGGGAAATAGTTTTTTTGATGAAATTCGGTTAACGGAAGATACCCTACAATTAAAAATTGACTACACAACCTATCAATAAGGTGATTTTTTAATTGCAGCAGCATAACGTGCCCGAATGAGCATCGTTTTTTTATTTAACAGGAACTGATAGTGTGAATGTTTGAAGCGTCGTACTTACTTCTACAAGCGTAAGTGTTTTAAAAAAGTAAATCATTGATTCACTCAAAATTGATTTTTTCTACCTAAAATAGGGGATATTGTTCCATTTTCAGGTCTTTAATTTATTATTACACACTTATTTAGTCTAAATTTCTATGAAGCGTCAAGTTGAGAAAAAAAAAAGCCCGATGCAACTCTGAAAAGTAATAATTTTACCTTAGGATATTATTAGACAAAACATGAATGACTAATGGCTAGAGTAAAACTAACAGACGATTTAAAAAAAGCTATATCAGGTTTATCACATAAAGAAAAAGACAAGTTGCTTTTTCGATTGATTGCTAAAGAACCAACTTTAGCAGAACAATTGGTTTTTAAATTATTGGAAGACGGGGTTTCTGCGGAAGATAGGCGAGCAGATTTAGCCAAAGAAATAGAACAGTATCTAATAGAATATCAGAAATACTATTATTCTCCAGGCTATTTGCTATTAGACTTGCGGACTATTAGTGGGAAAATTACGCAACATGTGAAAACCACCAAAGATAAGTATGGGGAAGTAGCTTTGAATTTTTTAATGCTGAATAAGGCCTTAGCATTATTTGGTAAAAAAATTGGTCAAGTTCGCCCCAATCGCTCTCGTACTTTAAATAAATATGTGGTCAATCGAGCGATTAAATTATTGGGGTTATTACGCAAAATTCACGAAGATTATCGACTTGATTTTTCGGATAGTATGATGGAATTAGGGCTGCATATTCAAGGTATTGATGCTATGAAGCGGATGGCGGATGATTTTGAGTTGGATATGGAATTGTTGTTGAGTGGAGAGATTGATTAGTAAGTACATACCCCAACGGATTTTATGCCCAACGGATGCTGCTAGTTAGTAGCGCCATCTTAAATTGAAGTTGAGGTTGAGGTTGAAGTTGAAGTTGAGGTTAAAAAAGTTGGCAGCCCAAAACGACCGCCAACTACTATCTGTGGTTATTAATACTGTCTCAATAACATTACTTTTTGAGCAACCAATCGCTTCCCATCTACTCTTGCTTGAATCATATAAAATCCATTGTCAAACAAACTTATATCTAGTTCTGCTATCAGAGGATGGTCTGGTGTTAGTCGTATTCGCAAGACTTCTACCCCACTAATATTAATCATGCTCAATTGAACGGCTGCTCCTTGATAATTGGTCAAATCCAAGAATAGTTGCCCTTTCGTTGGATTTGGAAAGACCGTTAATAAATCTTCTGTTGGCTCGAATTCAACCATTTCTGGATCAATGTATTGGTAAGCACCACTAGGGAAAACGACTTTAATTTGATACCTATTTTCTCCTACAATGGGTTGTTCGTGTAATAAACCATAAGCTTCGACATCTATTGTTTGTTCGGCTTCAACAACACTTAATAATTGATAATGGTCTTTACCTTTTGCATATTCTATTTCATAATGGGAGGGCTGATTGATTTGTGGATAGGTCCAATTCAATCGGACTTTTCTGCCTTGGGTAGCAAAGGCTTCAAATTGGCTGGCATTGCTTCTACTACTGCTTGCTGGAATAATCGCAATCGCAGAAATCTTAGGGTTCTGCACAATACCATTTAAGTTGATATTTAAAGTGCCATCATTAACGGTTACGTTAAAAGTTTGAACATTGGCAGTAGGCGTATTTGCGCCTGTCGTGGCATTGATGTCATAATTATTTAAGACATTCTGCCCTTCTAGATTGATATTAAACACTCGTTTTCCTGCACCGCCACCGCCTACACCATTCACAAAATAAATTTCCGCAAAATGTAATTGGATTTCATACGTCCCATTGGCTACAGGCACATTATAGCTGACATTGCCACCCGCAAAACGTTCTGATTGATAAATCGCATCACTCGTGGTATTGGCAATGGCTACACCTGTGCTATAGGTGCTTCCTCCTGCTGAATATTGGTCTGCTCCCCAGTTAATACCGCCAACATTGACGGCTGGACCGCCCGCATTGATGTAAATGGCATTTGCTGTTGGAGGAGGTGGTGGGGGTGGCGGATTTCCATCGTTACCCAAGGTGATCAATTTATCACATACAGGTTGGTAATTACTATCCTCAAAAAAAACTCTATACCCACCTGGCTGTAAGCCATTGACGGTAAAAGAGCTACCACAGTTATAACCACAATTATCAATAAATTGCCAATTCTCATCTAAGATTTTAAAGAAACTGGCATTGCCGCCACTAGTTAGCGTAATCGTACCATTGCCGTGTGTAATCGTATTGCCACCGCAATCCTCATTCACTACACTTCCACCGCCTGTTGTCGTACCTGCACAAGTACAATTGCTTTGCACCACATCATTGGTGGTATTGGCATTACCATCATTACAACTCGCTCCAATGGTAGTCAGATTAGGATCATTATCATTACAATCTTGCGATGCTGGTACGCCATCGCCATCATTATCTGGGTCGTTATTACCACCTCGACCAAGTGTGATTAATTTATCACAAATAGGTTGATAATTACTGTCTTCAAAAAAGACTCTATAGCCACCTGGTTGTAAGCCATTGACGGTAAAAGAACCACCACAGTTATAGCCACAATTATCAATGAATTGCCAATTCTCATCTAAGATTTTGAAAAAAGCTGCTGTTCCTCCGCTACTTAACGTAATCGTTCCATTCCCATGAACAATCGTATTGCCGTTACATGTCTCGGTAACTGTTCCACCTGGAGGTGGTGGTGGCGGCGGATTATTTGACGTTGTTAAATTAACCGTCGAAGAAGGGGCATTATTTCCCGTATGCTGAATCGTCAATTGACCACTAGCATTATTACCAGAGGTATAATTAACGACGACTGTTGCACTACCGCCCGGTGGTAAATGCAAAGGTAAACCCGCTGCAATACTAGCACTAAAAGCATTGCTATTATCACTAATTCCTTGAATCAAAATCGCTTGGGCCCCATTCGTATTTGTCAATGTTAAATCCTGAGACGTATTATTACTCGTAAAATTTAAAGTACTTGCCGAAGTGGTCAAAGTTGATGCGGTAATGGCATTTCCTGTTGGACTAGTTTGATTGCCAAAAAAGAAAGCTTCTTGGGTTCGAGTAAATCCGCCACCCACATTTGGGCTACCACTTGCGACATAAATGCCATTATTACTAACAATTGCTTGGGTACCATGTCTACCTTGCAACATCGGCGCTAAAGTTCGCCAATTATTGGTATTGATATTCAAGGCTTCGGTTTGATTATTCGCTATTCCATTACTTTGTTCTCCTCCAATAATGATTAATTCATCGCCCAGAACTGCCGCAGTTGAAGCTGCTCTTTGGGTCGGGATATTATTAGGAAGTGTTGACCAACTATTGGTTTGAAAATTAAAGACATCAACTTCTCCTATCTTTGGTAAAAACGTATTTTGCTGTCCGCTTCTTCTACCACCTGCGACATATAATTTATTGCCAATAACTGCTGCGTGAAAATGATCTCTTGCTCTTGGTGAATCGGGTAAAGTAGACCATTGATTGGTACGGGGATCGAAAACATCAAACCAATTCACCCAGCCACTAGCATGTCCATTCGTTAAACCATTGACAACATAAATTTTATCTTGATAAATGACCGCTCCCATCGACCCTCTTAGTCGATTATTAGGAATAGCAGGTCCTATCAACCATTCATCTGCTAATGGATCATAAATGACAATATTCGGATTGGGATTTTCATTTGGAAAATTATTGTCTTGAAAAGCGCCTAGCATATAAATTAATCCGTCGTAAGCTACCGCTTGTACGTGATGGACTGGAAAGGGCGCATTAGCGCCAACTGTCCAAGTATCCGTCGCTGGATTATAAATATTGACATTACTATTGTTTTCTCGTCCTCCCAAAAGGTAAAACTTATCCCCTACTTGTACATAAGCTGCCTCATGTCGTCC
>CBDICY010000024.1:0-14398 GCA_965277445.1 Saprospiraceae bacterium | reverse complement strand
GATATGGTTAAGAAAGAATAGGGTCTACGGAGTTTCACCGCCGCATATAGCGGTATCAAAACGCAGGAGTTATATTTCTTGCAGAAACAATGATCTTCGACCATTCTTTCAAGATCTGGAACAACGAAGAGCGGAGGCAATTCGGATGTATGATAAAACACAGATGCGTGCGGTTGCTGATGCTCGGAGGGCCGGAAGAGAAAATGGATATCGACTTCATGGTGGACCGGCGATCAACATGGCTGAAGAACCTAAGTATGAAGTAAGAGGGGTGCAAATGGTTTGTGAAGTGCCTGATTTTGTGCTGCGAGGAGACGAAGAAGAGTATTGCGAAGTGAGGGATATAAAATTCATCGCCTTTGACTTCGACCAACTCGAACGGATGGAGCTCGCAGTAAGGAGGTACGATGAAAATGAACGTATGCTCCAAGATTGGCGACGGACGCGAAGCAACCATTTGTTTCTCCATGAAAGGTTAATGTATGATCAAGAAGAACAGGAGTGGGCTCGATGTCAAGCCATAAGGAACAAACGGAGAGGCTTGAACATGGTACTGAACAATCCTCACCTTGGCGAACCAAATGATCGGTGTATACCAGTATTACCGATATACCGAACACCTGTCAATCTGCCGACTGAACAACTGAATTCCGGGAGGCAAGTTGCTAAGCAGGGTGTACAAGGATCAAGAAGAAATGATCAAGGCCAAGGGGAAAGGATTCGACTCAATCCGGTAATTACGGTAATCAATGGGCAGGATAGCAGTCGCTATCATCACCATCAAATCAAAGCCGAAAAACCTACGAAATTGGGACCAAAAAAGCGGCTGAAGGAAGATTATGATTGGTGGGATTGCCCAGATATCGATTAATTGCTGAAGAGGGTACAAGGAGGAAGCTAAGAAAGTGGAGAAAATTCAAAAAAAAAATATAAAACAACGAAAAATAACCAAAAAACCTCAAAAATTGTTCAACATTACAGTATTTTGGTACTGTAACTTTGTGAGTCTCTATGTTAAGAAAGTTACAAAAATCAGAGGTATCCCGCAGGTTCGGACAAAAGGATTTGCGAATATCTTTCATTTCGTAGACCTGATGATTGAATATTTTACGATCCTTTTAAGGATCAACCAAAACTATCATTTTTATCCTGCGATAAGTTGATTGGTAAGTCAGCTTATTTGGCAGTCTTCACAGCCGAATTCAAGGTGAACGCCTTGGGAATATTTTGGATGGTTACCATGAAGAGGTGACCAAATGAAAGGAAGGAATGGCCTGTCGGGATACAGCCGGGGAAATTTTTATTTTTATTTTCTTCGGGTTTAAGTATGCGATGTGGAGTGCTTTGGGTGCTAAGTAAGGACGTGGAAAACGAGGGAACAAATACTCCTTCGGCTCTGATCAAGCCGAAACAACCCATGGATATATTCTTCTCCCCTCTGTCCTCCCTACTCCCATTTATTTTCGTCATTGAATTTTGTTATTGATGGCCATTTTGTATAATCTAGAGTCGGGCTGCACCTCCGACGAGATGAATGCTAAGCAGGGTACCGCGAACAAGGCATACAAAGCCAGTGCACTGACACGGCAAAGTACAAAACACAAAAGAATTCTGATCTCAGTTAGCCCAATCGCTTTCGAAAGCGATCATTTCCTGCAACGCAGGTACCAAAGTCGAAACTATCCTTATAGTTTGGACAGATGCCGGAATCAAATGGAATGGAGGGACGAATCGATATTCTTCGTGCCCTAAGGAAGTCGGAATGGGTTTAAGCATGTTTTGGAGAAAGTTATCAAGTTTTCAGAGAGCTGGGGTTTGAAAAGTTGGTGAAATTTATTTTGAATTTTACCGTCCCGCTCCGAGAAACGAGGTTCTCTTTGGATGAAGAGATGAAACCCCCTTCTCGTAATGAAGTCTCTTACCCTAAAGTATGCTCCAAGGATGCTCAAAACCTGTTTCAACTTTTCTTTATTATTTTTATTTTGTTTTCAGCATAAAATATATTTCAACGGACATTATGAAGGAAGTCATTGCTGTAGCGTATGGAGCAGTGGATATTCTCAATGGTGATGTGGTGACGCTCTATGGTGACACCACATTTAATGAACTGGTCCCGTTTATTACGCACAAAACCACGGGGGATTATGTGGGATACATCAAATGTGAACCCCTGGCAACGACGTACGAGGTTTGCGAAGTCGCTGTGGAGGACTGCAAAAAGCGTGACAATAAATGGATGAACTATTTGACGTCTAACAGCGACTGGATCGTGAATGCGGAGAAAAAGGAAGACGGGTTCATGTATGATGGTGCCTATTGGGACTCATCATTTTTGCCATTGAAGAAGGTTAAGGAAGAGAACCGGTGCCAGTTCCGATATATTATGCCGTGGCCTTTGAAGGGACAGACGAAGAAAATGTACAAGAAAATGGTGAAGGTGATTGTGGCGGCCTTGTGCAAGTTGGGATTCACCGTCGATAATTATATCGATTGGGTGTATGAGCACGAAGGAGGTTTTGGCCGGGAAGGTGTCCTGCAATGGCCTGCTGGTTTATTGGGAGAGCGCCAGGATGAAATTTTTGGTCCATGCTGGAACGGTAATGAAGAGTTAAGTACGCCAAAGGACTGCATTTTCCATCGGAAACACCCGGAAGCTGGCAAAATGCATATGAACGAAACGGGGTGGATCATCATGGAAGAAAGGATGCGAAGTGCAGAATCGGATGGTTTGCTGAAGGTGTTGGAGTTTCAGATATCGAAAAACTTTACAAGGATGGAGCTTAACCCTGAAATCAAACCTGCGAATCTTCACAGGTTCTGGAGTCAACATCCGACTGATCTTCCCCACAGCGCATATAGTTTGCGGTCAGTAAGGAATGACCCGATTATTCGGAATTATGCAGGTCAGCTTTGGGGATTGTTTTCATTTTGGTTTGGGTGCTTATATGGGTCTGTTGGGTTGTTTGTGCTGAAACAATTCATGATTTTGGATTCACGTTTATAGGACTTTTCTCGACTCAAGATTCATTTCTTGTTTATTCTTTCATGGCAAAACGCATTGTGCCAATCCTTTGGGTTGGACTAGTTCTGGGCTCTCGTTTGGTGAATTAGTCTTTGGTTTTCAGTAGGTCTGGTTGTCTAATTACTTATTACCCCAACACTCCCAATATTCGCAATTTAGGTATTTCTCCCATTGGTAGACAACATTCTGTAGTTAGGAACTTTGAAATGAACTAGGGATCAATTAAGTATGAAATCTAAGCATGTTCAAAGTTTACTTTCAGAGGGACCATCTCAGCGGCCACGGTCAAATACGGAGGATTATTTGTATGTTCTGGATCGGTTCCCAGGGGCGTATGTGCAGGAGCACTATTTCCCGGATACGGAGGTTTTTGGTGAACCATCGCCTCAAATTACACCTTTGGCGATTCAGGCTCAGGGGCTATCTTTGGAGCCAAAAGCTAAGAATGACTCGGAGGATAAGAATGTCGTGGGCGAAACTTCCAAAAATGTGGCGGACCCGGATCAAATGGAGGAGCCTGGTGTGGATCAAATGGAAGCTGATTCCCCTGGGAGTTCTGGTGAACATGCCGGGAATAAAAGGAAAAAGGACCGGTCATCTGAAACGCACAACCAGAAATCGCCAAGGAAGGATGATTCATCCAGTTGGGCTGTACAGGTGGAAAAGGAGACAATGAAGAAATCAGCGGGGTCCAAAGGGAAGAAGCCTAAGGATGTTCATGAGGAAGCTAACCGGGTCATAAAGCGAGCTGAATCTAAGAAGGAAGGAGGACGTCGGGAGCCAAAATTCTGGGATCCGGAATGGGTACCAGACGATGGAAGCCGAGGGCAATGTTCTTCTGGAGCTATTCGGGACCAAGCAAGTGGATCTAAGCATGGGGGATCATCTAAGGAAGTAGTGGACAAGGATGCCAATTCCATGGGGGATCTCGAGGAGACGGAAATGGACGATCTCGATGATAACCAAAGGAAGTTGGAAGTGCTGAGTGCGATGCAAGAGGTCGAAAATAATGAGTATGACTCAGCTGACGATGAGAACATGCCCCATGTTCGATCGGTGGTCCTTTGCAGCGAACACAGGATGGATTTATCTAAGAATGTGGGTCGACCGAGGCAAAAGAAGAAGGGGAACAAATTTGTCTATTGCGAGGCGCCTAAGAAGGTAAACTAAGTATGAATATAGTTCATTTCATTGTTCTTTTCAATAGGAGGACTTTCTTGAGATCGAGGCTACCACAATTCGATTGAGGAAAGGACAAATTATAGGTCCACGTGTATCAAATGGATACAAATTTGAGATTTGGATTTTATTCATGTTGATTGCGGTAGGAAACTTTATTTTGTAAGTATGACTTGGGGGATAGCCTCAAAATTTTTCAAATAAGGTTTCATATTATTTCCGTTTTTGGGCCTTTTTGAGCCAACAATTTTTCCTTTATTTTTTTTCTTTTCTCCATTTCATTCAGCAAGTAGTCCTACTGTGCAATATATGTTTATGTGCCAGAAAATTACAGGGTGTTCCTCACAAGGTAGTGCCGCTGCTGGATATGGTGCCGTCGGAAGCAAACAGGAACTCCGAGATATCGCCCACTTGGTACTGCGGACGTATTTCGGGGAGTACCAGAGGTATGGGCAATTTGTTCCATCAGAAGATATATTCGGTGAAGCAGTTTGTGGCGGTGGCCTATCTAAAAATGCTTCGGTACGCGATTGGCTCGAAAGTCGTTCGATTTAAGAATGTTCGGACTAATGAGTCGGCATATATTGTGTTGAAAAAACGAATACACAGTAATATGGAGATATTGCTCCGGGAAGGTGTGGACTTCGAACAAATTACCGATTTGATGGCTCCGGAAAAGGATGCTCCCGAAATCGAAATTGAGCGGCGAGCAACGCGAGCTCTGGAGGTTATGATGGAGTTGGTCGCAGAGAATGCTTGGATGCGGATGCTATTTGCCAAAAACACAGGAGGCATGGAGGTGTTGAAGGAAATACCGGGTGATTATTTGTTCAAATATTTCCCGAATGTGCCGGATAATTATTTGGGGGTTGCTAAGGATGTGATCTATGAAGATCTGCGAGACGGAGATGAGCGGGTGTTCAACATGTCCGGACTCGACCTCTTGGGCACAAGTATGGGGAATGTGAACAGAAACCTGAAGTCTGACCGGGTGTACAAAACGGTTATTTTCATGGATAATTGCGATGAGAATTTCCGGATCAGGTTGAACACTACTCAGAATCCTTTTGGACACGATGTGCTGGCAATTGGGATGCATAATGTATACTCGACCTTCTGCATCAATGCTCTGGAGGCGGTGATAAATAAGAAGGTTGAAAGAATTCTGTTCTTTATCGGAAGTCGGGAGAAACCGGATTCTTTGGCATGGAGAGGAAAGCACATTCTGGAGAATGTCTTGATGAACATTGGCAACTTCATCTTGGAATCGGACGTGGGCAATGTTCATATGGGCAATTTGCCGTTGGTGAGTTTGAACTACTATTCTGTAATTGGTTTTAGGCACATAATTTCCATCTTTTAGATAAAATCCACAAATAAGAATGGTTTTGGTGCTTTCTTCGACAAAAACTACCATTTCTCATTCGAACTGGCTGGATCAAGATAACCAGTCATGTACTGTTTTTAAGAAGGACTTAAGAAAGACGACTTGATCACGAATAAGTATGACTTGAGACTCGATTATGACCGTTTCTGCTGTTGGGATGAGAGCAGGGATTGCCTCAGATTTGTTTTAATATAATTTGGTTTTATTTTAGCTCAACATCAACTGGTCCAGGTTCATTTCTGAGCCATTGCAAATGAAGTTGGACTATGTGTCACATTTCAATAGAAAAATGAACACGAATGTCATCG
Source organism: Saprospiraceae bacterium (assembly GCA_965277445.1). GTDB lineage: Bacteria > Bacteroidota > Bacteroidia > Chitinophagales > Saprospiraceae > JAFMDF01. The sequence goes on along the minus strand of CBDICY010000024.1, from coordinate 8,502 downwards.
AGAGGGCGAAACAAACCGCTAAGAATGCGAATATATACCTGTTGGACATGAATGAGGTGGTCGGTACACCTGAACGACCAACTTATAAGAAGGTTACACCTGAGGATGGCCCTCCTATCTATAGTGTGAGGGACACGAGGAGTATGATGATCAAGATGATGGGTATAGCGCACGAAAATGAGCGGGGTTTCGCGGAGGCGAATAGACTTCGGATAGCCCAGCGGAATTTGGATGGTGCAGTTCGGAATTTGGATGAACAGACCAGGCGGGTGTCGCCTATTAAGTATGTTTCGGCTTCCGGGGTGACTCATTCTCTCCCACGGGACAATATGGACATGGGGGATATTGATATCTTGGATGCCTTGGATGATAATGGGGAAGCTATAACTTGGTCGGACCAAGAGGATGAGGAATCTGAATCTGGAAGGACGTCTTCTGCAAGTACCCCGCTAGTTCCCAGTGATAGCGACGAGGAGAGTGAAAATGTGCCAAGTGGTTCTAAGCATGGTGTCGCTAAGAATGTCGGAGGAGCTGGCAAGAGGCGTAAGATGGCGTCCGACCGTGAATCAACTCCGGCGGAGAACGATATTATCGTCGAAGAGGTGATGCAGGTTGGTTCTGAAATTTATCTTTATAGGTTTGAGGAAAAAATATTTCAAACCTGGGGGATAAGTGGTCCTTTCGGGTAAGTTATAAAATTCGGTTTTATCTTTGTTTTAGAGTCGGAAAGTGGCGACTTGGCCGGAAAATTATGTTCCGTTCTTTGGCTTGAACAATCCTAATTTTTGCCTGTCGAACTTTTACCCGTGTAAAATTTCGTATATGGGTTTGCAATTGGTTCGGGGATCTGAACAAGGGTACCAGATTGCGAAGATTCGGGTAAGTTATGGATCTCTCTGGGACAGGAAACAGCGGGAGATCGGTGAAAGTATGGAGGACAAGCTATTGAAGACGTACAAATTAAGCATGATCAAACGGCTGGGTCGCAAATTTTTTACCAAACTAAACGAGAGGGATCCCACATATAAAGGATGGGATGCATTATCATTCTATTGTATGATTGCCGTCCAGTGTAAAAAATTCGATACGGAAAATCTTCGGGCATGGTTGCTAAGAACGGGAAAAAGGAGGCTTTTGGAGACGAATCCGGACGATGACTACTGGGGGATTGGGAAAAGTAGTTCGGCCCTTTTGGACGACTTTTCATGGACTGGAAAAAATATGTGTGGAAAGGCGCTCATGATGGTTCGGGCATATATGAGACCGGGATGCCAAGCAAGAATGGTATATGATATATCAAGCTCGGATATCGAGGAGTATTGGGTCGATGATTCCAATCCGGAGGTGGTTCGTTTTGTGTTTCCTTTAGCTCATGTTGCTTTCAAAATTCGGGCAGCGCATGCGATGGCACATCGGTTTGTGGCCAAGATTACGATAACCTTTAGCATCTCGGATATTATTATGATGACGGAAGGATCCAAGGACACGGACGCAGAGATAATGGAATGTTTTACATCAGAACTAAGTATGCTCTCAAAGGACACGGCAGGGACGCAGATATCCATCGTGCGAACGGCTTGCCGAAGTATGACCTTTGATCTCGGGGAGGCGGAATTATGCCTCTTATGTGAAAACTGGGATGGTTACTTCGCGAAGCTCGAGCGGACGTTGGAAAGCAAGACTAATTTCCGTTGGGAAGGCTTTTTTCAGAGGGTCAAACGTGCAAGGGGCAGTCCGGGACAAAAAAGTAGGACGGTTGAATCTGTAACCCGAGTAAGTATTAAGTATGGAGATGATCTCAACACCTCTTCCGGAAGTGAGGACTTGGATGGCGTGTCGATCGATGATCCTATTGAAGTCGCCCGGAGGGGGACAATTGGTTCACCGGACCGGAAAAGTTGCTCAGGTGGGAAATTGTTTCTTTTCTTGGTGTTTTCTCGGGTTGTACGGGTCAATTTATGAGGGACGAATATGGAATGGGGGAATGTCCACCCCAATGGCGCCGCGAATCGCCATTTTGCTGCTTCTGCACCTCTTTACCCAACCATATTGTTCATTTGGATCTCATTGGCCATATAGCTCATGAGCTGAGGGGCTGATTTTATTTTGGAATGTTATTTTGGGATAATCTTTGAATGTGCATTGACCCTGTTTAGGTTATCTTTGATAATGTTTTTAAGTAGGAAATTATCAGCTCAACTGGTTTAATTTTGTACAGGATGATTGGGTTCTTTCAGTTGTGACCCAGTGTTGCTTTGGCTCGAAGGCCTTGGAAAACAACCAGTGGACATTGTTTTCTGGTCATTGCAACACTGAGTCTACGATGTTTGTGTTTTTATAACTTTGTTAGCTCTGTAGTATGACTCTTGCTGTAGAAAGCAGTGAAAACACTGACTTTCCATGACCAGTAAGGTCTTGATACTATTTTAAGCATGGAAAAGAAAACAACTTGGTTGTAATTTCAGAGCAACATTATATCGCAGTATAGTGCTGTTCAGCAAACCGAATGGCCCTATCCTGTGTGAAAATTTTTCCAGAAGTTTTCGAAATTTGGAATTTTTGGAAAATTTAAGGATGGGAAAAAATTCAAAATTTTGGGAATTTAATTTTTGGTGTTATTTGGTTTGGCGTTTAGAGCAAAATTCTCTAAACTTTCCTTATGAACAAATAGGTTTTAAATTCCGTGTCGCATCAATGCGAATAGTCACGCGGCCTTCATCCAACTTTGTAAGATCTCCGGGCATCGAAATTTTTTGGTAAAAAGTATGGGCTATAAAAGGAAAAAATACAAAAAAATTTACGAAAATCAAATAAAAAATTGGGAAATTTTTCGAAATATGGTACCCGGCTTTGTTCAGAAAGTGTATTCTATGAAACTTTCAGGCTACGAGTCGAGAAGCGAAGACGACGACGAGTACCGACCACGCACGCCCGCGATCCAATCACAGTCGAGCGAAGAAGTGATGGTCACGAGGGGCCATGTCGTTCCGCCAAATCCGAAGCTGAGCGCAATGACATTGGAAGCGTGGATGAATTGCTTGAAGTATGATGACGAATGACACTCTTCTAACTTTGGTGCTATGTACTTTAAGTATGTGCCTTATGGATGCTCAACACTTTGGAGCTGCCGAACGCACGAATGCTAAATAACTTTGGAGCTGCCGAATTAACGGATGCTCAATAACTTTGGAGCTGCCTTAAGTATGGATGCTCAAAATTGGCGCTTTTATTTTCACAACAATCTCATTGGAAGAGGCAGCAGCTACTTTTTGGATGCTACTCTATTCGGGTCGAAATTATCTCTGGAAGCGCAATATATCTCTGATTAATGATTCGGTGTATTTTTGTGTGCTAAATTTTTGCCATAACATGTTTTAAGTATGTGTAGTTTGCCCAATAGCGTATGGTAATTTATCCCCATAAAATATTTCGTATTTGGTCTTCATTTGGAAAAATCATTTTATGATTTTTGGGGGATATAATGATACTGCAATACGAAATCCAAACCATAACTAGAGGGGCACGCTCACATTTCTTTGTGTAACATTTTTTGTTTTGCTATAACCAATATATTTTGTTTGGGTGACGGGTCTAAAAACTTTTATTTTTCTAAACTTTTTTCAAACTTCCAAGTAATTCCACAAAACCGGGTTTTTGAATGTGTAAATGTAAGCATGTGTAACTTTGTTCTAAGTAGGCAATCACTATCGGTCGCGGAGCTCTCTGGGTGATTGGAGGGGCTGTAGACGAACAAAGTTCATGCCCCTCAAATTATCTATAAAAATCCTTATCTTTTTGGGCTTGGCTAATGTTTGTCTCTATTTCCTCCCTTTATCTTTTTGAAAGTCACCAATCGTTGAGTAAGGGGTTTAGGCTTATATTTTGGCGAGTAGCTATGTCCAAAAATATGGGATTTTCCTGATTGGTTTTTAATCCATATTTTAAGCAGGGGGGCCCTTTGTTCATCCAGTTAGAGAGACCGCGTGACCGTTAGTGTGTTTTGATTGGTTCAGGGAGGTGTAATCGATGAGTAGGGGGAAGGATTGGGATCATTATTATTGACTGGGACCTGGAAAGTGGACGTATTTTGGAGCGGTGCTTTTTGACGGTGATAATATTGGTCCACATATTCCTGGGTGTGATACGCCCTTTTACCCCTAAGTAAGATATCTGTGCTCTCTCTGTTTGCCATAAGTACGTGTGTTATTTTCCCGGTTTTGGTTCGTGGATTCTTGGTAAGCTCTTTAATAAAATATATATTCCTTTTTGGTTTCTTGGTTTTATTTGGTTCTTAGCTTGAGTTGCCTAGGACAGTTAGAGTGAAAGGGTTGTGGCCTTGTAGACCACTTGTCCTGGATTTGCAAGTAAGAGGTGACGCTGCGTTTGCGGTCTCTATCAGTTGGTTTGGTTCTGCGCCTTGTATATTTCTGGCCTCTCAGGGCTAAAGTCCATAACGCCTGTTTTTCCGGTGCGCCGATATTGCGACCGTGTTTTCGTAACGTCTAGGCATATTTGGGTTGGCCTGTTGAGGTACCCATACCAAGTAGGGTGGAGAAGCTTCGGCTTTCCTAAAATCCCGCGGATTTGATCGCAAGGCGCAGAGTCTAGGCAATTTTTGGGTACTAATAAGCAGGTCACTTCGCTATTCAGGATAAGTACAGAGGTGGGTAAGCTGGAAGGTAAACCGAACTGTATTATTGGAAGTACTAGTTTACTGTACGGTTCGGGGTGCTCGTCCCACAGCTCACGTTCTGCGGCCTTAGTCGTCGGTGGGTTGAATAACCAAGGGACTCTCGACCATAACTGAGCTATATCCTATATCCCTGTACGGTGTATTTGCAGTCTGCACTGTTCTGGTTTCAGGATAGTAGGTTGAAGGTTGGGTACACGGAACGGACTTTATAAGAAGGTACGGTACGGCACGATCCCTGGACAAGTTATGTTTCTTGGAAATTGTTTGGTGTTCAAAATTGAAGTTTTTTTCACGTTTATTTTTGAAAAGTGCTTGGGGTTTTTATTGCAACCCCCCCTTATCTTTTTAAACGTATTTTTATGAAAGATTCACAAAATACAATGTTGAAAAGTTCCAGGCCATGGTGGACAAAAGGAATTTGGACATTTTTTGTCCAAATTGGAAACGGAAAAGGTCCACCTGGGGGTAAAATAACGCCATCCGAACACGATGGCGCCGTTTATTTTTTTGATTTGAGCAGCATGAAACATCGGTTTTGGGCCGTTTTAGTTTTGGGAAAATCTTAAACGCCCTGTCCTCGAAATGTGCCTGTCCTTGATTTTTTTGGATCGAAAAAGATATAACAACATCAACTACCAAAAGAATCTTTCAGCATAAAAATTTGAGGAGTCATGAGTTGGGACCAAAAAAACCATTTTACAACGTAATACATCCTGTACATTACCTATCATGATCCGGTGCTGTCCTTTTGAACCATGTGCCTATGGATGAAAAAAAAACATGATCCATCGAAAAATTGGGTCTGATCCACCCTCCAGAGACTCAGGCCAGACCCTATGAAATGACGAAAAACCGCCAAAAAACCAAAAGCGGATCATGTGCGGATCAGCAGAGTTCGAAGTTGAAACTTACTTTTTATGAAAGAGGGAACCAAATGAGGAGTGATCCACAACTTTTTACCTCTAGCTCTACCTCTACCGACAACTTTCCGGCGAAAAAAAATAGAAATTTATTATTTTTTTGCTCAGCCTTCTTTTTTGGTTGGACAAAAAAGTGATTTCTAGTCCAATATGAAGGAAATTGTCATAGAAAGCTAAAAATGGTCTTGAATAAAAGAGCGTCCCCAAAAACCTTCAAATATGAAGTTTTGTGCCGATTGGGGTTCATTTGATTGATTTATTCAACTTTGAAAATTTCCGTGAGACTGATATTTCATGGATTTTGTGAAATTTTCAAAATAGAATAATTCGCCAAAATGAAGGTCAATATTCACAAAACTTCATATTTCTATGTTTTTGGGGACGCTCTTTTATTCCAGTTCATTTTTAGCTTTCTATGACAACTCCTTCATATTGGACTAGAAATTAGGACTGTAACGGATATCAAATCTAATATCCGATAAATCCGAAAACGGTATCTGTTACAGCTATACTAGAAATCACTTTTTTGTCAAAAAAAGAAGGCTGAGCAAAAAAATAATAAATGTCTATTTTTTTCGCCGGAAAGTTGTCGGTAAGGTAAAAAAAAAAGTTGTGGATCATTCTCATTTGGTTCCCTCTTTTATAAAAAGTAAGTTTCAACTTCGAACTCTGCTGATCCGCACATGATCCCCTTTTACTTTTTTGGCGGTTTTTCGTCATTTCATAGGGACCCAATTTTTCGATGGATCATGTTTTTTTCATCCATTCACAGCATTCACGATCATGATAGGTAATGTACAGGAGGTTTTACGTAGGAACGTCAGTTACATAATGTAACTATCTCTCTGTTGTCAAATTTTCAACCCTCCGATAAAAATGGAAAAAAACATCTTCGCCAGCTTAGTTCCTCTTTGCTTGACAACACTCTTATTAACACGCATGGCTAGATTTGGAAAACCAATGCCGCCGTCTTCTTTCGGCAACTGGAGGATATACCTAGAGATTATATGTGCGATTATTATATCTGATGGATACCAAATATATTTTACCACTGCTTTGTATGTTTTACCGATCAACTGGGCCGATGGAGTTATCATGTTATCATGGAGTTATCGGAAGTCGGGAGAAACCGGGGTCTTTGTCAGATCGGGGAAAGCACATTCTGGAGAATGTCTTGATGAACATTGGCAACTTCATCTTGGAATCGGACGTGGGCAATGTTCATGTGGGCAATTTGCCGTTGGTGAGTTCGAACTGCTATTCTGTAATTGGTTTTAGGCACATAATTTCCATCTTTTAGATAAATTCACCCATGTGCGGGCCGGGCCCAAAAATCTTGGGCCCGACCGGGCTTGCATCATTTTTTTAACGAAAACTTCATATTTTTTGAAAAAAATTGCATTTTCCTCGACATTTTTGCTTTTAAAACATTCAATCTCAATATTTTAGTGCTGAAATTCAGAAAAAACCTTTCCCGGCATCAAAATGAAAAACAAAACAATCTTATTTTTGAAGTTTGAAACCAGATTGTTTATTCGTTTCAATTAATGAACGAATTTAGCTTGGCGAAAAATGAGATGAAATTTTGATATTTGCATTCGAATTTCTCAAATATCAGAAAAATAAAGCACTAAAGCTGGACTGTACATATTATAACATGACATACCGTGTTGTTTCAACACATAAGGATTCAACATGTCACTCAGCAGTGCAAGGAAATCACAACTTCTCAGAATCACAAGTAACTTAACTTGTTCATTCGTCATCGGTTGCTTGCAACAAAATTGTTTTAATTTATCGCAAAATTATTGATGGCGAACAATAATAAATTTTCAAGCGCTTATTTCATGCAAAACAAAGCAAAAATGACCGAAAAATAAAAGGAAAATAATTTGTGACATATTTTCCTTTGAGCCCGGGCCCGGCCCGGTCCAGCCCGGCCCGGCCCGGGCCCGGCCGGGCCGGGCTCAAAATTTGAGAGCCCGGCCCGGCCTGGCCCGGCCCCGTCTCCTTTTTTTCCACGAAAAGAATTCTCTTAAAATTGGTCTATACTTTCTGTTAATAAAATATAGTCTCTCAAAAAAAAATGCACGAACAACCTAATTTTGTTCTTAAATCAAAATAATTTTCCAAAACTCAGCAATGATCAAAAGTGTAGTTTAGATAACCCAATAACACCTATAGAAGTGAAGGAAGCAATACACGCATTACAGGGCAATAAAACGCCTGGTTATGATTCGTTACCGATTGAATTTTACTGGAAATTTTCTGACATTATTTCCCATATATTGTGCAACATGTTTAACAGATACGCCACGATGAAAGAAATGCACACAACGGCATACATGGGGATAATATCTTTACTTTACAAAGGTACAGGGGAACGCACAAAAAGAGAAAATTGGAGACCGTTAACATTATTGAATGTAGACTACAAAATATTCGCAAAAGTACATGCAATAAGGCTGGACAAGGTGATGACTACATTAGTTCACCCTGATCAATCAAGCTCTGTTTCAGGAAGAACCATACGAGACAGTCTTAGTCACGTCATGTGCGTTACTCAATATGCCGAAATGTTGAATGCAGATGCAATGATACTTTCAGTAGGTCATCAGGCTGCTTTTGACATGGTTGAATGGCAGTTTATTTGCGAAACCTTACGGGCAATGAATTTTGGAAAGTTTTTTCTTTCTTTGATAAAGTCTATTTATTGTAACGGCAACGTTTCACCTGCTGTTCTGGTCAATGGCTTCGTGTCTGATTTTTTTGCCATTGACAGAGGGATAAGACAAGGATGTCCGGTATCGGCTCACATATACAATATAACGGCAGAAGTAGTAGCCCATTACATAAGGAAAACTAACATGTTGAATGGAATACCCCTCT
>CBDICY010000023.1:0-7369 GCA_965277445.1 Saprospiraceae bacterium | reverse complement strand
AGTTCAAAATTTACACCCTATAGGCTCTAAATCACAAATTCATACTTAAAATGGTCTTTATATCAACGATTCAAACAAATACAAAAGGAGGGTGTTATTTTGTCCTGTTCTGCTCAATCTACAATGTATTCTAACACAATTCTCCCGTTTTACAATTCGGTGTGCCACCAGTGATTGACTCAGGCCAAAATGCGCACTGCATCATGGAAAAATGTCGACAAACAAATGCCACGCAATACGAAATTACAAATGAGCATGTATCAAATGACCTAAAAATGTGGATAAAACAACTTCACACTTAAATACACAATATAATAACAATTCATATTCATAACAGATCTATTTACTTTAAAGTAATCACTTGCATAATACTTGGTTTAGTCATTTCAAATGTCTTTGCGTGTAACACCTACAGTGCTTCGTGATTTCTCCTGTGTAACTGTGTAACTGGCAAGCGCAACCGTACGGGGGCGCATGCTTTGTAATACGGGAGAATTAAATTTGTTTCAAAGCCATGTATTGTTTTGAAAATGTTAGGATCTCAATGAAATAAAGCATAATGTATACTTTAAACCATTTTTACCATTTGCAAGAGAATTAATAGGACACACAATTCTTGCAGCAATTTAAAAGCATTTACTGTTTCATAATAAGGTAATCATTCTCTATGTACTTTTTAATTAGTGGGTCAATCAGTAGGTGTCAGATGCAACATTTGCACACACAATAAGGTGATAATGTAACAATGAAAAAGTAACAAAAGACAAATTTGACACACACAGTCTATGCTAACATAATTAAGCACAACTAACAACTAAAAACTGGCTTAGTTCTCCAGGTTGGACCAAAATGCTTCATTCTGTCACTATTGACTTTCTTTCTGTCTCAGAGAGGACTAGGAAGCACTGCTACGGACAACTACAGACAACTATTTCACTTTCCTACAGGAAATTGCCTAAATTTATATCTTCGAAAAGAAATAAATGTTTGAGCAAGCTGTACAATAAAGTTGTTAAAGTGGTATGTTCCCATTACATTCTCATCCCCCAGGGCTCAATTGGTACATCACTTTTTTGGTGTTAAATGAAAGCCCTTATTTTTTTCATTATAACTCCAAAATTTCAGCTTCAAATTCACTATACTTTGGTAGTTAGGGGGCTATCATTTTCTTCCGGATAGGGGGGCCATGAAAAAGCTGGGGGGGTCACAGAATTTTTTCATGAGAAATAGGGGGGGTCACAAAAAAATCAAGAGATTATTGGGTGGCTACAAATTTTAATGAAAATTTTGTTCAATGAAATAGCCCCCAAAATGCATATTTTCCGCGCTACGCGCATTGGGGGTTACATGTTTCTTCAACATTGTAGCTCCGGAGGGGGGTCATAAAATTTTTGATCATCAAATAGGGGGGTCACAAAAATATTGCCGAGGTACTTTCAGAAATTTATGACCCCCCTATTTCAAAGAAATACCAATTTCCGGTATACCAATTTTTATTTTCTGATAATATATTTTCATAACAGCCTCATCCCCAGTGTCACATTCTTATTTTTGCCCCAGGAGAGAAAATAAGAAGCAACCCTGAGGTAAAATTGTACAAAATGTGTCTTAGGGGTCAAGGTCAATCAGTTAAGAGTGAAAATACACATATCCAAATAGGAATGTTCATGCATCTTTAGTTTTGCAAGAAATCTTTGCAATAGGTCACCCTGGTTCTGGAAAACTTACATTACAATACACACTTGAATTTTGAGTTTATAGAACATTACAAATTTGTTAAGATTTACCAGTCCATCAGTGCTGTCCCCAAGTAGTTCCCCAATCAGCTGCTCTGCTTGGTCTTCTAAATGTAACTCCTTACATAGTTCTAGTAATCCCTCACGATTTAGCACCCCCGCTCCCTCGGTGTCGCACCGTTCAAACACCTCTCGCAGCTGCCCGACGTAGTCATCTTGGTCGTCGTCCATGGTGGAAGCCTAGCCTTAACCTGAAATTAATCAAAATTGAATGATTTGATATATTGCATACTACATTGTTAAATCATCTTTACAATCAAGAGATTAGCATAATGATTAGCACTGGGCTTTGCTCCCCCACCCCACTCCCATTTTCAGGCCTTTACGAGAAAATTTTCCTTAGGGAGCATTGGAAGCTCTCCTGGGACTTTCAAGGAGAGTTACTAGGAGAGCTTTATAATAGACTTCCATGGATCTGTGGAGTCATGTAGGGGAGTGATAAATCACTCGGCTATGAAGCAGTTAAGGAGAGGGTAGGCGAGTGATAGCTCTCACTCTCCTTAAAAATAATAAAGGCCTGAATTTTGACCACTACCTTTTGAAAAGGACACTAATTAAACAAGGATTGTCTCTGCCAAAATACCAACTCATAAACACATAGTGGGAAAACCCCCCCCCCCCCCGATACATCTTCCTGGAATTTTGGTATATTAAGAGAATTTGAGATCTCCTTCCCAAGTATAAGATTTTAAATACTAATACACCATAAGGGAAGATTGATGCCATTTGGAGGGGAAACTCTAAACTTTCTTGATCACGTGTCTCATACATCAACAAGTTTCAAAATTTGTTACCTGTTTCAGAAAGTAAGTTAAAAGCTTGTGATTAAATTCATGTCCCTGTACAAGTACTGGGGGTAAACTTATTTCCAGCTGGGAGCACAATATTTGCATCAGTGCACAATTTCAGACATTTGAAAGAGAGACACATGCAAGTAGACAGTCATTATGAATGACAAACTAGTATCTCATCTCATTCAGATCGATTATGGTTCGATTCCTTCTTCTCAAAACCACTGACCTTGCAATAGGTGAATACATTGTTATGTAACATCCTAATTCATTCTTGACTGTTGAGTTCGAGGCTCTCCCTGCAAATGGTCGACCACTGCAAAGAGCGAATTGTCAAGTCAGTAAAGGCGCATAATCTGATATTTTTACCAAATAAAATTCGCTTAAACTTAATAAATACCTTTGTTATGAGTAGAAATAAGCATATCAGCAAGAAAACCCGATGTTTTTCTCGCAAAAGAAGTAAAAATAAAGCAAAACCAAATGAATTTGAAAGACGCATTTTGAAACTGAGTTGTTACGCATGCTCAGACAATCCAATATGTCGACATGCATTTAGCATGTTTAGAAATGTGAGTAGAATGAATTCCGATTTAACCTTTTACGATGTATAACTGAGACCTCCTCTGCCACGTTACAATAATAGGAGACTTAAAAATTGTATAAAATTTGATGAAAACGAGATCTGATAGCCTGGTCTAACTAAAATCGGACCGTGATTCGCATTGGCGTTTCCGAATTCGGCAACTTTTTGTCACACTTCCGGGTCTGAACACAGGCATTTACAGCCCGATTATGCGTGTAAGCTTACAAAACGATAGCTTTGGTACTAGCGCTTACTGTTTAAACTCACCGTTCTTCTTCCACACAGTTTTTATCAGTTACAAACCTTCACTTTGTTGCAGTTCATCCGAGTAGTTCATTCCCTGCTTCGCTAGAAGCAGGGCTCAGTCAAGCGGGTGACACTCGTATACTACCACGTAAATCGCTGGGCCACCAACAACAAATTGTCGATTGTAAAGTTAGACTTTGTACAAGTCTGCGGACTGTCGCTGAATTTCTATAACGATACTCTGCGTACGTTTTACAAATTCAGCGACAGTCGGCAGAATTGAACAAGTCTAACTTTGCAATCGGCGGATTGACCAATCAGCAGACAATATCACCGGCCTCAAATGCGCAAAAGAGATTGTTATCCTGAAGTATAAGGTATATCCAGAATCCTTGGCTCAGTCAGCCCACCGCCAACTACACATTATGTATAATGAATTAATGACGTCATGCGTTTATAACAATTTCATTGGGCTATGATACCATATGGGATACCTTTTTCGAAACGGTTTCGTTTGTATAGTGCGGCGCTGTTTTCAAACTGTATAACTGCTAAACCCGGAGAATATTGGTGGTTACCACCATATCAATAAAATCGGTGAGTTTTTGCAGTTTTCTTCCAAACGCAAAGGAATTAGGGCGTGAAATTTCAGAATGATGATCAGAAAAATATGACGATTCTTCTGGTACCAAAATCGCAATAACTTTGAAAAAAATGAAAAAAGAAAGGACCAAGCTCCTTCATACAATTAATGTTTTGGAATTTTTGTCCATTTTTAAATGCTCTGCATTTCGTAACAGGAAGAAGTGGCAAAAAGACACGTTTTTTGAAGATTTTCTCAGAAGAATGAAGTTGATTTTTTGTCAAGAATTTAACATTACCAATGAAGTTCCTAGAAGAATGTATACTTTTCTTTACTTTAATGAATTTGTTTAAGAAGTTATGTCTGTACAAGAATTAGAAGAAGAAGTAACATGTAGTCCCCCCTTAAGACCTCAAGAAGTATTGACATTTTTTTCCCTAAAATTGAAGTTCACCAAGCACTTTTAATTTTTCTTTTAGTAGTCCGAAATGCTACCCATCAATTTTTCTAAGAAATCCATTAGAATATAAGCTCTCTCGGATGGATACACATATCTACCATATTTTTACTCTTGGTTGGTGCGGGGGAGGGTAATCCATCAAACACACACAACCAAAACAACTTTCGAACCGATTGTATTTCAAGTGGCATTACTGAAATTTTTTCATGTACCCTACATCCATCACAATTCTGACAAACGACAACATCCAATGTTGCACCGTATATATACAGCGACGTCGGCGAGCTCCTGAATGTAAACAATTTTTACCTGGTGACGTCATTTCAGAAGTGCATTATGCCATACATTTGACCTCGCCAACGCAAAACACTTTCAGTACAGAAATGTTCTTCAAGTTACTTACATTTGGCTCAAAGTCGGACGAACATTTTATACAGTTCCACCCACCTTGCCTTAAATTATCACATTTGACTCAGATTCCATTCCATGCTAAAATGGCAGTACCGGTACATGTATAAGTATTGGAGAACGACATGCATAGTGGATGCTAATAAGCGAGATTAACGACGGGGTCGATTTTTTTATTCCATCTTATTCAAGTTCCAGGTAGTAATTTGTAAAATCAGCACACAGAGAATTCAAAATGTTCATTTCATTTCATTTCAATGCTGTACAACATATTTTATTAACCACTCGAGAATTGTATCATTTTCCCTCATCTTTTCCGTCAAAAGAAGCGTATCCGAAAGTAAGACAATTCTAGAAACTACCATTCATCACAGCACATGCGAAAGTAATAAAATGCGTGCAATTCAGCAAATCTTGAGTCGTAAGGTCGAGCATTCAACTATCTGTTCAGTAATTATTGACATAGCTGCATTAAGGGGGTACTGCACCCCTGGGCCTTATTTTTGAAGACTTTGTGCATTTTCTCAAAAAATAAAGCAACTTCGGACAAAGTATCCTATGGATCTGGTCAGAAATGTTCCAAGGAACTCAAAAATCACAGTTTTACTTCAGTAGAGACCATTGTTGTGAAGTTACAGTGAAAAATGTGCGAAAATCAATATTTTCCATGTTTTGAGCCATAAATCAATAACCACTTGAGTTAGTGAAATTCCAGTGCAGTAATTAGGTTCCCTGAAATGTTACCTATAAGAAACATATCTTACTTGTTACCAATGTGTTGTAGTTTTTGAGAAAAATGCAAAAACAGTCCAAAAACTGGCCTGGGGTGCAGTACCCCCTTAATATGAAATAGGTGGTGACTCCCTCTGTGATAAATCTAATCTGAAAAGTCACACAGTAAGGTCAGTTGCATTTATAAAGATGTTTGACACTCCCTCTGTTTGGCTACACTTTTCCAATTTTATCTTCCACAGAAATATGGATCCTCTAAATGGAGTAGTCCATTGCTCCCTGAGTGACACAATTGAAACTGATATATTTTGCACTCTAAACAGGAACTGCACCTAGTAACCAAAATTGAGCATGTATCTATGCACTATTTCAAACTTACCAACATCTTGTTTTTAAAGAATGATTTTAAAGCATCCTAAGGACAAATTGTCTGAAACACACTCACAAATAGCATTAAAATATCAATCTATAGGCTCAATCAGTTCTGCGGTTATTGATCCTATAAACATGTTAAAAATATCATGTTTCGATTAGGTAACTCTAGAACTGCTTGGCCTACTAAAATTCTAATTGCCATTTTGGGGTTTTTCAGACAGTTTGCTCACAACCTGATCGAGTGGCTGTAAAACAGGGCCTTCTCGTAGGCTGGGTGATGTCACTCTCCCAGAAGGCCAAACCTATTGACAGCCTAAGATAAATTGAAGAAAAATTGTAGGATATTAAATGATATAGGAACATAATAGGAAGAATTGGTTTATTAATATTTCGAGGAAGTTCGTTCCATTCTATTAAACATATCAGAAACAAAACGAAGATTCTGGATGAAATGAATTAGGCCAAAGGGGGTACTGCACCCCTGGGCCTTATTTTTGAAGACTTTGTGCATTTTCTCAAAAAATAAAGCAACTTCGGACAAAGTATCCTATGGATCTGGTCAGAAATGTTCCAAGGAACTCAAAAATCACAGTTTTACTTCAGTAGAGACCATTGTTGTGAAGTTACAGTGAAAAATGTGCGAAAATCAATATTTTCCATGTTTTGAGCCATAAATCAATAACCACTTGAGTTAGTGAAATTCCAGTGCAGTAATTAGGTTCCCTGAAATGTTACCTATAAGAAACATATCTTACTTGTTACCAATGTGTTGTAGTTTTTGAGAAAAATGCAAAAACAGTCCAAAAACTGGCCTGGGGTGCAGTACATTTACATTACTGAAATAACATTTAAACAAAAATTATTCCGTTTGTAAAATGGCGGCCAGTAACAATTTTTTGATATTGCTACAATAATACTAATTTGATGCTAATCAGAGAAAAGATTATTGACGTCTGCCCTCGATTTGACAATGTTTTTTTTTTTTTTGCGTCAATCTGGAAGCGTATCCGATAGTTAGACAATTAGAACATATCAAAAGCGGTGAAACCAAGCCAAGCTGAAAGTAGTAAAATCGTGCGAAAAAAAATCTTGGGTCCCTAGGAACCCCACGCAATGAGTGTACTTAAGTGTTTAAGGGGGTACTGCACCCCAGACCAATTTTTGTGGCTGTTTATGTATTTTTCTCAAAAATTACAACACATTGGTGACAAGTTAGATATGTTTCTTATAGGTAACAGTCCAAGGAACCTAATTACTGCACTGAAATTTCACTAACTCAAGTGGTTATTGATTTATGGCTCAAAACATGGAAAATATTGATTTTCGCACATTTTTCACTGTAACTTAACAACAATGGTCTCAACTGAAATAAAACTGTGATTTTTGAGTTCC
>CBDICY010000022.1:0-32183 GCA_965277445.1 Saprospiraceae bacterium | reverse complement strand
TGCAGTTGCGTTATCTTGTATATTGCATTTAATAAAATACTTACAGTTTAATTTGTAATTTACAATTTTTTCAAAATCACTAATAACAATGTTATCTGGACTAAAACAATTTGATTGGCTTGTCAATGGCGCTGATGAACTTAACTTCATTGATTTATTGCCTTGTGCTACAACTTCATTTGTTGCTATTTCTGCATAATTATTAAATACAGTATAACCACTTAAACCATATTCAAAACCGGCATTGAATCCCGCTTGTGTAAAGTTAGCATCTATTGATTCGGTTTTTACACTTGCCAAAGGTTGTATAAACTCCTTAGTTAAATTCTTTTTTAAAGGCGTTAAATTTAATGGCACTTTTGAAAGAAAAGATTCTTTTGTTACTGACTGAAAAACACCGCTTGAATTGTAATTATAAACTTTTAAATCTTCGTTGTTTTTTATATTTAAAACGTTTGTGATTTGCTGCCTTATATTTGTAGGCACAACACCAGTATTTTGCAATTGATTATATATGCTATCTTTTACATCAACATCAAAAATATTAGTAGCTTCTACTATGTACCATTTATTATTGGATTGATAAATCCGCATATTGTAGGTTTTTAATAAATCTTCTAATTGATTTTTTGCATTAGGTATTTCGTAACCATTAACTAATTCATTGAATCCAGGCGATATTGAAACTGTATTTGGAAAATAACTATTAGTTGGATTGCCCGCAATTTTTACCGCGCTTAAATCATTTATAAAACATATTTCCAAATCTAAATCAAGATGCGCCAATATTGTTGATATTCTTTCTGCATCTGATAAATAAACTGGGCTTGATGGTGTGTAATTAGTACTTAAAGGCGCTTCAAAATTGTCAAGTGTACCCAAACCATCAAACGCATTAAAAGAAACGTTAAACGGCTTTGGTTGTAGTTTTTCAATAAACCTATCAACTACTAGAAAACCACTCCAATAAGCGCTGTATTCAGTACTTATTCCGCTCGCTAATGTATTAACACAATTTAATGATTCAACAGTACCACCGTCAGCAATAACACGATCAGCGTAAACTTCGGAGTTACTTTTTAAATAAGAAACAACAACCTTATATTCGCGTTCATCAAATTTGTAAAAATCATCATATTGAACGGTGTCCGTTACCATTAAATTTAATGCACATCTTGAACCAATTATTGGCCGATAAAAATCATCTGATGCTTGCCATTGAATAACAACCGGGCTTTGAGTTCCTACCATTGGCAAAACTTCACCGGTATAATCTTTTTTTAATATTTCAACTTTTTTTCCGCGCTCTAAAACATCGGAAAATTCTAATCTATATTTAACGCCGTATGCCATTATTTATTTTTTATGATATTCTGTCACTTGTTTCAGTCGCTCTTTCAATTGCAATCAATAAATCTTGACCTTCTAATCTAATTTGACCGCCAACGTTTACGTTTGTCGCAGCGCCTGAACCTCCAATCATATTCTGTAATTTATTTAATGGCGCTATTACTTCGGGATTTTGTCGTGCGCCCGGATATTCACCCACAAGCCCCATTGTTGGCCCGCTAACAATACCACCATTAGCAAATGCAGTAGCACCACCGCCACCGCCTCCAATTTTACCGGCTTGAGATTTTGCAAACGATCCTAATGCAACAAGTGCAATACCGGCCGCAATTGCAACCGCCGGATTTAAAGATTGAAGCGCTTTTTTGATACCTTCAACACCTATTCCAATACTTATTGCCAATTTACCCATTTGAACCGCCATATTCCCTATTGTACCCAATACAACTTTTGACAAACTTTGCGCTAAATTTCCGCCACCGGCTAATGCTTTTCCTAATGATTCACCAATTCCAACCGCCAAATCATTTAATCCGCCGGTTATTATTTGACTAATACCCATACTAAATTCAAGGGCGTTTGCCATTGCAATTGCTCTTTGTTCAGCTAAAACACTTTCTTGTTCAGACATCACTTCCGGTATTCTTAAGGTGTCAGCTTGAATTGCATCTGATATTGGTGTTAAACCGCTAACATCTAAACCGCCTCCAATTGCACTAACTTGACCACGACCACCGCCGCCGCCTACACCGCCGCCGCCGCTAATAGTTCCGCCAACCGATGCTTGCGTACCTGATGTTATACCACCTTGTGTTGTGTCGGTTAATACATCAACGCTGACAACCTCCGCTTCAACTTTTAATTTAGCTATTTTTTTTGATTCTAATGCATCATTAAAATTATCAACAACTGCTCCTCCTAATTCATTTGCGTTTGCTTTTATACCATCAATAGCGCTATAAAAGTTTTTTTGCATTGCCTCGCCTACACCTTTAAATCCGCTTTTTATTTTATTCATATCAAGGGTGAAAATACCCATCAAAACATCACCAACACCACCTAAAACTCCCATTGCGGCTTTTCCAAATAATTTAAAAACAGTTATAACTGATTTAAAAACAAATTTTCCAACGGCTAAAAAGTTTTTGAACTGCATAATTATTGCATTTACTGCAATCTTTATTGGTAATGAGTTATTATATAATTCAATAAAATAATTTCCAACTTTAATTAAAGCCGCTTTAATACCGGCCCAATTTTTATAAATTACAACTGCAATCGCAGTCAATCCGGCAATTACTAAACCAACCGGCCCCATCATTAAGGTAAAAGCAGCACCAATTGCGGGCGCTAATGTTATAAGCGTTCCTAAGATAGCAATAACCGGCCCTAATGCCGCAACAATTCCCGCAAATGCAATAATAATTTTTTGCGTTGTTGGTGATAATGCTTTAAATTTTTCTGATAAACTCGTAAAAAATGCACCAACTTTTTGAACCGCGGGAGCAACCGCCGTCAATATAACTTGACCAACTTCTAACAATGATGATTTCATTGCGTTTAGTCCTTGAGTCATTTTAAACGATGCCGATTGCGATGTTTTTTCAAATGCTTTGTCAGTTGCACCCATTGAGTTGGTTAACGCATCAAAAACTTTTCTATTATCTTCTAATCCAGCGCCAGTTAAATCTAAAACACCCTTTAATGCTCTAATATTTGGAAATATTGCCGTAGTATCTTGACCAGTTTGTTTTAAACCATTTTGCAGCATTTCTAAAGTAGACAAAAGACCTTGTTCGCTTAATGATTGCTGAACACTTTCGGTTGACATTCCCATTGAAGCAAATGCCGCTTCGGCTTCTGAAGTTGGTTTTTTTAACGATGCTAATATTGCCGTTAATTGCGTTGCACCGGTTGCCGCATCAGTTCCCGTTTTTGACATTGCTGCCATTGCCGCACCAACTTGGTCAAATGAAACGCCCATATTAGATGCCAAAGGAATCACGCCACCCATTGCGCCGGCTAATGCTGATGCTTCAAGTTTACCTTCACGAACCGCAGCCGTTAAAATATCTGTTGCGCCTGAAGCGGATAAATTTTCCGTTCCATAAGCATTCATTGCAGAAGTTGATAAATCGGCAATTGTTTTTGTTTCACCTAATCCAACGGCCGCAGCTTTTAAAGACATATTTAAAACATCCATTGCATCAGAACCTCGTAAACCGGCTGAAGTAATAAAGAACAATGCTTCAGCGGCTTCATTAGCGCTTTTACCGGTATCAACTGCCATTTTCTTTGCAGTTTCACCCATTTCAGCCACCTTGTCCGCAGAAACGCCAACAAGCGCTTGAATTGAAGTCATTGACTTGTCAAAGTCAAAAGCCATTTTAGCGGCAGCCGCACCAACGGCAACTAAAGGCAAAGTCAAAGAAGTTGTCATTGATTTCCCAACGCTTTGCATTTTTGAACCAAATGCTTGAAGTTTTCCTGATGCTGATGAAAGGGCGTTTGACAGTTTTGAACTGTCACCGGTAATATTTACTTTTAAATTTTGATCTGCCATAATATAGGATGTAATTGAAACAAAAATACAAAAAAAAAGACGCTTTTATTTTAACGTCTTTTTGTTGGTCATTGATTGTGATTTATTTTCAAACGCTTGCATTTGTTCACGCGTTGATTTTGGAATATCCCTTTTTTGTTTTCTTATTTTATCAATAGGCAATGGAAATATTTGTTCGGGTTTTAACATCTGGGATTTCTTCTGACAATTTACATTATAAATCATTGTTGAAATGTAACGCGCTTGCTCCCAACTTAAATTAACCTTATTGTGGTAAGATTCCGCCATTAAACCGTTTTCACGCCACGTTTGCCGCCAAAAATCATTAGGCAAAATTCCGATTTGCCCAATATAATAATCGGTTAAAGTTTCAAAGTTTATTGTTTCCTTGACGGCTTCGGCTTTGCCGCAACTTTTGATTCGTTTTTTAATGAATTACCTAATATTTTTGATTCAGTCATTGCCTCAACAATCTCGTTTATCTTTTGCGCATCAATATCATCAAGCCAAGTTCCAACCGTATAAAGGTTGTATTCAATCTCATTACCGCTTTCTAAGTCATTTGCAAGGGCCGCAGAATAAATTAAGGCACGCAATCCATTTAATGAAATACCTGATTCAAAAACAGTTCCTATTTCTTGTAGTGAAACGCCCATTTGTTCGGTAAATTCCGCCCAAAAGTTCATTGAAAAATGTAAAGTTCTTTTTTTGCCGTCAACGGTTATATCAATATAACCTCTTTTTTTGTTTGTCATTTTAAAAGATTTGATTAATAAAAAATAAAAAGCCATCGCCTAAAAATAGACGGCGGCTTTTTTATGAAAAAAAACTAATGTTAATTAGTTAGTTGATTTTACTATTGCGCCGGTAATTGTAAGTGATCCGCTATAAGTAACGGCAGCTTCCATTTCAGCAGACATTTCAACACTAGATAAAAATGCTTCAGCCGTATAAATTGCATCACCCGATTCAGCAGTTCCAAAAACACAAGTTAATTGAGTTCTAGCCAAAAGATAATCAGCCATTTCAATTGCATTTGCACCATCATCATAAGCAACCAAACCTTCGAAAGATATTTCTCCGCCTTTTACGCCGCCAATATATTCAGAAAATCCGTTTGAATCTTTTGTTGTCGCTTCCGGTGTGTCCATTGACAAAGAAAGAGAACAACTTGTTGTGTGACCAATTGTCGTGCCTTCTATTTTAAGCAATAAATTAGTTCCGTTAAATACTCCAGTTGTAGCCATTATATAAAAATTTTAATGTTATTTAATTTTTTGTAAATATACGAATTATTATTTATTATTAAATTCTAATTATTGTACTTCACAAAGTTGTGATTCAGCCATTTTTTCAAATGAACTGTATGAAGTTAATTTTTCAATTTCTAAATTTTGTAAACTTGAGTTATAATATTGAACCGTGTTTATTTCACCGAAAAAATTAAATAAACTTTCATTGCTTCCGTTAAATGCAAATGCGTTTAAATCAATTGGTGTTTCTCCGCTTGTAACTGTATGAACTAAAAAGCCGTTTACATAAAATTTAAAATTATCAACCTCCCAAGAAATAGCAATTTTATTCCTAACATCATAATCAACGTTTGTTGTAATTTCAGCAACAATATCTCCGTTGGCCCTAGTAATAAATAAATAAAATTGTGAGTTGTTTGTTTTCTTACTAATAACAACGGCGTTTGAAGTTGAACTGTCTGAAATTGATATACGCCCTAGTGTTCTGTCTTTTAAAGATTTTTGTAAATCAACAAACATTGTTGAACCATAAGTTAAAACGCCGTCACAAAGAAATGAATTTAATATATCTGTTGTGCCTTGTAAATTTTCAAAATAGGTTGATCGTAATCGTAAAGGATTTAATAATTCACTTTGATAATTGCCATTAAATAAAACCGAATTACCGCCATCCTTACAAGTTTCTTTTAATCTTGTTTGTACAACTGTTGTTGTTTTAATATATGAAGTTAAACTGTCATATTCACATTGTGCGCCCCAAATAAAAACACTTGAATCACTTGCTGAATCTGTTGAATCAACTTGACCGCTTAAACTTCTTGGCGAAAATAATGCTGTTAATGTTGCAGCTTCATCAGTTTCAAATGAAACATTTAAACGATACCAATCATTAGAATACTTTGTAAATGATGCACTTATAAATGAAAAATTACCATTTCCAGATTCGGATGAAGTTAATGTTTCATTACTAAATTGAAACAAAGTATCAACCCTATGCGGATAAATACCTTGCGCCCTAATTGCAAAGAAATCGCCAACATTTTTTTTGACAAATACAGATAAAGTCATTTCAAATGAATCTTCATCTTCTTTTGTAAAAGATTTGTTGACGTAAGATGCAGCCGTTGAATTTCTTGTTATAGTGTCCGCTGAAGCATCACCACTTGGCGATAATGTTGTGTTTGTCGTTGTTGTTATGTTAGTTTTTGTCCAGTTATTGAAATCGTCTGAATACGTTAAATTATTAACCTTCTGATCCTCCAATAATAAAACCGGGCAACCTCCGTTTGTATAATCTAAACGTGGAATGTTTGCATCAACAGTTTCAATAAAACCACTTTGATTAACGCGCGTTGCTTGTCCGGCCCTTGTGAATGTTGTAAAATCACCATCCCCATTGACTGGCAAAACTGAATAAACTTTTCCGGCTTTGTACCCACTTGGAATCATTGCCAAAGTTGGATTCGCCATAAATTACATTTTGTGCGCTAAATAATCAATTCCAAAGAATGAATGAACGCCATTTGAATCTAATTCAACGCTTGCAGATTTCCATCCGTGTGGATGATCGGCTTTAATTAATTCGCCATCTTCGTCAGTTGAATCGCTTAAATCCCATAAAACATCCAAGTGATAGTTTTCACTTAAAACGGCTTCTTTAGTAATCTCACCATCTTCATCAAATTCAGGTTGTTCTAAGACAATATGACCTAGTTTAACGATTGAATGAGAATGCGTTGGGTATTCGTTACCATCTTCGTCCTCGCTTACGCCTAAGGCCTTAATTTTAGCTTCGGCAGTTGCTAAATCTTTGAAAAAATACTTTCCTACTTTCATTTTATTAAATTTATTTAATTATTTACTCTTGTTAGTTTAATATGTGTATTTATTACTCTTGTTATATTGTTGTTAATGCTTGTAATTCAGCGTTTGATAATCTTGTGTTGTATAATGATGTTTGATTTACATCTGCATTTAATTTTCCAGTTCCTGCATAATTCGAGAAATTAACATTATTCCAAGAATTTGAAACAATAGAACCATTGTCAGTTGCAATACTTACTCCGTTTTTATATAAAACAGAACTTCCGTTCTTGTAAGCAAAAGCAAGTTTTAATCTATCGCCACCAACATACGAACCAACGTTTGCGTTTATGTAATCTGCATTACCTTGTCTGTATCTCCAGTTTATAGACAAATCAGCTCTTATTTCTAATTGAGCATATTCTCCACTTGTGCCTCCACCTATTGAAAAAGTAGTGTTTGATTGTATTACGGATGGCATTTTAACATCCAAAAATATAACCCCCTCTGTTTGTCCTATAACACCATCTGGTACAGTTTGATTACAACTATCTAAAACCCTCGTTACAGCACTTCCAGATGTAGGAATATACGATGTAGCGTAACTGCCTTCCTCTACTTGAGTTCCCCATAAATAAGTTTGACTTCCAATAGTAGATGAATTATTATTATTTCCATCAGAATTAGCTATGTAAAGATAATTTGTATTAGTTCCGAATGTTATTGTTGCAGAACATCTATACCAACCATTTCCGTAATTTTCTATTTTTGCATTTGACCAAGCACTACCAACACTTCCAAGAGTACCACTACTAATGTTAAAATATACACTAGGAGAACCACTTACACTACCTATATTATGAAAGTAAATAAAATCATTTGTCTTTTTTTTAGCAAAGCAAGACATTGTTAAAGTTTTACTATCCCACGCACTTGACTCACTTTTGTTTATGCTTTTAAACGTCCCAGTGCTTGTTGAATTTAAAATATTAGAGAAAGTATTTCCAGTAGGATTTTTAACGTTATTATCTGCTATTAAACTTACACCTTGTAGACCCCAATAACCAGTAAAAGTTTCTGATTGAGCAACATAGTTTAATCTCTGTGGCTCTAACAACAAAGCTCCTTTATTATTATCCTTAAAGTCAATTCTTGGCGTTCCACTTTGTACTGTTTCTATTAAACCAGATTGATTAACAACAGTAGCACTTGATGCTCTACTGAATGAGAATGGCAGCGGCTTAAAGTTTCCATTTTCGTCATTGAACGATAGAACTGTATCTTTACCAGTTGCCCATTTTCCAGCTCCTAATTTTAGTGTGTTAGCCATTGTATATTATATTTAAATTTAATTCGTTTACCATTGATGTCCAGCTCTTATAACT
Organism: Saprospiraceae bacterium; assembly: GCA_965277445.1. GTDB lineage: Bacteria > Bacteroidota > Bacteroidia > Chitinophagales > Saprospiraceae > JAFMDF01. Next base: position 23,829 of record CBDICY010000022.1, on the reverse strand, counting down.
TGTAAGCGTTTCTAATTCAAGGTCTGTTAGTGCTGTATCGTAGTAGCCAATTTCTTTTGTTTTACCATAAAATATTTCAGTTGTTCCATCAGCATCAGAGAAATTTAAGTTATCTAAAACACCACTTGAAAAGGATACGCCACTTGTGTCTGTTCCTAATTCAAATCCATTACACCACAATGCAAAATCATTTTCTTTATATTTTACACTTAATTTATTATAATTTGTTGCATTATTAATTGTTACTGGTATATTTACAACTAAAGCACCCCCAACTCTTATAAAAAATATAATGCTATTTGCGCCACTACTATAACCAAGTATAACTCTATTATTAGATGTTCCATCTCCAATAGATATAAACCTTTGAGTACCATCATTAGCATTAGCAGCTATATCACAAAACAATACTCCTTCACTATCATTAAACACTTCGCTATTACCAGAACCACTTGCAGTTTCAGCCACACGAGTCGATGCAGAACCTTGCGTTGGTATGTAGGAAGATGCAAATGAATTTTGTTCAATCATTGCTCCGTATAAATAAACATTACCACTACCATCACCATCATAAGTAACTTGAGATACAGTTGTTGCATTTCCACTGCTTTTAGTAGCAAGTGTTATTTGATAAGTGTTAGGTGTTGAGTTAAGTTGTGATGTAATTTCGCATTTAAACCAACCATTACCATAATCTGTAATTTTAGAATTAGATAATGTACCACCAGAAATTAAAGATTCTCCTAAAGCACCATTTTCTAAATCAAAAACTCTACTTGATGTAGAACTATTTAAAGTATTAATAAGTGCAAGTTGTATGTTTGATAAAGTTCCTTTTTTAGCAAACACACTTAAAGAATAATTAGTAGATGCACTTAAAGATATAGAATCCCTTAACCTATGTATTCCATTTACAGTGTTGTCTGTTAGTGTAGAAGCGTTTAAAGTTCCATCTGGAGAAATTACTGAATTACTTGTAATTGAAGAATTTGATTTAGTCCAAATACTCTGACTAAAATCTTCTGAATAAGTAATCAAGTTTGTTGCTGCCTTCTCCAAAAGTAGCACACCATCACTTGTATCTGTATAATCTATTCTTGGAACGTTACTTTTTACAACCTCAATTAAACCTTGTTTATTAACTCGTGTCGCGGTTGATGCCCTTGTAAAATCCATCGGAATTGGCTTAAAGTTGCCATTCTGATCATCATAACATAACGTTGAACCCGCTTTTGTTGCGAAATTACCGTTACCAAATTTTAATGTTTGTGCCATTTTTTAATTTTTTATTTTTTTATTCAACTGTATATCCAAAATTAATTCCCAAATCTGAAAAACTCATCCAAGATACTAAACATTCAAGTTCCAAATCGGTCAATGCTTCTTTAAAAACTGAAAGGGATTTAACGTTTCCGAAAAAATCTGCCCCGCCGCCTTCATTAATTTTAAAATCATTTAAAGTAGATGACGGCCATACAGTTGAATTTGTATCTGTATCTAATTTATATCCATTAATCCATAATTGATAATCGTTTTCTTTATATTTTACCAAACATTTACTAAACAATGTAATGTCTAAAATAGTTGCACTTAAAAAAGCACTTTCTACACCACCAACTCTATTAAAAGATTGAATGATATTACTTTGATTATCATATTTTAAAACTAATCTATTAGTATTTGTTCCGTCTGACAAAGTCATTTGTCTATTTGTACTATCATCAGCCAACGCCGATATTTCCGCATATAGCACCCCTTCAGTTGAATTTATCAAATCACTTGATCCCGCGTTGTTTGCGGCATCTGCCAAACGAGTTGTGGCGCTTCCGCTTGTTGGAATTATACTTGTTGGATAAAGTAAGTTTTCTAATTGTGCGCCCCAAACTAAAACTTGCTCGCCAATAACTGGGTTTGAATCTGGTAAATCTAATCTCATATACAAAAAATTAGAAACTGTAACTCCTAATTGTTCAGTTATGCTTACCCTTTGCCAATCGCCAGTAATTGTAAAAACTCTTTGTAAAAAATACACATTATCAATAATAATCCAAATCTTACCAGTTTGTCCAATACTACTTCCTATGCCTTTAATATAAGCTGAACCAGTATAATCTTGACTTGTAATGTTTTGACTATAAGCAAAAGCGTAAGGGTCTGTGCCAGTAGCCGTCAATTTACTTGCATTATTAGTGCCATCTGGCGATAAAAAACCATATTCAGCATTAACATCAACTAGAGACCAATTACTTGTTAGATTATTAGATGACAATAATTGATTCGTTGACTGCGGTTCAAATTTCCAACTCCCAACCCCTCCAGTATAATCAATCCTTGGAATGTTGCTTGCAACATCTTGAATAAGTCCGTTTGAACCAACGCGGGTTGCTGATGAATTTCTAGTGAAATCAAAATCGGCGTTAATTACTTCTTTAACGCTTACGTTGTCTAATTTTAAACTATTAGTATTATCTACCGAAATATTAAAAATAGTTGCTCTTAAATCTAATTGAGTGGTGCCTGTGTTTGTAGTTATTATTTCAGAAACAGTAACAAATTCTGATGAAGTTGTTTTAGAACCAATAATTTCCCAACCACTTCCGTTATTATCATTAATCTCTATTCCTACTTGAAAACTGCCACTCACTCTTGCAATTTGCGCTGTAATAAGATATTTTTTGTTAGCAACTGCCTGTATTATTTGCTTTGCAGCAGCATAATCACTTCCCGTTCCAGTGCAAACTAAATGTCCATTTACCCAAGTATTTACGCCTGAATTACCATTTGACCAACTATCTACATTGTTTTGAAAATCGCCATTAGTTACAAGTTCAGGCCCGTAATATTGCACCGGTTTAACGCTTAATATTTTACCGGTATCATAAGCCGTTGGCGTTGTGATTATTGATGCTTTTTGTAATAAATTACTCATTTTGTTTTCCCTTTAAATTGAACATCTTTCAAACTCATCTAATATTTGAGTTGTTCCGCTTGCATTTTCAAAATATGCCGCGCGCGATTGTAATGCACTTAATAATGTGCTAACTTCACCAATGGCCTGATTGACCTGAATTTTTAAACCTAATCCAATCATCTGTTATTATCTTAAATAACAAACAACTTTTCCACTTGCAACGGCAACATCATCGAAATTCCCGTAAATAACAACCCCGGCAGCCAATGCTAATGAAGTGATTGAAGTATCACCGCCAATGGTGTCAACATCACAAGAAATTGTTGACGATTCGATTGCTTGAATCGCGCAAAAGTTTTCACCCGCTACCGATGTAGCTGAAGCCGCTATAATTCGCAATCCCTTATCACCAAAGGATAATTTCTGAAATTCGCTTGTTTGATATAAATTTGAAGCCATAAAAATAATTTTAAAATTTTATAATATTCACAAAAATACAAAAATTAAAATTGTTTCGCTTTTTAATTTTTTCCTTGGCCCCTATATTTTTTTTTATAGTTCTTTGATTTCTTTGAATGCGAAGTTTTGCATTTAGAATGAACGCCTTTGCGCTTCTTTTTTACCTTTTCAACTTTAATATCTCTGACTTGATTCTTTGCCATTTTATTTTTTGATTGTGATATTCTTTGAAATCTTTTCAGCACTTCGGCCCACTACATAGCCGCCAATCCCTAACTGTAATAAGTTCCAAAACTCATTTTCCAACTCTGGGATTCTAAAATTAAACAAAGGCGCTAAAAACTTAACGTAAATCACTATAAAGCCAAAGGCAAGCATTAGAATCGGCCTCCAAGAACGTTGCAACCAGTTTCCCTTTGCCTCGGAAATAATGATTTCAGTTTGCATTTTTTGCAATTCAAGTTCCTTTTCTTTTAAAACTTGTATAATTTTATTTTTTACCTCAATGCGTTCTTCATCATTAGTAAAAAGATTGTCAATTATATCGCCAATTTCTTTAATAACATTACCGCCTAAAAATTCTAAGATTTTTTTCATAAATGTTTGTATTCTTCATAAGCATCAAAGCAAGGGCAACTTTTCGCTGCAAATTCTCGATGTCCGTGAATGGTTACATCATCCCCGTAAATACTTTTTAATGTTGTAAGTAAATTTAAAAGGGAAATTTTTTGTTCTTTGGTTCTAGTGTCTTTTGCAATCCATTTTCCATTTTTACCTCTTTCAGATTCTACGCCTCCGACGTATGTGATCCCAATGCTAGATTTATTTTCTCCTTTCGTGTGAGCGCCAGGCCTTTCAATAGGCCTTCCAACCTCTGTAAGCCCATCTAAGCCAATAATATAATGATAACCGATATCTGACCATCCCCGACCGTTAACGTGCCAACCTCTTATTGTTTCAACTGAAATTTCTTTGCCCTCTTGTGTAGCAGTACAATGAACTATTATTTTATTTATTTTTCTCATTGCTAATTCTTTTTTTATATCCCTCGTAAATCTTTTGAAACGTGTAAACAATTGATGCCAACAACAATATAATTTTTAAACTGTTTTCAACGTGTGTAAAGCTAATCATCAATGATAATCCATTAAAAACACCTAATTTGAAATCATCCATACTCATAATAATATTTTTTAAAAGTGACTTAACACAGTGATTAGAAAATTTTCAACTGTTGCCGTGCAACCAGATTTATCAACTTTAACTTGAATCTTGCAACCGCTTGTTAACTCTGAACTCTGTATAAAAATTTGAGTTGTTCTTGAATACCTTACTAATTCATTGTTTGTTGCAATATTATCGTGCATAAATTCAACAGTTTTTCCGGTATCTGGAAAATATAAACGTGCATCTAATCGAGTATTTGAAGCGCCGGCAGTAATATCAAAATCGTTTCTAATAATTAAAACTTTGCCAACTCCAATTTCTGAAAACTTTAATGAATTTGATGCCGAATCCCATAAATCGCCAGTGATATATGTTGGTTTATATGTTACATTTGTATTTGCGCCGGCTTTGTCATTTGTTAAATCAGTCCAAACGTTTTGCGTTAAATTAATAGGCGTTCCACTTGTTGCTGAATCTTCATAATCAACCCAACCACCCTTTGAATCATATAATGAATTTACAGATGTTTTAATTTCATTCATATCAGCGGCTGCGACTTTATTAACCGCCGGTAATGCTGATGTTTGATTGTCAATTTTTGTTGTGTAGGTAATTTTAGCCATTTCTTAATTTTTAGGATTGAAGTTCATTTTGCAATTCACTTTGTAAACCGCCTATTGCATTTGTTTGTTCAATTTTGTTTGATATCTCTATTATTGCGCGAAAATATGTATAATCTTTTAAATCATCTTGTAAATACTTCACGCCCTCGTTAACTGTTGTATATATTTTAAAACCTTCAGCGCTTAAATCAATATAATCATTTGACCGCGTTCGAACTAATTCAAGGCACTTTGACACCATTAAATTTACATCTAATTCACCGCCATCATCTGAATAAAATCTTGTTACACATTCGATTCGTGTGATTGTTTCAGTAATAAATGAAGTTTGATTTTGATCAGCTTCATCGCTTGATAAACTGTAAACACGAATTGCGGGATATGTTGAATTGGTTGGAATCCTATTGAAAACCGGTACAACGGCGCCGTTAATTGTCACCGCATTGGTTAATTTACCAATGATTCCGCGCCTTACATAATGAATTGCTTCTAACATATATTTTATTTTATTGCGTTGTTTAGTTCGCCTTTTAATCTAACTAATAAATTTTTTAATCCTATACGCGCCGCATTATAAAAAAATGGTCGAGCCGGCAAATTAACTTCTTTTATTCCTTTGCCTTTAAATTGGGCCGCATAACTTGGCGGAATCCCTAATTGTAGCATATCATCTAAATCAACCATCCCACCAGTTCCAAATTCAACATAAGGCGCATAATTAGCGCCGGCAATTACTTCAACCGTTTTACCTTTGCGTTCAGATTTTATTGACTGTTTTAACGTTCCTTTATCAACCGGCGCGTTTTGTTTAGCCATCCTAACAATATCCATTGCAGAACGCCCTAGTTCATTTGACAATGTTTTTTTATCAAACGCTCGTAAATTGTCTAACTTTTTATTTAGTTGCGACAAATCCGATTGACTTATTTTGATAAAATTAGTTTGCATTAATTAGATTTTGTTGCGGTTAATTTAGTTTGGTAGTCCAAATCAAATTCAAATTTTTCGTTTATTCTGTAATTTTGTGAACCACCTTCAACAGTAAATATATCACCAATCAAAATCAAATTAGCCGTTTTCTTACGCATTAAAATCTCAACTTCTATTTCGTGATCACGTTTACCAAACTTTTCGTTTATTTCGCCGTTAATTTGCTTTAAATCGCACCAAACAGATGCAACAGTTGACAATGTAGATCTAAACCCTCCGAATTGATCCGGTGATTTAACTAAACGTTTTATTGTAATCTTTGAATTTAGTTTTCCGGCTTGCATTACAGAAACATTGTTTTATATGATGTTAAAATTACCTTTGTATTTGTTGGAATTTCTGAAATTTCTTTTGAACTTCCTGAATCAAAATCCGCGCGGTTGTCATAATACGTTGATATTAATTGCAACATCGCTTGTTTGATTAACGAATCGTTTAATCCTTCCGTTATATATGTAACCTTGACGTGTTCCGCAGAACCGCCATCAAGTTCAATTGTTTCATTGTCTAAACCCAATATTTCAAACGCGGTTGTATCTGTTCCGTTAACATTTACAGTTGCAACGCTTGTAACTGGGCCAAATGGCAAATCAAAAACACCGTTTGTTGTTGGTAAATAATAAGTTCGGTTTTTCGCAACAATATCTCGTGAAATATAGTTTTCGCACCAGATTCGCGCTTGCGTTATCATAGCAGTAATAATATTGTCATCAGATGCCGTATCAATACGAACGTAATCTTTAACGTCTTGACCGGTTAAAATCTCATTTCCAACTGTTGAATTAATCTTTATCTGTCGCATTGTCTTTATTTTCTAAATATTCAACTTTTAATTCTTTGGTTTCAATTTCGATTTTGCTTTTTTTCTTTGTTACTTTAGTTGCAAACCCCTTTTGAATCCATACTTTGGCAATATCATCTGAAAGTTCGATATTATCACCTTCATTATAACGTTTGCCGTTCCTTAAAATTGATTCTTTGATTTTTAAATTCATAATATAAATTTTTGTAAAGATAAAAAAAAAGCGCCACAATTAAATTGCAACGCTTTTTAAACAAAAACAAATATGAAAACACTATATAAAAGCAAAGTTATTAAAATTTTTTGAATATTTACCGCCTTTGTTTATAACGATTGAAGTTTTCGCCTCGTCATTCTTAAAAATATAAAAACCATTATGTGATTTAACCCAAACGGCAAAAAAATCAACATCACTTTTTGAATATCTTTCCTTTTTTTTATTGCGTAGATAACAACGAACCTTGTCAGTTCCTTTTGTTACGGATTTGATTTGAACCTTTTTAAGGCCGTTAATTGTTTCAATGATGCAATCGTAAGGCGATGAATCTAATAATGGAAAAGAAACGTACAATTCGCGCTCCATTGCCATTGTCGCGAATCTATATTCAGCTAAACAACCTATTAAATTGCTATCCATTCGGTAAAGCTACAAAAAAAACCGATTAAATCAATAACCGGCTTTTTAAACAAAACAAAATAAAAATAATTATGGGTTATTTTTAGTTGTAACAATGCTGATTGCAATAATCAACAGAAACAAGGCGCAAAATATATCGTTATAATTCATAATTTGTCTGACTGCAAAGAAGAAAAAAACAATTGGTAATATAATTTTAATCTTTTGTTCCATATCTATAACATATCAGCTTGAAAACATATATTAGAACACGGCCCGGGTTTTTCTGTTTCACAACCGCAAACGCCGCATTCAAATTTGGGTTCATTATCTTCAGATAAATAATCGTAATAAAACATATTTAAAATTTTAGTTTAACAGTTGCTTTTACATATTTTAATTCCCTTTGTAGGTAGTCAATCGCCTTTTCTAAGTCCTTGACTTCGTCATCTTTTTTTCCGGCGCGACAAACATATTTCAAAACGTTTCCGCGATTGAAGTTTAGTTTAAAATCTTGTATAACGTCAATAAGATCGTATATCTTGCCGGTTTGATAATGTTGTGGTGTGTTAGCCATATTTAATTTTTTAGGCGCTTAAAACGCTTTAAATTGATATTCCAATTATGATTCCAATTATGATTAATAACATTGCTAATGTAAATCCAACAACAATATCAGTTTCAAATTCTCTTTTATCTCTTAATTTTTGCTGCTCTGATGGCGTATAAACTTCAATGCGTTTACCTTTTTGTTTGATGTGTAATCCCGTTGATGTTTTTTTAGTGTTTTTCATAATGTTTGTTTTGTTTTATTGCTTCATTGCAACAGTACAAATATATAAACCTTTATTGAATTAAAAAAATATTTTCAGTTTTTTTTTAAAGTTTTTTTTGTTTTTTTTTGTTTCTTATCTGTTAGATGCCCTAAAAATTAGGCATAAAAAAAAGGGCCAATCGGCCCTTTTAATTTAATTATGCAAATAATTACGGAGTTTCTAGGTCTGCAATTGCAGCCGCGAATGTTCCTTTTACAAATGCATTTGGTAAGTAGTTAGTTAATGCTACTCTTTCCGATACTCTTACAGTAACAAAACCATCTCTTACGTTAGTTCCATCTTCTCTGAAGAACTCAACGTTTACACCTTCACGAACCCAAAGTTGTGTACCAACTCCAAAGTTACCAATCAAGAAAGATCCGGCAGCTATTGCAGTATTTAAAACAACTTTTACGCCCATAAATACGGGTTGTAAACCTCCATAAACTTGGTCTTTGATATAGTTGTTAGTTGTATCTTTTAACAATAGAATTTTGTGAAAATCTGTTGGGTTTAAAAGAATTGTATCAGCGTTATAATTAGCAATTGCCAATTGGTTTAATGATGCAACAATTACGTCAAATTCGTTAGCGTTATCAACAGAATCAGCTAAATCACCCGCAGCAAATGCAGTTGAATCAGTAATAATTCCGCTTAGTTGTGGTGCAACTCCTGATCCTGAAAGGATTTGTGCATCTTCAACTTCTAATAATTTTTCTGGCGCTCTTGCAGAAAGGTAAGAAGTTAATTGAGGCGTATCAGCTAGCATTTCTTCAGAAATACGGAAGTAAGTTCCGATTTTTCTTACGTTAGCATCAGCAGCAGTCATATCGAAATCAGATTGTCCTAATGTAACACCTTCAGCAGTTGCCGCAGCACCATTTGAATATCCAGATTCTTTAACAAAACGAACAACATCACTTTGTGTTGATCCTTGTGCTAATAATTGACGAATGTGAACTGGTCTTGTTGGATCAAACTTATATCCCGCTACTCTGTCAGCCGGTATAACTTCGCCAGTAAAATCAGCGCCAACAGTCATATCAGCTTTGATTTCAAATTTTGCGCTTCTTGAATGTCCTTTTGTGATACCTTCAATTGCACCGTTTTCGATTGCTTCAGATAATGCACCTTTGAAAGTCATTTTCTTGTTAGCGTTGAATTGCTTCTTGTTAGCTACTTCAAACGCATCGAAACGCTCGTTTAATTTGTTGCTCATTTCAGCAACTTCACTTTTTACAATTTCAGATGCTTTCACTTCAATAGTGTTTGCAACGTCATTGTTTGATTTTTCGATTTTTGAATCAATTGAATTAGATATCTGATCTAATTGGTTTTTTAAATTTTCTTCCATTTTTAAGATTTTAAGGAATTTAATAAATATTTTAACACTTCTGAATCACTATGTTTTACCTCAACATTCGGCAAAGTGGTTTCAACAACCGGCTTTGTGAACTCCATAAATAATGATTTTAACTTTAAAACTTCGGCCTCAATAGCAAATCCCATATCATCGGAGATTTTGCCGTTGCGAAGTAATTTTGATAAATTGTCGTAACGCTTGGAAACCTTTTCCAAATCAACGTTTCCTTTAACGTCTAATATTTTAGCTTGGTCATTAGCTGCATAAGTAACGGCGCTAATTTCGTAAAGTTTAACTTCGCTAATTTCGCGGTAATCGCTTTTATTTTGTTTTTGAATTGGTAATATACCAACTGAATTTTCAGTTATAACGCCGCCCTTCATTAATTGAACAACGTCAATACCCAATTGCGTTTTAGGTATTTCAGCAACAAAAACAAGCCCTTTGTCATCTTCATATAGTTCAACCATCTTTCCGATTGGTTGATTCATATCGTGTTGGTATAAATATTTTACACGTTCACCATTTTCAGCAATTGTTTTTTTATAAGCGCCTTTTGAAATAATATCATTGTCAGAATCTTTGTTTCCAAAATATGATCCATAACCTTTAATTATTCCGGCCTTTTCGTCGGCATCAATTAATTCACCAACTGGCGCCGCTTTGTAAAGAATTGTATTCATAAGAAAAATTTTTGTAAATATACGGATTTTTAAATTTTGTTAAAATGTGTTTAAACCGCCTGATGCAACACCAATGCCAATGTCATTAATTTCACCAACTGTTTGCGCACCTTCTTTTGGGAATGGCGCCATACTACAACGGCAATTCACAACCTCGGCAGCCGGCCCGCTAGGATCACCCGGAAACATCATAAAAGAACCGCCAACCATAAAAGGATCGTTGTAAGGTACTGGATTAGATGCGCCCGCTTCGGCGTGTGTGCTTCTTGTTCTGTCATCAAACGATGCAATCCATTCTTTCATCATTTGAGCGCCCGGAAATATTGTTGTCGCTGATTCTAATGTTGCAAAGTTAGCCGCGGCCGTTGCTTCAGTACGAACTAAACGTACAGATTGATATCTTGAATAATTACTAAACTGATTGTTTAAGATACGGGCTTTTTCAGTATTGCCTAAAGTCATAAATTCAGGATCAGACATCAAACGTTGTGTTATTTTAATTAATGTATCTTTTGCAGTTCCTGAAACTAAAACAACGCGTTGCGCTGCAACCGCTGAACCATAAGCGCCAAAAGAATTAATCCATTGGTCGATAAATGGGCCTGATTCAACGGCTTTTGTAGTGTATTTGTCGAAACTTCTTGCATACCATTTGGCAAACTGCAATCCAATATCAACATATAAATCACGATATATTTTTGATAAATCACTTTCAGAAAATAATAATTGGAAATTGGTTTGGCCTTCAGAAACAAAAGATTCAATACCTTTTTTGTATTCCGTTTTATAGTAGCGTTTAACTTTTGATAATTGACGGCGCTCGGCTTTGTCAAGTTCATTTTCAAACGCCCTTTGCCATTTTTCCTTGTCTATTGCCAAACTATTCGTTTATTTCGTTTAATTTTTTGTTAACCCAATCTTTCATTGCAGTTCCACCCCAAAGATTCCAAGAAACATATCCGTTATCTTTCCAAGGTGTATCTTTATAATTTTCAGCAATTGTTTGGTTACCTTCGTGACGTGCAAAGAACGATTTAATTCGATTCAACATTTCAATGTCTAAAGGCGCTCTGTTAGCCAACATTGATGCCCTTCGCCATCCAGTAGCCGTTCCCGCTTGTACTTCCGAACCATACTTTTCGCGCCATTCAATCATTCGCTTGGCGTTATTAGATGCAGTTTGCGGATAAGTTGAATAAGTATCTGCCTTAGTTATTGGATTTTTTTTTTCGATGTCTTTACTTAAAAACTTATTGACGTCAATGTCAATCGGTTCAATAGGCGCATCAATGTCGTTTGGTTTAACCGGAATTAAGTTTGCCGGAATGTAGTAATCGTTTAGCGTTTCATCTTCTTGATCAACACCATAATTCATAACCTCACGTTTTTCGTTTGGCGTTATCCACCACGCCTTAGACAATTGGTCAACTACCTTGTCGGATTCTTCTTGTAGTTCCGGGATAACAGTAAAATCAAACTCAATGCAAAGTTTATCACCATACATTGGCGCTAACCATCTGTTTAATTCATCTTTTATTTTAATAAGTTCAGGAATAACCGCGTTTTGATATAACGCTTTTTTAGCTTCCTTCATATTGTTGTATGATGCCGAATCGGTATTGTTCAACAACTGAACCGGTACATTGTAGATATTACATAAATCTTTTACAGATGCATTGTATTGCTCAATCAATGAAACATCCGTTGCGTTTAATCCAAAGTTAACCCAACTTAATTTTTTAGGTGTTATTATAACATCACCGGCATTATTAGAACCTTGAAATTGTGTTCTGAATTTATCTTTTAATTGTTGCGCCTGAACTTCATTCAAATCACCTTCTTCAGACATTAATAAACCTCTGGCCGTTTGATTTTGTAGATACTTTACACCCGTTTGAACGGCTTCGTTGTTTGTTGTTAGTGAACGCAAACCGGCTTGTAATGGTGACTGTCCATAAAGATGCGAACCAGTTCCGTCATAGTACGGATTAAAATCTTTTATATGGCAAATATCTTGTGCATCAATTTCATAAGTTCCGTTGTATTGTATTTTATACTTTTGAACGGGTTGCATTATACCGCCTGAAATGATTTCCATTATTTGCGATGGCATTGCATAGAGTTCGGAATATTTACCAACCTTTGGGCCGCTTTCAGGCCCTATTCCGTAGATGTAACGATTACCGGTCAATTTTCCGAATGATATTAATTCAGTAATAAATGCGTTATAAGATTGCGCCGGATTTGGTCGCTCCAATATTTTATGCAATTCAGTATCGCTTAATTCAATCAATGATCGTTTTTGTAGTAACGCCGCTTTTTGAATTGTTGTGCTATCAAACACGCCGCTTGTTAATGCCTTGTAACGCTTATAATTGTTTTTATTATCAATTTCATAAACTTGAAAAGGAATTGTTGTTGCCGCTTTAGTTATTAAGTTAATAAGCGAATAAACTGTTGCGTTTTTTCTGTAACCTTCGGTAATAAAAGAATCATCATTTTCAGGATTCCAAACAATTGATTCACCAAGCCAGTTGTAAATGGCTTTGTTATAATTTATGTTTGTTAGTTGTGAACTTTTATTTATTATCGATTTGAATCTATCTAAAAATGAAGCCATATTTTATGAAATGAAAAATTTTCGTAAAAATACGAAATTAAAATTTGTTTTATACAATAAAGAAATTGTTGATTAAATTACGCTCAATTGCATACGATGTAACGTCAATATGTTCATCGTGTTTAGCGTTTGGAAACGTGCTAACTTGTTGGATAAACGCATCATTCCAATTGTCTTGAATTAAGTAAACGCGGCCACCCTCAATGAATGGTGACGATGCGCGCGCTCTCTCTATTTTTGAATATCTAACAAAGTTTGTTTTTAATTCCGATACATTGAAATTTGTTTCACGCCTTAGTAATTGCACTAATGATTTTCCTGATGCTTTTGGTTCAACTAATATTTGCGTTATAGTAACACCGCAAGATTTAACAAAAGAAGTAATAAACGATTTTAGTTCTGGCATTTCCAAATATTTATCAATGCTTTTGAATATGTAAAGATTATCACCGCTTTTGCCGCTGATTTGAATACCCGTTGGATCGTTCCTAGTGTCTTTTGTATAGGCGCCGTCAATATACATTTCAAACACAATATCGCTTGGCATTTCAGCGCGTTTGATTATTTGAAACCATTCTTTGCGCCATTCACCACCCTCTGGCGGTGATGGGATTTGTAAATATTGACCGCTGAACGTGTATCGGTCGGCTTGACGTATTGCTTCTAATTCATCAAATGAATGCTTTTCTGGCCATAATGGAACGTTATTTTCATCTAATGCCGGGAGTTTTAAATGATGCCAATCTTCACCAGAGCCGCCGCCTATAAGATAACCAGACAAATCGTCTTCGTGTAGGCGTTGCATTATTACAATGATTGGAACGCTTCGATCGTTAACACGCGAACGAATTGTTGTGTTATATCTGTTGTTAATAAACGAACGCCTAACATCAGAAAGCGCATCGTCGGGTTTTAGTGGGTCATCAATAATAATAGCGCCTCCAGTACCCGCACCAAACCCCGTAATCGCACCACCTGAAGCCGTAGCATATACGCCGCCGCCTTCTTTTGTGTACCATTTTTTTTGACTTTGTGAATCTTTTTTAAGTGTTAAACCCCAAATGCGTTGGAATGCATCGGAGTTAATATATTCTTTTGTCATTGAACTATTATCAAGCGCCAATGAATCTGAATAAGATAAATGAATGAACTTTGATTCGGGCCGCTTTGCTAATGACCAAGCAATGAACATTTTAACGGCGATTTCTGTTTTGCCATAACGTGGCGGAACATTAATTATAAGGCGCTTAATTTTGCCCTCATTAACCTTTTGCAACGTGTTTGCAAGCGTTTCGTGAAATTTAGCGGCTTCGAACTTATTGCCGGTGTTTTCTTTAAAGATGTAGCGCGTAAAGAATAACAAAGAGTTTTCGCACTTTTCTTTAATTATTTGGTTAATACTCATTGTTTAGAATATCGTCAATTTTTTGTTTTGCTTCAGGTGATAATTTTGACGTTGATACTTCGGCGGTCATTTCTACTTCACGCCTTTCAATATACCCTCGTTTCTTACCTTTTGTTTTTAAATAGAATATTGTTGCGGTTGTGTTGCCTTTTTTAATTTGCTTATGCAATTGAGATTCCGCAAAGTCCAATGTCATATTTTGCAGTTCATCAACGGCATCACGAAATTTAGTATCTCGGTTATAATGTCCGTAAAATGTTGAACGGTTGCACCCTACAATTTTACACGCAGTTGTAACCACTCCAAGTGATTGTTCTAGTGCTTCTAATAAATTTCCTTTTAATATGTTGGTTTTTGTTGCCATAATACAAAGTTAAATAAAATAAATTATTTACCGCATAATTCGCAAACCTCTTTTGGTTCATCGGTCACCTCTTTCGGTTCATCATCAATCGGCAGATCAAAGACCGGCAGATCAACACCCCAATCAGTCAGTTGTTTAACATCCCATTCATTTGCTAATATATCCCAATCCCATTCACCAAACCCAGAATTATCTTTTATTATAAATCGCCGCTTTTGTTCAGTTGTTAAACCTTTTTGAATGTCAATAGGTACTTCAAACATTCCGGCCGCTTTACACGCTTTTAAACGCATATTACCGCCTAGAACTGTCATTGTTTCATCAACAACAATAGGCCGAATGTCCATCATCCAACCATCTTCTTTGATTGACTTAACAAGTTTTTTGAATTTAGCATCTTTAATAAAACGCGGGTTTGATGGCGTTTCTTTAATTTGTTTGATGCTTACTAACTTTCGCATTTGGTTTATTTAGTATACCAAACGAAAGATATTGCAAAGATAAAAAAGTGAAGTTCCAGACAATGTTCAACTTCATTTTCAACTTCAGATTCTATAACAACGTGATCCATTGCAGAATCCCAATAATTAACTCCAACGCATACACCGTAAATTGGATAAATAACTGTATTAAAATTTAATCTCATAACTCCCAATATTTTTGGTAAAGATACAAATATAAATCCCAACACTTATTTTGCGCCTCTATATTGGTATAATATGAAGGTGACAAGGTAATTTTATCATTGTCATTAATTTCTATTTTTAAACCTCTCTTTGTGGGTTTAACGCCAACCTTGATATTGTTTTTTAAACACCATTGCAGCGCCTTTTGGTGTTCGTCTGTTGGTGTTATTATTTTAGTCATTATTAAAACATTGTTATTTGACTGAAGTTTTGTTTTCTTATAATTCCACAAGCCGTTTCTAGTATTGTTTTACCGGCTTCGTAATCAACTAAATTTCGAGCGATTTTAGGTTTTGATTGCTTACCCTTATATTTTTTTAAATCTATATTGTGAAATTTTAAAAACAACTTCCAATTGTTTGCCGTCCTATCTGAATGAGCTTTCATGCTAGGCGCGATCCTATTGCTTAAAACATTTGGCAAATTAAAATTAGTCCAATATAAATGACGTCCGCGTTTTTTTGCAGCAATTAAAGGTTCGTAATAAGGAACAACATTTTCAACAACAAATTTTCCTTTAAAAAAACTATTTAAAAAAATAATTTCTTGGTATAAATGCATATCAGGATATCTAATAACGTTTTGAGAATTTAAAAACCAATTTGTTTGCGAATGAGTTGGACAAGGAGGAGAACTCCATATAAAATCAAATTCTTTATAATGGTCAAGCAAGTATTGATGCGCATCTGCTACTATTACTTTATCGTTTGGGAAACGCTCTTGGTAAAGTTTAGCCAACTCATTATCCCATTCAACGGCAGTCACTTCAATGTTAGTTACTTCATCCCATTTATAGCGGTTACCACCTAAACAAGCATATAAATTTAAAATTTTCATTTTTTTATATTTTATAGTTAATATTAATTTAAAAAGGTAAATTGTCGGTTATTACTTCAAACTTTTTAGATGCCAATGTTATATCCTTATAAATTCCGCCGGCAGTAAAATCAGGCGCAATATCAAAATCACCTAATTGGCCGTTTTCTTTTCGTTTAACCTTTTCAACATACATTTTAACAATGTCCGAATTATATTGGGTTTTTTGTCCTATGCAACGAAACACAATCATTCCGTTATATGCTTTGTTAAAGAAATCAGCGCTACCAGATATATCGTAAAGAGTTGGTTTTTTATAGCTGCCATTGTCTGATTCAATTTTTCTAGGGTGTGCCACTAAAAATAAATGTGTGTTTGTTTGCTGACAAAATTGCGTTATTTGTGAAAGCGCTTTGCCTATATAAGAATGATCACGTTGCGCCGAATGGTCAAGCATATTCCACGGGTCAATCACGCAAACGTTAATTCCTTTTTGAAATACTAAATCTCTAAACGCGTTTAATATACCCTCCAACGTTAGGTTTTCTAAATCAATTTTAACCCAAAAGAAATGATCCTGAATAAAATCTTTAGTTTGGTTTAAATCATCGTTATCACAATTTTTTTGATTTAATTTATTTGCAATTCTTTTAATGTGGCCCTCATAGGGAAATGATTCAGGCGAAAACATAGCGCAACGCATATCGTAACGCGTAGCCATATTGCAACAGATTTGGTCAACAACATCTGATTTACCTGAATTTGGTATTCCGGTCACAACTGTCCATTCACCTGGTGACATTTTAAAATAGTTATCAGAGTTTGGTAATCCAATTGAATAGTTCTTGACACCGTTTTCGTTATAGTTTAAAACATTATCCCAAATGTTATCAATGTTTAGTATGCCTTCCAAAGGAAAGTTCTTAGCGCCTTTAATTATATTACGCAACGTTTCCCCTCCTTTTGACATTAAAACCTCGTTAGCATCCTTAAAATCGCCAAATTCAACGTATTTGCAACGATATGCTCCGAACCTTCGGGCTAATTCATTACGGAGTTCGATTCCCGGATTGTCGTTATCCGTGCAAATTATGATTTGCTTTTTATCTTTAAAATATTCAAAACAATTATCTAAGTATTCAAGGCGTTGATTGCCTTTAGATGCACCATTTGGAACGCTACAAACAGAATACAATCCAGATTCGTGCAATGATAACGCATCCATTTCACCCTCAACAATATAAACGGTTTCCATTTCTTTGACATTATCAAGGCCGTAGAATACAAGTTCAGCGCCTGAAACCATTTTAAAATTCTTTTCTGAATCTCTGTATTTAACATTTACTAATTCATTGTTTCGGTAGTAATTAAAATTTATTGCGCGGCGCTTTTTACCTACTTGCGGAAAAAATTGTAATGATTCTCCAATTTGCCAATGCACCAGAGTTGGTTCTGTTATCCCTCGTTTATTAAACCATTCAACAACTCGCGATGTCAGATTTACTTTTATTTTTTCGGGTTTAATGTATTCGGGTTTTTTCTGGAATTTTGTTGTGCCGCTAAATCCGCAGTTGTGACAATTAAATAAACCTTGGTCAATGTCAACTGATAAACATTTATCGCGTTTGTTTTTTCGTGTTGCGCTGCATTCCGGGCATTGTGTTTTCATTTTGCCGGTTGATTTATTGCCGACATCAATATTAAAATCATTAAATGTTTTCATTATGTTTTTGTTTTGTTTTGGCTAAAGTAAAAATATTTTTTAAATTTTCATAAATTATTTAAAAATAAAAGTTCATCTTCATTAACTAATTTGTTTTGATCTAAACAATAAGCCATTACTCTGGTCTGTCTTAAATTAGATTCTTGAAATAACATTTCGTTTGTTGCATATCCTTTAAATTGATAATTTGGATATTTTTCACAAACAAAAAAAGCAAACAAATCAACATCACATTTATTATATTTTGGAACCATTAGCGGAAATTGTTTTTGTGATGTCTTAACATCAACGGACATTGAAAGCCAATTGCAATCGTAATCATCTGTTTTTTGACGTTTTGAAGTATTTTTAATTTCAAAATCTGGAAACGTGTTTTTTTCGCGACAAAATATGTATTCAGCGCCAAAACCAAAAACATTTAAGTCAACGCCACCAAATTCAGCAACACGGCCCGCACCATCCCAACCAGTTTTTTCTTTGTTAGATTGGCGCATTTCGGCCACTAATTCAACAATCTTTTGTTCGTGAATGTCTAACGTGTATATTTCATTTATTTGCAGCATATTATTTATTATTTATTATATATGTTTTTAGTTCATTAAATTCATTGGTTTGCATTAATTGTTTTAAATGAAATTCAAATAGTTCACCGCCTTTTGTTTTGGCGCCTAATTCTTGTTTTCCATCAGCCGCGCTTGTATATATATAAAATTCATTCAATCCCTTTACTTTTTGGAATCCTATTGGTTTTGTTTTTGCCTTATGTTGCAACATAAAACGATCTATATATTTAATTCCATTTTTATCTGTATTTCTAAATTTTAAAATACTTAAAAAATTAGTTTGCCAAAAATCATCGGCCCGCAAAAACTTTGTGATATTGTAAACATCCCGTAAATTATATTTATCAATTCGCTGTAATTTATCTAAACAATCTAACCATCTGTTTTTTTGATTTTCTGTTTTAGGTTTATACTGAATTGGGAATAATTCTACAAAATGCGGAAACGCCTTTATAACGGTTGAATTGTATTGTGGCGTTTTTGATTTTGTGGGTATTTCTTTTTTTAGTATTTCTTTAGTTATATAGTTTGTATTAGTATTACTTTGTTGCGGATTTACCGTGTCCGGTTTTACCGCCGCGGTTTTTACCGTTGCGGTTTTTTCCGCTACGGTTGGCTTTACCTTCTTAGGTTTGTCATTTAGATAATAATTATAACCGGCAAATTTTCCGTTTTTTCTTATCTCTTTACGCACTAAAAACCCCGAATTTATTAGTTCTTTTAAGCGTGTATTAATGGCATCTTTGCCGTCTTTAAAATGCCCGCAGATAAATTGAACTGTCATTTCTGTTTTTGCCTCGTGTGAAAAAAGCCAACAATATAATCCGGTTGCGCTTGATGAAATTCCTTTGTGCCTGAATATAGTATTTGGCACGATTGTAAACCTCGCAAATTTCTTTGGTTTATATATTTTGTTTATGTCCATAGTGTAAAAAATAACCCTATCAAATCAGCGGTTGCGGGCGCATCATCAATAGGGTATTGAAAAAAGTTAGTGTTGCCGCAACTCAACTTTACAAATGTATAACAATATTTTATAAAATATGATTATATTTTACGTTATCACAAAAAGAACGCAAATCATCAAATATTTTTTTTAGTTCATCGATGTCAATTTCTGTATCTTCATATTTAAACCATAGTAATTCTATTAATAAATCAAATTCAACTCTTGTTGAACTACCAACGTAATGATATGTTACTGCAATTTTATCTGAATCCGATTGTGTCCATCTAATTTTTTGATTTGTATCGTCAAAATAAACTCCTTTATATTTCATTTTTTAATTTTTAAATTTCATTATTAAAATATTTGTTTATAGTGTCAATACAATCGTCAAAGTTATTATGCCAATTAACCGCCCAATTGCAATTTTCAAGCCATTTAAGCCACTTTTTTTGATTTGGTGTGGGTTTGTTATATTTGTATTTTAATTCAATCGCTAAACCGCCTCTATTTGCATTTGGTGTAAAAATTAATAAATCGGGGATTCCGGGTTTTGCGCCAAGGTATTTCATTTTATATTGTTCAAATGGCGTTCTTTTACCTTCGTTCATTGGATGAGTGTAAATTGTTCCGGGATATTGCATTTCAATGTAATTCATAACGGCCCGCTGAAGCTGATCTTCACCCTTTAAATATTTTTGATATGGATTTGCTTTTGCCATTTTTAAATTTCGTTATCCAAAACGCCTATAATATTTCTAATTTCAGAGCGCTCAAATTCACCAATAAATTTATTGTCTTTAGAAATAAGCGTTAATTTATAATAATCTTTTTTTGTTTTTTTTATTTTAATCTCTAAGTGCATTTTTTAATTTTTTATTTTCGATTTTTAATATATCGTTTTCAATTAAAAGTGAATTATATTTATAAACCATTGATTCGGCGCTGATAGTATAATCATTTATTTGATTAAAAACAAGTTTTTTTAAATTTTCAAATCTTTGATTAAATACTTTGTCAAATCGAATCCAATCATCAATGTTTTTTAAACTATGAATTACTGAAGCGTGATCACGGCCAACGGCTTGTGAAATTAACTTCATTGAAAACCGTGTTGTGTTACGCGCCAACCAATAAAATGCAGCGCGGGCCATTACAATATCCCTTTGCCTAGAGTTTTCACGAATATCAACGTTGTAATAATTATTTACATTTTTTATTAAATTATCTAAAGTCATTTTTTATAGTATTAAAGAGCCATCATTATTAAATTCATTCCAAATAAAACCAGATATGATTCCGGTTTCAGCATATATTTTCCAATCATTAAAAGCACGTTGCCAACCTTTGCGCCCTTGTTGAATCATTTCATCGCTTAACGCGTAAACCTCAACAGAAAACGGCCAATTAGTTTCTACGGCTATAAAGCGAAAGTTTTCAGCCGGAACGCCTAACATATCGGAATAAAAGGCGCATTGTAAATGATAGCCATATTTGTAAACATCGCGACGAAATGCAACCGGTGAATTATCTTGACACGTTTTAACATCTGAAATAAAGTTTTCAACGCGATTTAAAACATCAGGGCGAATCCTAACATCAACATCATCGTGCTTTTTATAATGCGATAATTCAATTTCGCCTTGACAATATTTTTGAGCCAAATCGTGATTTCTAAAATTTTCTAATATTTTAGTGATTTTATTATGTTCGTCAAAACCTAATAATAATTTGCCTTCGGCTTTTTTAGATTCTATTTCAAACGCTTCTTTTCCGGCCTTTGTACGGCGGTCAATCTTTGGCATAACGTGGTAATCCTTATAATAAAGTTCGGGTTCTAACATAGCGCAATGAACCGCAGAACCTAATGCCATTGCAGATGATTCAAAAGGTTTTTGTTTTAAGAAATGATAAACTGATTTCTTGTGTATTGTTTTAAGGCCTGAAGCGCTTATTCCGGGCGATGAATGATAAACTTCATTCGTGTCAAACTGTGTTTTCATAATTACGCCTCGTTTATAATATAATTGTTTTGTTCTTCAACAATATGTTTTAATTTATTGTTTTCTCTTTCTAGTGCTTCAACTCTAAATTGAAGAAATTTAATAGTGTCAATGTTCATAGTGTTTAAATTAAAAGGGCCGCGTTAACGGCCCGGGTTGTTATTATTAGTATATAGTTCTTATACAATTAGCGATTGAATTAACAGTCGTGTATTTTTTAGAAGCATATTCAAAATGAATATTAATCATTTCTTTAACATCATTTATGTTGTTTCCGTTTTTAATTAATTTTGCTATTACTTTATTTTTTAGTGTTTGCATTTTGTTTTTGTTTTGTGGTTGCTTCGTTGCAACACTTCAAAGATATATATTATTTTAGTTATAAACAAATAATAAACAATTTATTTTTAAAATAATGTAAAAAAAAAGCGATCCCCGAAGGAACCGCCATTTGTTTTGAATGTCATTTATTAGTTAAAACGGTAAATCGTCACCGCCTTCAGCAACCGCGGCCGCTTCTTGTTTAACATAAGGATCACTTAATTTTAATGAAAAGAACTTTCCTTTTGCGCCATCTTTTACCCAAGCAGCAATTTGTTGTTCCGTTCCATCTTGTAATTTAATCGTTCCTGAATATTCAGGTTGGTTGTCTGAAGTTTTGTTTGTGTTTTTAAACAAACTTCCGTTTCCGTTTTGGTGTTCATACTTTGTACTCATCTTTTATTTATTTTAAATTAAACTTACTTACTATTTTTTCTCTATACTCTTTTTTCATTTTAAAGGTGTTTAAAACCTTTTCCGCTTGGTCTTTGCTAGCTTTTAACGTGGCGTTCAATTGCGCCTCTGTAAGCCACTTCTTATCATCTTTAACGCTTGATTGATTCTTAACGGCGTTTTGTACTTCATTAGCCGATGCAATTGATGTATCGATTCCAATGCCTAAATATCCCAAGGCGCGGCCCAATGCTGAAGTGAATCCGTTTTCAACAAATGATGTTTTATTTATATAACTTGAATCTCTGTATTCTTGTGAATGTGCCGTTGCAACAAAATGACCTTCATTATTGCAGATGGTTACTTTAAATATTGCTTCTTTGTCATCAATTGAAACAATTGTTTCGTTGATTTGCCATCCTTTAAACTCCGGTTGACTTCTGAAATAAATTAGGCGTTCGTTAACTGTAATGTAATCTTTTCCTTTAATGTTTATTGTTTTCATTCTTTTATTATTTTGTTAAAAATTATAATTCCTAATAAATCAAAATCCGAATTGTGTAAAGTAATTATTTCACCAACAGTAAATGTATCCGAATTTTTTAAACGTGATTTTAACGTCGGCATTGTGCAACCTAATAACTCGCAAACGTCGTATCGTTTTAAATTAAGGCGTTTTAATTCCGCCTTGAAGTGTGTTTCAAACATATATTTAAGTTTTTATTTGATACAAAAATAAAAAAAAACTTTCAATAAAAAAAAGATTATAGTAAAAAAAACCGCCGCAAATCAATAAAGACAAACGACGGCTGACAAACAAAACAAAAAAAATTCTTTAACTAATTGTGTTTATTATAGTAACATCATCATCGTCATTTGGAATGTGTGCCTTTATTTTGTATTCAGCATTTTTAACATTGTAAGTCATTCGGTCAATGATACTTGTTTGCAAATCATAATCAGTTGCTGACCAATTAAACCAAATTTTATTGCTGAATGCCAATGGTTTGATTTCTAAGTTTCTAAATGAACCCTCATATCTTAAAACAAATTCACGATAATCATTTGCAATGTTTTGATTTTCCAAATCATACAAAGTTTTAAATTTATTAGGCGTTTGAAACGTTCCGTAATTGTCGCGAGATCTAACAAACGCATCAATCCGGTTTGTAAATACTGTATTGTAACGTTTAAATTCTTTTTTATATGTGTTAAAATTACCATCGTTTATAACACTTACTAAAGACAATGAACTTGCGGCTTCTAATTCAGTATTTAAAACCTCTAAATTGTCAAAATAAGTTGTTTCATAAAACGTGTTTTGTGTTGTTGTGTTTTGTATAATCACACTTAAAATGGTAGCGCTAGGATTTACCCAAGTAATGCCATCATTTGTAAAATCAATTTTTAATGTTTCAAACTGATTAAATTCAGTATGTGTTATTGAATTGTTTTGTAACGTTTGATAAACCCAAATTTTATCATCAAAATTCCATTCGTGATAATTACCCGGTGATCCTTGCAGTTCAACTCTAATTCTAAATTGAATATTTGCGGGCG
>CBDICY010000021.1:0-42533 GCA_965277445.1 Saprospiraceae bacterium | reverse complement strand
GGAGAGCAACACATTGATTATGTACTTCCTCCAATGAATCCATTTCGGAATTTTGGAATTTTTTTGCCTCAGCTAACATTGAGTTGAAAAGTTCATGATTAATTTCCTTAAGCCATTTCGATTCTGCCGTTAGTCCATCACTTGAAGAAAAACGTACAAGTTTGCCTTGGTCAAAATGGAGTAGCAAGTCAAAATCTATAGCCTTATAGATATTGTTTGACTTTTTATCAAGTTTAATTCCTTGAGATAGAAATTCAATAGAAAGATTATTGTTGTCAATTCCTTCATTCAAAATATCTTCAACGTTGGTACTTGCATATTCAAATCCCCAATCTATACTTGACAATTCATTTTTTAGAGTAGTCATTTTAAGATTTGATACACCTTCGTTCGTAAGTACAAATACAGGTTCTTTAGACAGTGCTTTTACACCGATACTAGATATTTTGGTAGAATCGAAAGTCATTATCGTATGAACTTGATTTAGGTCATATCCGAGATTCCTAATTATGTCATTTATTGAACCACCACCTGGCGTTTCATCAAGTTCTATTAATTTCTTTTCAAGTATTTGGTAGATTCCAGATTTTCTTTTATTTCCACCACCAAAAATGCTTTTTAGTATTCCCATTTTTCTTTTTTTATTTAAAATTCATTTTTATGATTAAACCAAAAACAATAAGTGAAGCATTTTAAAATTTAAAAAGTGAAATTCAAAATCTAATTGATTTATTGGTCAAGAAGTTTTTGTTTTTGCTTACTTATTTGCTTAATCTTTGCAAATGAATTGTCTAATGTTAAAGTTCGTTCTTTGATTATATTTTCTGAGATATTTGATAATTTATCAAGATTGAAATTTGCAATTCTAAGTATTTGCCATTTTGCCTTTTTTCTTATTTTTCTGTCTTGGATGAAAAACTTTAGTTTGACGAATAGATTTTCGTATACCATAAACAAGCTGAAGGAATATACAAAAGGAATAAACAATGCAGTCAAAATTATGGGCAGCAACAAACTTTTAAAGTTGCCGACTGTAATTAATTCGCCGCCTTGATAGAATGTTTTATAAAGCACATAACCCAAAATACTTAAACCAACTAAACTCAAAGTATTTTTAAAGACTTTACTCACTTGATTATACTTTTCGTCTGTTTCTGAAAACGCTTGAAGCATTGCAATAAAAGTCAAAATTGGTAGAATAATTAATTCAGTAGTCAAACTAAAATTGTAGAAAGCAACTATAAACTCTATGATAATTGTCCATTTAACTGCGTCTTTTAGGATTGCCTTAAAGTCCGAAATTCGTTTTGTTTTGTTTGCCCCAAATACAAGAATAACTGCAAAACCAAAAGTCCATAGAATTGTATCTTTTAATAAAGATAGATCCCAAAACCCAAATTTATATAAACCAAAAACAATCCCACCGACATATAAAATAAATAACAAAAATGTAATCAAAATGGATTTTACAAATAGTACTTTGAAAATTTTACTAATTGATTTCCTGATTGATTTGCTGAATAACATTGCGATTATCGCAACAAGAATCCATGTAAAAAGAGCTATTTCTCTATTTGAAAAATTTGCAAGAAATTCTGTCATTTATTTATTGTTTTTTTTGGTTGCAGCAAAGATTTATAGGGATAGGTAAAATTAATATATTTAGATTTATTTTTTAAATAAAAACATTAATTTTACGTCGTCAATTAGCATAAAAGACACATGATCAGTAAATTACGTTCAAGAACTACGTCCCGTCCGAACTTGAAACGTGAAGGTTTTAAGTTCATTTTTTGTACCCAAATTATTACTGAAATAAATTTCATAACCTAAGTATTTGATTTTTAGGATACTAGAAAGAGTGATTCGACTTCTTGTAGGACTCCAACTTCAAAAGTGAAAATATTTTTAGTTTTTCACTACTATATTGTTCTTCGCCTTTCCAATTCGTCAAATAGCTAAATTTTCGGTTTTGAATCATAAGTATATGAGAAGTATTTCAAAAAAAGATAAGGTAATAAAAAAAAGCCCCCATTTCAAATGTAGAAATGGGGGCTTTTCTCCAAAACCTGAAAGACTATTGCCGATAGTCTTAAATCTCGAAAAGTGAGCATACTTTTTATAATCTAGTGCTTTTTTGTACTAAAGGTCTCAGGAGAACAAACGGATATTTTGTCCCACATAAAAATGGCCCCTAAAAACACTATCTAAAAAATGGGTATTAACTACCAATTGAAGTAAAATCATTGCTTAGAAATTATTTGTAGACTTATATTGAAACGATATTTAACCCATTTGGCTATTGAAATCAGCGCAATCAAAGGAACGTTTTCCTTGCTCCAAAAAAAATGAATTAATTGTTATGTGATTCAAGAAGTTTAGCTGTTAAATCCATGTTGGTATTGTTCTGCTACAACCTACAGTCCAATGAGTGCTTTTTTTATTTGTGGAATGTAGCTTATTTTTGTTCAAAACATAATTATGGCTAAGAAGAATATAATAATTGACGATACAAATGTTAGGATTGATTCAAAGGGGTATATTTGTTTAAGCGATTTAGCAAAATTAAGGAATCCAAATTTCCCTAACGACATCCTAAGAAATTGGTTAAAGAATAAAAATACATTGATATTTCTGGAGGAATGGGAAAAAATGAGTAATCCAAATTTTAACCCCGTGCAAATGGACGGGTTTAAAATGGATAATATGAAAAACGACTTTATACCTTCCCCTAGTTATTTTATTAAAAAGACTAATGCAATAGGCTTAACTACCAAGGCAGGAAGATATGGCGGCACCTATGCTCATTCAGATATTGCACTAAATTTTTGTTATTGGCTTAGTCCAAGATTCCAAGTATATCTTATTAAGGAATTTCAGCGACTAAAGGCAGATGAACAATTAAGATTAGGGGATCCGTACAACATTAAGCGATTTTTAGCAACAGGTAGTTATTCCATTCTGGTCACAAGCATTTTATCGCAAATGGACGAAAGGTTGTTGACCCATCCGCAGCCATACAAAAGCCGTTTACCATTTGCAGCAGAAGCGGATATTTTGAATAAAATAATATTTGGGCAGACCGCTAAGCAATGGAGGGCAAACAATCTAGACAAGCCGACAGACCGAAACCAAAGGGATTTTGCAAGTATCTTGGAATTAACCATCTTAAACCATTTGGAGTTTTTGGACGGGATGTTGTTCCAATGGGATGTAGTGGATATTAAGGAACGGGAAAACATTCTACAGAATACCTATAATTTTATTTATCCTATATTAAATAGGTCAAAGACAATCAAGAAGTTACAGGACTTAGCTAATAAAACACACGGTTAAAACTATTTACACGGTATAGATAAAAAAGCTAATATACCTTATATATAATAGGTGTAAAATACCCATGGCAACTATAGCTACGAAATCCGCCGCTTATTTTGGGAGGAATACTTATTTTCGCAAAAACTAAATTATGTTATGAGATTAGAAAAACAACCAGATTACCGTTTTTTTGTGATAGCGGATAATTGGACAGAAGAAAGGAATAAGCAATATGCCTTTTACTTTGAGGATAAAGGAACGGATGAAGATATCGAACTATTGGTTCAAGCATTTTTAAAGAATGTCAAACAAGAGCATGGAACGGTGGAAGGTTGGGGAGCAAGGCGACTAATGGTATTTTTTAAAGCCTATGCTGAAAGGCAGGGGCATACTCATATTAAAGGCATACTAGATTTTACCTCTAGTGATTTAAAGAAGGAATTGGTTGACTTTAAGCAAAGCTCCTTTTGGAAACTTTGGACAGACCAATATAATGATAAAGGCTTTCCGCTATTAGAACATTTAGGATTGGATTTAAAACCAGTACATGAGTTGGATTTACTGAATGAAACGACCGAGGCAGAGGGCGTTTGGTTTAAAGGGTTATTTAAGGGAACAACTAGAATTAATCGCCCCTATAAATTTTCAGCTTATGCCGTTTCTAATAGAAAGGTAGTAGAGGAATTATACCGATTAACAGGAACGCCAATGACAAAGACTATGAGAACAATCGCCCATAAATTTGGAGAGATAGAAGATGAACGAGGACAACCTTATGACCATGGACACATGAAAGTAAATAGTGCTGCGGTTTTATTTGTTGATACTATCCTACCTAGAGTAGTAGCAGTCTTTTTTGATTTTGATATTCATACAGGTGATGACTCTTTATTATCTACTGCTTTTTTGGAAATAGTAGATTTTGCGATTAAAGAAGGAGAAACAGAATTCTTAGCAAATGCCCGACCTGTTACGAGCCACTATTTATATTGATGGAGTAATTTTTTTATTAAATTGCTATTTGATTAGTAGTTGATTTTTTGTAATATTGTTGTATAATACGATACAATTATAAAATGCTATTATGGTAAGCCCAACAACAAATCAATTCACTAAATATCAAAGACTCTATAATTACTTTAATAAGCAACTGTTTAAAGGAGAGCTACCCTTTTGTCTATTAATATTATCAAGGAATGCGGCTAGGGTCTGCGGTCATTTTTCAAAAGACAGATGGAAAGACAGAGAAGGAAACACGACCCATGAAATTAATATCAATCCCGTCTATATGGCAATGGCAACAGATTTAAATATCTGTCAAACATTGGTACATGAAATGGTACACTTGTGGCAGTATGAATTTGGTAAGTCATCAAGAGCAGGTTACCATAATAAAGAATGGGCAGCAAAAATGGAAGAAGTTGGTTTAATGCCAAGTAATACGGGAAAGCCTGGAGGGAAAAAGACAGGACAACAAATGGACGACTATCCTATTGAAAAGGGGAAATTTGAAAAGGCTTTTAAAAAGATGCCAAAGGATATACTACTCCCTTTTAAATCATCAGAGTTTACAACGGACTTATCTTTTTTGGATGCTTTGATAAAAGAAGGAGGTACAGCTGACGGAGCAGGAGGATTAATTCCCTTACTCCAACCCAAAAAGAAAAACAAGATTAAATATACTTGCCTTAACTGCGAGGCTAACGCATGGGGGAAACCCAACCTAGAGTTACTTTGTAAAATGTGCGTAATGGAGCATCTAGATTTTCATGGAGAATTAAAAACTGGAGTGATTGAAAATTTTGAGATGTTACCTAATGATTGATAAAAATTGTATAATACGATAAATTAATATTGAATTTATAAATAACTTTTATTACCTTGTTATCAAATATGTATTTTTCTTTTCAACAGCAATAATATTAGTTAGCCTAGTGGTCTGCGCAAGAAGTTCCAAGTAACTTAATTTCTTTAATTTCCCTTGGATTTTGCTGAAACTAACTGCTATCTATTTCGTGCGTAAACCACTAGTAGATTGTAAAAGCTTTGATAAGGGGGGGCAAGATGCCCCCCCCTTATCAAAGTTTGATTTTTAAATGGACTAAAGCATTCCTTTTTATCCAATACTGAAACAGGGAATTTTATCTGTAATTCTTTAAAACAATTTTGCTTTAGCTTAGTCGGCATTTGCTGAAATTAGTCGTTTGGGAATTACATTTTGGAGAAAAAGCGACTATTCAATAGTAAAACGCACTAAATGAAATTTTTTGTTTAGCTAAAGCGGCGGATTCCGTATCTATGATTGCCGAACCCCTTTCAAGTGTACGATAGTTTCGTACACTTGTGCCCCTTCTCTCTTTAACTTACTTTTTAAGTCACTCCAATATCTTCTTGGATTATTACTACCAGATAAGGCAGCTACTACATCTATAATAGAAAAATACCATTCTTCATTATACCACTCTTTCCGAATTGTGTAACCATTAAACTGTTTGGCGATATTCATAGTTAGATATTTTATTTTTATTGCGCAATAACGCAATTACTTGTTTAAGTTATTATGCTTTTGTACATTTGCCCTATGAGTAAGACTATATCACTACTAAATTTCAAAGGCGGTGTAGGGAAAACCACAAGTACCTATAATATTGGCTACTATCTTGCCATGCAAGGCTATAAGGTTTTGTTGATTGATGCCGATGCACAATTTAACTTGACCCAAATGGCAGCCGCTGAGCAGACTGGGTCTCTTTATAGGATTCTCAAAAAACAGTCTGTTGTTAGTCCACATAAAATTACCGATAACTTTTACATCATTCCATCGAGCTTGGAATTGATTAAAGCAGATATCGAATTAAGTGGACAAATACACCGAGAATACATTTTAGACAAAGCCTTAAAGCGAATCAAAACTAATTTTGATTTTGTACTGATTGATTGTGCGCCTTCTTTAGGTTTAACAACGGTCAATGCTATTTTTACGAGCGACTTGATTTTTGTGCCTATTGAGGCAGAATATTTAAGCCTAACTGGATATAGCGTATTGACGGAAGCTTTAGATAATATCGATTATGAGATAGATAAAGTCTTTATCACTAAGTACGATTCAAGGAAGGTCTTAAACCGCAGCGTCAAGGATTCTATCTTTGATAAATTGGGTAATCGAGCATTTCAAACTCCTATTCGTCAAAATGTAGCTTTAGCTGAGGCACCAACTAGTAGCCAAAGTATTTTTGAGTATGCTCCGGATAGTAATGGAGCAAAGGACTACGAATCTTTAACCAAAGAAATAATAAAAGAATATGGCTAAGAAAAAACTAAACCTAGATAAAAAAATGACTAGCGTCTTTGACAAAATGGCAGGTAGTCATGATTTAGATGCACAATTAAGAAAGGAATCCGAAAAGTTGAAAACGGAATTATCTATTGATGATGATAAGGATACTCCTACTTTCAAAAAGCATAATGCAGGAAATAGAAAACCCTATGAACTATCAGCTGATGGTCGAAAGCGGTTTACTACTATGATGACACCAAAATTAAAAAGCAGGCTGCAAGCTTACGGAAATGAAAAAGGATTGTCTGTAGCGGATATTATAGAAATTTCCAGCAAAGGATTTTTAGATGAAAGAGGGTTCTAATTTTATGAAAATTTATTGCGCAATAATGCAATAGCGTAATTATGTTATTATAAAAAAGTAGTAAATTTCTATATCTAAAGTAGGTTGTATTTTAAATATTGAAGGGATAAATACTTACGAGTGTAGGTATTCAAAGTTATGTAAATAAACCATTCATGGGAAACTTAAACCTAAAAGGTAAAAATATTCGCCTTCTAAAAGTAAAAGAAGAAGACTTTGTATCTTTAAATGATATTGCTGCTGCTGCAAGTTATGAAGATACGGGCGAAAGAATTAAAGCTTGGATTCGAGCCATAAGTACTATTAAATTTTTAGCGGAATGGGAGAAATTATACAACCCAAATTTTAATTCGGGCAGATATGCCCGAGTTAAACAAGAGGTTTTTGATAACCAATTTCGATTTACTCCAACAAAATGGGTAGAGACGGTAGGAGCAATTGGTATTATTCCAGCTAAACCAGGGCGATACTCTAAAGGAGCTTTTGCTCATATTGATATTGCTTTACATTTTGCGGGTACCTTATCAGAAGGATTTCAACTTTATATAATCAAGGAATTCCGTAGATTAAAAGAGGAAGAGAGTATCCGTTTAGGAGATCCTTTTAATATAAAGCGACATTTAGTTACAGGGAATTTTCAATTAATGGCCAGAGAGATTCTTAGTAGTATGGACGAGCGTTTATTAACGCACCCTCAACCTTATAAAAGCCGCTTACCTTTTGCATCGGAGGCAGATTTGCTTAATAAGATTGTCTTTGGTAAAACGGCCAAAGAATGGCGACTACAACATCCTAATGCTCCAGTTGATCGCAATCAAAGGGATTATGCTAGTGTAATTGAGTTAGCAGTAATGAATAACTTGGAATTCTTAAATGCGCTGTTAATACATTGGGAAATGAATAAAGAAGAAAGAGAGCCAATTTTAGGGAATGTTGCTAAATGGCTTTTTGATGCGTTCAAATCTTTTCCAACGATGGCTAAGCTGCAAGACTTAGCTGATAAGTTTAAAAAATAGAACTACTCATAAGTTATAGCATTTAAACCATAGGAGCAAAAGCCTGATATTGTTAATATTAGGTACATTTCATAAAAACGTTATTAAGTAATTGCGCAATAAATATACAATGTAAGCTTACTAGAGGGTCGAGTATTTAGCATTGACGAATATTGCTAAAGGAAATATTCGAGACCATGAGAATTAGAAGATTTTTTGTTATTGCTTAGTATGGAATACCTTGACGCATCTTTGATTTATGTAAGACCAAGAATTACGAGTAACTATTTTAGAAAAACAATCTAATCAACATCTACCTAAATATTAAACGAGTTAAGAAAGCTAGTAACAAAAGTAATAACTTGACGTTATTGCGTAATTACATAATTGCGTGCTTTCTACTTTTTTGTAATAAATTTTTACTATGTTTAAATTTTCTGATCATTAAAAACAAGTCATAAGTATTCATTTCTTTTAAAAAACAAGAAAATTACCACCACTTAAGCCTTTTATTGTTGTTTTAATCTTTTTATTTCTTTTAATGCTTTTATGCCCTTGTAACTAACTAACTGTCAATTAGTTACAAGCTTAACTATGAGAGATTTGGAACAAACTATGAGGAAAATGGAACAAACTATGAGAGATTTGGAACAAACTATGAGGAAAATGGAAGATAACTATGAGAGATTTGGAAAACTTTTCGTAGATTCGTGCCTAACTATGAGTAATTTGGAAGTGTATTCGATATACTAGATGCTTAGCTGTTCCAAATTACTCATAGTTATCTGAAAAAAAGCTATTCTTTAGCGTTCTGTTCCAAATTACTCATATTATCTAACAGCTATGTCAAAAACTAAAAGAAAAACAAATAAAGGTATTACCCTCATCAAAAAAGCTAATGACCTAATTGAATCAAGGTATAAATTTGATCAATGGGAAACTAGAATCTTTGCTTCAATTTTAACTGAAATCAAAAAAGATGATACAGATTTCAGAACTTACCGCATTTGGTATAAAGATGTCATAAAAACATTTGGCTTAAAGTCTGGTGATTCCTATAGATTATTAAGGGAAGCTGCACAGAGTCTTATGAAGAAATCTTTTTTTGTAGCCTATGAAACGGAGGAAGGTATATCCAGAGAAACCCAATATCACATCATTAGGAAGATAGACTATATGCAAGAAGGTCAATCTGGGAAGAAGGTAGAAAACAATGAGTATATAGATATTGTATTTGAACAAGAGATGAAACCTTGGTTATTGGAATTGAAAAAGAATTTTACAACTTATGATATAAAGAACATTACCAAATTAGCGGTTTATCCAATGAGGGTCTATGAATTATTGAAGCAATACCAGAGTATTGGGCGTAGGAAATTAGGTGTAGAAGAGATAAAAGTAATGTTTGAAGTGACGGAACAGTATAAATTGTTTGGCGATTTCTTTCGTTGGGTCATTAAACCCTCTGTAAGGGACATTAATAAATATACGGACTTGATAGTTACCGAGGTCAACAAAATCAAGACAGGACGGAAAGTAACGGCTTTAGAGTTTATTTTTCATGGTAAAACCCAAGAGGCCGTTAAGCAAATAAGAGGAATAACCAATAAATCACAATTAACTATTCATCTAGCAAATCAATCTAAGAAGCTTGTTCTTGACCTACCTGTAGAAGCCGACTTAACCGAAAATGAACAAGATAAACTCTTTAAGGAGTTTCATGAAGATGTGGTACAGCGATTTGGAGTCACTCCTACCGTCTTTATTAAGTTGCTAGACAAATATAGTCAAGCACAAGTAAAACAAGCGGTAGAAGTAACAAATAGGGCTAAATTCAATCAACAGATTAAATCAACAACAGCTGGTTTCTTTATCTATGCTTTGAAGAATGGATATACAGATGAGAAGATAGAAGCTAAGAAACGGAAACAAAAAAAGGAAGGAACAGAGGAATACAAAAGAGAACTAGTTCTTTTAGAGGAACAAAAAGCTAAAAGCATTACAGAAAAAATCAAAGAAGTAACAGCTGTAAAACCAGCTGTTACAGCTAAGGCTATTGCTTTATTGAATCAAAATCCTAATTTAAAACTTAAGATAGCAGCAAAAGAAAAAAAGTTGAATCGGACTTTAGTTGTTGAAGATTATAGAAAAGATGCCATTCTAAGAGAGGCGGTCATCAACAAAATTATTGTTATAGAGGAAAAAGCGTTTGCTCCAATCTTTGCAGATTTTGCGGATAGAAAAAAGGCATTGGGAATTAAGCATAAAAAATAATTTATGTATTTACGCTAATACTTAATTATGTAATTGCGCAATGATTATTTAAGAATTACTCTTCCTGATAAAATCATATTATTAATTAATGGCTGCAAGAAAATGCTCTGCAAATAAAACCAAACGATTTCCTTCTTTAGTTTTTACCGGAATAGGAAATAGGGTAGAGCGATAAGTTTTCTCATATAAAGTATGTTGAGCAACACATTGAGATAGGATGTTAAAACTATCTTCTAAGAGGAACATAGCTTTGTCTAGCTTATTTTGACCAGGTACTTTATTGAAAAATAAATGGCAATCCAAGAAATGACTAGACTTTGGTTTTATTTCGATTTGCAATAGCGTATAAAAATCCATCGCTGCTTTCAAAGAGAATTCATCCAAAAATGCAGGAATAAGAAAATAATTTATTTCTGAAAGAAACCCCTTTATCCCTTCTAGCGCAAATCTTTTATGTGCATCTACAAATATGAAATCTAAATCACTAGTACTTTTCAGTTGTTGAATTACTTCCTTACAGTTATTTATATTAGCGGAGATGATAGGGTAGGGTAGACGTTCAGAGTAAATATTATCAAACATTTTTTGAAGCCGCTTACTTCCCTGAATTACTTTAAACTCTCTTTTTCTGCTTTTGAGAACACTTTGCTGTGGGTAATCTGCATCGACGATGGCAACCTTAAAACCATATTTAAAGAAAAACAGATTTGCTAAAAGAACAGAAACGGTAGATTTGCCAACTCCTCCTTTTTGACTAAAAACGGAAATAACCTTGGTCATTGCTAAAAGTAGTTTTGTTTAAAATTAATTGTAAGCACAAAGGGGAAGTGGTAAAATAGGAGAGGAATATACGGAGATAACAAATCAGAAGAAAGTGAAACTATGAGTAATTTGGAATAAAAATAAGACTAATAAAAATGGATAATTATATGTTCGGTCTAAGAAGTAGTGTAATTGCATAAATGCGTTATTATGCAATTGCGCAATGATAATTCAAGAATAAGAAGTTTTATTTCCTATTCTTGAATCTAATGGATAGCTGCACTATTGAGGTAATTGCTTTAAAAGCCTTAACATTCGGTTAGTAGCTTTTTTAATATCGTCTTGTTTGTGTTCAATCCAAAAATCAATAACTTGGTCTAGTGCCTCAAAAGCATTTAAATCATTATGCACAAATTTTATTAAATTCAGTTTGTCTTGTATAATTCTAGCCGTCGTTATTTTTAATTTCTTTTTAGGAATAGGCCTTTGCGCTTTACTTTTAGCAAGCTGTTTTTTTTGTGGTGGAGGGCTAGTTTCTTCAGGTTGCTCTTTTTTATGAAGGAACCCAAACATTTCCTTTTGCCCAGGAAAGTCTTCCTTATCGATTTGGGTGTCTAAATCATACTTAAGATTTTTAAGTTGTTCTATCTCTTTTTCGGTCATAAGTTTTCTCAAATTTAAAGATTAATAATAAGTGATTAGATTACAGGGGGGCAGCAATGAAGATAAAGAAAATATCCTACGTGAAAAAATAAAAGAGACTGTTTTTGGAATAAAATATAATCCTATAAAAACTAAATGATATATGATTATAATGGTACATTTCTTTGCAAAAACTAAATTTATAATTCTATAAAAATATAAGAACATGTTTTAGTGTTCCTATATTTTTATAAAAACATGGTAGCATGTTTTTACACAAATATTTTCTTATAAAACTATCAGATGGTGTTTCTATAATTCTATAAGAGCATGTTGACGTGTTCTTATAGAAACACCGTTTTATATTTTTATAAAAGCACTATTTTGCTAAAATATAATCCTATAAAAATATACGATAGTAATCGTATAGAAAAAGCATTCATTTCTGGGAATAGCCGCCAAAATGAAATTTAAATTAGGTGGAATAAAAAGCGGTGAGTAAATTTCATTTAAAGACAAAATAAAGGCATTTAAGTATACTTGAATCATGATTTTAGGAATTATGAATGAATTTATAAAAAATGGCTTAAAAACGCTTAAAATAAGAATTGGTTTTAAAAAGCGATATAGCAAATAAAAAAGGTTGAAAATATTGGGTATTAAAAATGAATGGAATAAATTCTGCTAAAGGAAAGCATTCTGGCATATTATTAATTCAAAAGTAATTGTCGGACAATTACGAAAAAAAAAGTTGTGTTTTGTGGATTGTGAGAATTGGCTGATAATTCGTAACTTGGATTTGTCATAGCGTTTGTGTGATGGGGATTACCGAATGGCAATAGCAAGTAGTGTTTATTTCCGCCAATAACTATTTACCAAATTTGTTCCAAATCGTTAAATAGTTATTGGCGGAAATAAACCACTTGCCCTATGGGGTGAAAAATTCTCGAATATTTTCCACCCCATAGGGATTAGCTCCGAAGTCGCCATTAAATTTTTGTACCAAAAATAAAAAAGAGATAAGCAATGAGACCAAAAAAGAAGGATTCAGAAAAACGTTCGGAGCGGATAGACGTTCGGTTTACAAAAGCGGAATATTCGGAGTTAATGGAGGAGATGTCGAAGACGACAAATCGGACAAAAGGAGATTTTATCCGCGAGAAATTATTTAAACGGGATATATCAGCAAGTCATATCTTGGAGCAAAAGGCGTGGGTAGCAGCAGGAGAATTATCGGAAACAGTAAATAAAATAGGAGTTAATTATAACCAATTAGTACATGCAGTTAATAGTTATAAGCACATAAATTTTGACGAGCATGATAAAAAAGTAATGTTAATAACAGGACAGTTATTGGGAAAATTACTAAAGAGATTGAATAACGTGGAACTGTAAGGCACGTTATTTAATAGATAAAAAGGCTAGAATATGATATCAAATATCTCAAAGAGTGGGAATAATTTTTATGGAGCGGCACTATATAATCAGAAAAAAGTGGATAAAGGAGAGGGGGAAATAATAGGAAAGCGGCTGATAGCGAATACCACACCTAAGCAAGTTGACAGAAATTTAAAGGTGTTATCGAATAATAGTCGGGTGAAAAAGCCAGTATTTCATGTCTCCTTAAGTTTTGCAGCAGAAGAAAAGAGTAAGTTAAATAATGAAAAGTTAGTGGAGATTAGTAAAGAATATATGGAAAAAATGGGTTATGGTAAGCAGCCATATATAATATATCGTCACGATGATACAGCGCATCCGCATGTACATATCTTAAGTAGCAGGGTAGATATTCATAGTAAAGCGAAGATAAATGATAGCCACGAAAGATACCGTTCGAGAGATATAGTGTATGATTTGGAGCTAAAACATGGGTTGGTAGTTTCTTACCATCGGAATAAAAATCATACAGCAATCAAGGAAGATTTGAATAGAGCGCTGCGTCATGCGCCAGTAGATAATAAGAGTTTGAATAAGGCATTAGGTAGAGAGGGTTCTGATTATCGAATCCAGCAAGCGGGTAGGGGAGTGGTCTTTTATAAGGTAGAAGGAGATGAAAAGCGGAATAGTAAAAGTTGGAAGGGGTCAGATTTTAAAGATGTGGGATTAGATAAAAAGGGGTTAGCGAGTAATTTTAAGTTGCACCAAAAATATAGAGGGGAAGTAAGAGCGGCAGTAGCATCGAGTTTAAAAGAATCTTTACCAACTAAAAAGGGAGCAAAGATTCCATTAATCTCCTTTGAGCGAGCACTAGGTAAGCATGAGGTTAAACCCAAATATGCGATAAATGAAAAGGGTATCTATGGATTAAGTTTTGAGTACAAGGATAAGTTATTTAAAGCATCGGATGTTCATAGGAACTTATCATGGAATAAGTTGAAAGGTCATTTAGATGTATCAGAGCATGTGCAATTAAGGCAGGAGCTTAAAAATTCTTTAGGAAGTGGGGCAAAAATAGAAATGAAATATGAGGATAAACGGATAGTATTTAGTAGTACGAATACTGAATTGGCAAAAGGGTTAAACGAATTACGCCCCAAGCATGGAATAGATTTAGCAAGAATGTATAATCGACATTCCGAGAAGATGGAAAAGGTTGAATTACCAAATGAGAAACAGTTATTTAAAGCAATGGCAGGGAATGAGATAGATGATTATTTACAAAAGCAGTATCAGATAAATCAAGCAAAAAACCAGCGTCAGTATAAGTTGAGGCGGTAGATTAGAAGTAAAGGTGTATTACTTGTCATTATGAATAAGCAAAAACGGTCGTTAAGACTTTATGTCTAGAAAAGACAGCTTAACTACTCTTTTCCCCAAAGCGTATTACCACAAGAGCAGCGAAAAGTCGTTTTCCATCTTTTCTTACGACTAATTGAGAGCTTCGACCATTTGGAACTGTTCATATTGCTGTTCAGTAGGAGTGGGCATATTTTTTTATTAAAACTTTCTTTTTTTAATATAAAATTTCTACCTTAGCATGGTGTTGACGTTCTTTTTTACTAGTAAAAAAGAATTTGTGTAAGTACGATACACAACATTTTAAGGGTAGATTGCCTTTAAATTTCCCAAGACCGATTAGATTTTTTAACAAAAACTAATCAACCGATGAAACGATTTAGTGAAATCTCTCTCGTGATTATTCTTTCTTTCCTTGCTATTTTAATGCCAAAGGTTCTTTTTTCTCAGCTACATAGCTCTGGTCTATCTTGGCAACAAACCAATAGCGAACTAGATTATCCCATTTATCAATTTGTAAGTCATGATGACAATTTATTCGCTGCCCTCTACGGAGCAGGAGTATTTAAAACCGCAGATGAAGGGGAAAACTGGATTCCCTGTCATAATGGACTAAGCAATTTCCTTGCCCGTGATTTAGTTGTCTCTGGTGATAATCTATTCGTTGGCACAAATAAGGGAGGGGTCTTTAAATCTTCTAATAATGGCGAAAGTTGGCAAGCTGTCAATGACGCTGTATTACACAAAAATATTTGGTCATTATTAGCTACCGAAAGCAGATTATTTGCAGGAACAGCCAAAGGCATATTCTTTACCGATGATGAAGGAAGCACTTGGCAAAAAGCAAACTTACCCCGTCCAGAAGCCCACCATCAAATGATATTCTCTTTTGGTGTTAATGGTCGCTCTATTTTAGCAGGGTCAAATAGTCATGTTTATTTAAGTGAAGATATGGGCGAGACTTGGGAACAAATTAAAGTACCAACTGGTCTGGATGTAATGACCATTAAAGTACAAAATGGTTCATGGCTCTTAGGCACAAGTGGAGAGGGTATTTTATCCTCCGTAGATGGCAGGAATTGGAAAGTCTGGAATCAGGAAGCAGGAAACACCCGCTCTTTAATTCTGGTAGAAAATAACTTAGTGCTAGGATTGGCAGTAGGTGGGGTAGTGGATGTAGCAGCAGACCAAAGCCAAACCAATCTTAACGAAGGATTTACTGACCCATCTATTAAAAGTCTTGGCTACCATGACGGCAAATTATATGCAGGAACTTATAAAAAAGGTATCTGGCGTTACGATATTCCAAAAACCGATTTCACCCCTCTTCCTACCAATAACCGTAAGGTAAGAAAAACCGTAAATGTCTTTCCTAATCCGACAACGGACGGTATCATTACGATAACATACGAACTAGAAACAACAGCGAATACCTACATTGAATTATTTGATGCCTTTGGCAAATCTATTGCTCAAATCTCCCCCCTCTCCGAGCAGTATAAAGGATTCCATCAAGTAAGCTATGATATGAATGGGCTTACTGGTGGTACCTATTATTTTCACCTACAATTGGGCGACCGTAAAGTTACCAAGCCCATTGTCCTTATCAAACAATAATTCCTTAACCCACTAAAATGTAACAATATGGCTCTCTCTAAGATGGCAACAATTCTTTTTTATTTGTTTTGCGTCTCTATAATGTTGAACGCACAAGACCCAGATAATGCAGGTTCGGAAGCAGGTTTTGCACGGACTTCTGCTTTAAATAAATCTTTAGTAACTCCTAACTCACCAGAAGCTTCTAGTCTTGGTAAATTCGGTGAATTTAATGTATCAACTTATACGGGTTCAGCTTCTTTGCAAGTTCCTATCCTAACCATAGCAGGAAAAACGACCTCCATTCCAATCAATTTACTCTATGACGGAACAGCCATAAAAGTTGACCAAAGAGAAGGATGGACAGGCGTTTCATGGAATCTAACAGCCAACTTTGCTATCACTAGAAATATTGCTGCAAATCCTGATATGGACATTAATTATTACAGCAAAAAAGACAGCCTAAAAGCCATTACTTACACCGACCTTTTTATAGAAAATAAGCTGTTATATGATATAGCAAAAGGATGTATTGAGAGCCAACCCGATAATTTTTATTTGTCAGCACCTTTTGGCTCAGCTAAATTCTATATCAGCCCAAATAAGGAGGTTGTCCAAAAAGAACACCAAAACTTAACAATAACCCCATTCTTTGATGTGGATGGTGATATTATTAGATTTACGGTAACAGACGATAAAGGAATTACCTATGAATATAGAACAGTAGAGGAAACCAATTTTTTCATAGATGACCAATTTAGTGGAGATTTAGCACCCTGTCCTCCCTTAAATTATCGGTATAATTCAGCTTGGCATCTAACTAGAATTATTGGTACAAACGGGGTAGAACAATTTTTGTTTGACTATGAAACCGCAGCGAATCAATATGGTTTGGATATTAACCCCGATTATTATGAGTCGGTCACTTATAACCCTCAAAACATAAGTAGCCCTAATTGTTGTGGAAATGCTAACGAATCCAGTACCTCTACTGGTGTTACGAATACTTCTACCATTATAGGACGAAAACATCTAATGAATATCAAATATGTTTTAGGTTCAGATACTTTAGAAAGAGTTGAATTTGAGTCTACCCATACGATAGGTGTTTGTCCTTATGCGAACAATACTGATAAACGACTCAATCGGATTCGCTGTCTAAAGGGAGAGAATGGGGAGGTTAATATTAAAGATTACGAACTAAAGTATTATGAAAATAATGGTGGCTGTTCAGACATCAACCGCTTACTATTAAAATCAGTACAAGAAAAATCATCCGATGGTACAGAAACTAAGCCCCCTTATGAATTTGTCTATAATATGGATTTTGCGGCTACCTTGGCTTCACAAAATTATATTAGCACAAGAATAGACCATTTTGGTTATTTTAATAATGCAGGGAATGTAAATACACTTATTCCCAAGATAACCCCCCAAGGTGGAACGGTTCTTAATTCATCTGGAGCAAATAGAAAGCCCTCTTTTACCTATACCAAAATAGGTATTTTAGAAAAAGTAACATTCCCTACAGGTGGATATAGTGAATATACATGGGAGATGCACAAAGCAAAAGGAATAGGCTCAGGCAATTATTATGATTATGATTCGACCCAAGACCCTGCATCGGATAGGGAGGTTGGAGGACTTAGGATTGCTTTCATCGAAAATCGAGATTGTGACGGTACCTTATTAACCAAACGGTCATGGAAATATGAAAAAAGTGGTACAAATCCCACGAATCAATCATCAAGCGGTCTTATGCTTAATGAAATTAATTATACCAGTACCACCTCTTATGATTATTGCCCCGTTCTCATGTGGGGCGGTGGCGGTAATTGTAATATAATGTTTGAGTGCCATCGAACCAATATATCTGCTACTTCAAAAAGTACATTAGGTACAATTAAAGGAAGCCATGTAGGCTATTCCAGAATAGAGGAAATTATAGAAGCCAATG
Source organism: Saprospiraceae bacterium (assembly GCA_965277445.1). Lineage (GTDB taxonomy): Bacteria > Bacteroidota > Bacteroidia > Chitinophagales > Saprospiraceae > JAFMDF01. The sequence continues at coordinate 24,612 of CBDICY010000021.1, read as the reverse complement.
ATGGAAGTGGGGAGACTTCTGGTAAGACTGTTTATTTATTCAAAAATGAAAAACTAAACCAATTTGGTTTAAATGATAATGTAGAAAACGGCTTATTAACCCAAAAAGAGATTTATGATGCCGATGGTAAAATATTGGATAAAGCTATTTATACTTATTCTACGGATGAAGGAGAAACTAGAAGACGACGACTCTTTAATGGATTTAGAGTAGTGGCTAAAGACGTACAGGATAATAAGATTTTCCTTTGCAAAAATGCAAATGGTCAATTCATTTGGACGGAGGAATCAAGCACTAATTCTTGTGTGGGGGATCAAATGATAGTAAATACTAAATTTGAAAGAAGATTTACCGACCATTTGCAGCGGTGGGTATATCAAAGTGAAATGACTAATACTCGTTATTTTTATAATGGCAGTACCTTAACGGGGGAGGTCAGTACCACAACTGATTATATTTATGGTGATACGACTACGAATCAGCCAACGGAAACCCTCATTACCAATAGTGACGGAAAAATATATCGAAATACGACCCATTTTGTGAATAGCTTTGATGAAACGGAATATCCTGTAGGTACAGATACGGTTACTCGTCAGATGCAATTAAAAGGAATGACTAGTTTCCCTTTGGTACAAGCTCAATATATTGGTAATAATTTAGTCTATAAAACCAAATTGGATTACCACCAAACGAGCAGTAATTTAACTTTACCTCATAAACTATATGAACAATTCCCCACAACGGGCGACCTTTTAGCAGAAGTCTTTGATGATTACGATGGGGTAGGGAATTTGCGGCAAGGACATAGGCATTACGAGCATTCATCAGGAGCAAGCCAACCCGTTACGATGATATATAGTAATGAGAATAGTCGCATGACTGCACAGGTGAAAAATGCGGATATAGGAGAGGTGGCTTATACAGGATTTGAAACCAATGAAACCTATCAAGGTGGATGGAATGTCCAAAGTCCATCTACTACTATTAGATTTGATGCAAATGGTTTAGTAGGAGGGGGGTATTTTCTCAATAATTCTGGTTTTGGTATTAATACTTTAGTAGGAGCAGGAAAATACATTGTCAGTTATTATACAACGGATACTCTTGGAACGGATTTTAATGGGGCAGGTATAACGATTCTCCGTACCAAAACCTCTGATGACCATCCTTTAAATTGGTCGTATGTAGAACACCTAATTGAAGTGCCAAATACTGGTGGAAAAACACTAATAAGTTTAGAAGTCGAGCAATGGGATGGAATAGACGAATTAAGGCTCTATCCTGCCGATGCCTTAATGACTACTTTTAACTACAATAAAGATAGTCGTCTAGTGGTCGGGATTCAAGACGAAAATTCTTTGCCAAGTCATTTTGAGTATGATGATTTATTACGCTTAACAGGTATAAGGAATTTTGACGACCATTATATAAGTCTAAATGAATACATTTATCGTAACCAATCAACTTGTAGCGGAGATAATTCTGTTCGCAGTTGGTCATTGATTAAAGAAGGACAAACTAATGAGACTACTGCTAAATCTTTAGGTAGTGGGGATGTTATCAAGGTCTTTAATTATTATGATGGAATTGGACGGGATGTAATGAGTGCATCGGTTGGAACATCCGCAGCAGGAAATGACCAAATTCAATTTTTCCGCTATGATAAATTTGGGCGGCAGGTCAAACAGTTTTTACCATTTACCAAAGCAGGAAATGCAGGGGCTTTTATTTCGGATGCCGAAGCTCAACAAATTACCTTTTTAGATGGGCAAACGGGCTTTGAAACTGGAGACGAAAACTTTGGTTTTGCAGAAGCCGTATTAGAATTTTCTCCATTGAATCGAGTATTTGAACAACGAGCCGCAGGAACTAAATTTAATAGTCATCCCACCGAAACTGAATATGGGGCTAATGGAACGAGTGAAGTTAGAGATTTTCATACCATGACTTATTATCTCCCTAATGAACTCTTTAAGATTACGCAAAGGGATGAAAATGGAAATAGTATTATCATTTATACCGATAAGCTTAGACGTAAAATAATGCAAGACCAACAGGGAAGTAAAACATATTTTTTGTATAATGACCAAGGTCTATTAGTACAAGTCATACAACCAGAAGCTGCACAGAAAGGACATGATACGCCCATGCTAACTTATATGAGTCCTCAAATAATAGACGGTAGTTTCCTTTACACCTATGATAACGAGTATCGCATGAAAACTAAAGTTGTGCCTAATTGTGTGGCTTACACTTATTTCTATGATGACTTAGACCAGTTAGTAATGACCATTAATGGAAATGGCTTTAAAAGCTTTACGAAGTACGATAAATTAGGCAGACCAGTAGTAATGGGTAGATATAAAGGGGCGGCAACCCCATCCACTTCACAGGTCGTTTTTGAAGAAAGAAGCTCTACTGCACCCCATTATTATACTACTAATCTAGCCTTTCCGAATGATGGGAATATTGATATTTATACGGTGACTTACTATGATGATTACGATGTGAATAACGACAATATTGAGGAAATTAGTTATGAAGCAGATGGTGTTACCAATACTAGTTACCCTAACTATTCCTACGTTAGAGGAATGCCTACCAGTAGTAAAGTAGGCATTTTAAAGAATGACGGCACAGCACCGACTACTTTCCTCAATGCTTATACTTTTTACGACCAATTTCGTAGGGTTTTACACAGTCGAAAAGAAAATCATTTGGGTGGTCAAGATAAGGTTTGGAGTAAGTATAGTTTTGTGGGCTGGTTAAAGCAAACAAAGCGGATTCACCAAACTAATATTGTAGGACAAGTGACCACCAAAACGATTAATGAACGATGGGAGTATGACCATATAGGAAGAGAATTGCAGTACTATCAAGAAGTAGAGGACGACCAATTAGAAAAATTAGTTTGTGAAAAGGCATATAATGAAAGGAACGAGCTTATTACCAAAAAAATAGGAGAAACCACTAGTAATAACTTTTTGCAGACCGTTAACTACACTTATAATATTAGAAAGTGGCTAACCGCTATCAATGACCCCAAGAATTTAGGAAGTAATTTATTTGGGATGACCCTACGGTATGACGGCATCCTTCAATTAGGAGATACGCCAAATTATAACGGTAATATCAGCAGTATCACATGGAAAAACAATAGTGATGACATTGAGAAAACCTACAAGTACGATTATGATAATTTAAACCGTTTGACCGCAGCGAATTATTCCCAAATTGACCCTGCGGTTACTAGCCTTACTTCATCAAGTGACCAATATAATACTGCCTATACTTACGACCGAAATGGTAATATTAAAACCCTAACCCGAAATGGTTTAAATGCTAGTGGGGCTTTTGGGCAAATAGATAATTTAGCTTACACCTATGCAGATGATGGAGCGTTAACAAACCTTACAGAAGCAAGTGAAAAGACCAATGGTTTTAAATCTAAGACCGCAGGGGGAGCAGGAGCATATACCTACGATTCAAACGGTAATATGATTGCCGATGCTCATAAAGATATGACGGTAACTTATAATTTTTTAAATCTCGCTACGAAAGTTACCAAGCCAGAAGGTGCTATTGAATGGGTATATGATGCCGCAGGAACAAAGCTATCTAAAACGGTAACGACTGACCATTTAGAAGTTAATGTAAATCCGATATTCAGTAAGGAATATAAAGCATCTATGACTATTGAATCTAATGGAGATGTACCAAATTCGGGGGATGTTACGTTTACAGCAGGGCAGAGCATAACACTTAAAGAAGGATTCACGGCTACCGCAGGAAGTGACTTTTTGGCTCGAATAATGCCAAATAATGTGGTGCAAGTACGTGATTATTGTGAAGGAATTGAATATTTTGAATCAGTTTTAGAAATCATATATTTTTCGGAAGGTAGGGTTAAATACAATGGAGCAAATAATGAAAGGGAATATGCTTTAGCCGATTACCAAGATAATACTAGAGTATTATTTAAAGCTAACGGTAATGTAGCGGAAGTGATTGAAGATTATTCTTATTATTCTTACGGTGCTATCCATGAACAAAAATCGGATTATCAACAAAAATATTTATTTGGTGGAAAAGAATTACAAACTGAATTGGATTTAGGTTGGAGTGATTTTGGTGTTAGATGTTTTGATAATTGGAAAGTTAGGTGGGAAGGACTAGATATTATGTCAGAAATGACACCACAAGCTAGTCCTTACGGATATACATTAGGTAATCCAGTTCGTTTTTCTGACCCCACAGGGATGTTAACGGAAGAAAATGGATTGATTACCACTAGTACTAGCCTTTTGGGACGAGATGCGACAGGTGGAGAAAATAGTGGAGAAGTTGGAAGACAAATAAGGGGAGGAAGCGATAATAGTAATAACTATTTTGATGCAGATGGTAATCATCTTGGAAATGGAGGAAGCGGAAACGAAATAAGGATAGTGAGGAAGGGAAAAGAAAAAGATAGAAAGAATTTCTTTAAAAACAGTAAATCTTTCAGCAAAAGACCTTTAAAACCCAAAGCGGTAGGAAATATAGGCAAACATTATGCGAAACAATTAGGTTTGGATGAATCCACACCCGTAAGAGGGCTTATAAATGGATTTATCGTTTTTATGGGGGTTATTAATCAAGATGAAAGTTCAGGAGTAAAAGGTAGAGAAGGATTAATATATGATAATCCTACAATAACTATTGATATTACTGAATCTATGTTGTTTGAAGGAATGGGAACTGTAAATGAAAGTTTTGATGACAAAAATAACTTCATGAATACTCTTTTTCATGAAAATTTGCATCTTATATCCATGTACTCCCTAGAAGGAGATAAATTTCTTAGCGGTTATCAAAGTGGTAACGATTTAGGTAGAGCAAATCACCTAAATGTATATTGGATGCAGATTAATCACCCTAGTTACACTAATACCACCTCTGCCTATAAGAGGCAAACAATTGGTTTAGCTAGAGAGTACTTCAATAGACTTAAAGACTCGGCATTAAAAGCACATTACCAAAAATTATTTAATTTTTAAAAAATAAATTATGAAAACATATTATTTTCTCTTCATACTTTTTGTAAATCTAAATTGCAGTAATCAGCAAAAAACTATTACTTCTAAAAATATTTATGGTGATATAATTGAAATTTCGATAGGGAATTATAAAGAAATTTATAATCAAGGTCATTTTCCTTTTTTCAAAAGTCGAGTTAGATTAATAAACAATACGAATAAACCTTATTTGATATGTAATTCAACGGAGGACTTTTTAATACTGGAAAATAGTAGTGTAGAAGTGGATTCATTTTCCTTCTATAAACCTATTTTAGTAAAACCTAATAGTATTGATACTATCATTTTTGCTTTTCCTATTATCAAAAATAGAAAAAAAATCATACCTAATGACTACGTAAATGGTAACATGAGAATAGAAGTAAGTAAAACCTGTAATGCTGATTCTAGTTTAATGAAATACTTTCCAATCTTGCTAAATGAAATTGAAATTCAATCTATTAAACGGGTAGATGTCATAAATCTAATTCAATCAAAGAAAACTATTAAGATGATTGATAGGGAGGTAATAAATTAATGTCTAAAAGAATAGTAAATATATTCCAGTTTATGTGATTATGAATTTTAAGATAATATCAGTATTGAAATATTCAAATTGATAATAAAGAGTTCTGTGGAAAGTAGTAAAATGAATAAGTAAAGAATTTGTTTTCATTTGGTTTTTTGAAAGGAGCTATCAGTAGAGAGGTAGCTCCTACTTTTCTGTCTTAAAAGGGGGCTGCCAAACCTATTCCTCAAAACGTTATAAGTCAGCCATATAGTGACCTTAATTTTACTATCTCAAAAGGAACACCTTATAAGATATTAAAAAACGCCCTTATGGGGTATGGCAATCATGGAGGATAAATCCGCCACTTCTCTAAAACAAATAGTTTTTAGGGGTGGACAAAAAGGTCGTTGAAATTCCCGAAACTTGCCTACTGATAACCAAAGGATTAAGGGTAAAGAAATAAAGTGGACAAAAAGAAGTGTTTTTGTTCATTGAAAATATAATAAGAATTTGTTTTCATTTGGTTTTTTGAAAGGGGCTATAAGTAGAGAGATAGCCCCTATTTTTTTTTACTTGAAAGGTGATGTTTATTATTAGGGGCTTCCCCTGCGGGTCGGAGTTTTCGTAGTGCGGCATTCGCCTTAGTCCTGCGGACTGATTTTTTCAAAATCCCTACTCAAGTTCCTAAGCCGACATCGCCACCAAATAGGACAACTTAACATGGCGCAGAAAAATTTTCAAATCAAGATGGGTAGCTTTTTTCTGGCATAGGGAAGTTGAAAATTTTGGATAGCATTGAGTACTAAAGAAAAAAATGTGCATTTTTTTCTTTAGTACTCAATGCTATCTATTAAAACATCAATCATCATTATGGGTGTTCATCAATATAGCGACCAAAAAAGAATCCCTGAGAGAGAGTTCACTTCTAGGGATTCTAAATATAATCGAGTCCGAATTTTTGTTCAATAATTTAATTTTTGTTCAATAATTTTAAAGTGGACGCCCTAGATAAAGGTTTATGATTCTCTCTACATTTGCCCTTTTCTAATGGGCGTCCGTATACCTCTTTGGTTTAATGGAGGTATCTTAGAATAGGGGGAAGGGGCATAAGATTTTGGGATGAATAAACGCCAGTTTATGAACCGTTTACGGACGGGCTGGCGCAGGTAAGTCTTTTAGTGCATCGCATGGGTGCAAAGTAATAAATATTATAATAAATACACATGTTTTTAACACAAAGATGACCCTATCTAGCCTTATTCTGAGAGCATTTTGTTAAATTTGTCTCGCCTTTAATGATTCTCTCTTGTAAAGTCCTCTTCGGAGGGCTTTACTTTGGCAAAGAATTTAGAGGTTTATTGCAGAGGGTTACAGATGTAAAAGGAGTGTTTAATCTGTGTAACCTTTTGACCATTAACTGAAACAGATGGTGGTAAAACGTTCAATTGTGAAAGACTTAGAATTATTCTAGAAGATTAGACACATTAGTAAGCTAATGTTCAGCTTTACATTGATTTTGACAGACAATCATGAATTACCGTCATTAATTGATTAATGCAAAATGGTTTGGTCAATATAATTGCAGATGAATTTTTTTCCAGCTTTTCGTGATATTCACCTGAAGGTATTGAGGATAAAAATATAAATGGAATTTGCTTGGTTATTTCTTCTTTTTGAAGTGCCTGAAACACATCCCAACAGCTAATATCAGAAAACATTCTTGAACAGATGATAGCGTCAGGTAAATGTTTTTTAGCTATTTGAAGCCCTGCATATCCTTGTTTTGCATGATAGGCTTTGAAGTTTTCCAAGAGTAAAAGATGACAAAAGTCACCAGTATTTGGTGATTTTTGGTTTTGAACAAACATTACTCGTACCCTTAAACGGACTGTTTAAAATTCGCCCTTTTTAACTTCAAATTCTAATCAGATTTATCTTTTACATTTGCATTAATTAATATAACCAAAAACAAATAATCAAGAAATGAGAAGGTTCGTTTTTGATGATGAACAGAAATATAGGACGTTTATTAGAGTCTGGGAATCTGTTGGATTTCATTTCGCCTCTAAGAGGGATTATTTTTGCCCTAATATCATACTTGTATATTTATTGAATGCTAGTATTAACTGATGGAACATTCATTACGAAAGTGTCACAGAATCACAAAAAGGAGGTAATAGTGGCACTTAGGTTTAGGTCATAAAAAGCCTAATCAGCCAGTTTCACATTTACAGCTTTTTTCTCTCTTTTTTCCTCCATTATTTCAAAGGAAACTCTATCACGTTCTTTTATATCGCCCTTTACCTCTGATATATCTACAAACACATCACCTTTTCCACCATCAATTGTAATGAAACCATAACCTTTCTCTTTACTAAAAAATTTTACTCTTCCTGTTTTCATTTATGAAAATTAGTTATAAATACAGCAAAGATAATAACTTTAAAAACGAATATTTATAGTATTCTTCAGAAAATATGGCTAGGAAATTGCATACTAAGATAGTGTTATACGTAAACGCTTAGAAATGGATTAAAGGTTTTATTTTCTATAGTAAGACCTTTTTTCCTATTCTACTTTTCCATTTAACATACCTCTCCAAAGTGTTGCAAAGTGGCCAAGTACCAGGCTTTTTTAATTCTTCCTACTTTATTGAATTTCAAGACTTTAGAAAAATAGCACGATTTGTCATTTTTGCAAAATTTGCCGATATTGAAATCTTTTACTGAAAATGTTTTAAGGACAAAATATCCAAAAAGAGGCTCTATTATCCATAAAGTGAAGTGAATTTTTGTTTCTTTGTAATATCAAAAGTGTATCAAAAAAAACACTATGCTTTTTTTCGGGATAAAAAATAGTAAGGGTTATAATCATAAATGGATATATGCAGAAGATGCCTTGCAAGGTTCAATTAAAGGCTTGCGGTGTCCTTTTTGTAGTACACCATTAGTGGTTAAAAAGCCTACAAAAGATAAACCAGCCCATTTTAGTCACCGAAAACAGGCTTGTAGATATGTAAGAATATTAAGGAGGTTAATTATTCATTTTCCAATGCCAGAGTATTGGCTCTATGGCATCTCGTTAGGTGAAAAAAGACTGTTTAATAAGTTGAGGCGAGAACGATGGAAGATGGATAATGATAAATTCCTTTCTTTCCATAAACTGAAAACAACAACTACTTTATTTGGAAAGCACCATCCGATATTTGAGTATGAATATTTAGGAAAAGCAAATAGCGATACACTAGAAAAGATATTGAAAAGGAAGTTAATAAAGCTAACCTATCATGAATTTGGACTAGATGCATTTGAGTTGAGCTGGAAAACAAAGCTCCTTTGGGCAGAGGACTGGTCATTAAAGGAAATTTATCAAGAGATTATCGTTTATTGGGCAGAGTGGCGAGACCACAATCGATGGGATGATTGGCATGTAAATAGTTTATTTGGAGAAATGGGTGATAGAATAGAAGAATCTTATTTTTATCTTGTCAAAATCACATTAGATAACAAAACGCTTTATAAAACAGGAACAGCGGTATTACCTTATGAAAAAATAGAAAAATGGCTGCACAAAGAGTTGAAGAGATATGGAAAACAAATTACCATAGAGCAAGTATATTACGTAGATAGTATATCTTTGATAGAACCATTTATTCGATGGAAGTATAAAAAGTATCTTTATAAAATAGGTTATCAGCCAGGTTATTTTGATTTCAAGAAGAAATATGGGGAATTCAAAAAAGACCTACATCAAGTTACCTTATTATCGAGGCAGCATAGTGAGAAAATAAGAGCAGGGCTGAAGAATGCTAAAAACGTAGGTAAGCGAGGTAAAGAAACGATTGCTGGTTTTTTAGAAAAACCCAAGAGTCAAAAAATAATTTCTTTTTTGGAAGATGAAGAGGAGAACTGGTCGATTAGGTCAATCGCTTATGAAACTTTTACTTCCATTAATACAGTTCGAAAGGTAAAGAAACTATGGGAAGAGCAATTAAAAAATGCACTCGATGAATGATGAAAAGGTGGTTTTTAAAATGGGGTATGTTTTTTTTGATACACTTTAGTGGGCTTAGTGAAAATTATAGTTTCCTTCGATAATTTGCTTGGCTAGTATTTTTACAAACAAAAATAGGTTATTTTTTAAATAATAAAACTATTTAAAACAAAAACAATATTTTTACGTGGTGTCAGAATAAATTATTTCTTTACCATTATTCGATAGAATAAAAATAACAGACTCAACATTTTGTACACATGGCGTTTTTGGTGCATTTTTAACTGAAAATCCTTGTTTTATAGTGATTTCTTGAATTCCAACTTATTAAACGCTCTAAAATCAACGAAAAACGGAATAAAAATACTAGCTGATTTTCGATGAAAATTTTGTAACGAATCAAGAACGAGGGTTTATGATTTGTTACACGCAATAAATACACGTATATTTAAGGCAGATTTGAGTCAAAAATTATCAAAAATGTCAGATTCTAAGATTTATACACCTTATTATAGAGTATCGACCGAAAAACAAGGTCGGAGCGGTCTTGGACTAGAGGCACAAAAAAATATTGTCCAAAATTTTATTCCTTCCCTGGCCCAATTGGATGGGGAATTCATTGAGGTGGAGAGTGGAAAAAATAATAATAGGATCCAACTGCAGTTGGCCATTGATTATTGCAAGCAAAAAGGAAATACCCTACTCATTCCAAAACTCGATAGGCTTAGCCGAAACGTTGCTTTTATTTTTAAGCTCCGTGATGAGAAGGTTGATTTTCTTTGCTGTGATATTCCTGATGCTAATACTTTGACTATTGGTATTTTTGCTTCTTTGGCTCAGCATGAACGAGAATTGATTAGTTCTCGGACGAAAGCTGCACTCCAAGCTAAAAAACGACAGGGTTTTAAATTGGGGTCTCCTGATAATTTGACGAATCTGGCTAGAGCTAAAGGTTCGATAGCCATTAAAGAAAAAGCTTTGGCTAATGCTAATAATCGTAGAGCTTCGGGTTATATTAAGCAACTTCGGGATATGGGGATGACCTATCGGGAGATTGCTGGTAAATTAAATACTGAAGGATTTCGAACTGCTAAAGGTAAATTGTTTGAAGCCATGTCTGTTAAGCGGCTATATGATAGAGCGACGAAATAATTTCACTTGACAAAGTTCAATAACAATACATTGGTAGATAATGAACAACACCTAGAATGTTGGTTCTAGGTCTTGCTCGTTTTTGTAGAGAATTCTTCGGTAGGTTTTTTCACAGTCTGACGGTCGGCATAGAGCCACTTGGCATCTATCTTTTTGGCAGCAGGCTTCTTTTTTTATTCAACTGTCACTATGATATATCCTATTTTTTTTAAATCATCCTCAGTTAAATAATTTCTAAAATCATCACTTTTAGGCGGTTCATATTCTCCCTTCTTCGCAATCCATTCGTTCATGTATAATTTGCTCTTATTGTTTTTAGAAAAGTAATGCTCCATACAATTTTCACAAATTATCCACGTAGGTTCAAATGATAAAATTCTTTTAAAATATTCTAATCTAGCCTTTAATCCGAATTCGTCTATTCCAAATTTCATCTGATTAAAAATAAACCTCCAGTATTTTTCAGATTGAATTAATTCAAATGTTCGTAACAAATATCCTTCGGGTTCTTTTATTGATTTATTACAACAATCACAATTGTATAAAAAAGTTCGGTCAAATTCAAATGCTTCGATTTGGGCTGATAAATCTTGTTTTAATATTTTACCTAAATCTTTTTCTAGTAATTTATCTAAGTTCTTTTTTATTTCCGAATCAATTATGTTTTTTTGTTTTGTGGAAGTATTCTTATTCAAGTTATCATATATTTGATAAGAGCGATTTATGAAATATGCGCTAATTTGCTCATTTATGATGTATTGTAAGTTTACTGTTACTCCCTGTCTAAAATATACTTCTGTTCCTCGAAAGTTAACACCTTTTTTCTCAATTTCTGCGAACAAAAAAAATCTCGCAAATTTCGTATATATAATTGTGTTATCTTCTATTTGAATGAGTCCAGTATCTGATACACGATTAAAATATCTCGCCATATACTGATGTGGTTGATGCTTTTCAGTACTTTCTGGAATAAATACCAAATGAATTTTGTCAAACACAATTGGTTTTACATCATTTAACAAATAATTTTTCCATTCCTCAAAAACTTTGGTGAAAATTGGGGTATCGTTCCCTTCCCGAATTATAATTAAATATCTCCATAAAACTGATATAACGAATTTAGGTAACTCTTCTCCGTAAACAATTATGTTTTTTTTTGAATTCAAATAAGGGTAAAATACCTTTTCGGAAAACCATTTTTCGTAAGTACTAAAGAGCTGTTCACAATCACTACAAAGTAACTCTTTTTTAAATCCATCTTGCGCTCTTTTATTAGGGTTTGTTTATAATAATCCAAAAGTGGTTCTTCGTCACTTTTGGTGAAAGACCAATTAGTTAGTATCTGCTAGTACCATTTTTTTGAGCAATTCAAAGCTAGCCCTACCATACATCTTGCGTTTTATATTTTTGAGACGATTGACTTGCCCTTCCACTTGCCCATTACTCCACTCAAGGGTACAGGCATTTTTAATAGCCTCATAATCCGTCATTAGGTTTTGAGCAAAATTTTTGAGTACTTGTTTACCACTATCTATTGCATCTTCAATCCATGTATCCAGTAGATTGGCTTTTTTATTGACCAATATATCCTTATATCGTAAAGCCAATTCATTAGCCGTTTTTGCTTCTGGGCAATAGTTGAATAAAAGGCTAAGATATTCTTGTTCTTTTTCTTTGAGTTTCTCCTTTTCTTTGCATAATAGATAGCTTAATCTACGAGCAGAATAAACTTTTATCTTTGGTCGTACAGGTTTTTTAGAACCATTAACGGGGAATTCCCTTACCATGTATTTATAAAGGCTGACATAAGAACCGTCGAAGCCATCTTTTTTTATCTCTCGCCATAATTGATGATAATTATACTCTCCTTCATTCCATCTTTTACGAAGGTATTCATCAAATTTACTCGCTTTAGGTTGTTGACTTGGGGGACAAATTCTTTTGGGATATTCATCGTATTGAAAATATTTACAAACCGCTTTCCTACTTATTCCTAGTTGCTTGCTAATTCCTCTTTGTGAAACGCCTTCTTTTTGTAATTTTTTTACCGCATCAAACATTAACTCATATTTTGAGGGAGCAATTTTTTCAACATTCAACTGTGGGTCTGATTTCTTTGCATTGTCTGGTTCTATTTCCAATATTGGCGACTCAACCGTAATAGATTCTTTGGTTACCCCTTCTTTTTGTGCTTTTTCTGCTATTTCAACCGCTGTTTTTCGACTAGCTTGATTATGTTTATTCATCATCCGTTTTATCGCATCTGTCATATTTTTTAATAAATGCCATCGGTCAGCTACCTGTATAGCATCAGGAGCACCTTTACTGGCTCCTTCTGAATAGGCACTAGCTCTATCTCTACTGATTATTTCTACACCAGGATGTTGTTCCAACCATTCTTGCAAAGCATCTGCTTCTCTACCAACAAACAAATCTATTGGCTTTTGTTTTTCTAAATCAACTAGAATAGTTCCATAATTTTGACCTTTTCGTATCGCCCAATCATCTATCCCCAGAACACGAGGCGTTTCAAAACCACTAACTATTTGGGCATTTAATAGTCGCAAAATTGTTGATGTACTAACGGGCATTCCTAATTTAGAAGTGAGTTTTGAGCCAGGGTTTCCGCCTGCGGTAATTCCTATTGCTAGTAATTGAACTCGTTGCCTTTCTGTACGTCTAGCGTAAGCAGGCAAACCTTTTAATCTGTGGCTAAAAATCTTTCTGAGGCAGTTCGCATTTTGACAAAAGAATTTATGAGTTTTTAAAATGACTTTAACCACAATACCACCCCATGGTAAATCAGCTAATTGGCGGCAGTAACTACTATGGATTTTATTACTAGAATTTTCACAGACAGGACAACAAGAGGATGAAACTACAATTTTGGCTATCAAATTTAGGCAGTTATTCTCTAATTCAAGACGTTCCAAAGTGAAATTGGAAATATTCGGAAGTAGGGCTTCAGGTATCATCCCCGAAATCTAAAAAATATTATCGTTTATTAGACCTTCTCACCAAAAGTGACGAAGAACCTGAAAAGGGTTCTTCGTCACTTTTGGTGAAAGACCAATTAGTTAGTATCTGCTAGTACCATTTTTTTGAGCAATTCAAAGCTAGCCCTACCATACATCTTGCGTTTTATATTTTTGAGACGATTGACTTGCCCTTCCACTTGCCCATTACTCCACTCAAGGGTACAGGCATTTTTAATAGCCTCATAATCCGTCATTAGGTTTTGAGCAAAATTTTTGAGTACTTGTTTACCACTATCTATTGCATCTTCAATCCATGTATCCAGTAGATTGGCTTTTTTATTGACCAATATATCCTTATATCGTAAAGCCAATTCATTAGCCGTTTTTGCTTCTGGGCAATAGTTGAATAAAAGGCTAAGATATTCTTGTTCTTTTTCTTTGAGTTTCTCCTTTTCTTTGCATAATAGATAGCTTAATCTACGAGCAGAATAAACTTTTATCTTTGGTCGTACAGGTTTTTTAGAACCATTAACGGGGAATTCCCTTACCATGTATTTATAAAGGCTGACATAAGAACCGTCGAAGCCATCTTTTTTTATCTCTCGCCATAATTGATGATAATTATACTCTCCTTCATTCCATCTTTTACGAAGGTATTCATCAAATTTACTCGCTTTAGGTTGTTGACTTGGGGGACAAATTCTTTTGGGATATTCATCGTATTGAAAATATTTACAAACCGCTTTCCTACTTATTCCTAGTTGCTTGCTAATTCCTCTTTGTGAAACGCCTTCTTTTTGTAATTTTTTTACCGCATCAAACATTAACTCATATTTTGAGGGAGCAATTTTTTCAACATTCAACTGTGGGTCTGATTTCTTTGCATTGTCTGGTTCTATTTCCAATATTGGCGACTCAACCGTAATAGATTCTTTGGTTACCCCTTCTTTTTGTGCTTTTTCTGCTATTTCAACCGCTGTTTTTCGACTAGCTTGATTATGTTTATTCATCATCCGTTTTATCGCATCTGTCATATTTTTTAATAAATGCCATCGGTCAGCTACCTGTATAGCATCAGGAGCACCTTTACTGGCTCCTTCTGAATAGGCACTAGCTCTATCTCTACTGATTATTTCTACACCAGGATGTTGTTCCAACCATTCTTGCAAAGCATCTGCTTCTCTACCAACAAACAAATCTATTGGCTTTTGTTTTTCTAAATCAACTAGAATAGTTCCATAATTTTGACCTTTTCGTATCGCCCAATCATCTATCCCCAGAACACGAGGCGTTTCAAAACCACTAACTATTTGGGCATTTAATAGTCGCAAAATTGTTGATGTACTAACGGGCATTCCTAATTTAGAAGTGAGTTTTGAGCCAGGGTTTCCGCCTGCGGTAATTCCTATTGCTAGTAATTGAACTCGTTGCCTTTCTGTACGTCTAGCGTAAGCAGGCAAACCTTTTAATCTGTGGCTAAAAATCTTTCTGAGGCAGTTCGCATTTTGACAAAAGAATTTATGAGTTTTTAAAATGACTTTAACCACAATACCACCCCATGGTAAATCAGCTAATTGGCGGCAGTAACTACTATGGATTTTATTACTAGAATTTTCACAGACAGGACAACAAGAGGATGAAACTACAATTTTGGCTATCAAATTTAGGCAGTTATTCTCTAATTCAAGACGTTCCAAAGTGAAATTGGAAATATTCGGAAGTAGGGCTTCAGGTATCATCCCCGAAATCTAAAAAATATTATCGTTTATTAGACCTTCTCACCAAAAGTGACGAAGAACCTGAAAAGTGGGCCGGAATACAACTGAAAAGTGGGCCACTTGGCGAGATTGTAAAGGTAAAAAAAATTAACGAAGATTCAATTTTTCAGATTCTTTAACTCTATAGGACTCTCCATTCATATTGACCATAATCGCTTTATGAGTCAATCTATCGACCATAGCAGCAGTAAGGACTTGGTCGCCAAAAATCTCAATCCAACGGTCAAAAGCAAGATTAGTGGTAATAATGGTAGCTTTTAAACCAGTACGAATAGATAAATGGGAAAATAATAATTCCGCAGCTTGTTTATCAAAAGAAACGTAACCAAATTCATCACAAATGACCAAATCATACTTTTCAAACCGATGTTCAAGTTGCCGCAGCATTCTTTGAGAACGGGACTCCCTAATTTGAGTGATTAATCTAGGAACGGTAGTAAATAGGACATTAAGGTCTTGTAAACAGGCTTTAATGCCCAAGCCAATAGCAATATGGGTTTTGCCTGTGCCCGGATTACCAGCGAGAATAACGTTTTGCCCATCGTTAATAAAATCTAGTCTCTCCAAGAGTGGTAATTTATTTTGCGCATCAATGGGTAAATCCTCAATGGATAAATCATTTAAATAGCCTTTATAAGGAAAGGCGGCCCTGCGTGTTTTCTGTTGGATGCGTCTTTGAACTCGTTGGTCATGCTCTAATTCGAGTAATTGGAGCAAATACTGTTCATGATTGATGTTTTGTTTAGCTGCCTGTTTAGCTAGTTCAACAAAAGCTTGCCGACAAGCGGGTAATCGCAATTGTCTGGTCAAGGCTTCTATCTGTTGGTGAACCGAAGTAGTCATAAAAAAAGTATTAGGTGAAAAAAATTAAATAGAGAAAAGGTTTTAGGTGTTTTTAAAAAAAACATTTATTTTAATTAAGTTTAAATCTATTCAGATTTAAACAGGGCTTGAATAGCATGGAGTTGCGCCATTGCTTGTTGGTGAATTTGATGGGCCTGATCACTTGCTGCGGTTTCAGTAAGTTGAGTAGGTGGTTGTTGCATTAAAAAGAGCTTTACCTTATCTTCACAAATAGCTTGATGTGGACATAATTGATGACATTTATCCACCGCTTGTACTAATTGTTCAATGGGTAATTTTTTTACCCGAAGGAAAAGTAATAACTGAATAAAAACTTTTGGTTGGGTTTTAAAATGAAGTTGAAATAGGTCTCGGATAGGCTGATTGGCTTGTTCTAAGCTTTTAGCTCCAGCTAAAGCCCCTGGTTTGGTACGTAAAGTCTTCAAATAATGGGATAAATGTAGATAATATTGAAATCGTGTATGCCTTCTTTGATGTTGAACTAACACCCCATTATCCCCATAAATACGGATAGACTCTGGATAAATTTTCACTTCTACCGTTTTATGTGGATAATCTTCGGGTACAGAGTAATAATTCGTATCGACCTTGATACAAGAATACTTATCTATCCGTAATCGACGAAGACTACCTGCATCATAAGGGCTTGAACGAACTGGTTGCATGCAGGCTGTTTCTTGCTCAAATCGACTTTCAATAGAGTCGGTTTGTCCTTTGGACCGTTTTTTATTGAGTTTAGCCAATATCTGAGCTAAGTGTTCATTCGCTACAACTAGACTATCAAATTCATCTTGAAGGGCAAAACTTTTACGACGGATGTATTCTACACTTCGTTCTACAAAACCTTTTTCATTGCCTTTACGCACATTACAAAACCGATAGTCAAAGTTGTAGTAAAAAGCTAGTTTCATTAGGTCTTCCGTAGCTACTTTGTCCGTATTCTTTAGGGCAAACTTAGCTACCGCCACTCGCATATTATCATACACCATTTGGGCGGGGGTATAACGAGTAAAAGAAAAATAAAGTGAATGTGCTTGCAAAAAGCTACTCATATCCTGACGATGAAACAGGCGAGCCCAACGATGGTTAGAATAACAAGCCGTAAAGACGGCTAACATCAGGCGTTTGTCTACTCCCGCTATTGTTAAGCGAACTTCTGCCCAGTCAAATTCTACTGCTTGACCTGGTTGATAACTTTGACGGATAAATACTTCCCGTGGCTTTTGTTTTTGTAATCTGACGTAATTGCTAACGGTCGTATAACTGATTTGATGACCTGCTGATTCTAAAGCCGCATGTATATCTACTGCTCGTAATTGTTGCTTGACTCTATTTTGTTGCACTTTTTGTGCATTTTGGGCTAGATACTCGGCTATCTTTTGTTGTATCTCTTCGGTTAATGCTCGCTTTTTCCGTTTAGAGGAGTTGTACTTCGGTGCTGTTAAAATTCCTCCTTCAGGTATTCCTGCTATCCCTGTTTCTTCCTTATGTTTTTTCAAGGTATTAAATACCGTCGTCCGAGAGATACCTAAGGCTTTCGCTATTTGCCTGTGCGATTTACCATTTCTATGGTAATTGATGATTATTTCTTGTTTCTGTGCCATACTTATCATGTTTTAAATATCGCTATAGCAGCGATATTTGCCCGATAAGTGGCCCAGTTTTCAATTATTTTTGTGGCCCAGTTTTCAGGTTCTTCATCACTTTTGGTGAGAAGGTCTAATAAACGATAATATTTTTTAGATTTCGGGGATGATACCTGAAGCCCTACTTCCGAATATTTCCAATTTCACTTTGGAACGTCTTGAATTAGAGAATAACTGCCTAAATTTGATAGCCAAAATTGTAGTTTCATCCTCTTGTTGTCCTGTCTGTGAAAATTCTAGTAATAAAATCCATAGTAGTTACTGCCGCCAATTAGCTGATTTACCATGGGGTGGTATTGTGGTTAAAGTCATTTTAAAAACTCATAAATTCTTTTGTCAAAATGCGAACTGCCTCAGAAAGATTTTTAGCCACAGATTAAAAGGTTTGCCTGCTTACGCTAGACGTACAGAAAGGCAACGAGTTCAATTACTAGCAATAGGAATTACCGCAGGCGGAAACCCTGGCTCAAAACTCACTTCTAAATTAGGAATGCCCGTTAGTACATCAACAATTTTGCGACTATTAAATGCCCAAATAGTTAGTGGTTTTGAAACGCCTCGTGTTCTGGGGATAGATGATTGGGCGATACGAAAAGGTCAAAATTATGGAACTATTCTAGTTGATTTAGAAAAACAAAAGCCAATAGATTTGTTTGTTGGTAGAGAAGCAGATGCTTTGCAAGAATGGTTGGAACAACATCCTGGTGTAGAAATAATCAGTAGAGATAGAGCTAGTGCCTATTCAGAAGGAGCCAGTAAAGGTGCTCCTGATGCTATACAGGTAGCTGACCGATGGCATTTATTAAAAAATATGACAGATGCGATAAAACGGATGATGAATAAACATAATCAAGCTAGTCGAAAAACAGCGGTTGAAATAGCAGAAAAAGCACAAAAAGAAGGGGTAACCAAAGAATCTATTACG
Source organism: Saprospiraceae bacterium (assembly GCA_965277445.1). Taxonomy (GTDB): domain Bacteria; phylum Bacteroidota; class Bacteroidia; order Chitinophagales; family Saprospiraceae; genus JAFMDF01. Next base: position 5,708 of record CBDICY010000021.1, on the reverse strand, counting down.
GTTGAGTCGCCAATATTGGAAATAGAACCAGACAATGCAAAGAAATCAGACCCACAGTTGAATGTTGAAAAAATTGCTCCCTCAAAATATGAGTTAATGTTTGATGCGGTAAAAAAATTACAAAAAGAAGGCGTTTCACAAAGAGGAATTAGCAAGCAACTAGGAATAAGTAGGAAAGCGGTTTGTAAATATTTTCAATACGATGAATATCCCAAAAGAATTTGTCCCCCAAGTCAACAACCTAAAGCGAGTAAATTTGATGAATACCTTCGTAAAAGATGGAATGAAGGAGAGTATAATTATCATCAATTATGGCGAGAGATAAAAAAAGATGGCTTCGACGGTTCTTATGTCAGCCTTTATAAATACATGGTAAGGGAATTCCCCGTTAATGGTTCTAAAAAACCTGTACGACCAAAGATAAAAGTTTATTCTGCTCGTAGATTAAGCTATCTATTATGCAAAGAAAAGGAGAAACTCAAAGAAAAAGAACAAGAATATCTTAGCCTTTTATTCAACTATTGCCCAGAAGCAAAAACGGCTAATGAATTGGCTTTACGATATAAGGATATATTGGTCAATAAAAAAGCCAATCTACTGGATACATGGATTGAAGATGCAATAGATAGTGGTAAACAAGTACTCAAAAATTTTGCTCAAAACCTAATGACGGATTATGAGGCTATTAAAAATGCCTGTACCCTTGAGTGGAGTAATGGGCAAGTGGAAGGGCAAGTCAATCGTCTCAAAAATATAAAACGCAAGATGTATGGTAGGGCTAGCTTTGAATTGCTCAAAAAAATGGTACTAGCAGATACTAACTAATTGGTCTTTCACCAAAAGTGACGAAGAACCCCAAAAGTTTACCACAATAATAATTGAAAAGTTTACCACCCGACATTCATGATTGTGAAAAAATAAAAGTTAGGGGCTATTGCAGCCACAACTTAATTAATTGATAAAAAATGGCGATTACACCCAAAAACAAAATAATAATAATAATTTTGAAGCCCCTTTGAGGTTTGTGAGGACGTTCCAAGATAAGGGAGCAAACTCAGGTATTGCAAACAGTTTGGTCACTACTGTAAATAAGTGACAAGGTTCAATCAAGTACGTAATGATTGAGCCTTTTTTAGTACTAATTGCAAATTTAGATTTGCCATCAAAATGTCCTCTTGCCGTATCGACCATCTAGTTAATCTTTATTCAGCAGACTTTTCTGCTATGGTATTATGGGCGACTCGTTGTTGCTGTAAAATCCAATTTTTAGTTTCCTTGACTCTATAAGAAGAACCATTCATATTGATAAGGAAGGCTTTATGAGTTAGTCTATCGACCATAGCAGCAGTTAGCACAGGGTCACCAAAGATTTCACTCCAGCGGTCAAAACTTAAATTGGTGGTGATAATAGTTGCTTTTCTGCCAGCTCTAAGGGATAAATGAGTAAATAACATTTCAGAAGCTTCTTTATCAAAAGAAATGTAACCAAACTCATCACAGATTACAAGGTCATATTTTTCAAATTTGAGTTCGAGCTGTCTTCTCCATTTATCCGACCGAGATTCTTTGATTTGCGTAATCAATCTGGGCACGGTGGTAAAAAGGACTCTATAATTATCCAAGCAAGCTTTAATGCCCAAAGCAATAGCAATATGTGTTTTGCCTGTTCCTGGATTACCGGCAAGGACTACATTTTGCCCTTTTTCTATAAAATCCAGCCTTTCCAACTGTTTTAGTTTTTGCAGGGCATCTTTGGGAAGTTCTTCCCTTTTTAAATCCTGTAAATACTTTTTATAAGGAAAATCGGCTGCTCGAATACGTTGTTTTTTGCGACCTTCTAATCGGTTGAGGTATTCATTTTCCATTAATTCTAACAAATACGCTTCATAAGATTGGTTACTAGCCGCTGCTTGCTCTGCTTTTATTTGGCAATCTTTTCTAAAGGTGGGTAATCTTAATTCTTTAGAAAAATGGATAATTTGCTCTTTTATTTGTGGATTCATCTTTAATTTTTATAAATTATTTAATTGAGGTTGAATAAATTAGCCAACTGAACCAATTGTGCCTTAGCCATTTGTTCAATTTTACCATTAGCAGCAACTGCATTTTGTACAGGCGCATTTTCTAATCGAACTTTGATTTTATCTAGCGTTATTTCCTTACAACCTAAGCGGAGTAAATCCTGAATAGCTTGCTTGATTTGTAACCACGATAAACTTTTAGCTCTCTGGTAATGCAATAATTCAATGAACTGACGGGGCTGGCTTTGAAAATGTTGGGCATAAATCCTTTTTAAATCCAAGGACGCTTGTTCCAAAGCCGCTGCTCCTTTTAATGCCCCAGGTTTTCGCTTTAATGTTTCCAAATAATGCCCTAGATATAAATACCATTGAAAAGAAGTGTAGCGACGCTGATGTGACCAGAGGGCTTGCCGATTATAATAAATATCCAATCGGTCTGTGTATATCTTAGCTTCTATCATCTTTCCAACTAGCTCCTCTGGCACAGAATAATGGTTGGTTGCCAAACAAATCGTGGAATATTTATCGACTCGTAAACTTTTCCATTGGGCGCATTCCATTGGATTTTTTGGCAGTAATCCTAAATGGCTAGATGCCTGTTTTAACAAATCACTTCCACTAGCTTGTTTACCTTGCTGTTCTTTATCATTTAGCTGTTCTAACTTATTAAACAGATACTCATTCGCCTCCGCTAAGTCGGTAAATTCATCTTGTCGAGCAAATGCTTTACGTCGAATATATTCCACGCTGCGTTCTACATGTCCTTTTTCATTGCCTTTTCTGACATTGCAGAACCGAAAATCAAATTGATAATACATGCTCATGCCTAATAAGGCATCTGTCGGTTCTTTTTCAGTTGGTCCAACAAAACGCTTGACAGCAACTCGCATATTATCATAGACCATTTGGCTCGGTATGCCGCCTAAGTGTTCAAAAAAGAGTACATGACTTTGCTGAAAACTCTGCGTATGCTGTCGGGCGTATAAAAACGCAAAACGATAATTGCTCCATGCTAAAGTAAATACAGCTAATTGGTAAACCTTTTTCACGCCATCTATTTTCAATTTTACTTCGCCCCAGTCAAATTCACAGACACTTCCTGGGCTATACGATTGTCTAATAAAGGCTTCTTTTCGTCCTTCTTTAGATCGTATATAATTGCAGACAGTAGGATAACTTATCTCATACCCCGATTCTACTAAGATTTCCCAGACATCTATCTTTTTTAGCTGCTGCTTGCGGAGTCCACTTTTTCGCTTTTCTTCATTCTTTTCCAGATGTTTATCTATCTGGGCTATTATTTCAGCGGTTAGTTTTGACTTTTTTCTTGTACTTGTATTATATTTGGGCGGATCCAATATCGAACTACTCAATTCTGTTGAATCTGCTTTAGTTTCTTCTCTTAACTGTTTTTCATACTCTTTAATGTATTTCCTAATCGTGGGACGACTGATTCCCAATTCCCGACTAATCTCCCGTTGAGACTTACCTTGGCGAAAGTAACGGATAATAATGGTTTGTTTTTGACTCATTTTTAGCATCGTTTCTATCAATTTTGTGAAGTACAAAATTGACCTTACAAATGCTCAAGTGGTAAACTTTTCAATTAGTATCTGGTAAACTTTTCGACTAATATATACAAGGGTTCAAGGCTGTTCTGAAAAAAAATCCACCAGTTTTCTGCATCCATCTAAAAACAAATTTGGGTATTATATGACTTTGTTGTAATTCTTTTTCACAGTTACAGAGTTTGCACTTTTCCATTTTTTTCTTATTGTTTTTTCAATACATTTTGCTTGAAATTAAGCCCTATTATATTGCATAAACCAATAACTTACATCAAATAGTTCAGAGTAGTTTGTGCTTTGTTGTTTCTTTTTTCTTGCTTGCTGCCAACGGTTTGCATCTATTTTCGCCCGACCGCATCGGGAGTGGTGAAAATAGATGCAAACCGTTGGCTACCGTGCTTTTATTTTTATTAAGACACTATTTAGTTTCTCCGCTATTTTTTCATCTGATGCAAGCAAATTCATTTCTTTAGCTGTTTGTATCACTAATTTCTCATCTTTAATTGTTGTAGATTCTGAATAAATTTCCAATTTTTTTAAATATTCTATTTTATTTATTGAACCATTACGAACCCAAATTTTAATTACTATTCCTTCGTATTCGAAGTAACAATCAACAGCTATTGTTATTTCATTTTCTGTTTTAATATCATGAACTAAATCTTTTTTTTGCCAAACCCATTGTTTTGTAGGCGGTAGGACATCTAAATTTATTAATCCTTGAATCTTCTTTATTTTCTTCAAAATGAAATAGTCTAATTTACCTTTTTCGTTCATGAGTTGTGAAACTCTTTCTTTTTTAGCAATGAAAAAATTTAGCATTTCTTTATTCATTTCATCAGGCTTTGTAAGGTTTAATATTGACTCAATAAAATCAGTTAAGTACGTAAGATATTTTGAATTGGCTTTAATTATTTTATTTCCAATATTCTTTTTTACTTCTTCTAAGAATTTTTCGTAAGTGATATTTAAGAAACCTGACTTAGTATTTTCAAATAAAGGAAGAAGAGATAATACAATCTTAATTCGTTCCTTACTTTTGTATTCTTTGTTTATAAATTTTGAGTATATGCCTAAGTCATTATAAATAGGAGCCCATATTTTATTTTCTATTGCAATGACGACATCTTCACATTCAATTACTAAATCTATTCTTTTGCCTTCAGTTGTAACAACTTCTCTGGCTACTATTACTGTTTCAATATCTTTTTCCTCAAATTCAAATTCCACACAATTTAGAATAGATAGAATCAATAAATCTTCTAAATTATGTAATCCTTTTGAATCGAAGTAGAAAGATAATAAGTTACTGCATACATTTTCATAATGAGGATATCCTGCTATTTCCAAAAATGTAGGATTTGATATATCGGGCTTTTCAATTGTCTCGATTTCATTTAACAGTTTTTCGAATTCTGCAATCATTTTTTTTCTTTTTTTTCATGGTAGCCAACTTCTAAAGAATTATGCTCCATCCACTTACTAACCATATTTAACGGAATCAACGGAACACCCTTTTCTAAGCAATGAATAGCAAAACTATGGCGCAATCCTTTAGTATAAGCATGTACGCCTTCAATATTAGCTTTCCATGATTTTTTCGAGAGACTATGGTTACAAGCAATATCAAGTATTCTTTTTAAGAAAAAAATATTGGTTTAGAGTAGGGTAGGTATTTTAAATTATCTGGTATGTTTTCTAAAAAAAAAAGATACATTTCTTACAAAGTAATGTATCTAAATCAATAAAATATCATCAAAAAATAATCCGTAGAAAGGTATATTTTTAGAGATTATGATACAGAATTAGTACAATAGTGTATCAGTTTTTTATAGAGATGTTAGTAAGTCTAATCATCGTACACAGAATTACCAATTAGTCTTTCCACGCTTTATTTAGGATTCCATCTTCATCAAAATTATATATGAAATCATAAACTCTAATTTGATTATCAGTAAGTTGAATGAATCGACCTTTATTCATTTTTAAAAAGTCTTCAATTTTAATCTTTGGAGAATAATGAGCCGCATTCAAGTTGTAAAAACTATAATTTCCAAACTGATTTTGATGTTGATTTAGATAAGGGTTATTCTTTGCCTCAGGAATTGATCGGAGAGCA
>CBDICY010000020.1:0-44009 GCA_965277445.1 Saprospiraceae bacterium | reverse complement strand
ACAGTTTGCAGGCATCGGAGTCCTCGTGGCTGAGGAGTAAATAATACATCACAAGATTCATCTGGCTTTTGCATGGCGTGGTTTGTGACTCACAACATGCACACTGTGACAATGATATTGCCTGGGTTTTGTAGATGAGCCAGATCCAGATCTCGCCCAGGGGGTCATTTCTGGAAAGTAAATGAAAAGTTTGGGTCTGGACCGTCACCGGTCAGTTCCAAGTCCGAAATGAACTGGTGGAATGAATGACAATAAATTTGATGAAAGTTTCAGATAAGAGCTGCGGGTTCCCACACTTTGGGTCACCCCGACTACGGTACGGGGTCTCCAAATTGCAAGTTTCCATCTGCTGAATATTGATCCAGACAGTCGTGATGCCCGGGTTGATTGCAGCGGGTGAACCAGCCCGACCGGTAGCGGGCCCAGCTGTCCCGCAGCCCCAGGTCCATCCAGTGCTGAGCGTGGCGGTACACCTCCCGTCCGTAGCGGTTCCTGACGTGCAGCCCCGGGTTGCGAGGCACGTTCACGGCCCGGCCGCCGCCTCCGCCTCCGCCGCCGCCGCCGCCCAGCAGGATCCGCGTGGGACGGGGATTAGCCTCGGCAGGTGATCCCGGGTGTAGCCGATGGTGGCCCCACAGTTCTATGGGCCACCGGGGACCCTGCAGTCTGATGGTCCCGCCTGAAGGCAAGTCGTTCTGGCAACATTGGACCGGGTCAGTCACAGTCAAGGTGTAGCCATTTCTTTGGAAGTAATCCTTGAGATTGATCAGAGCAGTGAAATTGGAAGACAGAAAGGTGATATCAGCATCTCGTTCCCATGGAAGTACTTTGCCAAGTTTGACAGCACCAAGTAGGGTTCCTTCCTGCAGTTCACAGTGGATCCCGTGTTCTTCACAAGTTCGCATCACAAACAAAATGTCTTGGGTGAGTTGTTCCAAACAACAGGGCGACACAACCCGACCTGAAGAAAACAGCAGAAAATAGACAAGTATTTGAAGGGAAAACACGAACAAGGACAAATTTTGTTGAAATAGAAAAGGAGAGTACAGCGTCAAAGTTAGAATTTAGATCTACCTGTTTGGAAGTTGCAACCAGTTCTGAGCTCCTTGCAACTGAACTCAAATCTTTGGTTGTCTTCGGTGATAATTCTGTGAAATTGCCATTTATGTGCCCAGTGCAGCCAATTGGACCTCGTTGGAGTTGCTGACATCTCATAATGGGCCATAGAATCAGGACAAACGGCCAAAGCGTGATGGTCCTGCAGTCTGTGGACTTTAAAAAAGTAATCACGAAGAACCATGGGTCCCTGCAGAGTCTCATCGAATTTATGTTCCTTGAGGAAATTAGTCCTGGCCAGAAACGGACCTTGGGTAAAGTTACAGAAAACACATTCATGCTTTGAATAATGATAACGGGAGAGTCATTTTCAGCACATTTTTTTGTTACCTTCAAATCGAGCTTTATTTCCAATTATTTTGAATTCTACTGTTCCCAGACCTTCAAAAGGCTTGATTTTGAAACTACACTTTTTTGACTTTTGTTCACGAGGTTATTTCTGCCCTAATTTACAAAAACTCAGTATTCTCAGGGTTTTTAATGTTTATTCAATGTTTATTTTACAGGGGTTTTGGTTACATTGACATTTTTTATATTTTTGTTGGGCTCACAATCGCTTTTCCATTTTTTGTTCTGCACAAGGTTTTACCAGATTTTCATTTTTTGCTTCTTCTTTGTTTTTTTTCCTTTGTCTCTCTTCTTCATTCAACTCTGCACACCAGTTTGAACAATGATCACAACACATTGGATCTAATGCATAATCTAATTGATCCATGATTTGTTTAGGAGTTGGAGTTTTCTCTGCCATGATGGTTTTGTCTTTGGTATCTGGTTCATCTGTCTCATGATGCATTTTATAGAGTTTTTCCATGGTTTCATGCGCTTTTTTATCTTTGTGTTTTTTTCTTGCTTTTTCAGCATTCATGATGAATGGGATCAATGTTGTACACTCTTCACACTTTGCTATATGTTCATCTACTTTGTCTTGCAATTCAGCTTGTAAATAATAGAGTACTTTTACAATCTTTGCTTTTTCAGCTGCTGATGTCCAGCATACATGGATGGATGGTGGATCATTCATTTCCTTATTCATTTTGTTGTCATCTGTTTTTGTTTCATCTATCTCAGGATGCATTTTTGAACACACATCATGATTTAAAAAAATGGTTTTAGATATTTAAAAGGTGATTCTGACAAAACGTCAAATTCAGTTTTGATTTCATCTAGACCTTTGAAGAGAGATTTTACAAATTTTTTACAGTTACATGTTGGATCTAAACATGACCTAAAATGTTTTGATACCTTTGTTAAAAGTTCTATATGATTCAAATGCAATTTAGCATATGTTTTATGATCACTACAAAATTTACAATTTTCTCTATGTTCTATCATGACTTCATTAAAAGTGTTGAATGGATGCTGATCTTCTTTTGCAAAGCAGTAGAAGTGGTCTGATGGGATGGCAATTAAATAGTAGGTGGGGATATAACCCTCGTCTGACATGTTTTCTTCCTTCTTCTTTCTTATTGCTTCATCTCTTCTTCTTTGTCTCATCATGAATATCTGTGCCCATTCTGAATCTTTTCTTATTGGTGTGTTCAAACAATCTTCACACAATTTATTTTTGTTTGCCAATAGCTTTTCTTTTGCTTTTGCAATCTTTTTTTCACATTCACATGTTGATCTTTCTTTACATAGCGTATGATCAATCTTAAGGTCTACTATTTGTTGTGCATTTTTGTCATGTAAGTAAGCATATTCAATACACTCTTCACAAGGTGTCATGATCTCATGATTTGCCATGATTTACTCTTTTGATTGTTTCATTGTTGTCTTCACTTGTCTCAATCAAAATTTCTTCCAATTTTTTCAGGTTTTCTTTGATTTCTTTTTTCCATTTTTCATCTTCTGGCTTTTGATATGTTTCAATGATTTCTAAGATCATTTCTTGATACATTTCTTGTCGTTCCCACAGTAAATCCATGTTACATCTATTTCAGAGTCATTTGTTCAAAGAAAATTGTGCTCAGAGTCATTTTTTAACCAATGAACATTGCATTAGTTGATCTATTACTTCGCCCAAGGTTGCTTCTTTGCATTCACATGTTTCATCATCACATGTTAGTATGAGTGCTAAATATGTGTACATTAAATATTTTACATTCCTTTTTTCTATTTTGTCACACAGTTCTAACATTTGACCATTTCCAAGCTTTGAAAGAACGTTTTCCATTTTGTTTTTAATAGAATATTGATTTTTCTTTTCTTTCTTCTTCTATTTCAGGTACTCTTTGTGAATCTTCACAGATGATTTTCTTGATGATGGGGAAACAGGTGTTACATGTTCTGTTGTGTAAATTTATACGTCTGTGGAAATTATCATCTTCACAGTAAAGATTTTGTACAAGACAAGACCTTGTTTCTCTAGATTTTATAGCTTTTTCAAGATCAATTTGTGGATATTGCTTTTTGATGTGATTATTTACTCGATCATGGAGACAATCACTTCTGCAATACCATTCTTTTACAATCTCTGCTCTCATTTTTTTGGATTCTTTTAGATTCATCATTAACAAATCTGTTTCAAATTGCTTTTCAGAAACAATGATTGGTGAAATGAGATCCATGGTTTACTCTAGGGAATGAAAATGTGTTTTTTTCCCCCTCATCATGATTTTATTTTTTGTTTGAAGGAGCGTTTTCTATTTTGTTTTTTAATAGAAGATTGATTTTTCTTCTTCTTTCTTCTTTTTCAGGTACTCTTTGTGAATCTTCATGGATGATTTTCTTGATGATGGGGATACAGGTGTTACAATCTTTGCTGTGCATATTTATAATCTTGTGGAAATGATCATCTTCACAGTATAGACCTTGTACAATTAAAGACCTTGTCTTTCTAGGTTTTATAGATTTTTCTAGATCAATATGTGGATATTTCTTTTTGATGTGATAGGTTAATCGGTCGTGGAGACAATCACTTTTGCAATACCATTCTTTTACAATCTCTGCTCTCATTTCTCTGGATTCTTTTAGATCCATCATCAATAAATCTGTTTCAAATAGCTTTTCAGAAACAATGATTGGTGAAATGAGATTCATGGTTTACTCTAGGGAATGAAAATCGTGTTTTTTCTCATCATGATTTTATTTTTGTTTGGGGGACTGACCAGCAGTCCCCCTAGAAAAAATTATGGAACACAAAGGAACCAAGAGAATGAGATTAGCCAGTTAGCCTTCACATTTGCAAGGGGGGTTTAACAACAAACACACCCGAGGTAGCTAGCGTGATTTGAATCTGCGGATGATGGCTGGTTTACACGTTTTGTCTTAAGCCAAAAGTTAGTGTGCTTTAAATTTGTTGTCACTTTGAAAATATGTTTGATGTTAAGATGGAAATGACTTTTTTCGCTTTGAAAGAGATTTTAACCATTTTTGTTATTTTAAATTGTTAATTTTTTCGATTTTTGAAATGACAACAAGTGTTTTTCTTTTCCTTTTTTCACGGTTTTATTTAGCAAGCATAAGAGTACATGTGTTGTGAAGCTGTCATTTTTAATGCGGATTTATGAGGTCAAGGACTGAGTGTGTTGTGTAACAATCTTGTTTCATTCACTACACCACATTTACTGGGTACCTCTGTGGCTCAATGGTAACACATTCGGCTGTGATTTCTAATGTTCTCGGTTCGAACCGCGTGGTATCTGTTGTACATTTCATGATTGATTAATTTATTGATTTATTTACTGACTGCCTGTGGGTTGTCAGAGGTACTTTTTTCTGTGTCAGGGAACCAATGATCAAAAAATTCTTTACAGGCTTGTTTAGTACCCTTTTTTCCAGGTGTAGTTTTTTCATATAAACACTCATGACAGTCATCAATGTCTAATATTTTAACACAACCATTTACTGCGAATTTCATTAATTGATAGTGATATTGACTGATTTTTAAAAGCCCATTCATAGCTTTTCGAACCGTTTCTTCATCTTTTGCCGCAGCTAATTGCTTCACTGCTTTTTCTTCCTTTTGGTCCAACTCTTGCCATACTTTCTGTTCCCATTCGTTTGTTAATTTTGCCAATTTATTTGCCATACATGCATTTTGCCATCCATGTTTAGTAACATCTTTTGTACTCAAGGTCTTTGCTGGAAGTGCTGGTATAGGTGAAGGAAGAATCACACTTGTCAACATATTATGACGACCACAGTTCCCTTGCTTCAGTTCTTCTTTTTTTTCCATGTTTGTTATATCCAAGAAATCATGGAGATTTGTGAATAAACATTGCTCACACTTATCCATTTCAAGTATGTTAACCCATGCATGCAATAAGAATTTTACATATTCATATTGATAGTGGTTCCATTTTCTTTGCCGATTTAAATATTCTCTCTTTTTGCTTTCTTCTTTGACATGACAACTTAAATTTATAACATCATTTATGAGAGTTTCATAGTAATCAACAATCATATCTAGAAATTCATTTGTCACTTTCACTGAAAAGTCAATGAATGCTAATTGAGACAGTATCCATTTCAACTCTTGTTCTCTTGTATTTCTTTCTTTTGCAAATTTTAACATTAAAACTTCTGATGTTTTGATTTCAGTTGGGAGTGTTAGATCATTTATTTTTGCATGGTGACTCACATCATCACATACACAAGTTTGCGTTTGCCCCATGCTTGCCATTTCTTTGTCCGTCTTTCTTGGTCTGAGTGTTTTCTCAGCTGTAATTTTTTAGACAAAATCTTTTTTTTCTACTTCTGCAAATTTTAAAGTTAGAGAAATTTTTTTTGTTAGAGATTCCAAATATTCTCTGTCTGTCCTTTTTTTGTCTTTTTTTGGTCTGAGTGTTTTCTCAGCTGTAATTTTACATGAATTTCTTACACATGGTGGGGACTTCGGTATCATCTGGACCTTGTTTCAACAGAGTGAGTTTTCCAAATTCCAGTGGAATTCCCCCAATTTTGTATGTTTGTGGGCGAGACACCACTTCATTTCGCAGATCTTGAAATTGCTCACGCCTATGTTCTGCCACCTGAGCTCCCATTTGCCAAGTGGGATTCAATTTCATGTGTTGAATTGCCTGTTCTAATTCAAATTCAAATTTTTTACATTTGTTAATGTCATTTTGATACACTTCTTCATCTTTTCTCATGCAATTACTTAGTGCGTTACTTAGTTCTTGAACTTTTTCTTGATAAGTTTGTATATGTATGTTGTAATGCACTCTCGTTTGTTCTGAAATCATTTTCTGTTTTTCAATTTGAATTCGCTTGTTCATGACTTCAAATACCATGTGTTCAAGATCGTGTTGTTCTTTGAGATTTGCCATGGTTGTTTCTTTCTTTCTTTCTTTCTTACTTACTTTCTCTCAGCCTTATTTTTCAACAACAAAACATGTTTGAAATTTTGTTTTGAATTTTTTTTTATTCACAATAGATCCATATCGTCATCGTCAGCGATTTCAATGATTTCTCCTTCTTCATATTCTTCATTTGTCACCACAAGTGTATCATTGTTAATCTCTGGCACAGTTTGATAGCGAAGATCATCAAAGGTGTTTTTTTCAATGATTCTCACTCTTCTTTCGAAGTCTTTGATGTCTTGTCGACAGTTTGTTGGACAGCTAATGTTCAATTTCAGCTCCCAGTGAAGATTGTACATTTCATTCAACAGTACATCGATGCTGGCTTCTTCATCCATGATCTTTTCCATTCTTGTTGCGATGTGTCGAGTGCACGAAGCTTCTGCACGATCAATCTTTTTCCGCACGTTGACAAAGAAATCTTTACAATTCATGTCATTTACTTTTGCTGATGTTTTAATCTCTTTAATTTCTCGTTGTTTGATTTCAAGTCGCTTGCATTTATTTTTGATTGCTATCGCGTTTGCCTTTACATCTGGTTTCACTTTTGCTCTTTTTGATTTGAACTCTTCAATGTGTTCCAGAAATAAAGTTACAAATTCATTTTGGGGAAAGTTGGCAGCAATTCCTCCGTTGCATGTATTATGGAAGCGACATTTGGGACAAATGACCATTTCCTTGTTTAGCAATTGTTGGATGCAACTGTGACATACAGTGTGTTTACAATGTAACATTCTGGGAATTTGTTCTGTACAATCAAATGTGTCTTTACAAACCATACAACGCAAACCTTCATCAGTAGCAGGACTGATGAAATTTTCCATGATGTGTGTGTGTGTGTGTGTGTGTGTGTGTGTGTGTGTGTGTTTATTGTGTGTGTTTCCCTCTCAGCTGTATTTCTTTGAGTGTTTGAAATTGTTTAAATATGTTGAAGAGTGCATTGTATTTGTCAAAAATAGTAATTTCTCTCAATTTCAAGTGTTCACGTGTTTTTTCATCTTTTTCCAGGTATTCTTTGATTAAATTATCAAAAAGACTAATTTTTTGGGTTGTACAACCATCACATTCATATGAATGACAGTAACAAGACATTTTTCGTTTCTGTTTGGTTTCTTCGAAATACTCTGCATAATTTTTATGTGCCAAGATACAAAATTGCTCTTCTTTTGCATGTTTTGCAAAGAATTTTAAAAGAATACAATATGCCCAATAATATCTGGTTGTGTTGTATGATTGGATGTATTTTTCTAAAATTTGTTCCATGGCTGTATAGTTAACACGACTGCGGTGATTTAAACACCTAAATTCTTTTTCTGTGATGGAGACTACCTGGTTCATTTCAATAAATTCATTGCAAATTTTCAATAAATAATCTAGCTTGTGTTTATAATCATGTATTTGAGTTTTATTTTTCTCATTGATGAGAAAATCTAGTTCCATTTTTCTGGGTGTTTGACCACATGTTAAACAATGAAATTTTTGCACATGAACACGATGCCAAGACTCCAGTTGAAGGGATGGATCTAATTCTTCGGGTGACATTTCGCTTAAAAAACAAAATAATTCTAAATTTACATATTCACTGAGTTTTTCTAAAATGACCCAATAAGCCAATTCATATCCATGAATAGGAAACTGTTTAGCCACAAATTTTTGTTCGCGAATTATTTTTTTACATTTTTCGATTTGATGTTTTGATACAGGAAGGATTGAATGAAGAAATTTATCCATTGCATTCCATAGATGTTTCCTCTCTGACAACCTGTTTCATGGTTTCTCTCAGGAGTATTTTTTTTCGTAAATCGGTTTTATCTCGTCGAAAAACCGGTGGTTTCATTTCTTTGCTAATTCTAATTCTTTTGGCTGATTCACACATTTCTTCTTCATCATGTTTTCGTTTGAGATTTTCCATGTTGTTGGTTGGCAGTTAAGCGAGCCCCAATCAGTGACGAGTTGGATAAAAAGAAGCACGTTCGTTGGTTGAATTTCTGGATGATGTCACAGCGGTGATTTCGTTGAGACTCGTTTCGATGAGAGATGGTTTGATGGTTGTTTTCGAAAATTTTCGAGGGTTTTTCCTTGTTTTGTTCGCTGTTGACTGGTTTTCTTTTTACTTTCACATCGCATTTCCAATATAAGAAGACCACGAAGGATTTGAGCATTTATTCACAAAGCAAGCAAGCAAGTAAGCAGGAGAAAATCAACATTATCTAAACACGGTAAGTGTTTCAAGTTTTGTTTCTTATCCCATGATCCAACCCCAGAAAGTGTCTTTTTCGTTGTCGTTCATGAGAGTCAGGATGTTTTTTTGACGTTTGCATTGGTGAATAGCAATGGTGTTTTTCTCAGGTTTTCTCCATTCATTCCACAACCAATGTACATGAGATGGACTAAAATAATAATTTGGATCAAATGCAAAACACCAATAATAAGTCAGAACATGGGGATACTGAGTTTCATGACCAGGTTTCACATCGGGAGGAAAATAACTGATGAAGGTTCGATTGTAATTTTCACCAAAGGCTTTTGCAAAAAATACACGTTTTTCACAATTTGAAGGTCTTGCTGGCGCATCTGTGTTGATACAGTTGGCCCCAATCTTTTCATAAATTTTACAGTATTCCACCAAAGTTTCCAATACAGTTGCAGTTGGATGGACAGCTGCCAAATCATCAGTGTTCATGGAGTGAATAGACGAGCAGGTGTTGAGTGCTTGGTTCAGATGATCTGGAGAATACCACTGTCGATGAACAAAGTCTACACGTTCGGGTTGGGCGTACCAGTTGTAGGCGGAGTGATGGTTTTCCAGTTCTTCAGAGTCTTTGTCCTGGATTGGAGAGGTCACACCATCACGAACAGTCTCTTTCACATCGTTATCAGGTTCAGCAGCAGTCACGGTGATTACAGCGGGCTCAGCGGGCTCGGCGGGCTCGGCGGGGTCGGCAGGCGCAGCAGACACTGGTGGAGTGTTTACACTTGTCGTTGCAGCATTGCATCTCAACAGAACCACCAGACACAGCAACAGGAACAGATGATTCATGTTTTTAATTTTTTTTCCCTCTTCACAGATGAATGCCTCAAACTTTGACTGGTTTTCTTTCTTTTTTCACAGCCGAATGTTCAGACGATTCTTTTATATGACAGAAAAGTGATGGGACTTTGTTCAAGTGTTTTGTTTGTTTCCTCCTCAGCAACATTTTTTCCATGAAGCTCGCTCTCTTTGTTGGCAACTTTGTTTTTTTTATCAGCGCTCTTAGTGTTGATGTGATATTTTCAACGTTTAAATTTATTGCAGGAAAACGAATCACTCCCCCTTGAACATATTCAACATGACGTCAAGCAAGCTGGTCATTACTGTTTTAGGTTTGTATTTATTTTTATTGACTTGAAAAGAAAACAAAATATTTCAAAGTGTGTGATACAAATTCTATTTTCACTTTTCTTTTCACAGTGTTGCTCTGCGTGTTGACACTTTTTGTGTCAGCAGGAGATCAGATTACATCAGTCCAGTATTGTACACTGCAAGAAATTGGTTCATTTTATGATGCTATTCGACAACACGTTGCAACCGGTTCCAAGTTTGACTTGGCTTTCCCACAAACGCGAGATAAAATAGAAATTGCAGGTGATTTAATATTACATAATTTTGTATACAAACAATAAATTTCGTTGTGTGAATATATTTACATTGGTTGTGGTTTTTTTTCAGCTTATCTCGACCACATGACACATCATTTGAGAGTGCAGTTGGACCTCATCAAGATTTTGGGTGAAACATTGTCCGAGTTTCAACAAGATCTGACTTCTCACTCATCCCCCTTATGAGACTTTTTTTTCCTTTTTGCTTTGACTTTCTCTCCATCTTTTTGTTCTAATGAACGTTTTGATTTCTGATTTTTTGAACCTGGTGGCCTCCCAGGCCCTGTGAGGGAACATTGTTTTTCGGTTAGTTGTGCAAAACAGTGAATATCACACCCTCGACATTGCACGACTTCTTCTTCTTCAATCACAACCATGTTGTTTTTCACGAATCCTTCAACAAGTTTCAGAAGTTTTAGGTTAGTAGCTGTTAACATTGCTACTTTGCACTTCCAAGCATGTTCTCTGCTGTTGTTAGCAACTTCTTCTTGGGTGGGGGTGCGTGCTTGAATATGTTTTTTGAATGTTTCCAAATTTGAACCCTTGACTTGTAACATTTCAAACGTTTCACCAACTTCATCTTCATCTTCACCGTCACTTTCACCACTGTCTGTTAGTTCAAGTTCAGTTTTCACTTCAGCAATTTTTGCAATTTTGTTCAACTCTTCTTCACTCATCCCACTCAGGTTTGGCACTGTTTCTACTGAAAACCTTGAGTCTTCTGGTTCAGTTTTGATTTTTGTGTCCAAGGAATCAAACTCCTGTTTGATTTCCAAGTTTTGTTTTCGCATTCTTTTCTTCTTGGGTCGTTGTGTCGCGCTTGGTGGAGGTGGTGGTGGTGGTGCCGGTGCTGCTGCTTCATTGTTGGATAAACTGTCCACAAAGTAGTCAATCGGCGATTTGTTCTGAAAATTGTCAAAAAAATGGGGAAAATAAATGTTTGAATAGATTTTTTTAAAAAGTTGATTCATTTTTATTTTTTCAAGTGTTTGATTTCCATTACTTACCAGCCACAGTCCAAGGTCACAAGTAGAAGTTTTCTTTTCTGGCACTTTGCTGATCGTTAATTGTGGAGGAACCTAATGAAAAACGACAAAGACATTTGTTTGATTTTTTTAAAAAAGAGTACGAGGGTTTGGGTTTGTTTGATAAAATAGAGATGTCAGTACTCTTTTTTACCTTGGCCACATTGCTGATTGGTTGGCAACTTTGTAGCGACTGCGCCTGCTTCTGCTGTGGTGGAGACTGGGAGGGTGCCTTACTTTCTCGCCCCTGCGATGTGTCTTCATGTAGCAGTGTTGATAGCAGCGGTGTTTGCTGGTTTTGCGGTTGTGTTGATTCGGACGAGTGTTGAGATTGCTGAGTTGGCATCAATTGTTGAGCGAAGAGCAATTTTAACGCTTCAAGCTGTTCAGATGTGAACGATTCTTTCATTTTGTCAACATCCATTCTTTTTTTTCAAAAAAGTCAATGATTTGCTGTACTCTGGAACTCAATGACACACAGATTAAAGTGACATTGGTGGCATCAGCATTGTTTTTGCTTTTCAAAAATTTCACAGTGATGAATTTCCCATCCACATAAAAACTGTCATGGAACTTGACAAACAGTGTAATGTAGGAACAGGAGGAACTAATGAGTTGGTTTATATCAATTTTGAAGGGTGCACCCGCTTCTTGAGCTATTTCCACGTTAGCAATTGGAAATCGTTGTTTCAGAATGGGAAGAATATGTTGAACAACAAAACGCGGTTTTTCTGAAAGAATGAGTGAATGTTGGAGATTACTTACAAATAATTCCAATCGGTTCAATTTTGGTCTGTGGAAAAGTTCCCTTAGCAATATTAAAATGTGGTGCTTGCAACGCTCAAGATGAGCAAGGGTAAATTGGATGTCCCGATTCAGAAATAGGAAAATATTTTCTGCATTAACCACCAATGAGTTGAATCCAAGTCGGTACTGAGATTTTTTGAACGTTTTCTTTTTGTTTTTGAGTTTTTTACGTCCAAAGCAACCCAAGATTACAATTTGGTTTAGTTTGAAAAGCATGTCATTGTGATCCCATGAACAGCAAAGTTGCTTCTGAGCACAGAATTTCCACCGCGCTCTCCTTTTATACTCCTCATTTAAAATTTGAATGTTGTGTCCGTTAAGAGACGCTAGTAAAAAGAGGAAAAAGGTATCCAGATTATCCAGATTTATGAGCTTTTTCCAGCTTTGAACAACTTTTTTTCTGCGGGGAAAGTCACCATGTCACAGAGGACAGACAGAGTTAATGAAGGTGGTTTGCAACATTCAAATGATGGACTTTGGGTTCTTTTTCAAATTTTGTGTACACTTAATTAATTTTTTCGCCGTCTTTTATCCACGTCCTTCACCTTTGTTTCAAATTTATTTTTCTAATCAAATTTTTACTCCCACGTCCTTCACCTTTGTTTTAAATTGTTTGGCTAAAATATTTCTAATCAAATTCTTACCCCACTTCACTTCACCTTTTCTTTTCTCAAGAATTTTTTCCTTTTTCAACTTTTCATATTTTTCTGACATTGGAAATTTTTTTTCACCCCTCTTTCTTTGACTTGTCATGTTTCCTGGCGAGTGTGCTGGGTACCATGTTTCTTCTTTACATCAATCAAATGTACACCCCACAAAGCTTTCTCTCTGAAAAAGTAAGTTTTTACACTTGTGAAACATCGCATCTAAAAGATGTCTGTGTTGCCAAGTTCCCCCTCGACATTTTGAAATTGGATTTTGCAACATTGTAGCTGAGAATAAATTGGAAGGACGCTGTGTGTGTGTGTGTAATATTTTCACATTTCTCCCAAACTTTTGAATTTTTTTTCCTTTCAACGTCCTTCACCTTCACTTGAGAGAATAAAATATAATTTTGGGAAACTATTAAACGTCCTTCACCTTTCTATGAGCTTGAGAACAAATAATATTTGTGGAAATTGCCCGCGTCCTTGACCTTTTTTTCAAACGTCCCTGAGAATAAATAAATTTGGGAGGAAATCGCTCGCCGTCCTTCACCTTTTTTTTTTCAACGCCCTTGCAAAATCCTTGAATGTTTGAATTTTGAATTTTTTTTTTTTTTTTTTGGGCTTCAACCACGCCACATATGTAGACTTTGATTTGACAGATTGATTACTGCTGTGATTCAGCTGTCATCAACTAGACTCAACAATGGCACAGATTGTTAATAAACAGACAGCTTTACGCGGATGGCATAAAGAGATATTTATTACCCCAAGTCCTGAGTGTTCGTTTGATTTAGAGAAAAGTAATGCACAAGTGTTTCCTTTATTGATTCAGTTAGTTCAGAAAAATTTGAAGGGATTGAAACGAAGATATGCTTTGCGTTTTCAATTGCGAATTTTTATCCAGTTGGAAAAATATTCTTTTGAACAGCAAAGACACATTAGGATTGAAAATTGGTTTCCCAGTGACAGCATTAAAATTTTGACTCCCCTGGGTCTACAGAAAAAAGTTCAGACATTGATTTCTCAATGTTTGGCTCGATATGATTCATTTGTTCATCAGGGTTCAGGATGGGTGTTGCAAAAAGTGAATGTGTTTTCTCTCGCCATGATGCGGTTTCGCCTGTTCACTGCCGGGTGTAAAAAAGCTAAACTCCCGCCTCGATTAACCCTTTCCAAGTCTATTCTTTCAGTTCCCAACAATGATGAGAATCTTTGTTTCGCATACGCTGTTGCTCTTGGTGTTGTGAATAAAGAACGTAATATCACAAGAAATTGCAAAATATACAAGGACATTATAAAAAAGTTGCCCGCTTGTATTCAACATTTTCCAGTGACTTTGAAAGAAATTGTAAAGTTTGAAAAAGAATCTCCATTTTCTTTCAATATTTATGGATATGACAGAGTATTATTTCCATATTATGTTACAGATGTGGTAAAAGAGAATCACATCAATTTATTGCTTCACAAGTCTCATTTTTATGTGATTAAAGATTTAGGCCCTTTAGTGAGGAAGAATTTTTATATCAATACAAGGAAATGTTTTGTTTGCAATTCTTGTCTTACTTATTTTACCACTTCAAAGAGTCTGAGGTTGCATGCAGAGATGTGTCTTGGCAAAGGCAGACCCATTGAAATGCCCAGACCTCAGGATAGTCTCATGTTTTTCAAGCAATTTTCTAATTTGTGTGTAGCACCCTTTGTCATTTATGCTGATTTAGAGTCTGCCATTGATGAGAAAGCTGAGATATTGGAGGGTAAAAGTACTAAACAGATTTCCAAGAAGAAACATAGAGCTATTTCTTTTGCATGTTTGACTGTGTGCAGACCTAATCCTGCCTTTTCCTCTGAAAAACCTGTAATGTATACAGGACCTGAATGTATTTCTAAATTTTTTGATCATATCCTGGTGGAAGTGACCAGAATAAATCAGATTTATGAAAATGTAAATATTCCTTTGAAAATGACAAAGGCTGATTGGATAGCCTGGCATAGTGAAAAGAGATGTTATTTTTGTTTGAGGGAATTTGAAAAGCACCCATACATTTTTAAAGTGAAAGATCATTGTCATTTGAGTGGTAAATATAGGTTTGCTTTGTGTTCTAGATGTAATTTGACTTTTGCTAAAACTAAGCCTAAAGTTGTAGTTTTACTCCATGGGCTGTGCAATTATGATTCTCATTTTATCATTCAGGAACTACACAAATTTGCTGATAGTGATTTGAAAGTGATTCCTAGAACAGGAGAAAAGTATTTGTCATTTTCTGTAGGCCATGTTCATTTTAAAGATTCTTTTCAATTTTTGGCAGAAAGTTTGGCTACATTAGCAAAAAATCTGAAAAGTAAAGGTTTGACTTCATTTACAAATGTTCACAGATATATTCTAGATCCCACATGGAGAGAGATTATGATGCAAAAGGGGGTTTTTCCTTACACTTATATCACTGATTTGAATGTATTGAGACAAACTCAATTGCCTTCCAAAGAATTTTTTTTCAATGATTTGTCTGGAGAACATATATCTGATGAAGAGTATGCTTTTGCCCTTCATGCTTGGGACACGATGGAATGTCAAACGTTGGGGGATTACTTGCACATGTATCTGTTGGCAGATTTGTTGTTATTGGCCGATGTCTTTGAAAATTTTAGAGACAATTGTTTGCAAAATTATGAATTGGATCCAGCCCATTATTATAGCAGTCCCCATTTTACTTTTGATGCCTTTTTGAGATATTCAGCTCAGAGAATAGAATTATTAACAGATGCCAACATGTATACCTTTTTTAAGTTGGGGATTAGGGGAGGACTTTCCATGGTGTCCACTGAACGATGGGTAGAAGCCAACAATAAATACTTACCCAATTATGACCCTTCACAGGATTCTACTTATTTAATGTACCTGGATTGTAATAATTTGTATGGCAAAGCCATGATGGAGTATTTGCCTTATGGAGATTTTAAATGGGAAAAGGTAACCCAGACACTGGTTCAACAGATTTTGGAGTCACCTCATGATTCAGAGAAAGGTTACATAGTGCAGGTGTCTTTGGAATATCCAGAAGATATTCATGATTTTCATCAAGATTATCCTTTGGCTCCAGAAAAAAGGATCATTACTGAGGATATGCTTTCCCCATTTGCTAAGGAGACTATGAAAAAGGACAATATTAAATTGTACAAGTCAGAAAAGTTATTGGTCACTTTGTATGATAAATCAAAGTATGTGTTACACTACAGGGTACTTCAATTGTATGTTCAATTAGGTTTGAAAATAAAAAAAGTGCATCATGTGGTTAGTTTTAAACAGGCACCTATTATTAGGGATTATGTGACTTTGAATACTCAAAAAAGAGCAGAGGCTACTAATGATTTTGATGTGGGTTTTTATAAATTGCTAAGTAATTCTTTATTTGGCAAAACCATGGAAAGGCCAGAAAATAAATCCAAAGTCAAATTGGTGAATAATCAGACTACATTTGAACAATGTGTATCTAAATTAACTTTCAAAAATTGTAAAAGAATTAATTCCAACTTGGTAGGGGTGGAAATGACTTACCCTTCACTGAAAATTGAAAAGCCATTTTATTTGGGCATGGTTATTCTGGACTTGTCCAAATATTTTATGTATAATTTTCATTATAATGTGATGAAAAAATATTTCAAAGATAGAATCACATTATTGTATACAGATACAGATTCTCTGGTGTACAAAATTAAAACTGAAGATGTCTATCAAGATTTATCTCAATTGCCCAAAGGTCATTTTGATTTTTCAAATTATGACCCCTCTCATCCTTTATATTCTACACAATATAAAAGAATACCAGGTATTTTTAAGGATGAGTGCAAAGGTCAAGTCATGAAAAGTTTTGTTGGTCTAAGAAGTAAGATGTATTGCATTCAACAGAAAGATAAAGAAATTAAAGTGGCCAAAGGAGTGAAAAAAAATGTGATTAAAAATAAATTGAAATATGATGATTATGTGAATTGTTTAAAACAGTACACTCAAATGGAACATGATTTTAAATCCATCAGGAGTTTAAGTCACACTGTTTTCACAATGCACCAGAAAAAAATATCTCTGAGTCCCTTTGATGATAAGCGCTATCTTTTGAATGCTTTCCATTCTTTGCCTTATGGTTACAAATCCAAGTCTGCTGAAAATTGCTACTGATACAGAGCAAGAAGGGGAGATTGAGTTGTGATCATTTGTTATTTCAATACATCATGCCCAAGGCAATGAAATCAAGGAAAATGGGTTGGGATAATAATAATAATACTCCTGGATATAATGTTTGGTCTACACCAGACACACCTCATAGAGGAGGGGATAAATTTGGGGATAAGCCTGTGTATGAATATAAAGGAGAAATAAACAGACCAAAGTATGTTATTACAGTGAAAATTAGTGATTTTAAGGGAAAGGTGTATTTTCATTTGAAAAAGATTTATAGAAATAGTGCAAAAACTAATTATATGTCTCTTGAAGAGAAAGATTTTTATGATTTGTTTGACAATAGAACTTTATTTGCTAAAAATATGAGTGACTGTAGTGAGGCCATTAAGGAAAACTATGGAACAGTGCCCTTAGAGGATGAAGAAGAAATTCAATTTGATTCTATTCCCAAATCACAAAGAACTAAAGAACTTGAAGCTTCACGTCAACAAGTTCAGCAAGATCAAGACCTGAGAGAGCAAGCCATTCAGCTATATATGAAAGACTTACAACAGAAGCAGCAGCAGCAGCAGCAGCAGCAACAGCAGCAACATCAAACACTAGTTTCTGAAGAATAATTTAGAAAAAATGTCAGAAAAATATCCAAGGAAATGCAATTGGTGTCAGGAGCAGTTGATGAAGAGGGATACAAAGAAATATTGTGCTTCTTGTGCTAAATATTGTGTACAAGAATGTACTACATGTCATAAACCTTATCCACATTTAAGATATTTCCATCATCATCAACACATTTGTAATTCATGTTGTAGAAAATATTCTCATAGAAAAGAGAAAGCAAAGAAAAATTCAACCTGAGATGAGCTCACTATCACTGTAAAAGTCATGTTTTTTACAACATTCACTGAATATTCAACCATTCAACATGGAGAATGAACAACATCATTCAACTAGTATGTCTCATCATGCTACTACTCCAAAAACTACACTGGCTAGTTCAAAGCATGCAACATCTACTCCATCCATTCCATCTGAAACTTCATCAACTCAGACAACAAGTGGGAGCAACCATGGCAGCAGCAACAAACAAAATGGCAGATCCAACAGCCTCCCCACCACCGGCAGTACCCTCACCTCCTCCCACCACCACCACCACCACCTCCTCCACCAACCCCACCACCACCACCAACAGTAGCACCAGCACCAACAACGCTCAAACACAGACCCTAATGGTGGATGATGATGATGAGGATGAGGAGGAGGATGAAGGGGAAGAGGAGGAGGATGAGGATGAAGAAGATGAAGGTTATTCATCAGAGGGTGGTTGTTCAGAGGGAAGTGATGTAGAGTCTTCTTCTCCTCCCCCTTCCAAAAGGCAAAAGAAAAAGCCAAGCCAACGCCAAACCCATTTATGTAAGTGGTTGTATGAAGACAAAACCTTAAAAAAGGATAAGATTAAAAAATCATCTAAACAAGAGAATAAAAGAGTCAAAGAAAAACCAAAGAAGAGAATTAGTGCAAGAAAGTCATCAAAACCCAATAAAGGCACTCAAATGAAAGATATTCCCACTGATACTAAAACGTTATATAATGCTTTTATGAAATATAAAGAAAGTCATCCTGACGCCACTTTAAATTTTAATGTGTGAGCCAGATCAATGGACAAGAAAGGAGAATGGGTGACATTAGATTTAGATGTAAAAGATGTAGAATGTCAATGTTGCAATAGTAGTTGTATTAGAACTAAATCACATAAATGTTGTCCCATGATTCATTGCTTTAAATATTTAAGGAAGAAAAAATTGAATGATGATAAAAATAAAAATAAAAAATCATGCTGTGTAGAATGTTGTGATGTTGAAAAATAAATAATCATAAATTAAAAACTAATAAATATTGTGTTTGTCATGGATAATACACCTGATGACCCTGAACCTTCGACTTCTACTCAGGGTCAACAAGGTTCAACCAAAGCTCAAATGAAAGAAAAAATTAATCATTTAGTTTCCGAAGTGAATGAAAGATTAGCCAAAGCCAGATTAGATCATATTTTGATCAAGTTATATTATTCTCCTTCCCATCCAGCTTCTTTTGGTTCTTGGGAAAAACTATATCAAGCTGCTGTCAAACAAGATCCTCGTCTAACTAGGTTTTATGTGAAGCAATGGCTTTCCATTCAGCCTACTTATGCTTCTTTCAAACAAATGAGAGGAAGATTTAAACGAAGAAAGGTATTGGTGAGGGGAGTACAGCACCAATACCAAGCTGACACTTTGGATGTCTTTCCCTATCATAAAAGTAATGAGGGCTACAAATATTTACTTACCATCTTGGATTGTTTTTCTAGAAAAGCCACAGCCATTCCTTTAAAAACTAAAAAAGGGGAAGAAATGTCAAAAGCTTTAACTAAGGCTTTTAAATATTTGGGAAAGCCCACCAAAATTCAAACAGATAGAGGAAGTGAGTTTTACAATAGCACAGTTCAAGCTTTATTCAAGAGAGAAAAGATTATTCATTTTAGTACCAAACAAAATGTCAAAGCTCAGATGGTGGAAAGATTTAATAGAACCATTAGAAATAAAATTAGAAAATATACAGCTGCCAATAAATCATATCATTATCTTAAGGCTTTACCAGACTTGGTGGAAAGTTATAATCATGCAGTTCATAGAGCCTTGAAAAAGTGGGCTCCTCACCAAGTGAATAAAAAAAATGAGGACCAGGTGAGACAAGTTTTGTATGAAAAATATTTTAATGAGAAGAAGGACAAACCCAAATTTAAAATTGGTGATGTGGTACAAGTGGTGTCTCAAAGATTGGCCTTTGATAAAACAAGCCCTGCTATAGGGAAAAAAAGATATGTAGTGACAGATGTAATTCATAAATTTAATCCCCCCATGTATTCTGTCCAAGGAGAAAAGGATAAGATTGCTGAGGTAAGACCAATCTATGCTGAAGAAATGCATAAAATACATACAGAATTAGAAGAATGATGGAAGGAGTTGTGGAAAGTACTTTATTACCCCATGAAGTAAAGTGGATGCACCCTTTCACCTGCATTGTGACAGGTCCTAGTGGTAGTGGTAAAACTACTTTTGTTAAAGAATTATTATGTAAACAAGATGAATTGATTTCTACTAAATTTGACAAGATCTATATTTTTCTAGGCACTGAACTTAGTGTCAATAAAATATTTGAGAAGCTTCAAAATAGTCTAGATAATGTAAGTGTTGTAGAACTCCCCTCAACGTACCCTCAAGGGCTAAAAGAAGGAAAATTTAAAGAAAATTTCATTCAGGTGATGAAGGAAAACTCTGATCAACAGTTGGCTACTTGTGTCATTTTTGATGATTTGATGGCAGAGCTGGCTGAGGTCAATTTGTTAGATGAAATGTTTACCAAGTGGTCTAGCCATGGCAACATGAGTGTGATTCACATCACTCAAAATATATTTCATAAAGGGAAAGGTAGTCAAAGTCAGGGGACTACCATTTATAGAAATGCCAAGGTGTTGGTGTTGTTTTACTCCCCCATGGATCATACTACACTGAATGTCATTGCCAGTAGATTAGCTAAAGGGGGTAAAAGAAAGCATTTATTGACCATGTTGAGTGACATTTTGGAACGTTTTCGATATGTATGTATCAGAGCCAATTTGCAAACACCTAAGCAATTGAAATATACCACAGACCTATTTGCTACAGAACCCTTCAGACATATTAAGAATTTTTCTTTGCTCCAAGAATGAATGAAATGTCTCCTGAGATGGGATGTTTTGGCTCTTTCAAAAAACACCAATCCATCCACCATGGCTTGTCCTCAATTGGTTCGCTTAAAGAAGGTAAAAGGGGAGGTGGTTCAAGATTGTGACATTTACATTGGACCCAAACAGAGCAATAGCAATTGGAATCTGGAAGAATCCAAATGGCATAACCCTTATCATTTCAACAAAGATAATAACAAAGCATTGAGATGTTACAAAGACCATATCTTAGCTTCACCATATCTCATCCAATGTTTGCCAGAGCTTGCAGGCAAAACCCTGGGCTGTTTTTGTGCTGATCCCAAGTGTTGCCATGGAACTGTATTGATTGAATTATATTTAAAGTTGGTGAAAAAAGTAGATGAACATACTGGCCATGGACATTATGTACTGTATTTTAAAGGGGAATCTTCACCTCTTTCAAATTTATTTCGATGTCCACTAAAAAATGAAGAAGGCCACATCTTTGGTTGTTTGGAACAAATGAGGATTTATGACATTGCTAATCAAAACCAAGACTGGACCATGGCCGCAGCCATTGTAAATGCCAGGGGCATTCCCAAGGTTTGCCAGCTCTCTAAAATGATTCACCACAGTACTGACCTAAAACAAAAGGAAACTAAAGAATGGAGAATGGCTTCTCAAGTTCATCAGCTTTTAAAATTGTTACAGATTAAATATGAACAATGCCCAACTTTTGCACTTTTGATCTCTGACCTGACTGATGATAAGCTTGTCCAGAAAAAATTGATTATGGAAGCCACTAGCAACCTTTATTGGGGCTGTGGAGTAGATTTCTCTCTCATTGAAGAAAAGAAAAAGAGAAACATTTATGGAGATTGTCCTGAGCCTCTTGTCCCCACAGTGGTCCAAGGTCAAAATGTGTTAGGTTTTACATTGATGTTATTTTGTCATTGTGTGAAAATTCGTGTAAGCTATGGAGGCTTAAACACCAAAGAAGGCAAAGCTTTAGAAACTCGTTTGAAAGAAGGGAAAGAGGTCTATCACTGTCACTGTGCTCAACGGGATGCTGACTGGCTAAAACATCTAAAGCCAAAGGAAAAAAATTATCTGTGGAGTGCAGAAGAATTGTGTGCTTTACGTATGCTGTCTCACCAAATGCATGCCCTGAGTTGTCCTGATCAAGGTTATACCCCCATTAACCAATGTTTGTCTAGTCTCCCACTTGACCTTAAACCTTTAGTGGGCAAATTTGAAACCTTTTTCATCAATATGGCCAACTATTATGTGGGTGAAAAAGAAGAAGAAAAAGAAGAAGAAGACGAAGACCTAGACTTTATCCACCAGCACTCCTACACTTCTCCCGTCTACTCCTCTCCAATTTGGCAGATTCCCCCTAACTCTTCCATGTTGTGGAATATGCACCACAAATACTCTGGCCGTGGAAGAATGAGTCCTCAGACTTCATGTGCTGCTGCTGCTGTGCTGGTGCTGAAGAAGATAAAGAAGAAGAAAAAGGGTTCACAACCTGTGACAGTGATAGTGCTAATGACATGGACAAACAACAAGACTAGATCTATGGCTACAAGTCTAGCCATCCTCCTGGACATGAGGTGAGAGAAAGAAAATTAAACGCCTGGTCCACCACACCCCTCCTCACACGCGCGCGCAAAAAAAAAAAAAAAAAAAAAAAAAAAAAAAAAAAAAATTAAAAAAAAAAAAAAATTTTTTTTTAAATTTTAAAAAAAGAAAAAAATTTTTTTTTCTTTTTTTAAAATTTCAGATTTCCTGCTTGCTATTGGGATGAAGATCAGTGCCCACCTGAATTAAGAAGGGCATTTATCAAGAGGGACTATCAGACCATATGCAGAGTGGAACATGAATTTGAATTACTTTGTCAAAAAATAGGTTTCATTTCTAAAGAACAACCCAAAGAGGACAATCCATGGCTTCATTTCACTTGGTTACAAGAAATTATAACATGTCAATTATTCCAACATCCTTGCGCTGTTGCTAGTTTACAAGCCATTTGTGCAGAAACCATATATTTAAATTTATTCACTTGGGACATTGCTTTGTGTAATTTATTATTTTTTACTTTTAATTGTTTTCCTAATCAATATTTAAGTGTTCATGTGACTCAAAAAATGGTTATTCGCCTTGCTCACTCTGAAGATGTCAAGTCATTACCTTTGCCCATGAACCTGCAATATTATTTGCATTTCAATTTGATTAAATTGTTAGACCTGTTTCATGCTCATTTCATTTATGGAGGAAACCCTGTAGAATATTTCCGTGCATTTTTGAAAAGGAGATGGAACAAAATAAAATGAGTGAAGAAAAAAAAAAAAAAATATGGACCTTGTGATTTGTCATTTCTTAGAGAAAATCATCTAGTAGAGAGAAGAGAGAGAAGAGAGAAAAGTTAACACATTATGAGTCAGGATCATTTCTATGTGTATATGCCCAGCCATGGGGACACTGCACAAGTATTTAAAGATAACCAACCTAATGAATATTCCATTCCCCTGGACAACCCTATTGAGTTGCCTCTAGACCGATGGGAAGTAGGGCTAGCTGAACTCAACATGCCCAATAATTTTTACAATATAGATGAAAGTATGAATAAAATTATTGTAGGTAATCCTAGGAGTGAATATCGATTTGAGATTCCAGTAGGGCATTATTCCCCCGAGCAATTTTGTGATACCCTCAATCTCATCTTGACTAAAATTGATTTGATTTACAAACAACCCATCACTGACTTGAAAGGAAACATCATCCAAGATCCTGTCACTAAAAAGTTGTGTGTGGGTCTCAACAGAGATGAGTATCACACTTTAGACTTGGACGAGCTTGCAGATAGGCGGATAGATTCAGATTTATGGGATGTAAATTCAGAAGGGTTTTACAAGACCACTTGGAAATTTCACCCTGGCTACAATTATAGTATAATGGAGCGGTATCAAAAATTTGCCCAGCAAGGGGTGCAAGCTCTCATCACTCCACCTTCTCATGTGGAAGATGAGAAAGAAGAGAATAAACGTCAAGGTTTAATCAGACAAGGAATTACTCGTTTAGAGTCAAGACACCACAGAGCTTGGGATGTATATAGAAGTTATAGGAAAAGTCAAATTAGATTCCACTATAATCGATGGTCTAATAAAATGTCCATACACTTTATAAATGGAGGAGTGAAGGATGAATATATAATATTCCAAAATGACAAATTACCACACATGATGGGTTTCACTGAAAGCCAGTTAAGGATTTTAGCTGATGACAGACCAGAACCTAAGGAGTCATACACAGACAAAATCAAAGGAGAGTATCATGTTGACTTTGAAAAGTTCATAAGGCACATCTACCTTTACACAGATATCATTCACTATTCTAGGGTGGGTGCCCAATATGCCCCTATTCTAAAGTATATGGCTTTACCCACTGTGAAAAAAAGAGATGCTGATGTTTTACAGTTTAAGTATGAAAAGCCACAGTATTTTGCATTGAAAGGGACTTCATTTCCTTCCATTACACTATCTATGCGTGATGATTGGGGAGATCCCATCATGTTTAAAGAATCTCAAGGTAGAGTGTTGGCAATACTCCATTTTAGGAAGAAAAGGACACAAAATGATCACTGAGAGATTCCATATTTTTCCTAAAACACACATAATACATACATTTTGATTAAAAGAAATATGGATGTACCAACTATTATGGGTAATCATCCTGTGAAAGAAGAAGAAGAAGAAAGAAGTCAGCCTGATGAGATGGATAAGGAGGTGTCTGAAAAGATGGAGGAAGAAAAGTGTGACTATTCTGTGAAAGAATGGATGGATAAGGAGGTGTCTGAAAAGATGGAGGAAGAAAAGTGTGAAAAAAAGGAGAGAGGTGATTTGTTGACTGTAGATGAGGCTACAGCGTTGCAATCCGCAGACTTGAGTGCTGCTGATGCTGATGATGATGATAATGATGGGGTGGATAAAGAGATGGAGTTGGACTTCGATAAGGAGGAGGAGGAGGAGGAGGAGGAGATGGTTCCAACAAAAAGGGTGACCAGGTCTATGACTAAAACTAGCCCCCAAGAGAAGTCCTTAGAAGAGGAAGAAGAAGAAGAAGAAGAGTCCGAAGAAGAAGAAGAAGAAGAAGAAGAAGAAGAAGAAGAAGAAGAAGAAAAACTTGAATGGGATGAGGTGGCACGGAGTGGAGATAACAACGAGTGTTATTATGATGATAGAAAGATAATCATGCTTATAGATAATAATGTTTATTTGACTAAAGACTGGAGTTGGAATAAAATTCAATTTTATGAGTATCCAGTGGACAACATGATGAAAAGGAATACCTTAAAAACCATATTTTCCAAGATGTTGAATCATGTAGTACAAGAAAAAAGAGATCATCAAATTAATTATTATATTAATAAAGGATGGTCAAACAAAGTCAAAGAAATAATGAGTGAAAAGGGTGTGCCAACTGACACAGAAAGACGCATGTTTGAAAAGAAATTTTACCACAGAGTAAAAATGCCAGATTCATTTAAAGGATATAGAAGGTCCATGACTCCAGTGGAAAAAAAAGAAATATTTGATGCATGTAAACAAAAAGATATTATTTATGTGTTTAACTTTTTGGAAGATTACTTAAAACATCATTCAAGAAACAAACAATCTTTGTTGGAGAAACAACTAGATGATTTAAATCAAATTAAACTTTATTGCAATCCTGAACCTGAAAAAGAATTTAATAATAATAAAAGGAATTGGTGTGAAAAAGGATTAAATTATAGAAGTTACAAAAGGCGATGTGGGGCTAAAAAAATCTATTGAGATAGAACAATCTACACTTGTATTTAGTAAATTTCATTAAGAAACATTGCACCTCAAAAAAGATGGCAGGGCATAAGAGATGTCAGAGCAAAAAATTAAAATTAAAAAAAGATGTAGATAAACATATCATGTGTTTAGATATTGTAGCTAATGGTGTCAAACAAAGAGGGATCTCAAAAGAGCAAAGAAATGCATTCATTGATCGTATCAATAAGCCACAAATGACTTGTTTTGTAAATTGTATTGAGGCCTTATTTAGAGGAGATGTTACAATGAAAGAGCAAGATTTAGCTAAAATTAAAAGATATAAGAAAAAAATTTACATGCTAAAAGATTCAAAGGTTCCTATGACTAAAAAGAAGAGAATTCTTAAGCAAGAAGGTGGTGGAATTTTTGCACCTCTTCTAGCCACTGTATTACCTCAATTGGTAAGTCTGGGGGTTAGTGGAATTAAAAAAGCTATTGATAAGAAAAAAGATAAAAAAGATAAAAAATAAGAAAAAAACAGTCCCTGAGAATTAGTCAATCAGCATGAACTTGTAACAAATTTAATCATGGATAATAAAATTTATAAAGAATGGTGGTTAATACCAAAACAACATGTTGTTAGTCATGATTCAAAAAAAGAAAATGAAGTTGTTGTTGAAGAAAGTGAAATTGGTCAGAAAGGGTCTAGTCAGGAAGGGGGGAATATGTTAGCTGACCTTTTAGAAAAAAATAAAGTGAAAATCAAAAGATTAGAATTAGCTAAACAAATGGTTCAACAAATTAGACCTGAATCTCCTCCAACTACTGCTGTTGCTCAAGAACATCATTTAGATATTTCTAAATGGTTTGATCCCAAAGATCAGTTCAAAGTTAGTTATGTAATCAATTATATCCAAAAGCATCTACCTTCCAGACTAAAATGGGACCAAAATCATAATCTAATCATAGATGGGGTTCTAATTGATAATAGCAGCATTGTAGATATTTTGAGATTTCTATATGACTTGGGTAAACATTATGTTAGTCAATTACCTAAATTTGCAACATACAAAAACAAGACATATGGTATTCCTAGAGGAATCTCTGAATTTATTCATCTATTAACTTATTATGGCAAACATGTGATTGATTATTTTCAATTTGACCCTACTAGATTAGACATTTTGCATGATTATTTCTTTCCTGATCATAAAGAAGAAGAAGAAAAAGAAGAATGGTTTGAAACTAGAGACATTCATTCACCTGCCAATATTACTTCTGCTCCTGAAGTAGGGACTGCTGCTGGTGCTGCTGGTGCTGCTGCTGCACCAGCACCAGCACCAACACCAGCACCAGCACCAGCACCAGCACCACCATCTGATCCTTTACTAGGAGCTGCTGCTGCTGCTGCTGCATCAGCTCCTGTGAAAGCCAGCTCTTCATCTTACAAAAGAAAAAGAACTCCAGGATATCTCTCCACCCAAAGAAAAAAATTAAGTGATTATACAGGAGCAGTCATGATGAAAAAATTTACTCAACGTAGACCTCAAACCAGAAGTCAAAGTGCAAATATTAATAAATAATTATTACTGAGAAAAATTAAAAAAATTAAATTAAATTAAAATTTTAAAAGCAAGATGGCTAGACTAAGTAAAAAGAAAACCAAAGACTTATATTTGCGAGCTCAAAGAGGTGGTGGGTTTGTAGGTCCAGTTTTTAATGGGAGAATTCAAAAGCAAACAGGTCATGGTCAATCTACCATGATTAATTCAATGCTCCAAAGGGGTAAGGAACTTGGTAGACGATTTATGAGTAGTCCTTATGGTCAACAAGTAAAAAAGACTATAAAAAGGACTGGTATAAGATTAGTAGGGGATGCTATCCTAGGTAAAAATTTAGGTCAATCTGTAAAAAAGAGGGGAATGAATGCACTCAATCATTTAATGCCTAAGCCTCAACTAAAAAATCCACAACAACATAACAAAAAGAAAAAGAGGAAAGGGAAAAAGAAGAAAGGCAAAAATATGAAGGGGGGCAGGCTAGGGAAATTACCTAGACAAACTTATACTGTCCTAGGGGGAAAAGGTAAGAGGAATAAAAATGTATTTGGAGATTGAAAAAAAAATAATATGCCTGAGATTTGTAACTGTGTGAAGAGATAAATCATTTTATTAAAAATAAATATGGCCTCAAAAATTGATGATGGTAAAGGCGCAGAAGCCTTAACCAGTGACATAGATTTACATTCTTCAATAGCCACCCAAGTGGGAATTATTGGAGAAGAAGAAAGAGATATATTTGCTGACAATTCAATAGATTCAAGCAATACAATTGTTTTCAAAATCCAGTCTTCATTAGATTTACTTTTAAAGCCTTGTCACCTAAGTCTATATGGTACTTATAAAGTAGTTACAGCTGATGGCAAAGACATTCCAAAGACCATTCCAGATCCTCAAGATCCTAATAGAACTATAGCTAATCCTGCCATGAATGTTATACCCATTAATTTTACAAATGGGTCCATATTTAAAAGTGTTCAGGTAAAAATCAATGACCAAGTTGTAGAAGGGGGAAGTACCTTGCAGCCTTGGAGATCAGATTTAAGTGAGCGATTATTTCACAATGAACAAGTCAAAAACAGGCAGCATTTCATCAGAGGATGGATGGAAGAAGGAAAGGCTTGGGAAAACTTGACTAAGACAGATAAAGACACCATTTTTAAAGCTACCAAGGACCATTTGCAAATGGAAGGCATAAAAGGTTTTGTTGCCCGATGGATCAGAAGTAAAAATAGCCAAGAATTTTCTGCTATCAGTCCTCTATTTTTAGACATTACTCAACAGGAAAGATGTTTGCCCCCTAATACTACCTTGACATTTTCTTTTACTAAACATGATTTAAATAATTTTAATGTATTGACAGATAATAAGGACATAAACTATAAGATTAAAATTACTAATATGTATTTGAAGGCTACATTAAAAAAGATTGATACAGATATTTTGGAAAATATGCAAAGTATGGCTCAAAAGGGAGAACACTATAGGATCCCTATCAATAGAGTAGAAATGAGTCAATTTATTAAAACAGCTGGAGGAACCAACTTGTCTGAAAATAATTTAGTCAAATCTGGCAATATTTCTCCCAATAGAATATTTGTCACATTTATTGATCAGGATGCATTTTCTGGTTCAAAGGAAAAAGATCCATTTAATTACAGAAATATTGACATCAGTAATGTAAGTTTAGTGGCTGATGGTAATAAAGTGATTGGGCGTGAAATCAATTGCAACAGAAATGAATTTGATTTCCATGAACCAGTCCATTACCTATATAAAGCTGTAAACTTGTTTCCACAAGATGAAGAAAGTCTGGGAATTGATGTAACTAATTATGACAAAAGAAATTTCATTTTAGGATTTAAAATGGGGTATACAGAAGCCACTCCTTTGGAATTAAATGACATTCCAGATAGAACATTCTATAGGTTAAATGTTAGACTCCACAGCCCTTTGACCAGGCCTTTGGCCATGTTGGTCTATGCAGAATATCCTTCTGAAATCATCATTGATGCACATGGAAATGTGAAAAGATCAGATGATGCTTTAGCTCTTGAGTAGACATGGATACTGAGGAAATAGACTACATCTTGACTAAATTGGCAGGGTGCAGTTTTGGGGGAGTGTTCCCATCTGATCAAATCCCTAATGTAGAAATAGATAACCATATGAAATGTTTTGTCATCAATACAGATGATTCTAGCCAATCTGGTAGCCATTGGGTTGCTGTCATATTTGAACCTCATCAATCAATCTATTTTGACAGTTATGGGTTGAAACCTTTTGTACCATCTATTAAACAATTTGTAGGAGATAATTATAAATATAATGCAAAACAATTGCAACATCCTTTATCTACTACTTGTGGTGAATGGTGTATTTTTTTTATTTTAACATATATCACTGGTCATTCATTAAAATGTATTCACCAATTATTTGAAAACAATTCTGATCTCTTATTCAATGATTATGCTGTAAATAAATTTGTAAATAAGATTAGTGGTAAAAGAAAACGTTTCATTGATCTTAAATTCCTTAAAAAACAATTGGCTAAATCAATGCGTGAAAACATGTTGAAAATTTGAAAATAAATAATTAAATTCAAAATGAATAAAATGTTTGTTTTATTTTTTCCCTACGTTAGGGAAAACAGCGAGGTCGAGAGAGAAAAAATCAAAGGGTTAATGCCCACACCAGTGTGGAGAAATGTAAACATTGTAGACATTAAGAACCAGATCAGCAGACACAACAACGGTAAAAAAAGAAAAAAAGATTTTGCGGCCGCAAACTTTTCATTTCGATGACCGTTACTCAAATTGATACATCATCGTGTGTACAAAATTTTTTGATCAACGGATCAAGATATTGCAGCTGCAGACTTTTTATTCCGATAGTCGTTACTCAAATTGATACATCATGAAGGTCAGACACAACATGCCACAGCACGCGTGTGCAAACTTTTTATAAGCGTTGATCAACGGATTTTAACGGTTAAAAATGGGAGGGGCTAAAAACTGGATGTATAAAAGGGGTGGAAAACGGTCCATTCTACCTCACTTGCAAGCAAACAAGCAAGCAAGATGCCGTCTCCAACTCCGACTCCGCTCCCTGAACCTACAGCCCAATGGCTCAGAGTATATGATGCTCTTGTGGGATATGATGAAAGTGAAGAATATTGGGAAGCGTTGAGTGATGGTGACGACAGTGTCTTTGACTCTGACAACCCACCGTCGCTGCCACCGTCCTGAACCAAACCCACCACGTAACGTACCGCCGCCGTCTTACCCTCCGCCAGGAGGATTGCGCCGAGTGTCAGTCAACTCGGCGTTGGCACCGTCTGGGGGATTTGAATATGTCCCCCAGTCACCGACTTATTCACCGATTTCTCCGCCAAGACTCACCCCTGAGTCTCCATCGGCTCGCAGTGCATGGTTGAGCGCGGTGGCTGCGCAAGACCTCCCCCCAACAATCCCATTGGAACGCTATCCATGGGATATTGTTTGGGGGGATCCTCGACTCATGGCCACACCCCAAGAGCAGGGTTATGGCTACTTCTTCAGCGCTCCCCTCATCAACGCACCCCAGCCCCCTCATCGACACGTACCCCGCCGCTTCAACGACGCTTCACAACTAGAGCCGAGACGACTCAACTTCAGCAACCCGTCCCCGTCCCCGCGCCCGTACCCCATCACCCTGACAGCAAACCGGATCACCCACACCATGCCCTCACTGGGAGTGGGATGGGAAAAAGACGAATGGGAAGAGGATGGATTTAGCCACGCTCTCACCCCGTGTCGCTCTTACACCTTCAGGAGCAAACGGCCAAAAGACATTTTCATTGGTCATTTGAAAGTGGAGGGGCTTTGGCCCATGATGATTTTCGTGGACAAAGACAAACTGTATGAGTTGGGCTTCAAATTGAAGTCCAACAACATCATCGGGCCAATCGACCCAGGCAAAATGATCGTGGTTTCGATTAAAATTACCCCGAGGAGCAAGCGCTCCTGTACCCTCGGGGTAGGTGAAGTCATCGCCCGAGCAGTGTTGATGGGTGGCTTACACTGCCAGATAAAACGCCTGATCGTGAATGATCCCACCCTCTTTCCCCGTCCCACCCCAACTAGCACCATCTCCAAACGGACAAAATCCAAAGTCTTGGATTTCAACGGCATTGCAGCGAGGGTGTCAAAAACACGACACAACAAAGAAAGGTAAATATTCCTTATTTTTTATTATAAAATTACAAAATCCATAAATTAGGAATCTAAAAAAGACTGAGCCCAATCAGAAATTAAATGATCATCATGTATTTTCAGAAAAGAAGCTCACAACAAACGCCGCCGCACAGCTGCGAAAAAGATGTCGTCAGATGAAGAACCTTTGCCCAAAAAACAGAAAAGGTAAATTATGAATATGAATTAAAAAACCCCTACATTTGTTTATGAAAGAAAAACCAATCAACAAATGATACCAACTAAACAACTTTTTCTAATTTCCAGAAGCGAAACACAGCAAAGGCATCAGAAAAAGACACCGCTGACGAATGAAGATTTCGGCATTGCAGCTCAGGTCTCCAAGAATCTACACGAAATTCGAAAGTAAGTTTTGAAAAGAGACAGACCTTTCTGGATTAAGATATAATCAAATCAGACGTCTTGTTTTTGACAAATGTTTTGAACAAAATTCTTTGTTTTTTTTTAAAAAACAGGAAACCTGGTGATGGCGCTGACAAGTAAAGTGACGGGGGATCTGGCGGATGCTGACAAGTAAAGTGACGGGGGATCTGACGGACGAAGACATTAATTCTTCATCATTCATTGTAAATGTCTCATTTCATCACATGTTATCAACCTCGCGGTGACGCTGATGGGCAACTTCAACGATTTTTTCTTAATTCTTCATCATTCATTGTAAATGTCTCGTTTTATCACATGTTGACCAAAAAAAGAGAAAATTTGATTTTAATAAAATTTTAAACCTTTCTTTTTTGTATTTATTAATGAAAATCGTGAGCGAATGAAGAAAAAACGAACTTCGAACTTTCACAAACGAGAAATGATCAAAAATTCAAAAGTTGGCGAGCGATGGACACGCAGAGAAAATTCTTCATAACTTGCGGGGAAAAAAAAAAAAGACACATCATCGCAAACAACGTTATTTTATTTGTTCAAAATTTCTAACAAATTTGCAATGAGGGGAATATTTCCTGTGCGCTGAAATAAAAGTTTCATCACAAATGTTGGCCAAAAGTAAACGACATTGTGAACAACGTATCATTCCTTTAGCAAAATAGGCAAAACCATTTTCGGCTGCTAAGCGAAGGGATTCGGGAGGTAATTCAATTCCTCTGGAACTATTAAAAGACATCATGCGTATCATTGTATCTTCATTCATCAAAATCTTTTGACATGTAATGTTATCCATAGTACAACATAAACACTCACAAAAATCAGCAAAATTCACAGCTTAAATTTTTTGTGGGTCCAAAATGATCATCACCAGAAATTTGAAAAAATCTTTGCAAAATTGGTATTTACTTTTAGGACACAATCAAAGATCTGCAATTAAAATAAGCAAATCTTTTAGTGAAAAGACTCTCAAAAATATGTGTTGGTATATTACACTTTTATCCAAAGAAAATTTTTGGAGAAATGGAGAAATGAAAAAATTTTGCACTCATTTTTTGAATGTAAATAAAAACTGGCACCAAGTTTTAGAAAAATACCTTCAATCACACCTAAATGTAATAGAAATTATGAAATTGTGGAAAGAAATGTACCACATTTTACAAATCAATGAAATATATTAGACCTGAGAAAGGCGTCGCCTCTCAGTGCTCACTGCAATATGAAATATTTTAATCTGAAAAGAAACTCAACTGAAAAAGAAGAAAAACTCCAAGCTAAAATTAAAAAAATGGAAAGTATGGAAACAGAACATCAAAATTTCTCAACTACATCTAGCACAGTAGAGCCATCAATAACAATAGACATTGGACCTGAATGTGAAATGGAAGGGGAAACATATAAAACTATCACCTTTTATGAAAGTCAAATATCTTATTTAATTACATGGTTAAAATATTTTAACATGAATGAGATTGAGAAAATAGACATGACAACACATGACTTGAGTCAACAAACCATCCGTGCAATGGCATTTCTAATCCAGTCAAAATTATTCAAAAACCCTGTGACTGCCAAATTATTCATCTCTCAGTTTAATGATTTAGCATTTCATAGAAAAATATCTCCAAATTTTAACCCATTTCTTTTTGACTACATTGAAGTAATCATAAAAAAAGTACTCAATACTCCACTAGGAATAAAAGTCAAACAAAAATATACTGAGAAAACACCCAGTCTAGTCCATTGAAGACACACAAAATGCCTCCCTTTTTTATCAGCTTGGAAGGAAATGTATGTTCTGGCAAAGACACTTGGATTAAACACTTGGGTGATTGGAAAAATATACACATCTTAGACACAGGATTTAAACATGAAAATGAACTAAAACTAAAAGTATTTGAAAATCCCAAAATACATGTTCATACTTATCTTCGAAGACTCATTGATCATGTTGGAAACTGTACAAATAAAAACAAAAGGAAAGAATACAAAGAAAATGATGTCATATTCATGAATAAATCCTTTTACAGCATTCCTAAACTAATCCAAGCTCACCTACAAGCTGATCATATTGGTGAATTTTCTGCCAAAATACTTCTCGACAAATGGGAAATTACCAAAGAAGAGCACAGACCCATAAAACCCGTAGCAGTGGTCATTTTAACAGAACCTTTAATCAATCAACTAAATTGTTACACATGGATTCGCAAAAACAAAACAATAAATGAAGAAATAATTAGAAATGTAAACACATTCACTAAATGTTATCATGATGTTCTTTCCAGTGCACACATTGAACTAAAAAATCAAATCTTGTTCATTAGTTCAGATAAAGTGGATAGCGCATTTGAAGCAGAATGGAAAATTGTTGATTTAGTCAATTATAAATTCAACTTGTGTCTGAGTTCTAGACCAGATATCGAATGTAAAGTTTTTACAGATCCTCTTACAACATTTGGCCATGGCAAAAGTCAAACATCAAAAGAACTTGGAGACCATTCTGCAATTCATTGAAGAAATTAAACATAACGCTGATGAAAAAGATTTTCAAATGTCATTGGGTATATATGAAAAGATAAAAACACTGGATAGACTATCAAAACTAATGAACAAACTTTATCATGATTTTAATGAGTTTAAAAATAAAATAAAACATGAAAATATAATACATGGTGAGATGGTAGACATTCACATCTGTCTTAAAGATAGCTTTGATACATTGATGACACTTTATTACAATCAGATCGAAAACTTAACAAAACATCCAAGAATTAGTGTCATTGATGGCTGCTTCTTGTGTGAAATATGAAGTAAGTAGTCTTCAAGATGAACTAAACAGCAAAACAGAAATTCTAAAGGCATATATGGATAAAATAACAAAAGAAAAAAAAGAAATGACAAAAAATTTGAATGGATGTAAAGACTTTTTCCAAACTCTAAAAAGTAAACTAAAAGAAACTAAAAATATAGTTGATCAAATGAAACAATGTGAAAATGACACAAATCCAACATACACAATCATTAAAGTCCGTGGTAACTTTTATTACAATGAAGATCCAACAGTAAAGCTTATAAAAGTTGATGAAAAGGAATACAACAAACTAATGGGAATACAAGAAACTAAGGGGAAAGTAATGTAAAATATAGCTGTGTCAAATCTAAAATTCATGAATCATTAGCAAAAATGGCTGCCTCAAACAAATGTCTCATGTGTACTGCATACTGCACTATCAAAGATTGTATAGGTAATGCAGATGAAATGAAAATTCTCTTGGAAGATAACACTAAAATGATTAAAAAAAAATTAAACATGGGCAACAAAATTTACTATGCAATGATAGAAGAGCGTGACATGAGACATCATGATGATATTAAAAATAAACTAGCATTAGCAATTACATATGAAAAGTTAAAGAATACTGGTCAAATGGTAGATGAAATGGAAGAATGTCTTGAAAAAATCCAAACTGAACAAGAAAAATTAAAAGAAAAGATTCCTATTGATCATGAAAATTTATTAAAACTTCAAGAGGAAGTAGATCAAATAGCAAAATATGACATCAAAAATATTCCAACTGAGAGATATTTCAATGGAGATGACTCACTTCTGATGGACTTTTTGAACAAGAAGACATGGCCACAAACTACACAGCAGTAACACCTCAACTAAGCATCATCAATGAACCTGAAACTATTGGGTGTATAGACAAAAACACCAAATTAAAACCTGATCTTTGTATATACTCATACTTTATTATGATACTTGTCTTTTTCAATGTTTTCTGTTTACTAATTTTGCTTTGCTTCCACATCAGTGTAAAAAAAATTAAAATAAAAACCTAAAAAATTTAAACTTGTACTCTTTTATTTCTACTGTGATTACTAAAAAACAAACAGACAAACTAAAAAAATGGAAACTGAAAAGGATAAAATTTTGCATGAAATAGACTACATTAAAAATCAGAGAAAAATTTATCGATCCTTTTGCCAATCAGAAATTGCTAGAAACTGGAACCAAAAACTAGAATTTGTAAATTTACATGAAAAGTCTAAACTAAACATCCAGGAAGCACTTCAATATTTAAAAGATGAGATCAAATGGAATGAAACCAAATGGATCAATAGACTCACCAATCTTCAAGAACATGAAAGAAAAATCATTAGATTTCAGTCCAAACCAAACACTCTAAGACCATCAGAGTTAGCAGGGGTTTATAGATTAAATCAAGAACTCCAAAAAAATCAATTTGCTCCTCTATCTGAAACAGAAAACTTTGAAATTAAAAAAGAAATTGATGTATTCAGAACCATCATCGAGTATACACCAGCAAAACCAAAAACTAAAAACCCATCAAAAGAAGATCCAATAGATCTGTTGGAAGGGATGGGTACAAACCAGATAATAAACCTCTTATTTCATACCCGATGTCTCATAGAAAAAGAAATAGAAACTAGTGATATGATCAAAAGAAAAGAAAAACAAAAGTGGAAACGATGTAAAACCAAATGTAGAGATCTGTTAGAACAAAACCAAAAAATTCTTGAACAAAAAATTAAAAACTACAAAGAAAATAAGTTCAATTTAAACCATAAAATGTCATCAAATGACACCATCCTTGACATTCTACAAAGCATTAAAGAACAAATCTCACATTGTTACAATACAGAATGGCTCTCTAACGTAAAAGAACAACTTAAAGAAGCACAACATAACCACACATGGACAAATATGCTGTGGAGTCGTGACATAATGACGGCTAACAAACCACGGCTAACATTCCAGGAAATCAAAATAGTGCTGAGAAACTAGAAAGCTAGTCACAAACCTGAAGCATCATGGCAAACATCATGGATACCATTGAAATGTTATATAAAACAATAGAAAATGAAGAAAAAGAAACAAAACAAAATAAAATGAAGATTTTGACTGAGCTTTATTTGATCAAATGTAATTTGGATGCACAAACCCATCAAATAGAAGAAACATTTCAAAAAGAAAAAGATAAGAAAACATACATCAAATTACAACTTGGAAATTTGTGGAGAAAGATGAAAGAAATGAGAGAGCAAAAAAGAGAAAGAGAACTGCAAGAAATACTCCAAGAAATTAAAGATGAGAATGACTACAACTGTGAACTCTACAGAACTTACTAATAATGGAAAATAATAAAAAAGCTCAATCTGAAGCTCAGCAAAAATACAGTGAAGCTTTAAAGTATAAAACTCAGGCTTTAAAAGAATGGAATGAATCTCAAATCATGTTTAGCATTCTAAGACAATCCATCGATGAAGTAGAAGAAATTCTGAAAAGCAAAGTAACAAACAAATTAAACACTTTGAATGCTAAAAGTGAAAACTTAATTAAAATCATTGATCATTTAGAAAAAAATGCTGGTTGTGAAGACATAGAAACAAGTAAAATCCTGCATTATCTTGAAAAATTAACTTTTAACGAAGAAAGTCAATGTATCAACATTGAAAATATTTGTAATTACATTCTAACAAAGTATGCAACATGAAATTGAAAAAGAACTCGAGATGTTATCTGAAAAAACTAAAGAATTACTTGGAAAACAACTCAAACTTCAAGCCAAGGCATTTGATGACATGGAAAATTGTAAAAAACAAGTCTTAAATATCAAAGAAAAAATTCAAAACATCTATAGACAACTCGCTGTTATATTTTTAAAAAGAATCGTAAATGATGATAAAAAATTAGATAAAATTTGTAGACTAACAAATGAATTTGAAAATGCAGAACATTTTGGAATAAACGTGTTGAAAAATGTTTTTGAGATACAAACTTGAAGAAGATATGAAAATGAAAATAGATAATCTTTCTCTGATCATAGATAACCACGATCCAAAAAAATTAATATTCAATGTAAATATAAGTGATGATGGGTTAAATGTTGACTTTGAGCTTACTGAATGTGAACCTGCTGAATGTGTGAACCCGCTGAATAGAATAGAAATAGACCTTGAATAAAAAGAAAAAAAGAAAAAGACTGTTGTGATGATTATGATTGCTCAACAAATTAAAAAAAAAACAACAAACATGGGAGGTGAATCTATGCAAAGACAACAATTTCACACAATAGAAACATTTAATTCACTAAAAGAAGAAATCCGTGAAATGTACTTAAACCAAAAAATACATGCATCCCTTAATGTGGATCAATGGTCCATAAATAAAGACCACATTTATCAGTCTGAAAAAGCAATAACTCAAGCAAGCATCGA
Organism: Saprospiraceae bacterium; assembly: GCA_965277445.1. Lineage (GTDB taxonomy): Bacteria > Bacteroidota > Bacteroidia > Chitinophagales > Saprospiraceae > JAFMDF01. Next base: position 6,348 of record CBDICY010000020.1, on the reverse strand, counting down.
CACTGAAGAAATGTGGTACAAACATATTGGCAATCTCAAAAAAGTGCACAACGAATTATATAAAACATTAAGTTCATTAAACCAACTAAAAATGTGTAATAAAATAGGGAAAGATAGACCTACTATAAAAGAAAAATTAAAAGACATCACATCTTTACTTGAAGCAAAACAAGTTGAATTGGATACAATTGAACTTTCTCATACTCAAAATTGCCAGCTTGGAAAATTGGAAGTCCAACATGGAATCCTACATATAACAAAACATACTGAGAATAATGAAAAAAATTGAATCCAATGGACACAGCCATGGACAAAAGTGAGAAAAGAGACAAAATTAATGAAAATGAGAAAGAAATTAAAAATTATTTTAAAGAAATAATTGACAAAATTGAAAAAATAAAAAAGCAACACATTGAAAAAAAGCAAAATGCGCATCTTGAAAAACAAGATATAAACAACTTTGATGATTACTTACAAGGTTATCAAACCTTTCAAAAAAGGTACCTGAGAAAACTCAGAAAAAGAGAGAAGCAAAAGTCTAAAACAGCAAAAGAAAAGCAAGAATAGACCATGTCTCAGTATTGCCCACCAAATCCTCACAAAACTCAAGTGGTGAGACTAAAAAAATATGGAACTAATCTAATTCAAGATTGTGATGTTTATATTGGTCGAAAACAACATAATGATACATGGAATCTAGCTCAATCAAAATGGGCTAATCCCTATGTTATTTCCCCTCCACATAATACAAGAAAAGATGTTTGTGAACAATATGAACAATACATAAGATCATCTCCACATTTACTAAGGGACTTACATGAATTGTTAGGAAAACGTTTAGGATGTTGGTGTAAACCTCAAGAATGTCATGGTGATATACTCATAAAATTGATGCAAGAACGTGGAATGATTAATAAAAATGGTTATACATTGTGGACAACATCAAAATAAGTCTATGTAAAACATTTTTTTGATCACAAAGAAAGATATGACCACCATACTAATATTAGAAAAAAGAGGTATTATTTGTGAAAAGATTAAGCTTTTATATGATTATGATGAACCAGAGGAAAATAGTATAACAATTCAAGATGTCACTTTTGAAAATAGAGACAATAGGATAAGAAATGATTTTCTAAGTGACATTTGGCATCATGTTATCAATGGAAAGATACCTAGTTTATTTAGCTTGTGTAGTGCTAAAGTATTTCAAAACCATTGTTTAGGTGACATCTGTACCATTCAATGTGGGCACTGTTATTTGAATTTGTGCCAACAATGCTCTTGGACTAATGATAATGATTGGCAAGAAAAAAGTGGAAACTATTATGAAATTATATGGAGCATGATCAAACTATCTTTAAAAGATATAAAAGTAGTTACTTCAAGAATTTTCTTGCCTCTTTCTAAACAATACAGAATAGACCTAAATACTTTTGGGGAGGCATTTATGGATGATGATCCTGTAGTTCAAGGTTTTACTCAAGTTTTTGATTTTGATTTGATGCATGATCAAAATTTGAAAGTTGAAAAAAATATAAAAGAATTAAATTTACCTAAGTTTATTAAAAAATATTTGATGATTCCTCTTCCTTGTACATTCAGATATCAAAAATATTGTAACCAAGATAATATCCCCTGGCTCTTAAAACATTATAACCTACACTAATGAAGAAAACATGACAACAATTTTTAGAACAATATTAATATTTGATAAAATAGGTATTATTTATGAAAGAATAACAAAAATAGATGAAGAAGATATTGCTACAGAAGCAATTCAGGATGTTACTCTTCAAAACATTCATCATGATATGCATGAAGAAAACTTTCTAAGCGATATTTGGCAACATGTTATCAATGGAAAAATCCCTACTTTATATAGCTTGTGTAGTGCTAAAATTTTTCAACAATGTTGTGCAGGTGACACATGTTACCCTCTTTGTGATAATATTGAAAACGGATGTACTCATTGTTGTCTGTGTCGTAAGATTCTATGGGATGAAAAAAATGAGCGGACTTATACCTATGGAAACTATTATGAAATCACATGGTGTATGATCAAACATGCTTTGAAAGAAGTAAAAGTGTCTAATAAAAGACTTTTCCTAGGCAAACAATCAAATCCTATAAACAACATAAGTGTGTTTGAAGCATTAATGGACAAACCTAATGACATATGCTTTGAACAAAGATTTATTTTTGACCTATTTGAACAAGTCTCAAGGTCACATCAACAAAATATTCAAAAACTAAATTTACCCAAACAAATAGAAAGATATCTACTTTTTCCTTCAAATGTAATATTTAAATATGAAAAATATCAAAACATAGATAAAAAGGAGTTTTGTCTTTACTTCCCATGGATTATGGAACAATATGAAATACAAGCTGAGACAAATGAAAATAATTTGTAAAAGTGAAACAAAATGTTTATCCTTATCATGTCACAGTTCCTCTTTGATCGGGCTGAAAAAGATAAAACCAACGGTTTTAACCAGATTTTATTAAAACATCAAGAAAAATGTAAATATTGTAAGACCTGTTGTATTGATCATTTTTCACTCTACGATCAATATCGAATGCATGAGAACCATTTAGGTTTATTAGAAGAGATTGGCAAACATTTTAAAACATGTTCAGATCCATTTTGTAACTGTAAAAGATTTGTGGAACATACTAAGTATGAGCTAGATGAAATAAAAAGGCACATGTAAAAATAAGTTTTGACTTTTTTGAAACAATACGATAGCTGAGACATATGAAAGGAAAAGAATGCAAACAAAATGCTTATCCTTGTCATACCTCAGATTCTCTATGAATGGGCTGAAATAGATAAAACCAACGGTTTTAACCAGATATTATTAAAACATAAAGAAAAGTGTACATATTGGTTTATCTTGGAACATCTTGATGATTTTTCATCCCATATAATGAATGATCAATATTGTGGAAATGACACATCTATAAATTTATTAGAAGAGATTGGCAAACATTTTAAAACATGTTCAGATCTAAAATGTAACTGTAAAAACTTTGTAAAAGCTACCCACCATGAGCTAAATGAAATAAAAGCAGAATTAAATATGGAACCATACAGATACCAAATATTAAAACAGATTTCTGAAAAAAAGAAAAAAGTGATGGAACATCTCAAAGTCTGTGGAAAAACAGCATGTAATTGTGAAACATGGAAAAAAGAAATCATTGAAGTAATGCAAGAATTAGAAGAATTGGTTATATTCCAAATTAACTCTGAGATGAAGTGACTCTAAGAAAGAATAGCAAATCAACAAAACATGGCTTCATGTTACAATACCGAAGTACAAGTCAACATATCTATTAAAAAATATGACAGATTAACAGAATCAGACAAAAGTTTCCTAATGATGTTGATGAGACATTGTGAATCGTGTGAAGATTGTCAAATAGTTAGATATAACTATTCAATTTATCAATATATTAAAAGCATGTTAGACCACCTTAAACAATGCTGCAATGGAAATTTAAACTGTCTATGTATAGAACAATTTTACATGATCCAGAAAACATTGAAAGAAAAAAGTCCTTTTAACAAAACACTGTTAAAAACACTGTTTGCAAATGACTCTGAGATAAAATAACTCTGAGATAAACAAAACTAAGAGTCTCATTCACCTTAAAAGAAGAATAAAAACATCATGGCAGAGAAAACTACAACATTTCAGCAACAAGAGAGTATGCTAGAAAAAACTACAACAGACAGAAAGGACATATCTGATTCTGATTTTAACTGTGACTGTTGTATGCTTTGGTATTACACAATACAAGAACCAAAAAGTAAGACATTGAGAGCACAAAGAGCAAGACAAAGAAATCCATGTAATGACTGTGACTGTTGTATGTTTTGGTGCAAGATAAAACAAGAAGAAGAAGCAAAGCAAGAAGAAAAGATGAAAAAAGCTATATATATTGAAAAGCAATAAACATTGAAAACCCTGAAAATACTGAGTTCTTGTGACATAGAAAATTCATCATGAGACAGATCAAGCAAACATAAAAAATAAAGACAAAATGGACAAGCCTGTATCATACTGGGAAACAAGAGATGGAAAAAGAAAGATTGTAAAACTACTCTATCAATCAAATGTTGACTTCAGAAACAAAATAGATGAACATATACTGAAATGTGAAGAATGTTCATCAATGAAAGCACGAATTGTGCAAACTGAAAATGTGAGAAGACAAATAAAACTCGATAAAGCTCATGAAAATCTTATCAAACCCTGTAACGTCAGAAGTTATTATGAAGTAGATAAATAAACACTGAGATGAACAAATAAGAGTCTCATTCACAAAGAAGAGAAGAAGAAGAAGAGAAAAAACATCATGGCAGAGAAAACTACAACAAACAAAGAGAACATGTTCTCTGATCCTCGTGATGACTGTGACTGTTGTATGTTTTGGTGTCAGAATCCAGACAAACTAGCAAAACTAGAAGAAATAAAGAAGATGAAAGAAGATGAAGCTAATCAAGTAAAGCAGGAAAATGTCAAGAAAACTACAACAGACAAAAAGAACATTTTCAATGATCCTCGTAATAACTGTGACTGTTGTAAGAATGGGTTTTGGTGTATGAAAACAAAACTCCTGTAAAATAAACACTGAGATGAACAAATAAGAAGAAAAGAGATGTTAGAGGAAACTACAGCAGGGATGTGGATGTTGTATGTTATTATTGTATGTATGTGGTATTACACAATACAAAGAGCAAGACAAGATGCATGTAATCAGTGTAAGTATTGTTACAAGATAAGACAAGAAAGAATGCATCATAAGACAGATCAACCAAACATAATAAAAGATGATAGCAAAATGGATGATCCCTCATACTGGGAATCGACACTCTCTGGAAAAGGAAAAATTGTAAAAAGACTCTATTATTTTAATGACGACTTCAGAGACAAAATAGATAAACATATACTAAACTGTCAAGAATGTGCATCATTGAAACCATTCGCCATTCATTGTATAAAAATAAGAAAGGAAAAAATGAATAATATTAGAGAAAAAGAAGCACGTGAAAATCTAGTAAAAGCTTGTAAAAAACAAGATTAGAAAAAGCTTGAATATTGTAAAAATAACTGTGACCAAAACCCCTGTAAATAAATTGAATAAACATTGAAAAACCTGAGAATACTGAGTTTTTGTAAATTAGGGCAGAAATAACCTCGCGAACAAAAGTCAAAAAAGTGTAGTTTCAAAATCAAGCCTTTTGAAGGTCTGGGAACAGTAGAATTCAAAATAATTGGAAATAAAGCTCGATTTGAAGGTAACAAAAAAATGTGCTGAAAATGACTCTCCCTTCTTAATAATGAAGATACGGACTCGAAACGAAAACTGAAATATTCCTTGGGACAAAATGCAACTTTTGTTCCTGAGTGAAATTTTTTGTACGACGCACCGTTTTCGAGCTACGGGGCAAAATGTACCAAAATTGACCCATTTTGTATGGAGGTGGCCAGACAAAATGCCACACATTGGTCCAAAATGCTATTAGATGTCTTCCTAGTACCATATGGAAGGAAAAAGTCAATTAGTGTGTGATGGTGAGATGGATTTGCTAGCGTGCTAGAGGCCAAAATTTACCAACATTTACCCATTTTGTATGGAGGTGGCCAGACAAAATACCACATACTGGTCCAAAATGCCATTAGATGTCTTCCTAGTGCCATATGGAAGGAAAAAGTCAATTAGTGTGTGATGGTGAGATGGATTGCTAGCGTGCTAGAGGCCTAAATATACCCAAAATTACCTTTAGATGCCAAAATCTTCCATTAAATGTGAAAATAAGGTCACAAATACATCATTAGACATCATTTGGACACAAAATAGTGTCATATGACCCATATCACAAAGTAGGTCACCTCCCAAAATTAGGTCATAATCTAGGTCACCAACCAAAAATAGGTCAAAATGGAGATACTACAGCAAACAAGGACTAGAAATAACACCACTTGGAAAAGTAAGGTAACAAAGTAGGTCACCTCCCAAAATTAGGTCATAATCTAGGTCACGAACAAAAAATAGGTCAAAATGGAGATACTACAGCAAACAAGGACCAGAAATAACACCACTTGGAAAAGTAGGTCAAAAAGTAGGTCACCTCCCAAAATTAGGTCATAATCTAGTTTTCTTGAGGCTGCTTTGCTCACGAATTCTGGAGCTTCAATTGAAACATTCCAACTAAGATTCTTCCTGTTAACATTCTGGGGTTTGATCATCAATTGGTATTCTGCTTCGAAACAATACCTGTCATCACCAAACACAAGCACGTATTGACTCAAACCCAAAACATATGAACAACAT
>CBDICY010000019.1:0-189568 GCA_965277445.1 Saprospiraceae bacterium | reverse complement strand
CACCGTCTGCATCATTGAAATCATCGACCATACCGTCGCCATCTGCGTCTGTACCGCCTACTTCAATAATATCTGGTTGACCGTCATTGTCTGAATCTAAATCTATAAAGTCTGGAACCGTATCGCCATCAAAATCACCACCATTAAAACCTCCATTTCCATTGGTGCCTGGTGTGCCATCTCCGTTGCTATCTGGAACAGTTGTCATTAAAGGTCCAGTACCGCTGGTTAAGTCTTGAGGGTTGTCAACTCCATTTGTTAATAAAACATCACTATCACTATCATAGTAATTTGACCAGCCATCTGCATCATCATCCACAAATACATCCATTCGGCCGTCACCGTCTTGGTCTGCACCGCCTGCCTCTATAATATCGGTAATGCCATCATTATCAGAATCTACGTCTCTGAAATCTGGAATACCATCGCCATCCGTATCAATTGCTCCATTTGGATAATTGGTATAAATGCTACCGTTGGTTAAATTTGATAAGGTATCATTTGGGACTGACCCTGAATCCACTACATCTAAAAGACCATCATTGTCTAAATCTGCGGCATCCCAATTAGTGCCATTGATGTCTAAGCGTCCGTCGCCATTACTGTCAACACCACCTGCCTCAATGACATCTTGAATACCATCGTTATCAGAATCTAAATCCCAAAGGTCATAAATTCCATCACCATCGGTATCGACCATGCCTTCAATCGCATCAGGAATACCATCATTATCATCATCTAAATCATCTATGTCGGCAACGAAATCCCCATCCATATCGAATAAGAAGATGACGGTAGAAGTATCGCAAACATTATTGGCATCACAAAGGATGATACAAACCGTATCTCCCGGAACATCAATCATGCTTGGTGGTGCAATATAGGTAATACAACCTGTATTGGCATCAACGGTATAATCCCCCATGACACCTGCTGCCATGCCTACAGGTTGGCCATCACAATCGGTAGCTGTAATAGGTTGAGAAGTTACCCAATCCATAGCTACACAAACCATAGAGGTATCGCCAGGGGTAACTGGAATAATTGGCATTGCTATATCCACCGTATCTAATGGGAAGACCACAATAGAGGTATCACAAACGCCATTTACATCACATAAAACAACACATACTGTATCGTGAGAAGTTAAGAGTGGGCTTGTTGGGAAGGTATAATCTACACAACCCGTTACTGGGTCGATGGTATAAGCTCCACCATTTGCGGTAGCATTACCACTATTTTGACCATTACAATCAGTAGCTGTTAAAGGGCTACCAGAAATCCAACTTGTATCTACACAAACAGTAGGCATATCTGTCGGGTCAACAGAAGAAGGAGGGAAAACAATATCTGTGGAATCAATTGGGAAAACTACAATTGACGTGTCACAAATATTAAACCCATCACATGTAATTACGCAAACAGTATCGTAGTATGCTACAAAATTGGCTGGCGCAGTATAAGTTACGCAATTGGTTAATGGGTCAATAGTATAAGTTCCACCAATTGTAGTCGTATTTCCTGCATTTCCATTACAATCCGTCGCATTCATTGGGCTACGTAATTGCCAAGAAGTATCTACACAAACCGTTGCGGTCTCGCTTGGGTCTAATGGGAAAGTAGGATATTGAATGTCAATCGTATCAATTGGGAATACGGCATAGCTCGTATCACAAACATTCGCTGTATCACAAATAACGATACAAACAGAATCTATTAAAACTGTCGGGTTATTCGGTGCGGTGTAATCAATACAACCTGTTGTTGGATTAATGGTATAAGTACCGCCTGCACCTGTTGCAGCACCTGTTAAAGTGCCATCACAATTAGTAGCGGAAATTGGATGGTTGATTGTCCAAGTGCTATCGGCACAAATAGATTGCATTTCGCCTTCGTCTGTTAAAGGAGCAATTAAATGTCCTTTCCATTCTACTGCGCCATCTTCTGTCCCGTCGCCAACATAGCAGTATTCTGGTAATTCATTTGGCGAGATATAAGTACCTGCTGTCCAAATACCTTTTGCAACCGCTACACTTTCTCTGCCTTGACCTCCTGTTCCCCATTGGGTAAAGTCTTGCATACTTAGAGAATCCGCAAAATTGCTTGTTCCATTAATATATAAGCCTAAATCTGCGGTTACATCGTCTAAGCTAATTTCTGTTAATTGGATGGTTACTGTTGCATCTGGTGCTAAAGTAAAAGTACCATCTAATAAAGTTTGGCTACTTAAATCTGTTGTATAAGTTATTTTTGAACAAAGTCGGTAGCCGCTAATATCCCAAGTGACTGAACCAGAGTTCTTTATGGTTACTTCTTCTGTCAATGGATTGACACAAGCCAATCGAATAGAGCGCACTAAATGGTCTGTCGTGGTTGGTGCCTCAATGCCGCCAAAATCTTGGTCATCAGCATCATCGTCGTTATTATCAACCGTATCGGTAACTCCGTCATTATCGCTATCTGGCTCATCAATCATGCCATCATTATCGGTATCTAAATTACCTAAACCAATTTCATCTACATCTGGAATACCATCACCGTCTGAATCAATATCTTGTGGGTCTGGTGTACCATCTTGGTCGGTATCTACTAAAGCAGGTTGATCGTCCCCATAATTGTTCGGGTCTTCATCAACTGGGTCAGCGATTCCGTCCCCATCTGTATCTGCGTAATTGCCATCGTCTGGGTCAATCGTACCATCATTATCGGTATCTAAATCGCCTTGTCCATTTTCCACAATATCGGCAATACCATCATCATCTGAATCTAAATCTTCTGAATCTGGAATGCCATCCATATCAGTATCTACCCCATTATCATCATAAGGTGTACCGTTGCCATCGTTATCTTCTGGACGTCCGTCATCAGTCGTGCCTTCTGGGTCGGTAGTGACATTTGGTGTGCCGCCTTGACTTGGGTCATTGGTATCCTCAAAACCGTTGTTATCGACATCGTTGAAATTATCTACGACTCCATTATTATCGGTATCTATACCGCCTATTTCTATTAAATCTGGAATACCGTCGTTGTCGGCATCTAGGTCTTCTGAATCTGGTAAGCCATCCATGTCCACATCGGCAGTAGGGCCGTTTACAGCAGTACCATCGTTATCATCATCTTCTGGTCTGCCGTCATCAGTTGTGCCTTCAGAGTCCGTCGTGGTTAAAGGATTCGTGGTATAAGTATTATCAAAACCATCACCGTCTGGATCATCGAAATTGTCGATAATTCCATTGCCATCGGTGTCCGTACCGCCCATTTCAATTAAATCCGGAATACCGTCATTATCCGCGTCTAAGTCTTCTGAATCTGGTAAGCCATCCATGTCCACATCAGCAGTAGGGCCGTTTACAGCAGTACCATCGTTGTCGTCATCTTCTGGGCGACCATCATCGGTGGTGCCTTCAGAGTCCGTCGTGGTTAGTGGATTCGTTACATAAGTATCATCAAAACCATCTCCATCTGTATCTACAAAATCGTCAATAATTCCGTTTCCATCGATGTCTGTACCGCCCATTTCTATTAGGTCGGGAATACCGTCATTATCCGCGTCTAAATCAGTATAATCTGGGTTGCCATCCATATCTACATCGGCAGTTAAGCCATTGATAGGTGTGCCATCGTTGTCATCGTCAGTTGGACGACCATCTTCGTCTGCGCCTGTACCATCAGGGTCTGTAGTAACTAGTGGTTCGGTTAATGGGTCTTCTACGCCCGGTGTACCGTCATCGTTGGTATCGTAATTATCATCATATCCATCTCCATCTGCATCGTTGAAATCATCGACTATTCCATTACCATCCGTATCGGTACCGCCCGCTTCAATTAAATCAGGAATTCCATCATTATCACTATCTAAATCTCTAAAATCTGGATGGTCATCTCCATCAAAATTACCATCTATAATAGCTCCATCTCCTGCTATTCCTGGTGTGCCGTCCCCATTAGTATCCGACTCTGTAACCATTAGAGGCCCTGTATTATTGGTACTATCCCTTGGATTATCCAAGGCATTAGTTAAGTCATTATTAAAATCGTAGTCAGCATCGTAATAGTCCGACCAACCGTCCATATCCGAATCATTTTGTACATCAATTCGACCATCTCCATTGGTATCTACTCCACCTGCCTCTACAATATCTTGTAAACCGTCATTATCAGAATCAATATCCAAATAATCTGGAATACTATCACCGTCTGTATCCATTGCATTGGTTGGAAAAGCGGAATAAATTGCCCCATTGGTTAAATTAGAAAGGGTATCCCCTACTCCATTTCCTGTATCTGCTATATCTAATAAACCATCATTGTCAGAATCAGCTGCTGCCCAATCAGTCCCCGTAATATCTAAACGCCCATCTCCATTGGCGTCCACGCCACCTGCCTCTAAGACATCTTGGATGCCATCATTATCACTATCTAAATCTAAATTATTCGGAATACCATCTCCGTCTGCATCTGCATAACCTTCAATGGCATCTGGAATACCATCATTATCATCATCTACATCTAATTCATTAGAAATACCGTCGCCATCGTGATCTGGTTTGATGGTTAAAATTACAGTTGCTGTATCGCATAACTCTGGCGTATCCCCATCGCAAATTTGATACCTAAAGGTATCTATACCAAAGTAGTTCATCGCTGGTGTATAAACTAATAAAGTATCATCTTGTACGGTTATTGTGCCTCCTTGATTAGAAGTTGGATTAATCGGACTTGCTACTAATAAACTGTCTTCTATATCACTATCATTATTTTCAATAGGAAAAATATTACTCGGGATATTCATTGTTACCTCAAAAGTATCGTTTAAGGCAATAGGTTTATCATTGACAGGTGTCATGGTAATAATGACCGTAGTGGTATCACATAATTGAGGGGCTAATCCATTATCACAAATCTCATAAGTTAAACTATCTAAACCTGTGTAATTGACATCAGGGGTATAATCAATGCTGTCCATTGCTACAACCATCGCATTACCATTAACTGGACTCATTAAAATAGTCGTTGTAATATCGTCCATGTCAATATCGGTATCATTACTTTGTACCATGATATTGACCATCATATCTTCGTCAATTGTATAGGAATCCATGCCTGCAACTGGCGCATCGTTGACTGGATTTATGGTAATAATAACTTGTGCGGTGTCACATAATTGAGGCGTCCCGTTATCACAAATTTGATATTGTAAAGTATCACTTCCATAATAATTGGCATCAGATGCATAGAGAATGCTGTCTCCATTAACAACTGTAGCCGTTCCATTTGTGGGCATTTCTGTTGGAAGAATAGTCGTAAATAACGAATCACCATCTATATCACTATCATTGGCTTGTACTATGATGACTACTGGAATATCTTCATCTGTTGTTTCGGTATCATCCGTAGCAATGGGTTTATCATTAACGGGTGTTACTGTAAGAGGAACGTTGATTGTATCACATAAACCAGTTTGGTCACAAACTACTACACAAACTTCATCGTGACCATTATAATTTAGATTAGGCGTGACATTTACACAAACTTGTTGATTGTTATTGTCTACGTTTACCGCTGCTATTACATTGGCAGGTGTATTACAAATAGTAGCTGTATAAGTATCGGCTAAATTAGCATCTGCAATTGGCCCACAAATACTAATTGGTGTGTCTTCTGGCGTGATAACTGGTGGTATACTAACAATAGGTGCTTGCAGACTATCTTCGTCTAAAGGTAGCGGATAAACCGTAATTGGAATAGCTACGGTATCACAAAGCCCCGTTTGGTCACAGACAATCACACATACTTCTGTATCTCCTAAAAAGCCTGTATTTGGGGTGAAAGATAAACATAAATCTCCGTCTACCATGGTTGGGGTGGCACTTCCGTCGGGCGCTCCGCACAAAGTAGGTGTAAAAGTAGCTCCTACATTTGGGTCTAAAACAGGCATACAAATATCCACCGTACTATCTTGTGGAGTAGCAATAGGCGTAGTATAAACAAGGGGCGGTTTAGGCGTCGTTTCTGTTAATGGTAGAGGTACTACGGTGATAGGTACATTAGTTGTGTCACAATTATTGGATTGGTCACAAACGATAATACACACGCTATCTTGACCATTAAAGGTAGCGTTAGGAGTGTATGCTACACAAACTAAAGCGCCATTAATCGTTGCATTGGGTATTCCATTTGCTGCACCACAAGTCATTACACTAAATGAATCTTGAGGGTTGGCATCTACTACATTCATACAAATGATCCCTGAGCTATCTTGTGGAATGGTTAGTGGATTGGTTACTAAAATAGGGTCAGAACAGGCTGTACCGCTATTGTCGTAATTAGTATTATAATTATCGTCAAGCGTAAAAGCATTGGCAAAATAATTCCTAAAGTCGGAACCATACATTCCTGCATCTGCTGCTAGAGGGTCACTACTATTTTCAAATATCCTAATGCCTTCCACACAGTTTTTTAAAGGCAATTGGAAAGTAAAAAGTAGGGCCTCTTGACCTGCTGTAAAATAGGCCATCATAATCCCATCAGTTGTAATACTGTGAAAATCATGATTGGTATCTGCTGCTGGGGCATATACTCGGGTATTATCCCCCCAAGGTCCACCCATAACTGAGTTAATTAAAAAATGGGTATCGTCAATCTCTTCTGGAACGACGATGGAAACTTGTGTACCACCTCCTACAAAAAAAGCTGGGTCTGTAAAGTCAGCTTTTGCATAGACTTCGTATTGTTGTAAGGCGGTATTGTATCTTATGTTATAATCAATGACTTGCGAGAATAGTTGATTACCAATTAGCAAACAGATACAAAGGATGAAGTAGTGTATAAATTTTTTCATCTCAGGGATTACTATTGCAGAAATATATTTCCAATTCAAATTAATGTTGGAAAATATATTTCTACTATTAAAAAATAGGTTATGATGGAAGAGGGTCGGAGGATAATACTGAATGATGAATGATGAACCATAGGGGCTGTTCATCATTCATCGTTCATTATGGTAACTGTTCTAATAAATTATTATAATTACGTAAATGAATTGTATTTAATGGATAAGTTAAAATGACATTTTGGATTAAAACTCGGTCATTGCCGATACCATCATATTTTACTTTACCATCTAAGTTCACATCACCTTGATAATAGCCGTCTCCAAAGTCAAAATTCAAGGATTGTAGTACATTCCCTGGGTTGGTAATGACTTCAAAATTGGCGATGATTCTATCATTGGCAGCACCATCATATTTGGTCTTAATATCCTTATTGGTATTACCCATCCATAAGGCACGTTTACCTGTCATTGTTGTCATTTCTAAACCATCATACCCTGAATTGTTAAATAGTTCAAGTGATGTTTTGGTCGTGAAATCAATAATGACCATTTCTCCTACAACTGGAAGAGCTGTTGCGGTCATCGTGCCAAGGTGGTTACGATGTTTCACACTTACGAAGAAACTTCTTGGTACACTAGTGACAATTAAATCTCCACCAGTATGAGCCGCTACTACATCTCCGTCTCTTTGTACTAAAGCGGAAATCGTATGAACAATGGTAGTAGAATCTGTGGGGTCTCTCAATTCTACAAATACCCAATCTACAATGGCATCTGAGGTGCCAGTATTGGCAGATAGCACTAGATTATTGGTGATTTCATTGCCACCACCTACATGTAAGAATTGACCTGTAGTATTTAAACTATCATAAGGTTCATTTAATGGAATAAAACCTTGCTGACGTAAATCATCTCGCATTAAACCATCTGAAGTTCCAATCATAGCACCTTGTAGCATCATTTTGATTTTCAACTGAGTAGCTCTTGGTAAAACCACTATCGGCACATTGACAGTATCACATAAGCCTGTTTGGTCACAAACGCTGATACAAACACTATCTATTCCTTCAAAACCCGTATCGGGGTCAAAGGTCATACATAGTTCATTCGTTGCATTGTCCATGCTAAGGGTTACTGTACCATTGGCAGGTTGTTCACAAACCGTTACGATATGTGTGTCTCCTGGGTTGGCATCCGTAATTGTTCCGCAAGTCGTAGTGATTGAATCTTCTGGCGTAACTATCGGGGGCAGTACGGCAATTGGTGCTTGTAGTGTATCTTCTGGTTGTGGTGTTGGGATAACTTGTACCGGAATTATTACCGTATCGCAAAGTCCCGTATTATCACAAACAATCACACATATTTCATCATCACCTACAAAAGCAGCGTTTGGCGTGTATTCCAAACATAATTCGTTTCCATTCACCGTTGGTGTAGCTGTTCCATTTGCTGGACTGCCAGTACATAAGTTAGCGGTGAAAGTATCTCCTACATTTGCATCCAAAATTGGTGTGCAAATACTAGTCGTAGAATCTTGTGGCGTAGTGATTGGAGTAGGAATTACTATTGGTGCTAGAGAATCTATATTTTCTGGTACTGGTGGCACTATCGTTACTGGAATGCTGGTCGTATCACATCTGCCTGTTTGATCACAAACGATAATACAAATATCATCCGTTCCTGAGAAACCTGCTGTTGGCGTATAAGTTACGCAAACAGCACTACCATTTACTATAGGCGTTGCTATACCATTGATTGGGCTACCACTACATAAGTTGGCGGTAAAGGTATCGCCCATATTATCATCAAAAATTGGTAAGCATACATCTACCGTGCTATCCTGTGGCGTTGTAATCGGTGTCGGTATCACCAACGGTGGATTTTGTGTTTCCAATACTGTTAAGTAAACCGTGGCGGTATCACAAGCGACTGGCGTACTATCATCACAAACACTATACCTAAACTGGTCATTGCCAAAGAACCCTGCATTTGGTTCGTAACTATAAGTACCATCTGTATTCAACGTTAAAGTACCATTGGTGACATCGCTTACAGGCGTACTATTTACCGTTAATATCCCATTTTCTGGGTCATTATCGTTGTCGGTTACATTGCCTGTTTGGGTGACACCTTCTTCTGCCGTATTTGCATCATCGGTCGCATATACATCGTTTTCACCATCGTTGTATAGTACTTCAATCATTACCATAACGGTATCACATGATTGAGGCGTTCCATCATCACATACTTCATACTCGAAGTTTTCTTCGCCCGTAAAGCCCAAGGCAGGAGTAAAAGTGAAGGTGCCATTTGAATTTATCATCAATGAACCTGTGCTTATAGAGGTAACAGGGGTAATTGTAATGGCTATATTATCTCCATCTGGGTCGCTGTCATTGGCTAATAAATCGCCACTAACTGGACTTCCTTCTTCGGTCGTAAAGTTATCTTCGACACCAATGACGTCATTATTAGCTGTATTTGAATTATCAATTACTTGAATGGTAACCGTTGCGGTATCACAAAGAGATGGAGTTCCTGCATCACAAACTTTGTATTGGAAAGTTGCCTCGCCTATAAAACCTGCATCTGGGGTGAAGGTATAATTGCCTTGTGGGTCAATCACTACCGTACCATTCATTGGATTGATTGGGGTAGTGTCCACAAATAAGGAATCCATTTCTTGGTCTTCGTCATTGACTAAAACATTGCCACTAACTGGTACATCTACCGTCGTGGTGTTAATATCATCAATCGCCATTAATGGGTCATTGACTGGGTCAACTGTAATCACCACGATTGCGGTATCACAAAGGGCTGGACTGCCATTATCACAAATTTGATATGTGATGGTATCCATGCCAAAGAACATACTTGGAGGTGTATAAGTGATGCTATCGCCATTTTCAAGAACTGGCGTTACGCCTTGCGTAGAAGTGCCAATAATAGTCGTCGCTAATGGGTCGCCATCTACATCACTATCATTATTTTGAGCATCAACTGTGATTGGCGTATCTTCATCAACATTCGTCGCATCATCCACCGCTACTGGTTTATCATTTACAGGGTCAACGGTAATGACTACAATTGCGGTATCACAAAGAGCAGGGCTGCCATTATCACAAACTTGATAAGTGATGGTGTCCATACCGTTGAAATTCAATGGTGGCGTATAAGTAATGCTATCGCCATTTTCTACTACTGGGGTTACGCCTTGTGTAGAAGTGCCAATAATCGTAGTCGTTAATGAGGCACTCTCTACATCCGAATCATTACCCTGAACATCTACGGTAGCAGGCGTATCTTCATCGACATTAGTCGCATCATCCACCGCTACTGGTTTATCATTTACAGGGTCAACTGTAATGACTACGATTGCTGTATCGCAAAGCATCGGGCTACCATTATCACAAATTTGATAAGTGATGGTATCCATGCCGTTGAAATTCAATGGTGGCGTATAAGTAATGCTATCGCCATTTTCTACTATTGGTGTAACACCTTGTGTACTTGTACCAATAATGGTAGTTGTTAATGGGTCGCCATCTACATCACTATCATTGTCTTGCACATCAACTGTGATTGGCGTATCTTCATCAACATTCGTCGCATCATCCACCGCTACTGGTTTATCATTTACAGGGTCAACGGTAATGACTACAATTGTGGTATCACAAAGAGCAGGACTACCATTATCACAAACTTGATAAGTGATGGTGTCCATACCGTTGAAATTCAATGGTGGCATATAAGTAATGCTATCACCATTTTCTACAACTGGCGTTATGCCTTGGGTAGTGGTGCCAATAATCGTCGTGGTTAATGGGTCGCCCTCCACATCCGTATCATTATCTTGCACATCTACGGTGACTGGCGTATCTTCATCGACATTCGTTGCATCATCCACCGCTACTGGTTTGTCATTTACAGGGTCAACTGTAATGACTACTATTGCGGTATCGCAAAGCGCAGGGCTGCCATTATCACAAACTTGATAAGTAATGGTATCCATACCGTTGAAATTCAATGGTGGCGTATAAGTAATGCTATCACCATTTTCTACAACTGGCGTTATGCCTTGGGTAGTGGTGCCAATAATCGTCGTGGTTAATGGGTCGCCCTCCACATCCGTATCATTATCTTGCACATCTACGGTGACTGGCGTATCTTCATCGACATTAGTCGCATCATCCACCGCTACTGGTTTATCATTAACAGGGTCAACGGTAATGACTACAATTGCGGTATCACAAAGAGCAGGGCTACCATTATCACAAATTTGATAAGTGATGGTGTCCATGCCGTTGAAATCCATTGGTGGTGTATAGATAATGCTATCGCCATTTTCTACTACTGGGGTTACGCCTTGCGTCGTCGTACCAATTATGGTTGTCGTTAATGGGTTGCCATCTACATCAGAATCATTATCTTGCACATCAACGGTGACTGGCGTATCTTCATTGATATTGGTTGCATCATCTACCGCTGCTGGTTTATCATTTACAGGGTCAACGGTAATGACTACGATTGCCGTATCACAAAGCATCGGGCTACCATTATCGCAGATTTGATAAGTGATGGTGTCCATGCCGTTGAAATTCAATGGTGGCGTATAAGTAATACTATCACCATTTTCTACAACTGGCGTTACGCCTTGCGTACTTGTATCAATAATTGTAGTGGTTAATAGGTCACCATCTACATCCGAATCATTATCTTGCACATCTACGGTGACTGGTGTATCTTCATCGACATTGGTTCCATCATCCACCGCTACTGGTTTATCATTAATAGGGTCAACTGTGATGACTACGATTGCCGTATCACAAAGTGCAGGACTACCATTATCACAAATTTGATAAGTGATGGTGTCCATACCGTTAAAATCCATCGGTGGCATATAAGTAATGCTATCGCCATTTTCAAGAACTGGCGTTACGCCTTGTGTAGTCGTACCAATAATGGTCGTTGTTAATGGGTCGCCATCAACATCGGTATCATTATCTTGCACATCAACGGTGACTGGCGTATCTTCATCGACATTGGTTCCATCATCCACCGCTACTGGTTTGTCATTTACTGGGTCAACTGTAATGACTACTATTGCGGTATCGCAAAGCGCAGGGCTGCCATTATCACAAACTTGATAAGTAATGGTATCCATACCGTTGAAATTCAATGGTGGCGTATAAGTAATGCTATCACCATTTTCTACTACTGGCGTTACGCCTTCGGTAGTTGTACCAATAATTGTAGTGGTTAATAGGTCGCCATCTACATCAGAATCATTATCTTGGACATCTACCGTGACAGGTATATCTTCATCTGTTGTCTCGGCATCGTCCACCGCTACTGGTTTATCATTTACTGGGTCAACTGTGATGACTACGATTGCCGTATCACAAAGTGCAGGACTACCATTATCACAAATTTGATAAGTAATGGTATCCATACCGTTGAAATTCAATGGTGGCGTATAAGTAATGCTATCACCATTTTCTATTGTTGGTGTGACACCTTGTGTACTTGTACCAATAATTGTAGTGGTTAATGGGTCGCCATCTACATCAGAATCATTATCTTGAACATCTACGGTGACTGGCGTATCTTCATCGACATTGGTTGCATCATCTACCGCTACTGGTTTGTCATTTACAGGGTCAACGGTAATTACTACTATTGCTGTATCACAAAGCATTGGGCTACCATTATCACAGATTTGATAAGTGATAGTGTCCATACCATTGAAATTTAATGGTGGCGTATAAGTAATGCTATCACCATTTTCTACAACTGGCGTTACGCCTTCGGTAGTTGTACTAATAATAGTAGTGGTTAATAGGTCGCCCTCTAAATCGGTATCATTATCTTGCACATCAACTGTGATTGGCGTATCTTCATCCACATTAGTTGCATCATCGTTTGCAACTGGTTTATCATTAACAGGGTCAACGGTAATGACTACGATAGCAGTATCACAAAGAGCAGGGCTGCCATTATCACAAATTTGGTAAGTGACAGTATCCATACCATTGAAGTCCATTGGTGCTGTATAAGTGATACTATCACCATTTTCTACTGTTGGTGTGATACCTTGTGTACTTGTACCAATAATTGTAGTTGTTAATAGGTCACCGTCAACATTGGTATCATTATCTTGCACATCAACTGTGATTGGCGTATCTTCATCGACATTCGTTGCATCATCCACCGCTACTGGTTTATCATTTACAGGGTCAACCGTGACGACGACGATAGCGGTATCACAAAGAGCAGGACTACCATTATCACAAACTTGATAAGTGATGGTGTCCATACCGTTGAAATCCATTGGTGGCGTATAAGTAATGCTATCGCCATTAATAACAGCTGGCGTTACCCCTTGTGTGGAAGAGCCAATTACTGTAGTAGTTAATGGGTCGTTTGTTGGGTCCGTATCATTTGATAAAACATCTATGATTACAGCACTTGTATCTTCTGGTATGTTGAGGAAATCATTCGCCGCTATTGGAGGTTTAGAACAATTTGTAAGTGTATAAGTTCCAATCGCACCACAACCAAAAGAACAATCTGCAGTTGTTACTTGATAATAAACTACTTGATTATCTAGATATGGCGCTGGGGGTGAAGTCAATAGATAATTGGCGCCATTATCTGAAGAATACCGTACGATACCTTCCGAGCAATTAAGGGCAATTGCTGTTTCGCAATCGTTGGAATTAGGTAAAGTAAAATCCACTCCGACTACTGGAGTATTACATACTCTTAATCCCGTTACTAAGCCTGCTCCTTGTGGATGTGAGGCAGTAGTAGTAGGTGCACTAGGTGCAATAATTGGGCTAGAAATATTTACGGCATCAACGATAGAACTTTCTGGGAAGTTGACATCAACACCTGGAGGTAAAAAGTAATTTACTTTTAAATATATATAATTCAATACTCCTTCTGTACCATTGTTATTATCATTGTAAGTGTCAAATACACATATTTGCCAGTTTCCGTTTGCAACCGTTGTTGAATTAACCCCACCTAGCTCTACCATAGCTGGTCCACCAGAAGAAGGGTTTAAAGTAGTTCCTGCTCCATTGCCAGGCCCACTAAAACAAGTGGTGGCATTTGGGCCAACGGGATTAAAAAAGGATACAGGCCCTGCTGGTTGAGTAGGACAGCTATTTCCCCAAAATGGATGACATATAGGGTTAGAGGACCCTGCGGGAGTTTTTATACTTAATACCGCCTCACAAATCCAGCTTAGTCCAAAGGGGGGACCAGAAGTAACTCGATATTGGTAATCAAAGTTTTCTGCAATTACACCATTAGGTAAATTGGTCAAATCTAATCCTATACACGATTCCTCTAGTGCATTATAATTTGAAACGACACTTGAAGTAGTAGAGGCTGTATTAATATTACCCTGTTGTAATAAATCAGAGGATTTACAATATAATCTAGCCGTAAATACCTGATCTTCAAAAGAACAAGCATTAACTGTATTTTCAAAGCTAAGCGTGTGAACATAAGTAAGTGCGGTAGTAGGATCATCTGCCGTTCCCCAAATACCATCTAGTCCAAAAGTTGAAGAACCTGTTTTATTAATTGGGGTTCCATTAGCTAACCATTCAATATAATAATCTTCTCCTTCTACTCCACCATCTACAGTTGCTGCTAATGTCACCGTATTATTCACACAATCATCTTTCGCTACAGTAGCTGTTGTGATTTTAGGGCAAAAAGAGCAGGTATAAGATTGAGTGGTTACCTCAAAAGTACAACCAGAAGTGGTTCCATTTCCAGTTATATCTAAATCGTAGCCCGAACCATCAGGAATATTTGAAACGATAATTGTCCCTGATGTCATAGTATTGGGGTCATCTCCACCAAGCGTACCTGTACCATTATTGGTTAAAATATAAGTTCCTGCTCCTTGTCCTCCTCCAGAAAAACTAACTCGTAAGTCATAAGTACCATCATTTCTGGAACAATCTTGGTCTGCTGTTCCTACTATTAAAAAGCAGGGTGCTGGCACCCAATGAGGGGCAAAACAGGGAGTAGAAATTTCGGAACAAGTACCACTAACCACTACATCATAACACATTTCATAAGTGGTATTAGGTTCAATTTGCCAAACAGGTCTAAGAACACCCGTTGGTAAATTGGGTGGAACAGTTTGGAAAGAGGCTGCTGTAACAGGAGTACAATTCTCCGTTAACTGCCAATTTATTAATTGACTAGCATCACAGCCAATATCTGCAATTGGAACACTTCCAAAAAAGCTTATGAAGTTTTCTTCTAATACAGCAGGTGTTGTAAACGTCGCACAAAAAGTAGTGGTATCACCATCACTTACTGTTCTTGTAATACTTGGATTGCAGCCTTCATTAGCACCTATGCCATCCACTTTTTCAAATGCAGTAGTTTGGTTATCAATTGATGCAGTAGTGCAACTTGCCGTACTACAATGTTCACAAGGATCAAAACAACTGATTACAGTAACCGAAACAGCATTACTCGCAGGGCTATAACAGGTATTCGTCGCATCATAATAATAAGCATAATAAGTACCTGAATTGCTAGTTGGTGAAGTTTCTGTACTGGATAGTCCATCGCTCCCGTCGTTATCGGTACTCCATATTAAAGTCGTTCCAGAGGGCGGTGTTCCGCCTTGCAAAGCATCCAAGTCAACCGTAGTACTTGGGCAAATATTGGAAATAGAGTTATTCGGACAAGCATTAATAGTAACCGTAGCGGCTGTTCCCATACTATAACAATCAAAAATAGTATCGTGAAAAATAGCATAATAGGTACCTGCTATGGCAAATTTAGGCTTAGCTACTAAGGTGCTATTGTCCGTAGGATTATTAACAGTATGCCATTCTAAACTAATGGTATCCGTAGTAGTTGGATAATTATTGGCTGTAATACTCGTTAAATCAGCGGTTACAGCTAAACAAATATTATCGATGCTGTTTTGTGATAAATTAGGCGTATTGGTGCCTGCTTTACAAGGAGGGGTAATAGGAATCGTTACATCACAATTAGAGGCAGTTCTGGTTACGACCAAAGTATGGGGGACAAAAGTGCCCACATCTACATTAACGCCATTGCCCGAATTGCAAGAGGTAAGTGGCCCTGCAGAATTCCCGTCTACGGTTACACCATAATCACCAATATCTGCAAAAGGAATAGCAATACAAATTACTGTATTACCACTCATTAATTCAATTTGCTCAGGAAGTGTTAATGGAAAACAATCCAAATCATTACAATCAATATCTCCATCATTATCATTATCTGCCATATCTCCGCAATCAGTCTCAACTGTCACGAAAGGATTTTGTGCTAAAGGACAACTTGCACCATCATTCCGTTGTACCATATCCTGGGAGTCATTCACCCAAGTGGCGGTAGGAGTTCCAGTAGTATAAGCATCAATTCTCCAAACAGCTGCCTTACCTGGGTTTCCATTATTAGAAAAGTAAATATTGCCATCTGAATCTGTCCAACCAGCACCGAAGGTTACCGTTTCTGCATAGGTGCCTGTTCCTGCACTACCTGTGCCATAAACCCAACCAGACACGGCTAATCTTGTAACCGTGGAGGTGCCAAAATTCCAAATCGTCAATTGTCGGTCATTACCCATTGAATAAACCTTATCTCCATTGACAGCATCTACTAGGTAAACTAGGTCTCCATGAGTAATACCTGTACTCCCTCTAATATCTGGTCCCGAAAAATCAAAATTTCCAGAGACTATCCCAGTTACTACATTGACATTTTTTAATCGCCTTCCTTGATTTCCATTGGCTCGAAACCATAACAGGTTATTATCGTCCATGTCTCCAGCAATGGGAGATTCACCCGTACCAGAATGAACAACGGTTGTCGTTCCATCAGCTTCCAATCGAACTACATCCCCTAAGGCGTAACTTCCTAAATTGGTTTGGTCGGCAAAACCATAAATATAATTATCATTAGGATTATAACCAATGGCATTGACATCTCCCGCTGAATTAACCGCCAAATCATCATAAACGCCTGTATTGATATTTAATATTTCCAGACTTCCTTCGATGATTTGATAAAAGGCAGGACTACAACCGAATGGCCCAGTAAAAGCTTGAAAAGATAATTCTCCTGCTTGCCCTTTAGAAAGTAGATTAGCTTTAGTCAAATTATTAGTAACCTCTACTTTAAGCTCAGTCAGTATTCGTTTAAAGAAAGATTGTTTAACGTTTAATGCTGTATTATCAATAGCAGTAAATGCAAATAAGCTTAAGCAAATAAGCATTCCCAAACTCCATTGTTTAACATGGAATAAACTTTGCCTTGCACCTCTTAAAAGTTGAGACGGACTTTTCATGACTAATTTGTTTATTTTTTTCTTGGTAGAATACGTTTTCATGGTAATTATTGAATGTTAGCAAGAATATTTTAAGTTCTAATTAAAGCGACTTCTGTTTCTAGTGCATTAAGTGCCATATTTTGGGCGGTAGTTAAGACACCTTGTAATAAATCATTCGTTTCATAAGGGTCAGCCAATAAGTCAAAAAGCACCTTGCTGCCATCATCAAACTGAATCAACTTATATTGATTATTGCGAATCGTATATCCCGAAGTAGCCGTAGTATTTCTAAGTACTTCGGTATAATTGAAAGTTCTGGATTCGGTATCCGTAGCCGTAAAGAGTGGTTTAAAAGTTTGACTATCTTGATAATTGGAGATACTCACCCCTGCTATATCTGCAATGGTGGCAAATAAATCTACACCACCAATGAGTGCATCTTCCCGTTCTCCTTTTCGAAGGACATCCTTTCCTGTTACGATAAGCGGCACATGAATGCCACCTTGGTATAAGCGACCTTTTCCTAAAGGCGTGGAATAAGGGGATTGTAAGACTTGATTATCGGTACCATTATCTCCAATAAATAGAATGACGGTATTTTCTAACGCAGCGGCGGGTATATTATCCAATAAACGCCCCATTTCATAATCTAAATTCTCCATCATCGCCATAAAATAAGGGCGTGGATTATTGTCTATATCTGTTTGATTGGTAGATAAATTTCCTTGATTGTGGGTATTAGCAGGTGGAACGTGGTAAGGATCATGAGGACTACTATATGCTAACCAGCAAAACCAGGGTTGATTTTGGTTATTTATCCAATCTGTTGCTAAGTCGGTTAATTTTTCGGTGATGTAGCCATTATGTGTAGCAGACCCTCCGTTTTCGTGAAGTGTCCAAGAATAATAATCGGGTTCTCCTCCCCCCATAAATCCTGCGAAGTAATCAACGCCCATTTGGGTGACGACATTGGCATCGTCGGAGAGGTGCCATTTTCCAATAATAGAATGCGCATAAGTCGTATTGGTATATTGGTCTAAATAAGATTGAATCGTTCTTTCAGTTGGCATAATATCGCCTTCATCAACCGCATTGAGTACGCCTGTTCTATAACCGTATTTACCTGTTAAAATAGTAGCTCTAGTAGGTGCGCAAACGGGGTTAACCCAAGCGTTATCAAAAGTAATGCCTTGAGTAGCCAAACTATCTAAGTGAGGCATAATAGGTTTAGTACTTCCAGTCGTGTATCCTGGAGTCGCATCTACCCCCATATCATCTGCAATGATTAGTAAGATGTTGGGTCTATTGCCATTTAAGTTTTGGGAAAGTACAATCGGAGGTGCATCTAAATTGGGACATTGAGCAAATCCTTTGCTATTGCTTAATAGTAGTCCGAATAATAAGATAATTACTCCATAGCTATTATTTACTAATTTGAGATAAACTAGTTCTATTTTGCCTATTCTTTTCCTGTCTTTTTTCGAATATGTCTTTTGTACAAATTCTAAGCCCCGTAAAAGAATATACTTAAGGGTATGCACTACTAGAAATATATAATCGCAAATACTCTTTTGGGTTAGCAAGTTTTGATTCATGATGATTACAACTTTTTTCAAAAAAATAAGTCTTTTGACTAAATCAGCTGACTGAAAACTACCGATTTAGTAAATATATATTCGGCTAAAAGTCAGTATTTTAGATTTACTAGATTTTAAAAATCTAGCAAATTCTCGCATTTTCGGCCAGCCTGAAAAGTAAGGGGTAATAAATAAAGGGGGTAAAGGCGATTTTAATGATTCTAATAAAGCGGTAATTATTGTTTCTCCTTTTTAATCGGATTAAGGAATAAAAGCCCCGTCCTGATTAAAAAAGGACGGGACATAAAGTATGGTAAAGACTATTCTTGCCACAAATAATAAGCTGTAAAATTTGCTTGAGTTTAGACAAAAGAATATTGTTATCCTCTAGTAAACTTAGAGCAATTCAACTAAAATAGTCTTTAGTAAAAAAAATAGTCTTTTAAAATAATGGGCAAAGATCTAGGAAAGAAAGAATAACTGCTATGGAACATAGCAGATGATTTATATGCAAAACTTACCCATTAATTAAGCTAGTTTCTAAAAAACTAGTTAAACTTGGTATCATTTTAGCAGGTTTGATTTATACGTTAAGAGTTCTTTCTTAAGGACTTATGCACCAGGCTCTGATACTTTTATCAGGGCTTTTTTGCTAAGGAACGACGAAAAAATAAATTTACATTTTTGGCTTGTCTTTTTTGCCGCTAACTTCGTTAAAAATACTCGCCATAGCGAAGGCTATGCCTGCGTTTTTTGCCTTGTTAGCATCAAAAAATCCTAACCCAAAATTTGTAAATCTATTTCTACCTCGTTCCTAAAGAATAAATATTTTTTAAATAGAAACTTGTGAATAATAAATTACTGATTATCAGTTTTTTAACTTCAATTCGTTTGCTATTCTCTAGACTTATGACTTGAACCACTAGTTTTTATCGGTTCATATAATAACTAAAAGCAAATGACAAACAGAAGAGTTAGAAAAGTCTCTTCTCTTGGCTTTTAGTAAATTTATAGCTTTTAAGCTCTTCTTTGACTTGAGATTTAAGCAGGAAGGATATAGGTTTTAATAAAATATCTTTATTTCTCAGGAAAGTATTTCTTGCTTTACCTTAACTGCATAAATAAGGGGGGTGAATTAGATAGAGGAAACAATAGAAGGTATGAAAACTTCTTATTAATTTCGTCAATTTTTAAGAGGGGATTATGCCTATGAATGATTCTATGAAATAAAAATTTGAATGGAGGTTAGATTACCCTTTTATACAAACAAGTATAATGCCAAGTAAAGGCTTTATTCATAGCAAAGAAGTAGAATTTATTCTACATTTTTTCTTATTTTTAGATATTTATAGTTGCATTATTCAAAAATAGGATAGACACTATATTTAAAGCATCTACCCTATACACACTATGAAACACTATGACTTATTGTCTAATTATTTTTTGTATAATATGCCAATTTCAGAAATTATACTTAAAACCTATTTTTTGGCTTAAATGGTCATTTCCTTATTGAGATTATCGTAATACTATTTCTTCTCCCCAATTTTTCTTCAAAATGAGCGCCCAAGGTTAGTATACTGATTAGGGGGAGGATTCTCTCTATTACAGTAAAGCAACTTAATGGACGCCCATATTATAGCTGTGTTAAGATTTTTATTGGTTAATTCATACACAAAACGAATAGTAGAATTTAACTAAAGAATCTCCATTTTACCTATGCTTAGCTTAGGTAATGATATAGAAAATTAAAGGACTTTACATACTTCTTTTGCCTAAATAAAGGAAGAGCAAATAGGTAAAGCCTATTGTTAAAAAGGGGGTATAATTAGTACTAAGAGTAGAGATAAGTTGGAATAATAGGTTACCACTATTTTATTTGGTAAACTATTAAGGTATAAATAGTCAATAGATTAGATGATTATGAAAACACAAATTATCGTGTATTAAGTAGCACTTTTCCTTCCTCGTTACTAAGCAAAAATATTCGACACTCTTACTACAAATTATTAGCTATTAGCTGTAATTTTTTAATAATAATCTCCAATAACCTTTCTAGAAAAGTGTCGAATAAATCTTTCAAATACTCAAATTCAATTTTAAACAACCTATAAGATGACTTAATAGGAGGAAAAGTAAATAACTGCTATTTGAACCAATGAATTGGTTGAAATTGAATTTTTAATAACGTGTTTCCACTTAAACTAAAACTTGACTAACATTCTTGCAAATATCTTAAAAAGTAAATGTGCTAGAAGTGATAAATATCCAGACAAAAACGAGACAATAGTATTAGTTGCAATGAAAATTCCCAGACAAACACAAGACGATTTTAAGAAAGGATATTAATTTTAGATTTACGTGGCTTATTTGATCGGATAATGCAAATTAAGGTAGATACTTTTAAAAATATTTTTCACCTACTTTAACTAGGTAGATTACTGAACTCGTTTGAAACTAAAGTCATCGAATTAACCCTAAGTATAGAATTGAGTAATAAGAAAAACAGAGCAATATAGCGTTGTTTGGTAATCGTGGATTTATCTTTTATTTGGATTTCTTTGAGCAATTCATTCTCTCTTTTGCTTTTCGACAATTCTGATTTAGCCATAATTTTTCTTTGGTCTAAATCGTACTTTTCTCTAACATTGGGTATTATCGAACAAAAGGCAAATTTGCCTCGTAACTATATACAGCCGTTACAACTATGGTTTTAAGACGAATTTTGGACTAAAACCATAATGATTTTATAGTGATACATGAGCATTTTGTATGGTCTTATCCTACAATTTTAAGGTTCGTTATCACCATAAAGTCTTTTTGAAAGTGAATTGCTATCAATTTAGGCGAAAATAACACCTATGAAACATTTTTTACTTTTGTTCGATTTTACCCAACATTTTCTGCCAGATATGTGCAGAAGTTCATTGATTAGCAACTAATCCGCTGGATTAAAAAAAAGGACTTGCCTATAGATAGACAAGCCCTTTGACTAACTGAAACAAAACAAAAATCTTTGTTTTTAACAAAAAAATAAGTCAATGCCTTTTTTATTTACTCGGAACATAATTTTTTATCTTTCTATTTGAATAAATCCAGAATACTGCTTTTCTATTCCATCAGTCAGTAGGTAGAAATAAGTACCATTGGGCAATATTTCTCCATTGACTTCTCCACCCCAATCATTTTGATAATTTTTCTGTTCAAAAAGTAATTGACCAAATCGATTATAAATTTTTAATTCATTATTCGGATAACCTTCGAGGCCTTCGATTTTTAAATAATCATTAATACCATCTCTATTTGGAGAAATACCTGTATATATTTTTATTCTTTGCTGTAGTTTACTGGCACGACCTTGAGCTGCTAAATCAGTATTAGAAATATTATCTGATATTACGCTTTCTGGGAATTTATCCTTATCCAAAGTAGGACTTAATACTTGTTCAACAGGAGTCGTTGCCAGGTCATGTTTTATAGAACTTGGACAAGTCACTTTCACGATTAGCTTATCCGTACAATCGTCTAATTCGTTCGTAATTGTAAAGATATGTTTACCAGAACTAGCGAATAGTTGAATGCGACTACTATCTGAATCACATTTGCGTATTTCTCCAGTATAAAAGCTACCATTTTGGTCAATGGAATAAATGCCTAAATCCTCACTAGAAATATTAATGCAAATAGCTGCTTGCTCGCTACAATCCTCTAAAGAATAAGTAGTACTTGTTTCCTCAAAAAGGTCATCACAATCTACTTTTGATGCTTCTTCACAATTTACTATTGCGGTAAATTGGTCGATGCATCCTGTTTCCTTATTGGTAATAAGCACTTCATTTGTACCCTTTGCAAAGGATAATACGGTGCCCATAGGTATCAGGTTGGTATTTAGTTCCATGGTGGCAGTTGCTCCAGTATTTATTTGTACTATACTCATTTGCCCATAGGTGTTTTTAGGTAATCCTCCTTGAATAGTAAGGGTACTGGCTATTAACTGCCAATTGCCCCCATTATCCCATTCGTTCATTAAATTTACCAATTCCTCAAGATTATTGAACTCACCCGTAAATATTTGTCCATTTACAGACCAAGCATTTACCTTGTATGGACCGTTCGTTCCTCGGTTAGGAATAGTGTAATAAGTGTAGGCATAAAGGGTATCAAAATTACATCCAGCAAACCCTTCGGTATAACTTATTCCATTCACGGCTATCTCGTAATCAAAAATATCCAATAAGGAAATAGGGATACATAATTCGCCTAGCGCATTACAGTCTGGAATGGATAAATCTACCGTTTCTAAATCGATGATATCCTCTTCACAGGTAGGCGCAATTCTTGGCGTGTCACAAACCTTTAATAAGACGGTTTCTTCACAACAAGTTTGTAAATTTTTAATATTGACGATTACATTACTAGCACCGTTCATTGGGACTTCTACTAAAGTATATTGAGGAACACCTGTAACATTAGGAGTAAGGGTTGTACTTATCCAAGAAGATTGTTGGGTGAGTTTCATATTCGCATATTGGTAATTGGGATTTCCTCCTACAATGATTAAACCACTAGTACTAAGTGTCCAACCGCCAGTAGGATCCACCGTGTTCATCCACGCAACTAAGTCTGGCATTGAATTAATCATGCCATTATAGATGACCCCATTAACTACCCAACTATCTATCTTGTAAGGGCCTCCATTCCCTTGGTTTGGGAATATCGCATAAGAATAGGCGGTTAGATTCGTAAAATTGCACCCATGATTTGGATAGATTATGGCACCATTAGCTCTAATTTCATAATTACTAATGTCATTTAAATGAACAGGAAGACAGATTTGCCCAATACCCTGAGGCGAATTAACACAGACTTCACTTTCAGGGGCAATCGGTTGGCATTGGCAATTTCGGGTTAAGGTAATATTACTAACTACTTCGCAACCCTGGTTATCTGATATAATTACTTTATATACGCCTTCTGCTAATCCTGTAGCAAAATTGCTATTAGAAATGTTAGGCGACCAATTATAATTATAATTACCCGAGCCTCCACTAACTTGTAGGCTAATGCTACCATTATTATTGCAACAACCTGGTTGAATAATACTAGGTGTGACAGTTGGCGCATTTTGTACAAATACAGTTATTTGGTCTGTATTCGTACAACCTTGTCCATTATTTGTAGTAACGGTATACGTCGTGGTCTGACTTGGATTAGCAATTGGATTGGCGATATTTGGATTACTCAATCCTACACTTGGACTCCAAACATAACTAAATCCTCCTGAAGCATTCAATTGAGTACTTGCTCCTCTGCAAATTGATTGATCTAATCCCGCATTAACAACTGTATTATTTCCAACAAAAATAGTTACTTGGTCTGTATCTGTACAACCCTGCGCTGTGGTTATTGTGACGGTATAAGTCGTCGTTGCAACAGGCGTCACAATCGGATTGGCAATATTTGGATTACTTAAACCAAAAGTAGGACTCCAGTTATAAGTTATCCCTCCAGCCGCATTTAATTGTGCTGTTTGACCACTACAAACGGTTTGGTCTGGTCCTGCATTAGCTATTGTATTATTATTGACAAATACGGTTACTTGATCTGTACCTGTACAACCATTGGCATCAGTAACAAAAACGGTATAAGTAGTTGTTTGGCTTGGCGTAGCAATAGGGGTCGGTATAGTAGTATTACTTAACCCTGTAGCTGGTGACCAATGATAAGTAACACCAGCTGTTACACTTAGAGGCGTACTTCCACCTTGACAAATTGTTTGATCTGCGCAAGCTACTACTTCTGAACCTGATGTAACAAATACCGTTACTTGGTCACTTCCTGCACAACCATTAGCAGAAGTTGTTGTAACCGTATAAGTCGTTGTTTGACTTGGATTGGCTATTGGGTTCGCAATGTTTGGATTACTTAAACCAAAAGTAGGACTCCATGTATAAGTAGTTCCACCCGTTGCATTTAATTGAGTCGTATTTCCTTGACATATTGTTCTATCATTTCCAGCATTTGTGATATTCTCTGTATTTACAAATACCGTTACTTGGTCTGTACCTGTACATCCTTGTGAATTAGTAGCAGTAACGGTGTACGTTGTTGTTTGGCTTGGAGTAGCAACTGGATTGGCAATAGTTGGATTATTCAATCCAAAAATAGGATTCCACGAATAGGTCGTTCCACCCGTTGCATTTAGTATGGCTCCCATACCTTGGCATATTGTTTGGTCACTTCCTGCATTGACTGCTGCATTTCCATTAACAAAGACAGTAACTTCATCACTAGCTGAGCAACCATAGGCATCTGTACCTGTAACCGTATATACCGTTGTCTGATTTGGTGAAGCAACTGGAGCAGGGGAATAAGGGTTATCTAATCCTGTGCTTGGACTCCAAACCCAACTAACACCACCGTTAACGGTCAAACGCACGTTTCCATTACCGCAAATATGTTTATCAGGACAGCCTACAACTACAATTGAAGGCGCAACATTTACCGTCATACAAGCGACATCTGTACAGCCTCTGGCATTCGTCACCGTAACACAATAATTAGTTGTTTGATTTGGGCTAGCTATTGGATTGGCAATATTTGGATTGCTTAAACCAAAAGTAGGACTCCACGAATAAGTTACACCACCTGTAGCATTTAATCCTACGGATTGTCCAGCGCAGATAGTGGAAACTTGACTTATATTTGCCGTTGCACCAAGGGGATCACATGGGTCGTAAGGGTCACTTTCTCCTGGGTCTACTATGCCATTCCCATTGGCATCTTCTTCTGCATCACTAAATCCATCTCCGTCGGAGTCACAATTACCATTGATATATACGGTTACTTGGTCTATCCCCACACAACCTTGTGCAGTAGTAGCCGTTACGGTGAACGTAGTAGTAGAAATTGGGGTAAAGGTTGGATTGGCAATATTTGGATTGCTTAAACCAAAAGTAGGACTCCACGAATAAGTTACACCTCCTGTTGCGTTTAAAAATACTTGACTACCAGAACAGGTAGTTTGGTCACTTCCAGCATTGATTGGTGCATTTCCATTAACAAAGACGGTAATTTGGTCGATTCCTGTACACCCTTGTGCATTAGTAGAAGTAACGGTATAAGTCGTTGTTTGGCTTGGACTGGCTATTGGGTTCGCAATATTAGGGTTGCTTAAGCCTGTGCTTGGATTCCACGAATAACTAACTCCTCCTGTAGCATTTAAAAATGCTTGACTACCAGAACAGATAGTTTGGTCATTTCCAGCATTGATTGGTGCATTTCCATTAACAAAGACGGTAACTTGGTCTGTTCCTGTACACCCTTGTGCGTTGGTTGAAGTAACGGTATAAGTCGTTGTTTGACTTGGATTAGCAATTGGATTGGCAATATTTGGGTTGCTTAAGCCAGTACTTGGACTCCACGAATAACTAATTCCTCCCGTAGCATTTAAAAATGCTTGGCTACCAGAACAGATAGTTTGGTCATTTCCAGCATTGATTGATGCATTACCATTAACAAAGACGGTAATTTGGTCTGTTCCTGTACACCCTTGTGCATTGGTTGAAGTGACGGTATAAGTCGTTGTTTGATTTGGATTAGCAATTGGATTGGCAATATTTGGGTTGCTTAAGCCAGTACTTGGACTCCACGAATAACTAATTCCTCCTGTAGCATTTAAAAATGCTTGACTACCAGAACAGATAGTTTGGTCACTTCCTGCATTTGCGGCGGTGAATCCATCAACATTTATGGTAATTTCATCCGTTCCAATGCAGCCTGCTGCGTTTACTACAGTTAGGTTATAGGTAGTAGTTGAACTAGGATTAGCAATTGGATTGGCAATATTTGGATTACTTAGTCCAATAGTTGGTGTCCAGCTATAGTTCACTCCTCCACTAGCATTTAATTGAGTAGATGCACCTAAACAAATATTAACATCTGAACCAGCATTTGCATGTGCATTATTACCTACATGTACGATTACTTCATCTATACTAGTACATCCATTAATATCCGTACCTATTACTGTATAAGTTGTAGTGATAGAGGGGCTAGCAATTGGATTTGGAACATTTGTGGCACTCAACCCTGTGCTTGGACTCCACTCATAGCTAATCCCACCTAAAGCAGATAACATTGCGTTTTCTCCTATACAAATTTCGACATCTTGTCCTGCATTAATTATTGGTTGAGAGTTGACTGTTACAATCACTTCATCAACGTCTTTACAACCATTCGCATTAGTTATAGTAACTGAATAGGTAGTAATTGAAGTAGGACTAGCAATTGGATTGGCAATATTTGGATTGTTTAATCCTATAGTGGGACTCCATTGATAATTCGTTCCACCCGTAGCATTTAATTGGACAGACTCTCCTTCACATACGGCGACATCTGCACCTGCACTTGCCATTAGTTCACCAGCTACAGTTATCGTTATTTCATCCATCATCATACAACCTTCTGCCCCCATGACTAATAGTTGATAAGTGGTGGTAACTGGAGGACAGGCTAGCGGATTAGGAATGTCGGTCGCACTTAAGCCAATAGCTGGTGTCCATTGATAAACTGCGCCACTACCATTCCCATTTAATTGAACACATTCGCCTTCACAAATCGTTACATCTGCTCCCGCATCTGCAAAAGGTAGTTTATTTACAGTAAGTGCTTCTGTTTTTTGTGCCGTACAGCCACCATCATCTATTTCCAAACTAATGGTTTGGTCTCCAGGCGTATCCCATCTGACCACAATCGTTGCAGCAGCGGGGGCTGTGGCAGTAGCAGGGCTAGAAGAAATAATCGTACCGCCTGTTGGATTCCAGAACAAGGAAGCTGCAGGGCTAGCGGTACCATTAAAAGTGATGGTCACTTCTTGCTCTGCACATATTGAATTATCAAGAATAAAGTCAGCTACTGGAGCGGCTGTTTGAAAGATAACAAAATCATCTTCTATCGTACAACCATCGGCGTTATTTAAATAAACGACAAAATTATCAACGTTACTGCTTAGATAGGCATCAAAAGTTAAAGTAGCTCCAACTACATTGGCATTTAAATAAGCACCACTTCCGATTATTGCATAATCAGCAATTGATTCACTCATAGTAATACTTACAGGAATAAAGCTACCTGTACAAGTTGACTGATTGTCGATACCTGATATAATCGTCGGTTGACTAGGCGAATTTAAGGTAACGGCAGGATAATCTATTTCGCAATTATCTTGGGCGTTTCTTACTTTTATAGCATAAGTACCTGCTGCTAAATTGAAGAAGAAACTATTGGTACTCCAAGTAAGCCCTTCATCTATACTAAACTCTAGTCCTCCATTACCTTGAGCTGAAATAAAAATTGCCCCATTGTCGAGACCGCATTCTACAGGGTCAAATGCCTGAACTTCATTGATGATAGGGGGGGCAGGTGCGGTTAGCACGCACATAGGGTGAATGGCTTTACAGGTTTCATCAGCGTTAGCTACTGCGACGCTATAAACACCTGCTGCTAAATTGGAGAATTCATTCGAATTTTGCCAAACCGTACCTCCATCAATGCTATATTTTAATGGTCCACTACCACCAGTTGCTGTTATAATTAATTGTCCGTCATCGACATTGCAATCACTTGGATTGATTCCAAAACAATCGGTGATGATTGGTCCGGTAGGGGCTGTAACTACTATTGGGTTATTTCCATAAGGAATGGCACATGACTCGTCGTCATACCTTACCCAAGCATTATATAAGCCAGGCAATAAATTGATAAAAGTATTGCCATTGCTCCAAGTAGTACCATCTAAACTAAATTGTAAGCCTCCTTCTCCATCAGCTACTATAGTAATAGTTCCATCATTTGCATTACAATCACTCAGATTGGTGGTTGAAACGGTTTCAATCGTTGGCTCGGAAACCCCTACTAACTCAACTGGGTTGAAGATATATGCTTCTTCACAGCCTGTACCCTCTTGTTTGACATAGACATAATATTCGCCAGCGGCAAGATTGTCAAATGTGTTTTGAGCGCCATAATTTATCCCACCATCTATACTATATGTTACATTTACACCTGTAACATTCACTTCAATAAATCCGTCGGTTGCTCCGCAAGTTGTAGGGTCTCCTGTTTGTATATGATTAATAAGACGATTACTATTCGCATCAGGTGGATTTATTTCAATAGGATTATTGGTATAGGCAATTGGACATGCATCATCGATATTGCGTATGAAAATAGAATAAGTACCATAAGCTAGGTTAATGAAATTATTACTAGCCTGATAAGTAGCTCCACCATCTATACTATATTCTAAAGGAGTGCTGTTAGTTGCAATGATACTAATTGTTCTGTTGGAGAGGTCACAACCTGTAGTGAAATTGACATCTTCAATCGTCCCACTACTTGGACTTATTAGCTCAATAGTTGGATAAATAGCCATACAAGATTCATCACTATTGGCTACTCTAACATTATAAATACCACCTGTTAGGTTTGTAAAGACATTACTATCTTGCCAAGTTGTTCCTCCATCAACACTATAAATTAAATCATTACTTCCTCCTCTCGCAGTAATTTCAATTCGACCATTATTAATACCACAATCCGTAGGATTTTGATGAAGTACTTCTGTAATTTGAGTAGCATCAGGATAAATAATTTCAATTGGATTATTGGGATAGGATACGGCACAAGTACCATCTTGATTTCTAACTAAAACATTATAATTATCAGGAGGTAAATTGATGAAATTGGCGGTCGCCTGCCAATTGATTCCTCCATCTATGCTATACACTAAATCTGTATTTCCTGCTGTAGTGACAATATTGATACTTCCATCATTTAGACCACAATCGGAAGGTTGATTTACATTGACTGCTAAAAGTTCAGGATTTTCAGGCGCATTTAATATAATATCCCCTAAAGTATAAGGAGTCATACAGGTATTCCCAGCATTTCGAACAAATATGGAATAAGTACCAGCCACCAGATTAATGAAGTTATTACTAGACTGCCATATCGTCATCATTCCATCATTTAAACCATATTCAACTCCTTCAGCACCATCTGCAATAATTGTTATTACACCATCTCTTTTTCCGCAATCTGTTGGAGGGGTAAATTGTACATCGGTAATAGTAGGTGCGGTAGGTTGTACTAGGGAAACTTGTGGAAAATAAGTAATGCAATTATTCCCGTCAGTAGCTACTGCGATGTAATAAGAGCCTCCTGATAAATCGGTAAATTCATTATTATTAAAAAAGTTAATCCCTCCGTTAATGCTATAGCGCAAATTTGTACCCGTAGCGTTAATGATAATGCTTCCATTATTAGCATTACAATCAGGATACACCGAAGAGATATTCGTAATCATTGGCGTAAGCCCTTCCCCGATAATCACAGGGTTTCCAGCAT
Source organism: Saprospiraceae bacterium (assembly GCA_965277445.1). Taxonomy (GTDB): domain Bacteria; phylum Bacteroidota; class Bacteroidia; order Chitinophagales; family Saprospiraceae; genus JAFMDF01. The sequence continues at coordinate 159,405 of CBDICY010000019.1, read as the reverse complement.
AAGGTACTTCACAACCACCCCCTCTAACGACTACTAGATAAGAACTAGCGGGTAAATTTGTAAAGGTATTAGTAGACCTGAATGTCAACCCACCATCTATACTATACTCGTAGTTGCTAGCAAGTCCAGTTGTATTAATGGTAATACTTCCATCAAATTGACCACATTCGGAGATATTCGTCATATCAACATCAATAGTTGGCCCAGGAATAACGGTGACAGTAACTTCATCGGTAGAAGCACAGCCAAAATCATTAGTGACGGTTACAGCATAGGTGGTTGTTTCCGTTGGACAAGCAATCGGATTAAAACAAGTATCGTGGTTTAAAGTAGCACTTGGCGACCATAGGAAAGCCGTACCCCCTTGTGCTTTTAGCTCCACACAAGCACCTACACAAATCGTGTCCCCTAAAGCTAAAGAACTAGCTTGTACACTTGGATAAACCATAATTGTTTTGCTGATAGAATCTCTACATCCATTAGTAGAAGTTACTACTAATTTTACTTGATGTTGTCCTGCCGTAGAGAACGTATAAGATGGATTTTGTTCAGTAGAAAAACCGATGCCATCTCCGAAATCCCAATACCAATTAGTTAGCGTGGTATAAGTAACCGATCGGTCTGTAAAACTAGTCATTTCTCCTTGACATACGGTGCTTGCTCGGAAATCGGGATTAGGCACATCAAAAACGTTCACTCTAACAGTATCGTAAGCAATACAATTAACAATACCCGTATTTACAGCTACGATATAAGTAGTTGAAACAGATGGGCTAGCTATAGGATTGCTACTAAAAGGGTTGTCCAAACCAGTAGTGGGTGTCCAAGAGTAAGTTGCACCTGCTGCATTTATACTAGTTGTTATTTGTTGAGCCGCTCCTTGACAAATATTGGCTGTAGTAGGTGTAATTGTTAGAGCTGGACAATTAGTCAAAGAGATAATAGCAGAGCCAGAATCATCTTCATCTCCTTCTTCATTTTCATCTATTAAATCAGGGTTAGAATCATTATCTTTAATATTATTTCCTTGGCTATCTTGATTTCCTGCAATTTCGGCAATATTAACAAAGTCAGCTCCCCTATCTCCACTATTTAAGGTTAGCGTAATATATATACAAGCCTCCTCTTGTGGATAAATTGGGCCAGGAATTTCTTTTGTTACTAGGCTAGTTGAAATAACCGTCCAATTATTGGTATCTCGGGTGCTTAAGGCTAATCCATTAGGTATATGGTCAGCTACTAATACATTATAACCCGCTATATTACCTTCATTTTGAACACAAATCACATAATCAATATCTTCTCCTATATCTACTGTTACTGGTTGGTTGGGAGCTAATGATTTAGTTAAGGCTAAATCAAAAACACCAACTTCTATGGTTTCAAAATCATGGTCGTCTTCATCATTGGGGTTATCAATGGCATCGTTAATTGGGGTGCCATCATTATTTGGAAAATTATCCAAGGTAGAATCATCATCTACAAAGGTAGTGCCTTGCTCCGTAGTAGCGCCACTAATTTCTGCTATATTTGTTAGCTGCGTATCTTCAAATCCAGCATCAACCGATAAACCGATTTGCAAAGTTGTTTCCATACCAGCCGCCAGAAAATCAATTGTATTTTGAACAGTATTCGCACTAGTAATTGTCCAGCCTACCGTATTGGTAAAAGATAAGCCTGTTGGAATATAGTCTACCACATCAACATTATAAGCGTCATAAGCTCCTTGATTATATACCGTAATTGTATAATTAATCGTATCTCCAACTTTAACGCCTGATAATTGTTCTTCTGCCAATTTTTTCGTTAAGGCTAAATCAAAATGACAATCTTGGTCTGTGACAATTACAGATTCAATAGTATAACAAGTAGGGTCAAAAATCGAAGTAGCGCGAATATAATAAGTTGTTGTTCCTTGCCCAACCACGGTGCTGGAAACTTCATTTTCTCCATTTTCTGCATCGTTTAAATTATTGTGATAACTAATAGTTCCTGTTGTATTACTAATAATAGTGCTTAAATCTAAGGTTTGATTTAAACATAAATTTTGCGTAGCATTGCTAAATGTTAAAACAGGTAAAGGGGTAACCGTTAACGCTAAAGAAACAATACTATCACAGCCACCACTACTTTTGAATGTTTCAACAAACGTTCCTGATGTGGTTAAGGTTTGAGTGCCTAAGGTATAACTTTGTCCTTGGCAGATATTAGCTGTAATATTATTGATGATAACATCAACTATTGCTAAGGTTAGCGTGACCATACTATCGCAGTTGTTAGCATCTTTCAAGGTAGCTGTATAAGTACCTGCTTGGGTGAGTACTTGTCCATTAAAATTATAGGTTGTGCCTTGACAAATTTCTTCGTTAAGGGTAGTAGTGGTTATGACGCAAATTTTTACTGTTATTTCCTCATTATCTTGGTCATCTTCTCCAGCTACATTATTATTAGGTGTAGAATCTGTATCCGTAGGAGTAGGGTTACTACCTGATAAATCATTATCTGCAAATACTATTTCTGCAATGTTATTTAATTTTGAACCCTGAAAGTTTTCGTCAATTATCAATCGAATGCTAACCGAAGTCATTTCATTTGGCGCTAATGGACCTTGAATATTTGTCCGATAATTTTTATTAATGAACATCCAATTTGGATTGATGTCTTGAGAAAAAATTAATCCTGATTGTGGATAATCGTTGATATCAATATCATAAGCGGGCACGGCTCCTTGATTATGAATAGTAATACTATAATCTACCGTATCTCCTGGTTCAAAAGGCGTTATTTGATTAGGTGAGATTGTTTTCTCTAATGCTAAATCGAAATTACAATTTTCGATTTGAATAGTCATTGGTTCAATAACATAACAGTTGCTTGCTAAACTAGAATTGATTCTGGCATAGAAGGTTTCCGTTCCTGCGGTTGTTAATGTACCAGCTACTTCATTGGTTTCATTGATAGCATGAATTTCAGAAGGATAAAATTTAGCTGCTCCCGAACTGGCAACAACTAAGCCATTTAAATCTAGATTTCTTCCAGTACAAATTAAGGTATCTTTTGTGCTTAAGGTTGGTAATGGAATGACCGTTAAGTTTAAAGTAACGATACTGTCGCAGCCATCTATCGCAGTTAAATTTGCGGTATAGGTATTAGCAACCGTTAAAATTTCTCCATTAAAAGAATACGAACTGCCTTGGCAAATTGCTTCGTTTAAGGTCGTTGATTTACTAGGTACAACGGTTAGATTTACTGTAACAATACTATCGCATCCCTCACTACCTCGGAATGTTTCCATATACGTTCCTGTTGAGATTAAGAGTAATGTACCTAAAGTATAACTTCCTCCTTGGCAAATTTCTTCATTTAAAGTAGTCGATTTATTAGGGACAACCGCAAGGTTTAAAGTAACAATGCTATCACATCCACCTGCCGAGGTTAGATTCGCCACATAAATACCTGAATTTGTAATCGTTCCTCCATTAAAAGTATAGGTACTACCTTGGCAAATTTCTTCGTTTAAAGTAGTCGATTTATTAGGGACAACAGCAAGGTTTAAGGTCACGATACTATCACATCCATCGGCTGCAGTTAGGTTAGCGGTATAAGTATTAGCAATTGTTAAGCTTTGTCCATTGAAAGTAAAAGCGCTGCCTTGGCAAATTTCTTCGTTTAAAGTAGTCGATTTATTAGGGACAACAGCAAGGTTTAAGGTCACGATACTATCACATCCATCGGCTGCAGTTAGGTTAGCGGTATAAGTATTAGCAATTGTTAAGCTTTGTCCATTGAAAGTAAAAGCGCTGCCTTGACAAATTTCTTCGTTTAAAGTAGTCGATTTATTAGGAACAACCGCAAGGTTTAAAGTAACGATACTATCGCAACCATCTACGGCGGTTAAATTAGCCGTATAAGTATTGGCAACCGTTAAATCCTGCCCATTGAAAGTAAAAGAACTGCCTTGGCAAATTTCTTCGTTTAAAGTAGTCGATTTATTAGAAACAACCGCAAGGTTTAAGGTAACGATACTATCGCAACCATCTGCGGCGGTTAAATTAGCCGTATAAGTATTGGCAACCGTTAAATCCTGCCCGTTGAAAGTAAAAGAACTGCCTTGGCAAATTTCTTCATTTAAAGTAGTCGATTTATTAGGAACAACCGCAAGGTTTAAAGTAACGATACTATCGCAACCATCTGCTGCGGTTAAATTAGCCGTATAAGTATTGGCAACCGTTAAATCTTGCCCATTGAAATTAAAGGAACTGCCTTGACAAATTTCTTTGTTTAAGGTGGTTGATTTATCTATACAAATAAATACTTTTGCTAAATCATGGTCATCTTCATCAAAATTACTATTATCAAGAATATTATCTCCTCCAATAATATCATTATCGGGTAAAGCATCAAAACCAGAATCGGAATCTGTAGGTCTAGGATTAGCCGTATCTAGGTCATCATCTGCACTTGAAATTTCTGCTATATTAGTAAGCATCATAGAATCAACCCCAGCATCGATAATAAAAGCGATAGGAATAAGAGTAGTATCTCCAGACATAAGTGGCTGTGGTAGCCCAAAAGTCGAGGGATTGGTACCAAATAAAGCCCAATTTGGATTTATTATTCCATCGTTAATGAAATTTAGCCCCGAATTTTGGGTATAATCTACAACCGTATAATTATAAGCATCTTTAGTCCCTTGATTAATGACTTTAATAATAAAACGAACCGTATCTTCTGGACTAAAAACGGCAGGTTGATTTGGCGCTAATACTTTTTGTAAAGCCAAATCAAAGTTGCCACAAATTTGTTCCATCACTTGAATGCTATCAATAACATGACAGATTGGATTAGTACTAGTACTGGCTCGAACATAATAAGTAGCATTTCCTGTTATAGCTATAGTCGAAGTTATGGCATTATTAGCTGTTACTGCTTCCGCTAGTGTGTTATAATACTGTAAAGACGCGGTACTTGTTGTTAATAAAGCTAAATCTAAAGATTCACTTACACAAATTGAAGTATCTCTAGTGCTTAAGGTTGGGGTTGGATTGATAGTTAAAACTAACGTCAAAATACTATCACAAGCAATTGTTCCCATTAAGGTATCATTATAATTACCTGCAACTGTTAAGTTTTGTCCGTCAAAAGTATAAAAATCACCTTCACAAATAGTCGTTCTAAGGGTATCATATACAGTTGCATAGGTCTCAAAGCAGGCATTATAATCTCCTAAATCATTATATAATGTCCCATCTGCCATCCGTGTATTTTCTGTCCCAACCCATTCTGTAACTTCTACAAAAGAGGTGGCATAAGCAGCGGAAGTATCCATCCTAGCCCAAATAGCTTCAAAACAAGTAGCAGGGTCATCTGTAACAGCATTGGTTAATTGAAAACATAACTGAGAAGTCGTTACCCACGAACCATCAGCAGGCAAATATATACCACCGCTAGTTGTATTGTGCAAATCTATCGTATAGTTTAAAAAGCTAAGATTGCTTTCAAAAGCTAAATTTCCAGTTCCTGAAGCATCTGAATTTGGAATATCTTGAATTAAAGTATAACCATTATAATCTGTTGTACCCAATAATGAAATACCAGATTGATAATCTCCTAAAGTAGCATCATAATAAAGGCGATAGTTTTGGCCTCCTAAAGCCCAGCTATTTCCATCAGTACTACTTAATTGGACATCATAGCAAGCGGTATTCGTTTGGCAATCCAAATTATTTAGACTTAATTGAATACCGTATTGTCCTGTAGGCATACAACTATTCGCCAAACAAGCTACTTCACCATCACTACTATTCAAGTCGTCATACCCTACCCCATTGGCCATTTGCGTATTTTCGGCAGCCACCCACTCAGATACTTCCACAAAAGAAGTAGCATATTCATCGGTTAAACCATTTCTAGCCCAAACTGCTTCAAAGCAGGTATTGGGGTCATTTAATAAAGTGGATTGTACATCAAAACAAAGTTGGGAAGTGGTTAACCAACTACCGTCGGCGGGAAGGGTCGTGCCTCCGTTTGAGGTATTGGAAAGGTCAATAGAATAATTAAGGAAACTTAAATCATTTTCAAACCCAAGATTACCTGTTCCCATTGCATTTTGATGTTGGACATCTTCGTTTAAGGTAAAATTAGCGTAGTCTGTATTATCTAATAAAGAAACCCCCGATTTATAGCTGCCTAGCGTTCCATCATAATAAAGCCGGTAATTCTGCCCTGCTAAATCCCAAGCACCATTTGAACTGCTTAATTGGACATTATAACAAACGGTATTATTTTCGCAATCTACTTGCCCAAGGGTCATTTGAATATCATAATTACCTACATTAGCACAACTATTTGCCAAACAAGCTGCTTCGCCATCACTACTATCTAAGTCGTCATACCCTACCCCATTCGCCATTTGCGTATTTTCGGCAGCCACCCATTCGGATACTTCCACAAAAGAAGTAGCATATTCATCGGTTAAACCATTTCTAGCCCAAACCGCCTCAAAGCAGGTATTGGGGTCAGTTAATAAAGTGGATTGTACATCAAAACAAAGTTGGGAAGTGGTTAACCAACTACCGTCGGCGGGAAGGGTCGTGCCTCCGTTTGAGGTATTGGAAAGGTCAATAGAATAATTAAGGAAACTTAAATCATTTTCAAACCCAAGATTACCTGTTCCCATTGCATTTTGATGTTGGACGTCTTCATTTAAGGTAAAACTGGCGTAGTCTGTATTATCTAATAAAGAAACCCCCGATTTATAGCTGCCTAGCGTTCCATCATAATAAAGGCGATAATTCTGCCCTGCTAAATCCCAAGTGCCATTTGAACTGCTTAATTGGACATTATAACAAACGGTATTATTTTCGCAATCTACTTGCCCAAGCGTCATTTGAATATCATAATTACCTACATTAGCACAACTATTTGCCAAACAAGCTGCTTCGCCGTCACTACTATCTAAGTCGTCATACCCTACTCCATTCGCCATTTGCGTATTTTCGGCAGCCACCCATTCGGATACTTCCACAAAAGAAGTAGCGTATTCATCGGTTAAACCACTTCTAGCCCAAACTGCTTCAAAGCAGGTATTAGGGTCAGTTAATAAAGTGGATTGTACATCAAAACAAAGTTGGGAAGTGGTTAACCAACTCCCGTCAGCGGGAAGGGCCGTGCCTCCGTTTGAGGTATTGGAAAGGTCAATAGAATAATTAAGGAAACTTAAATCGTTTTCAAAACCAAGATTACCAGTTCCCGTTGCATTTTGATGTTGGACATCTTCGTTTAAGGTAAAATTAGCGTAGTCTGTATTATCTAATAAAGAAACCCCTGATTTATAGCTGCCTAGCGTTCCATCATAATAAAGCCGGTAATTCTGCCCTGCTAAATCCCAAGTGCCATTTGAACTGCTTAATTGGACATTATAACAAACGGTATTATTTTCGCAATCTACTTGCCCAAGCGTCATTTGAATATCATAATTACCTACATTAGCACAACTATTTGCCAAACAAGCTACTTCTCCATCACTACTATCTAAGTCGTCATACCCTACCCCATTCGCCATTTGCGTATTTTCGGCAGCCACCCATTCGGATACTTCCACAAAAGAAGTAGCGTATTCATCGGTTAAACCACTTCTAGCCCAAACTGCTTCAAAGCAGGTATTGGGGTCATTTAATAAAGTGGATTGTACATCAAAACAAAGTTGGGACGTAGTTAACCAACTCCCGTCGGAAGGTAAGCTTACACCGCCTGATGAGGTATTATTTAAATCTATGGAATAATTTAAAAAACTCAAATTATCCTCAAACGCAAGACTACCTGTACCAGAAGAATTTAAATTTTGAGCATCTTGAACTAAAGTAAAATCCTGATAGCTAGCACCCAAAACAGAGACACCTGATTTATAGCTACCTAAGGCACTATTATAATAAATTCGGTAATTTTGCCCTGCCAATCCCCAAGAAGTTCCATTACTTGTTCTTAATTGGACATCATAGCAAACAGTATTATTATTACAATCTACCTGATTTAAAGATAGCTGAATGTCGTAATCTGATTGGGCTTGTCCAAAGAAACAAACCGTAAAAAACAGATAAGTTATTATAAAAATTCTAAAGTTCATTGTAGATTGAGTTTACATACCACGTCCCAATTCATACCTGAAAATGTTGTATGAAATTAGTGTTGTATACATCATTAGTTTCCTCAAAGTCAGCTATTTTAGAAAAAGTGAATTTGAGATTTTCTTTATTAAGGGATTTGGAAATAAATGCGGAGGTTATTATTTGCCAATTCCCCAAAGTCGTTTGTTTGGGCGGAGGGAGTTAGTTCTTTTTGTTTTTAGAATTTGTTTTTTTTGTTAGCCGTAATTGGGAGGCATTGATTTTTAGGGCAAGTTACTTGCAGCAAATAGTCTTCGACTTCGCCACTATTCACTCGACCGTAAGGGGTCATATTATCCTGATTGCTAATTCGTATTCTGAATCCTAGCAATTGATTTAAGGTAACATCCTTTGGAATTGTAATTTCTATACGGTCTAAAGAATTGAAATCTCCATCATTGCCATCAAAAATAAACTCATCTGTTTCGAGAAAATCTCCATCTCCATTCCAATCTACCCATGCCTCAATATAGGCGGTGTTTCCTGTCGTATTAGTATAAGAAAGGGGGATTCTTATGGTACTGCCAGGGGAAATATTTAAACTAGGAAATAAGGTGATTCCATCTTCGTCATCCATGTTTTGCATATCGTCTCCTAATGCTTGATCGCTAGCTATTCCATTAGTATCAGCATCTACGGTCGTTCCTAAAGATAAACCAGGAACGATTAAATGTAGAGGTCCATTACTCGTATTATAAGTTGCATACCCTATACTATTTATACTGTTTTTCGTAGCATCCTGTAAATCCCCATAATCAAATTGGCAACTATTAACAAAACAGGAGGCTTCATCAGCACTATTATTGAGGTCATTATATCCTAAGCCATTAGTTATTTGAGTATTCCCATTAGCCACCCATTCGGATACTTCTACAAAAGAGGTGGCGTAAGTATCCGTTAGACCACTTCTTGCCCAAGTAGCTTCAAAGCAAGTGGTTGGGGCTTCGAGTAAAGTTGGTTGTACAGAGAAACAAAGTTGGGAAGTGGATAGCCATGTACCATCCGAAGGGAGCGCCTCGCCTCCATTTGAAGTATTAGAAAGGTCTATTGCATAATTGAGAAAGCTTAGGTTATTTTCAAAAGTAAGGCCACCTATCCCTATAGCCGATTGTTTTTGAATATTTTGTATAAGTGTAAAACTACTATAGTCTGAATCATCCAAAAGAGAAACACCAGAAATATAACTACCTAAGCTACCATCATAATAAAGTCGATAGTTTTGTCCCGCTAAAATCCATGATTGACTATCACTACTGCGTAATTGTACATCATAACAAATCGTATTATTAATACAATCGACTGTACTTAACGTGAGTTGGATATCATAATTTGCCTGACTTTGGGCTCTATAATTAATCATAATTAATAAATAGGTAATTACGAAGGGTTTTATAAAATTCATTTTGGGAGTAATTGTATGCCTTTATTAATTTGCTCTAGTACATTTAGTAATTGGACGAAAATAACCTAGACCATTTTTTCTTAGGAATATCTTTATTCAGATTTTATGGGTATCCATTCTGGTATAAAAAAGTTAGAATGAAAATCCGTATTTTGAGGGTATGAAAAAATATTAAAGAATAATAATTCATCTATTTCATTATTACCTCCTTGATACTTTACTTCTCCGTCCATATTTAAATCACTATTCAAATACCCCTTTACTATATGATTATAGCGACCATGAACATTTTTCTTGTCTGCAAATACATCAAAAAAAACTTTGTCTGAATCAGGAATACCAACACCCGCTCCTTGGAAAATTAAATAACCATCATTATCTGCGTTTCCTCCCCAAAGCATGTTCATCGCTCCGATTTCTTTTTGGGCATATTCGCCATAAACTGGTGTCTCAGGGTTTGTATAATCAATAACTATAGGGTGCTGCTTAAAATCAATCGGGTATTTAGACATAATTCCTAAGTGATTCCGATGCCGAATGACTACATAATAAGCATTACTAGGGACGGGAAAGGAGACCGCACTTTTGCCATCTATATCAACAATGTCTCCATCTCTTTGTAATAAGGCAGAGCGAGTAGCTACTACTTTTCCATTATCCTGTTGGTCTCTCAGTTCGAGAAAAACCCAATCAATAATAGCATCTGTACCTTCCATATTAAAAATTTCTTGGTTCACAACTTCCTTTTCATTGTTTACCATTTTGAATGATTTTTTTTCTTTAAATGGGCTAGAACTATAAGGTGTTTCGAGGGGGATATATCCTTTAGTTCTTAAAACATCATGCATCAATCCAGTTTTTGTATCAAAAATAGCCTGTAGAAAAACTTTAGCTTTTAGCTGAATATTGGTGCTAATAGATGTTGTTTTAGGGGAAAAATCCTCATAATTTTCTCCTGAACTAGCTTCCAATAGATTGGTGCCGACTCGATTGGAGATTTCCACAAAAGAAGTAGCATAAGCTTCTGTCATACCATTTCTTGCCCAAATCAGGCTAAAATCTTTTAAACTATCCGCCAAATTATCTACCTGAAAGCAAATTTCTGAGGTCGTCAACCAAGTACCATCTGCCGGAACAGGACTTCCTGGTTGCGTAGGGTCTAATAAATCAATCGCATAATTGAGAAAACCTAGGTCTTTTTCAAATGCCAGATTTCCCCCCACCTCTGAGGCATCAATATGTTGAGCATCCTGCACCAATTTAAATGCTTGGTATTTATTCCCCAAAAGAGATTTACCAGAGATAAATTCAGCTTGGGAGGCATCATAAAACAACCTATAGTTTTGCCCTGCTAACTCCCAGTTTTCTGCATCTGCACTTCTTAATTGCACCTCGAAGCATATATTGGATGCCTCTACTTGATGATATTGTGCTGACAACTTAATATCATACTTTGCTTGGGCTTGTAACTTTATACAAACCATATTGATAGCTAGGATACCCAATATCCATAAGAAATATTGAGGTATCCATACTTGGATTAACCTTAGCCTTGCCATAAGAAAATTTGTTTACTTTTTGCCTAATTTGTTTTAGAAACGCTTACTCTTTACTTGTAAATAAATAGTTATATATGCTCTGTAATAGTATAAAATCGAGTAATTGCTTTTAATATATTTGTGCCTTTTTGTTTACTTTGTTGCTTTCGATGGTTTTTTAAGTTGGGTTCTAGATACTCCGATAAAAGTAGTCTGTGACTATGCCAAAAGAGTAATCATGTCTAGTTATAGACTACTTGTATCGACCGCTATTGAAAACTTACATTTTCGATTGGATGCTGAACTTGTCTAGCATCAACGTTTATCTTATCTTTTCAATCTTCTTGACAATCTGTTTACCTTCTTTATTTAAGCATCTTAGTTGATAGATACCTGCTGCTAAATGACCTAAGTCAATACTATATTGAGTAGTATTTTCAGGGTATCGGTTTTCTAAAACCAATTGACCATTGGTGGAATAAATTTGAATGCTTAATGCTTCTTGTCCAGCAAAATCAATAGTCAATTTATCGGGTGTAGGGTTAGGATAAACAATAGGTGTGTGCTCCCATTTTAATTCATCCCCAGAAGTATTTAATTCTTGGTCAAAATAAACAGCTGCCGTTGAGGGAATGGTTTTATAAGGAGCTATCCATTCTGCTACCTCTACATAAGCGGTTGCATAAGATTGGGTTAGTTCGGGCCTTGCCCAAAATATACTGTGGTCACTAGCCGAAACAGCTGAATTATTGACTAGATTAAAACAGACATTAGTCGTACTAACCCACTCACCAGAAGCGGGTAATATAATACCGCCATTTAATTCATCTTTTAAATCATTACCAACGTTCAAAAAACTAAGGTGATTATCAAACGCTAAAGGCCCTGCTCCACTTGCATCTATATCTTGCCGATTATCTTTGATGATTAAATCCGTATACTTTTCTTTAGATAGTAAAATACGGCTACTATTAGCATCATACTCCAATTGGGTTGCATCATAATATATTCGATAATTTTGTCCTGCTAGATTTAAATCTACGGCATCAGCACTTGCTAATTGCACATCATAACATACTTTTCCTAAAGGAGAAGCCCCATTCGGCACTAAGCGAATATTGTAATGGTTTTGTGCAGCTAACATAGCATAATTGCTAAAGAAAAAAACAGCGGTTAAATAAATAAAATACTTTTTCATATTTTCATATTTTTTGAAAGCCCATGATTTGTTTATCCTTTTAAAAGTAGCCGTAGAATGGAGAAAAATGCTCCATTCTACTAGCTCTGAATAAGTCGCTATAAATTTTACATTTTTAACTTTCTCATTTGATGTTAATTTTTTATGCGTTAAGCCAAATGTTTTTAAAAGGAGCTGTAAAACGAAGTGGGAGACACTCCATTCTACTAGCTCTAATAAATGCTTTTGAATTAATTGCTTCTTTAATCCTCTTTTTTGACGTTATTTTTTATATGCTAAGCCAAGTGCTTTTAAAAGGAGCTGTAAAATGAAGTGGGAGACACTCCATTCTACTAGCTCTAATAAATGCTTTTGAATTAATTGCTTCTTTAATCCTCTCTTTTATCGCTAATATTTATTTATGCTCTAAGCTAGGTATATTCAAAAGGAGTAGTAAAATGAAGTGGGAGACACTCCATTCTACTAGCTCTAATAAATGCTTTTGAATTAATTGCTTCTTTAATTCTCCCACTTAACATCGGAGAATTTTCCATTATTTTCTAGGTATAGATTTTTGTCTTGAACATTTACATCACCATTCAAATCAAAGTCATTGAAATAGTAGCTACTATGGTCACCATTTTCGCCCAACCAGTAGTCTTTGTCCGAAGAAATGATATTCAATATTCTATTGCCACTATCTCCTCTGTCTTGGTCACCATTACCTGCATACATGGCATAAATACCTGGTAGAATTTGCTTTTGACCAAACCCTAGGAATCCTTTATAAGACTCTTGGGTTCTGAAATCATAGGTAATCGTACCACCTATAACAGGCACTCTTTCAGGAGACATGACGACCAAATGATTGCGATGCTCAATGACCACAAAATAACTTTGGGTCGTATTAATATCACAACAATCACTTCCTGCTAAGAATTCTATATGACCATCAGCATGTAATAGCGCCGCTCTCGTACATACGGTTGTCGCCCTATCGACTCCTGTTCGTAAAGAAACTAATACCCAATCTACTACGGTTGCCGCATATCCTGCTTTGTTATCATTAAGATTCGTATAACTCATAGTTGCGCCTTCCGTACCATTATAATTCCATGGTGCTATATTATAGGGCTGTCCAGCAGCTGTCTCTATTCCAAAGAAGGTAGTCGGGTCTTGACCTGGTAAATAGCCTAAGTTGTTTAGTTCGGTATGCATGCTATTGTTTTCGTAAGCACCTTCTAGCCAAACATAAGTGGAAATATTTACACATCCATCGCAAGATGCCGTTGTCGTAACAGGTAAAGTGATTTGTGCTGCATCAAAATCACATGGGTCATTTGGATTACTTTCCCCTGTATCTAGCTGCCCATTTTCATTGCTATCCTCTGTACCATCATCTACACCATCCCCATCCGTATCTGGATTATTCGGGTCAGTTGTTGTGCTTGGATCCGCATCAGGTACAAAGACATTCGGGTCAGTTCCCGTAGGAGGAGTCGTTACCCCTGCTTCTGTACCGTCTTGAATACCGTCCCCATCCGTATCTGGATCAGTTGGGTCTGTACCGTTGGTGTTTTCATCACCGTCAGATAGCCCATCATCATCACTATCGTTATCGTTTGGATCGGTGCCTAAATCAGCTTCTTCACAATCGGTTAAGCCATCGCCATCCGTATCTACCATTAAGGCATCAGTTGGATCACATGGGTCATTCGGATCGGATTCGCCTGCATCAATTGCACCGTCTTGGTTGGCATCTTCTGCGCCGTCACTTAGACCGTCCCCATCCGTATCTGGATTATTCGGGTTAGTTGTTGTGCTAGGATCTGCATCAGGAACAAAGACATTCGGGTCAGTTCCCGTAGGAGGAGTCGTTACCCCTGCTTCTGTACCGTCTTGAATACCGTCCCCATCCGTATCTGGATCAGTTGGGTCTGTACCGTTGGTGTTTTCATCACCGTCAGATAGCCCATCATCATCACTATCGTTATCGTTTGGATCGGTGCCTAAATCAGCTTCTTCACAATCGGTTAAGCCATCGCCATCCGTATCTACCATTAAGGCATCAGTTGGATCACATGGGTCATTCGGATCGGATTCGCCTGCATCAATTGCACCGTCTTGGTTGGCATCTTCTGCGCCGTCACTTAGACCGTCCCCATCCGTATCTGGATTATTCGGGTTAGTTGTTGTGCTAGGATCTGCATCAGGAACAAAGACATTCGGGTCAGTTCCCGTAGGAGGAGTCGTTACCCCTGCTTCTGTACCGTCTTGAATACCGTCCCCATCCGTATCTGGATCAGTTGGGTCTGTACCGTTGGTGTTTTCATCACCGTCAGATAGCCCATCATCATCACTATCGTTATCGTTTGGATCGGTGCCTAAATCAGCTTCTTCACAATCGGTTAAGCCATCGCCATCCGTATCTACCATTAAGGCATCAGTTGGATCACATGGGTCATTCGGATCGGATTCGCCTGCATCAATTGCACCGTCTTGGTTGGCATCTTCTGCGCCGTCACTTAGACCGTCCCCATCCGTATCTGGATTATTCGGGTTAGTTGTTGTGCTAGGATCTGCATCAGGAACAAAGACATTCGGGTCAGTTCCCGTAGGAGGAGTCGTTACCCCTGCTTCTGTACCGTCTTGAATACCGTCCCCATCCGTATCTGGATCAGTTGGGTCTGTACCGTTGGTGTTTTCATCACCGTCAGATAGCCCATCATCATCACTATCGTTATCGTTTGGATCGGTGCCTAAATCAGCTTCTTCACAATCGGTTAAGCCATCGCCATCCGTATCTACCATTAAGGCATCAGTTGGATCACATGGGTCATTCGGATCGGATTCGCCTGCATCAATTGCACCGTCTTGGTTGGCATCTTCTGCGCCGTCACTTAGACCGTCCCCATCCGTATCTGGATTATTCGGGTTAGTTGTTGTGCTAGGATCTGCATCAGGAACAAAGACATTCGGGTCAGTTCCCGTAGGAGGAGTCGTTACCCCTGCTTCTGTACCGTCTTGAATACCGTCCCCATCCGTATCTGGATCAGTTGGGTCTGTACCGTTGGTGTTTTCATCACCGTCAGATAGCCCATCATCATCACTATCGTTATCGTTTGGATCGGTGCCTAAATCAGCTTCTTCACAATCGGTTAAGCCATCGCCATCCGTATCTACCATTAAGGCATCAGTTGGATCACATGGGTCATTCGGATCGGATTCGCCTGCATCAATTGCACCGTCTTGGTTGGCATCTTCTGCGCCGTCACTTAGACCGTCCCCATCCGTATCTGGATTATTCGGGTTAGTTGTTGTGCTAGGATCTGCATCAGGAACAAAGACATTCGGGTCAGTTCCCGTAGGAGGAGTCGTTACCCCTGCTTCTGTACCGTCTTGAATACCGTCCCCATCCGTATCTGGATCAGTTGGGTCTGTACCGTTGGTGTTTTCATCACCGTCAGATAGCCCATCATCATCACTATCGTTATCGTTTGGATCGGTGCCTAAATCAGCTTCTTCACAATCGGTTAAGCCATCGCCATCCGTATCTACCATTAAGGCATCAGTTGGATCACATGGGTCATTCGGATCGGATTCGCCTGCATCAATTGCACCGTCTTGGTTGGCATCTTCTGCGCCGTCACTTAGACCGTCCCCATCCGTATCTGGATTATTCGGGTTAGTTGTTGTGCTAGGATCTGCATCAGGAACAAAGACATTCGGGTCAGTTCCCGTAGGAGGAGTCGTTACCCCTGCTTCTGTACCGTCTTGAATACCGTCCCCATCCGTATCTGGATCAGTTGGGTCTGTACCGTTGGTGTTTTCATCACCGTCAGATAGCCCATCATCATCACTATCGTTATCGTTTGGATCGGTGCCTAAATCAGCTTCTTCACAATCGGTTAAGCCATCGCCATCCGTATCTACCATTAAGGCATCAGTTGGATCACATGGGTCATTCGGATCGGATTCGCCTGCATCAATTGCACCGTCTTGGTTGGCATCTTCTGCGCCGTCACTTAGACCGTCCCCATCCGTATCTGGATTATTCGGGTTAGTTGTTGTGCTAGGATCTGCATCAGGAACAAAGACATTCGGGTCAGTATCCGTAGATGGTGCTGTGGTTACCCCTGCTTCTGTACCGTCTTGAATACCATCGCCATCCGTATCTGGATCAGTTGGGTCTGTACCGTTGGTATTTTCATCCCCATCGTTAATACCATCATCGTCGGTATCGGCATCATTCGGGTCAGTCTGTGGGTCAGTTGTTGCGTCGGTTGAATTGATTTCATCGGCATCTGGTACACCATCACCATCACAATCACCTGTACTCGTTGCCGTCACACTTACATCTGCTAGTGTTAAGCTACAAGCATCATTAGGATCAGTAGCATTTGGTCCTGCGGTGCCATCATTATCTGGGTCCACCTCATCTTGATTAGTTACCCCATCGCCATCACAATCTGCATCGTTCCAACTTGCCAAAGCATCTGCTAAGACTTGATTAGCACTCCATACACAAGCATCGTTTGGTGCTGGGTCAGTATTATCTGGGTCACCATCGCCATCCATATCTCCTGCTGCGGGTACGGTAATCGTTACGGTTGCTTGGTCACAAACAGCGCCTTGACAAACTTCATAAACTAGGGTTACATCTGTACCTACTTCTCCTGCCGTAGGCATATAAGTTAAAGTTCCTGCTACGGGGTCAAAACTAATTGTTCCTGCGTCAGTACCTGTAATCTGTTATCGCCATCATTGGCATCAAAATCATCGTTGGCTAAAATATCCGGTGTACAGTACTACATCTGTTATCTGTAGGATTGGATTGCCATCATATCACAATCGGCATCAAAATCATCTGTTGTTCTGCTGTATTAAAATATCAGGCATAGCGGTATTTGCTCCTCCACCCGTTGAATTGATTTCATCGCATCTGTACACCGTCATCATCACATTGGCAGTAGCCGTTAAACATCTGCTAGTGTTAAGCTCAAGCATCATTAGGATCAGGCATTGCCATGCCATATCATTATCTGGGTCCACCTCATCTTGATTAGTCCATGCCGCATCGTTCCAACTTGGCATCTGTACCTGTTAGCACTCCATACACAAGCATCGTTTGGTGCTGGGTCAGTATTATCTGGGTCACCATCGCCATCCATATCTCCTGCTGCGGGTACGGTAATCGTTACGGTTGCTTGGTCACCCGTTGAATTGACAAACTTCATAAACTAGGCAGTTCCTCTGGTACAAAACATCACCATCATCAATCATTGCCATCATACTCAAAATGCCGTCGTTGGCTAAAATATCAATAGCGGTATTTACGCCAAAAGCAGTACCCGTATCATCATTGGCAGGATCAGTTAGGGTCTGTAGGATTAGGATTGCCATCCATATCACAATCGGCTGTAGTCCATGCCGCATCAGGCGTACCTGTTAGTTACTGCTGTATTAAAAGATCAGGCATCCATGGGTCAGTTTGAGGATCTCCTCCAACTTCATCGGCGGTACCCAAATCACAATCACCTGTACTCGTTGCCGTCACACTTACATCTGCTATTAAGCACAAGCATCATCAGTAGCATTTGGTCCTGCATCATTATCATCCACCTCATCTGATGGGTCCCCATCGTATCACAATCTGCATCGTTCCAACTTGTCACCATCTGCCATCACATATCACAAGCCTCGTTTGGTGCTGGGTCAGTATTATCTGGGTACCATCGCCATCCATATCTCCTCGTTTACGGTTGCTTGGTCACAAACAGCGCCTTGACAAACTTCATAAACTAGGGTTACATCTGTACCTACTTCTCCTGCCGTAGGCATATAAGTTAAAGTTCCTGCTACGGGGTCAAAACTAATTGTTCCTGCGGCAGTACCAGTACCTGCATCTGTTATCGTATTGCCATCATTGGCATCAAAATCATCGTTGGCTAAAATATCAATAGCGGTATTTGCGCCAAAAGGAGCAGTACCCGTATCATCATTGGCAGTAGCCGTTAAAGGATTAGGGTCTGTAGGATTAGGATTGCCATCCATATCACAATCGGCTGTAGTCCATGCCGCATCAGGCGTACCTGTTTGTTCTGCTGTATTAAAAGAACAGGCATCCGTTGGGTCAGTTTGAGGATCTCCTCCACCCGTTGAATTGATTTCATCGGCATCTGGTACACCATCACCATCACAATCACCTGTACTCGTTGCCGTCACACTTACATCTGCTAGTGTTAAGCTACAAGCATCATTAGGATCAGTAGCATTTGGTCCTGCGGTGCCATCATTATCTGGGTCCACCTCATCTTGATTAGTTACCCCATCGCCATCACAATCTGCATCGTTCCAACTTGCCAAAGCATCTGCTAAGACTTGATTAGCACTCCATACACAAGCATCGTTTGGTGCTGGGTCAGTATTATCTGGGTCACCATCGCCATCCATATCTCCTGCTGCGGGTACGGTAATCGTTACGGTTGCTTGGTCACAAACAGCGCCTTGACAAACTTCATAAACTAGGGTTACATCTGTACCTACTTCTCCTGCCGTAGGCATATAAGTTAAAGTTCCTGCTACGGGGTCAAAACTAATTGTTCCTGCGGCAGTACCAGTACCTGCATCTGTTATCGTATTGCCATCATTGGCATCAAAATCATCGTTGGCTAAAATATCAATAGCGGTATTTGCGCCAAAAGGAGCAGTACCCGTATCATCATTGGCAGTAGCCGTTAAAGGATTAGGGTCTGTAGGATTAGGATTGCCATCCATATCACAATCGGCTGTAGTCCATGCCGCATCAGGCGTACCTGTTTGTTCTGCTGTATTAAAAGAACAGGCATCCGTTGGGTCAGTTTGAGGATCTCCTCCACCCGTTGAATTGATTTCATCGGCATCTGGTACACCATCACCATCACAATCACCTGTACTCGTTGCCGTCACACTTACATCTGCTAGTGTTAAGCTACAAGCATCATTAGGATCAGTAGCATTTGGTCCTGCGGTGCCATCATTATCTGGGTCCACCTCATCTTGATTAGTTACCCCATCGCCATCACAATCTGCATCGTTCCAACTTGCCAAAGCATCTGCTAAGACTTGATTAGCACTCCATACACAAGCATCGTTTGGTGCTGGGTCAGTATTATCTGGGTCACCATCGCCATCCATATCTCCTGCTGCGGGTACGGTAATCGTTACGGTTGCTTGGTCACAAACAGCGCCTTGACAAACTTCATAAACTAGGGTTACATCTGTACCTACTTCTCCTGCCGTAGGCATATAAGTTAAAGTTCCTGCTACGGGGTCAAAACTAATTGTTCCTGCGACAGTACCAGTACCTGCATCTGTTATCGTATTGCCATCATTGGCATCAAAATCATCGTTGGCTAAAATATCAATAGCGGTATTTGCGCCAAAAGGAGCAGTACCCGTATCATCATTGGCAGTAGCCGTTAAAGGATTAGGGTCTGTAGGATTAGGATTGCCATCCATATCACAATCGGCTGTAGTCCATGCCGCATCAGGCGTACCTGTTTGTTCTGCTGTATTAAAAGAACAGGCATCCGTTGGGTCAGTTTGAGGATCTCCTCCACCCGTTGAATTGATTTCATCGGCATCTGGTACACCATCACCATCACAATCACCTGTACTCGTTGCCGTCACACTTACATCTGCTAGTGTTAAGCTACAAGCATCATTAGGATCAGTAGCATTTGGTCCTGCGGTGCCATCATTATCTGGGTCCACCTCATCTTGATTAGTTACCCCATCGCCATCACAATCTGCATCGTTCCAACTTGCCAAAGCATCTGCTAAGACTTGATTAGCACTCCATACACAAGCATCGTTTGGTGCTGGGTCAGTATTATCTGGGTCACCATCGCCATCCATATCTCCTGCTGCGGGTACGGTAATCGTTACGGTGGCATCTGCACATATAGCAGCTTGACAAACTCGATAAACGACGGTTACATCTGTACCTGGTTCACTTGCATCAGGCGTATAATCTAATGTTCCTGCCGCTGGGTCAAAGTTGATTGTACCACTTGCTGTACCTCCTATTTGAACGATATTATTATTATCATTAGCCAAATAATCATCGTTGGCTAAAAGATCAATTGTTGTTGTTGTGCCAAAAGGTGCTGTTCCTGTATCATCATTGGCAGTTGCCGTTAAAGGATTTGGGTCAGTTCCATTTTCGTTACCATCCATATCACAATCGGCTGCTGCCCAAGCTGCACTTGCTGTGCCTTGTTCAGCTGCATTAAATGCACATGGGGCAGTCGGGTCAGTCTGTGGGTCGGTGCTTGGGTCGGTTGAGTTAATCTCATCCGCATCCGTTACGCCATCACCATCACAATCGCCTGTACTCGTTGCCGTCACACTTACATCTGCAAGCGTTAAGCTACAAGCATCATTGGGGTCGGTGGCGTTTGGTCCTGCGGTGCCGTTATTATCTGAATCCACCTCATCTTGGTTGGTTACTCCATCGCCATCACAATCTGCATCATTCCATGCCATGGTGGCATTGGCTAGCACCTGACTACTACCCCAAGAACAGGGGTCGTTTGGTGCTGGGTCGGTATTATCTGGGTCGCCGTCGCCATCACTATCGCTACTGTTCGGGTCGGTCCCATTATCACATTCTGTGGCATTATCCACGCCATCGCCATCACAGTCCAAAGCACAAAGTGGACTGCTTTGGTTCGTACCATCTGTTGTATTACACATTGCGCAGATGGTAGTAGCATCATTACCACTACAAGGGTCATTTACCGTGAAACTCACCGTCGCTGTCGCACATACATCTGGGTCTGGGTCCGCATTACAGACTTGGTATTCTATCGTTACTGTCATGCCTGCCTCGCCTGCGGTTGGCGTATAGGTCAATTCACCTGTACTGGCATCAAAACTAATCGTTCCTGCTGCATTTCCATTACCTGTATCGGTAATAGCTGTTGTGCCTGCATTATTGCCATCATTATTTGTTAAGTAATCATCATTGGCTAAAATATCTACTGTCGTTGCTACTAATGGGTCGCCTGAACCTGTATCATTGGCAGCAGTAGGAGTAGAAGGATTTGGGTCACTTGTATCTGGGTTTCCATCATCATCGGTGTCTGTATTACAAACATTTATCGTTACCGCTACTTCCGAAGAAGTTACACTATAACAATCATCGGTCGCATGATAAAAGGCAGCGTAATACGTACCTGAAGTCGTAATTGGGTCACTCGCCAAATTGCTCGCATCGGCTGGTTGTGCCGTGTGTAAAGTGACTGTTGAACCTGCTGGTACATTATCCGATAGAGTAGTTGCATCCGCAAAGCTCAAACTCGTCGCTGGACAAGTATTACTCAAAGCGATTGGGGTACAAGTATTTATCGTTACCGTTACTTGTGAAGAGTTATCACTATAACAGTTATTTGTTTCATCATAAAAGGCGGCGTAATAAGTACCTGAGGCGGTAATTGGCTCAGTCGCTAAATTACTGCCATCGGCTGGTTGCGCCGTATGTAAAGTGACCGTTGAACCTGTCGGTACATTAACCGATTGTGCCGTTGCATCCGCAAAACTTAAACTCGTCGCTGGACAAGTATTTGTGATTTCGGGAGTGGCACAAGCATTTATCGTTACCGCTACTTCCGAAGAAGTCACACTATAACAATCATTGGTTGCATCGTAAAAGGCAGCGTAATACGTACCTGAAGTGGTAATTGGGTCATTCGCCAAATTGCTCGCATCGGCTGGTTGTGCCGTGTGTAAAGTAACCGTTGAACCTGCTGGTACATTATCCGATAGAGTAGTTGCATCTGCAAAACTCAAACTTGGACTTGGACAAGTATTACTCAAAGCGATTGGGGTACAAGTATTTATCGTTACCGTTACTTGTGAAGAGTTATCACTATAACAGTTATTTGTTTCATCATAAAACGCGGCATAATAAGTACCTGAGGCGGTAATTGGCTCAGTCGCCAAATTATTGCCATCGGCTGGTTGCGCCGTATGTAAGGTGACGGTCATTCCTGCCGGTACATTATCCGATTGTGTCGTTGCATCCGCAAAACTTAAACTCGTCGCTGGACAAGTATTGGTGATTTCAGGAATGGCACAAGCATTTATCGTTACCGCTACTTCCGAAGAAGTTACACTATAACAATCATCGGTCGCATGATAAAAGGCAGCGTAATACGTACCTGAGGTCGTAATTGGGTCACTCGCCAAATTGCTCGCATCGGCTGGTTGCGCCGTATGTAAGGTGACTGTTGAACCTGCTGGTACATTATCCGATAGAGTAGTTGCATCTGCAAAACTCAAACTTGGACTTGGACAAGTATTACTCAAAGCGATTGGGGTACAAGTATTTATCGTTACCGTTACTTGTGAAGAGTTATCACTATAACAGTTATTTGTTTCATCATAAAACGCTGCATAATAAGTACCTGAGGCGGTAATTGGCTCAGTCGCCAAATTATTGCCATCGGCTGGTTGCGCCGTGTGTAAAGTGACGGTCATTCCTGCCGGTACATTATCCGATTGTGCCGTTGCATCCGCAAAACTTAAACTCGTCGCTGGACAAGTATTTGTGATTTCGGGAATGGTACAACTATTTATTTGTACGCTTATTTCGGTCGAATTATCACTATAGCACATATTGGTCGCATCGTAAAAGGCAGCATAATAGGTCCCCGCTCCGACCATCGTCGCATCACCCACTAAGTTCGTTCCGTCCGCTGGTTGGGCGGTATGCCAACTGATACTTGTGCCTGAGGGCAGATTGCTTGCCGAATAGGCGGTTGTTAAATCCACCGTGGTCGCTGGACAAGTATTGGTGATAGGCGCACAACTATTTATCTGTACGCTTATTTCCGTCGAATTATCACTATAGCACATATTGGTCGCATCGTAAAAGGCGGCATAATAGGTCCCCGCTCCCACCATCGTCGCATCGCCCACTAAGTTCGTTCCGTCTGCTGGTTGGGCGGTATGCCAACTGATACTTGTGCCTGAGGGCAGATTGCTCGCTGAGTAGGCGGTTGTTAAATCCACCGTGGTCGCTGGGCATACATTTGTGATAGGAGCGCAGCTATTTATGGTTACGCTTACTTCCGTCGAATTATCACTATAGCACATATTTGTCGCATCGTAAAAGGCGGCATAATACGTCCCCGCTCCGACCATCGTTGCATCGCCCACTAAGTTCGTTCCGTCTGCTGGTTGCGCCGTATGCCAACTGATACTTGTGCCCGAGGGCAGATTGCTTGCCGAATAGGCGGTTGTTAAATCCACCGTGGTGGCTGGGCATACATTTGTGATAGGAGCGCAGCTATTTATGGTTACGCTTACTTCGGTCGAATTATCACTATAGCACATATTTGTCGCATCGTAAAAGGCGGCATAATACGTCCCCGCTCCGACCATCGTTGCATCGCCCACTAAGTTCGTTCCGTCCGCTGGTTGTGCGGTATGCCAACTGATACTTGTGCCTGAGGGCAGATTGCTCGCTGAGTAGGCGCTGGTTAAGTTTACTGTTGTATTTGGGCAGCTATTGGCGATAGTTGTTTGTCCATATATATTGCCAATATAGCCCAAAAACAACAGCAGCAACATATACCTCCATATATGCACCATTCTATTTATTTGTTTATGGATTATCATATTTTTTTAATTTTAATGACATTAAAAAGCCTACCATTGTATTGATTGGGTATATGGCATTCTTTAAGTACAAAAGGAGGGGACGTTTTTTGTTGTTAGTTTTGTATTAGGGCTGGGGCTGCAGAACCTGCATTACAAGTACCACAAGCAGCATCATTTGAGTCTGGGTTACAAGGGTCTGAACCATCTGGGTCAGCCAAGCCTACTGCTGCATCGCCATCTGTATCTGGGCAGCCTTGCGCATCTACCGTTGTACCACTTGGGGTACCGGGGCAGTTATCGCTGGCATCTACTACGCCGTCGCTGTCGCTGTCGGCAGATGGTGGTAATTCACTTGCAGTAGCTGGGCAATAATTTTCTGTTCCTACATAGACATAATCTATTACTGGAGTATATGCTGTTCCACCTCCAGTATAGGTAGCATATTCAATAGTCAATTCAGCTGTACTACTGGTAGGTGTAAATGAACCAATAGTTGATGGTAAAAAAGCAGGAGCGCCTCCCGAACCTCCCACGGCGACAAAACTACCATCGACTACTGTTGCACCGTCAATCTGCATAAGGACAGCTGAACCTCCACCACTTGTCGCTCTCGTACCTCCCTGTACACATACATAATAGGTTGTATTGGGAGTCACATTTAGTGTTTGTGTCAGAGGAGACATAGTACTACCTATATTTAAGTACTGGTAACCATCTACTGCGGGTAATGCCAAATCATTAGTAGTTTTAGTATTATTCATTAGTGTACATGCAGTATATGAACCTGTCCAACCAGGAAACACAAAGCCCCCTGAAATACTACTAGAACTTAAGTAATTAACCCCCGAAACGAATCCTGGAGGAGTGGCATGAGCAGTTGAGCTTAAGCCACTATTATTGTTTTCAAAGCTTGGGTTGGAAACAATATTTGGGTTTTGAGCTTGTAAGCTACCGACAGTTAAGAAAGCTGCCAAAAAGAAAAGAGTTGAAAATAAATTTTTCATAATAAAAAAGATGTTATTGCGCCTATCTCGGTACTGACTTCCTTCCTAACGGGTGTGCCTCGGGTCGGCATTATCCGTGGTCAAGTATGTTGACCTACAGCCCGTTGGCAAGCCCGATAAGTCGGTGCGCCAGCACGGGTCAAAATGGACATTCAGTCACCTTTTAGGTGCGCTTGTTTGAATTTATGATTGTTTTGCCTAAAGGGGGGAGTAGGCAGAGGGGGGAGATCTATTTTTTTAATTACCGCCAAATGTTGGAGCTGTAGAACCTGCACCACATGGACCACCACCACAAGCAGCGTCATTTGAGTCTGGGTTACAAGGGTCTGAACCATCTGGGTCAGCCAAGCCTACTGCTGCATCGCCATCTGTATCTGGGCAGCCTTGCGCATCTACGGTTGTGCCACTTGGAGTACCGGGGCAGTTATCGTTGGCATCTGCTACGCCGTCGCTGTCGGCATCTGGTGGTAATTCACTTGCAGTAGCTGGGCAATAATTTGCTGTACCTACATAGACATAATCTACGAGTGTACCTGATGTTCCATTTCCATTATTTCCATTATAAGGAGAAGTAAGAGATTCGGCAACAACAAATTCAACAGTATTAGTGGTAGGTGTAAATGAACCAATACTTGATGGTGAAAAAGAAGGAGTGGTTCCCGAACCACCCTGGCCATCAAAAGTAGTATAATCGACTAATGTGGAACCATCGACATCTATACGAATAGTTGCACCTCCAATAGCCGAGCCAGAAGCTCCATTTGCACATACATAATAAGTTGTTCCAGGAGTTACATTGAGTGTTTGTGACAAATCCACACCACTACCATTATGTAAAGTAATGTACTGGTAACCATCTGTTGCAGACAATGGTGAGCCATTACTGAGTTGTAAATTATTCAATACTTGAATTGCATTACCTGACCAATCAGTAAATGTAGCATTGAAGTTCTGATAATTAACACCATTAACACTTCCTGCAGAAGCGTGAGCCGTTGAGCTTAGGCTACTATTATTCAGCTCAAAGCTTGCGTTGGAAACAATATTGGGGTTTTGTGCTTGTAAGCTACCGACAGTTAAGAAAGCTGCCAAAAAGAAAAGTGTTGAAAATAAATTTTTCATAATAAAAAAGATTTTATTGCGCCTATCTCGGTACTGACTTCCTTCCTAACGGGTGTGCCTCGGGTCGGCATTATCCGTGGTCAAGTGTTTTGACGTACAGCCCGTTGGCAAGCCCGATAAGTCGGTGCGCCAGCACGGGTCAAAATGGACATTCAGTCACCTATTAGGTGCGGTTGTTTGAATTTATGATTGTATTGCCTGAAGGGGGAAGTAGGCAGAGGGGGGAAGTAGGCAGAGGGGGAAGTCTATTTTTTTAATTACCGCCAAATGTTGGAGCTGTAGAACCTGCACCACATGGACCACCACCACAAGCAGCGTCATTTGAGTCTGGGTTACAAGGGTCTGAACCATCTGGGTCAGCCAAGCCTACTGCTGCATCGCCATCTGTATCTGGGCAGCCTTGCGCATCTACGGTTGTGCCACTTGGAGTACCGGGGCAGTTATCGTTGGCATCTGCTACGCCGTCGCTGTCGGCATCTGGTGGTAATTCACTTGCAGTAGCTGGGCAATAATTTGCTGTACCTACATAGACATAATCTACGAGTGTACCTGATGTTCCATTTCCATTATTTCCATTATAAGGAGAAGTAAGAGATTCGGCAACAACAAATTCAACAGTATTAGTGGTAGGTGTAAATGAACCAATACTTGATGGTGAAAAAGAAGGAGTGGTTCCCGAACCACCCTGGCCATCAAAAGTAGTATAATCGACTAATGTGGAACCATCGACATCTATACGAATAGTTGCACCTCCAATAGCCGAGCCAGAAGCTCCATTTGCACATACATAATAAGTTGTTCCAGGAGTTACATTGAGTGTTTGTGACAAATCCACACCACTACCATTATGTAAAGTAATGTACTGGTAACCATCTGTTGCAGACAATGGTGAGCCATTACTGAGTTGTAAATTATTCAATACTTGAATTGCATTACCTGACCAATCAGTAAATGTAGCATTGAAGTTCTGATAATTAACACCATTAACACTTCCTGCAGAAGCGTGAGCCGTTGAGCTTAGGCTACTATTATTCAGCTCAAAGCTTGCGTTGGAAACAATATTGGGGTTTTGTGCTTGTAAGCTACCGACAGTTAAGAAAGCTGCCAAAAAGAAAAGTGTTGAAAATAAATTTTTCATAATAAAAAAGATTTTATTGCGCCTATCTCGGTACTGACTTCCTTCCTAACGGGTGTGCCTCGGGTCGGCATTATCCGTGGTCAAGTGTTTTGACGTACAGCCCGTTGGCAAGCCCGATAAGTCGGTGCGCCAGCACGGGTCAAAATGGACATTCAGTCACCTATTAGGTGCGGTTGTTTGAATTTATGATTGTCTGTGACTGGATATTGGATTTATTCAAAAGCCAATGTCTAGTCGTTAATTGTGTTGTGTATCTAATTAGGGGGAATATTATAATATTGGAGGGGGCGTTTTTTTAGTTAGTTAAAAATAACTACGTACGTTACCTAAACGGTTTAATGCCTACTCAATGAGACTAAGAAAGCCCCTACCCTAGTTCTTTTTCTAAGGGCTAAGTACACTAATCGGGTTCGCTGCAATGGCTGGCTGGCTGTTTTTTTGCGGTTTAATGGGCGCACGATAGCCATCCATACCGTTATATATTGTATAGGGAAATTAAATTTAAACAGGAATGCAATATAAAGAGATTGTCTTTTTAGGGCTTGGAGGAGAGGGTGTTTGTTGTGTAAGTGTGTTATCAAAAGCATAGTGTAAAGCAATTTAATTCAAGTAATTAAAATTCAAAAGTTATAGCGTGTATAGGTTAGTAACGAGTAAAGTATAAGTTGACTATTTTGCTCGTTACCTTATTAAATTATATTGTTATTTGGCAATAAATGTTTAGGGTTAATCTAGTGATTAACCAAGTTAAAACAGCGTAGTATGTTTGAGTTATGCCAATTGTTTCAATTATAGCATAACTGCTTGTATTGCTTACCTAAGAATATATATATACATTGTATGGGGTGAAAAGTGATTATGTATTGAACCAGCCAAATAAATTTGGCGGTTAGGAATAGGTTATCAAAATCACTTTAACACCATCAATTTTAAATATTACAACTTAGATTAACTAGTATAATACTTTGCGCTGCTGTTAAGTATTGCCAACAAAATGAGCCTTTAACTTTATTCGGAGTACAAAGGGGAAATAAACGATTTTCTCTAATAATGATAAAATGAGGGGGGAATGAGTGTAAAATAAGTTTCCTCTAAAATAGGTGGAAAATTATTTCACCTATACGAATTAATTCTGCAAATTAAATGCCAATTTGTTTTTTTTCTGACTTCTTAACAGTATAATTATGTAGAATTTTAGCTACATATAATTAAGTATTATCTTTTTTATTATTCATAATGAATGAATTTTTTTTTTTTTTCAATTGATTTTCAACTACTTATGCTAATTCCTTTAAAGCCGTTCGACCTCTTTTATTTTTTTTACAAAATTATATTATTTAAGTGTATTCAATCATCGGCTCTATGAAAGGAGAAAGTTTTTTAAGGAAATTAAAAGAGGTAATTAAATTGTTTTTTCCCAAAAAGGGATTTTTTCTAAATTTAGGAAAATGTTTGTTTTGCTTTAAAGAAAGCAAGCTGTTTTATGAAGTTTGCTGTATAGCTTAAAAACTAGCGAACCAAATATTTTTTACCACAGAGAACACAAAGTTCACAAAGCGTTTTTTGACGAGCGCAGCTTATTAGCCATAAAACTTTGTTTTTTTTGTAACCTTTTACAAGGTTGTTCTATATAACCCTATTCTCGTTAGGATCAAAAATTTAGTTAACCAGATAGCATTTTGCTATCCAGTTAACTTAAATTTTAATAAGTACAAAAGATATTCTAAAGGTATGTTTTTAATTCAATCATGATTTTTTATTGTTATATTGATATGTAAAATAACAAAGACCGCTAATTTATATAAAAATCTAAATTTGTGACAACAGCTTTTAAGCTGAAAACCAATCTAAAAACACTCCTATCCCAAAAGTCCAGGGATAGGAGGCATTAAAAAATTGTCAAAGATGAATTTTTTATATCATTGAGTTAGGATTTGTTTTTAAAAATCTAAATTTGTGACAACAGCTTTTAAGCTGAAAACCAATCTAAAAACACTCCTATCCCAAAAGTCCAAGGATAGGAGGCATTAAAAATTGTCAAAGAGAGAATAAGTTTTTATATCATTGAGTTAGGCTTTGTTTTTAAAAATCTAAATATAGTGGAAATATCTCTCTAAGTAACGAGTAAAAAAGTCCCCCCCCCAAGGCTAGGGGGGAGATTAGTCATAGAGAGAATCATATTGTCTTTTAAAATGCTGGGTTAGTTTTTTGAGTTATTATATATGAATGACTATTTGTTTGGTATATACTACTATATAGCAAAGTTAGTACCTTATTATAACTTAAATTGTAGTTTTTTTTCTATAATTTGTAGAATTAAAGCTACATTTCTTCTTTTACCCAATTAACATTTAAGGCTTTCAACTGCTTAAACAAACCGCTTTCATGGTCACGACCATAGATAACGATTATTTTAGCATAACTACTATTCTCAATTTCCTCTGCCAAGTGTTTATCTCTTTGACCAGAGATTATTGTTTCGACTTGTTCTGAAGGTTCTACTGTATTAATTTTTTCACTCAAAGGAGTGTTAAGGTCTTCATCGGTCAATTCCAATTCGCCATACATTTTTTCATAAGCAGCAATGACTTGTAAACCTGTCAAATCAACATTAAAATCTAGGTCATTTTCCAAATTCATAAACCAATCATTGTTCTGAGCTACTAAAGAAGCATCGGCGCTTTCAGACATGTTTTTATATCCTTCTGGCGATGGAAGGAATCCATAAAATTTACGAAACTTTCTTTTCGCTAAATCATCCATATCTGCATCTTCAATCAATTCATAAAATAGAACATAGCCGTCTTTTTTTGCTGCGCTAATTTCTTTGACCACATTATCATAAAATGCTTGTTTGCCAATATGGTGCATTTTCACAAACCTCATTTGTTTATCTTGGCTCCGATAATCGTTGTATTCCACTTCTGTTGAATATATTACACTTAAGTTTTGTATAATTTGACAGGAGGAGGTTGCTATTAAAAATAGAATAGCAATAGGTATTAACTTTTTTATCATTTTTTGACAATTTTTACGATCTTATTAACAGCCTTAAATTTTAAAAAATACAATCCTGGATTTAAGGAAGCGCAATCAACTATATTGTCTCCTTTGTCTAAATTTAGTGTCAATACTGCCCTACCTGTTAAATCTACTAGCTCGACCGCCTCCTTGCTATGCCAATCGACTTGGATATTGATTTGATTATCAACTGGATTAGGATAAACAACTATTTCAGGAGACAAATGTGTCGTAACGATATTCGTGGTTATTGGTTTTTCGCCAGGGAAGTAACAATTGCCCGCCCAATTGTCAATGACACCTGAGTTTTTGAAGTCAAAGGCATTATCAGAAAAGCATCGAAATTCATCTATAAAATTAAAGTCTACAGTTACGTTTTGGCAAAAACCTGAACTAGCAAAAACATAAAAGTACAAGGCTGTGGGGCCTATTTTCTGGTAAATTCTGCCATAGTAAAAATATTGACTCTCTGAAGTTGGTGCAACTGAAAACCATTTTAAATCTACGCCATTAATAGTAGCCGTTCCTACACTATCTATCACAAATTCATTATTCGGACAGATGGTCTCAATACCATCTATGGGCAGATAAGGCAAAGTGACCAAATCGCCAACAACGGCATTAAAGTCATATATTTTTTTAAAAATACCATTTTCATAAAAATAAACTTCTGCATCATCTGCAGTCGCATACATAAATAATGGTGGCAGGGTACTTTTATTGATTGACTCCCAAGAAGAAGCATCAAAAAGTTCATAATTTCTGACGAATTTTTTACAGGTTATTCCGTCTATAATGGTATCTTTTTCAAGCTTTGTTTCGACAAAACCACCAGCCTCGCCCGCTCCTACTCTATGAACCCAAGTTGTTTCTTCTTGAAACCATAAGGACTGGGTATGCCCTATTTTTAATAGGCTTAATAATATAAAAATGAGGAGGTATTTTTTTTGGTAAATCATATTATAGTGTTTAGTATGAATAAATATAAAAAGAGTGTGTAAAGAATTAGGGGGAATAGCATATAATCAATTTTGATTTCTTACTATTTTCTTAAAAACAAGCCTTTTGAATTAAAACATATTTTGTGATTCTCTCTATTAAAAGGCTAGTAAAATCAAGAAAACATCTTAGTGTTCCCCCAATTCTTTACACACTCATATAAAAAGGGTGCTATCTTAAAAGGTCAGGAAATTATACCTTTTAAGTTCAGCCTCTGTCATCCAATGTATCTCGTCTGCGGGGGCGGCATTGATTGTAAAAAAATAAAAATCTTCCGCCATCTGCGGGGTAAAGCCAACCGCTACATAATAATCAATATATTTTTGATGGAGTTTATGTCCTTTCGGAAAATCGGTTGCCACTTTTCCGTCGCCTGCCCAAGAATGCACACCAACTTTGGTATTGGTGCCAACGGTTCGACTCACACCTGCCAAGAAAAAATCCGTTCCACCAGAGGCTATTAAGCCATTGTCTTTTAAATGAATGGAAAATCCCTGTTCGTGTACATATTGGGCAAGTTGGAGATTAACGATATCATTGATAGAGCCATCGCAATTAACAATTTCTATTTTTTTAACCGTTGGATATTGAGTAGCTAGTGCTTTAAATTTATCAAAAGCAGCAGAATTAATCGTGCCATCTAATACGATTGCTTTTTGGTCTTCCGAAATACGGAAGATGGTTTTCTTTTCCAGAACGGCAAACATAATATTGTTGCACGCCATAGGTATACATAATGCTACTCCAAGAAGAGCCAATAGTAAATATCGTTTCATCATTTTATAAATTAACAGTCGCAAATACTTCAAACCGATTCTTTCTATCAGGGTTAAGTATATCTTCGTTTAGTAAGAAGGATTGTCTCAATCCCAAAGAAAGAGGAAAAAGGTTTAAAAAGGTATTGTCAAAAAGTAGTTCGGCCCCATAAGAATTCAAGTTAGAGGATACGTCATTTAACTTTACTCCCCCTACATCAA
The DNA here is from genome assembly GCA_965277445.1 of Saprospiraceae bacterium. Classification (GTDB taxonomy): domain Bacteria; phylum Bacteroidota; class Bacteroidia; order Chitinophagales; family Saprospiraceae; genus JAFMDF01. Next base: position 127,213 of record CBDICY010000019.1, on the reverse strand, counting down.
AGAATAAATTAGCCCTAATTCTTTTAAAATAGGTAATGCCAGAAAAACCCCAATCAGGATACCCAATCGGAAAAGCATAGTTGATAGCCAGTCGGTAGGTTTCATCATTTGGTGCATTTTCATAGCCTCGTGCATAAAAGAAGAGGTCTGAAAATTGGTAGTCATTGGTACTTAATTCTCTTTGCCAGCCTGCATCAATCTTAATACCATGATTGGCGAATAACCCCGGTAAGTAAACAGTTCCGTTCATATTGAGTCGCTTGGCGGAAATATTACCTGTAGAAGTTTGAAATTTAAAGGATAGGGCTTGCCCAAATCGGGGATAAATATGTTGAAGGGCTTTTTGTCTGCGCTTAGAAAAAGAAAATTCCGTTGATATAGTGCCCAAATTAAAGTCAGCTTTGTTTTCTGGAGTATTGGTATGATTGGAGGTTTTGTGGTAATTATACTGTACAGAAAGTCCCATAGCCAAAGCATCGTTGCCTTTTATCCAATTGAGTGGTAGCGCCAAGGCTGCACCATAGGTTGTTTCATCAAAAGTAGCAGTAGCGATGGTATCACTAGAAAGATAATCCGTGCTGCGATTTAAGATTTGTGCATCCAAAGCGATTTCTGTAAAGAATTTACCATATTTAATCTTCCCAAAATAATTGGTCGTTTCTTCATTTCGGTTGTATAAAAAGCCTGTTTCTACTTTTAAATCTGATAGCACATTATCGAACATTAAGTTGAATTTAGGATTGTTGTCCGCTTGGTCAAAGGACCAACTATGTAGTTTTAGGCCTTTTAATAAGCCTTTGTATTTGTTTACTTCATAAGTAGTCTCTGGAACATTATCGACAATACTTTCTTCCTGTGGGTTGGTTTTGATATTCCAACGAGTTTGATTGGCAGGAGCAGTAATATCCACCTTCTCCATGCTGGCAATGGGGTTTTTCAATTCCATTTTTGTCAATAGACTGCCCATATCTGTAAATTCTGACATAAGTAAAGATTGGCCATCATTGGAAATAGCCGCATCATAAGCGCCGATTTTTACAGAAGTAAGTTGTTTGATTTCTTTGTCTCCATTGAGGCTAACGGCATAAATATTATCAATACCACTAAAAGACCCTGTAAAATAAATGTATGCTTCGCCCATATAAGTAACCCCTATGGTATGATACGTCCAATCCGTTAGCATTTGGCTTGTTCCTTCTTTTAAATGATATTTGATAATGGCAATTTTATCTCCTCTTTTTGCTAAATAAACGATAGATTGATTGTCCTTTGTCCATTTGGGATACGCTAAGAAATCATTCGGTGCATTCGGCAGTACTTGAATAACTTCTCCAGATGTAGCCTCTAAAATTACCAATCTATTTTCTATCATTTCATCTGCTCTAACACTTACTATTTTTGTTCCGTCTCCAGAAATAGCAGGGGAGAAATATTTACTTTTGGCCGTAAGGTATTTTTTTCTATTTGTTTGAATATCATAAGTAACGATACGGGTAAAATTTCTATTAGCCCAACGTTTATCTTGCTCTAGTTCTACCCAAACTGCTTGGTCATTGTTTACCGATAAATAAGTATCAGGAGCAACACCATAGGAAGTTAGAAAGCGCTCTTTTCCGTCTTTAATATGTACTAAATGACCTATTTCATTAAAACTAATTTTGTGAGCAACAATACTACCATCCTTTAGATATTGGGGAAATCTATAATTAGTAACCGTTTTTTTAGGTATTGGTAAAATGGTTTCGGTAGGAGTAAGGGACAGGCCTGCTAGTTCACTTTCCCATTGTTGCTTTAGGCTAGCATACGCTTCCTGGTACATTTGAGGAGGGTTTTTGCCTGTATGTCTTTTCATGGCGCCAGCAAAAGGATAAATGATGCGTTTATACCGTCCTGCATCTGCCACAATTTTAGCCCAAACATCCATTCCGTGATGATTACGCGTGTAATTGCAGATAGCATACCCTAAAGGATAATGGCTCGGCAACATTCGTTTGAAAGAGCCATTTCTTGAGGTCATATAAGTATATGTCTGGTCATTTAAGAGATTAGCCCTTAGTTCTTTAAAAAAAGAAGGCGTTCGCCCCCGTCCTGTATTAGTAAGCAAGGTTTCTGATACAGTAGCATCTCCTTCAAAATACCAATTTGGAAGGCTCAGGTTCATCATTATTCCCCAACCCATTTGCCCTTGTAGTAGATGAGATGCTTTGGTTAGTCCACGATTGGCATTGGCCATTTGGAGGGCATGCCGATATTCATGAATAGCTAAGACGTCTAACCAATCATTACTCCCCAAAAAGCTAAAATCCTGTAATCCTGTTCCAAAGAATTCACTCCTATAAGGCCCTAAAGTAACAAAGCCATTAGAAATCACCTGATTGGTTTGTAAAATTAGATCTAGTTTTTTGCTTTTGTTGCCTACCGAATAAGTATTATTCGCATGGATGTGTTCAACAAGATTGGCAATTCGAAACGCTTGTTTGTCTAATCCTTTTGGAAAAATTACATTTACATTATTAGCGTCAATATTGTTCCATTGAATATTTGGGGCGTGTAGCCCAACCGTTTGTGCTTGTGCGGTTAGATGGATTGCCGAGAGGCATACCATCCATAAAAAAATGATTTGTCGATTTGTAAACATGACTTTTTTTTTAAGCTTAAATAAAATAAATTGATGTTGGCGGAGCAGTATTAAACCTATCTTTTTTCTACTATCAAAGTTGCGATATATTTATTTTCCTTTACTTCCGTTGCTAATTCGAATTGGTCATTATATAAAAGTTGAAGTCTTGTTCTTAAATTCTGAAGGCCAATTTTATGAGAACTTTTCTTTTCATTTTTTTTAGTATTATTCTCTGCAATAAAGTGGATATAATTGTCAACTAGCTGCAATCGAAAAATAATAGGACTTATATTATTTTGGCTGACCCCATATTTAAAGGAGTTTTCAACCAATATTATCAAACTTAAGGGTAAGACATTTATCTCCTCCAGATTTTTGTCTTTTTTAAATTGAATGGGATAATCGTCTCCCAATCTTAATTTTTGCAAGGCAATATAATCTTCAACAAATGCAATTTCCTCCTTTAAAGGCACTTGGTCTTTCAATCCTTGATTGATGGGATAGCGCATGATTTCAGAAAGTCTTAGAATCGCTTCCGTTGTTTCTGGTGCGTCTTCTTCAATTGCCTTAGAATAAATGCCATTTAAGGTATTGTGCAGGAAATGAGGATTGAATTGGTTGGCTAAGTATTTTAATTCTGCCTCTTTTTGTTTTTTTTCTGCTTCCCTTTTCTTAGATAAATTCTTCATGGCTGTTTTTGCAATGCCAAGTGTCGTACTCACAACAATTATTAGCATGTACAATAAAATAGCCTCATCTAAAAATGCCTGATAGGAAAGATGAAAACGAAACCCTTGATTTTTTAAAAAAGGATATATCCCATTCGTAAAAAAACAGACCACTAGTAAACTCAACAGGAGGCTTGCGCAGTATTTTATCCATTTCCTCACATTCAAATACTTTGGGATTAAGTATTTGAAATTCCAATAAAACAAACCAATGGCTACAGGGAGAAATAGAAGTGGCCCATCGATGATATTGGTATCTTTTTCAAGGAACACTTGTATAAAAGATATTAGTAAGCCAGTAATATCAAAAATGATATGGATGACCGCTATCCAAAATACAACATGAAAAGATACTTCGATAAAATTATTGTACGCTGCTCTTTTTTGTAGCATGTTATTATTAAGTCAGGCGATAAAAATGGTCTAACCTATTTTATCGCCCAATTATTAATTTGAAAATATTATTAACCTGTTAGAAGTTATTTCTTGCGAAAACTTGGCAAGATTTGGTTCTAAAACATTGATAGTCAAGAGGTCAGAAGTCAGACATGGGTCGGATGCCAAATCTGTCTTCTGACAGTTTATGAAATAAACGGTCTGACTTCTGACTTCTGTCTTCTGTCTTCTAACCTGACACCTTAATATTTTTCATTAAAACATAGCCATCGCTGTTATTTCCTGTCAAACTATCTGCCAGATTAGCATTAGAAACAATGCCATCGTTTGAATTATTGGTATCTGCATTTCCGTTATAGCCTTGTTGGGCATAGACGGTATTGGAAATATCTTCTGGCCAAGAAATCTGGGTAACCAACAAAGAAGACCCCGTACTGCTCAACACTTCAAGATGGATGTGTGGCGTTCGTCCAGGATACCATCCAGGGAAAATACTGATGAAAGAGGCATTGCCGTTGGCATCTGTTGTTTGTCTTCCTCGGCAGAAATTTTCGTTGGTAAAGTCTCCATCCAATTGACCAGAATATTGCGAATAATTGCCCTGCGCATCACAATGCCAGATGTCAACGAAAACACCACTCAATGCAGCACAGCCATTATTTGTATTTTGAATATTCAACGTTATCATAAGTGGTACCCCTGTTTTGTTCCCTATGATATTTTCCCTGACATAATCAGCAGGGGTTTTAATCGGGAATGGCCCTGCTGTTTCCTCGGCAGATTCTGCACAGGCATTTGGGTCAAAATCATCATCTTTCTTACAAGAAGAAATCATTGTTGGAATGGCAACGATAGAACCTAAGCCTAAAGCCCCTTTTTTTAAGAAGTTCTTTCTGTTCATTTTTATATTTTTTAAAAGATTGAAATAAGGTTAAAAAATCAATTGATAGTTTAATAATGTTCCGTAATATTGATTGGAAGGGGAGTTCATTAACCCAAAGGAGTCAGTACGAAAAACGCTTAAAATAAAGAGGTTTTTAGCACGATTTCTCTGACTCCTGACCCCTAAAACCTCGCTCCTAATTAGTTATCTTTTTATTATTTAATTACTGCCGATAAGCCCCGTTAGGCAAAACCGTAGGCAAAGCATATTGAGTGTCCGTCAGTAGTTGAAAAACAGCAGGGTCTTGGGTCTCTACTTTTTCACGGGTGTTCAATTTCCATTCTTGTTGGATTTCACTTAGTCGATTGACCTGTGCTCCCAACATGGAAGTCAATGCCCAATAGTGATATTCTGTGACCATGCAGTTGTATTCGCAAGTATTGTCATCATAAGTGTACCATGCGTCAGCAGGATAAGAGTTAGGAATAGTAGTAAATTGTCCACCCCGAGCAATGTCCATGGCATCGGCTATTTGCGAACCAGTCATTTCTCCAAAAATATCAGGATATACCCTTGAGTAACCTGCATGGGTAATGATGTGCAGTACTTCTTCTAGAGAGGCATCGAACCTACCAGAGAAACCACTTGAGACATAGGACGGATTGGTTTCTTCATTACCAAGGTCTTGCCCTACCCTACCAGAAGGAAATTCATTCAAATCACTTTCTCTATTCCACATGACCATAAAAGCTTTTTCAGCAACCATCCTATCTACGACGGCTTGATTGTCAGGTGTACCATCTTCATTATTGTCGAGGTACTGGGCCATGACATTGGCTGCGTGCAATAGTTTAGCATCCCCGACTTGCGGAACTGCATATATGTCTACACCAAATACGACGACTTTTCTATTGAAATTGGAAAGTATGCCATCATTATTGGCAACAATCGTAAAGTTTGGGTCGTTACCAGGAGCAATTTCTGTTGTAGTTGTAACGGTATTGTCCTTTCCGCAAGCAGCAAAAATCAAGAAAAAAGCAAGTGAGAAAAACATCTTTAATAATTTCATTTTTGTTTTTTTGTAAAAAATCATATTTCTGTTGTAAAGACATCAATTAAAACCATTACCCCCTACTTTAATTATGCTTGAAAAGATATATGCTAAAATGTGTAGATGAACGAGGAAAAATGTAGATGAAGAATAATGAAAAGAATTACCCTATTTTTTTTAGCACTTCTTTCTGATAAGTAATCCCAACAGGAATTACAATTTTGTTAATATAAATATGGCCTTTTTGAAAAGAAGTAATGACCGAGATAGGAACGATAAAGGAACGATGTACTCTCATAAATTGGTCAGGAGGTAATTTCGAATAAATATTTTTTAGATTTAATCTGGTTAAGTACATTTCTTTTTTGGTATACACTTTGACATAATCTTTCAGGCCTTCAATATATAGAATATCAGAAAAGCCAATTTTTACATTTTTATACTCCACTTTTATCAATAAATGCCCTTCTTCTTGTTGAATAACTGTTCTATTATCTGCTAGATATAGTTTGTGGGCTTTATTAATGGCTTTTAAAAATCGGTCAAAACGGATAGGTTTTACCAAATAGTCTAAAACGTCTAACTGATAGCCTTGTAAAGCGTAATTGTCGTAGGCAGTTGTAAAAATGACCAAGGGCTTTTTTTCTAATGATTTTAGCAATTCGATACCTGTTATGTCGGGCATTTCAATGTCTAATAATAACAAATCTATCTCTTGGGTATTTAATATCTCCATTCCTTTAAATGCATTTCTGGAGGCCAATTTCAATTTGAGAAACGGAACTTTTCCTACAAAATTAGTTAGTATATTAACAGCTGCTTTTTCATCGTCTATTATGATGGTATTCATTTTCTATTAGTGCTTGTTCGAAGTTTGTTTTTTGTAGATATTTATAGTAAGTTCTCAATGCTGGTTAGGAGACCAGCATTGAGAACTTGCTATTTATTCTTGACAAGGTCCACAGCTGTCCCCTAATGTTTTTCTGGATAACCAATCTGACGCAATCACCTTTAAGGTTTGTTTATTACCTGACGAAGTGGTATGACAGACAAAGATATATCCATTATCTGCTGAATCTGGGCAATCACAATCCGCTGATAGTTCGTTTGGAGCACAGCTATTTCTGTCATCTTGGTCAAATAGGGGATGGTCTGATGGATAGTTGGCAAAAAAACCATCTTCATCTTTATCAATGTTAGCACAAAATTGTGGGTTTTGATAGGGGTCACAAGGATTAAAGTTGTCCGTCCCGTTCAAGCTTTCTTGGTGGTCTGAAATCCCGTCTCCATCACTATCTTTATATGGGTCATAAAGCATTCCATTTTCATCTACTATTAGGTGGCTTTCTTCTAATTCTCGTTCTTCACTCGATAAAATAAAATTAGCGACCCTAGAATCATTCTCTGGATGTATTAAAATTGTATTAAATAATAGGTTTGCTCGGTCATTATTGGGCCCTTGATAGATGGTTACGCCATCTAAATTAAAGTCATTTACGGTATAATATTTACTGATATAATTGGTTAAATATCTTTCATTGAGCGTATCAGCAATGACTTCGACGAACATATTAAAAATGTCGTTTCTAGGGCCTTGAAAGATGGTCTTTTCATCTTGATTCAAATCACCTGACCATAATTCATTTTTATTATCATTTTTTACAAAAGCTTCAGCACCAAGGGTCGGTAAAAATTTATTGGTAAAATCTACGTAAGGAATATGATTGGCACTAAATAAATAAGGGTATTTCGTTTCCGCCTTTAGGTGATTGCGATGTCTAAGGGTGACGAAATAGTTGCCCTGAGGAAGGTTTTCAAAAAATAAGATGCTATCGCCTTTAGTAGATACTACTGTACCACTTCTTTGGATGAGTGCCGCTGTTGTCGCTACTACTTTTTCTTGATTGTCTTCTGGTTTTAATTCGACAAATACCCAATCAACAATTGCTTTTTCTCCAGTAATATCAAATAATTCAGCTGTACAGGTTTCTCCCCCACCCTTTCCAGCATGTTTAAATTGTTGCATCAATGAATAAGGTTCTTTCATAGGTAGTAACCCTTTTCTTCTGAGGTCATCCCGCATTAAATTAGTTTCACCATTATGGAGCATCGCTCCTTGTAACATTGCTTTTAACCGCAGTCCCCTACCCTCACAAATAACGGATTGACTTAATCCAGTTGCATTACCGCACTCGTCGGCTGCGTACCAAGTCCGAACGATTTCTTTGGTATTACTACTAATAATTTCGGTTTCTTCATATTGCAAGTCAATATTGATATTACAGTTATCTATAGCAATCATATCTTTGCCAATGACTAAATTATCCGTTCCTGTTTCGCAAAATATCGAAACATCCAAGGGTAAACTGCCTTCTATAATCATATAGGGAACCTGTTCCGCAGCATGTGTGCCATCCAAATAAGTCCATTCTTGAAATCGAATATCAAAACTACTGGCGCCAACCTTTTGAATGCTAACAACTCCAGGAGCCGCTTCATTATTTTGAGGAATACCGGTAATAACTACTGGGTGATAGTACTGATGTTGGGTCTGAACAGTTGTCCATTGATGATTTACCGAAACGGTTCCCGTTTCTCCAAAAACATGCCCTTTTTTATTAATTAAATCAATTCCACTTGCTATGCCGAGGAAAGCGGTTGTTTCTAGGTCGTGTTCTACATTTGTATCTGCTGAAATTTCTTCCTGTAGTTGAATCTCTATTTCTGAAGTAGTCGCATTATTACATCTAATACTAGCAGGGTCTTTATCTCTAGTAGTCTGCATTGTCGCAAAAAAACTAGGGACGCTCGTATAATTTTCCTCAAAAGTTAGTGTTTGCAATTCATTACTTAAATTGATTTGTTTCGCTTCTAAAGGGAAGTTGCTACTTTGATTGCCTTGCTCAATGGCTACCCAGGCAATACTTTCTCGACTATGTTGACCGTCAGCGACATTTTCTTCTTGTAATTTTACTTCAAACTGGGAGTTGGAAACATTTTTTATTCTAGTGATTACAGGCGCTGTATCTTCTTTTGTTATGACCTGACAAAAAACTAAGGGCTTGGAAGGAAAGTCGATAGGGAAAAATATTGTTTTCCAATTTTGATTGGCCTTTTCCATAACTCCTGCCACCATTTTTTTGCCATTAGGTAAGGTATAGATTTGAAAAATATCTGGAGCGGTTTTATCCTGTACGTCAATAACTTGATTAGCAGAAGTGGTATTCCCACAACCATCAGTAGCTATCCAAGTTCTGGTTAAGGTATAATCATAAAACGCACAGCCGTCTTCTCCTTGGGTGCTTGTTTCTAGTATATCAATATCAATTCGCGGGCAATTGTCTGTAGCAGAAACTAAAGAAGGAAGAGCTATTAGTTCATCGCAACTAATGGTCTCATCAGCAGGGATATTATATAATGCTGGGGCTGAATTATCTGCAAAATTAATCGTAACTAAAGCGGTGTCGCAACAGCCAGTATTTAGATTACAAGCTTCATAAGAAAATTGGTCCGCATAACAAGAATTGTCATTAGGTGTATATTCAAACCGACCATTATTTTCCAATACGACTGTTCCTTTAGTAGGTTGGTTAACCATTTTAAAGGCTGTATTAAAAATATTCAATTGGTCATTAAAGGCAACATTATTTGTAAAGTCACTTCCTGGGCACGAATTGAAACTATCATTGGCGGTGACTATACTCGTACTACAATCGAAAGCGGTACAATTAATCGTGCCGTCTAAACAATCGTTTAAATCATCATACGCTGTCCCCTTTACCGCACGGGTATTATCTGCACTTACCCATTCGGCTACTTCCACGAAGGAAGTCGCATAAGCTGCTGTTTGTGCTTCTCTTGCCCAAATCGCCTCAAAACAAATGGCAGGGTCATTAATAACTTCGTCTGTTAACTGAAAACATAACTGTGAGGTCGTTAACCATGAACCATCAGCGGGTAGATAAATGCCGCCATTATGAGTATTTTTTAAATCAATGGTATAGTTTAAAAAACCTAGGTCATTTTCAAAAGAAAAATTTCCTGTACCAGCAGCATCCGAGTGTTGAATATCCTGTACTAAAGTATAATTGCTATAATCAGTTGTACTTAGTAAAGAAATACCTGACTGATAACTACCTAAAACTGCATCGTAATAAAGGCGATAATTTTGCCCTGCTAATCCCCATGAAGTGCCATCCGTACTTTGTAGTTGGACATCATAACAAGCAGTATTGGTTTGGCAATCCAAGTTATTTAAGCTTAGTTGAATGGCATATTCCCCTAAGGTATTACAACTATTCGCCAAACAAGCAGCCTCCCCATCACTATTATCTAAATCATTAAATCCTACTCCTTGTGCGTTTTGGGTATTGTCCGTAGCGACCCATTCAGATACTTCGACAAAGGAAGTAGCATAGTCATTGGTCAGTCCATTTCTAGCCCATACTGCCTCAAAGCAAGTATTGGGGTCATTGAGTAAATCGGCTTGTACGTCAAAACATATTTGAGAAGTGCTTACCCAAGAACCGTCCGAGGGTAAATTGATACCTCCCGAAAAAGTATTACTGAGGTCGATAGAATAATTCAAAAAGCTTAAATTACTAGCAAAAGGCAGACTACCCGTACTAGCAGCATTAATATTTTGGGCATCTTGAACTAAGGTAAAATTTTGATAATCGCTATTTAAAAGAGAGGTGCCAGATTGGTAGCTAGCCAAAGCACCATCATAATAAAGGCGATAGTTTTGCCCTGCTAGTCCCCAAGGTGTTCCATTACTGCTTTTTAGTTGGACATCATAACAAACCGTATTGGTTTGACAATCTACTTGATTTAGGGATAATTGAATATCATAGGTTTCAGCATTCGTACAACTATTAGCCAAACAAGCAGCCTCCCCATCACTATTATCTAAGTCATTAAATCCTGCTCCTTGTGCGTTTTGAGTATTGTCCGCAGCGACCCATTCAGATACTTCGACAAAGGAAGTCGCATAGTCATTGGTTAGTCCATTTCTAGCCCATACTGCCTCAAAGCAAGTATTTGGGTCATTGAGTAAATCGGCTTGTACGTTAAAACATATTTGAGAAGTGCTTACCCAAGAACCGTCCGAGGGTAAATTGATACCTCCCGAAAAAGTATTACTGAGGTCGATAGAATAATTCAAAAAGCTTAAATTACTAGCAAAAGGCAGACTACCCGTACTAGCAGCATTAATATTTTGGGCATCTTGAACTAAGGTGAAATTTTGATAATCGCTATTTAAAAGAGAGGTGCCAGATTGGTAGCTAGCCAAAGCACCATCATAATAAAGGCGATAGTTTTGCCCTGCTAGTCCCCAAGGTGTTCCATTACTGCTTTTTAGTTGGACATCATAACAAACGGTATTGGTTTGACAATCTACTTGATTTAGGGATAATTGAATATCATAGGTTTCAGCATTCGTACAACTATTAGCCAAACAAGCAGCCTCCCCATCACTATTATCTAAGTCATTAAATCCTGCTCCTTGTGCTTTTTGGGTATTGTCCGTAGCGACCCATTCAGATACTTCGACAAAGGAAGTCGCATAGTCATTGGTTAGTCCATTTCTAGCCCATACTGCCTCAAAGCAAGTATTTGGGTCATTGAGTAAATCGGCTTGTACGTTAAAACATATTTGAGAAGTGCTTACCCAAGAACCGTCCGAGGGTAAATTGATACCTCCCGAAAAAGTATTACTGAGGTCGATAGAATAATTCAAAAAGCTTAAATTACTAGCAAAAGGCAGACTACCCGTACTAGCAGCATTAACATTTTGGGCATCTTGAACTAAGGTGAAATTTTGATAATCGCTATTTAAAAGAGAGGTGCCAGATTGGTAGCTAGCCAAAGCACCATCATAATAAAGGCGATAGTTTTGCCCTGCTAGTCCCCAAGGTGTTCCATTACTGCTTTTTAGTTGGACATCATAACAAACCGTATTGGTTTGACAATCTACTTGATTTAGGGATAATTGAATATCATAGGTTTCAGCATTCGTACAACTATTAGCCAAACAAGCAGCCTCCCCATCACTATTATCTAAATCATTAAATCCTACTCCTTGTGCTTTTTGGGTATTGTCCGTAGCGACCCATTCAGATACTTCGACAAAGGAAGTCGCATAGTCATTGGTTAGTCCATTTCTAGCCCATACTGCCTCAAAGCAAGTATTTGGGTCATTGAGTAAATCGGCTTGTACGTCAAAACATATTTGAGAAGTGCTTACCCAAGAACCGTCCGAAGGCAAATTGATACCTCCTGAAAAAGTATTACTGAGGTCGATAGAATAATTCAAAAAGCTTAAATTACTAGCAAAAGGCAGACTACCCGTACTAGCAGCATTAATATTTTGGGCATCTTGAACTAAGGTGAAATTTTGATAATCGCTATTTAAAAGAGAGATACCAGATTGATAACTAGCCAAAGCGCCATCATAATAAAGGCGATAGTTTTGTCCTGCTAGTCCCCAAGGCGTTCCATTACTGCTTTTTAGTTGGACATCATAACAAACCGTATTGGTTTGACAATCTACTTGATTTAGGGATAATTGAATATCGTAATTAGATGCTAAAGTTTCTTTATGACTAGCATCCATATCAATTATACTAGATGGGGGATTTTTGGCTTCATAAGAAACAGATATAGTACTTGCTAGGGACTTAGTCGAAATAATGAACCCTAAAATACTTATTAGCGCCACAAATAACTTAACATGCCATGGCTGATGCTCTATTTTTTTCATACTTAAATCTTTGTTCAAAACGTTTGAGTAAGAAGATGTAAGCAAAGGATAATTTCCTTTGCTTTATTTTTAGGAGGGAGTTATTAAAAAAGGGGCATGATGAAAGGTTAAATTTTCCAATGGAAGGGGAAAGATTTAGTGAGAGGAGGCTAAAGACATTGTTAAATAGTCACCTATTATGTTCCTAAATAAGAATTTGAAACATGACGAAAAAAAATATTTTATATTACAAACCTAATTGGGAACTACTAATCCCCAGTTAACTGCTTTTTTGTATAGTTCTACTACGTTATTGACATTTAATTTTTCAAATAATCGTTTCCTATAAGTCGCAACTGTAGATGATACCAATCCTAGCGAATTAGAAATTTCTAAAATGCCTTGTCCCTCTACCAGAAAAAAGAAGACTTCTTTTTCTCGGGAAGAAAGCATATTGAAACTAGAAATCGGCATATTATTGAGATAATTGTTTAAATATTGTTTTTTTAAATTTTCACTTAAGTACCTATTTCCTTGAGTGGCTTCTTCAACACTTTGTATGAATTCTTTTATTGTAGCATTTTTATTAATAAATCCCAAGACGCCTAATTCAAAGAAATTTTTGGCTAAAACTTCTTCTTGTAAATCGGAGACTATTAACATGGACTGATTAGGTGTTCTGCTAAAAATATCTTCTAAAAGCCTATGCTCACAGGTATAAGCTAAATCATTGATTAGAATTAATAAATCTATCTTTGAAAAACTTAGTTTTTTTAGTAATTTTTCTTTACTTGTTTTTAGCGTAAAAGTAATCTCACCATTAGGGTAATGTTTTTTTAATATTTCCATTATCCCTTCGCTATATAAGGATGCTTTTCTTGAAGTGATAAGTATTTTTGGCATAAGTAATATTTAGGCTGTAGTTAAGTTTCTACATTATTGCGTCGTATTTATTCTATTATTATGTAGAGATATATGGTTCGCAAATTGCCTTAATTAAGGGGCATTTGTCAAAAAAAATACCCAGACAAACCCCAGACAACCCCAGACAAAGGCAAGACAATAGGTAAATACAGGGGGAAACGAATATTTTAACCCTTAAGGGAGCAGGCAATAAATAAGATACCAGAAGATGTGGTTTTAGTTTGTTCTTATTCAAGGCATAAAGAAGTATACTTCTGAACCGCTTGCGGACGGGCTGCCAACGGAGTTATGCCTTTGCATAATGAGTATTTTTGCAACGCAGAAGAAGAGCAAAATAAAGCCGCAGAACTGGTAGGTTATATTTTGCCTGTTCCCTAAACTTCTAGCCTTATCTATTTATTAGCATGAAGGCATTTATAAAGATATAGTGAATGATTTCTACAATAGTATCATCAGTAGGTGAGTCTAGAATAGAGAAAGGAAGTAAATTGCTTCTAGTGGTTAGTCAAGATAAAATTGACGGGTTATTTTGGCGACTTTTGAACATGCCCATCGTTAAAAATACTCGCCAGAGCTACGGCTATGTCTGCGTTGCATCCCACCCGCGTTGCGGTTCAGAAATGCATTTCTTCATCTTGGTCATGCCCAAAATTCATCCAAACTTACACACGTCATTTCAACATTGACTAACCACTAGTGGCTGTTAAAATTTATTATTTGACTTTTTACGTGTCGGATATCTCAAAAGTATCCGACACGTTTGACTAAACTGCCATAGTTATGCTGGTATGAACATTTAATATATAATTTGTGAGATTGTCGTTGGAAGTTAAATTCATTTTTTGTTTCATTCTATATCGAGCTTTTTCAACAGCCTTTTGACTAACCCCTAAAATATCTGCGGTTTCTCTAAGGGTCAGATTCATTCTTAGATAAGCGCAATGTCTTAAATCTTTTTCAGTAAGCTTAGGATGTAACTGTTTAAGCGCATCAAAAAAAGAAGGATGTATTTGTTCAAAATGTTGCCGAAACTCCTCCCAAGTATCATTGAGCCGAATATTTTCGTTTATTTTAGATTTTATCTGTTGCAGCATATTTTTGATAGTCGGAGGTTGACTAGCAATATTAATAGTCGAGATTAATTTAGACATGGTTTCAAAATCTCTATTCCGTTGATTGTTAATGGAAATCCTAGAAACCAAGGCCCTACTCTGCGTCTCATATAATGTTTTTATTTGTGCAGATTGTGTTACTATTTGCTCATTCTTATCTTTTAGTGTTTGATTAGAAAAAGACAATTGACGATTAAGTATAGCCCGTTTACGAGCGTTATAAAAAAACCAGCCTCCAAAAGCAATCGCTGATAAGGCAAGTAGCAAGTAAAGATTTCGTTCAGTCTTCGTTTTTTTGGCGATTATTTTAGCTTTTTGTAACTCTAATTGCTGAATTTTATCTTTTTCTGCTTGTTCTTTTTTATAGAAAGTTAGGTGGGTTTTGGTAGTCTGGATGTCGGAGGTTCTTTTATGTTTTTCTTTTAGATGTTCAATCAAAGCTGCTTGAATTTCATTTGCTTTTTTGTAATTTTTGTTCCGTTGATACAGTTCAATTAATAAATTTTCTGCTTCAATAAAAAAATCAATATTACCTTTATTTTGTGTTTCCTGATATAATTTAAGTACCTCCTTTAGCAGTTGGTCATCAGAAATATTGTATTTTTTTCTTAATACATTATTTAACCCTGCTAATTTTAAATTGACCTGATCAATTAAATCTTTGTTTGAACAAGCTTCGACTTTAGCTCGATCCCAATAATATTTTGCTTTGTCATAATTTTGTTGACTCATATAAATTTCTCCCAGCTTCTCCAAAATTATTTGTATACATATATTTGATGATGTATTATCAAGAGCCTTTAAATAGTACTGCTCTGCTTGTTGATAGTCTTGTTTTTTATAATAAAAATCCCCCCAAAGTCGATAAAAAATGGATTCCCCCTCTATGTTTAGCTTTACCATTTTATTTATCGTTTCAAGAGCACTATCAAAATCCTCTAATTCAATAAAAAGCTGAGCTACCGCACGATAAGGATCGATTATGAAAAGTTTGTTTAGGTTTTTATTATTTGCAGCATAATCCTGAAACTCTAAAGCATATTTAATGGCTTTTTGATATTGATACAAATCAGTATAATCATAAATAACTTCAGCGTATGCTAGGGGGATATTGGTTGGTTCGTTAATTTCCTTGGAAATTTCAAGATACTTTTGTGCCCAATGAACAGCAGAGTCATATTTTAATTCAACAGCGTAAATATAGCCATAGAGACCACAGACAGTAGAAAAATTCTGGGTTAAAGTATCTGTCCCAATGAGTTTTAGACATTGTTGCACATCCTTTTTTGCTGCTTCTAGAGAAAATAGTGACCGATTTCCCTCTGCTTTTAGTATTAAAGTTTCTATCATGCTTACGGTATCTTTTAATTCCTTTGCGAGCTCTAATGAAGGTTGAACAAAGGTCATTGCTGTATTAATATTCCTTTTTTTGAGCGAGCGCACCAAGCCACATATCAATTCAACATATGCTCCCTGTTTTATACGCAAAAGATTAAGCCTATCACTTAAGTCCAAAGCTTTTTGAGCGTAAATAACTGCGGAATCATATTGATAGTATTTTGTATTATTTAGATAGGCGATTTGAAAATAGCACCTAGCTTTAATAGAATCAGCAGTTGTTAAATTGGCGACCTTTTTTAAGGAGTCCAATTCTACTATCTGCTGACAGAAAATAGGAAAAGATAAAATACTAGAAATAAGGAAGGTTAATAATAGTCGCTTTTCTCTCATTTATTTATTTTTTAAACAAGCTCTAAAATATAAACTAAACACTAAACTGCCATAGTTACGCTGGTATGAACATTTAATATATAATTTGTGAGATTGTCATTGGAAGTTAAATTCATTTTTTGTTTC
Organism: Saprospiraceae bacterium; assembly: GCA_965277445.1. GTDB lineage: Bacteria > Bacteroidota > Bacteroidia > Chitinophagales > Saprospiraceae > JAFMDF01. The sequence goes on along the minus strand of CBDICY010000019.1, from coordinate 110,900 downwards.
ATTCTATATCGAGCTTTTTCAACAGCCTTTTGACTAACCCCTAAAATATCTGCGGTTTCTCTAAGGGTCAGATTCATTCTTAGATAAGCGCAATGTCTTAAATCTTTTTCAGTAAGCTTAGGATGCAACTGTTTAAGCGCATCAAAAAAAGAAGGATGTATTTGTTCAAAATGTTGCCGAAACTCCTCCCAAGTATCATTGAGTCGTATATTTTCGTTTATTTTAGACTTTATCTGTTGCAGCATATTTTTTATAGTCGGAGGTTGACTAGCAATATTAATAGTCGAGATTAATTTAGACATGGTTTCAAAATCTCTATTCCGTTGATTGTTAATGGAAATCCTTGAAACCAATGCCCTACTCTGCGTCTCATATAATGTTTTTATTTGTGCAGATTGTGTTACTATTTGCTCATTCTTATCTTTTAATGCTTGATTAGAAAAAGACAATTGACGATTCAGTATAGCCCGTTTACGAGCGTTATAAAAAAACCAGCCTCCAAAAGCAATCGCTGATAAGGCAAGTAGCAAGTAAAGATTTCGTTCAGTCTTCGTTTTTTTGGCGATTATTTTAGCTTTTTGTAACTCTAATTGCTGAATTTTATCTTTTTCTGCTTGTCCTTTTTTATAGAAAGCTAGGTGGGTTTTGGTAGTCTGGATGTCGGAGGTTCTTTTATGTTTTTCTTTTAGATGTTCAATCAAAGCTGCTTGAATTTCATTTGCTTTTTGGTAATTTTTGTTCCGTTGATACAGTTCAATTAATAAGTTTTCTGCTTCAATAAAAAAATCAATATTACCTTTATTTTGTGTTTCTTGATATAACTTAAGTACCTCCTTTAGCAGTTGGTCATCAGAAATTTTGTATTTTTTTCTTAATACATTATTTAACCCTGCTAATTTTAAATTGACCTGATCAGTTAAATTTTTATTAGAACAAGTTTCGTCTTTAGCTCGATCCCAATAATATTTTGCTTTGTCATAATTTTGTTGACTCATATGAATTTCTCCTAGCTTCATCAACATTTTTTGGATACATATATTTGATGATGTATTATCAATAATCTTTAAATAGTAGTGCTCTGCTTGTTGATAGTCTCGTTTTTTATAATAAAAATCTCCCCAAAGTCGATAAAAAGTGTATTCCCCCTCTATGTTTAGCTTTACCATTTTATTTATCGTTTCAAGAGCACTATCAAAATCCTCTAATTCAATAAAAAGCAGAACTATTGCACGATAAGGCTCGCTTAGGAAAAGTTTGTCTATGTTTTTATGCTTTGCAACATAATCCTGAAACTCTAAAGCATATTTAATGGCTTTTTGATATTCATACAAATCAGTATAATCATAAATAACATGAGCATATGCTATGGGGAGATTGGTTGGTTCGTTAATTTCCTTGGAAATTTCAAGAAATTTTTGTGACCAATAAACAGCAGAGTCATATTTTAATTCATTAGCGTAAATTAAGCCATAGAGACCACAGACAGTAGAAAAATTCTGGGTTAAAGTATCTGTCCCAATGAGTTTTAGACATTGTTGCAAATCCTTTTTTGCTGCTTCGAGAGAAAATAGTATCTGATTTCCCTCTGCTTTTAGTATTAAAGTTTCTATCATGCTTATGGTATCTTTTAATTCCTTTGCGAGCTCTAATGAAGGTTGAACAAAGGACATTGCTGCATCAATATTCTTTTTGTTGTACGAGCGCACGAAACCACATATCAATTCAACATATGCTCTCTGTTTTATACGCAAAAGATTAAGCCTATCACTTAAGTCCAAAGCTTTTTGAGCGTAAATAACTGCGGAATCATATTGATAATATTTTGCATTATTTAGATGGGCGATTTGAAGATAGCACCTAGCTTTAATAGAATCACCAGTTGTTAAATTGGCGACCTTTTTTAAGGAATCCAATTCTACTATCTGCTGACAGAAAATAGGAAAAGATAAAATACTAGAAATAAGGAAGGTTAATAATAGTCGCTTTTCTCTCATTTATTTATTTTTTAAACAAGCTCTAAAATATAAGCTAAACACTAAACTGCCATAGTTACGCTGGTATGAACATTTAATATATAATTTGTGAGATTGTCATTGGAAGTTAAATTCATTTTTTGTTTCATTCTATATCGAGCTTTTTCAACAGCCTTTTGACTAACCCCTAAAATATCTGCGGTTTCTCTAAGGGTCAGATTCATTCTTAGATAAGCGCAATGTCTTAAATCTTTTTCAGTAAGCTTAGGATGTAACTGTTTAAGCGCATCAAAAAAAGAAGGATGTATTTGTTCAAAATGTTGCCGAAACTCCTCCCAAGTATCATTGAGTCGTATATTTTCGTTTATTTTAGACTTTATCTGTTGCAGCATATTTTTGATAGTCGGAGGTTGACTAGCAATATTAATAGTCGAGATTAATTTAGACATGGTTTCAAAATCTCTATTCCGTTGATTGTTAATGGAAATCCTAGAAACCAATGCCCTACTCTGCGTCTCATATAATGTTTTTATTTGTGCAGATTGTGTTACTATTTGCTCATTCTTATCTTTTAGTGTTTGATTAGAAAAAGACAATTGACGATTCAGTATAGCCCGTTTACGAGCGTTATAAAAAAACCAGCCTCCAAAAGCAATCGCTGATAAGGCAAGTAGCAAGTAAAGATTTCGTTCAGTCTTCGTTTTATTGGCGATTATTTTAGCTTTTTGTAACTCTAATTGCTGAATTTTATCTTTTTCTGCTTGTCCTTTTTTATAGAAAGCTAGGTGGGTTTTGGTAGTCTGGATGTCGGAGGTTCTTTTATGTTTTTCTTTTAGATGCTCAATCAAAGATGTCTGAATTTCATTTGCTTTTTGGTAATTTTTGTTCCGTTGATACAGTTCAATTAATAAGTTTTCTGCTTCAATAAAAAAATCAATATTACCTTTATTTTGTGTTTCCTGATATAATTTAAGTACCTCCTTTAGCAGTTGGTCATCAGAAATTTTGTATTTTTTTCTTAATACATTATTTAACCCTGCTAATTTTAAATTGACCTGATCAGTTAAATTTTTATTAGAACAAGTTTCGTCTTTAGCTCGAGTCCAATAATATGCTGCTTTGTCATAATTTTGTTGACTCATATGAATTTCTCCTAGCAACCTCAACATTCTTTGTATACATAGATTTGATGACTTATCAAGAACCTTTAAATAGTACTGCTCTGCTTGTTGATAGTCTCGTTTTTTATAATAAAAATCTCCCCAAAGTCGATAAAAATGATGTTCCTTTATGTTTAGCTTTACCATTTTATTCATCGTTTCAAAAGCACTATCAAAATCCTCTAATTCAATAAAAAGCATAACTATTGCATGATAAGAATCGAATAGGAAAAATTTGTTTATGCCTTTATGCTTTGCAACATAATCCTGAAACTCTAAAGCATATTTAATGGCTTTTTGATATTCATACAAATTAGTATAATCATAAATAACATCACCGTATGCTAGGGGGAGATTGGTTGGTTCGTTAATTTCCTTGGAAATTTCAAGATACTTTTGTGACCAATAAACAGCAGAGTCATATTTTAATTCAGTAGCGTAAATAGAGCCATAGAAACCACAGACAGTAGAAAAATTCTGGGTTAAAGTATCTATCCCAATGAGTTTTAGACATTGTTGCAAATCCTTTTTTGCTGCTTCGAGAGAAAATAGTATCTGATTTCCCTCTGCTTTTAGTATTAAAGTTTCTATCATGCTTACGGTATCTTTTAATTTCTTTGCGAGCTCTAATGAAGGTTGAACGAAGGACATTCCTGCATCAATATTCTTTTTTTTGTACGAGGAGCGCACGAAACCACATATCAATTCAACATATGCTCCCTGTTTTATACGCAAAAGATTAAGCCTATCACTTAAGTCCAAAGCTTTTTGAGCGTAAATAACTGCGGAATCAAATTGATAATATTTTGCATTATTTAGATGGGCGATTTGAAGATAGCACCTAGCTTTAATAGAATCACCAGTTGTTAAATTGGCGACCTTTTTTAAGGAATCCAATTCTACTATCTGCTGACAGAAAATAGGAAAAGATAAAATACTAGAAATAAGGAAGGTTAATAATAGTCGCTTTTCTCTCATTTATTTATTTTTTAGGCAAGCTCTGAAGATAGAAAGTCCTACTATTTTTAAATTTGCATTCATGGCTTCTCATTACTGCTTATAAAATTGAGAAAAGGTACTACCTAATAAGTGGTGAGTTTATCCAACAAACAATTGCTATATATAGAATTAGGAATGAGTTAATCAATAATAGGAACATGTCTTAATTTGAAAGAATTTAGAAAGGTGAAACAATACTATCCAGTAATTTTTACTTTTTGTTACTGAATAGTATTGAAATTTTTGACTCGGATTTATCCAAAAAATCCTTTTTTTAGATAAAATTTACCCCGATTTAGAATTGCTGCAATAGTGCCATATTGGCTAAAACACTTTGAGTAAGTGGATTGAAAAGCAAATATAGGCGACTCTAAAACATTGTCTGGGGTTTGTCATTCGTTGTCTGGTTTTTGTCATTGACTGTCTGGGTTTTGTCTGGGTATTTTTTTTGACAAACCTCTGTTTTTACTGAATATTTGCTGGGCTTAATGATTAACTCAATTTTGTTAATCAACAAAAATTACACCAATTAAACAAAACAATAACATACTCAAAATAAAATCTCCTCTTTATAAAATAAATATTGATGTGATTATTGAAATAAATCTTTCCCCCTTTTTCCCCCTTAGTAACAACTAAAAAATAACTTCCACATTTGTGGCTGTCAAATTTAAAGTTATACTGCGTTAAAAAGCCTCGTCGATGCTAGGCATCACCTACGTTTTTTGCCTTGTCTAACTTCAAATTTCCCTTGCCAAAATAGGGAACTTATTTTTCACTCGTTACTTAATTTTATGTTACAATAACAAAATACGTACTTTTTGCTTACTCTTCCCCCTAAAGTACTATTTCGTTATTATTTTATTTTCATTTTAAACTTAAACTATGACAAACCATTACCCACTACTAAGGGGGAAGAGAAACCATTTTCTCCAATTTTTACTTTTTTCTACCCTATTCATTTTCCTTTTTGGTTCTAATAATGTACTTCACGCTACTGAAAATGCTTTTGACGAACCTACAAGTTGCAACCTTTCTTATAGTGTAGTTTCCAAAAAATGTAACAACGAAAATTCCTTTAATCTTCAACTTCGAGTCAATAATTCCAGCTGCGCAAATGTAGCACCTGTTGGTACAAAAGTCACTTATACCGCCTATAGCTCTGGTAGTATGCCAACTGGATTTAATGGCGGTTTAGTACCCGTCCAATATCGAAAGAAAAGTGGAGGTGAAGATATACTTGGTAATTTTACATTGAAATGGAATTACTCAAATGCAACTGCAGGTTATTATAAAGACTTAGACAACCCAGCACCTGGCTTTGGAGGTAGTCATGATGTATTCAATAAACAAACACTCTGGTATCCATTATTCAGTTTTGGTTCAAAGGCTGCTATCTATCCAGCAGAGTGGAAGTGGAATCCTAATATGATTCCTGAGTGCTGGAAAGTTACAGCGGCTAGTTTTCCTGCCACAATTTATGGGAATACTGCGGCATTTCAAGCGAAAAATAGTGTCCAAAGTTGGATAGATGGAGGAGATTACAAAATAGAAGTAGATGGCGGAAAAGGCGACTGGCGATTTGATGGACACGAATTCACTATTACTAAAGTATGTAGCAATAGCTGTAATGGTTTTGAAGTGCTTTATAATAATCGAGTTGTCGGTACAGGTAGTTATGGGCAGACTATTACCCTACAAAACTTACCTACTACAAATGTAACCTTAAAGATAAGAGATAAAAATTCTTCTTCTTGTGTAAGAACGATTACCGTTACATCGCCTAACTGTGACCCATGTGCAGCTTTAGGAGGCGATAATGATGGTGACGGTGTTTGTAAAAACGAAGATTGTGATGATAATAATCCAAATTTACCTGCAACGCCTGGTACAGCTTGTAATGATGGAAATCCTAATACAGATAATGATGTTATTCAAGCAGACGGTTGTTCTTGTGCTGGAATAGACCCATGTGCAGCTTTAGGAGGCGATTATGACGGCGATGGTGTATGTAAAGACCAAGATTGTGATGATAATAATCCAAATTTACCTGCAATGCCTGGTACAGCTTGTAATGATGGAAATCCTAACACCAATAACGATGTAATTCAAGCAGATGGTTGTTCTTGTGCTGGCGTAATCGTAGACCCATGTGCCGCTTTAGGAGGCGATAATGATGGTGACGGTGTTTGTAAAAACGAAGATTGTGATGATAATAATCCCAATTTACCTGCAATGCCTGGTACAGCTTGTAATGATGGAAATCCTAATACAGATAATGATGTTATTCAAGCAGACGGTTGTTCTTGTGCTGGAATAGACCCATGTGCAGCTTTAGGAGGAGATTATGACGGCGATGGTGTATGTAAAGACCAAGATTGTGATGATAATAATCCAAATTTACCTGCAATGCCTGGTACAGCTTGTAATGATGGAAATCCTAACACCAATAACGACGTGATTCAAGCAGATGGTTGTTCTTGTGCTGGAATAATTACTCAGCCAATCTGTGATAATGTTACTTTTGGAGGTAAAATTGGTTTTGGTAGTGTTTGTTCAGGTACACACGAAATCTGTGGTACTTCGGGGAATGCTCCTATCATAGGAAGTTGTAGTTTACCTACAGGTGGTTCGGGAGATTTAGAATATATCTGGTTAAGAAATAACATATCATGTAACGGGCCAACAGGAACGGTAGCTCAAATGCTTGCGAATCCTAATGCTTATAACTGGAAAATAATTCCAAACTCCAATGCACCTACCTATCACCCTGGAATTCTAAGCAGCTCTACTTGTTATTTACGCTGTGTACGAAGAGCTGGGTGTGATAGTTATCAGGGAGAATCGAATATTGTTAGAATTGAAGTTAATCCAAATTGTGGAACAGGCGGTGGTACGATTACAGAAACATGTGATGGCGGTGCATCGATAACTTACGGAAATGGCAGTATCCAAATGCAAGGTGGTAGTTTTTATCAAATATTTGATAGAAAATGGAATACTATCTACAACTGTGGTTGGCAATGTGGCAATAGCAAAACAGTAGATAACTTAGAAGAGGGCGAATATCGAGTTATTATCAAAAATGGTAGCTACGATAATATCTGTGAAAAAGTAATTTATTTAACTGTAGGTGGCGGTAATACTGGTGGCGGAGACCCAGATAATGATAATGACGGTGTACCAGCGAGCCAAGATTGTAATGATAACGATGCCAATTTGACAACTGTGGGTGCGGCTTGTAACGATGGAAACGGAACTACAGAAAATGATGTAGTACAAGCCAATTGTACTTGTGCAGGAACGACTATTGATAATGGTGGAAGTAATTCTGGCAATACTGGTGGGACTACTGAATCATGTGATAATGGGACTTCGATTACTTATGGCAATGGCTCTATTCGTATGGAAGGCCAAAGCGGACAAGAATATTACTTCCAAGTACTTAATGCTGCTTGGCAGGAAGAATATAATTGTGGCTGGCAATGTGGAAATAGTAAAACAGTAGATGGCTTAGCAACAGGAGAGTACCGAGTATACATCAAGAATAGTAGTTATCAAGTCATCTGTGAGAAAGTTATTTCTCTAACAGCAGGAGGCGGTAATACTGGTGGCGGAGACCCAGATAATGATAATGACGGTGTTCCAGCTAGTCAAGATTGTAATGATAATGATGCCAACTTAACAACGGTGGGTGCGACTTGTAATGATGGAGATGGAACTACAGAAAATGATGTGGTACAAGCCAATTGTACTTGTGCAGGAACGGCTATTGATAATGGTGGTAATACTGGTGGTGGTAACGAAACTACTTGTGGTGAAATTACCGTCACTTATGGAAATGGTACTATTGCAATGACAGGAATAACAGGGAATGAGTATTTCTTTAAAATCAATGATTTAAATCAAGGATGGGCACAAGTAGGTGGCTGTGGTTGGAACTGTGGATATCAATTTACTGCGTCTGAACTACCAAATAGTAGATATTTAGTAAGTATTTATAATAGTGATTGGTCAGAACATTGTGCTACTGAAATTGAAATGACTAATAGTAATTTTTCAGGAAGTGCTGGAAGTCGAAATGCACCTCAGCTAACCTTCTCTGCCTTCTCTGCTAAGCAAGAAGTAGCCTTACAATGGTTAACCAATAGTGGGTATAAAGTCAGCAATTTCGAAGTAGAGCGTTCTGTAGATGGAGAAAATTTCCAAACAATTGCTCAATTTGTAAACAAAGAGTGGACAGAAGAATTGGAATATCACCAAACTTTGGATGAACATCCAATAAAAGGAGCTAATTACTATCGGATAAAAGAAATTTATTTAGATGGTAGTTTTTCTTATACTGACGTACAGAACGTAGGATTTTATCTTGATTTAGAAGGGTTTGCCATGTATCCTAATCCTACTAAAGATAATTTAAATTTCAATTTACGACCATTCATGGATAAAGCTATAAATATTTCCATCGTGAATCATTTAGGGCAAGCTGTAAAAACGATTGAAGTAGAAAAGGTAAGTCATGATAACCTTCAGTTATCATTGGTGGATATGCCAAATGGTTTTTACCAAGTTCTTATTCAAATTGATGGTCAGAAAGCTATTAATAAAAAGCTAATTGTAGAGAGACTGTATTAAACAAATACTAATGAATCAAGACAGAATAATAAATAATGACGGTTTACAAAATTTCTCATAGACGTAACATTAGTACAGTTTACCCAGGGTTTTAACCCTAAAAACGTAGTCTTTATTGCATTGCACTAGTCAACAGAGATTCATTTCTCTGTTGACCTTTTTTGAAAAACTTATACTATGAATTCGATACAAAAAACACAAAAAATAAATTTAACATATTACCTAATATACTGTAGCTCCATCTTTTTAGTATTGCTATTTTATCTTCTGTGGTATAATTTATAAAGAATTATTGTTCAAAATTTTAGTTAGTTAGTTCGCCACTCTTGTAGTGGCGACTTTTTTCAAAGGATTGTAATAAAAAAAGGTTTACATAACCTCCAGAAATCATTAGGAAATGAAAGATAAGTAAACTCATAGTCTTTATTGCATCGCTTTAGTCAACAGAGGTTCATTCCTCTGTTGACCTTTTAAAAACTTCTACTATAAATTTGATACAAAAAAACGCATAAAATAAATTTAACATACCATCTAATTAAATATAATATAGCTCCATCTTTTTAGTATTGCTATTTTATCTTCTGTGGTATACTATATAAAGAATCATTGTTCATACTTTTTGTTAGTTCGCCGCTCTTGTAGTGGCGAATTTTTTTATCCTATAACGTATTAACATTAAGCAAACCTACTATCATACTAGAATCCTCCCCCATTTTAATATATTTTCCTTTTAGCCCCTCGAAGTAAATATTTTATCATAGTGATTTTCTAAGTCCTTGCTTATCTATTTTTCACACTTAAAAAACAAAACTATGACTACTTTTACTCGTCATGGATGGGGGTGTCTATTTCTTCTTTGCAATAAAAAATTCCTATTTTATATTGTTTTTATAGCCTTTTTTATTCCAAATGCCATCAGTCAAAACTGTGCTAGAAGTCTATACCGAACAATTGATGGTACGTGTAATAATTTAGGCGCTGCTAATCAATATTATGGTGCTGCTGAGATTGATTTTTTTCGGGAATTACCCGCCTTATATGGTGCAGACGATACTAATAATAGCCTTAGTTTTCCTAATCGACCGAATCCTAGATTGATTTCAAATGAAATTTTCGACCAAACTGCTCCTACTGGAAACCCTGATAATTTAAGTAGTTTTGTCTTTACTTGGGCACAATTTTTAGACCATGATATTACCCTCACTAAAGAGGCTACAATCGAGCCGGTACCTATCCCCCTTCCAAACAATGAACCGCTTTTTACGAGTCCTATTCGATTTTCTCGTTCAGCCTTTATCGCAGGAACAGGTATAACTAGCCCTAGACAGCAGGAAAATGAATTAACCGCTTGGATAGATGGCTCTCAAGTATATGGTTCTGATGAGGCGAGAGCTAATTGGTTAAGAACTTTCCAATTTGGAAAATTAAAAACGTCTGCTGGAAATTTGTTACCTTATAACACCATAAACGCAGAAGCTAATGGGACAATAGACCCTAATGCCCCACCTGTAGCTAGTATTGATGGACAACCAGGTAAGTCTTTTGTTGCAGGGGATGTAAGGGCGACCGAGCAGCCTAATTTAACGGCCTTACATATTCTATTTGTTAGAGAACATAATCGAATTTGTGATGAATTAATCAGCCAAGGTTACAGAAACGATGAAGAAATATATCAAATTGCCAGAAAACAGGTAGGCGCACTCATGCAAGTCATTACTTACGAAGAGTTTTTACCCGCCTTAAAAGTTCAGTTAGCCAGCTTTAGAGGTTATAATCATGCTATCCGCCCTGATATTATGAATCTTTTTGCAACGGCAGCTTTTCGAATAGGGCATACCATGGTTGCTGATAAGCTATTAATCGTAGGGGATAATTGTGAGAAATTGCGAACGGATTTAACTTTAGCAGAAAGTTTTTTTAATAATAGTTTCATTAAAGAATTTGATATTGACCCCTTTCTAAAAGGTATGTCCACTCAACAACAGGAGACTATAGATGCTCAAATAGTAGATGGTTTGCGTAATTCTCTTTTTGCTTTGCCACAATTGCCTAATGCTATCGGATTAGACCTAGCCTCTATTAATATTCAAAGAGGTAGAGACCACGGTCTCCCTGACTATAATACGGTAAGAAGATACTTCCGAAGAAGTTCGGCTAATTCTTTTTTTGATATTAATCGTAATCCTAACATAACTAATCAGCTTTCTAGCGTGTATAATGATGTCAATAGTATTGATTTATGGGTAGGTTTATTAGCTGAGGAAGTGTTACTCGGTAATATACTAGGACCAACCATGCATAATGTTTTAAAGGTTCAATTTGAAAGATTGAGAGATGGAGACTTTTATTATTATGAAAACGACCCTTTTTATAGTTTTTCAGATAGATTAACCCTTAAAAACACCAAGCTATCTGATATTATAAAACGAAATACCAACTTACAAAATCTACAAGCCGATGTTTTCCACGCAGATGCTTGTGAGTTGATAGCAAGCGTCAATTGTGATGCCGTAAATGTTAGTCCCTTAAATAGTGCTATCGTTGTTAGTAATTTAACCGCTCCACAAAATACAGTAGAAATAATTGGTCAAGGAACGGCTTGGCAAACGCGTACCATTTGCAATCAAAATTGTCCGAACACCGTTAGTATTTCCGATTTGCCAGCAGGAGATTATACCATTAAAATTCAACAATTGAGCAATGATGATTATTGTTTTCAAGAGCGGGCAGTTACCTTTACAGGGGGCGGCAATGTTTGTACAATTGATGCTGGCAATATAAGTACTCAAGATGCAACGACCTTCTGTATCAATGACCCCATCTCCCCCATTCAAGTAAGCCTCAACAGTAATTCTACTACGGGTAATTCCGCTTGGATAATTACCAACGACCAACATCAAATCCTAGATTTACCATTTGGGACGTCTTTTAACCCAGCAATTTATGGAATTGGGAGCTATCAAATTTATCATATTCAATTCGAGAGTGGCTTATCGGGATTAAATATTGGCAATAATATTAATGCGCTCCAAGGCTGTTTTGATTTATCCAATTCGATAGCCTTTGTTGTACAATCTGCAAACCAATGTAATACAGGTGGTAGTATCGTCAATTGTGATGCCGTAACTATTAGTAGTACTGACGGTTCCATTATTGTTAGTAATTTGAATGCGCCACAAAATATCGTTGATATTATTGGCGCAGGAACAGCTTGGCAAATACGACCGATTTGCAGCCAAAACTGTCCTAGTACAGTCAGTATCTCTGATTTGCCTGCTGGCGATTATACAGTAAAAATTCAACAGTTAGGTAATAATGACTATTGTTATCAAGAGCGAAATATTACCCTCACAGAAGGTGGTGGAACTAATTGTAATATAACAGGAGGTAATATCAGCACTCAAGCTGCTACAGACTTTTGTATCGGAGAATTTAATGCGCCTATTCAAGTAAGCCTTAATAGTAATTCTACTACGGGCAATTCCGCTTGGATAATCACAAATACTCAACAGCAAATATTTGGTTTACCTTTTGGTCCTCCTTTTAATCCAGAAGCTTATGGAGTTGGTAACTATCAAATTTATCATATTCAATATGAAAGTGGCTTATCGGGACTAAATATTGGGGCTAGTATCAATGCCTTGCAAGGCTGTTTTGATTTATCCAATGCAATAGGATTTTCGCTACAATCCGCCAATCAATGTAATACTGGAGGTAATGCTAATTGTGATGCGGTAAACGTTAGTAGTACGAATGGAGGCATTGAAATTACTGGTCTAAACGCGTCATTTACAACGATTAAGATTTTTGATATAAATGCTAGTTGGCAAATAGTAGGTAGTTGTGCGGGCAATGATTGTTCTGTTAGTGAAGTATTCAATGTAAGTCCAGGAAATTATAATGTAGAAGTTGTCTTCTATCAAGGCCCTTGGGCCAATGAAGTATGTCGTAGATTAATTCCTATCAATGTAGAACAAAGAAGTTTGACTAGAAATTCAGATTTAGCTATCAATGCTAGGCTATTTCCTAATCCTGTCCTTGATAATTTATTTATTGACCTAAAAGATTATGCAGACCAACCAGCGATTTTACAATTAGTAGATATATCAGGGAAGGCCATCAAACAATGGGAATTCAATCAATTGCCTTCTGATTTAGTGCAATTAGAATTGAATGATATAGCGAATGGGTGGTATTTTCTGAATATAAAAGTTCCGCATAAAAAGCCTTTGACTAAGAAAGTTGTCGTAAATCGGTTGTATTAGTGGCAAAAATGTACTTGTTGATTCTTTTGTAAGTACTCAATACACGGTCATTTCCTGACTAGTGTTGAGTACTTATATTGGTTTGTTAGAGCAGATTTTTGCGCTCGTTTTACTATTTAGATGCTTGAAACAAAATAAAGACAAAGTCTCCATCAAAAATGCAATTCGCAAAAATGTTTCCCTTGTCTGTCAAGTTTGAAATTAAATGACACTAATTTTTGACATTATTTTTTTATTACTATAAGGCGATGAGCAACGTGCCCAACTTAAAGTACTAAAGTAGAAGTAGAAATCACCTTTGCTCAATGGTTTAAATTTGGATTTCCAATATCTATTGCGCTATTATTGGATTAGTCGGTCATTTTTATTAAAACCACTTTTTCCTGTTATTGATGATGCATTTAGTTTTTCGTAATTTGGAGCATTATCCATCTAACAAATTAAAGTCATTTGCAAAATAATCAACAAAATAAGTTTAGGAACTCTCTTAAAGATGGTGCGAACAATCGTTCAACTGGCGTACTTATGCTCAATTAAAAGAAAATGAAAAATACAATAATAATCTTAGCAATACTTTTTTCTTATGACTGCAAGAGTCAAAACATTGAAAAGGAAGCTGCATTGGCAGATTTAAAGGAATTTATCCAACTGTTAGAAACCCAATCATCCTACTTTCAAGTTGCTGATTATAATTTTGAGAGTCATTTTGAAAAAGTGAAAGAAAAAATCTCATACCAAGATTCTGTACCAATTCATTTTTTGGCATTCCAAATGGAAAAAATCATCGCTGAAACTTTTGATAGACATGCCTCGGTAACAATGGAAGACTTTGATGAAGACGATATAGGAATTTTTAATCTACATTTTCCTTTTGCTGTTGCTCCTCTAAATGGAAAGGCTGTTGGATTAATCAAAAATAAATCTACAAAAAAGTATAACTACTATTCAGAAGAATATCCATATGTTAAGAGCATTAATAACATACCTGTCATAAAATTCATAGAACAATATGCATACAAAAGAAAAAACTCTCCGAGAGCCGCAAAACTTTACGATGGTATTAAAGACCTAAGAGATATTGGTGAGCTATTCTTCAAACAAGACGAGTTGTCCCAGAAAAAAATAGATATTGTCCTAACAAATGGGAAAACAGATAAAGCAATTACACTTCCTTTCAGCAAGAAAAAAAACAGATGGAGAAATATTGGACATACTCAAGACCTTGCATTAATTAGAGCTTCGTATTTTGATGAGCCATTTGATTATAATAAACTTGATAAATGGCAGGAAGATTCTATTGCATACTTGCAGCTTCCAGCAATGTTTTCATACCGTGAGTTTACTGAATTGGAAACCCACTTAAAAACTACCATAAATAAATATAAAGATGCTAAAGCCTTAATTGTTGACATAAGAGGTAATGGTGGTGGTACAAGAGACATCTTAAATACATTGGCAGGATATATAGTACAACCAGAACAATCCCCTTGGGTAGCGAATGTTGCATATATTCGTAATGACCAACAAATAGATGAAGACATTGAAAGTATGAATAGTAGGTATTTATATAGTTATTATTCTGAAAAATTCACAGACGATGACAGAAAAGCAATAGATAGATTCAAGAATGGTTTCAAAACAGAGTTAAAATTTAACTTAAGAAAATTCAGCAACCCATTCTATATGGTTTTAGAAAGTAATGGGACTCCTTTAAAGTGTCCAGTATATGTTTTGGTTGATGAACAATCTTTTAGTGCAGCTTCTGTTTTCACTTCTGCGCTTAAAGGATTGGCAAATGTGAAAATTGTTGGAGTGACAACGAATGGCTCAAGTGGTCGGTCCAATAAATTTTATTTAAGCAATTCTAATATTAAGATAAAGATATCAACAATGCTTTCTTTTCAAAGAAATGGAAAAACATTAGATGGCAATGGTACAAAACCTGACATCATTATTCAAAGAGATGAGTTACATATTTTAGGTAAAAGAGACTCTCAATTAAATAAACTTATTAATCGGATAAAGAAAAACTGAGCATAATAAATAAGTCTTCATGCGGTACGGAGTGCCAAGGATGAAGATAATGTTGTACAGAACCGATGCCTTGATACAGTAGGAATTTTTGTTATTATGGAGATTGAATAAATTAGGTTATATCGGAACAAACAGGGGAAATGTCTCAGTATATTTAATTGAGCATTCGAAGATTAACGAACTTTATTTTCAATTCAAAAAAAATGAAATGTAGGATAGACTCATATCTTTATAAAAGAATAAAGATATGGGTCTAATGAAGCCCATCCCTATTGCCAATCTACCATCTCTGCATCCTCAAATAAGACAGTTCTATTCGTACCATCGATATCCATGGTCATAATATTGCGAATACTTCCCTCCTGATTGTCTGTATTGACGAATATCACTTTTGTTCCATCAGGAGAAAACCTAGGGTCTAAATCATTCGTTCCTGCTGCTTTGCTAATATTGGAGAGGTCGAAAGTAACTCCATTTTCTAGATTTTTGATAAAAATGTGGGTATTTAATTGTTGACTGTTAATGTCTTCATGTCCAGAAACATCATGGGTATATAGAATAAATTTACCATCAGGAGAAAACTGCAAACCTCCTGTCCGACCAGGAATATCTGTAAAAATTTCTTGCAAATAATTGCCGAATACATCTATAATAAAGATACTGGATTCATAAACCGTCTGCCCTGTTACCCTTGCCGCAATTTTATTACCCACTAAGCCAAAAAACCAATCCACTTCTGAGAATGTAAAACCCTCTGGAGCTTGTGCTATTTCTGTCAGATTCGTTCCATTTATTTTAATTCTATACAATTTGGCATTATTACCATAGAGTAATTGATTACTTCCTGAAGACCACGAAAAATCTAAGTCCATATTATTAAAACCACCAATAGGTACTTCCTTGGTCACTTGCTTTAAATTGGTACCATCTCGATTCACCACATACAAATGAGGGGCTACCCCACTATTATTAATAAAGGCTATCATTTGTCGATTAGGACTAATTCTTGGCCGATAACTACTACTTGGTCCATAGGTTAATCGAAACTCATCCCCTACCCCATCGGTGGAATAAATATCATACTGTCCATTTTTTAGCTTGCAATAAACAAATGGATGATTAGGGAATCGTACGGTCTTAAAACGCCAAATGCCGCCATAAACGGCTGTAGTTTGATCTTTAGCTATGACTTGCCAAAAATAAACGGTATTATATTTTAAATCTTCTAACTCAAAAGTATTTTCGGCAATATCAATAGCTATTTTTTCACAATTGGTTTGCTTATCCTCGCATAACAACACATCATAGCGCAACTCTTCATTGCCATCCTTATCTTCTGCTTGCCAAGATAAGGTTAAGTCTATTGACCTTCCAATACTATTGTCTCTAGGGGCGAGTAAAAGGGGAATAGTTGGTGCTATATTAGATAAAGTATCGAGTGGTAATTTGATAATGACATTGGCTGTTTTTTCTTCCAAAACAGTTATGGATTCGAATTTAGATATAAAATCATCTTTTTCGGCTCGAATGGTATACGTTCCAGGGGCTATATTTTTAAGTGCAAAACGCCCCAAATCATCTGTCAATAGTAAACTTGTTGGAGGCGTTGTAGAAATAGTGGCATTACTGATAGCTATATCACTCCCCTCTTGAATAACTGTACCTACCATAGAACCCGGTAAAGTTGGTTGTACCGTATATTCTCTGCAATTGCTTCCTAATAGTAACGTTAATAATAGTAAAGATAATTTTAAGTGTTTCATGTTTCTTCCTTTACAGATTTTGGGACTTATCACTAAGGGAGGCAGTAAATAGTAAGCAGTTTGCAGATATAGCAGTTGCTTAGTAATCAATCTTTTATAATAAGTTCAAGGTATTATTTATTTAGTACTTAAATCACTAGATAGATACAAAAGAAGGGAGGCTTAAGGAGGGGATGTCTAAAACCTAATAGATTGGAGAACCGTAGCGTTTAGCCCATTTCCATTTTGTCGAATCGTGAAATTTTGCCCAGACATACCAGTTGTGAGATGTATAATCTGGTTATTATTGCCTTTTTGAACGAATTCTGAATAAACATTATTTGCATGATTAGATTGCTGATAAATGGTATTATTATTACCATCTTGCACCGCTACCGTTTGATTATTAAGTCCCGATTGACCTAAATAGTAAGTATTGTTTGTTCCATGCTGAATTAAAGCCAGTTCATTTCCAGCTCCTGTTTGTCTGATATAAGCTTTATTTTTATCTCCAACTTGAAGTGTTCTTATTAGATTTTCTCGCTGTCCAAATTGATTAGCTTGATTGATAGTTAAGGCGTTATTATCCCCCTCTGTTTTTTGGTAAATAGTATTCGTACCTGAACCTAGTTCTCCTTGTAATAAGGCATTGGGCGTCAATAATCTATCTTCTAAAGATAAATGTTGCGCATATAATCCACCAAGGTTCGTAACAACTATTATCAGAAATAATAGGATTTGTTTATTTTGCCACTTCATTTAATCCGTTTAAAATTATTGAAAAAACGAAGTGGAAACCAGTCAGGCTAGTTTCCACTTCCGTTATTGAAAGTATTATTAAAAATTAGTTGGTTTTACCTTGATTTATAAGTACGGAATTAGTATTCCCAGTAACAGTAGAAATAATACTATTACTATTACCTGTTTGGTAAAGCACAGTTGAATTTTCATTTCCAACCTGGCTACTTAAAATCCTATTATTGTCACCTGTCTGAGTAATGTCTAAGAAATTAAGGTCTCCTTCTTGCTTTAAACCTTCACCATCTGAACCAGCTTCGTTGTTATTTCCTTCTTGGACAATAGAAGCAAAATTAGAGTTGCCCGTTTGAGTCAAATGAGTCAAATTTCCATCTCCTGTCTGCTTTATATCAGCCCCATTCTCGTTCCCTGTCGAATATACTTTAACATTATTATCGCTACCGCTTGTTTCTTGTATAGCTGAATTACTATCCCCAATCTGTTTAATTTCCGATTCATTTCTATTCCCAGTTATGGTTTGGGTAACTAGATTATCATTCCCTTCCTGTAAAATCAGAGATTGAATCTCGTCTCCCGTAAAAGTTTGGGTAACTGAATTACTAGCCCCCTTTTGTTCGATAATACTTCCAATGTCATTACCTGTTGCCTCTGCCGTAATATTATTGTCATCCCCTTTTTGGTCAAAGACAATTTGACCATCGTTTCCATCAAGCATACTTCGGGTGTTATTGTTGTCGCCAACTTGCTTGATTGTGATATTGTTTCCTTCTCCTTTTACGAAGGAAACTACTTTACCGTCATTACTCTGTGCGGTTGTAAGGGTAAAAGTAAGGCCTAATAAGGCCACTAAGAGTGTTAATTTTTTCATTACGAATTTGTTTTTAAATTAATAAATAGGTTTCGAGATGAACATAGTATGTCCATTCATCCCGAGATAAGATGATTAAATAATAAAATATTAAAAGGGTTTAGCCTTATAGCATTATTGAATGAACTATAAGATAGACTATACTATATAGCTAACCGCTTAATATTATAGTGTAGGTTATAACATGACAGGGGGTAAGTTATCAAAGGAAAAGTAATACTAATAAGTTAAGAGTATAAGTTGTTATATACGCTATTGTTTAAATAGTCAATTCCTAAAACGCTTAACATTAAAAAAGTAATAAATACTTTCTTAAGTGGCATCACGAAAACGATGAGCTATCCGTAATAAAATTGTTTAGTTTGTAAGTGGAGATTACCCTACTTTAAAAATAAGTAATCATTGTTTAACTACTTGTTAATGTGGGAGTAGTAGTGTATTTAATACGATAGGATAAATATTAGAACAAAGGTAATCGTTTTTTGGTGTTTAAAAAGTAGAATTTAAGCTACCCTTTTGTAGAGAAATTATTATTTGTACTGAATTTCAACTACCTAAGCTAGATTAGGAGTAAAGGTGCAGCTACTCTAAAGGAGGCACAAACATGAGTCATCCTATAAGTAAGGGGGTTACATGGCTGAAATCGCCATTTTTTCTCAAAAATAGACGAAAACCTTGTACCCTCTACTCACGGGGTGACTCATGTTTACGAGAAAATTCTTTACTACTCTATGCCCTGTTTTATAATCTTTTGAATTATCCCACTTTTGCCTGTTTCTGCAATTTCTAGAAAATAGTATCCATTTTCCAATTGACTCATATCGACTTCATAAAAATTAGTATTAGGAATTAATGCTAATTCTCTTACTTTAACCCCAGAAGTATGATAGATAGATAAAGTTCCCGTTCTTTCTGCCTTGTATTGGACGGTTAATAAGTCGCTTACAGGATTGGGGTAAATATCCATAACTTCTTCTCCAATAAAAATAGTTTCTTCTACCTCTTCATTACTATTTCTAGAAGTTAAAATGGTAGGTGCTAATGAACTAGAAGTCGTATATTCTTGAATATCACTAAAGTCTGATAATGTATCTTCACATTTTGTTGCAATTCTAAATTCATAAGTTTTGTCTGTCGGTGCATAAACATGAACATGTTTAGCTGATGCTCTAATTTTTGCTGTCAGTAGCCATTTATTCATTCCTTTAAAGCGAATTTGAAAATAGTATTGTTTAGCATCTGGAATTCTATTCCAAGAAATTTTAGTTCGTTTAGGAGAAAGTAATTCTACATTAAAAACCGAGGGGGCTTCACAAGAACTAGAAGGAACGATAGTTGATAAGGCTGCAAAGGCATCTACTTTTCCTGCACCCCAAAGGTTGTTACCTCCTGAAGGAATTGCTCCTGTAGCTTCATCTTTTCGGGCAGTAGACTGTAAAATATTTTTAATTTCTGCTGCGGATAACTCAGGATTTGCTTCTAGTAATAAGGCAACGATACCTGCAACCATTGGACTAGACATCGAAGTGCCACTCGCTCCACCCCAATACCAAGTTTGTTCTCCTTCTTGAATTTCAGCCATTGGAGGATAAGCTACCTCCAAACCTTCATGCTTAGAGTTGACAGCAGCAATAACCACATCTCCTGGCCCAGAAATATCTGGTTTTATTCGACCATCCACGGTAGGTCCATGACTGGAGAATGGTGCTAAATTTCCTACTGTTCCCTCAGCCGTATTCATCATATTATTTAAGCCAACATACCCTTCTTTAGTGGTATATGCACCAACTGTAATGATAGAATTCGCCGTTCCACCAATTTCTCCAACTGAAATATTATTATCACCATCAGTAGCCTGTGGTATACCAAAACTAGTGAATCCTTTTTCGCACCAAGCATCTACGAAACCATTATCCCCAGTAATTTTTAAAACAGTAAGTACTGTTTCCGCAAGTGAGGGGTCAACAAAATTAGTTGTTATATTTATAGTCGGTTTATGATTAAACATGTTCTTGTCATCTACTGCAACTGCTATCCTAAAACTATCATTTCTAACAAACTCTTCTTCAAAATCAGTAGTAGATGGGATAAAACCTGTATTCAGTATAATTTTTCCTGTAATAGCATCTATAAAAATCACTTGAACAGAAAACTCAGTTCCAGGCTCTCCCCATAAACTGACCGTTTCGCCATCAGGAATTGTCAGAAAAGTCGCTAAGGTATCCTGAGGCTGTAAGGTTTTAGCAATATGAACCCCTGCTTGCCCCTCATTCCCTGCGGATCCCACTAATACTCGTCCTGAACCTGTTACACTATCAAAAAATTGGTCGAGCAAAGAAGTACCATCATGAGGGCCATTATGAGAACCAAGACTCATATTAATAACAGCAGGTTTGCCAACAGAAGCAGCATAGTCAAAAATATAAGATACGGCATCAGCAATTGCTGATTCTCCCTGATTTGGCTGAACAAAAACAATGTCTGCTTCATAAGCTACGCCTCTATATGTCCCTTGGTGTCCATACCCAGCAGCAATTGAGGCTACATGTGTACCGTGGGAGTCATCGGTCGAAGTATTGTCTATAGTTAGCATTTCTTCTTGGCTCGTCAGTTCTGTTCCATAGTCAAAACTGGTAGGTGTATTTCCTTCATCTATACCTTGCGCCCAGATACGTTTTACTCTAAGATTTCCTTCATTGTCTCTAAAAGTCGGATGGCTCATCTGCAAGCCATTGTCAATAATACCTACTACAACGTCTTTTCCTGAAAAACCTTTGGGTAAATTAGTTCCAGCATGTACTTTACTAACATTTGTTTCTTGTGTAGCAATATCTAATTTTTTGTTAACTTTCCCATCTACTCCAATATATAAAATGCCTTTTAGTTGGGACATTAAAGTAAGTTTTTCTATTGGAATACGAAATGTTTTTATGTTGTTGTTTTTTGAGTTTGTAATGCCTCCTATCGCTCTGAATTCCGTTTCATCAAACTCCTTGTTAATTTTCATCAAACCTCCAATATAATACTTGTTTTGTTTTTCATGTCTTACATTTTTAATCGGAAAAGTTTTTTTTATTTCAGTAATAACTTTCCGATGATTAGTTGACCTGCTATTTAATTTTTTAGCAGTATTTAAAAATATTTTACTGGATGTAGATAATTCGGCTTGTGCCATAGTGCTTATATTAATAGCACACAAAAAGAATACAAAAAGGTAAATCGTTTTCTTCATCATAAATTGTTTAAAAGGTGTATAAATAATATTTTAAAATTGTCCTATTCCCTATGAAATAAAGACATAGGCTGTTTACTGTTATAGTAAAACAGAGAAATTGTTAGACAATAGGTGAAAACAAGTTGTTTGTTATTAATAGATATTGGGAAGAATATTAAAAAAGGTATTGCTTTAAATGAAAAACAATTAAGAGGGGATTAGGTATTAAATGTAAAATTAATAATTTTTTTTGCACCAAAAAGTAGAATTTTAGCTACTAAATCAATGAAAATCAAAATGAAATGAAGCGCAAAATCGAGGTTATTCTGATGCTTTAAACTCAAAATCACTCAATCTGAGTAACTTTGAGCTTAATTTTAGTTTTTAATTAGAGTTCATTGCCAAGCAAAATGACGATTTTTTAACATTTTCACTAGTTTTATTTTCTTATATTGAAATTTGTGACATAGCATTTTTTTAACCGAGAATTGCTACAGCAATTCTAGATTTAAAAAATAATCGTCCCGAAAAATCACCGAGGCGAAGAATAATGGAATTAACAGTATACTTAATTCATTTTTCTTTTAAAAAAGTAGCCATTGAACTAAGAAAAAATAATGGAATTTGAGTTTTCCACATTTTTATCTAGGGCATTTTGGCTAATTCCTACCAAAAGGTATTGCGACAAGAAGTCGCTCAATTATATTGTCAACCACTAAAATCGAAAACGGTGAGTTGACCTATTATGTTGCTAATAGTTTCCTACTTCGATATGCGTTGCTAGAAATAGCAGAGTGCAAAGCTCGGAGGACAATGTAACCGCAGATGAAATCGTGAGAAAGTAATCAAGATAATCAGTATCAGATTATCGGGTGCTAGGAAGAGCAATAAGGAGAACATATATAAATCTCTGATAAAGACCGCCAGGTAGAACAAGCTTAAGATGCCCTCATAGGAAACACTCCTAATAATAACAAATCCGAAGATACCTAAAGCTAGAATTAGAATCTTTTTTTAATAGTGCCCCACGGTTTTTTATGCTCTCCCAAAATGGATATTGATTTTGTTATCGAGTGTTACTGTGGGGTTCAACAAACTTTGCCCAGATTGTTGCAAAGTGGCCAGAAATCCGATTTTTCCTTTTCTCCCTACCCTACTGTATTTCAAGCCTTTAGCATTTTGACCCGATTTGTGATTTTTTCAAAATTCGCCTATATTGAAACCTTTTACTGAAAAAGGTTTCAAAGACAAAATATGCAGGATTGGGATTTATACGACGAACACGGCAACCGTAAATATTTAACTGCCATCGAGCGCAAGGCATTCTTTGAAAGTATAGCCCCTGCCCTACCCTATGCAGCAGGGCGAACGAAACGCACCTTTGCTCTGATGCTTTATTATACGGGATGTCGAATAACTGAAGGGCTGAATATCACGAATAAAAATATAGATTATTCCCGTAGGGGGGTGGTCATTCGGACACTCAAAGGCCGGAGTGGTAAAAAGCGGTATCGGTTTGTACCACTTCCTGATAGTTTTCTCGAAAAACTGGATGATGTTCATTATATTAAAGATATGGTCAAAAAGCAACCCAATGAAAACTTATGGGGTTTTGGACGCACAACGGCATGGAGGGCTATCAAATCCATTATGAGTTATGCTGCCATCGAGGGCGCACAAGCAACCGCCCACGGATTGCGCCACAGCTTTGTTATTGCCCACCAGCAAATCAAAACACCGCCCCATATGATACAACAATGGGCAGGATGGACATCTACAGAAATGCTTGCCGTGTATGGCAAAGCTTTAGGAGCAGAAGAACGAGATTTAGCGGAGGGAATTTGGTAACTCCATAGGTTCATATCATAAGAAGAGTAAGTATACCTATCTCCTAAAGTGGAAAAGAAAAAATCGCTAAAATTTAGCGATTTTACTCAGATGTAATTTTCTTAATTAGAAAAAATAATTAAAGTAAAATATTTATCCGTTAATTGTTTTGTTCAATTCTCTGATTTTAGAAACATACTTTTCTTGAATACTAGAAAACATAGAAGAATTTGATTTTACAATGGTTTGAACAACTATGTTTCGTAGTTTCGAAGATTGGCGAAAATCTTCAATTTCCATGCTCCTACCTAATTCCTCTTCTCGCTTTACTATGAGTTTTCTGATTTTAGATTGTTTTCTCATAAAAGATACGGCCGCTTCTGTAATAGCTGAATCAGCGGCAGTAATTTGTTTTATTTTCTCTAATATTTTTTCTGAGTATTCCTCCTCTACCCTACCCAATTGTTTTTGCAATTCAATTTTATTTTTATCTGTTAATTTTTGAATCTTTCGTTCTCGTTTTTTAGCTTCTTCTTTAGCATCAGTATAGCCTTCTTTCAAAGCCGATAAAAAGAATCCTGCAACACTCTTCTTTATCTCTTGATTATATTTTGCTCTATTTGTAACATTAATAGCTTGCTGGATAGCTTCAGCACTATAATTTCCCGTTGAAAGCATTTTTATAAACTTCACAGGTGTAACGCCATATTTTTTGACTACAATATCTTCGAATTGGCTATATAGTATATCAACTTCTGTTTCTTCTTCTATCGGTTCAATTGTTTCTATAGAATCTACATTTTTAAAATTTAATGGTAAATCATCATTTTGAAATAAAGGCTGATCAATCTTAGCAATACCTCTTAATATATCAATTTCTTCCTGTGGTTTCACTTCGATGAAAAAGCGAATAGCATAAACATTTCTTCCTTTTTTAATTTTTTCTATTTTATCAACGGGAATATATAAATCGGTATATTTATTTATATCTTTCACAGATTTAGCAATTACATATTTATAGAAATCAAAAAATCTTTTGTATTCGTCTGAAATATTGAACATTTCTCTCAGCTTCTTTACTGTTAGAACCCGCTCTCCAATTTTCTGATACTGTTTTAATAATTCATAAATTCTCGTACCATAAGGTTTCAGGGAAATGATATTTCTAATATCATAAGAAGTATATCTATGTATTTTCGGGTCGAATCGTTTTTTTACATCCAAAAAGAAGGGTCGAACCTCTTTTAAAATTTTTATATCTATATACAAGTTCTTATCTGCGACGAGATGCTCACTCCCCTCTCTAATAGACCGAACAGTAGTAAACAACGTAAATCGTTCCTGTAAAGGAATTCCTTCTTCATCATCCCATTTAATTTTTACTGATTTGCTCAATATACTTTCTGCGGCATCTCTTAAAAATTTATACGATTGCTTATTATTTTCTAATTTAAATAATTTCTTTATATCACTAAACCATATTCGATATACCTTGTCGTCATCATCGCTTTTATCAATCATGGATACAAGTGTATAAAAAAAGCGAGTTTCCCATACATCGAAAGAATAATCCGCTTCTATTAAGCGATTGTCCTGTACAATCAGCTTAACGATATTCTTTCTCTTTTGTGCTTTTGATAATTTGTTTCTCCTTCTTCCCAAAAGTATGTAGTTTTAAAAACGAGTAAATTAGGTACTATCTAATTATAATGAACGAATTTAAGGTAAATAAGCGAGTTTTTTAGGGCATATGCAAGAAAAAAACCTAAAAAACTCGCTTTTAGGTCTAAAAAATTCGCCTTTTGACCTAAAATACTCGTCTTATTGAAGGATTATTAGTTACTTTAAGCTTAATTATACTCTTCAGACCCTAAAATACTCGTCTTATCGCCTATTTTACTCGTTCCAAACCTAAAATACTCGCCTTTATACCTATTTTACTCGTTCCAATTACCTAATATGCTCGTGCTAAAACCTAAAAAACTCGCTTTTATACCTATTTTACTCGTTTATTAATCAAATAAACACTTGATAATCAGTAACTTAAGGAGAGTGAAATACTAAATAAAGTAAATAATAATAAATCAACAACTAAAGAAAGTCTCCGTGTTGTTGATTTCTTTCTAATTTTTAAAAAAAATTTCGATAAGTTTATCCAAAGTGAAAAAGTAGTTGACACTTTTTTAATATTTCTTTGACCCGATTAACAAGATGTACAGGATTTCCTATGACTAATCCTGTAAATCTTGTTAATCGGGTCAAAAATTTAAGCTTACCTTTTCTAGTTATTGTCAACCAGATAAACTTGTCGAAATTTCTTTATGATTCATAAAAATAAGATATTAAAATATCATAAAATATTTTTTTGTATACCTATATATATAGGTATACTTATTTATACTCAAAAATACTTTTTTGTACATTAATGTATTTTACTTACCTTTGCTTTATTATCATTTTTAAACCTATATTTAATCATTATGGCAATTGTAACTGTAATTAGTTTCAAAGGTGGTGTCGGAAAAAGTATTATTTCTCAAAACCTTGCTGTGTTTTTTGCACATAAAAATGTTGAGGTATGCATCGTTGATGCGGATCCAAATAAAAGTACTACTATGTGGCATAGCTACAGACCAGACGATTTACCAGCAGTAGATGTTTATCATGTTCCAAGAAATGGGGATTTGCTTAAAATTGTAAACAGTTTATCAAAGAAGTACGAACTTATCTTTATAGATTGTCCACCAGCTTTGGAAATGATTACGAGTAAAGCAGTTGCTAAAAGTGATGTATCTTTAATTCCTGTTGCTACGACAGGTGGGAATGATATTTGGGCAACAAAAGAATTTTTAGAGCATTTAGAAATTTTAAGAGGAAAATTGGACGCTCCTATCCCAGCCTATTTTGTAGTTAACCGATTTGAGTCGAACGTTCGACTTCATCAGGCCTACCTAGAAATCTTAGGAGACTATGAAGCGAACTATTCTATAAAATTGCTTTCCTCCTATATCGCCAAACGGACAGCTTATGGAGAAGCTAATACGCAGGGTTTAGGTACGATAGAATGGGATAATAAAAAAGCTTCTCACGAAATCAAGCAGCTTGCACAAGAAATAGAAGCTTTACTCCCTTCAATTAACTAAAATTAAAAAAAATGGCAAGAAATAAAAAAGACCTTTTTAAAAATAATTTATCTATAAAGCCTACTCCTCAAAATAAACCAGAGGATAATCGTATAGAAGAAGTTGCTAGTCAAATTGACTCAGAAGAAGTTAAAGAAGAGAAAGGTTTCCATTTAAAAATGGGAATTGATGATTTTAATAAATTGGCACAAGTTTCAAAGAAGACGCATATTCCAAAGAAATATATCATTCTAGAGGCACTAAAGCATTATTACGAAAAAAATGGGTATGTCTAAAATATCTATAAATATTTTCGTGTAGTTAAATGTATTTTTTAATATTTTTAACTCCCCTACTCTTTTTTCTATAGTGGATTTTTCGAAAAATGTTAATCAAAAGTTTGGTTAATGCAGCTTTGGTTTTTGATGGCTAATCAAATACTAGAAATAAAAAATATTTTCATGTATCTAAATGTATTTTTAAATATCTAAAGATAGATTTAGATACATAAACAATGGTTCAGTTTGCTGAGATTTTTTAATTTAATCCCTTTGATTGTTGTTTTGAACTAGGAAAGCATCTTTTCTACTAGCGATTTACACTTCATTCTTGTAAATATAAAATATTTTTATGTATTCTTTTGTACATAAAAATACTTTATATTTATAGCTTAAGTGTAAATCGTTCTAATTTTCAATAGAAATTAGGATTGTAGATAGCTCTAAAACATTATTTCTAAGCCTTTGTATTTTACGGCAAAGTTACTGTGGTAAAATATTAGGGATTTAGAAGCCAATTATTTTGTTCGGGTGCACTTGTGTATTTAGAATATTTTTATATATAAAGAAATACACAAAAATATTTTTAGTTTTGGAATTTGAAATAGTGCAATAGAATTCGATTCGCAGAATAGGGTAGCTAAGCTTAAAATTCGTCTTAATACACCGAATTGATTTTTAGGGCAAGATTACAGTTGAGAAGTTTTAGCGGCTTAGAAGTCCTTATTTTGTTCAAGTGCATCTGTATATCTAAAATATTTTTATGTACAGGAAAATACACAAAAATATTTTAACCTTAAAATTTGAAATAGTGTAATAGAATTCGATTGGCAGAAGGGCGTAGATAAGCTTATAAATTCGTTCTAATGCATCAAATTGACTTTTAGGGCTAAGATTACAGTTGAGAAATTTTAGCGGCCTAGAAGTCACTTATTTTGTTCAAGTGCATCTGTATATCTAAAATATTTTTATGTACAAACAAATACACAAAAGTATTTCCAGTCTTAAAATTTGAAATACTGTAATCAGAATTCGATTAGCGAAAGGGTTTAGCTAAATTTAAAATTCGTCCTAATGCATCGAATTGATTTTTAGGAGTAAGATTTATAGTTGAGAAATTTTGGCAGCTTAGAAGTCCTTATTTTGTTCGAGTGTATCTGTATATCTGGAATATTTTTATATACACGGAAATACACAAAAATATTTCCATCCTTAAAATTTGAAATAATGTAATAGAATTCGATTAGCGGAAGGGTGTAGATAAGCTTATAAATTCGTTCTAATGCATCAAATTGACTTTTAGGAACAAGATTACAGTTGAGAAATTTTGACGGCTTAGAAGTCGTTTATTTTGTTCGGGTTCATCTGCATATTTAAAATATTTTAACCTTAAAATTTGAAATAGTGTAATCAGAATTCGATTAGCGAAAGGGTTTAGCTAAGTTTAAAATTCGTTCTAATGCATCAAATTGACTTTTAAGAACAAGATTACCGTTGAAGAATTTTGGAGGCTTAGAGGCGGATTATTTTGTTTGGATGCATTTGTGCATTTGAAATATTTTTATGTATAAATAAATACACAAAAGTATTTTTAATATTAAAACCTGAGATAAGACAATGCATATTATGATAGTTAGATTTTCTAAAATCTCTTCTTCGACTCAGGAGTTAATTATTCTATCAATAAGAACTTGTGTATTTAAAAATATTTTTATGTATTCTAAGATATTTTATTGTAAACAGAATCTAGAATTTGATTAAGTTTTAAATCTAAAATAAACATTATGGAAATATTGAATTTTCAAAATAGAGACATTAGAACCATAGATTACAATGGGGAAACGTGGTATTCTGCTATAGATGTAGTAGGCATTTTATCAGATGCAAGTAATCCTGGAAGGTATTGGTCAGATATGAAAAGGAGGTTAGACCAGGAAGGAAGTGACCTTTACGCAAATATCGTAAAGCTGAAATTAGAAGGGCATGATGGTAAAAAATACCCATCTGATTGTCTTAGTCGAGAGGGGATACTCAGACTTATCCAATCTATACCATCTCCAAATGCAGAACCTTTTAAGATATGGCTGGCGAATGCAGGAGAACAAAATATACAAGAAACTGAAAATCCAGAATTATTACTCGACAAAATTTATGACCATTATCGAGACAAAGGGATGAATGATACTTGGATTAGTTCAAGAATCCGAAGTATGGAGGTTCGTAAAAATCTTACTAAAAGATGGCAAGATGCAGGAGTGACCTCTAGTAAAGAATATGCTTTTTTAACAAATATTATATCTAAGGGTACTTTTGACCTTACTGTCGCAGAGCATAAAAGACTTAAAGGCCTTGCTCAAAAGCATAACATTCGAGACAACATGAGTACACTTGAATTAATTTATATCATCCTTGCAGAAGTAACAGCAAGCGAACTTTCTGAAAAATATAATGCACAAGGGTATAGTGAAAATGAAAATGTTGCCAGACAAGCGGGACATATTGCAGGGGAATCTAGAAAACGTTTTGAGAAAAAAACCGGATTGAATGTGATTACTCCAAAAAATAACTTATTAGAGTAACCACATTTATCTCATTAGTATTTTTGCTGAATTATTAGCCTAAATTCTTCTGCGGGCATTGTTTTAGCTATTAGCCTATTCTCCCAAGCAGTAGGCTTGTCATTTTGTAGTTGTTTCTTTCGCTGCTGTAAACACTCCATAATTACCGCAAAATGGTCACCCTGCTCAAAAATTCGCTTTTTCAAAAACCAGTTGACTAGCGTTCCTGTTTTGGCAGCAACAGTTGTTTGATTGGTCTTCGATTCAAAAATTCGAATGACTTCTTCAAAGTACCAATCCTGAAAGCCAATAATTTCGCTTCCTTGCACTTTAGCGACCATATCCAAAGCTAATTGGATTTTTATACCATAGCGGGTGAGTAATTGAAAGGCTTTTAATTGGGCAAAGCTCAACTCATCTACGGTTAATTTTTTGTAAGGAGTACTTTGTTTTGATAGGGCAGGCTGTGATTGCATGGGAGAGTGGCGTACTTTTCCTTTTTCAGAGAATTCAAATTGGATTTGTTTGATGAGCCGTCCTTCTTTGATTGTTTGGTAATGTAGGGATAAGGAAGTTTTTTCGTTGATTTCTTTACAAATCACGTCTAATATGCGTTTTTTAAAATTCCGAAAGTCGTTATATTTTCCAGTAAGACCAAGCAAATCTTTTAAGTCGTCAATATGATATTTAATTTGAGACCGTTGCTGATACTTTCCAATTTTATCTCGATATGCTTTTAGAATTTGAAAAATACGGATAGAAAAAGCGGATTTCAATTTGTTGACCTCTTCCAAATTGATGGCGACATATTGCTTTAGATTTAGCAAGAAGGGTTGTAAAGGTTTAGCAAAGAGAAATCGCAAAGCAACATTACCCGCTTCATCGTAAACGGGCATAATTTCTTGAAACCAATTGATGTAACCATCAAAATGTTTGCCTTCAATTTGAATATCCGTTGGAATATAGACCCCTTTTCGTACTAGGCTATCCCTAATAAGTCGTAATTCTCGATACAAGCCACCCCAGCGTTTGGCATCACCCTTCAGAAAATTTTCAATGTCTTTGACAGAAACGGTTTGTTCAATTAGGTTTTGTTGCTTCAGCGGATTGATTTTAGAAATTAGGAATAAAATAATTTTGGCTTCTCTTGCACTTAGATGGTACCGAGCATGAAAAACAAATTGGTTATCCACTCGGGCAATTGGGGTATTGAAAGGTTGAGACATAGTTTTTGTTTTTAAAAGTGAATAATGAATGGGGGAGTCCTGAACACGTACACATATCGCAGTTTAGCGTCCTCGATATGTACACCTTAATCCTTTTTAGGTACACGTATAGTCCTGAATAAGTACACATATAGGTGGTTTTACGTCCTTGATACGTACACATAAGGCTAAAAAAGTGTCCTTTTTAGGTACACATGAAGGGAGTCCTTATTAGGTACACACATAGGGTTTAAATTATTGATTATCAGTAAATTATGAGACATAGTTTTGTTGTTTAAAAATAGCCCCTAAAATATACAAGACTAAAAGAAGACTTAAAAAGTCTTAAAGAAGGACGGTTTAAATTAATTTTTTTAAGACTACTAATCAGGTACATTTAATTGTTAATCAGCAAGTTAAGTTATAATTGTGCCTTTTTAAAAAAAGGAAACTTGGCGGAGAAATCTAGACATAGGTATATCAGGGTAATGAAAGTCATTACCAAATCGTTTCCAAAATTCCTTTGACTAGATTTACCTAGCCGCCAAGTTTATCCAACTGTGCCCAAATTGTGATGACTAATTACTTCAAATGCTCCACAATGAATCGTCTATTAATAGGTAGTGATTTTTCAAAATCAATGCTTAGGAGATACATTCCGTTTTCAAAATCATTTAAATCAATAGAAACTGTTTCCTCCTTAAAACTCATCTCAGGAACTCGTTTCACCAAATGACCTAGCATATTATAGATGAGTAACTGTCCTTTTTTCCCTTGAAAACTAAATGTATTGAACTGAATATTATTTCTAGCAGGATTGGGATAGAGGTCTACTGCTATTTGATTGGCACTATTTCGATTGCGACTACCAGAAATGTTGACTGAACCTTCTCGATAACAATAATCCCCATTACTTCCTTTTTGATTGACCTTGATGGTATAATTGCCTGCTTGTAAATCAGGACTATATTCGGCAGTACTACAATTCCCATCACATAAAGTCTTTACTTTCCAATTCGTACCTGCGCCAATGTATTCCACTTTATTATAACTAGCCATAAGATTGCCGACATAGATTTGATTCACAAATCCATCAAAAACGAGGTTGTCACAATTGAGTTGACCATTTTGCTCAGAAGGGTAGGGGAGGTCATCCGAGTCAATTCGTATAGTTTCTTCGTGATAACAATTTTCGCCAAATTCACCTGATTGAAAAACTTTAAAAGTATAAGTACCCTGTTTTAATCCTTGAACTAAGCGGATACTGGGACAATCACCATCACATTCCTTAATTACTTTCCAATCCGTATTTGCACCAATATATTCCACTTTATTATAAACTGCAGTTAGACCACTAATATAAACCCCATCAAAATTTATTTCAAATTCCAATCCATCACAATTAATTGACCCAAGCTCACTATCATTAGGCAATGTTGGATCAAGATTATCAATGGTAACTACTTTTTCTCTATAACAGGTATTTCCTAAACCATCTGATTGAAAAAATTTGATAGTATAAGTTCCAACTTTTAAAGAAGGTATTAAAGTATTAGTTGAACAAGTACCATCACATTCAAGCACCACTTTCCAATTAGTATTCGCGCCAATGTACTCTACTTTATTATAGTTAGCAGTCAACCCATTGATATAAACATCCCCTTGATTGATTTCAAATTCGAGTTGGTCGCAATTAATGGCTCCTATATTAGTAGCAGGAGGCGCAGGAACACCATTACGAGCGATAGTTATTTTTTCTTCCCGATAACAAGATTCCCCATTTTTATCAGTCAAATTAATTTTTAAGGTATACTCCCCATCAGGTAAATCATTGATTAATTGTAGGTCATCACAATTTTCACAAATAGGAAAAACTTTCCAACCAGTATTCGCACCAATGATTTCTACCTTATTATAAGTATCCCCTAAACCAAGAACATAAAGGGTATCCAAATAATTGATAAGCCCAAGCTGATCGCAAGTTGGGAAGGAGATGGAAGGAATACAAATATCTCTAGGATTGGCACAAAAATCAAAAAAACCAGTTGTGTTAAAAATAGGATTACCTTCTAAGGTTAAATTAGCAGCGTTACCCGTACAAACAACTGCGACCTCTTTTGGTAAACAAGACAATTGATTATTGTCTAAATATAAGAACTGAAGGTCTGGAAATGCGGCAATTTCACGAGGCATAGTCGTTAAATTTGACCCTCTAAAAGAAAGACCGACGACTTTTTCACGTTCACAATAAACTTCGGGAATATCACAGATGCTGCAAATTTGCTGCTTGACAAAATTCTTTAGATTGAGACTAAAGAAGACTTTGGAATTTTGATTATAAATAGCCTTGATAGCAGCATGTTGTAATCTCTCCGTTTGATTGTAAAAATTACATTGAGCATTGATTGTTGCTTTTCCCACGAAGAGGAATACAAAGAATAATAAAATAGCTTTAAGCTGAAGTGTACGATTCATTTTTAGTATGTTTATTGATTTAAAAATTACCCAAAGGGCATTAGTGTAACAGGATAGTAATTGACAAGACTTACTATCAAATTGATTTTAGGTTGATGAAATTTACTTGATGTTAGAAGTAAAACCTAGTTCCAAATGTCAATCTTAGTATTTTACTTTTATTAAAAGACAGAGGGATAAGCATATTAAAACGAGTAAAAAGAGCGAGCCAATTCAAAGGAGCGTATTCCGTTTCATGAAAAGTACTGAGTCCAAATAGATTGTTAATTGGCAATACGTTAGACTCGGTTTTTTCTTTACCCCAGAAAAAGCCCATTCCAATATAAATAGTAGTCTTTTTTAAGTTTTGATACTTATAGCCTTTAGCAAATTCTAAACTAAAACTACTAGTTTTAAGTAATAGACCATTATCGTTATTAGGGAAAAGAAAAGTTTGTCGAATCCTATAAAAATTAAGCCTTAGCTCATCAAAACTATTTAGATGGTAATGGACAGTAGCATTACCACCTTTAGCATTTAAAACTAATCCACCAGAGACGGACCATGTTTTAGTTAAATGTTGTTGAGCGATGCCATGTTTGCCAAAAAAGCAAAGCAGGCATCCCAATAAAATTTGTAGATATTTTCTCATTTTTAGTAAAATCGTTTAATAGGTAGTTTATGAAAAAGAATATCTAGCGTAATATTTCGCCCATCTTCGACGACCTCCATATAAAATAGGCGGTCATTGGGAACGGTTACTTTACCAAATACAGCTACATATTCATTGACTTGATAGGGGAGTACTCTAGTAATTTCTTCTTTTACAGTAAAAAGGGGGGCTAACTTCTTTTCTTGTTGTGCGGACTTTTTAGGTCGTTTTCTTTCTTTGATACCAAATTCGACGTAAGAAATATCATAAGGAATAGCACCACGATTTCTGATTTCATAGACTATAAAGCAATTTTTAAGACTATGATAAATACCCGTAACTTTTAGCTGGATGTCTCCGTGCCTAGCACCGATATAATCGTATAAGTGGGGTTTGCTTAATAAAGAGACTGCTTTATCGAATAGGTTATCATCAATAGTAGCCGTATTGGAATATTTACGAACAGGTAAATTGACCCTTCTGATTTCCGTTTTGGTAGTAGCCTTAGCAGAAGTAGGAAAAATAGGTGGTGATTTATTGTCTGTATTCCCCAATACTTTAATAGCCATTCGAGTGGTAATAAAATAGTTGAGTTGTGGATTTTCGAGGTACATGACAAAGAAGGAATAATAATGTTGGTCTTTGGTGAGTACAGTTAAATTAGTCTGCTTATTTGTTTTGACACCTTTTACCCTTAAAATATTATTGGTATAGCTGATAATGTAATTTTGATTATCTCCAATATCTGTATAAATAATGTCAGCAGGAAAAATCAAATGAGAAGTTTGATTTTCCATAATCTGGATGATGTTGTTTTGGGCAAAGGAATAATAGGAGAGTAGGAATACTACTCCCAAAAGTGTTAGTTTTCTCATAATTATTTTTTATTTACAAATTCTGTGCATCAAATAATAACACTTGATATCCCGCAGGAATAAAAGCTGTTTGTTTTTGATTCGCTTTCCTTCCAAGTTTGATGGATAAATTGCCAAGAGTATTTCTTAAGCCAATATTACCTGCATCAGCAAGTCCTTGGTTAATCGCTTGTTTGGTTGCATCTTGATAAGCCCCATCAATGTAAATACCAGCGATACCATCTAAATCGTAAACTGATAAAGCGGATGGAACGACTTTTCCATTTACATTGATGGAGTTGATATTGACAAACAACCGATTAGCAGAAATAGAGCAGATTCCATAAATCAAGGTATTTCGAGGAATAGCCAAGGTTCTGTAAAAACCAGCTTCTAAAACCCGAAGTTGAATTTTATCCCCCGACCTAAATCTTTGTTTTTGGTCAATGACCGCTTTTAAAGCAGATGCCTGAGCTTCAAAAGGGTCAATCGGTGCTAAATTTTCGATAGCCGTAACTGGTACTTTTTTGACGTTTAAGTTTAAATCATCCTTCAAACCAAAAGAAGTACTAAAGGCTAAACCATTTTTCTTGGGCTTCTTTGAAGATTTAGTTGAAGTACCATTAAAAGTATCAAATTGAGCTTGATTATCTGCCAAGCCTTTTTGATAAGCCGTCGCTTCGGCACTCAAGGTGCTTTGGTCTAAAGCTTCTCGTTTTTGTCTATTTTCTACTTTAGCAGCTGCTAAACGTTGTTTTCGCTGTTCTTCCAGAATATGATACTTACTCTTTTTATCCTCTTTGATTTTATTCATCAAATAATTCAAATCATCTGTAGCTGTTACAGAGTCAACCTCCATATTATTAGCAGAAACACCAGGCGTATTTTCTGGATTATCAGATAGGGTAGGGGAGAGCTGGTCATCAAAACCAGCAAGTGTTTCATCATTAACCCCCATACTTTCCGAGAAAACGGATTTATCCAATTTCCTTTTGGCTCTAGCCATCAAAAAGCTTTCACTTTTTTCGGCTTTAATCATTTCCTTTTTACTCAGGTCAAACACTTCACTTGCTTTGGTTTTGGTGGAGATATAATTAATATCATCCTGTAAACCCACCGCCATAGAGGCAGCTTGAAATTTTTGTTTGACTGCCCCTTTTTGTATATTCATGGAGAGATAAACTAATCCACCGATTAGCAATAATAAGATAGGTAAGACATAAAGTATTTTTGGAAGTCCTTTATTATCTGTCTTGAAAAATTGTGTTAGTTGACTCATATTTTTGTGATTAGAGGTTGGTGATTTTGTCTACTGTTAAATAGAAGTGATTAGAACTAATTTACCAGTTACCAATTCTACCTATCGGTAGACAGGCAACAAATCACTAATCTATTTTTTCATTTCTACAAATTGAATACGATTATTTTTATGGACTTCAAAACCACCGATTAATAAGCCATGTGGATTATCATCCGTTCTAGCAACCTCTCTTAAATCCAAAGAAGTAATTAGATTTTTGATAAGAAATCCTACTTGGGTTTGCACAATCTCTTTTCCGTATTGAACGGCTTTATATGGATAGACATCAATACTGACTTTGATAGAATCTAGCTCATATTTAATTTCCACATTAGAAGAAATCAGTTTTTTATAATAAGAATCCCCACGTTTATCCATAAAAGCCTTAACCGAGGCATCCCCCATCAAAAGAATTTGGTCCACCTTCTTTTTAATTTCATCAGGATTAGGCGTGATGTCATAAAGTTGTGCATGAAAATTTCGGACTTGTGCTTTGACTTCTGCTTTTCGGTTTTCATTAGCGGAAATCTGATAAGCGGTTAGCGTATTGCCAAATCCATTGGTAATGTAGATTTTACCCTTTCCTTTAGTGACCATATTCATGGCGACGACCATGACCATCCCACAAAAGAGAAAGGAACTGAGTAAAGTCAAGATGGCAATAAGCCGAGTTTGTTTAAAAGCAGTATCAATATTCATAAGACTGTGTAATCTTTTAGTATTAAGCGGTGTTTCTTCTTTTCCATCAATTGGCGATTGCTCAATTGAATCCTTATCTTTTGGAGATACACCTATTATTTTTAGCAATAATTCTTTCATAAGCGAATGTTTATCATGAGCTAGTGATTAGTGATTCGTTAATTGGTGACTGGTCGGTTTGTAGTAAGTAGGGAACTAATCACTAATCAACCAGTCACCAATCACTTATTAGGATTATACCTAGCTCTTTGAGCTCCTTTGATAACTGCGCCACCAGTTCCAAGTGCCCCTTTACCGATAGAGGCAGATAATAAAGCCCCCATTTGACCGATACCTGCTCCAGAAATAACCCAACCTGCGACAATGGGAACGGTGATATAACCCACAATTAGAATCAATAAAAACATCCAAGCCCATTGAGTGAGAATGACGGAATTAACCGTATCTTCTAAACCTAATCCTTTGGTCCAAAAGCCGCCACTTTCCACAATGATTCGCCAAAGTCGGACGGCAATTGCCTCGAAGACATTGCCAATGCCTAGCCAGAGATGCACCGAAAGATACCGAGACAACCATTTCATATAGGCTGCCTCAAAGCCAGGGAAGACCGAAATACCAATGACCAGCGGGCCCGCTATATATAATACTACCAGAAAGAAGACTCGGAGCGTATTGATAATGACCAAAATGGCATGAGAAATGCGGAATAGAATTTCTTCGAGGAACCTCATCATGGCTTGATAGAACTTTTCTCCAACCCATTTGAAGACATTCAAACTTTCCGTGACCGCATCGGTCAGTCTATCAATGGTTGCAGAGATACTAGCATCTTCTTCGGCATGAATATCTTCAATGCCAATCAAATGTTGGTCATCTTCGGTATCGGGATTTAAATCTCTCGTTTTTAAAATATCCGTTACTCTCACTTCATCGGTGATGATGGCAAGCCCTAATCCTTGATTGACCCCCATGGCAATACCATCAATCACTAACATAAACTGAGGATATAAAGCTAAAACCAAAGCCAATGCAAAAGGACGAAGCGTTTTAAGGGTAAAAAGATTTCCCCCTAACATTCCTTCGTAGGAGAGTTTGGCGATATATAGTAAAGCTCCGAGCGCTCCAATAGCTTGACCAATCCAAACAATTTCCCCACCGATGGTAATGAGGTCATTACGGATAATTTCTAAAACTTCTTGTATTTCATAAAATCCCTCCATTTGTTATATTTTATAGGTGTGTAGCATACGCTGTGAAAATCAAATCATACTTCCTTGAATAATTTGCCAAAAGTCTCAAATTCCTTTTGCGTTCTTTTTAGTTTATACCAAGCTCTATTGGTTCTGCGAACGGTAGCTCTCATGGATGCTTTAACCGTTTTCGCTTGCTTTAAAGCATTTTTAATGAGCAGAATCCGACCCTTATCATCAATAATGCCCATGTTTTGTTGAGTCGCTAAATCAAAGACTTCAAAGATTCTAGTGGACTCATTGAATAGCTGTAGTAGTATCCAACGGTATCTCCACTTACCTACAAAATCTTCTGCTTTATCAATTTGGTCTAGCGACCGAACAAAGAGTTCATAGATGTCTTTTTCGGTATCAATCAGCTGCCGAGTCATGCGTAAATTCTGCACGATTTTACTAACCA
Organism: Saprospiraceae bacterium; assembly: GCA_965277445.1. Lineage (GTDB taxonomy): Bacteria > Bacteroidota > Bacteroidia > Chitinophagales > Saprospiraceae > JAFMDF01. The sequence continues at coordinate 72,652 of CBDICY010000019.1, read as the reverse complement.
GTTGAGAAGCCTCTTGAAAGAAAGTTTGGACTTTAGAAATCTTTTCAATGAAAGGACTTTCAAAAAACTGCTTTAGTCCAGTAGCTGCCGTTTCAGTCAATGCTTCAATTTTAGTGGTTGCATTATGATTGGGGTCAATAACAGCTGTTATTTGAGTATGGCCTAACTGTACAGAAAAGTAAATAAGAAAACCTGTTAGGAAGATTATGGTATATCGTTTGCACATAAGATGGTTTAGTGGTGATTGGTAGCTAATAAATTATTGGGGGGTAATTATTAGCTAACCAATCACCCTGTTTTAAATAATGCTTCGAAAACTTGTATTTCTTTTTTCAAGCGACTATACTGATAGACTTCTCGATTAATACGTCTCAATTGGGAGCGCATTGCTCCTTTTAATTTTAGCATTTCTTGATAGGTCTCTTTGATAATTTTGACCCTGCCTTTGTCATCTATAGTAAAGGCGTCTTGCTCAATGATGTTGGAAAAAATTTCAAAAACGTTAGTAGCTTCAGCTGATATTGCTAATAATATTTGCGCATGTTTCCACTTATCTAAAAAATCTAAATCAGGCATTCCATCTTCATCTAAATCTCTGGGCGCATTAAGCCCATTAATGGCATTATCAAAAAGGGTTTTAATATCTTTATGCGTATCTATAATGCGCTCAATGTATCTGAGATTAGTGACAACATGACTCACAAAAGTTTGTGCCTTTTTGAAAAATTCCTGCGTTTTTTTGAAAGTGTCCACTAAAGGAGCAGCAGTTTCTTTAATAAATTGAGAGGCTTGTTGTACGACGGAAGAAGTTTTACTAAGCCACCTACCAAAATAATCTACCACGGGTATTTGTGGGTAAATGGGCGTAAGAGCTGCCAATTGAATAAATAGGCTTAAGCCTATAATTTTTGTGTTCGTTTTAGTCATAATTTCTCAGTTTATGTCAAAAAATGCGGAATAGGTTTTTAACTGCCTCCGCTGTCTTCGATAAGTATAAATCTGTTTATTAATCCTGCGAAGTTGGCCTCTCATAGCTCTTTTAATCAGGAGCATATCTTTATAGGTCTTTTCCAAGAAGATAATTCGTCCTTTATCGTTCATCGTGAAAGCATCGTCTTCGATTAGCGTATTGAATAGTTCAAAAACAGAGGCAGCTTCTTTAGTAAAAGCCAATAATATTTGTACCTGTTTCCATTTGTCTAAAAACTCCAAATCGTCAACTCCATCACCATCTTCATCTATAGGTTCATTCAATTTATTAATAGAGCGAGTGTAGAGTTCAATAATATCTTTTTCGGTTTCCACAATTTCTCGAATCATTCTCATGTTTTTGATTGCACCATTCACAACCGTTTCCGCTTTACGAAAGAAATCTTGAATATCCTTGATGTTTTCTTGTAATGGGCGCTCCTTTTTGAGTAGGAAATTGGTAACTCCTTCAGCAATAGAAACAATTGTATTCGACCCTATTAATTCTCCATCTACTACCGCTCCAACAGGAATTTGTGAGAATGTTATAGGAGCTAATAGCAAACAAACTAAACAGCTATATAATTTTAAATAGTCCATATCAATCTGTTTTTCCAAAGAGGCGGTTAAAAACTTCCAATTCCCTTTTTTGGCGTTGTAATTTATAGGTGGCTCGATTAGCTCTGCGGATGGTGGCTCTCATGGCACGGTAAACACTTCGAGCCTCTTTTAGTGTTTGTTGGATAATGCGAATGCGTCCTTCATCGTCCATCACGCTTTGCCCCTCAGTATGCGCTAAATCAAAAGCACCAAATATATTTCGAGATTCCCAATAGAGTTGCCCTAAAATCCATTGATATTTCCATTTTTGTAGGACATTTTCGGAGGCATTGATTTGGTCAATCGAACGGTTAAAAAGTCGATTAATCTTTTTCTCTGTTTCAATAAGGTCGTGGGTCATTTTTAAATTCTTAATCACCACATTCACCGTTTCCGATGCTTTTTTGAAAAAGTCTTGTACTTTAGAAATACGTTCTTTCCAAGGCAAAATTTCTTCTCTAATCGCTTTTGAGGCGGTCATGACTACTTTTTGAATACCGCCAATTAAGTTATTGCCAACATCAAAAACAGGAGATGCTAGAATTTGCGCCTGCATAGTGGGGGCGTGAGCGATATTAAAAATGAAAATGCACAGCATTTGAACCGCTAAGGGCCGAAAGGCTATCCCAAAAATGGGTGTTTTTTTAAAGTTAGTTTTCTGCATAATTTTAAAAATAAAGTAAAAGGGCGGGAGTATCCTCCCATACCGTTACGGTTATATTGACCTGTAAACGGATCCCTTTTTCCAATCAACTAAACACAAACTACTCATTGCTATTAGTTCTTTGAGAAAAATTCCTCGTAAATCTTAATTTCCTTTTTTAGTCTTTGGTATTGGTAGACCTCTTTATTAATTCGTCTAAGTTGGGCACGAATAGCCGCTTTAATACCAAGCGCATCTTTATAGGCATCCCGAATTAAAGTCAACCGTCCCTTATCATCCATGATAGTCGAATCTTCCTCAATGACATTGCGGAACAAGTCGAAAATATTAGCCGACTCCGAGGCAATAGCCAGTAAAATTTGGACATGTTTCCATTTGTCCAAAAAGTCAAAATCATCTTCGCCGTCTCCATCTGCGTCCTTTGGGCTACTAATGATGTCAATAGATTGATTGACTAGTTTAGCAATGTCTTTTTCTACCTCAATAATTTTTCGCACCATTTGTACATTTTTAACGACCCCATTGACAATCATTGATGCCTTGGACATAAATTCTTGTATCTCTTTGATATTATCAACAAAAGCAGTCACTCTAGTATTAATAACTTGGGAAGCAACTTGCACCTCTTCCATTATTTTACTCCATTCCCGATGTTTTCTATCCTTAACTGGCACTTGGCTAAAAGCCAGATTTGCCAAAAAGGAGCATAATACTAAACAGCTTATTTTCTTTGTTATATTCATAGTTCTATTTTTATCCTAATACTGAAAATTGCATTAAACTAATAGCCGTGCCAAGACCAGCTAAAACCAAAGCGGTAACCAATCGGCCTTTTGCATGTTGATGTTTGGCAGCAATAGCTAAACCAACACCTATTATAATAAGGGCAACAAATCCAAGCAGCATAGCTAATATTCCAAGAATGGGTATCAAGGAAAAGAGTAAAGTCATTACGCCTAGTATAATGCCAGCAGTTCCCAATCCACTAGAAAGTGATTGATATTTTTTTGTAATAGTCGATTCCATAATTTTCGATTTTCACCTGTCATTAAACAGGAGTAATTTGATAATAGTCTAACCAGCACTAGATTCCAATCCTTTGAAAACAATAGCCTTATAATTTCTATCCTCAGCACCTAATGCATATTGGACTTGTTCCTTGATGTATCGAATAAATTCTTCCTGGTCCTGCTCTTGAACTGATGGATTTTCTCCCCGAAGTACCTGATGGACTCGAATGATGCCAATACCGACAACCGCTAAATCCATTTTGATTTTACAGTTTTCAATTTGCCGAATGAAAAATTGTTTATGTTCGCCGACATTGAAAACGGTTTCTAACTCCTTTTCAAAATCAAGCTGGTCTTCTGGTTTGACTGTACCAAGTAGCTCTTGTCTTACTTCCTCTTCTGTTTTAGTAAGTACCTCTTTGGCATCCTGCATATCTTGATACCTAGATTCATAACCATTAAAACTAGCCTCTTTTTTGAGCTTATCCAGATTTTCCCGAAGGGCATCAATGCCACCAGCTTGATGGGCATCACTTACTTCAGCCGTAGGATAAAGTTTATTGGTTCTCTTCGTTTGTGGTAAAACAAAAAGCATTAGTAATATCAGACCTCCAAAGCCCGCTAAGATTAGGGTTTGTTTAGCTTTAAAGATTTCCCTCAGTTTGTTATAATTCAATAATTTTCTCATAAGTATAAATTAAAAATTGGGATGAGCATACGCAGTATGCGAACCGTTTACGGACGGGTTGGCTACATCGTTTGTGAACCGCTAGCGGATGGGGGAGCTAGGATTGCCTGCCTGACGGTAGTCAGGCTAGATTGTTAAAACTGTTTGATTGTTGGCTCACATTTTAGAAACAATCATAGTCAAACCATCATTTTTTATCCAAGTATTTAATGATTCCATATTCCAAGTCACCATGTTTTTCCGCTAGTTCATCTATCATCACCGAATCAGCAGCTTCGGTAGTGTACATAGCAACCTCTTCAGGAGGAACTAATACCGAGTAGACTTTGCCAACCTGCCCCAAACGGATATAGACATCTTTGGAGCGTTCACCTGCTAGTGGCACTTTATTAATACTCATCACCTTTTTCGTTTCTGATTCAGGCAGTCCAAGTAGTTTAGCTAAATCTTCAAAGCGAGTTTGGTATTTAGTTTGGTCGAGTAATATCTGTATATCGGCATTATTAAGAATCGTATTTTTTACAAAAGGATTGCCAATAATATCTTCGAGTTCCTGCGTAATAATGCCCACCGAGCCGTTAAATTTCCGAACGGTTTTGTATAAGTATTTTAAAAATTCTGCCATCCCTGCATTAGAGATTGCCGACCAAGCCTCTTCAATAAGTATAATCTTTTTGATGGCTTTGTACTTACGCATTTTGGCAATAAAAGCATCCATAATGACAAGTGCTACAATCGGAAAAATAACGGGATGATCCTTAATTTCATCCAGTTCAAAAACACAAAAGGGTAAATCTGCGATGGAAAATTCTTCGGCACTATTCAGTAAATAATCGTATTCTCCACCGTTATAATAAGGTTTGAGCACCATTTTAAAAGAGACAAAATCAAAGTAGGCTTTTTCCTCTTCCAAAAGCAGTTCAGCAAATTCAGTAGTCACAAATTCATAAAAGGAATTAAAATTAGCCTCAACCTTTTCTTTATTTATATCAACCTTGTTTAAGTACTCATAATAAGCAATGATACATTTTGAAAGTATCGTATATTCTTCTTTAGAGATGTCTTGATTTTCTCCTTTCCAAAGGGTAAAAATCAAGGTCTTTAAAGATTCTTGTTCCTCTAAATTTTTGGTTTCGCCTTCGGGCACAAAGAAAGGATTAAAAGCCATTTTGGATTTAGCAGTATATTCATAATACTTACCACCCATATAATTACAGAGCCTTCGATAAGAACCACCCACATCAATAATCGTAATATGGTATCCCTGTTCCAAAAGTTGCCGAACCATAAAATTGACAAAGAAAGATTTGCCAGAACCACTTGGACCAAGGACAAACATATTTCGATTGGTAATCCAGCCTTTTTTCATAGGCATATCCCAAAGGTCAACGGTGATGGGAATACCATAATCTCGTTCCGATAACTTAATCCCTTCAATACCCGCATTTTTAGGATTGGTCTCAATTGGGAAAAAGAGACTAGCAGTATCAGAAAATTGAATTTGATATTCACTTTCCGGTATGTCCGCTGCATTACCAGGGGTACAAGCCCAAAAGACATTGGCACAGTTAAAATTACGTTGGACAAACACTTCCATTTTAGTCAATGCATTATTCAATTGATTTTCTGCTTTAACCAAAGCTTCACCTTTTCCCCAAAGCATGACATTTTGCGAAACGTAAACGGGAATACTACCAGAATCTAATTGAGCCGACAGGAAGTTATCATACTCAATAACTAGCTGCTCGTTTTCTCGACTTTTAAAAGTCATGGATAAAATCTTTTCTCGCTTTCGAGACAATAATTTTATCAAAATAGCAGGGTCATTTTTGCGGATGATGGTATTAACGATATGAGGATAAGCAAAGCCAATCCCAATAGGGTAGGTGACTGACCTATCAAAAAAATCGTCAATGTTCGCTCCGCTGTCAATTTCTGAAGGCATCTCAATATCAGCAGCAATAGAATTATAAATGACCACCTCATTATCACCAATTCGGATAAAATCCTTTTCAAAAGCGAGGTCTTTTAAAATATGTCTATCCCCTAGATTATAATATTCATTGAGCAATTGAACGATGCCCTTATTTTGTATCAAATGATTGTCAATACCAGCTGCAGAAATAATATGCTGTACCTTCCGAATAGTATTTTCAAATTCAGTAATGCCATCACTAATATCTCTTTTGACCAATCGACCAAAGATGAGGGTAGTCATTAGATTAGAAGTGAAAGCATCTTTTAAAGGACTCTTGGTAATTATTAGGAAACAACGATGTTCCATAAATGTCCTTTCATTAAACTTTCGTTCATAAGCAGCCGACAAAAAAGTAGTGCCTTGACCATTCCGTTGATAGGAACGAGGGACATAATAATCTTGCTTATGAATAATATAGCCTTTCGGAATAGCTTTAACAATTCGATTAAACATATTATAAATAGCCTCTAAACCACCTTCCGACAAAGAATATGCCTCTGGCATAGTCAGTATAATGACAACTGACATTGCTTGCATTTTACTAAGTATTAAATGTTGTTCAATTTTCCAAATAGGCATTCTTTGAGAAAGGTCGATGTTTTTCATAGACTTTGTATTAGCAAGCGTATGTTTTTCATAAATGAAAAGGAGTACTATTTTTTGTGAATTAGATTTTTAGCAAAAAGCGGAAAATCATTTTTAATATGTTTCGGTTGCAAAAGTTTTCCAAAAAGGATAATCAAACCGTACTGACCATACTTAATACCTGTATGGTATATGTAGAAAATGATACCTCCACCGATAGCTAATGACAAAGAAAGCATGAGCCAATTACCACCAGCAGAAGTAATGCCAGCGGTAATAATTGTTATGATGGTGGTAGCTGCAATCAATCCGAGGTAGTTGAGTGAAAGACCCATATAGGATAAGTCTTTCAGTTTATAGGTTTTCTTCTTGATTGCCATACTAGCTTATCCGATACCAAAGAAGGATTGAATAACGGTTACGGCAACAATCAAAAATATAGCCGAACCAAACCAAGAGGCAGCAGTTCCCATGACATTGGGTTCCCCCATTTGCCATTGCATAAATACCCTGACCGCCCCCAATAAAGCAATGATTCCTGCAAGTATGAATACTACCGTCTGAATCGCATCGAAGTAACCTTCGATACCAGTAGCGGCTTCTTCAATGGCAGCTTGACCATCTGCTAAATCTTGAGCATTTACCGTAACCAGGACTAGCATGGAAAACAATACTAAAGTAGGTCTTAGGATTTTTGACGAGATTGGATAAAGTGTAGAATTTCTCATTTTAAAAAAATATTTAGGTTAATAATACGCCTCAAAAAAAGAGGCATTAGGATTTACTTCCGCTTAACGGCGGATAGGTTTAGAGATATTAGCAACGATTCTAGAAATATCCTTTTCGTTAAGGGAATCTTTTGCGGTAGCTGCTAATGCTCCAATTAAATTATTTGTAGGTGTTTCAAAAGTTTGTTCAGCCTCCAAGTCAAGGGCTAATTCTTCCAATTCTTTTTCTAAGCCATAATTATTATCTGCTACTGCTAATTTTTTTAGCGTCATTTCATTTTCTACCGAGGGTTGTAATGGAGCAGCGGGAGTCGCTAAATTAGCCTCACCAAATAATTTACTAGGATTTTCAATTTCAATACTTGGTAAAGGAGTCGTTTCTCCGATAGCTCTTTTTTGAGCCAATTTAAATGCCGTTCTCTTTTTATTATCCAGATAAAAAAGGACGATATAGTAGAGGACAGTCAAGCCGAGTATTAATAGTAGATTATTCATCAGTTGGATTTGATATGCTTATTATTGTCAAGAAATTTCTGACAGATAAATTCTAAACTTTTTTCTAGTGACCATTTTGGAAAAAGAAGTAATAGCATATCCGCCATCCAATTTGGAATGTCAATCTCCTCATATTCTTGGGAAGCATCGACGTCCTTATTAATCATGCTATTGTCAATTAATTCTTGGACTTGAGCGGCAGTCATTTTATTATTCATAAAAATGGATTTACAGGTTGAAGAAAGAAGGTGATTTAAGCAAACTTTAGTTGACTGTATTTCTCTGAAAGTTCGGCTTGATGCCGATTCAGATAATCTGAAACAACCTCATCCATAATGTGTGTCAACTTTTGACCATCAAATAAAATTTTTAAGGCAAGGGTAAATTCTTTGGGTATTCTAACGGTCGCATAATCTATACCTCTTCGATTGCCATTCTCTGCCTTAGGTGTAAATTTTAAAGAGGTTGATTTTTTCCTTCTGCTCTTTTTAGGAGTAGTAGGAATAACAGCAAGTGTTTCCTTAGCGGTATCATTTTTAGGCTTAGCAGGTTTTTTTAGTATTGGTTGTGCTTTGGAAGTTGTTTTAATAATTTGTACTTCTTCCATAGCTGTACCTTTAAGAATGTCATCTGTAAAATTTCTCATCGTTTTAAGTTTTTGAAAATTTATAAAAATGGATTACTGGGAAATTACTTCGGGGTTGATAATGGAATAAAATTGATTAGCAAACTCTAATAATCTAACGCCTTCTTTTTTAGCTCTAGGGATAGGGAAGAGCGTAGAACGATATCGTCTTTCGTAATTCTTATACTCATACATTTGAGCAGGAAGAAAATCAAAATAGGGGGTAAGTTGTTGGAGTAATTTTGGAATGATATTCATTCGAGGAATCTTGTTAAAAAACAAATGGCAATCCTCATAAGCTTCACTAACTGGACGAACTTGTTGGTGAATGATTTTATAAAGTTCTGCCGCACTCCAAACAGAGAATTCATCCTCTAAGGAAGGAATTAGAAAATGATTAATTTTTAAAAGTACTTCTTCATATCCATCTTGATTAATCGTACCCGTTACATCTAAAAATATAAAATCATATTCCTCTCCCAATCTTTCAATCATAGCAGTAGCCGAGGGTAAGTTAGTTGGGATGATAGGATAGGGTTCTCTATCTTGGTAGATTTTACCATATAGTGATTTTAAATATGGATTACTTTCAATAATGGCCAATTCCTTTTTTCGTTTTTTGGCGATGCTGTTTTGTGGATAGTCTGCATCAATAATGGCAATTCTTAATTTGAAAACAAAAAAGAAAATATTGGCGAGTAGGATAGTCGTAGTAGATTTACCAACGCCCCCCTTTTGGCTGATAACGGAAATTAGTTTACTCATAGAAAAACATCTTTTTAGAAAAAGGATGAAGGGGCAGCTCTAGTCAATAGTCAAATTGCAATTGAATATAACAATCAATTGAAGTTCAAACAGAAAAACTATCACGATGAACAAATTTCTAAAATACCTACAGATAGGATTGATAGAAAAAAGTCGAATACTACCAACAAGCAACAGCTAGGGATGGTAGCCCCATAAAAAAATGAAGATGTTTGCGGAGAAGGAATTTCTCCCACAAAGACGAATCAGAATGGATTCGAGTTTGGTAATTTGTACTTGTACAGAGGGGGAGTAAAAATGCAGTACTTTCCGAAGAAAGTTGATTGACTGAATTTTACGGTACGCCACAAATGTCAAAATAACTTCTGATAAAAACAAACTTTAAAAAAGATATTTTTTTTTGTAAAATAAAAAAAGCGAGTAATAATTTTGGCAAAAACTTGACAAGGAATAAAAATTTCGCAAAACTTTCGCAAGAGAAATTAAACAGAATAATGTATGGTGAAACACCCGAACATCAAAACACCCGAACATCAAAACACCCGAACATCAAAACACCCGAACATCAAAACACCCGAACATCAAAACACCCGAACATCAAAACACCCGAACATCAAAACACCCGAACATCAAAACACCCGAACATCAAAACACCCGAACATCAAAACACCCGAACATCAAAACACCCGAACATCAAAACACCCGAACATCAAAACACCCGAACATCAAAACACCCGAACATCAAAACACCCGAACATCAAAACACCCGAACATCAAAACACCCGAACATCAAAACACCCGAACATCAAAACACCCGAACATCAAAGAGAAGATAGGATTGTTTGATAACATAAAATCACTACATCCTAAAGGAATTTATTAGGAAAAAATTATAAGATTAAATCATTACTAGCGAGGGTTTTAGCTGTACCAGCTAATCGGCATTCGCAGCAGGCACTCATGGCGAGCGTACGTGGCGTGGAGATGAACGTTTCGTTCATAGCAAGGTGTACTTTTGACTACCCAAACTCGCTAAAGCTGTTTGGGTAATCAAAAGTCAACCTTGCCAAAAGGATGAATAAATCGGAGATGTTTTTCATCCTTTTGGGGAATTGCTCCTATCGTCTCAATTGGGCTAAAGCCCCCTCAATCATTCCATTAAAATGAAATGATTCTTTTGTCAGAAATTTTTTTTTAAACGACATTAAAAACCATAAAATAAGTAGCTATTGGCTACTTAAAACCTATTACCTATGCAAGAAAAACGAGAAAAAAGAACTGAAATTCTACCCTATATTCGGCTAACACCGAGCGAAAAAAAAGCAATAATCAAAGAATATAAGGCGGCTAAATATCCCAATAGAGCAGCTTTTGTAAGGGCTAAATTACTAGACAAAACAAAACTTAGATACAAAGAAAAGGTGCTAGATGCAGAAATAGCAGCTGGGAAATTGGTGACGGAATTGAATAGGTTAGGGAATAATATTAACCAAATCGCCAAGGTTTTGAACACCTATAAAGATGGAAAAATAAGACAAGAAGAGTTATTAGTCATTGGGGTAACTGCCAAATTACTCTTACAAATCAAACAAATTTTAACGGGAGAAACAGACAATGATAGCTAAAATAAGTGATGGAAAAAACTTTTATGGGGCCGCTAATTATAATCAGCTAAAGGTAGATAAAGGACAAGCAACTATTTTGTATAGTCAAAATTTACGCAAAACTAGCCCTCAACATATTCAGAAAACTTTTAGTCTAGCGAATCGAACCAAGATTAAAAGCCCTGTTTTTCATGTGTCTTTGAGTTTTTCGGCAAACGATAAAGGGAAATTAGATAATGAAAGAATGCTGAAAATAACGCAGGATTATATCAAAAAGATGGGGTATGATAGACAGCCTTATATCGTTTATCGGCATAATGATACGGCTCATCCGCATGTACATATCCTAACCAGTAGGGTAGATGTGGAGACTCAAAAGAAGTTACCACACTCTTTTGAACATCGAAAATCAAAGAAAATAACCGATGACCTTGAAGTAAAATATGACTTAACTATCTCGGATAAACAGGTTTTAGTTAAAAGAGAAATGGTGGGCGACCTGCAAGAAATCATGAAAAAAGGCAAGCCAGAGCACCTAAAAATGCTCAATAAAGAGCTTGCTAATATTGGTTCACCCACTAGAGCCAGAAGTACAGGTAAAGGAATCGTTTATTATAAAGTAGAAGAAGTAGGTGAAAAAAGAATAACTAAATCGGTCAAATCTTCTCTCTTTAAAGATGTGGGGCTAGATAAAAAAAGCCTAGAAACAGCCTTCTCGAAGAATCGAATTGACCGCTTATATGTGAAAGGAAGTGTGGAAAAAGTATTAGCTAAATCCCCTACAATTAACGCCATCACTTTTGCTAGACAGCTACGAGAAAAGGGAATTGAAACCGAATTTAGATTTGGAAAAGACTCGGTCATTGGGGTAAAATATAACTACCAAGACCATAGCTATAAAGGGTCGACTTTAGACCGTTCTCTGTCTTTTAATAAAACCAAAGAACAGTTAGTCTTTCCAGATTTAGAGCAAATGAAACTTCGCAAAAACTTGATGGATACGGTAAAAGCTGGAAAGCCAATTGAGATGGAATTTAAGGATAATAAGGTAATTTTTACTTCCACGAATCCAGCATTGAACAGCCAGTTAAAAGCACTACCTCAAAAAGAGGCAATAGACCTAACTAGACAATTTAATGGTTACCAAAGCCAATATGAAAAAGCCGATATAGCAGGAAAAAAACTCATCAAAGGAATGGCAGAAGATAACCTAGATGAGTATTTGCAAAGACGCTATAAATACCGCCAAAAACAAAATGAACGACAAATAAAAAGGTGATTGGTGATTAGTTGATTTATGATTGGTAAGCACAAATCGACTAACTGAACCAATTGCTATTTATGAATCCTACTCCGTATTATAACTGGAGTCACTAATGACTATTCTTATGGAAAATGACACAATGGAAAAGCCATCTTTATTATTATCCCTACTCTTTAGTGTGCTAATATTACTGCTACATGGAGTCTATCAATTTGGGGATTTTGAGCATCCTCTATTTATGAAATTATGGCTAATCGTCATCAATACTGGACTTTTTGAATTCTTTTATAAACCCCATTTATTGGCATTAGTTTTTGCTATGATTTATGCGCTAGGCACAAAAGGCATGAAATCAGAAAGCGTCACTTTTACAAGTACTTTCTTTCTTTTGCTATTTGGAGTAGTCTTTTATTTTGGCGCTTATTTAGCTTTAGCCTTACCCGATAGAATAGGAATGTTTGTCTACATTGGTATCCTATCAATTGGCTATCTTTTATTATTAACGGGTTTATTACACATTCGCAGAATCATTACCAATAACCTACTCAAAGACCAGTTTAATAAAAAGAATAAACTATTTAAACAGGAGAAGAGAAAGGTCGAAAATCCTTATTCGGTCAATATTAAAACGGAGGACGGTTGGTTGAATATCGTTAATCCTTTTCGGGCAACCATGGTATTAGGTACCCCTGGTTCAGGTAAGTCTTATACCATAGTAGAGGAATACATTAAACAGCATATTCAAAAAGGATTTGCGATGCTGGTTTATGATTTTAAATACCCCGATTTATCTAAAGTTGCCTATAATTATTTTTTGCGGTATCACTCCAATTACACCCACCCACCAAGGATCTTCATGGTCAACTTTGATGAACCTAGGAACTCCCATCGAGTGAATCCCATCGCACCAAGTTTGATACAAAACCAAGCAGATGCTTTAGCTACCTCCGAAGCACTCTTTTTAAATATTAATAAAGAATACATCAAAAAGAAAGATTTCTTTACGTCATCAGCAGTAAATTTAGTAGCGGCTATTATCTGGTTTTTACGCTCTTTTGAAGGAGGAAAGTATTGCACCATTCCCCATGTAATTAGCCTTTTATCCTTATCAGATGATGTGCTTTTTTCTATCCTTGAAAAACAAACCGACATCAAACCATTGCTTTCTCCTTTTGCGGATGCACTTAGTAAACAAGCTTATGAGCAATTATCAGGACAAACGGCAAGTGCGAGAATTCCACTATCTCGATTAGCGACCAAAGAATTATTTTGGATTTTAAGTGGCAATGATATGGAACTCGATATCAATAATCCAAATCATCCTGCTATATTATTTTTAGCTAATAACCCACAAACGCAAAAAAGCTACGGAGCAATTTTTGGCTTGCTTGCTTCTACGATTACTCGAATTATCAATAAAAAAAATCGTTTACCATTATCCTTAATTATTGACGAATTACCGACCATTTATATTAATGGCTTAGATAACTTAATCGCAACAGCTCGATCTAATAAAATTAGTACCCTGCTCAGTTTTCAGGATTTAGCGCAGTTGGAAAGAGACTATGGAAGGGAAGTAGCCAATGCCATTTTTAATACGGTTGGGAATAAGATAACAGGTTCTGTTGTGGCAGAAACTGCCAAAAAACTATCAGATATGATAGGCAAAACGATACAACAAAGAGCTAATATTTCTTACTCAACTAAAGGAACAACTACTGGGAAAACAACTACTTTAGATTATCTAATACCACCAGAGACCATTGCTCAATTATCTCAAGGGGAATTCTGTGGGGTGCTTTCTGATACTTACGAACAGAAGGCGGAGCAGAAGATATTTTATTCTAAGGTGATAGCGAATAAAAGTGATTTGACTAAGCATCCGATTCCAGTTCTGAATAGGGTAGAAGTCGAACAATTTAATCAATTATTGGAGGCTAATTTAGGGCAGATTGAAGCAGACGTTAAATTTATAGTTAATGCTTTTTTGTCAACCTCTAGGGAGGAAGATTAGCTACGGCTCATTAATTTAATCTAGCCGTTATTCCTTGAGTGATTTGAATGATTTCTTGTAAGATTTGTATCTTGGCTTTACTTGCTTGAAATTTAAGAATGGTTATATCTCCTTTGGAGATGGTTTCTCCTTGGGCTAATTCTGCACCTAAAAAGTGTTGGAAATGTGAGCGTAGTTCAGGTAGGTTTTCACTTGGTAGTTCGATTTGACATTGGCCTAATTGGTTATTGTATTTGTGGTAGCTGATGGTGATTTGGGTCATGGTTTAACTCATTATTGTAGTATGTGGTATTTTCTGGTCATCGAAAATTATTATGGTAAATATAAAAAAAGTAATCCTTAGCTATAGAACTAGGGTTTAATGTAGATCTCATAAGGGGGGGAACTATAATGTTTTAACAACGTATCCTTTATAGAAGTTTAAATGATTTTTTAGCTTAAAAAATAAAATGATTGATATAGTAATCCTCTGTCCGTTAAGCATAGAATATAATGCCGTACGTAAGTATTTAGCTAATATTTCTTTTAAACAAGAAAATCAATTTAACCTTTCTTATGAAGAAGGGCAAATTATTTCAAGTGAAAATATTTGGAATATTGCTTTGTTTGAAACAGGCGGAAAAATTGGAAATTTACAAGCTAGAACGACTCAGATACTTCATTCCTTAAAGCCAAATTATATTTTTTTAGTAGGAATAGCAGCTGGTATTAAAGATGTAGGAATAGGAGATGTTATTGTTGGTACAAAAGCTTATGGTTATGAAAGTGGTAAAGAGACGGATGAAGGGTTTCTTGCTCGTCCTGATGTAATTTATTCTTCCCGAAATTTATTGGAATTAGCGAAACAAGTAGCTAGAGAAACTACAACTAAAAATTATAAAATTGAATTTGGAGCAATCGCAGGAGGGAATAGAGTGATTAATACAGATAAAAATAGCCTTAAAGTTATTAAGCAATCCTATAATGATACTAAAGCGTTGGAGATGGAATCTATTGGTTTCTCTTTTGCTGCCCAAGAAGCAAAAGTACCATTTTTAAATGTACGAAGTATTTGTGATTTAGCAGTTAATAAAAATGATAATTTTCAAGCTTCAGCTTCTGATCATGCCGCTGAATTTGCCATTCAAATTATTAAGAGATTACCCTCAAAAGAAACTTTAGTACCTGTCCAAACGATACCAGTACATTATACCAGACAGCCATTTAAGATTTTTGAATGGAGAAAAATGACTACTACAGAACTTTTAATTTCTAAAGCAGGTTTACGATTTCAAATAAATGGAAAATTTGTTAATACGCGAAAACTTAAGACTTGTAAGCATATTAAGATGAAAGGAGATTTTAGCAAAAACTGGATTCTAGTAGAGCTTTCAAATAATGAAATTTTCTATTTTTCGCAACAGTCTTTTTTGCCAGGAATTAGGAATATTTTTGGTGGTAATAAAGAACTACTAAAAGAATTAAATTTATTAACTATCAAATCTTAGGTAAGCATTCAACAATCATAGGAATAATAATATCAATGTTTTTCAAAGCATATTCATCTACTTTTTCTAACATAATTTTACGCCCTTCTTTCATAGATTTTCCTAAAGGAATTTTGGGAATGGGAATCACTCCACTACAGCAACAATTATTTTCTCCGACCTTTACCACTAAATGTCCTCCTGAGTAAACCCATCGACTACCATCCTGTCTATTGCCTTTTTTAGTGCTTCCTGAGTGAGAAAATGTAATTAAATAATCTCCTTTCTTAGCAATGGTATAACCTGATTTTGCTTCAAATTTTTGTAGGAATAACTTATTTGAAACACCTTCTAGCTGTACCTTCGTAATATATTGAGGTATTTCTTTTTTTACTTTTACTTTATTAGGTTGAGAGATAAGTGGGATAGGAGCAGAATAGGCTTCTGGTTCGGACGGAGTATTGATTATAACTTGTGTATCTTTTGCTAAAAGGGGTTGTTTAGATGGTTGTTCTGTTACCTCAATGGGTTGCTTATGGAGTGAATAGTTCAGTAAACTGATTAGAAAAATAGTAATAAATCCTATTTTTGGCGCAATTTTACCTATTAGTAGAAATATAAGAATAAATAAACTAATAAGGAGGAGTGCTGAATTTATGGATAAAAGTGAATTGATAATTAAAATTAAGTAGGACATACATTCGATTGTTTAACTCTTTCTTCCATTTGGAAAACACAAATAAATTTAAAAATGACCCTTAAAGAAAAAAATGAACTTATTGCTAAAAAAGGCATCCAATTTTTAATAGATGACTGTGTTTATACGCAAGCTCAAATACTAGAAATGTTTGAGGCTTTAGAAATTCAAACTAGCAAACCTAGCCTTAGTAATTTATATAGCGGGAATAGAGCGGTGAAATCTAGAGCAATGTCTAATCTTGCCAAAGGGATTGAAATTATTCTAGAAAGGGAGCGATGTCATGCTTTGGATGAAGAAACCAAAAAAATCATTCCAATTCCATTATGTCAAATACGTCCTATTACGAGGAAAACTACTGCTGCTATTATTGATACTGAAAAAATATCAAAAGGTTATACTATCCATGAAGGAAGGATAGATGTACCCCAAAAAGTGCTTTTTTATGAACAAGCAACTTATGAGGTTATTGAAATGGGGTTACGATTGAGGCGTTTTACCGACTATTTTCAAGCGAAACGAGATGGTGCATTTTTAGACCCGATTCGGGCGCTATTAGCGAATGGGGTCAATTTTAAATGTTATGTATTAAATCCTACAGGAAATTTTGCACGTCGCTATTATGAAGATAGAGCTAAAGTTTTACCAAAAGAGAAGGAGACCTATGAAACTTCTCCTAAAATTATTGCTGAACTAAAACAACTCTGTCTTATTTTAAACAGAGAAGGGTATAAAGGTAAAATGTCTTTATTTCAATATGACCATTTTCCCTGTTTTCATGCTTCGGTCATTGATGCGGAAACAGAAAATGGTGTAATTTACATGGCTCCTTATTTATTTGGTGTAAGACGTGCCAATACACCTGTTATTGAAGTACATCAAAAAATGCAGAAAAAGGTATTTAAAAGATATTGGTCTTCGATTAAGGCAATTATTAATTCTCCAACTATTACGCAACTCACCTAGCGTGGCTCTTTTTAATATAACAAATCAATCGTTATTTTATCTAGTGCTAATAGGATAAGAAAGGTATCCTATTCCCTCTTTTAGAATCTATTCCTTTCTTAAAAATTTATAAAAATTTACAATCCTTTATAGAAATTTACAAAACATTGATAAACAACAATTTGCTATTTTTTAAGGCTTGATTTGCTTGCAACTTTGTGGCGTGTCACATAGGAATAACCTTTTATAAAGCGAGAGTATTAATAGTTGATTGGCTGTAAAGATTCGAACGATTTAGCTGCTCTTTTACTATGGTTTCTGGCTTTTAAAAATTGAATTGCTGAGGAATAACCTCTTCTGCAATTAGCCTTTCCTATGCCTTTTTTTTTAAAAGAGGTACCAATTCAGAGTAACTGCAGATATTCGAAATGGTGTGACGCATGATTCAAATTTATTCACCATTCAAAATTTTTATTATGAATTCGTCACAAAATCTTGGAAATTCAGCATTTTTTAAAACTTTTTCACAGAATACAGTTCCTGTAAAGTCGCAAGGGAAAGTTGTGATAGTTGATATTATTTGCCTTTAAAACTAAGAAGGAGAGGGTATACAAATATCCTCTCTAATTTAATTTTTGTGATTTTTGTAGTAGCCAAGTTTTATAGAAAATAAATTCGCCATTATTTAATAGTAGATTAATTTCTTTCTTTTTAGGTTGAAAATGTAGGAGATTTTTTAGGATTTTTACGAAAGTATAAGTTGCTTTTTTAATAGATGGAGGAGCTAAGTTATTTCGCCTGATATAATTATCAAGTGCATTACATTCTGATAAAATATGTTCCGTACCATATTCTGATTCTAATTCAAATTTACAAGCAATTCTAATAAGGCGTGATTTTATGTCAAAAAAAATATTTTTTTTGAATTTTTCACCTAATAATTCTAATGATTCATGAAAATCTTTTTTCCAAAAATGGAAGATTGCTAATGATAATTCTAAAACAGTTTTTCTTGTATCTATTTTTAAATTCTCCTGATATTGGTTGATGAAATATTCAATCCACTTGAATTCTTGTAAAGCACCAGCTACATCAACTATATTAACAAAATGCGGACTGTCAAAATATCCATTTATGATGAAAGAGTTATTTTTAACTCTATATTTATATAATTCAAATGTTTCTCTGCCAAACTTATGGTTGCCTTTTTTTATGTGATAGGCAGTATGATTAATTAAATAAGTTGTCAACGTTTGCTTTTCATGGAGGCTTATTTTTACTAGATTACTAGTTATTGTTTTTTTGATTTTATAGTAAAAAATATCTTCCCTTGTTTTTATTAAATTTAATGCTGTCTGATACAGGTCGTGAAGTGTTGAAATGACACTCCAATCACGGCTTAATATATCATCTAAATGTAAAATTTCTTCATGAGATTCATTTACAACCTGAATCCTAGAAAAGACCTCGCAAGCATATTTTAATTTAGCAAGAGCATAAAAATTATCTAAATCGGTTATTATCTCTCCGACTCTTTTATTTGCTAAAGCAACTTTTTCTAAATTCAAGGTAAAATAAGATTCATGAGAAACCTGTAGTTTTTTGACCCAATACCAGACTTCATTTTCATTACTTGCTGATAGAACTGCATTCATTTTTTTATGCTGTTCTTGTGCTTGTTTATCTAGCTTTAAGTTCTCAAATATTCTTTTTAATGTAGATGCTTTTTCAAATGGAGAATTATTTATGTGTTGAAGAATAAGAAAGTCTTTTAAGTACTTATTTAAATCATAAAGTGCATTTTGGATTTTTGATTTATTGAAAGTTTCTCTTTTAAAAATTTTCTTAAATGCTTCTCTTTCTTCTAGTTCATATCTGTCAAAATCAGGATAAAATCTTTTAAGATATTTTAATACTTGGTTTGCAGCGCTATCTATTTCATACTGTTTTCTAGAGTATTTATAAAAGGATTTAAAATCTTTCTTAGAAATTTTGGAGAGAGTTACTAAAAAAATATTGTTCTTCATGTCATTTTATCGGTGACTTTTTTTTGTGTAAATATTTGATAATTAACGAGATATAAAATAATTAAGTTTCTTTTTTACTTAAAATATCGGGGAGAGTGTTAAAAAATGTAGTTTTTTCATAAGTGTTAATATTTGAATATTGTGAGAGTATTGAATTTTAATCGAATAATCCTATGAACCATAAATATTTAGCAGCTTTAGCATTTTTACTGATTTTAACAGTCAGTTTTATAGCCGAGCCATCAATTAAGCTTATTAATATTGATGAACCATCAATTATTGATATACCGTCAATGTGTACAGAATTAGTAGGCAGATGTACAGGAAGTGCTTACTGTACAGCTTGCAAAAATTGTAGCCGATGTGGTTATTGCAATAGCGGAGGAAGTTGTGGTGTTTGTAGGAAGCGACCTCAAAAGACCTACTATCCGAAGAAAAAGAAAACTATTTCAAATAAGCATACTACAAATAATAGTAAAATTTCTACTCCATCTTCTTTTTATACACCTTCCCATTTAACAGAAGATGTTTATATTCTTTTGGATAAAACAAGCCTTAGACAATCAGCTAATTCTCGATCTATTGTATTAACTCGTTTGGCTATAAATGATAGTGTTCAACTATTAGATGGCTATTCTGAAAAGTATTGGTGTAAGGTGATTTTTAGAGAAGAAATAGGATGGGTTAAAAAGCATTTATTGCAGAAAAGAAAAGCAATTATTTATCCATAAAACATTTATTAAAGATTTATAAAATGGCAAAAATAGCTGATTTAACACTTAAAGGAGTATCTGGAAATTCCTATACTTTTGAAGTTTTTCCTATGGGAACATCATTTAATGCTATAGGTGGTGTTTACTACATTAGTAAACGAGTAAACAGGAATCATACTAATATTTATGTTGGGCAAACAGGGGATTTATCAGAACGATTCAAGAATCATCACAAGGCTAATTGTTTTCTCAAACATAATGCAAATTGTATCTCGGTGTATCGCTGTGATTCAGAGGATAGACGATTACTGGTAGAACAGGATTTAATAGCAGGTTTAAATCCTCCATGTAATGGGTAAGATATTATGTCCTATAAAAGGAATTTATTTTATTAAATCTCTGATTAGAATACTTCTTCTTAGTATTGTATTTTTTACCTTTTTCTCCTGTGGAACTGATACTGAAATTATAACTATTCCATGTGTCGATACGAACTGTGCAGATTATACTTCTCAAGCTGCGGCACAAAGTGCATTTGATAGAGCCCCTGATTGTAGAGGAGATTTAGATGCCGATAATGATGGGATTGCTTGTGAAGAACCAGGCAATAGTGTGACTATATGTCCTCAGACTACCAATTGTGGCTGTTCAGGAATTAATAAAACACCCTGTGAGGCATCACTCTGTTGTCGGTGGGTAGTAGGAGAGGGGTGTAAATGTAGATGATACAATTTAGTGATAAGCATCTTTTAGACCAATACATCAATAATCCAAAATAGAAACATGAACCTATCTACAAATTTTTTAGCTATTAAATTTATCTCTGTTGCTGTTTTTTTGATAGCGGGGCACCTTACTTCTTTTAGTCAGGGAACATTATTAATTATTCCAGATGGTAATTGTAGCATTAGTGTAGATGGTGAAGTAGGGGAGCAATTACAAAAAGAAGTTCCTAAAAAAATCACACTAAGTAAAGGGGAACATTATCTACAATTTGCTACAGAGGATGGAGTCTCGAAATCAGTGGTAGTAAATATTGAGGATGGGATTCAAAAAATATTTAAAACCAATCTATTTAACACTACTGATATAAAACAACTCACCGCAAAAGGTAAATTAACGCCAATAACAGTAGCCAATTTAGAATTATCATTAACTCCTTTAATCCTTAAAGATGAAGGGAACAGTTCGGAAACTTTTTATTATGCTTTTGAAAAAGGAGATGAACTAATGCTTAATGCTAAAATACTAAATAAAAAAGGGAATTTTTTTGTTAGAGTTCGTTCTTATCCAGATGAGACCCTTATTTATTCTAACCAGAAAACTGGTTCGATAAAAAACCAAATGATCAAAATACCAAAAAGAGGTATTTACATTCTTGATTTTTGGACTAATGCTTTTTTTGGCAAAAAAATCCAATTAGCTATCCAAAGAATTCCAGCCAATCAAGAAACTGTAGATTTTAATACGACAGTAGAACTAAAAGATAAGTACGAGGCGATTACTGTCATTTCACCTACCCAGCAATATGTTAATAGTACCTCACATGAGCAATTTAAGGGTGGTAGTAGTGAAATAACTGCTGGCATAGACTTACCACCAAATACAGTCGAATGGCATTATATATTTACCGCATCTAGGAATAAATCAGAAATTGCGAAAGTTAGTAAAACTTTTGACTTATTAGGGAATTTGTCCAAAGCAATACTTGGAGCGAATGGTAAAATCGTTTCTATAGGAATAGATGCGGTAACTGTGCCACCAGGAGCGGATTACTGTGATGTATTTGTGTTAGACCGAATTAATCAACAATCCTTCGTCAATAATTTACAATTTTCTTACATCAAATCAGGTACTAGACAAAACTTGAAACAAGGTAAAGCAACTATCCCTGTTTCCCAAAATAGTACGAGTTGTTTTCTGGGTTTTAGAAATCGAGATTATTGGCATGGAATACATGTTGCTTATGAAGTAGTGGCCATTGTAAAATCATCTTATTTAGAGGCAGTAGCATTAGTAGAATAATGTTTAAATGTTTAGCAGTACCCTAATTCTAAAAATTAAAAATGATGACAAATCGGGACACCTATAAATACAGATTCAAGGTCGGTAATCTAGAAGTTCATTGCGGAATTACTTATGATTTGACTAGACAAGAAATGGAGCATCAACAATCAGGAAAAGTAACTCTCAAAGCAGGTAAGAAATATTATTGGTTAAAAGGGCATATCGTGAAAGTTGGAAATGTGACGACTCGAAAAGCTGCTTTGAAATGGGTTCGCTTAAATGACAAAAGCTAAAATGGGGTTAAGTAAAAAATCTTTGAGTAATTTTTAATCTATTATAATCCTATGAGTTTAGAAGCAATACTATTTATCATATTGAATATCGTTTTACAAACTACTACTGTTCATCAAGAAAATAACATAAAAAATACAGCTAGGAACGATTCAAATTTAGTTGTCGAGGAAAATCATGTTAAAAAAGGGAAGGAACGCAAAATTGCCATTACCTTAGAAAGCGTTTTGCAAATGTCTAATGACCATGTAGGAGGAGATTGGAGGCATTTTCTTTCTGTTCAGAAAAAAATAATTAAGAAAGGAGAAACAGAAATTTTTGTGCTTAAACGAAGAGCACCACTAAGTATTGTCGCTCATTCAGTCGAAGAAGACAAAGATTTTTCCGATACGGGAGATGATAAAATGGATTTTATTTATTCAGACTTAATTGCTATTGATAAAACGAGATTTGAATTAGATGTAATGGTTGTAGAGAATAGTGGGCAGTATGCTGGAAATACAGCTGTTTGGAAATTTTTGTTTGTCATTCAACGAGTTTGATATAGAATGAAAATTTTACAACTTAAAAGTACTCAATTCTTTAACATAAAAATAAAATAAATGACTCATGAATAAAATGCGCTTATATGTTTTTCTATTTTCCATAATCCTATACTCGTCTAGTTGCGGTGTAGTGGAGGCTTTAGAAGTAAGATATTTTGATAGAGTAGAGGTCTCTGGTGTTGATTTGTCAAATTGGGATATACTAACTGGGCCAGATTTACGCCTTTCCTATGGCATTAATAATTTTGATTTTGAAACTGAGGTATTAACTGATGTCGGAAATAATGCAGCACCTGTAGAATGGGTATTCCCTGCTAATTTAGAAATCACCAATGACAATTGGTTGTTTAAAGTAGTAGATGAGGATGATTTAACCTCAGATGATGTACTAATAGACACTCGATTTTTTGGAAGATATAAAACAGATGAAGGAAACCCTTTCACCTTGTCTAATGGCAATATAACCTTACAAGTTTACTGGAAAAATAGATAATAATGATGTTAGAACTCGAAACGATAGTTGGTGGTGGAATATTGGTACTTATAGCACTTGTTTACTTTTCTACTCAATCAAATAGTCGAAAAAAAGCAGTTGGAAAGTCAAATAGAATACCTGATGAAAAAGTCTCGGTAAAAAGATTAATGAAAGACTTGAAAAAGCTAATATTGAGAAAAGAGGCACGATTGAAATTTGGATATAGAGAAAGTTCTATACAAGCTCAACTAGATAAGCAACTTCGGGATTTATACGAAAGTGTTCAAAAAGAGTATCGTTTAGAAAGTAATAATGGGCTAAGTATTGATTTTAATTTAGGTCGAGGGAAAGTTGGAATAGAGGTGAAATTAGCTAAAAGTATTTTTAAATCGGCGGGTTTGCAACGGTTAGTTGGGCAGCTAAAGGACTACACAGATGCGAAGTATGATAATCGAAATTTGATTGTTTTGGTTGCAGGGGAAGAACACCATCTTGCGGATAGAGTTCAGTTAGATAAAGTGCGGCAAAGAGTGGAGGATGAAAAGGCTCATTTTGTTTTTTTGAAGGTTAAGGAATGAATACAAATTTAATATTAATTTGCTATTCATTGTTTGGAAAAAATATACCCTTGATTATGGTTAGTAAATGGATGATACATCGTTCTTTGGAAGTGACCACTATCTATCCAATACATTGTGTTCTTCATTATTAATAAACTCATAAATAAATGTTAAAGCCTACTATTTCATTAAATAAATTCTGTGAGTACGGAAGAAGTCCAAATGCTAAGCGTCGCAGAGATATTCTCAAAGGTCAAAAGTTTCCTGATAAAGGAGGTAGTTATCCTCAATACTATTCGTTAATAAGAAAAGATATTATTCAATACATATGCCTACAAGACACTAACACAATAACAAAAACTATCAAACAGAGACCTTTCTTCTCAATGGTTAAAGAATGACAATAAATCTTCAAAGGAATTACTTGACAAAGCACAAGGTTTAGATTTATCTTTTCTAAAGAAATTACAATTAAAGCCATCATATGATAGGATTAAAATCGAAATAAATGGATTAGAAATAAGAGTGAACCCAGATATTCTTGTAAAAAAAGAAGGCAATTTAATTGGTGGCATTAAATCTCATTTAGGAAAAACTAACCCGTTAAATGCTGACGTAAGATTAGATATTGCTCTTTTAATTAAAATGGCATTAATAGACTTTTATCCAAAATCTGAAGAAACAATTGAAAATGATTTTTGCATCTGCATAGACATTCCCCCTTTAAATATAACGTCTTGTAAAAAGTCTTTTAAACGTCGCTTATCTCGAATAGAAGAAACTGCGTTCGAAATTGCGTCTTTGTGGGATAACATAAAGCTGGATTTAACTTGATGACACTCTACGCAAAGCGTTTGAAAATTATCAATATGGCAACCTCCACCACCAACGGAAACAGGCAATATATGGTCTGCTTGCCAAGAAGGGTCAAAAACACCGCAGTTTCTACAAAATCCATGTTCTATACTGAATAGTTCATCCCGTATGGTTCTTGTATTCCCTTTGATAATGTAAAAATGTACTAAAGAATTTAAATAACATTTTTTAGAGTGCCATCTTGTTTGACGACCAGTTAAAGGGGTCATACAGCCACAAGCACAAAGAGATTTGTCTTCTTGTGGAAAAAGATGTTGGATAGTTAATCCTGTTTGATATCTTTTGTATGGGTTAATCATAATGCAAATTAAATGAAATAATTACGAAAGAAGAAAAACTGTGCCGAATAAAGGCTAAAAGTTGGCGGTCATTAAAAAACAAAAATAAAGAGCCATGGCAAAATTTTACAAAGATTGTTTAAATTTCAAAGACTTATCTGATGATAAGGAATTGGTAAGATTATCAAAATGTTTAGAGTTAATTGAAGGAAGTGAATTCGAAGAAGATTTGATGAATCTTTTTGATTTTGAAAGAATAAAAAATGAAGCTATTGCCATTACAGGTTTAAGCAAAGTGATAAAATCAATTATTTCCAGAGATCGGCAATTCAAAAAAATAGATTTAAAGTCACACATTTCAGATGTAAATTGTGTCCAAACAATTGATGCTAATACTATTAAATTGAGATTCAATGATGCAAGTGATATTGGGATGACCTTCATAGAAGCAAGAACAGTTTATAGTGCAAAAAGAGAATATTTTGAAGGATTCTACAAAATGGATAAATTCGCTAATTTTTGTATTTCCGAAGGACATTTTGATTTACTTCAAGAGAACATTGACTATTTAAATAAAAAATATGAGGATTCTGATTCTCATGTCAAAAATTTTCGATTACTCCAAGATAGTGAAGGTGAATATTATGTTCGTGCAATAACTTCAACTTCGCAGTACTTTGATTATAATATTAGATTTTCACTTTTTGTAACAATTGTTGCATTGCACGGTGCAATGAAAAGTACAAGTTATAATTTTAAGATAAGCAGATGTGAATATAGCGAATCATTCATTCGAGTATATTTCCAAAAAGATAATACAACGAATATCCCTAATATTGGAAAAATGAACTTCATTTTGGAGATGTCTAATGATGAAATAAAAAGAGAAGCTTTTAAATTTTCGGGATTATTTACCCTCCAAACAAATGATAGCAAAGGTCAAGTGAATGTTTTTCTTAAACCGAGAAGAATTAAAACTAAATTGATTTCAATAAGACATAATTTTCTACCTTCGACAGTTATTGAGCAGTTACAAGGACTTTCCAATTTTATTGAAGAAGCGGAAAAAGAAATGAAAGAGGATATAATAGAATTGAATAACATAAAAAAACCAGACCATTTAAGATTCTTTCTTCTGAGAAAAATTGAACGGTCTCAAAATAGAGAACTATCTCAATTTAAGCCTAAAATAAAAGAAACGCTTGATGTCAAAATTTACAAGATAAATGAGCTATTGCTTTTAATGGGTAAAATCGATGAAATTGTAACAGATATAGAAGTGAAAGAATATTTGAGATACCTATTTTACGAGATTCTAAGAGATAAAAAAGAAAGGAATTAAAAAAGTAGGCACCAAATAATTCGACCTGTACAATTAAAATCTAATTATTGAATTTCAGGTGAAATATTGGAGATAGTCAAGATATCGGACACGTAAAAAGGTTAAAAGAGCTTATCTTACAACCATAAAAAAAATACGATGTCAAAATTACAAAAACGCTACACAAAAGCGGAAAAATTAGAGGTAGTATCTCTGAGTTTAGAAGCGGGTCAAAATGTAAAAACTATCGCCGAGCGATTTGGGGTTTCGGTTAATACAATTTATAACTGGCGCAGCACTTACGCCAAACACAAGGAAGATTCCTTTCCTGGTAAAGGGAATAAATTAATGAATGAATCTGAGCGTAAAATAGCGTTGCTAGAAAAGCAGTTAAAAGAGAAAGAATTAGAGGTAGAAATCTTAAAAAAAGCGGTGCACATTTTCTCCAACACCAAACGGAAATTTACGAGTTTATAGACGAGTATAAAAACGAATTTCCGATTAAGAAAATGTGCGAGGTATTGGGTGTTAGCAAGAGTGGTTATTATTACTGGAAAAAGGAATTACAAGGGATGCCAAAATCGGCAGATTTAGACAACCGTATCAAAGAAATATTTGAAGAAAGCGGAGCGACCTATGGTAGCCCTAGAATATACAAGCAATTAAGAAAAGAAGGCATACAAGTAAGTGAGAGTAAGGTATACCGACGTATGAGTGCCATGGGAATAAGCCCTAAAATAAAGAAGAAATTCAAAGTAACAACAGATAGTAAGCATGATGAAAAAGTATCGCCTAATCTGCTTAATAGAGCTTTTGATGTGGAGGAGTTAGGGTGTTTTTGGGTGAGTGACATTACCTACATTCCAATAGGCGATAGTTTTGTGTATTTGACCACAATAATTGACTTAGCAGACCGCATGGTGGTGGGGTGGAATTTGAGTGATAATATGACGGATAGTGATACGGTAATTGCTGCCTTTAAAAAGGCATTAAATAACCGACCAATTGAGGAGGGCTTGCTCTTTCATTCAGACCGTGGCAGTCAATATGTGAGTAAAGAATTTAGAAAATTATTAACGGAAAGTAAATGTGTGCAAAGTATGTCTCGTAAAGGAAACTGTTGGGATAATGCAGTAGCAGAATCTTTTTTCAAAACTATTAAAACAGAGTCTTTAAATCATTACAAATTTACCACAATGAACCAAGTATATTCTATTGTTTTCAAATATATAGACGGATGGTATAATACAATGAGAATCCACACTTCTTTAGGAGACTTATCTTCTAGAGAAAGGTTTTCACAATTAATACAGCTTAAGCCTAATATAAAGGCTGCTTAGTTAACTGTTCTGCGTGTCCAGTGTCGTGACGACGACCATATTGATGGTTTTGATGGTTTTGATGGTTTTGATGGTTTTGATGGTTTTGATGGTTTTGATGGTGAAGATGTCAAAGACTTTTAAAATGTTTCACACCTAAACCCCTTTAAAACTGATAATTTCTGTGTATAAACAGGTCGAAATTTTTAATTGTACAGGTCGAAATAATTTGTACCCGTAAATCGGCAGCAAAAGCTGCCGATTGTGAGTGTTTGAAGCTGTTTAAGGCAATCATAAATCATAAAATACAAATAAAATGAAAAAACAATTTATAATTTTAGTTATCACAATTTTAATTGTTTCCTGTTCAAGTCCATTGGACAAACCTTTCAAAAAGGATAACCTCGAAGAAGATGTTATTGAATTAAAAGAGTCCTTATCTGAAGAGGAACTTAATATGCTCGCAGGGTATATTGCAATAAAATCTTTAGGCGATGATAAAATGCTTGGTAAAACATACGGTAATTTACTTGATGAAGCAAAGAATTTAAAGGAAGAATTACGACTAAAGAAAGAAGAAGAAAAGATGCTTGCAGAAAAAGCAAGAGCAGAGGAAGCAGAAAAAATAAAAAGATTAGGTGGTGCTTTGACAGTATCACTTTTTGAAAAAGGATTTTCCAAATATAATTATCAAGATTATATCACCTACAAATTTGCTTTTGAAAATAAGAAGGATAAAGATATAAAAGCATTTACGGGGCAAATAATATTTAATGACTTGTTTGATAAAAAAATTAGTAGTTTGAACTTAACCTATGACGATGGGGTTCCTGCAAATTCTACCAAAAATTGGAATGCTCAGACAGACTATAATCAATTTATGGATAAAGATGTAGCATTAAAGAATAAAGATGTAGAAGATTTGAAAATTGAGTGGATTCCTGAAAAGATAATTTACAAAGACGGTTCAACCCTTGAATAAAGAAGACTGGTCATTAAAGACATTTTTTGATTGATTCTCTTGTTATTGGTTGTCATACTTATCTAAAAAACCAACTTAATTCATGTTTAATCAAATATTTAAACTGTGCAAACCGCACGAAGGCTTAGGAATCACACCAATGGAAGACTTTACGACAGAGGCTTTTGCTGGGGTTCTGAGAAATAATGAAACTATAAGAAATGATTTTTTAGAGAAAATAGGATTATTAATTAATGTGCCTTATGAAATTAAAACCCAACAATTCTATAAATTAAAAGGAGATAATAACTGTCGGATAGATTTAGTCATTGAATCGGCAACTACAATATGTTTTATTGAAAACAAAGTGGATTCCTCTGAACAAAAGAAGCAACTCTCAAGATACATTAAAGTATTGGATGAATTTAAAGCTAAAAAAATAAAAATAAAAACAAAGCTAGTTTATTGCACAAAATACAATGATACCAAGGAGTTTACAAAACATGGGTTTCAGCATATTAGATGGTATCAAATAGCGAAATTTCTACCTTCAGAAACCAACCAACCAATAGTTGATAGTTTTTTAAAATTTCTAAAAACATATAAAATGGCACAGGATTTAACTTTGACAATTTCCGATTTTCAGATAATGGAAAATATTCAAGGTATGCTAAGTCGCTTTAGAGACCACCTTGATAATGCAAAGGATGATTTTGATAATTTATTGATAGACAAACAAAAATCCAACCGAGCAAAATTAGAAAATGAAATAAAAGATTTCAATAGATATATTTATCAAGTAAAAGATATTCTGGAAGGTGGGAATGATTCAGATTTTAATTACGGCTTTTATTTTAATAGACCTTCTCTTTATGTTGGTATTTATGTTGGAAAAAGCAATGAATTCCACAGTATTATTTTAGTACAAAAAAATAAATTTGAAGAAGCATTCAATGTAGTTATCAAGGATTCGGGAATAGTCATTAACTTAGAAAAAAGCTTATCTACTTTTCTTAATGATGATGAAGGAGATGAAAAAATACTTGCATGGTTCAAAGCATCTTTTCAAAAATTCCACATTCTGTTTAAATCTTTAAAGGATATAAACTGGAAGAAGATAAAAATTGACTAAAGGAAAATGGAATAAAAATAAGAGCAGCAAAGATTGAAGGCTGCTCTTATGGAAACACTTTTAACAAACACGCTTTTTATTACAGGACAAAAAAAAGAGAAGTCCTAATAGGTTACATCCTATTAGAACTTCTCTTTGACATATTTTACGTATTGTAAAGTATATTCAAAAATTTAGCCAAAAAATATAAGTGCTACTTCAAATGCTCCACCACAAACCGCCGACTAACCAAAGCTAAACCATCAACCTGAACAGCCATCAAATAAACCCCATTCTCAAACCTACCCAAATCAATGGAGATAGTTTCCTTCTCAAATGAAATATTAGAAAATAGATGAACCCGCTGCCCAAAAGTATTAAAAACTTGAACTTGGCTCGTTTTGCCAGAAATAGAAGGGAAACGCAAATGAATTCTATCCCTAGCAGGATTAGGATATAGCACCAAATCACTACCAAAATCAAGTGTACTATTCCGACTATTGCTACCATTATCAACCAAAACAACAGTTTCCCGATAGCAATAAGTCCCATCATTTCCTCCCTGATTCACCTTTACGGCATATTCGCCTGCCTGCAAACCAGTAATAAATTGCGTATCAGCACAATCTCCATCACAAATAGTAACCACCTGCCAGTCCGTATTTCGCCCAATAATTTCAACTTTATCATAACTAGCGGTTAAGCCAGTTATACTAATAGAGTCATTACTACTAGAAAATACTAATTCATCACAATTAGCACTACCATTGGTATTACCTTCTCCTTCAACTTGTACGACTTCCTCTCGATAACAATAAGAACCATCAGCCCCCGATTGATTTATTTTAACGGCATATTCACCTGCTTCTAAATCAGGAATTATTTGAACCTCCGAACAATCGCCATCACAGATGACCAATACTTGCCAATCCGTATTATGTCCTATAATTTCTACTTTATTAGAAGATGCCGTTAATCCTTCAATAATTATTTGTCCATCTGCTCCTGTAAAAACTAAAGCATCACAATTAGCTATGCCATTCCCGTTATTGTCTGCTGCTTTTACGCTGACTACTTCTTCCCGATAGCAATACTTTTCTCCATCAAAGAGATTGACTTTGACGGTATATGCTCCTTCCTCTAAATCTTCAATAAGCTGAGTAGGAGAGCAATCATTATCACAAATAAGGAGGGTTTGATAATTGGTATTTTGACCAATGATTTCTACCCTAGAATTTGGGGTAAGCCCATCAATAGTTATGATGCCTGCTTCTCCAGTAAACACTAAATCTGTACAACTTGTATTAAGTGTCCCTTCCCTAAAATAAGTAATAAATGCCGCATTATTTTCTAAGAGGTTATCTATCGTACTAGGACTACTAACAGCAGCGCCAATATTTTCAGTTGTACTATCGGGGTTATCAGGTGTAAAAAATAGGTAACTGGCGTTTAAAGTAGCTACTTCTCCGACACCTAGTTCTGGAATGGATAAATAAGTAAGAAAATCACCACTAGATTGAAATCTAGAGACGAATGTACTATTAGCGGAAGTTGCGGTATTTACAAAAGAACCAGTAATATTTCTACTAGGTAAAGAAGCTCGGATATTATAGACCGTTTCAGGGCCATTATTAGTCACTTTTACTTTTAAATTTACACTATTCTCTGTCCCTGTTAATCCATAAATTAAATCATCGCTATCCAATTCAAGTTGTAAGTCGCTCCTACTTTTATTACAAAATAAATCAATAATCGAAGCAACACCTTGCCCTGAAGGACTAAAGGATAAGATATAATCCCGAATAATGGCACCATTAGTTATCTCTCCAGGGATCCTTAATTCCCCAGGCAGTTGAGCTATTAATTGAACAGTTATTGTTTCGTTCCCTGCAATACTTGGTACATCAGTAATACCATATCTAGGTTCACTACGGTCAGGGGAATTAATAGAGATAATCTGTTGAAAGAAACCTATACTAGTAGCAGGGGAGGAGGTTGCACTCGTATTTTTTATAATAATATCAAAAGTTAAGATACCATTGGGTTGAGGAATCTCTGAGGGACAACTTACGCTAAGGACTTCTAATTGGTTAATTATTTGAAAACCTCTACCAAAAGAGCTTAACACATTATTGAATTCATCGCTTTCTTCAATCTGATTATCGGGGTCAATCTCTAGGAAGGAAGCATAAAACCCATAATCTGTATTTAATGGAATGATTAGTTGTTGGTTAAAACTATGCCGACCGATGGGTAGCGCAGGCACCTCAAAAGAAAAATTTACGGGATTCGTTAGATTTTCTAAAAGAGGGGTCAACGTATAATTGATTTTGGTAGGAAGGGAGGGTTCGTTTTTAACGATAATATCATAACTTAGAGTGAACCCCTCTCCTGGAAGAATAGAATCTCTTGGTGTCGAAAAATCTAGATTTTCTACACTAAAATCAGTAGCTCGATTGACTCTTAGTGGTTGAGCAATAATATTATTACTTTCGGTGACTTCTGCTATAGTATTACCTGCATCGGTGGTAAATAGCAAAAAATAATCCCCTGAAGGGGTATCTTCAGGAACTTTAGCAATGATATTATCGATGGCGAAAACGGTGAAAAATTCTAAGCCATTAGCTGGAAAATTAGCTAATTTTAATTCGCCAATGAGGATGTCTGCTGTATCAATATTGGGGTCTTGGCTCAAAAAAAGAGCATTTCTAAAAGGGTTTTCAATAGGGACATTTTCTTTGTTCTCAAATCTATAAGCGTTACCCACCGACTGTCCTGCTAATAAAGTATCAGGGCTTCTTACCAAGGTTATTTCTAGATCAGGTAAATTATTATTTTGACTGATTAAAAGCGGAAGAAAAGTAAAAAGGGATAAATACCCAAATAGGCACAGGTGTTTAAGCTTGTTCATAATTTTGTTCTTGTTTTTATCTTAGGGGGAAAATGCTATAAAAGGGAGCGTAAGTGGAAGGATGCCCCAAAATACAAACTATCTAGCAGCAAGGCAAATACTGATGTTATTTTCCCTGTTCCACCATAAATTTTCTGGAAATAGTTTTTCTGTTTTCTGCTTCAATAATTAGAAAATACATTCCGTTTTCAAAATTGGACGTATCAAAAGTTAGCTGCGGGTTAATACCATCCAATTTTTTGAAAGCTACTTCATATCCTAAACGATTAAAAACTCGAACTTCTCCTTTTAAATTAGCAAAATGGCCAATGGTAAGATTAATTTCGGTTTTCGCTGGATTCGGAAAGAGGTTAATGGAGGTTTCATCGAGATAATATTTTTGGGAACTAACCGTAGAGTAGCGATATTCCCCCGAAGAAAATTGCTGTTTGATTCGATAGTAATTGACACCATAATCAGGATGACTATCCGCTATTTTAAAATGATAATCGCTTGGATTATTTATGGTTTGAATGGTTTGAATGGTTTTAAAATCAATACCATCCATAGATTTTTCAATAATAAAGCTTTCTGTTTCTGTAACTCCACCAGCTAACCATTCTAATTGGATTGCTTGCTGCTGCACGATTGTCGCCAGTTCGAGCACATTTCTGGACAGCGAATTGTTGTTTAGACTATTTGATAGTTGCACAGTCGTATCACAAACTTCATTATTATTGTGATAGACTCTTACTAGATAATCACTTGGCGCAAGATTGATGGCTTTTTGGGTATGCCCACAATTATAGGAGCAATCAAAAATTTTCTTCCACTCACTCTTTTCATCATTAATAGAAAAAGTGTAGATTTTATTGGCTAACCCAATCATTTCAATTTCATCACCAGCATAGTTGATGTTAATTTCGCCGCAGGATAGGGTAGTGGTGTTGGAATTG
Organism: Saprospiraceae bacterium; assembly: GCA_965277445.1. Taxonomy (GTDB): domain Bacteria; phylum Bacteroidota; class Bacteroidia; order Chitinophagales; family Saprospiraceae; genus JAFMDF01. Next base: position 39,225 of record CBDICY010000019.1, on the reverse strand, counting down.
GTTTCCTCTATTTCCTCTCCTAGACAATTACAGCCATCTGCTTGGATTTTATCATTTTGGGTGTTAGGATTACCATCATCACAAAGTGTACCTTCGGGTTGAGGGAGATTAGGGTCATTAGGAGCGCAATCCATATCATTACAAATACCATCATTATCATCATCTCCTCCGTGATTTAGGCAATCATCTTCGGTTGGAATTTCTGTAGTACTGCTTAGTTCAATTAGGCCACAAGATTTATAATTGACCCAGATTTGATAAGTACCATCGGGTAAATCACTAATTGTTTTAGTGACCCCGCAGTTATAGCAATTAATCGGGATTTTATAAGGAGCTTGTTTTGCTTGCACTTTCATTGGATGGCTTTTTCCATCTTCACTTACTAAGGTTATTTGTCCATTGCCATAAGTTATTTGCACCTTATTGCAGGAAAGGGTATTAGTGTTCTCAGTTCCATTATTTTCTACTGGAATCTCATCTCCTTTACAATCACAACCATCTGTTTGAATTTTATCATTTTCTGTATTAGGATTTCCGTCATTGCAGGGGCTACCTACAGGTTTAGGAAAATTAGGGTCATTATCATCACAGTCTTCGCTCACACAGATGCCATCTTCATCTTTGTCCTCACAAGTATTAGCTATGCCTCCAGTTTCTAAATGAATCGCATTATTATAATTTAATTGACAAGTTAAGCGCCAGCTAGCATCAAAGACTTTTATCAAATAGTCTCCTTCGGGTAGATTATCGACCATTTGAATAGGATCACAATTAGAAGGGCAAAGAACGGTTCGGTCATATTTTCCATCTGCAATATTGATGATTTCAAAGGTCTGATATTTTACGCCTTCTTTACCTGCTAATTTGATTTGACCATTTCCATAAGTAACCGTAATGTCTCCACAGGCTAGTTCTGTTTGGTTGGTGTTTTGAACTTGGGTATTTTCATCGCAGCCGTTAAAGTCTCCGATTTCATCATAGGTACAAGTCGTATTATTTAGCGGAATAAGAATCGGCATTCCAGATAGTTTTATTTGTACTTCATTACCGTTAGCTTGGACTATATTATTTCCAATTGAACCATCTTTAGTATTATCCCAACCTAGATACACATAATTTCCAGATGGATTAACAGCAAATTCTTCTAAATTGATAGTTGTAAAATTAGTGGCCGCTTTTGGATAAGTATCAAAAACATCCACCTCCATTAAATCTGTTGCTTTCCAAGCAACTAAATGAGTAGGCGTTCCTTGCTGACTCGTTTTATCATAGTCTCCAATGAGATAAGCAAAAGTAGCTCCATCATTACCTTCTTCCAAGGCTTTGATAAAATGTTTATCACCGATTAATTCATTTAATTTGCTAACCGCTTTTAAAGATTTTTTCTCGGCATTGGTGTGTTCTTCTTGGAAACCAACAGAACAAAAAAGAGATTCTTCAGGATGGTCATAAAAAGCATAGGCATAAGCTTTATTGATGTCATATCTAGCTGCTAAAAGGAAAGCTCTTATAAGGTAGCTAGCTTGATTCGCCTGTCCAACGGAATAGCATCCTGGGCTAGTTTTAGTATTCCAGCCAAATTCCGTAATATTTAGTTTGGCGTGTGGCATATTTATATCCATCCAAGCTTTCATATTCTTTAAAGCAAGATATAAACCATCCTTGCTTTCTGGTATTTTTTTAAGATGGGTATCATTACACAAGGTAGCTTTTGGAAAGGGATAATTATGAATGGAAACAAAATCAAAATAGGAGCGCAGACTTTTACCATTTTCAATTTGATTCGGTACCATCACTTCAATATATTGATTCGGATCATTGCCACAACCAGGAGTTGTTGTATAAGCCTCAAAAGCAGCAGTTGATAATTTCATGCGCCAATTTTTAGGGTCATTGCTTTTGTAATAGTTGGTTAAACCATCAATCACACCCCAACAAATAGCATGATAGCCTTCCTTTCCTGGCGTATCATCTGAGGTGCCATTGATACCATCATCTCCTTTCCCCCATGGTTCATTGCCAACTTCTAGAACATCTACCAAACATTGTTTAGAAGTATCTGAAGGACAAAAAGTAATGGCAAAGTTTTCCGCATATACCGCTGCAATTTCTCGAATGTTTTGAAAACTACCGCCCCATTCTTCTTTGGTATACCATTTATTAGGGTAGTTTCGACCTAAGCCATAATCCGTACAAGGATGGGGAACATGCGTACAATTAAAATTTTCATCAAAATCACAAACGGTACTTAGCTTTGGAAAAATAGCTTCCAAAGATGCTTGAATATTTTTCATTTGATAGCCCTTTTTCCAATCACAATAATGAGCTTTCCAATTTCTAAAACCATATTGTTTGACTTTACCCGTTTCTTCGTCAAGGCAAACTTGAGGGGCACATTGGTAAAAAGTATCTCCACAATCACAAGGATGGGGGAGAACGGTTTGTTCGTTTGGGAAAAAGCCATTGCCATAATCAGACCCCATAATATGAAAACTACGGACATTTCTAATCTTACCTACGGCTTGAAAAGTAGCTTTGTTTTGTCCTATCTCCTTTCCCGCATTAGCACCGATTAGATCAATAAAGCTGGTAGGATTGGGTTTGCTTGTAAAATGAAGGTCGTCATGAGGAGCTAACCAAGATTGCCCAATCATAGGTTGAAAAGAGCATAGGAAAAGCCAGATTAGAAAAAGTGTATACCATTTATAGTGCATGGATAGTGTGTTTAGATAAGGTCTAGCCTAGAAGGGGAGTGGATTTATAGACCGTCTGTAAAGAGAATTCTACATAAATAAAGGAGGGAATGAAAAATAAAAGACAAGAAAGATGCCAGAGGGTCATTTAAAAGCAGAAAAAACAAGGGAAAACAAGCTGTTTTTTCAGAATGGGTCAAAAGTCCTAATTGTTGATTCAGAAATCCTAGTCTTGATTCAGATATCCTAATCTTGATTCGCTCCTCCTAGAATTGATCCAGAAATCCTAGAAAAAAATTTGCTTTTTGTAAAAATGTTGATTTACTGGCTTGATTTCGACAAAAAGGGTAGGGAATCGCCAAATTAAGCAGGACACAAAATTTTCAAATTGATTCAGATATCCTAGAATTGATTCGCTCATCCTAGTAAAAGACTAAACTTTGCTGCAAATTTGTAACCATACCTATCGGAGGTATTAGACCTACTTTAAAGATTTTTTTGTACATGCAAAGTAGGTCGGAGTTGATTGCTCCGGCTTACGTTTTGACAAAGTAAGTCTGAATCGTATTAATACCCCTCCCCAGCTTTTATATCCCTACCCCTGCTTCTCTAAATTCAGTAGGTGTTACACCATTTTTTTCTTTAAAAGCCCTAGCAAAATGAGAAGCGTCTTTAAATCCAACCTCGAAAGCGACCTCTGAAATTGTTATATCTGTTGTTTTTAATAAATCCATTGATTTTTCTAAGCGAAAATTTTTAATCGTATTACCAGTAGAGGAGCCCATCCAAGCTTTTAATTTACGATATAACCCAGACCGACTTAACCCAGCATCCTTACTGAACTCATCAACAGAATAATCAGGATTGGTATAATGTTTTTCCAGGGCTGCAATAACCTTTTGATATAAAACGTCCTCAATGGCAAAATCTATACCTGGGATAGGGTTTGTTTCTACTCTATTTTTAGCAGGTTGCTCTTTGGATAAGGCAAAATAATTCCTTAAAGCCAAGCGGCTATCCAAGGCATTTTTAGCTGATAATAATAATTCGGCTTCGTTGATAGGTTTGGTGATGTAGGCATCCGCTCCTCTTTTTAATCCAGCTATTTTATTGTCATCCCCTGTTTTGGCAGTTAATATAATAATAGGAATGTGTGAAGTATGTGGATGCTCTTTTAAGCGTTCACACATTTCAAAGCCATCCATTCGAGGCATCATAACATCACTAATGATTAAATCGGGTATTAATTCGATTGCTTTATCCATACCTGCCTGCCCGTCGGGAGCGTAGCAAGTTTGATAATTATCATCGAATAAATCTACTAGCAATTGGGTGATTTCTGGATGGTCTTCTACAATTAGGACAATTGGTTTTTTCGAATTGGTATCCACCTCCTTTTTAAACAAGGTGATAGGTTTGGTTATTATAGTCGGACTATCTTTGAAGGCATGAAGGGCGATTTCTTCTACTTTAATGGCTTTTTTGGTAATTGGTAAAACTACTTTAAATTGACTCCCTTTGCCTTTTGTACTTTTTACTTCAATCGAACCACCCATTAATTCTACTAATGCCTTAGTAAGCGATAGTCCAATTCCTGTACTCGTATAGTTTGGAGAATCAATACTAACATAACGGTCAAATACTTTGGGCATTACTTTTTCATCAATACCAATTCCTGTATCTTCTACCTCAATATGTAGGGTAGTCTCTTGATGGTAAACTCGATAAACTACTTTGCCATCTTCAGGGGTGAATTTAATCGCATTATCCAGTAAATTGGAAATAATGGTCATCAATTTATCAGGGTCATGGTCAATGACGAGTGTATCAAATTGAATCTCTTTAATTAAATGGATATTTTTACTTTGGGCAAGCGGTTCAAAATTTTGTACGGTGTATGTTAATAAACCAGTTACTTCTTTTTGAACAGGCTTTAGGTGTAATTTACCTGATTGCAATTTTCGTAAATCCAAAATTTGATTGACCAACTGTAAAATCCGATTGCTATTATTTTTAATGCCTGCTATTTTATCATCAACGGCCAATCCTAGATTTAGCTTTTTTAATTGGTCAGAAATACCTAAAATTAAAGTCAAGGGTGTTCGAAATTCATGGGTAATATTAGCATATGTCTTGTTTTTGATATCATTAATTTCTTTTAAATTCTTGGCTTCCTGTTTCATTCGTTGTCTGCTCAGTTGAAATGAATGGCTGCCAATTAACACAGAAATGCCTAGTAGAAAGTAAGCGATATACGCCCAAGTGGTTGCCCACCAAGGCGGATGAATAATGATTTCAATACTTTTTTCCGTTTCGGGAAAACCTGTTCGATAGATTCTAAAACGATAGTTACCAGGAACGACATTTTCATAATCTCTATATAGCTCGTCTGAGTTACTGGTAAACCATTCCTTATTCATTCCTTCCATGGTAAAAGTAAATTGCACCTTATCTGCTTGACAATAAGATTGAGCAGAATAATAAATCGTCAAAGAATTCTCCGTATGATTTAACTCAATTTTAGATAGATTATCTAGAGAAGCCCCAATAGATTTATGGGAAATTTGAAAATCAGTCAAGTAAATGGGTTTTACATTTTCAGGTTTTAACAGACATTTAGGGTCAACAAGATAGTAGCCTTCGTTCTGTCCTACTAACAAGTGACCATCAGGTAATCCCATAAAACCATGTTGGTAAAATCGGTTAAAAACTAAACCATCCCTTTTGCTAAACGCATGAAAATAGCCATCTTGATGTGATTTAATGGATTTATCTAAATAGTAAATACCTTTTTGAGTAGTCAGCCAAAGTCCATTCTCCTGATCAATAACAATTTTATCAATCAAAGTAAAAGGTTGATTGCCTACATCGGGGGTAATAATAGTATCTGGATTTTGAGGGTCAATGGCTTTTAACCATTCCTGTTTAGTACCAAGCCATAATCTTCCTGTTTTATCTTGTGCCATAGCATTGATATTATACTCGGCTGTTCCTTTTAATTGTGTAAAAGTTCTGGTATTTAAATCAAAGTTAAAGATGCCATGAGAAGTAGCCACCCAAATATTTTGATTTTGCCCTCCGTGAATTTGAGTAATTTGTACCTTTTTGATTTCATTATCCCATTTATCCAGAGAATAAGATTCAAGCTTGTTATTTGCCTGGTCAATTGCTATTAAATCCCCATCATTGGTAGCCACCCAAATCAGCCCTTGCGCATCCTCATATAAATCAATGACATTCCTAGTTTGTAAATTAAGTGCCTTGATTTGAGGATGTTCAAAAGGGACTAATTTTCCTTTTTGTGGATTTAAATAGAGTAAGGTGTTACGAGAAAATTCTGGCTCATTAGCCCCACGATTATTTCGACCGCCAACCCAAATATCCCCTTTTTGGGTAACCAGTAAAGTAGAATAGATTTGATAGTCATTTTCATAGCCTTCAGTAAGAATAATTTTATAAGTCCCATCGTCAGGATTAATTTCATAGAGTCCATCACAACCATTGGCAAGGGCAAAAATTTGTTTGGTTTGTTTATTCTGCCCAAAGTCGGTGATATTATTGGCAGATTTTTTATCACAATACTCCATTTTAATAGCCTTGGGAAAAAATGCCTGACAATCAGCATTGATATAAGAAACACCATTATTATAAGTGCAAAACCAAACCCTTCCTTCCTTATCGTCAAAAATGCGAAAGCCTGCACCAGGATTAATGGAAGTAGGATCCATTGGTCTATTTTCAAAGAAGACAAATTGTTTAGATTGCGTATTAAAGATACCCGCACCTCTATCCAGCGTTTGAATCCAAAACTCGGTATCTGTTTTTGTTTTTCGAACCATCCCCATCACAATATCATTATACCCCACATAATTATCCATATTGGGTTTAGCATAAGTATGGTAGGTCCATGTTCCAGAAGGAATATCATAATCAACCATTCCAGCCCCATAAGCAGCCAACCATAATTGACCAGGTTTTTCCATTTTGAGGGCATTAATGGTCATCAATTCTGTTCCTTTGGCAGGAGATCGGAGGTACTCATATTGAAGCGTCGTTTTATCAAACTTAAAAAGTCCATTATTACCCGCACACCAAAGAATATTGTTATCTGTAATATCTTCTACAATATCAACTATAGAATTGCAACGAAATTCACTTTCTCCTTCTTCGTAATTAAATTCTGATTGAATGGTGAACTCGGTCAAACTATCAATTTTGGGGTCATATCGAAACATACCACTTCCATAAGAACCAATCCAAAAGATGCCTTCTGAATCTTGTATCATGCGCATCAAACCATCTAAATGGGGTTTGTGTCGAAAATTGGTAAAAATTTCTGTTTTGGGGTCAAATCGAGCCAAGCCTCTATCATGGATGGCAAACCAAATATATCCATCCTTATCTTCCAAAATATCGGCAATAGTTGCGCCACAAATAGTTGTAGAATCCAAAGGAAAAGGCATGAACTTACGGTAAGTTAAGCCATCCCATCTAACCAATCCTTGGTGGGTACCAATCCATGTAAAATCCTTACTGTCTTGAAAAACCTTCCAAACCCAATCATCAGGCAGCCCATTGCCATCACTTTCTTTGAGGTGACTGAATTGGGTATTAGTAATTTCGTTGCTTTCTGTTTTGACAAGGGTAAAAGAAAGATAAATACTTGCCAATAAAACAAGCAATAGCTTAGATGACCTCATAGCATCTTAATTTTGTGTAGTTTATAATTAGGAGGGATTGAACAGTCAGGTTTATGAAGGAAGGGTATTGTTTTAGAAACAAAGAAAGTGCCAATATCAGGTGGTTGGCTTTTAGGAGAGTGTATTTTAGAAATAGTACAATTAATTTGCTAATACCGTGTCCATTTGGACACGGTTAAAATTATTATTTCTAATAATACTTCTATATTTTCGATTTGTCTGCTATATCTTGTAGCTTCTTAATTGTTTTAGAACGTTTTAATATAGGGTAAATGAAATCAAAGGTGTTTTGTAGGATATTCTTTCTTTCCTCCAATTCATCAACATCCCATTGAATTAATAGCGCATCTAGAAATTCTAAATGGTTCAAAATGGTTAGATCTAAAATACTTGCATAATCTCTTTGGTTACGGTCTGAGGGTTTATCTGTATTATTAAACCGCCATTGTTTAGCTGTTTGCCCAAAAATAATTTCATTAATCATATCCGCCTCAGCTGCAATAGGTAAACGTTTTTTATAAGGTTGAGGGTGAGTTAGTAATCGTTCATCCATATTAGAAAGTAGAGAAGTAACTAAAATGGAATAGCTACCTGTCGTTAGAAAACGCTTAATATTAAATGGATCGCCTAATCTCATTTGTTCCTCAGCTTTCAATCTTTGAAATTCTTTTTGAACATAAACCTTAAATTCAGGACTTAGCCAACCACAAAATTCTAATGCAATATCACTATGAGCGTAAGTTCCACCGTATCTACCAGCAGAGGCAGTTATGCCTATAGCACCTGTTTGTTTTATGTAAATTTTAGCGGACATCAAATTTCTATTGGCAGCAGCATAATTTCTAAAATGGGTCATTTGGCCCATATTAAAATTGGGGTTGTGTACTTTTTCCCAAGTAAGGAGGTAAGAAATAGTGCTTTGGTTTCTTAACCAACTTTTAATCAATTGCGCTGGAACTTCATCACTACTTCTTTTGGCAATATCCGTTAGGCAAATATATCCACTTTTGTTAATTGTAATACTTAATCCCTCAATGTTTAGATTTTTCTTTGCCATTTTGTAACCGTGTAGTTATTACAGATCTAGAGAAACATCACATAAGTAAATTTAGTCTAATTCTCTAAGAATTATTTATAGTTATAGATAAAGACTTTGGGTAAGTCCGATGGCCACAAAGGTAATGAAATTTAGCTTACTAAAACATAATTTTTAAAAGAAGTGAAATGGACTATTAAAAGAGTTTTTAGTAAGTAGAATAATATGAAAACTAAGTTTTTAATTTTAAAAATTTGGGGCTTACCCTGCGGGTCGGAGGATTTTGGGCTTCACTTTATTTCGGTCTTCCAGACTAATTTTGAAAAAATTATCCGCCATATTCCTAAGCCAAAAGCGGCAAAATATCAAGCTATTTAGACATTATTTCAGCCGTAAAAACGGCAATATCCCTTACCTGTTTTCCTGCTGCTCAGAGCCATCGCTACGTGTCAGTTAATTTCATCCCCCTCTAAACGATTAAAAAATAATCGTTCAGAAACTATGGGAGCAATCAATCAACTGATGAGGTCGTCGGAGTTCCTTCCGTTCTTTAAGCTTACTACATTTCGCCTTGTCAAATCCATTGAGTCCATTCCCCCTTTTTCTCAGAACAAAGCTATATCCAAGTAAAAATATCTGAAAGGGTCGATTGCATCTAAAGTAAACCCGATGGGTGAATTTTTTTTGGGACAAGCCACAAATAAAATTCTCTTTCCCCTTGCATATATTTTCACTTGGCTATGGACGCAGTTCTGTAAAAAGGGAGATAACCTCAATTAAGAATTTGGCAAAGCGAAAAGTAGCAAGCCAAAAGACCATAAACTCCGCTTCCGATTTAGGGAGAATTTTTCCTTATTATGAAAATGACTTTTAAAACATTCAACTATGAGTAGTACAACAATCAATCAAGCAGTAACATCAGCAGAAAATGCAGCAACAGACAGTTTAAACCGATATTTAGACGAAATGTGTGAAGCGACCGAAGAAAAAGAATTATTTGAATTACAGTTATTGGAAAAGACTTTTGATGTATTTGTAAACTATACGCCTTATGATTTTGAACCTTTTAGCCGAAAGAATAGACCGAAAGGAGCAGGTTGTATTATGGAACTGATTAAAAAGAAATCTTTTAAAAAAGACCAGTATCGTATAGTAGTTAGACCCAATGCTACCAGCGAAATGATACAAGCTGCTTTAACGATGATTGTATTACCATTTTAACAATTTTGGACATTGAGGAACGTCTTGTCAAAAGACAGACAGGGCGTTCCATACCTACTACAAAAGACTTTTATCTAAAAACAAGGCTATGAGAATTATCAATGCAACCAATAAGGTATTGGCGAACTATGGGCTGATTGCAACAGAACAAAATATAAAAAGAGCTTATTGGAGATACTGTAAAAGAAGAGGTGGTTTTGATATAGGTTTAGACCATCAATCATACATCTTAGCGGAATACCTACAATTAAACCGAATTGCAAAAAGACTTAAACCTAAAACTAATGAATCATCAATCTAATTGCTGCAATGAAATTTTAACGGAACTAACCATAAAGGGGAAAGGAAGTTGTACCAATTGTGGGTTATCAGCTACCCCAATAATGGATTTAAGAAATCCTATGGAGTTCAATCCATTCTATTTGATGCTATTTATACTATTCTTTCGAGTGAGATATAACAATTTAATTTCAATTTTTTATTCAATACATTTTTAAACTCGTGTGCCTTTAAAACATATAGGCATACACAAACAAACTTATTATGTCAAACAGATTAATGCCAATTTCAGACCCTGCAAAATTCATCGGTAAAGAAGGGGAGATTATAACCCCTCGCTACATTGTAGGAGAACCAAGAGATTACCGCTTAAATTTAGGAAATGGAGTATTAACCCTTGGTGGAGGTAAGCAAGTAACCGAGCCAAAAGCATCTTTTAAAGTCCTACCTATTGCGGTGCGAGGAATTGAAGGAGCAATTTTTGGGCAACCTGCCAAAAAGTGGTTTGAGGTTTATTTTATTAATGAAGCAGGACATTTAGGGATTTTCTTATTTCATGGTTTTTCCGTTGATAATCTGAACAAAAGTAGTAAAGAACTTCGCTACGATGAAACCAAGCTTTGTGAAGTGATTTGGACAATTCGATTAGTAGAAAAGACGAATCAAGCCCAGAAAAGTACTTACTATATGGCGGAGTTTAGTTTTGAAAAGGTAAAGGACGAGGATTTAGCCACCTTAAAAGCAATCCAAGAAAATATTCGAGAGGAATATGGAGCTATTTACCGACAAGACACCAAAGGTGCAAAAACTATTTACTCGGAAAATTGGGGAACTGATGAAAAATCTAGTACGGCAGCATTAGCTGAAAGTGTAGCAGAAGAGGAAGTTTTGGAATTGGAAACTGTACCAAAAACAAAAACTACTCCAAAAACAAAGGCAAAGACGGCTAAAAAGGAAGTCGCTACTGCCGCCGCTTAATTATTAATCACAGCAGGGAAGAAGTTTCTTTTCTTCCCTGCAAAAACTCAACTAAAACATTTACCTGCCACAGGTAAGACTATCAAATAAACAATATTATGCAGCAACCTACACAACTATTAAACAATTTAGCCCAGTTTACAGGCACCACTCAATGGTTTAAACATCCGCTTTTTTCCAAGTTTAGATACACCGATGGCGTGCGCTATCTTGCCATTAATGCAGAATGTTATTGGTTATTAGAATTTATTTTTGGTCATCAATCAAATGCCACAATTAGAAATACTCCTTTTCAAGTTTGGAAACTGGTCAAAAATGGAGAGAAGGCAACCATTACCATTGAGGACGGAAATGATACTGTAATTAAAACCTTTCAACTGAATTATACCTCTTTTCCATTAGAAGAATATTCCCTTTGGATGATTGACGGGGTTTTACTTTTGAAATCCGAATATTAAAAAATAGAGTAGGGGAGAAGTTGCTTTTTCCCTACCTATAAAATCGTTAAAAATGAGCAAAGAAATTGAAGAATCAATCATGGTTTGGAGAGGTATTAATATTACGGTCAGGTATAAGCCAAACTATTTTAAATCCACAAATGAAATTAGAGGGTTTCGCTTAGCACACCTTGAAGTAATCTCCGCAAATAAAGCTCCTTTGCCTTTCACAGAATCGGGTTATCGATCCCACTTTTCGGATGCTGCGGAGATTGAAGCATATGGAACACCTATAGATTTTGTGAAGGCATGGTTGGAGGAAGCGGCTAAAAGTAAGACATGGAAAAAGTATAAGGAGCAGAGCAACCAATTAACCTTATTCTAGGGTTGTAACCTTATTGATAGTATCTACAATACCCAAATCCAAACGGGGTATGGCAGCATAGGAACATCGAGACCCTATCCTGCCAGTAAGATTTTTTGCCATATAATTTGCCCTGAAAATGGCGCGAAAAATCGGAAGTGGGCAGAGAATGATAGCCGTTTTAGCGAGTTTCCCATTCCACATAGCCCTCGCTTTTTTCAATTTGCTTCATACTTGCCTAAACTGTCACGATTTTTGGTCAAAAATAGCCGCCAGCCCAGGATCCAACAAGCAATCAGCAAATTGAGGAGGTCGTCGGAGTTCCATCCTGTTCTTAGGCTTATTATTATTCGCCTATCCAAACCCATTGAGGCATTCACTCCCTTTTTTCCAGAACAAAGCTATATCTCAACTGCAAACATCTTCAAGGGTCGCCTTCGGACTAAAGAACAATTTTTTTGATTAGCGCTGCATCTGCTGGGAGCAGATTCAAATAAATTCCCCTTTCCCCTTGCATACATTTTCAGTTGGATATGGACGCAAGTTCTGTAAAAAGGGAGATACCTCAATTAAGAATTTGGCTAGACAAACAGCAACAAGCCAAAGAACAGTAAGCTCCGCTCCCGAATGAAGGGAGAAATTTCCTTATTATGAAAATGGCTTTTAAAACATCTAATTATGAATACTTTATTTAGCGTATCGGAAGTAGAGTTGACCTATAAAAGTAAAGTGAAAGCAAGTGACCGACCACAAATTACCTCATCCAGAACAGCGTATGACATCCTTTTAGCACATTGGTCGGACCAAATCGAAATGCAGGAAGAATTCAACATCTTATTATTAAATCAAGCGAATCGAGTATTAGGTTTTTATAATGTTAGTAAGGGCGGTCAATCCAGTACCGTAGTAGATGCAAAAGTAGTATTTACAGCCGCTTTAAAGCTACGATCGGTTGGAATTATTTTATCACACAATCATCCATCAACTGCCTTACATCCAAGTTTAGCAGACATAGCATTAACCAAGAAATTGGTAGCAGGAGCAAAGTTACTTGATTTGACAATCCTAGACCATTTAATAGTTACGCCCTACGATTATTTTTCCTTCGCTGATGAAGGTAAACTGTAAAATAAAAAGAGGTGAGCAAATGTTTTTTGCGAACCGTTTACGGATGATGGGGGAGCGTCCTCCTCCATTATCTAAATCATTTAATCATATTTAAAATCTATTAAAATGAACAACACAACAGTTGAAACTAACACTAATGTAGCAACTACAAAAACGACTAAAACAGACAAGCCAAAAGTTGACCTTTACCAGTTGGTAACAGATAAAATATTGGCATTATTAGAAAAAGGGGTAGCTCCTTGGCGACAAACTTGGAGTAGTTACGGATTAGCCCGTAATTATGTGAGTGGTAAACCTTATAATGGCATCAATAAAATTTTGATGAATAACACTATCCATCCAATTCCGTACTTTTTAAGTTTTAAACAAGCGAAAGCACTAAACGGTACAATCAAAAAAGGAGCAAAAGGGGAGATGGTTTTTTATTTCAATGTCTTTTACAAAGATGCTAACAACAAAACGATTTCAGAGGAAGAGGCTAAGATATTAAAGGCAGCAGGGCAAGAGGTAAAAAAGAGAAGTACGCTCCGATATTTTAATGTTTTTAATGTGGCAGATATTGAAGGAATTGAATTCCATATTCCAGAAGTCCAGTTAAAAGAAAACGAGCAGATTGAAAAATGCGAAGGTATTATTGAGCAGATGCCAAACCGTCCAGAAATCAGATTTGTCAATGCAAATGAGGCTTATTATAATTCAGTTGAGGACTATATTAATATGCCAGATATTAAGCAATTTACTACTTCTGCAGAATATTATACCACTTTATTCCATGAGGCAATTCACTCAACAGGACACAAGAACCGATTGAGCCGAAAAGGTATTACTGAGCCTAATAAATTTGGTTCAATTCCATATAGCCAAGAGGAATTAATTATGGGGAAATAGTAGAAAATAATGCTGCCTATTTGCAAGGATGGTTGAACAAACTAAAGGAGGATAAACGCTTTATTTTCCGAACCGCAGCCAAAGCGCAGCAAGCAGCTAGATATATTTTAGGAAATAATATGGATTAAAAGTCAAGTTCATTTTGATTCGCTCCCCGTTTTACTTTTAGTGAAATGGGGAGTTTTAGTGTGTTTGTTGTTGTGGTGTTCTAGCGAGTTTGGATTTGACAGACTTATTTTTTTATTCTAAAATAGCCAAATCCAAACGGGTTCTGGCAGGACAGGTGCATCGAGCAACCTATCCTGCCAGTAAGATTTTTTGAGCTATGATTTGCCCTGAAGGTCGTTTCAAAAAATCGGAAATGGGCGAATAGTGATTTTAAAGTAAATATTTTATACCTTTGAATAGGTAATTCAGCAAATCCTCATAAAATGGCATTAAGAAACCAAGACCACCAAGTGGCACAATTAATAGATACGTTTGTTAAAGATATTTTAGCGAAGGGTGGGGCAGAAGCAGAAATATTGGCAGAGATGATGCCTTATATCCAAGGATTCAAAGGAATCATGGATAATGCAGTAGGAGGAGAGATGGATATGTTGGCTTTCGTCGATTTGCTAAATTATTGGAAAAACTAGCAGGAGGGATTCAGGATGGAGTTATTGAGGTACCATAGTAAACTTTCATTGTAATTTGCGAAGACTATGTTTATTTTGATACAATTATTAAAATAACACATTTTGTGTTAATGTGTAAAGTTTACTCATTAATTAATATTAAATGTTTTTAAAAAGGCATTTTATATCAAATCCAAAATACTGTAAAAAAATATAAGGCAATCAACAATCCGCACACAAAATGCGTTTTTAAGAAAAATGTCATGTAAAAATATTACTAAGTGCATTTATTGAACAGAAAATGCTTAAAAAAAAGCATTTAAGAACCATTTTATATAAATTTAAGGAAATAAACAATTTAAGAATTAGTGCTAAAATTCAATCAAAATGCCAGAATTTTGCCTATTTTTGATTGATTAACTATATTTCTAATCAGAAATTTGATTAATTATAATAATAATGATATTTTTGAATGAAAGCTGTAGATTTTTTATATCACTTGACCTGATAAATGTCCAATTTAATATTGTCAAGTGATACTCTTTTTAAATTGATAGGGTATGAATAATAAAAATTTAGTGCAACATGAGGAATTATCAGACATTTTATTTCCAGTAGAAATAAAAAATACAGCAGACCATTTTTCAGAGACTGGATTTTCTGATGATCTGAGTAAATGTGTGTACCTGCCAAAGCAAAATAAAATTGTCCAATTTTGTGGTCGTTCTTACCATCTGGTTCATAATCGAGAGCTAGTCCTACCAGTTTATGAGAAAATGAAATCCATCTTTGGAGAGACAGGTTTCAAAACGGAGGCTCGTTCCTATGATGATAAACGATTTTATGTTAAATTCACCATTGCGGATAGCTTGCATACCGTAATAAAAGGTGATAAAATTTGTCCAGAAGTCATTATTCGCAATAGTTATGACGGAACGGTCAAACAAATGGTAGGCATTGGCTATGTCCGACAGATTTGCGCTAATGGCTTAATGGCATTTACAAGTGATGTTACGGTAAGTACCAAACATTCAAAAAAATATGGCGCGATTCACCTAGAGCCAATTTTTAAGAAATTAGAAAAACTGGAGGTTAAATTAGACCAGTTTAAAAGACTCTCTGATCGTTTGGTGACTCCAGAAGAATTGGTCAAGATTACGAAAGAAATTAGAACAAAGACAGCTATTAAATATCCGAAGAAAATGATAGATTCTGCGGTATTGAATGCCAAGAAGGAGATGTATCAGTTGGATGCTAAAATGAGTGCCTGGTTACTATATAATGGCTTCAATTATCCACTCAATCATTATGAGACGAAGTTGTTGCCAGAGGAAGTAAGTCGGATAGATAAGCGGGTTTTGGGGGTTATTGAGAAAACGCTTTCTATGAATTAACAATTAGTAATTTTTCTGATTAGAAATTTATAAAAATGTTTTCCATTAGAAAATACGGATTAAATTACTGCTTATCAACAGATTAAATTATTAAAAATATCGTATAATTAAAAATCCTATAATACGATTTATGTTAAATAAGAGGTTTTTTTTGGTTGTATTATCCCAAAATAACCAGACTACTAATAGTGGATTTTATGAAAAAGGGACAGAAAACACCCTATTATGGTAAACGTACCAAAAGGCAAGTTATTAAGGCGTATTTTGAGTCCTCAGCGTCTATGGATGAATTATCGGAAATTCATGGCGTTTTAGGGAGCAATACAGTTGCTAGTTGGCTTAAAAAAAACGGAAATTTGGGTATTTCTAAATTTTCAAAACTAGAAGTTATGAATAAGCCACACTCCCCTATTGAGGAGAAAAATCAACGCCAAAAACGTTTTAAATTGGATGTGCATTTACGAATTGGTGAATTAGAATCCGATTTGGAATCAGCACAGAAAAAAGTTCATTTTTATCGGTATTCGATGGACATTATTAACGACCTAGCAAAAGAGCTGACAGGCATCGACCTTCTAAAAAAAACTGGACAGGAATTGTCCAGTCGGTCTATGAGGTAGGAATCATGAGCATTAATGCTGCCTGTAAATTGTTAGGGTATGCACGTTCTACCTTTTTTGAAGTACGGCAAAACGGTATATCCCGAAAAGAAAAGGATGAAATTATTGAAGAATTTGTACTAGAAAAAGTTAGAGAAATACGGAAGGAACAGAAGCGAATTGGGGGACGAAAAATGTATTACATGATATGTAAATATGAAGAGAGAAAGTTATACAAGTTTGGCAGGAAAAAATTCTTTGAAATACTGAAAAAGCACAAATTACTAGTCAAAAAGCGTAAAAAACGTGCAATTACAACAGATAGCAAGCTCTGGCGAGGCCAATATCCTGATTTAGTAAAGGAACTTATTCCCTCTCGTCCAGAACAAGTTTGGGTAGCAGACATTACTTATTTTAGGACGAAAAACGGATTCATTTATGGGCATTTATTAACCGATGGTTATTCAAAAAAATTAGTGGGTTTTGAAGTGGCAGATAATATGAAAGCGACCTCTACTCTAGTGGCTTTAAAAATGGCCATAAATAATAGGGTCTATGATGAGGAATTAATCCATCATTCAGACCGAGGATTTCAATATCTATCTAGGGTTTACACCGACTTTTTGAAAAAGCATAAAATCAAAATTAGTGTGACCCAAGATGGTAGCCCTTATGATAACGCAGTAGCCGAGCGAATTAACGGAATTTTGAAGGATGAGTTTGATTTTGGAGGCATCTTTGATACTTTAGAACAAGCAAAAGAGCTACTAAAAAAAGTTGCTAAAATTTACAATGATAAACGCCCCCATTGGAGTAATTCTTTGTTGACGCCTAATGAAATGCATCAACAAAGAAAAATGAAGATAAAAACTTGGAGAAGTAAAAAATAATTTTGATTTTTAATTTCTCTTACCACACTTCAAGCGTAAAAATGGGTGGAAATAATTTTTTTCTTTTTCAAAAAGCCCTCATTAAAGTGGGCGGGCTTTTTGGAAAAGAAAGAAATGCGGGTTGGCTGATTTTATTTTTTAACCAGTCCGGTTTTTCTGGGATTAGACATTAAGATGAGTCCTAAATTTTACAGGAAACTCTTCTTCAATTCCTTTTCTTAACTCTTCATTGACTCTAAAACAAGATGCACCAGCATAACGGTTTATCAGGAAATTACTCCAATAATCAATAACATTTTCTTCATTAAACTCTAGGATTTCTTGGTCGGTTGGAATTGCCACTCTCCAACCAAGTCTTCTATACTCAGAAATTCCTGTAACAAACCCACCATCTAGGTAAATCAAATCTTCTATATCTTCTGTTGAAGGCATATTCTAATATTAATATTTGAATCAATGTGTCTTATAGAAACTATGTTTTAATGCTACTTGTTACCTATTGTCTTTTAGAATTTGTTGAAAATCACTTATAGTAGAAAGAAAACTTTAATGGTGACATAAAACGACCATTACTGTTGTGGAATATAAACGAATTGCTAAGGAGTTCGGTTTTTATACTTAATTTTATATTTTTATAATAAAAATATATGTTACAGAAGGCGTTATTAGGAATTATTGAGTAACGAAGAAAAACAAATGGCTACCAAAAAAGAAAAAAGTTTAGAAAGAAAGCTAAAAGTTCTTGAAAAAGAATTAGAAGACTTCAAAAAAAAGGAAAAAAAGAAAAAAGAATTCTTTAATTGGACAGTTAAAAAATTCTTGTTGGGGCAGAGACTAGAGGATGCTATTAACTCAAATTTATCAAAAGTAGAAAATCGAGAAGTTCCCAATAATGAAGAAATCAGTAATTTAATTGGAGCAATAATTAGAAAAATATTAAAAACACGTTTAATAACAATATTAATAGCAATAATTCCTATTATTCTTTTGTTTCAGCAAAATCGGATATTGAATTCTCAATCAAAGTTATTCGAAAAACAAAATGAAAAAGTAGATAAACAAAATCTACTAATAGAACAGCAGAATTCAATGTTTCAAGTGCAAAATAATAGATTGGAACAACAAACTTATTTAGTAGAGTCACAAAGAAGAGCTACATTATCTTTTGAATTTAATTCTATCTTAAACAGAATTGATGAACAATTGAGTAAAGAAAAAAAAATTTCTAGTTCCCTATTAGGTAGAATTGTTGCTATTTCTCGCTCACTAAAACCATACAAATATTTAGACAACCGTGGAACATTAATAAGCAAACCATTGAGTCCTGAAAGAGCTCAATTATTAACAGCTCTAACTAAATCCGACCTAGATAAAAAACAACTTCAAGAGATTTTTGAGCAAGGAGATTTTAGTTATGCAGATTTAGGAAGTGAATATATTGAAGGAGGTTTAATTTTTACCGATATTGATTTTACAAAGATTAACTTAAATAAAGCCAATTTACGAAATGTTCAATTTACAGGGTGTAAATTTATTGACTCAAATTTAAAAAAATCTAATTTATTTAGTGCTTTCTTTATTAATTGTATCCTTGACGGAAGTAAATTATCTGTAGCGGATTTGGCGGTAACACACTTTTGGAATACATCCTTAAAAGATGTTGAATTAGGAGGTAACGATTATAATCAAATACGATTTAAAGGATGTTATTTACCTCATCCTAAATTCATTTTTGATTATGGTAATATGAAGTCAAATTTAGCAAATAATGTAGATTTTGACGGGGCTTTTGTTCCTATTGAAAATTGGTTTGAAGTTTTAGCTAAACTTAAAAATAGTAGTAACAATGGTATAGAATCTAAAAGATTACCACCCGAAAATACGCTTAAACTAATAACTGAATATAGAATAGATATAAGTAAAGTTTACAATAATAAAATTAACCCTTTAGACAAAACTAGCTATTACAAAGTATATAAAAAATGAACAGAAAGCCATTTGAATTCGGGATTAATATGTATTTATTTGGTGCTGTATTGGTTCAGCAACAAAGTTTAGATAGTGAAATGGTGAAAAATTATTTCACAAAGGATGACCCTTGCCATATTTATTTAATTTGTAGTAGGCCCAAAATTTTTATTGAGCCAGATACATTTAAAATGTATGATAAATACTATACTATAACTTTCAATATTCAGGAAGGTCATAACTATAGAAAATTAGAATTAGAAATAATGCATCCGCTTGATAAACATGAGGAAGTAAATTTTATTTCAGAATTTCCTTACAATTCCTTTCAAGTAGTTGGACAAGAATCAGGAAAGATATTTGGGGGGGATGCATCCATGGTAATTCAGAATTTTGCAAAAAAAAGTAATATTAATAAGGATTTTTTAGACCTAGAAGTATTATATGTTGGGCAATCATATGGGAATAATGGAAGTCGAACTGCGCCAGAAAGATTAAAAAGCCATTCAACACTTCAGAGTATTTACTTAGAATCGATAAATCGGAATATTGACAAAGATATCTGGATTATGTTAGCCTCATTTAATCAATTGAACTACATGATGATGCATAAAGATGCTCCAACAATAGAAGAAGATAAAGAAGACGAATTAATTAATAAAAATGCAAAAGTCTTGAATACCCTTGTTAATGGAGATTTTTCAGAACGGCAAATCATCAATTTTACGGAGGCTGCTTTAATTAAATATTTTGAACCAAAATATAATAAAGAATATAAAAATACATTTCCAAATCCAGCGCACAAAACTTACAAAGAATGTTATGATTTAGATATTAACTCTGTTGTTGTTCAATTAGGAACATACGATATGTTGAAGTGTAAATTGTATAGTGAAAAGATTTCGACTAAAGAGACACATTTTGCTACTTTTAATTTACATAATAAATTAGAACGGAAAAGTATGTTTGATTTTTAAAGGAGCATAGTATTCTGTTTTACACTTCATACAATTATAGTAGGTCTAATAGATACATTAATGCTTAAATCAAGTCCTCCAAAGCACCCACAAGCGTATTCACATGGTTTTTAGTACAACTCTCTCCCATAATACCAATACGCCAAATTTTACCAGACAAGGCACCTAATCCTCCACCAACTTCGATATTATAATCTTGTAAAAGTTGCTGTCGAATTTTAGCCTCATTGATTCCTTTAGGTAAGTACACAGCGTTTAGATTGGGTAGGCGATATCGCTTTTTTACCAAATAAGAGAATCCTAAATTTTCTAGTTTTCCTTTTAGATATAAGTGGACTTCTTGATGTCGTTTCCAGCGATTTTCTAAGCCTTCTTCCTTCACAATTGCTAAAGCCTCTCGAATCGCAAATACAGACGAAACGGGTGCAGTATGATGATAGGCTCTTTTTGCTCCAGACCAATAACTTTTGACCAAACTTAAATCCAAAAACCAACTTTGTACTTTGGTTTTTCGATTTTCTAATACTTTTACTGCTGCATCTGAAAAGCTGACAGGAGATAAACCAGGAGGCGCACTTAAACACTTTTGAGTACCGGAATAAATCGCATCAATATTCCATTCATCTACTTTTAAGGGAACACCACAAAAAGAAGTGACGGCATCGACTACTAACAACCCTCCTGCATTATGTACTAAATCGCTTATTTCTGGAATAGGTTGTAGCGCACCTGTTGAGGTTTCCGCATGAACGAGTGCTAACAATTTTGGCTTTGGGCATTTTTTCAACGACTTTTTAACTTGTTTTGGGCTAATGACCTTCCCCCACTCTACTTCAATTTTGTGAACTATTGCACCACATCTTTCTGCAATATCAACCATACGTCCACCAAACACCCCATTGATGCAAATAATGCATTCGTCTCCAGGTTCTAGCAAATTAACAAGACAAGTTTCCATCCCTGCACTACCAGGCGCAGAAACCACAAAAGTTAGATGATTCTTAGTTAGGAAACTTTCTTGCACCATGCTCTTGACTTCATCCATAATGACCACAAATTCGGGGTCTAAATGCCCTATCAAAGGAGTGGACATAGCTTTTAAGACTCTAGGATGCGCATCGGAAGGACCTGGTCCCATCAATATTCTAGGGGTTGGATTAAACGGTTGAATCATCTTTCTATTTTTAGCGGAAACTTAAATTATTACTAAGCATAAATGTAAGCTTATTTTTAAACAAATGTTTATTTATTAAAATAATTTTATTTATATTTGGGGCGCAATTGGGATTTGTCCCCAAGGAATAAATTAGAAAAGAAAGAGAGATTATATTAAATTGTGATTGACTAAAATCCAATAAATATGCAAATCCCTCTTTCAGTATCAAAGGTACTAAAAACAGAATATGAAAATCTAATAAATTCGGAAGAATGGTGTATTTTTTTGCTAAACGGTAATCTCTATGAGTTTGAACAAAAGCTGCATCAAGCGATATTCTCCCTATATGACAAAATATGTGAGGAAGTGATAAATTTTGTTAGTAAGACTAAAGAGTTCGTGAATGCCCAAAAACAAAAAGCAGAAAGCTGCTGTTTGAAGAAACTGGAATTTCGCAAAGGGACGCTACAATTACGAACAGGCACGAAGATTAATTATGATTCATTGTATGCTAAAATTGCCCCAGAAAAATATAAAGGTTCTAGGCATATATCGGCCTTGATTTGGCAATCAAGTTTATCTTGTAGCCCAATGTACAAAAGTCTAAGTTGTTTATTTTCAATACTTTGTCCATCCTTTGAAGTATCAAAGTCGCTGATGAATTATCAAGACATAAGTGCAAATTTTGATAGGATTCGTCAAATTTCCTTGTCCTTAGCTGATGAATGTATGGAAAAGAGAGAGACGGTACAATTGGCAAAAGAAGAAACCTTGGCAGGTAAACGAGTAGTAATAGCGATGGACGGAGGAAGAACAAGAACACGGGTTTATGATGATAAAAAAGTAGGGAGAACAGAAAAATTTGAAACACCATGGCGAGAACCAAAGCTGTTTGTGATTACGACTTTGGCTGAGGATGGTAAACCAAATAAGCTAGAAAAGCCTATTTATGATGGTACTTTTGGAGATGATGAAGTTTTCGAATTATTAGGCAAGTATCTTAAAAATTTAGAGATAAGTAAAGCAGAAAGTGTACAGTTTTTGGCGGATGGAGCACCTTGGATTTGGAATCGAGTAAAGCCTATTTTACTTAGTTTAGGAGTGGCAGAGGAAAAGATAATTGAGTCTTTAGATTATTATCATGCTATTGAGCATGTAAATGAAATGAAGGTATATTTTGATAAAGACAAACAAAATTCCCATTTTGATAAATTAAAAGACGAACTATGGCAAGGTAATTTTGGAGAAATGACTCGATTAATAAAAGAAGGAATTGAAGGAGTAAACTTGGAAGAATTCAATCCTTTTAAATATTTTAGAAAACAGAAGGATAGAATTGATTATCAATCACTTAAAGATGATAATCGACCTTGTGGAAGTGGCATTATTGAATCTGGAATAAGGCGAATAATTAACCTGAGATTTAAATCTCCATCTACTTTTTGGTATCCAGAAAATGTAGAAAAACTAATTTTTATGAGAGGAGTCGCTTTATCAGGTAGATGGGAGATTATGATGAAAAATAAATTTATTAACCAATAGCTTGGGGACAAATCCCGATTACACCCTTATATTTGAGCTAGAAATGATATTCTAGTGGTTCAAGCCACAAGTAATTGAAAAGGAACAATTTATAAAAAAGAGGTTAGCTTGATTAGTTACCGTTAAAAATACAAATCATAGGAGTAAAAATATCACTTAGAGATGCGCTTAGATGGAGTACGAGTAATGGTAGGAAATATGTTGATAAAATTGACCTAGTACGAAATATACTTTCTATCCATCTGGATGACAATATACCTTGGCATTTCGTTGGTACACCTTTTTACTCCATTAAATCAAGTTACAGCATCTACCTAAAAGAAAATGTCCAACAGTACATTACTATTAAGGGTAAGCTTACAGACCAAATTCAACAGTTTTCAACCAAAGCAAATGCAATCGTTGATAATTTTGCTATGAATTTTAAGCGTAGCGTACTCACATTTATTTCCTTTTTTACTTCTTTGATAGTTTTTAAAGTGCTGTCTGGAAAAGATTTAGATGGAGATGGTAAATTATTTTCTCCAGAGGCTATTATGCTTTCTAAAGCTTTTCTAATAATTGTCTTTATTTATCTTTTATTCTCTAATTGGGAGGTTGGCAAAGAAAAAGAAAGATTTATCGCAAGCTATTTGCGCTTAAGAAATTCTTACCAAGACCTTTTAGATGAAGATGATTTAAACAGCATTTTGAATAACGATGCTATCCACAATGCAGATAAGGCGTATATCACTCAAAAACGGAAGGCTTATAATATTCTTTGGACAATTGTCATTGTAGTATTCGTGATTTGTATTTCTATGTTGAGTTAACAGTAATGGAGGAAAAGACGATTTTAGTTCAATTACTCATGTGGTCGGGACCTTAAACCGTTAAAACAAAAGAAGGTAGCGTATAATGGCGGAAAGGCTTACAAAAGAGCCTATATCAACCGAGTGTGTAATAACTCCATCACGATTAATACGCTTAATGCCTGCGGTACGTTCACCATATCATCTGACGGAATTGAAAATAATCCAATATTGGATTTATGTTGCGCCATTAGCTACAACGTTTCTTTTTCTTTTTTAGAGATGGCTTCACTGAAATAAGGGTCAAATTTAATTATATTTAAAATTTATTAAATACGAATTGCATTTAAAATAAGGTGATTATAAATATGAATAAAATGCAATTATATATCAAAGTAACCTTATTTCAGTAGAGCCAGAGATTAAATCTTTAAACTCTTTTTTGCCTCGCTGGTAGACATAAGCAAAATGATTATTGCCGTTTTCTATTTTACTAAGCTAATTTTGTGAAATTGTGAAATAGAAAGTGGCCCCTTTTTCTAATTCACTTTGCACCCATATTTTTCCGTCTAATTTTTCAATAATTTTTTTACAGTGCGCTAAGCCTAGTCCAGAGCCTTCATATTCATCTCTGCTTTGTAATCGATTGAACATGCCAAAGATAGAGGAATGATATTCAGAAGAAATGCCTATTCCATTGTCTTGGATGGAGAAAAGGTATTCTTGTCCCTTATTTTGGTAATCAATCTTGATGGCTGGACTATTATTTTCATTATATTTAATGCCGTTTTCAATTAAATTCTTGAAAAGGGAAAACATCGTAGATTTATTCCCCTCAATAATGGGGAGCGGTTTAGTAATTTCTATTTTTGCCTTTTTTTCTTTTAAAGTGCCTGCAATAGCTGATTCAATGTTTTCTATGGTTTCGTTTAAATTGACCCGTTCTATAATTAATCCACCTTTCGATAAATTTGTGAATGCTAGGGTATCCAAAATTAATTTGTTCATACGTTTAGCATTTTTGTAGATATAGGAGGTAGAAGTCAGGATGTCCTTGTAGTCGCCAAAGGTTACCATTTTTTTTAAGAGCTGGGTTAAATTCATAATATTTCTAAGAGGCTCTCTCAAATCGTGTGAAACTACATAGGCAAATTTGCCCAATTCTTCATTTGATTGTACTAGCTGTTTATTCGTTGCCTGTAATGCATGCGTTCTTTCTACTACTTTTTTCTCCAATAATAAATTGTTTTTCTTTTTTTGTTGATACGCATTGAAAATAGTGTATCCTGAAAGTGCTAGTAGTAAAGTAACTAGGAATAAAGAATAATTTAATAACTTTTGGTTGCGAATGGTGGCAGCTTGTTCTTCTTGTTGTGCTTTTAATACACTATTTTCCGCTTCTTTTTTTTCAGATTGGTATTTTTCTTCCCATTCTAACGCAAGATTTAGCCGCTTTTCGATGTCTAAGGAATCTTCAATACCTTTAGCCATTAAAGTAAATTTATAGGCATTGGCATAATCTTTTTCTTGGGCATAAGCTGCTGCTAAATGGTTAATTATTTTTACCTCAAAATCGGCGTTTTCTAATTGTTTATTAAGCGTTAGTGCCTCATTTGCAAATTGTATGACTTTAGCTGTTTTTCCCATTTTAGCATAAATAACCATAATATCCAGGTAAATTTTGCTGCGAATTTCGTTGTCACCAGTATTTCGAACTTCCTTTAAAGCTTCTGTTGTATACTGCTCTGCTTTTACAAGGTCCTTTTTTTCTAAGTAAATCCTTGCTAATCCAGCTTTTATGAAACCAATAGAACGAGCATCTTTCAATTGTTGAGTGATAGGTAAAGCTTGATTATAATAAATTAGTGCTTCCTCCCATTTTTCTTCCTGCAAGTAGCTTTCGGCAATTTGTCTAGTATTCCAAGAAACAATATGTAAATCCTTTTCCTTATCGACTGTATTGATAGACTTTTGCAGGTAGGTTCTTGCTTTTTTTAGGTTGCCATTCGATAAGTAGACATATCCCAAATTAGTAGCAAGCATAGCGATTTCTCTGCGAGATTTTAGTTTTTCGGCTAATGCTAAGCCTTCTAAATAAACTTGTATGGTCTCATCAATTTTATTTTCTTTTTTAAGATTTGCTCCTTTGATAATCAATGCCGAAACAAGTATATTTTCATCTTTTGTTTCGGTTGCTAATTCTATGACTATTTTATTCAAACTATCAGAACGAACAGAGTTCCCCTTTATATAATGCGCAATAGATAGATTGTCTAAAGCAATCGCTTTGCCTTTTTTATACTTTAATTTGTTTGAAAGGACTAAAGCTTTCTGAGCGTAGTTAAAAGTGTTTTCAATCTCACTATTGCGATAGGCGTAACTTAATTGATTTAATATATCAATTTTTTCTTTTGTATCTGATGGGAAATTAGTTAATAGCGATTGAAGAGAATCTATTTGAGCTATACTGCTAATACTGAAAAATAAATAGGCGCAGATAAATAAAAAATAGCTTTTGTAGGTTTTAGCATTTTGATAATTTTTGTAAAAAATCATGACTAGGAAATTTGGGATGATTGATTGTTAGAGCCAGTGAAATGATTTTACCTATATGCTGATAGGGGTAGATAACCAATCTATTTTTAACAAATAAGAAGGAAGTGCAAGTTAAATTAGTTCATAAATCATTCCAATCTCTTTCCTTTCCTAGGAAAGAATATTTTTCATCCCCTTAGGGACGAGGAAATAAATAAGATACCCAAAATGACGAGGTTCTTTTTTCTTTTAGCAAGGCAAAATTTTTCAACATAGCCCAGTTACGTTGGAAAATTTTAACGCAGCTAAAAGGAAAAAGAATCCGTCAGGTGGGTAGGTTATATTTTTCCTCGTCCCTTATATCCGCTATACCGTCACCAAAGGCGCTGCATCATGTGGCAAAAGGTCACAGGTAATCCAAACGCAAACTAAAATCAGACAAACGTAATGCTCTTAGCTGAAAACTATTTATTCCTATCACAAAGTTAAGTCCATCATTTACAGCAAGTACAAGTTTCAGTATATATGCAAGAATTCATATTGACACCTATGCTTTGGATACAAGTTTTATTGTCAGCATCCATAATAATAATCATGGATCCATTTTGGTCAACAGGGAAGGGACCCATATTGAGCGTTTCACCATTTTCTCCACTTTGAATAACTTGATTGGGATGACCATTAACAACATCATACATCAACCAACCATTATCGCCACCACCAGTAATAGCTAAGTCGTAGCTAAAGGTGTGCAGTGCGATATTAGTGGTATTGTTATCTAAATAAGTTTTTTTCGTTATGCTACTACTTAAATTACATGGACATTCTTTGGTAGCTATAGTAATAGCTGTAGTGCCTGTACAGCCATTGGTATCGGTTACGGTAACGGAATAAGTGCCTGCTTGCTGCGGCATCAAACGATTAGAAACCAGTATATCCCCATCACTATTACCTGTCCCATTAAAATTATTAGGTCCCGACCATTGGTAGGAAACATAAGTATTGGGCTTGACGGATAATTCCAACCGTCCATCTGCGCAGATGGTAGGATTGCAATTGCCGCTTATCCAATCTACCTGTTTTTGTAATCTATATTCGCAAGTTAAAGGTAGCGTTGCAGGGCAATCAGGTGTACAATCTTCTACTGTTATGTCAAAAGAAGTAGCTCCTGTGCAGTTATTATTATTTGTATAAGTATAGTTAATAGTATGGCTACCTGCCCCTGCGGTAGCTGGATTGAATAAACCAGCAGCATTAACCCCTGAGCCACTAAAAGTTCCGCCACTAGGCGACACATTAGTTAAGGTAAAATTTGCATCATCTGCACAAACTGAAGGTACATTCGTTACATTAATTACCACATTTTCACTTGTGAATTTCACCCAGTTAGAATAAACTTCACAACCGCTATTGTCTCTCACTCGAACTCGGAAATAGGAGCCACTACTAGTCGTCAAACAACTTTGGGTAGCGGTAGATTCTGTCGCATTTCCACCAAGAGTGGAGCCATTTGAAGAATACTGCCATTGGTAGGATAAACCAGTACCAGATGCTTCTACGCAAAAAGTACCCGGTGCGCTACCACATCTCGATTGATTTTCGGGTTGGGAGCTAATACTTACTGCACAAGAAACAGAAGAATATACAAATGAAGCGTAACGAACCTTTGCTCCAAAGAAATACTGCGTGACCTGATTGTGAGATACTAAATATAATAAATTGGATTTTTTAACAGACCTAATAGAAAACCTGTAATCAATACTACCAGTACCTGTACACAACCTTACTGTTTTTTGACCAGAACCATTAATTTTTAAAATGTCTCCTTCTATAGTAGCACTAGCGCCTCCACAGACAGTAAGCGTATGTCCAGATGGTAAATTAACCCAATTCGCATTCGTATTTATGGCTATTTCGCCATTGGATACTATGGAAGAGCTAAGGTTTCCATCTATGGTTAGTTTTTGGTACTCCTCATTTACTTTAGCTATGCCAATATTACTACATTGTGTTCCCTCCGTCACACAGTGCATCAAATCTTCCGCCGTGTTATTCATTCCTCCCTTAAATATATAGATGTAAGCTAGTTTTTGAGTTTTTTCCGCTCCCCATGCCGCATAAGGATCTCGTTCTACCCATTGTGTAGCATTATTTTCAGTAGCAAGCCATCCTATACTTCCTGGAGAATAAGCACAATTCAGTTTAATTATTGGCTGAGCAGCGCAATTTGTGGGCAAATAGAAAAACTGCCCGCCGCCGCCATTAGGATAATTATCGTGGGAATTTTTGTACCAATACCCACCAGTTATATTAGCTCCATAAAAATTACATGCTTGAGAACTACGACTCGCTGACCTGCTATTTCTTTCGATATAATCATGGACAACCAATTGTCCAGTAGACAGGTATTTCTTATAGGGTGCTAGATAATTGGTTTTTCCTTTAAAAATCTCCTGACTGGAAGGTAGGGGTAGGTTAAAGTTGGAATTGGCAATCTTATTACCATCTTTGGCTACTAAGTATATTTCATACTCATTATAGCCCAAGTCATTGATTTCAACCAAGCCTGAAGTAATGTTAATTTCTTTTGTTTGCCGATTGAACTCAGGACCGTATTGAATCACTACTGTACCCAGAACCTTCCACTTTTCTTTTAGCTGTAAGATGATTTTTCCGTCCTTGGTTAACATACCTGACTCCGGATAAATCTCTATTTTCTGGAAATATTGGTCAATTGGGTTTTGGTCTGCCTGCTGGGTAGGATGGTGTTTAGTCGGTTCTAAATAAGTGGCAGACAGAAATTGGCTGTAACTTATAAATAGTATTCCTATTAGAATAGCGTTTCTACTAAAAAGAATAGTGTTAATAAATTTATTGTTCATTGTGGAATGCTTAATAATGTTTATAAGAAATGATATTATCCTGCGAACGGTATAAAAGAGTGATTAAGAATCTTTGCTTTAAACAAACCCTTATTAAAATACAATATGGAGGGGGATTGAGCTTGAAAGTACTAGAAATTAATAGGAGAATACTTCGCTTTCAAAATAATAAATGGAACAGACGAAGAAGGGAGGGGTATATAGTTTCGGGAGGATAATAGAGAGTGAAGGGCAAAAGGTTAATTCCGAACTAAAAAGAACCGAAAAAAGATACTTTATTAGGAATTCTCCCTCCTCTGCTCTTTGTTTTTAGCCCCTTGCCGAGTAGTAACATTTATTATAAATAAGTGCAAAAGTGATGCCCTACAAACTATTTTTTTGTAGTATATCTACTATTTTGAGTAGAGCTATATCTACATATAATTATTTGCAATTATGCAAACAGTGCTATATTTTCTAGACATTTATTTATTGAGTACAGACACCACAAGTATCTTCCATAGCTTGCCTAGATATCCAGTCTTAGAGCATGTCTAAATTTTAACAAAAGATGATTCTAGAATAGGATGTTTCCTATTCCTTTAGCAATAAATAATGTTGACAAAAGGGAGGTCGCTTCAATAAAATATGTTTTTTTTTATTGAAAAAGAAAGATTTTAAAGAGAGGGGAATTTTTAAGGGAGAGACCTAAACTATAGTTCTACCCTATACACACTATGAAACACTATTGTAATACTAATTTTTTTTCAAAATGAACCAAAAGGTAAAATATGATGATTATTAAAATAGGTAAGTAGAAGGACAGAAATAACTGTCACATAATTAAAAATAGATTAACTTGTCGGCATGAGCCGAAAAAAAAGATATATCGAAAAGTTGACGGAGGAACAAAAGAGTTCCTTAGCCAAGGGATACAGAACAGGAAAAAGTCATCTTTTTCGTAGAAAATGTCAATGTATCCTATTAAGCGCAGAAAGAACTAGTGTCCAAGAGCTTTCCTTACTTTATGGAGTTGGGACTCGTTCAATTTATAGTTGGTTCAATTTATGGGAATCAGAGGGACTTCAAGGCTTAAAACTTAAACCGGGTAGAGGTCGAAAACCCATATTAGACACCAAAAAATCTGAACAAGTTAGTGTAGTTAAGACCTTAATTAAAAATGAGCCTAAAAACCTTAATCGAGTAATAGTCCAAGTAAAATCAGAATTAGGCATTGACTTAAGTAAAAAAACACTAATACGCTTTTTAAAAAACTTAAATATGCATGGAAACGATTTAGAAAATGGCTAAAAAAAGACCCTGACCCTGAAATCTATCAAGAAAAGAAACAAAAATTAATTCAATTATTAGATTTAGAGAAACAAGGTCTTATTGATTTATTTTTTACTGATGAATGTGGCTTTAACTTAACTCCTTGCATTCCTTACGGTTGGCAACCTATAGGAGAACAATTAAGAATTAGAAGTTCAAAAACTAGAGTAACCAATTTATTTGGTCTGTTAAGCCGAAATGGGACACTCAAAGTTTATTCTACTATACAGAATATCAATAGTGATATGATAATAGAATGTATAGATGAGTTTGCAGCGCAAGTAAATCGGCCTACCGTTTTAGTATTTGATAATGCTCCTTGGCATGTATCAGAAAAGGTTATTAGTAAAATAGAAGAATGGGCAGGTAAGAACGTATATTTATTTTTTCTACCTACTTATTCTCCTCATTTGAACCTAATTGAAACACTTTGGAGAAAAATCAAATACAATTGGCTTAAGGCAGAAGACTATACTTCTGCAAAATCACTTAAGGCGGCAATTTTTAATATCATCAGAAAATATGATGATGAATTCTGTATCAACTTTTCAATGAACTTTTTATGTGATGATTAATTTTGTCCTCCTACTTATAGGCTATCGCACATTCTAAATTTCTACACTTGAGATTTGACAATTTTACCTAATTCTTCCATTTGTTCTTTACTCATCCATCCAATATTTACCTTATCAGTTTTGATAACATTACTGTCCTTTTTCTTTATCTGCCCCATTGATGATTTTGATGAAATCTAAAGTTTAGCATTTGAATGGATTTTTGAGTTCAGATAAACCACCCACATTTTTTAGTTTAAGTCGATATAGACTTGTCTATGTACAAGACAAAATGAAGTTTGATAACTAGTAATCGTGCAATATCCGCCAAATCTTAACACATACCTCAATTTTACTATATTAAATGATGGCTCTATTGACCCTCTTATTGGATAAATGGATATAAAAACTTTGCCAGAAAGAGTATCGCACTCCTTCTGGCTTTAGTTGGTAAGGTAATCATCATGTTTAATGTAATAGAATTACTTAGTTCAATTTTAGCATTTTTCTTGCTTTTACACCAAACTTGCTGCTCAATTGATAGTAGATAAACCCATTATTAAGTTTTTCATTATTCAATTGAATGGTATTATAACCCGCTTCTCTATTTTCTTTTATCCTTTTTAAAACCCTACCTGTTTCATCTCTTAAAATCAATTCAATTTTAGAGGCTTCTGGCAAATAAAATCCGATGTTTGTTTGTTGATGGAATGGATTCGGTGCATTTTGGAACAGCACAAATTTGTCTTCATACGAAGGCGTAGTAAAAGTTAGCTGTACATCCATAATGGCTCCATCTTCATCGTAAACTTCTACCGCCGTTGGTCGATTCCTAATGGTCAATTGCTCACTTAATTTTCCGTCTCTTAAGGCGGTAAATTCAACAGTAAAGAGCCTTGTTGATTCGGCATCCTTACTTGTTGGCTGCTGACGGTCAGTAGTCAAAGGTTGATTCCAACTAGTTGTAATGAATCCTTCGGTCATTTTATGTAGACCAAAATGGTCAACTCCTGCTATTCCACTCTTTAACAGATTAATGGTTAGTTCATCGTAAGCCAAAGTAAACTGATAGCCTTGAATTTCTGCCAATTGCTTGGTAGAAAATTCAACGGTGTAAGTTTCTCCTGCTTTTAATGCCTTATCTTCCACTTCAATTTTAAAGGATTTTGGCGTAGTTCTATCTTCGGCTACTACTAAACTACTTGGTCGAGCATTACCATTGACATCCCCTATTTTAATGGCTACAAAATCTATTTCTATATCTCGGTCTAAATCTGTAATAGTTGCCATTTCTGGGAAGTCTTCAGCCATTGGACTATCCGTAGTAAATTCATAAGCTGCATCGACAAACCGCCAACTCGTATTATTTGTAAATTCCTCTTTTATCGCTAGAATCAATTGTCTAGTCTGTACCATATCGAAAGCGGTAATAGCACCAGAGTTATTTACATCTGCTGCAATCATTTGATACGGATTATCAAATTGTTGAATGCCTAAAATATGTTTAGAAATTAGCACTAAATCAAAGGTACTCACACCGTTTAATGGGAAATCATTTTTTGTTGGCTCAATCGTATAATTATCATACATTTCTAGTTCAAATTGGTATTGTCCGTCATTCTGAGTCATCATTTCAGTACCAGTAGTTGTTGAGTTAGTTGCTTGTACCTGTACTTCAGCTACGGTTTGCTGCTTCCAATCCATGATTTTTCCAGCAACCATCGCCATCGCTTCGGTAGTTGTACAAGCATTCATATTGTCTTGGACATCAACATAAGTTTCACAGAAATCCCAATTATTATCTTCATCAATCACATACAGATTAATCGTCTGAACACCTAAAGTAGCACAGTTGAAATTAATAACTTCTGGTAGTGCCATTACTTCAGCTATATGGCTTGGTGCTCCCCCTAGAGTAGCGTGCCAAATTCTGAATTGTAGTTTGTTGGCATCTGTACAGTTGTCACTACTATTTAACTCGACATCTTTAGCCCAAACTTGAACACTACCGTTATCCATTAATTCTACGGCTACGCCATGTATACAGTAAGGACTTGGCTTGGTACAATCCCAGAAATTATAAGTAGTATCTTGCCAAGCAGTATTACCACAATTATCTTGTACGACCCAGCTCACTTTATAAGCTGTTTTCGGGAAGACAGGATAATCAAAGGACGCCCCTACCCCACTCGCCAGCTCAGTATTTTCTGTACTAATGGTCCAATTATAAACTAAGTTTTCTGCTGGGCTACAATCAGTCGCCGTAACTGCAAATCGTTTAGTCGCTTCACAAGTAGTACCTTCTAGGCAATTATCAACCGATTCAAGTATAATACTTGGTGCCGTTTCATCTTGTAGTTTTAGAACCTGTGTATATTCAATTTTGCCAAACTGTTCCCGCCCTGCTCCAATTGTAGCTGGTGTTAAGACGATAGGTTCAGTAACCATACCGTGCTCATTCTCTGTTCTTGAGATAGTTATAGTTTCTCCACCTACCTCATAATTACACCAGTTAATGATAGAAATAGTTCTCACTACTTTCAAACAAGCATCTTCTACTGTAGTAAATACCTTTTCTTCGACTTCGTAGGCCAATAAATCACAAGCCCCATTTTTGATAAGTACTTCTGAATTAGGTATCTCTTCGCCACAATCTCCTTTCCAATCTGCTGGCAAGGTGATTGCCCAATCTGCTTTTGATTCAATGGTAATGGTTTGCTCTGCCCAATTAGAGGTGTTACCTTCTCCGTTCCAATCAATGGCTCGATAACGACGTTTGATAATAGCTCGTCCGCATGATTTTTCAATCATCTGATATTGTTGCTGAACTACTAACTCACTACATGTTACATTATCAGAGCAGTTTGGGCTGCCGTATTTAGTGTTAAAATCAGCAGCCTGGTCAGTTGTCATATCCACCCATTCACCCTCTTCCATTTGTTTGTCATCATCTAAATCCGTTTCGATTAGTCCATCGTTATGACCTTCATCACAAGTACCTGTCATATCTGGTAAACTCGAACAAATAGGTCGTATTTTATCCTCTACATTAACGATTGTCCAACAAGTATTCTGATTACCTTTTTTATCGGTTACACGGAGATATACTTTTACTGCTTGATGAGCATCTTCACAAGTGAAGGTAACCACAGAATCCCAATTTACTTCATCTCGACTGACTTCGTATTTAGCGATACCACAAGGGTCAGAAGAACCAGCGTCGATGTCACTATAATGTAATGTCCCTTCATTCCTAGCTAAAGAGAAGTTGATTTTATCGGTACAAATTGCCGAAGGTTTATTATTGTCTTGTACTAAGACAATTTGTGTAAGTGTATCATTGATTAGCTGTACATGACAATCATCCTCAGCCACCCAACGAACTTGGAAAGAATCACAATTTAATCCAACAGAGCCAACAGGCCATAATTCGCCATTTTCAACTCTAAAAACTTGAGCTAATCGAACAGTAGGTTCGCTGCATAAATCAGTCGCTGCTGGTTTAGTTAATTTATCTAAATCAGTAGTACAAGCATCATGTGGTAAATTGATGATCGCTGTTTCTAAAGCATCTTCGACAAAAGCAGGAGCTAAAGTATCTCGAAGTTCAATGAACTGGGTGTCTAAAGGAATGATGCCACTATTTGAATCACACCAATCGAGTACAGACCAATATCTAAAGACCTTGATGCCGCAATCGGCAGGTACTTGAATATCTCGTTTTTGTAGGATATACCCACAAATGTAATTAGTCGTATCGAGTGAGATGGTATCCGCTGTTTTAGGATCAAT
Source organism: Saprospiraceae bacterium (assembly GCA_965277445.1). Classification (GTDB taxonomy): domain Bacteria; phylum Bacteroidota; class Bacteroidia; order Chitinophagales; family Saprospiraceae; genus JAFMDF01. The sequence goes on along the minus strand of CBDICY010000019.1, from coordinate 4,493 downwards.
TTTGCCACCTACAATTTTACCAACTCGTAAGCCTGGCATGCCTGTTTTAGCAAAGTCATTGATACTTGATTCCTCATCTTCGCCACAGCTTAGGACTACATCAGGAGCTTGTACGACATCGTTGACAGTAGGTCGAAGGACAACGACCATTTGGGTTACAGCACTTGAATTTCCGCAAGCATCGGTAGCAGCCCAAGTGATATTAGCTCTAGTGGTATCACAAGAACCGCCTTGATTTAAGATGTTGATACCTACAAATGCTACAGTTACTTCCTCACAATTATCAATAGCAGTTGGAGTAGGAATCCCTAAATTATCAGGTGTTAAATCTGCTGAGCAGAGCTTGAAGGTATCGACCGCACTCACATTTTGGATGATTGGTGCTGATTGGTCGAGAACATTAATGGTTGTGGTACAACTTTCACTATACTGCCCATTATTACAGAAGGTTAAATCTAATCCTTCGTAGTATCGTTTTTCTATAGTTGCTTTGACTTGACCACCACATTGTCCAATCATGTTTTTTGTGATAATTGGATAGGTTCCACCTTTTCCACCACCGGAAACGGTCTGTGTTTTGCCAGCTTTGTCAATATATTCAATGGTCATGAAATAATAAACAGTATCGGTAATTGTATCACATGGCCCTTCTAATACATCGTCAGGAGATAGAACTAAGGCACAACCTGAACCAAGCGGAATGTTTACTTCATCGTTGCAAACATGGCTAGCCCCTTGAACAGACATCAAACCTTTAGTAGTCTTGACGGTATCGGATTTGAGTTTATATTCTACTAAATAAGTTCCTAAACCAAAGGTGTCTCGAACAACATCGGTACTTGCGAGGCAAGTATCTAAGCATAGATCTCCTAAAGCATTAAAGACTCTAACAATTTGTGAATCTTGTACAGATCCACATGCTGCCATGACAGTAGCTGGCCTAATATCCAAGATGCCGTAAGGCTCTTCGCAATCTAATTGTGCGACTAAATCGTTTGGTGGGGTCAGCTCAATGTCTCTATCGTTACAAGTAACGTTGGCAGCCCAGCCTCTTCCTTTTTTATTATCCCCGTCCGTTCGGAACTGGAAGGTTAAACAGCCGGTAGCGTTCGTGTCTGGATCGCAATTAGCCATGACCCAACCGCCATTGGCTTGAGAAACACCTGTTCCTTGCATGACCGCGATTTGGTTGGCGTTATTGGTAGTTGTACCATCATAAACATTTAAAACATCACCATCCTCTAAATCAAAATCCGTGAATGTGACCATGACGGTCTGCCATTGTGTTTGTGGACAAATGGTTAATACATTATTTCTTGGTTTACCAATGCTGTCAGCATATAAACCATCAACTATTCCATCGTCCGTGAATACATTCTTACCAGGCTCACAAGACTTCATCGTATCTCTTCTAGGGACATTATCCGTAGGAATAATGAAATTATGAGCCAGCGTATCTAATTGAGGCAATCCTGGTGTTCCATCGGGGCTAGTAGTGATACTTGATCTACATGAATTGGTATAATTACAAGTGTGCCCAATTGTTAAGGACTGAGATCCGTTATTAACTAATATGCTATACCCTATTGCATCAACATGAATTCCTTGTAAAGTATACTGACTTCGACCACTACCAATTGGCGTCTCTGTTAAAGTCCTACCTGATAGGAAGGCAACTTGTGGATAAGGGCCACTACCTCCGCTTGGAGGAGGGAAACTAACCGTTGGATTTTCGTAAAAACCAGATACAGAAACAATCGTCCAAGTTTCTCCAGAAAGAGAGTTAATGCTTACTTCTTCTGAGAATTGACCATCGCCTGCTCCAAGGGAAGATTCGTTACCTAAACAATTACAAGGATCTAGGATTTCTGGGGTGCCTGGTTCTTCCCAATCATCATCGACTGGGTTCGCAATACCTCCAAGGTCGTCAGTATCTGGATCGTCATCATCATTATCAATAATATCTGCAATACCATCATAGTCCATATCAGATGGATCATCTATTACGCCATCTCCATTTGTATCTAATGGGGTATTATTTGCCTCATCTATATCATTAATACCATCACCGTCTGATTCTACATCGATAAAATTAGGAATCCCATCTTCATCAATATCTTCTATTGGTGGATTGCTATCTCCCCAACTGTTAGGGTTATTATCTAAGGTGTTGATAACACCATCATTGTCATCATCTGCGTAACCATCATCTTCTGGGTCAAGAAGCCCATTATTATTGGTGTCGTGTATTTCATTATTACTTTCTACAATATCAGGAACAGAATCATTATCTGAATCCAAATCTTCCGAGTTTGGTACACCATCGTTATCAGAATCCGCAGTATCGCCGACATAAGTTGTCCCGTTATGATCCATATCTTCTGGACGACCATCATCGGTTGTTCCTTCGGGGTCGGTGGAGACTAGCACGCCTGCCATATCCTCTTCATCTGTTGGCGTGGAGTTATCATCAGGGTCAATGCTATCGCTAAACCCATCTCTATCTACATCCGTTAAGTCATCTACGATGCCATTGCCATCAAGGTCTGCTCCCCCTACTTCGATTAAATCTGGGATACCGTCATTATCCGCATCCAAGTCTTCATTGTCTGGAATGCCGTCTTGATCCATATCAACGGTTGTACCTACATAAGGAGTCCCGTTATTGTTGTCATCTTCTGGACGACCATCATCCGTCGTGCCTTCTGAATCAGTTGAGATTAATGGAGTTCCTCCGTCATTGTCAGTTGGTGTGCTATTATCATCAGCATCATAGGTGTCGTCGAAACCATCTCCATCTTCATCATTGAAATCATCTATTACACCATCACCGTCGGTATCTGTACCCCCTACTTCGATTAAATCTGGAATACCATCATTATCGGTATCTAAATCTTCGGAATCTGGAACACCGTCTTGGTCAACATCAGCCGTTGGCCCATTGATTGGAGAACCACTATTGTCCGTATCTTCTGGACGACCATCATCCGTCGTTCCTTCTGGATCGGTTGAGATTAATGGCGTGCCACTTGTTTCAGGGCTGTAAGTATCATCAAAACCATCACTATCGGTATCATTGAAATTGTCGATAAGACCATCCCCATCTTCGTCAGTACCACCTGTTTCAATTAAGTCTGGAATACCGTCATTATCAGAATCTAAGTCTTCAAAATCTGGGATGCCATCGCTATCAACATCTACCGTTTCCCCATTATAAGTTGTACCATCATTATCGTCATCTTCTGGGCGACCATCGTCGGTGGCACCTTCTGGATCGGTTGATACTAATGGATTTCCACCATCGGTTGGGTCATAACTATCATCATAACCGTCGCCATCGGTATCCGTTAAATCGTCGATTTGACCATCACCATTGGTATCTGTACCACCCACTTCGATTAAATCTGGCGTACCATCATTATCGGAATCTAAGTCTTCTGAATCAATGACGCCATCCATGTCATTGTCGGGTTGGTCTCCTGTAAAAGTAGAACCATTGCCATCTGTATCTTCTGGACGACCATCATCCGTCGTGCCTTCTGGATCAGTTGTTACTAAAGGCAAGCCACTAGTTTCTGGGCTATAGGTATCATCAAAACCGTCACTATCGGTATCATTAAAGTCGTCAATCATTCCGTCACCATCCGTATCTGTACCACCCATTTCAATTAAATCCGGAATACCATCATTATCCGCATCTAAATCTTCGCTATCCATGATGCCGTCCATATCCATATCCGCCGTTGGGCCATTGATAGCTGTACCGTCATTATCATCATCTTCTGGGCGACCATCATCGGTTACCCCTTCTGGGTCGGTCGTTACTAGTGGATTTCCACCGTCATTATCGGTTGATGTATTATTGTTATCCCCATCATAAGTATCATCAAATCCGTCACCGTCTGCATCAACAAAATCATCAATTACGCCGTCGCCATTTTCGTCTGTACCACCCATTTCAATTAAATCCGGAATACCATCATTATCTGAATCTAAGTCTTCTGAATCAGGAATGCCATCGTTGTCAACGTCTGCGGTTGCTCCATTATATGTCGTTCCATTATTATCATCATCTTCAGGTCTGCCATCATCTGTCGTACCTTCTGGATCGGTACTAATTAGTGGTTCACCTAATTGATTTTCGTCTGGTGGCTTGTTGTTATGGAAAGGGTCGTAGCCATCGTCAAAACCGTCACCATCTTCATCATTAAAATTATCAATTTGACCGTCACCGTCTTCGTCTGTACCGCCTGCCTCGATTAGGTCAGGAACGCCATCATTGTCTGCATCTAAATCTAGGTGGTCAGGATGTCCGTCACCGTCAATATCTACGGTAAGGCCATTATAAGTCGTTCCATCGTTATTTGTATCCGTTGGGCGTCCATTTTCATCAGCACCTGTACCATCTGGGTCTGTGGTTACTAATGGTTCAGTTAAAGGATCTTCGACGCCTGGCGTACCATCGTCATCGGTATCATAATTATCATCATAAC
>CBDICY010000018.1:0-222176 GCA_965277445.1 Saprospiraceae bacterium | reverse complement strand
GGACTTGGGCTTACCATATTCTCTGCTGATCCCCAAAATACTAGTGTGTCATTACTAATCTGGGTATTAACTAAACTTGGCATTTCTGTACTTAGTGCATAGCCGCTTAATTCACTAGTAAAAACGCCAAGCGCTTCTTTTCTATGAGCTAAACTATCAATATCTCCAATAAACCAATCAAAATCTAAGGCTAGAGGAGTATTAGTCCCAGATACTACCAATTCGTATTGTACAACTGCCTCTACCAATCTATTAGCCACTCTATCTGGAGAATATAATTTAAAATCCAAGTCATCTCCTCCTGTGACGGTAAAAGTATGTTCTTGAGTAGGGTCGCTCTGATATAGAATACTTGCTTTGACATCTACGGCTGTTCCATTAATCGTAGCAACATTCGCATAAGTAGCAGTCTTAGCAATAGCTGAACCTATTACTGTTGGTGTTGAAAAGGATAAAAGCGTAAAGTTCCCTGTTATACAAGCCGTATCTGCACAGTCAATCAAGCCATTTCCATCATCATCTATTCCATTATTACAAATTTCGTAGCAGCCTTCATCAACTAGACCATCGCTATCATCATCAATATTATTATCGCAGATTTCAGGAGTTGAACAATTATTAACGGTAACAACGCTATTATCAGAAATAGTAGTTCCCCCAATGGTAACATCAACTGTGTAAGTAGTTGTACTAGTGGGACTAACATTAATAGAAGACGTAGCTGCACCAGTACTCCAACTATAAGTAATTGGACTAGTTGTCAATGACAAATCATCAAAGGCCATATCACCATAATAACTAGAACCTGTTACCCCATTAAATCTTAGACGAATTAATTTACCTGTATAGCTACTTAAATCTATACTGACGGCATTCCAACTATTGCCTTGGTCTCCTGACAAACTCCAAAGGGAAGTCCAATTACTACCATTATCCGTACTGATTTCTAAAGCTAAGGTGCCTATATGTGCCCCATACATATGATATTGAAAATCAAAAGATGCAGTACCTACGCTTTGTAAGTCAAAACACGGGCTATTAAAAATAGCGGCTTTATTTGGGTTTCCATTCTGTGCTGTAGAGGCTTCTGTATAAAGATAATAACTACCATCTACTGCGCTACTTGGTCCAGTAGGATTAGAAGTAGTTCCATTTGCATCTCTTACCCAATCAATATCATCTCCAGAACCATTAGATGTTTGTGTCCAGTCGCCAAGACCACTTTCAAAACTTTCGGTGTATGGAAAACTAGAAATAGTAGCTCCTGTACAAGTGCCAGCACTACAATTGGTTAAAGTAGTTGTAAGCGTTACATGATCACCATCGCAAATTGTGGTATCTGTACCAATAAAAACAGTAGTGTTATTACAATCCGAATCTGTACAGTCAATAAATCCATCACCATCATCGTCAATGCCGTTATCGCAGATTTCAGGTGTGCTAGTCAGCGGTCTCATACTCATATAACAAGTAGAATCAATATGCGCATAAATATCTGATTTTATGGAGCTCCCATTTTCCAATCCAGCAAACCACGTAGACATCCCAAAATCACAGGAATGAGAATTTCCGCCTACACCAATTTGGAGACGATAACCAGTAGAAGGCGTAAATGTTATAGTCCTTCCAACATTACAACCTAAACCCGTCAATGTTCCAGTTACATCCCAGTAATCAAGGTTCTGATAAGCATTAGGACAAGCTCCGTCCACCACATAATTGCTGCCAAACTCCCCCCAAGATTGCATATCTGAAAGGGTGAAATCTATTAACCAACTATCTTGAGCGCCACAAGGCGCAGCAATTCCTGTTCCCCAGTATGCATCTCTACCACTAATAAGATTTCCTTTTATAGAAAGTGTCCCATCTCCATTATCACAAAGAATTAATCCTCCGTTATCATATTCCATCCATTGATCATCAATGCCAGAATCATCTAATGCAAAATTATAATTCCCCCAATCGGGTGTAATGGCACAACTAGTATTTGTACAAGAAGGAGATGCTAGATTCCATTCTTCAAAACAAAAGCCATCCCACCACGCTTCGCCAGCGCCTGCATTTTTCCAACCTATGGTTTGTACCCAAGCTGTATTAGTGGGGGCCATTGCAGCCAAATAATAAGCTTCATAAGTAGTCGAAGTAACGTCTGTGTAGGAAATACTTAATTCTGTCCAGCTGGCATCGAAAAATTTAATACCAATTATTGCATCTTCCGTGGCATTTTTTTTAGCATAAACTTCTAAAGTATAAGTCTCTCCAACTGAAGCTGCATAGTTTTGTGAAGGTCCTCCAGAACTACCATTAGCATAAGCTGCCTGTGTGCCAAAATGGGCATCATTTGAAATACTGGTATTGCTAGGTAAATCCCAACCCGATGTTCCAGATTCAAAATCAGGGTTAGTCAATAAGCCCGCAGCACAAGAAAAAGAAGAAACTACAGGGTCAGCATAATCAATCACCAAAAGTGGTGCATTGGCCGCTTCTCCATTATAAGACTCTGCTACTCTTTTACCTGTTCCTTCTACTACGATGACCATGGAATTCCCACTAGTCCATCCGCCTCTATCTACTATTTCCTGAATAATTAGAGATAAATCAGGAGATTGATGTTTGGCACTAGAAGTAGTCCAAAGGTTGGTACTATTTATTGTCCAATTAACAGAAGTGCTCGTTTTGGGTCGAGTGGAAGTATTTGAAATATCAAAAGTGGTCGTGGTGAAAGTAGTCGTATTATCTGAATCCTGCCCTCTAAAAGTTAGGTTAGCTGTTCCAGAACCCGATTCATCTCTTTCAAATTCAATATAAGCGGAATTGATAGTTGCTCCTTGTGGAATAGTTAAATTTGTAAATCGCATTCCATCTAATTGGGTTTCTGACTCTTCCCCCAATTCTAAATCAGAGCTGGTCAAGTCTACTGAACCATCAGAAATATCTTCTTCTGCATCATCAGACCCTGTTGCTACTCTAACGCTAAGGGTGGTTGAAGTGATAGAAGTAGGTTCAAAAAAGTTATTAAGCTTATTACTTATCTTTTCATCCAACTCCCTATTTAGGCTGGCTTCTTTATATAACTCTTTTGAAACCTGCTTTAAGTAAGCTATTTGATTGAAAAAATAATTGGATTGTCCGCTTTCAGCAATTGAATATAAATTGGGTATGCCCAAATAAAGAAATAGAAATAGTGTAAATATGATTCTCTGCTTTGACATTATACAATATTAAATGGGAGTAGTTTATTATTAAATAGGTTAACTTATTAGGCAATGGATACACTAAAAGCTTCTAGTTATGTTGATGTTTTTTTTCGGAAATGCAATTTAGGTCGATTGGCTTTGATAACAGGAAAGCATCGGATATTAGCCAATAATAAATTCGGTCTGTATTTGAGGAAGAAAACTATTTTAAGGATAGTTTTGCTTATAAAATTGTTTATCAAAAAAGTGAATAATTGTCTAGACTTTGTGTTTGGTGTGTACATTCTTTTGCCTTTTAAAAGTTGTTGTTCATAAATATTAGGGGGCAAAAAAGAGTAATAATCTTTATTGGAAGGTAAAATATGAGGAAGAAGAGGGTAAAGAAGGGTAGATAAAATCTATCAAGCAAAAACCATGCTCAATTTGAAGTTTATATCAAAAAAATAACAATAACATTGTAAAGGCAATAAACAGAATTGTTTTTTTAATTAGCCTTAAAGAAATATATAAATTGCAGGAAAATTGAGAATAAAAAAAGGGGGGCGATAAAATGTCAAATTTTGAGTTCTTATAATGAGCCTTATGGCAATTATTAGTTTAGGTAGTTTCTGTAAAAATTTATAGGAAATATTTATTTTTGAGTGAGTGCGCTACAAATGTAAGGGAATCTTTAATAAAATGCAGGTTCTAAAAAACTCTTTCTTAAAATTTGTTTTCAATAGACTTTTAAAAACCCATCAAGCTGTAAAGTTCAATTGCTACTTTTATTGTTATTTCTATCCTTGGCAATGTTTTTGCTCTTACTTAAAAGATTTTCTAATTCCCTTAAGTGATTGAATTAACATTCCAAGAAAATAAATCTAAGTCAATACTGATTTTAGAAATGTTTTTACACCAACTGAAGGATACCAATCTAGTATTCAAATAGGAAACCAAAATGCACAATGGTCAGGTGACCTCAATGGAGATAATAAAACCATCTATCAAGGTCCACAAAATGACCCTTTTGAAATGTTTCTACAAATAATTCTCAATAAGAGCGTGTTTAAATTTTCAAAGGTGAATTTTTAGGAAAATCGTAATGACTGATAATCAATATATTAAAGTAATAAAAATACGTAAACACAATACTTTTTATTTTTCAAAAATTGATTATTCTCATTTTTGAATCAAATTAGAGTAATACACTTACGGAAATATTGGAATCAAAAATTCTCTACCAAATTGATTATCAATAACTTTCAGAATATTATTTTGATACAGTTTTAGGCTAAAATCGGCTATAAAATTCTAAACTTCAAAAAAAGGTCATTTTTGGAAAACTAAAATCGTCACTATATATTGTAAATCAATAGGTTAAGTTAAATGTCGTGGACGATTTCATCCCTTTGAGTAGATATGACCATAATAATAGTGCTTTAGCAAATTTTATAATAGCCGTTTCTCCTAATTAGCCCAAGTTGTGGACAATTCTTTAAGAAAGAAAATGATGGAATAGACCTAAAAAAGCCCTTCATCGAAAAAATCAATGAAGGGCAAAAACGTGTGTTGTCTTTATTGCAAATTATTGAAATTTTAATACATCCTAGCCACTAATATTTTCTTAGCCGCTACATGAGTTTTTTCAATATCCATCGTTAAAAAATACATACCATTTCCAAAATTCTTCAAGTCAATTTTAATTGGATGAGTAGGAATATTTTCCATTTCAACTGTCTTTATGAGTTGTCCATATTGATTGACTATTTTCAAATTTCCCTTCTTACCAGCATATGGTTTTAAATTTATAAATAAATCGTCCTGTACTGGATTGGGGAAAACAGAAAGTTCCTCTAAGTCAATTTGGAAATTAATCACCTTTACTTCCGTATAATCAAAAGTACCATCTAGATAGACTTGCTTTAAGCGATAAAAATTCTCTCCCACTTCAGGTGTTTTATCAAGGCTTTCATGATAGGCTATGTCTTCTACTTGCTTATCATTAGCAATTTGTTGCAAAGCTTCAAAGGTTTGTCCATCTGTAGATTTTTCAATTTCATAATACGCATTTTTATAGGTTGTATTCGTCACCCATTGCAATTCTACGGCTCGGTCTGCTCGGAAAGCGGTAAAATCTAATATTGGAGCAGATCTAGAAGATGCACCGCCTATAGTAATAAACTCTTCTTTCTCACAGACATATTGCCAGTTCGCAGTATAAAAAATAACTTTGACTAAATATCTACCATTCGCTAAATTTGAGATAGTTTGAGTCGACCCACAATTGCCCGAACAATCTAATATCGTATTATAATAAGGGTCAAAAATTTTCACGATGGAAATTGGTGCAGTTATATTATCAATTGTAATATCATTATTATTTTGGGTAATGCTAACTACATCACAATCTGTCCCACCACCGCCTTCACAGGCATCTCCAACGCCATCATTATCCGCATCTTCTTGGTCTGGGTTATAGGTATCTCGACAATTGTCTTGGTTATTACAAATACCATCACCATCATTATCCCCACCTTGTGCATCACAAGGGTTTCCGCCACCATCTGTTACGGATACAGTTACTCGATTGTAACAATAAGGATTGAAAGATTGAATGGTTACATTATAACTACCAGCAGTCAGATTATTGACCACTTGTGAAGTGCCACAATTACCTTCACAAACTAGTTGTTGTGCCCAATTAGTTGCAGGGCCTGAAATTTCTACTTTTGCACCAGCAGCGATAGTTGAAATGTTTACTTGTCCTGTACCACCAACTACGACTGCATCATTACAAGTTCCACCGCCGCCCGTTTCGCAAGCATCGCCAACACCATCATTATCCCCATCTGCTTGGTCGGGATTAGGGGTATTTGGACAATTATCTTGGTTATTACAAATACCATCACTGTCTGTATCACCACCTTGACTATCACATGGATTGCCACCACTTGTTACCGTTACAGTTACTCGATTGTAACAATAAGGATTGAAAGATTGAATGGTTACATTATAACTACCAGGAGTCAAATTGTTGACCACTTGCGAAGTACCGCAATTGCCTTCACAAACTAATTGTTGTCCCCAACCCGTAGAAGGGCCTGAAATTTCTACTTTTGCACCAGCAGCGATAGTTGAAATGTTTACTTCTCCATCACCTCCAACTACTATAGCATCATTACAACTTCCACCACCACTCGTTTCGCAAGCGTCGCCAATTCCATTATTATCCGCATCTTCTTGGTCTGGATTATAAACATCACTACAATTATCTTGATTATTACAAACGCCATCTCCGTCGGTATCCCCACCTTGGCTATCACATGGATTGGCACCACCAACAGTTACATTTCTTTCTGTATAGCAATAAGTGCCATCATGTCCAAAGAGTTGTACTTTAATAGTATAATCTCCAGGTGCAACATTAAAGGTCCGTTCGTTGGTGCAATTAGCATTACAAACTTCTACAGGAACATATCCCGAACTAGCACTAATATATTCAACAATAGCTCTTTTAGCATTCAGTCCACTTACGGTAATGCTATTATTATCAGCGGATGCAGTTACTTTAGAACAATCCGCAGTTGTCCCTCCTCCTTCACAAACATCTCCAATCCCATTATTATCAGCATCTGCTTGGTCTGGATTATAGACATCTCGGCAATTATCTTGGTCATTGCAAATACCATCTCCATCATTATCTCCTCCTTGGCTATCACATGGATTACTATGAACAACTTCAAAAGGTCGCATCATGTCCCAATCTTCATGAGATAGAATATGACAATGCCATACAAAAATACCCGGTATATCAAAACGAACTTTGAATCGAGCTACATGACCAGGGGGTACTATATAAGTATCTTTCCAACCTTGTTCATTAGCAGCAGGTGATTTGGGTGCACCAACCATTTGTATATTACTTAAGGCACTTGTATTGGGGTCTAAATCGCCAGTAAATTCTTGCCTATTGACTAATTGAAAAGAAATTTGATGAATATGAATTGGATGCGCATCTTCCGTATTATTATAAACTTCCCAAACTTCTGTAGTATTAATAGTTGGGTTCTCGGTGATAGTTGCCGTATAACCTAATTGCCCCAAAGCAGCCGTTCCTAAACTCGGTTTAAGCCGTCCAAATTGGTCCATTCCTTCCAATAATAATAACTGCCTAGTATTTTGTTCCGCTCCTAAATATTGGATTGGTTGGCGCAAATTGTATGGAATATTAAAAGTTTGGTTTGCAGTACCACTTACCTGAAATTGCATAATTTTACCTGTAGTTGCAGGGTCTGCAGGTGGCTGGTTAGCAGCTAGTCCTTTAAATGGTTCATCTGGGCCTATATTTTCTAAAGTGATACTTTGACCTGACATATTGGAAAAGTCAACGATGATATCTGCTCTTTCTCCAGGTGCGAGCACCAATTGATTCAAATCAACGGGATTATTTAATAAGCCTCCATCTGTACCAATCTGCTGAAAAGTACCATTATTGGATAATTTGAAAATATAAAACCGAGAATCAGAAGCATTTACTAATCGAAAACGGTATTTAGTAGGCTTTACATCTAACTTAGGCCAAGCCATCCCATTCACCAGTATATAGTCTCCAAAAAATTCTGGATAGATAGTTGGTTCGATATTTGGATTAGTAGGGAAATCTAATGCCTCTGGGTCAGACAATAAAGCAGGAAAATACATCTCTCCATTAGCTGAAAATTGTTTATCTTGAATAACCAATTCTCTCTCGTATTCTCCTGTAGGTAAATCTTTGGATAATTCATTATTATCTCGAAGTAAATACATTCCTGCCAATCCTGCATAGACATTTAACCGAGTATAACCTAAGGTATGGTCATGATACCATAGGGGTGCGCCTTCTTGATCATTCGGGTAGTAGTAATCTTTTTTGGCCCATTCTGCTCCTTTTTCAGCGAATCCTTGCGTAAACCAAGAATCAGGACCGCCATCACTTGCTGATTCTACATGTCCACCATGAAGATGGGGGACAGTAGGTATACCGCTTGTTGGATTAGCCACATGAAAGGTTTTATCTACAGGCAATATATGAGCATTAGGTAATTTGTTTCTCCATTTAACTGTAATTGGAACATCTTTTTGCGTAACAAAAGTGGGACCTAAATACATTTTTTGTCCACCATAGGAATAGCCCCAAACGGTAGAGTTCATTGGTGTTCCATTGGCATCAACTAAGCCTAACCATTGTTGGCTTTGTTCCATGTCAAGCTTAAAAGCCCCCCCATTCGTAGCATCTATCCTAGGAAGATTAGGCAATTGATTGACAAACTTGGGATGTGTAGCGGAAGGTAATACATCAGCAAAAAATGTGTTAATGTTGTCATTATTCTCCGATTTATCAATAGGAATTGTTAAACCGAGTCCGTTAGCTTTTGCATCAAGCCCCATTGGGCTGGTTAATAGGAAAAAAAATACAAGAAAAAAAAGATTTCGTAAATACCCTGTATAATTTTTGGTTTGAAAGGGACTTTTGAGGTAAACATTATTCATAATAATTGTTTTTAGTTAAAAGATATTAATAAGACATTGGAATTCTATTACAACTGGGGGCAGGAGTATAAATTTTTGGCAAAAGAAATCTTGATAATTGAGCAGTTCTAATAATTATAAATTACTACCCAATTGGCTTATCCTAAAATATACGCAGTCAACTAACTAAAAACAGATAATTATCTATCTCAGGGTCTTTATAAATAATTTTTCAAATATTGAAAAATAGGCTATACATAGAAGAGGGGTAAATTTTAGACATAAGTCTATCCGTTTTCTTTTTGTTAAAAGAAAATAACTACTCCCTAAAATGAGAATAGCACAATTCTAAATTTTAACTTATTGGTGAAGATTCCTTAAGGGGAAAGAAACATATTTTGCTATCCGCAAAAATTAGAACCAATAATCAACCGTTTGTTTATGTTTTTATAGGGCCTTAAATCAGGCCTATGCTAAATCTAATTATATTGCCTATTTACGCTATTACACATAAATAGAAAGGTTGGGGATTATCTATTAAATAAAACCCAATCAGTATTCAATATTTTTGTAAGTGGTGGAAAACAAGGATGGATAACAAATTTGTTATCAAATGTAGAAGAATAGGTATAAACAACACTTATTTAGTGTTATTTCATAAACTGAGGGATAAAGGGGGAAGTTTACCTAATTCATATAGGCAAATGTAGTTAATTATTTTGAAGTTAGTATAATTTCAGGCAAATAAATATTGAATCTAATCATAATATTTCTCTTAAAAAGCCCTCCATCGAAATAATCAATGAAGGGCTAAAAATTTAAGTAGTCTTATTGCATATAGTCAATTACCTTGACTGGTTTTGCCGAAATAAAATCAATTATCAATTAATGCAGCTTCATTACTAAAATTTTCCTAGCTGCAATATGGAGATTTTCAATATCCATAGTCATAAAATACGTACCATTATCGATGTCTTCCACTCCTATGCGAATTGGTTGCGCTGGAATGTTATCAATCTCAATAGTTTTTACTAGTTGACCATATTGATTGACTAACTTAAGTGTTCCTTTCTTCCCTGCATAAGATTTTAGATTAACAAATAAATCTGCTTCAGCAGGATTCGGAAAGACAGACAATTCTGCTAAGTCAATTTGGAAATTAATTACTTTTACATCGGTATAATCAAATGTTCCATCTTGATAAACTTGCTTTAACCTGTAGAAATTATCGCCTAAGGTAGGCGTTGCGTCTAAACTTCCATGAACAGCCAATTCTTCCATTTCTTTATCATTAGCTATTTGCTGTAAAGGTTCAAAGTTTTGACCATCCGTAGATTTTTCAATCACATAGTAATCATTTTTATAGGTTGTGTTAGTTACCCATTGTAGTTCTATTTGACGTTCTGCTTGGAAAGCAGCAAAATCTAATATTGGTGCTGTTCTGGATGAAGATGATGCTGAAATTTCTACATCAATAGTTGATTCGCAAAGGAAAGCCCAATTGGCATCATAAAATTGAACTTTGACCCAATAAGCACCCGCACTTAAATTAGACAACTTCTCGGTACTATTGCAGTCTCCTACACATTCAAATATTTGTGCCCAAGCTCCATTATAAACCCTTATAGTAGAAATAGCTGCATTGACACCATTTATGGTTATACTACTGGATGTAGTACTGACACTTACATTTCCACAGTCTCCGTCTGAACCACCATTATCTCCCCCATTACCATCTTGTCCATCATCATTATCTCCATCCCCGTCTCCATCATCGTCATCATCATTATTGCCGCTCAGCCCATCATCATTATCACTATCTCCATCGTCGTCATCGTCGCCTCCATTATTATGCGAGCTACCATCATCATCGTCATCTCCTCCATTTCCAGCTATCCCGTCATCATTGTCACCATTCCCATTATCATCATCGTCCTGATTGTTCTTGCCCCAATCGTCGTTATCCCCGTCTCCATCATCGTCATCATCTCCATTACCACTTTGTCCATCATCATTATCGCCATTTCCATCGTCATCGTCATCTTGGTTGCCCTTGCCCCAATCATCATTATCTCCGTCTCCATCATCGTCATCATCATTATTGCCGCTCAGCCCATCATCATTATCACTATCTCCATCGTCGTCATCGTCGCCTCCATTATTATGCGAGCTACCATCATCATCGTCATCTCCTCCATTTCCAGCTATCCCGTCATCATTGTCACCATTCCCATTATCATCATCGTCCTGATTGTTCTTGCCCCAATCGTCGTTATCCCCGTCTCCATCATCGTCATCATCTCCATTACCACTTTGTCCATCATCATTATCGCCATTTCCATCGTCATCGTCATCTTGGTTGCCCTTGCCCCAATCATCATTATCTCCGTCTCCATCATCGTCATCATCATTATTGCCGCTCAGCCCATCATCATTATCACTATCTCCATCGTCGTCATCGTCGCCTCCATTATTATGCGAGCTACCATCATCATCGTCATCTCCTCCATTTCCAACTATCCCGTCATCATTGTCACCATTCCCATTATCATCATCGTCCTGATTGTTCTTGCCCCAATCGTCGTTATCCCCGTCTCCATCATCGTCATCATCTCCATTACCACTTTGTCCATCATCATTATCGCCATTTCCATCGTCATCGTCATCTTGGTTGCCCTTGCCCCAATCGTCATTATCTCCGTCTCCATCATCGTCATCATCATTATTGCCGCTCAGCCCATCATCGTCGTCATCACTATTATCATCTGAACCGCCATCATCGTCATCTCCTCCATTTCCAGCTATTCCGTCATCATTGTCACCATTCCCATTATCATCATCGTCCTGATTGTTCTTGCCCCAATCGTCGTTATCTCCGTCTCCATCATCATCGTCATCTCCATTTCCACTTTGTCCATCATCATTATCGCCATTTCCATCGTCATCGTCATCTTGGTTGCCCTTGCCCCAATCATCATTATCTCCGTCTCCATCATCGTCATCGTCTTGATTGCCACTATGCCCATCATCATTATCGCTATCTCCATCGTCGTCGTCATCACTATTATCATCTGAACCGCCATCATCGTCATCTCCTCCATTTCCAGCTATCCCGTCATCATTGTCACCATTCCCATTATCATCATCGTCCTGATTGTTCTTGCCCCAATCGTCGTTATCTCCGTCTCCATCATCATCGTCATCTCCATTTCCACTTTGTCCATCATCATTATCGCCATTTCCATCGTCATCGTCATCTTGGTTGCCCTTGCCCCAATCATCATTATCTCCGTCTCCATCATCGTCATCGTCTTGATTGCCACTATGCCCATCATCATTATCTCCATCTCCATCGTCGTCGTCATCTCCATAATTTGGACGTTCAGCAATAGTAAGATTGGAAACATCCGAATTTAAATGGATTTCATCACTATCTGTAGTAGTAGTAGTAGTAGCAGTATTTGCAAAAGCATAATTGCTAGAGAGAGAAAGTAATAAAAAGAGTACAAGGGAAAAAATACTCCTCTTTAAAGGCTTGTTTGCCCAAATTGTAGAAAGCCGCATTTGTTTAGCTCGTTTCATAATTGTCTGTTTTTGTTTAAAAAATGAATAATAAAGGGGGGGATTTTGAGATTTTTATTTTTTACATAGGCAATAGTATTGATAAAACACAAAGTAAATTTGTATGCATAACAACTCAACTACTCTTCCAAGTGAATTCTAAAAAGAAAAAAGGAATGGTTTTATAATTGCTTAGTAAAAGCACCATTATCGGAAGTGAAGATTTAGCGTAAAAGTTATGCATAACTTTTGGTTTTGATAGAATAATTAATAAGAATTGAAAAAAATAATCCCAGTAAACAAGTAAAAGAAATCACCTTCAATATTTTTTTATTGTCAAAATGTTGAAAATACCTTGCCTTGCCAATCGTCTTATTAAAAATCCATGTCATCAAAAACAAAAGAATACTTTATTTATGCTATAAATAAATTACTCATGGCTTTGAGAAAGCAATAGAGATAAGAAGGTATTTTTAGACATTAAATTACTGGTTTCCTTTTTGTCAAAAGGATTTTTAATCTCAATAAAGAGATAAAAAAATCTTCTTCTAAATTTTTATCACTAAAAAATAGCATTGTTAAACAGGTGATAATTAACCTATTCAATCAATTTTAATTTAGCTAAAATTAACCGTTTGTTTAATATCTTTTTAGGCTCTATAGAATGCCTGATTGTAATTTTTATCAGGAGTCAATACTGGTAAGCAATAGGTTACATAGAAATATATACCCAATGATTAAGGTAGATTCTCAACCGCTTAACAATAAAACACTAAAAATTAAATTTTTAATAAAGTGGTGAAAACAGAAGTAGGCTAAAATATTATTCTTAATGGAATTAAAAATACATAACTAGTATTTATTGAATGCCATATTGTAAAAAAGGGGAGGGAATTATTTTAGATAACCAAATGTAGGGATTTATTTTGATATATGCGAAAACAATTCAAAATAAAAGCTAAAATAAAAAACCAAGAAAACTCGCAATAAGCAAGCCCCCTTGGCAAAACTTTGAACATGCTCATCATCAGAAAGTTATGTCTATGCTTTCTGCGGTATCTTAATAAATAAATACTATTCCAAGAATAATTACCCAAAATTGTGTGATTAGGGATGAGGCAATTAATAAAAACAAGGAAACCCATCATTCAATAGACTTCCTTGATAAACAAAAATTATGATTCTTTAAAAAGGGTATCTTTTTTTACTTAGCCATCATCGTCATCATTATCACTCTCCATTACCTCTTCGATAAAATTACCTTCGCTATCAAAATATAATTCTAAGCCATTATCTAAATTGATTTCAAAGTTGCCATTATTTTCTTTTTCAGAATAAAATATTGTCGAATTTGGGTAATTTTCAAGGATGTATTGTATAATTTGGATAGGCAAACTACTTGCAAATACTTCTTCCCCTTCCTCATCTGATTCATCCACCATCCCTTCTCTATCAATAGCTAATAAAAAACCCTTGGGAGAAAACAAAAGATTTCCTCCATTGCTTAAGAATATTTCATAAGAAATAATCCCTTGATGATTATGCCGCTCCACTTTTGTAATTTCCGTATTAGGAAAATGTTCTGTTATATAATTTTGGATGCCCAAAGGCAAATCTTTACTCGAAATAGGTACTGTATAAAATAACGCATTAGATTCTTCCTCAAAACCTTGGCTGCCCGTTATTTCCCCATTACAGGAGAGTATGCAACAGGCTAGTAGTATCCACAGCGGAGAAAGATACTTTTTATTCAATATGATTGTATTGATTGCAGGATTAGATAGTGTTTTTTATTAGGAGGTACGCCTAGTTAGGAAAAAATGGTTGCCTATTAAAAATGAGGAAGGTACAGTTACCTTAAAAAGGATAATTTCTTTGATTAAATACTATTTGATTGCATATTATAAGCAACCCTTTTAGCAAAATAGTTAACTATCGTGACCAAATTAAGTGAAAAAGGTATCTTTTTTACTAGCACTAGGCTTATAAATAAGAAAATTAACTAAAATCATTATTACTCCAATAATGCCTACCCCATATTCAAAAAAATGACTTGGCTTAAAATAAAAACAACTGGAAGTAGTGGCATCTTTAATATTGGTCATATTATAAGACCAATCTAAATAAATTAAAAAGAAATGAAGGTT
The DNA here is from genome assembly GCA_965277445.1 of Saprospiraceae bacterium. Lineage (GTDB taxonomy): Bacteria > Bacteroidota > Bacteroidia > Chitinophagales > Saprospiraceae > JAFMDF01. Next base: position 207,784 of record CBDICY010000018.1, on the reverse strand, counting down.
TACAAAAATTATTAGTAAGCTAGTAATACAAATCCGATAAATTCTTGGAGGCATAATTTAAAATAGTTTTGTATGTAATTATAAATAAGTAACGAAGGTCTCTTAACTATTACCCTCCGACAGAAAAGAAAGCCTTCGCCACAGTCCTTAATGCAATAGCCTGTGTAAAAACCTCTATTTTGCAGTAAGTGTCATTCGAAATATTAAATCAGTTATTCGGCTATCCATTGTCTTTCCAAGTCTGTATTTTTTGAATTTCATAAAAAAGCACTTCTTGTCCTACCAGTAGCATGAATTTCAATATTTAAAAAGTAAGCATTTTTAAAAAGTACGAGTCTATTGAATCAAATGGTTGCTTTTGGAAAACGAGTTTTTCAAATTGATGACTATTTAAATTCATCAATAAAGGAATGCTCATTTAATAAATTTCTTCAATTAGACTACGTAGCTTTTTTTTCGCCTTCGCTAAATTCGATTTAGAAGTTCCTACTGTTATATTTAACATCTCGGCAATTTCATAATGTTTATACCCTTCAATTACAAATAAACTAAAAGCATTTCGGCAAGCAGGCGAGAGTTTTTGTATGAGATTTATTAAATCTTCATAAATCAATTTTTCTTCTATTGTATTATTTTGAATTAAGTCCTGTTCATAAGCTTCAATGGCTTCCAATAACAACATTTTTTTTCGTCGCCGATAATCTATCGATGCATTTATTAGAATAGCTTTAAACCAAGGTCGAAAAGGGAAATCTAAATTATATTGATTGAATTTAGTAAATACTTTTAAAAAACTATTATTCAACATTTGATTAGCTTCATTTTTATCTGCCGAAAACTGGGAACAAATAGTCAATCCATAAGTGTAAAATAATTCATATAATTTTAATTGGGAGAGGTCATCATTTTTTTGACAACCAATTATTATTTCTTCAAACTCAGCTGATTTATACATAAGTAAAAGCTCTTTTACACCGATGTACGACAAGAAGAGTTGGAATGGTTGCCTCTCCATAATTGTAAGGGCTATCATATTTGTATAGCTAGATAGGAATTTCAGGTATTTAAAATATTTTTAGATACCATCTTCCATACAAGAATACAAGCGTGTAACAGGGTAGGTAAAACAGGTTGCAACCTGCTGACAATCAAATATCTACTACAATTAATAGTAGACTAATATTTTTTAGTTACATGTAAGGAAATAAGTAGACTATTTTTCAATTGTCATTTAATTATCATTTTTCTAAAAATTGGCGGCAACCATTTTTATTAGAATAGGCGTATCTCTAATAAAGGGGTAGTGTGTTGTAAAAAATAATATATGAATTTACATTAATTTCTATGAACACTAAAACCTGCTTTAAATTACAAAGCAAACATCTCTCGACTATCATAAACTAGTTGAGCGAGAAGGTGAAATTTTTATTTATAAAATAAAAAGTTTTGAATGCGTAGTTTGTTGTCAATATTCCTATTACTAGGACTCACCTTGAGTCTTCATGGACAATCTCCTCACGGTGCCGATTTCAATACTAATTGTATCGCTTGTCACACCTCTGATTCTTGGGAAATATCTTTTGATTCTTGGAATTTTACGCCGACTACTACACCAATTATTTCACAAATAACAGGTTTACCATTAGAACTCCCCAAAGATACTTTACGATTTAATCACTTTAATACTGCTTTTCCATTAATAGGCCAGCATGCATCTGTTGATTGCAGATTGTGCCATGAGACTTTAGTGTTTTCTGAAGCAAATACCACTTGTGTTTCTTGTCATATCGATATACATAATCAAACAGTTGGGTCTGAATGCATCCGCTGCCATGATACAGAAAGTTGGTTGGTGGATAATATTGTCGAATTACATCAGCAAAATGGTTTCCCTCTATTGGGTGTACACGCTTCTGCAGCATGTGTAGATTGTCATACGGCTGGTTCTCAATTACAATTTGATAGAATAGGGAATGATTGTATCAATTGTCATTTAACGGATTTTAATGCAACCACCAATCCAAACCATGCTGAATTAGGTTTATCTACAGATTGTATTTCTTGTCATGCTTTTGATGAAGAATGGAGTCCTGCTACTTTTGATAACCATGATGAATATTATGTATTAAATGGAGCGCATGCAGCTATTGCAAAAGATTGTGCGGCTTGCCATATTGATGGGAATTTCAGTACAACCCCTAATACTTGTGTTGGTTGTCATGAACAGGATTATACAAATGCTGTTGACCCTAATCATACCGTTCTGCAATTTTCAACGGATTGTACCACTTGCCATACAGAAACAGAGTGGGTTCCTGCTACCTTTGATCATGATGGCTTGTATTTCCCTATTAATAGTGGAAAACATGAAGGGACTTGGAGTGATTGTATTGATTGTCACACAAATCCGTCAAATTATGCAGAATTTACTTGTACAACCTGTCATGCTAATCCCGAAACAGAAAATCAACACGCTGGAGTAGAAGGCTACATTTTCGAAAGCAATGCTTGTTTAGCCTGCCACCCTGCTGGTGATGCAGCAGAGGTCTTTGACCATAATTTAACCAATTTCCCCTTAACTGGTGCACATATTACAACAGATTGTATTGATTGTCACGGGAATGGTTATCAAAATACACCGACGGATTGTGCTAGTTGTCATCAAATGGATTTTACCAATACCACCAATCCAAACCACACCGCTTTAAGTCTTTCGACAGATTGTGTTTCCTGTCATACTACTGAGGTAGGGTGGACGCCAGCTTCTTTTGATAATCACGATGATTTTTACGAATTAAAAGGAGCACACGCTGTTATAAAAAATGATTGTGCAAGCTGCCATAATGGGGATTATAGCAATACACCAACCACTTGTGCAGGTTGTCATACTCAAGACTTTAATCAAACTACTGAACCTAACCATAAAGCGGCATTATTTCCAATGGATTGTACCACTTGCCATACAGAAACGGCTTGGGCACCTTCTACCTTTGATCATAACGAATCCTATCCTTTGACAGGGGCGCATGCAATTATAGCTGATGATTGTGTCGCCTGTCATCAAGGAGATTACGATAATACGCCTACTACTTGTGTAGGTTGTCACCAACAAGATTATAATGAAAGTATTAATCCAAATCATAATCTTTTAAACCTTTCGACAGATTGTGCAAGTTGTCATACTACTCAACTCGATTGGATGCCTGCGGCATTCGATATTCATGATGATTTTTATCCATTGAATGGGGCACATGCTGCTATAAAAAATGATTGCGCAGCTTGTCATAATGGAGATTATACCAATACTCCAACCACTTGTTTTGGTTGTCACGAACAGGATTATACCAATACGGTTGACCCTAATCATGCTACCTTACAGTTTTCAACGGATTGTACCACTTGTCATACAGAAAGTGAATGGTTACCAACCACTTTTGACCACGATGGCTTGTATTTCCCGATTTATAGCGGAGCACATCAAGGCGAATGGAATGACTGTATAGAATGTCATACTAATCCATCAAATTATGCAGAATTTACCTGTACAACCTGTCATGCCAATCCTGAAACAGAAAATCAACATATTGGCGTTAATGGGTATGTTCATTTAAGTACAGCTTGTTTAGTATGTCACCCTACTGGTAATGCTGATGATGTCTTTGACCATAATTTAACGAATTTTCCTTTAACGGGAGCGCATATTACTGTTGATTGTAATAGTTGTCATACCAATGGGTATGCAGGTACACCAATGGATTGTGCCAGTTGTCATACCAATGATTTTAACCAGACAATCAATCCAAATCATTCGGCTTTAAATCTATCCACAGATTGTGTCAGTTGCCATACTACTGAAGCAGGATGGAGTCCTGCATCCTTTGCTATTCACGATGATTTTTATGAATTAAAAGGAGCACACGCAGCCATAGCCAATGATTGTGCGAGTTGTCATAATGGAGATTATGCCAATACACCGAATACTTGTAATGGCTGTCATGCAGCTGATTATAACCAAACAACGGATCCAAATCATGCAGAAGCTAAATTCCCTATAGACTGTCAAAGTTGCCATAGCGAAACAGCTTGGACACCTTCTTCTTTCAATCATAATGATTTTTATGTATTGGACGGTGCCCACGCTACTATAGCAGATGATTGTGTCGCTTGTCATAACGGAGATTATGATAATACACCAAATACTTGTGTGGGTTGTCACCAAATGGATTTCTCCAATACCACCAATCCAAATCATACGGCATTAGGATTATCAACCGATTGTGCAACTTGTCATACCACTCAGCCTGATTGGAAACCAGCTAAATTCGATATCCACGATACTTATTATGCTTTAAATGGCGCACATGCAGCCATCAAAAATGATTGTGCAAGCTGTCATAATGGGGATTATAATAATACACCCAATACCTGTAATGGTTGTCATGCAGCTGATTATGCAGCTACGACTATTCCAAATCATGCAGCGGCTAAACTCCCTATAGACTGTCAATCTTGTCATAGTGAAACAGCTTGGGAACCTGCAACCTTTAATCATAGTGATTTCTATGTACTGGACGGGGCGCATGCTGCAATTGCTAATGATTGTGCAAGTTGTCATATTGATGGCAATTATACCACGACACCGAATACTTGTGTAGGTTGTCACCAAATGGATTTCTCTAATACGACCAATCCAAACCATACGGCTTTAAATCTATCAACTGATTGTACGACTTGTCATACGACTCAACCTGATTGGGCGCCTGCAAGATTTGATATTCACGATAATTATTATGCGCTAAATGGTGCGCATGCTACCATCAAGAATGATTGTGCGAGCTGTCATAATGGAGATTATAATAATACCCCAAATACTTGTAATGGTTGTCACGCAGCCGATTATACCAATACAACCAATCCAAATCACGCTGCGGCTAAGTTCCCTACAGATTGTACAACTTGTCATAGTGAAAGTGCTTGGACACCTTCTTCTTTTAACCACGATAATTTTTATCCACTAAGAGAAGCACATGCTGCCATTAAAAATGATTGCGCCGCTTGTCATATTGATGGTAATTTTAGTACCACTCCGAATACTTGTGTGGGTTGTCACCAGCAAGATTATTCTAATACCACAGAACCAAATCATACGGTAGCTAGATTATCAACGGACTGTCAATCTTGTCATAGTGAAACAGCTTGGGAGCCTGCCACCTTTAATCATAGTGATTTCTATGTCTTGGATGGGGCGCATGCTGCCATTAAAAACGATTGTGCAAGTTGTCATATTGATGGTAATTATACCACGACACCGAATACTTGTGTAGGTTGTCATCAAATGGATTTCTCCAATACGACCAATCCAAATCATACGGCATTAGGGCTATCAACTGATTGTGTTAGTTGCCATACGACTCAACCCGATTGGGCGCCTGCAAGGTTTGATATTCACGATAATTATTATGCGCTAAATGGTGCGCATGCAATCATCAAGAATGATTGTGCGAGCTGTCATAATGGAGATTATAATAATACACCCAATACTTGTAATGGTTGTCACGCAGCCGATTATACCAATACGACCAATCCAAATCACGCTGCGGCTAAATTCCCTACAGATTGTACAACTTGTCATAGTGAAAGTGCTTGGACGCCTTCTTCTTTTAATCACGATAATTTTTATCCGCTGAGAGAAGCACATGCTGCCATTAAGAATGACTGTGCCGCTTGCCATATTGATGGTAACTTTAGTACAACTCCGAATACTTGTGTGGGTTGTCACCAGCAAGATTATTCTAATACCACAGAACCAAATCATACGGTAGCTAGATTATCAACGGACTGTCAATCTTGTCATAGTGAAACAGCTTGGGAGCCTGCCACCTTTAATCATAGTGATTTCTATGTCTTGGATGGGGCGCATGCTGCCATTAAAAACGATTGTGCAAGTTGTCATATTGATGGTAATTATACCACGACACCGAATACTTGTGTAGGTTGTCATCAAATGGATTTCTCCAATACGACCAATCCAAATCATACGGCATTAGGGCTATCAACTGATTGTGTTAGTTGCCATACGACTCAACCCGATTGGGCGCCTGCAAGGTTTGATATTCACGATAATTATTATGCGCTAAATGGTGCGCATGCTACCATCAAGAATGATTGTGCGAGCTGTCATAATGGAGATTATAATAATACACCCAATACTTGTAATGGTTGCCACGCAGCTGATTATGCGAATACCAATAATCCGAATCACGCTGCGGCTAAGTTCCCGACTGATTGTACAACTTGTCATAGTGAAAGTGCTTGGACGCCTTCTTCTTTTAATCACGATAATTTTTATCCGTTGAGAGAAGCACATGCTGCCATTAAGAATGACTGTGCCGCTTGCCATATTGATGGTAACTTTAGTACAACTCCGAATACTTGTGTCGGCTGTCACCAACAAGATTATTCTAATACCACAGAGCCTAATCATACCCTAGCTAGATTATCAACGGACTGTCAATCTTGTCATAGTGAAACAGCTTGGGAGCCTGCAACCTTTAATCATAGTGATTTTTATGTCTTGGATGGGGCGCATGCTGCAATTGCCAACGATTGTGCAAGTTGTCATATTGATGGGAATTATACTACGACACCGAATACTTGTGTAGGTTGTCACCAAATGGATTTCTCTAACACGACTAATCCAAATCATAGAAGCTTAAATTTATCAACCAATTGTGCAACTTGCCATACGACTCAACCAGATTGGATGCCAGCAAGATTTGATAATCATAATAGCTACTATGCTTTAAATGGTGCACATGCTACCATCAGAAATGATTGTGCTGCCTGTCATAATGGAGATTATAATAATACCCCAAATACTTGTAATGGTTGTCATGCAGCTGATTATGCGAATACCAATAATCCAAATCACGCTGCAGCTAAATTTCCGACAGATTGTACGACTTGTCATAGTGAAACAGCTTGGGAGCCTTCTTCTTTTGACCATAATGACTTCTATGTATTAAGAGGAGCGCATGCTACTATTAAAAATGACTGTGCTGCTTGCCATATAAATGGTAATTATAGTACAACTCCAACGACCTGTAATGGTTGCCACGCAACTGATTATGCGAATACCAATAATCCGAATCACGCTGCGGCCAATTTCCCGACAGATTGTACGACTTGTCATAGTGAAACAGCTTGGGAGCCTTCTTCTTTTGACCATAATGACTTCTATGTATTAAGAGGAGCGCATGCAACTATTAAAAATGACTGTGCCGCTTGCCATATAAATGGTAATTATAGTACAACTCCAACGACCTGTAATGGTTGTCACGCAGCTGATTATGCGAATACCAATAATCCAAATCACGCTGCGGCCAATTTCCCGACAGATTGTACGACTTGTCATAGTGAAACAGCTTGGGAGCCTTCTTCTTTTGACCATAATGACTTCTATGTATTAAGAGGAGCGCATGCTACTATTAAAAATGACTGTGCTGCCTGTCACCAAGGGGATTATAATAATACACCTAATACCTGTAATGGCTGTCATATAAGTGATTATAATCAGACAATGAATCCAAATCACGCTGCGGCCAATTTCCCGACTGCTTGTGAAAGCTGTCATACAGAAACAGCTTGGGAGCCCGCTTCTTTCAATCATGATGATTTTTATGTATTAAGAGGAGCACATGCGAACATAAGAAATGATTGTGCGGAATGTCACATTAATGGAAATTATAATAATACCCCAACGACTTGTAACGGTTGCCATGCCGACGATTATGCTAATACCAATAATCCAAATCACGCATCAGCTAATTTCCCAACGACTTGTGAGAGCTGTCATACGGAAACAGCTTGGGAACCAGCGTCTTTCAATCATGATGATTTTTATGTATTAAGAGGAGCACATGCGAACATTAGAAATGATTGTGCGAAATGTCATGCTAATGGCAATTATAATAATACACCTAATACATGTAATGGTTGCCACGCTAGTGATTATGCGAATACAAATAATCCAAATCATGCGCAGGCAGGTTTCCCAATTACTTGTGAAAATTGTCATAGTGAAACAGCTTGGGAACCAGCTACTTTTGACCACGATAGTCAATATTTTCCAATATATAGTGGAAACCATAGAGGGGAATGGGATCAATGTACGGACTGTCATACAACAGGGAATTACTCCACATTCAGTTGTATTGACTGTCATGAACATAATAATGCAAATGAATTAGCAGATGACCATGATGGCGTAAATGGCTATTCTTATTCAAGTCCAGCCTGTTACTCTTGTCATCCAACAGGAGACGAAGATGATGCTGACGGCGGTGGCGATGATGATGATGATTAAAATAGCTATCTGTCAAATAAACATTTGATTGCTCGATAATAGCGCTTTTTCTTAATATTTTAAAGTTTCTACTAATTGATGAAATATTTTTTCCATATCTTATTATTTGTTTCCATTAGCTATGCTTTGAATGGTCAAAACCAAATGATATTGGAAAAAGGAACCGTTTCTTTTATTTCTTCTCAGAATGTATATGTAAAGTTTGCTTCCACCGAAAATATCAAGGCAGGAGATACTTTATTTACCAAACAAGAAAATGTATTCCTTCCTGCATTAGAAGTAAAAAATACCTCCTCAACTTCTAGTATTTGTGTTTCATTGATAGATAAAGTAATAAAGGTTGGAGATGAATTTTTTGCTAAAAAAATACTAATAGAAGTCGAAGAAATCGAACCGCCTTCAGTTGAAGACCCCCAAGAATTACAGGAAGAGGCCGTATCTCCTCTCGATAAGGAACTAGAGGAAGAGGTAGGGTTCAAACAAAGAACTAGAGGAAGACTTTCTGTGGCGGAATACAGTAATCTATCAGATTATAAAAATACCCATCGAATGCGCTATTCGTTCTCCTATCAGGGGAATAATTTGAAAGATTCTAGATTTTCAATAGATAGTTACATGACTTTTCGTCATACTTTAGGAGAATGGCAGCAAGTAAAAGATAATTTTAGCAATGCTTTCAAAATCTACTCCTTAGCTGCAAGGTATGACCTTTCCTCAGACAAAAGCTTAATTTTTGGAAGAAAGATTAATCCAAAAATATCCAGTATGGGCGCAATTGATGGCTTTCAATATGAGCATGGATTAGGCAAGTTAATTTTAGGAGCCATAGTAGGATCCAGACCTGATTATACCGATTATAGTATAAATATGCAACTGCTTCAATTTGGTGCTTATGCTGTTTATAGCTCTGATAATCCCGATAAATTTCAACAAAGCACCTTCGGTCTTATCGAACAACGAAATAAAGGGAATGTGGATAGAAGGTTTATGTATTTCCAGCATTCAAGTCAGATAGTAGAAAATTTGAATCTTTTTAGTTCTTTTGAATTTGATCTTTATCAATATATAAATAATGAGGTAAAGCATAAAATACAATTGACTAATTTATATTTATCTTTACGGTATAATTTGTCTAAAAAATGGAGATTGTCGGCTTCTTATGATAACCGTAAAAATATTATATATTACGAATCTTATAAAGCTTTTATCGACCGATATATAGCCGATGAAACTAGACAAGGATTAAGATTTGGCGTAAATTATCGCCCTTTCAGATATGTATCCTTGGGTGTCAATTCTGGTTTACGGTTTCAAAAAACTAAATCTAATATGTCTCGAAATATCAATAGCTATATTAGGTTTAGCAGGGTTCCTCTATTGAATTTAAGTGCTACCATAAGCGCTAATTTCCTTCAAACAGATTATTTGAACAGCCGTATATTTGGAATTCGATTTACCAAAGAGCTTATCAAAGGTAAATTAAATAGCGAGTTATATTACCGTTTAGTCAACTATCAATACCAACTTAATGAGAATACCGTTCAGCAAAATATTGCTGGATCTAATCTTTCTTTAAGGATACTGAAAAAATTGACTTGGTATATTTATTATGAAGGTACCTTTGATAGCCGAAATCAAAATTATAACCGTTTTAATACTAAACTTATTCAACGATTCTAAACACCTTATTATTTATTTTTATTATCCTGTTTACACCATTTCTTAAAAAGGACTTATTTAAGAATTTGATATTTAGCAAAAAACAAAACTATGAAAAGGCAAAATTTCTCTTTTCTCTTTATTCTATTCCTAGCTATTTCTATTATTGCTTGTGATTCAAAACCGAGGGTCATTGAAAGTGAAAAATCGAATGCAGGTGTCAATCCTACTTCTGCTTTAGAAGAAGCGATACCTTCCTTAAAAGAAGCCAAATCGAATGAACACAAAGTAATAGTAGAAGAAGTTTTAAATACTGATAAATATTCTTACCTCAATGTTTCGGAAGCCGACAAAAAATATTGGATAGCTATTTCCAAACAAGAAGTAACGGTTGGAGACACCTATAATTATACAGGTGGTTTGTTAAAGAAAAATTTCTTTAGCAAGGAATTTAATCGAGTTTTTGAGACCGTTTATTTAGTATCTAAAATATGGAAACAAGGTTCGGAATCAGGCAGCGCATTAGCAGAAGCATTAGGTAATACTCAAGGAATAGAAGCAGTTGATTTAACAGTCAATAATATAAAACCTGCAAAAGATGCCATAAAACTTTCAGAATTATTTACTAATAGAGAAAAATATGCCGGACAATTAGTCAAAGTAACGGGAAAAATAGTCAAAGTGAATGCCATGATTATGAGTCGAAATTGGTTGCATCTTCAAGATGGCTCTGGAGATAATCTTGATTTAACTATCACTACTGCCGAGAATATTCCTTTAGGGGCTATCCTTTCCTTAGAAGGAACGATTGTCTTGGATAAAGATTTTGGGTCAGGGTATAGATTTGATGTACTCATGGAAGGAGCTGTACTTAAATAATCTAAAATAATTTATTGGGAGCGCATAAAATGATAAAAATAGAATATTCAATACTTTATTACCTACAAATCAAGTCTCTTTTCTCTGCTCTCGCCTATCTTTTCTCAAAACAGCATAGTTTTGAATAATAACTCCAACATGAAGGTTTTAAAAAAAATAATAGATAAACTATTTTCCACCTCAGCCGCTGGCTTATATATGATTCTTTTTGCCATCGCCATTGCTGCAGCAACTTTTGTTGAAAATGATTTCGGAACTAGTTCTGCTCAAAAAATCATTTTTAAGGCTCGATGGTTTGAACTTCTGTTAACATTATTTGGTATTACTATTTTGGTAAATATTGTCCGTTTTAAGTTGGTTCAACAAAAAAAATGGGCAACTTTATCCTTCCATGCATCCATGATAATTATTTTATTAGGGGCAGGGGTTACACGCTATTTTGGTAGCGAAGGAATGATGCATATTAGAGAAGGAAGTTCCGCTAATTCTTTTTTATCAGCAGAGACCTATCTTGTATTTGAAGCAATAGTCAAAGGTGAAAAATATAAATTTGACGAACCCGTTCTTTTTGCTACTCTAGGAGATAATAATATTGAAAAATCCTATGTAATAGGAGGCAGAGAAATTAAAGTAGAAGTGCTGGATTTTATGCCAAATCCAACTGAAAAGATGATTGATGATGATAATGGTATTCCTATTCTAAAAGTGGTAATTGGAGGAGCAAATGGTAGAGAGGAATATTATGTCAAGCAAGGTACTCGAAGTAGAATCAATGGTACCTTATTCAATTTTAGCAGCCCTGAAATACCTACTGCTTTTAACATCAAATACGAAGGAGAACAGTTATTTTTCAAAGCGGGCGACAACTTCTCCCAAACGGTGATGGCAACCCAACAAAAGTCAACGCTAGCATCAGGTCAATACCATCCATTGATGTTACGTAGTCTTTATGCAAATGGTCAACAAAGCTTTGTATTTGGTACTTTTTCTCCTAATGCGCGAGTTGAAATAATATCTACTTCTAAAAAAATGACTAGCACCAGTAATGCTGGAATAAAAGTAAAGGTGAGTAGCGGACAAGAGGTGCAAGAACAATATGTTTATGGCGCAAAAGGGGTAGAAGGAAGACCTAGAATTTTTTCGGCTGGTAAAGTAAGCTTAGCCGTTTCTTATGGAGCCAAAAGAGTACATCTTCCATTTGCTTTGCAATTAAGAGATTTTTTATTAGAAAAATATCCAGGTACAAATAGTGCCGCTTCCTATGAAAGTGAAGTTACCTTATTAGACCCTAGAATTAATTTAAGCAGAGAGGAAAGAATTTTCATGAATAATATCTTAGATTATAATGGCTACCGTTTTTTTCAATCTTCTTTTGACCAAGATGAATTAGGTACTTATTTAAGTGTAAACCATGATTTTTGGGGAACTTGGATATCTTATCTCGGATATGCTATCCTAACTATAGGAATGATAATGACTTTTTTTAGTAAAACAAGTCGTTTTAGGCAATTGGCAAAAAATCTAGAAAAAATGAGGGTTTCAGAAAAAATAATAGCTTCTATAGCCATTGGTTTTATCATGGCTTTTTCTAGTCCACTATTAGGAAATGCTCCACCTAAGCCCAATATAAGAGCTATTGATAAGGCACATGCAGAAAACTTTGGTTATTTAATCATGCAAGATCATCGAGGCAGAATGAAACCAATGGATACCTACACTAGTGAAATCATTAGGAAACTTTCCAGAAAAGAATCGCTTTATGGTCAGACTGCAGAACAGATAATATTAGGAATGGCTGCGAATCCAAAAGAATGGTATCATGTCCCACTCATTAAAATAGGAAAGCACCAAGAAACCAGAAGATTACTACCGATAGTTGGTGACTTAGCTTCCTATAGTGATTTTTTTGAAGAAAACGGGCAATATAAGCTAAAGGATGCCGTCAGAGGCGCTTATAATACACCGAAAAAAGATAGAGGTGTTTTTGAAAAAGAAATGATGAAGCTGGATGAGAAAGTGAATATATGTAGCATGGTATTTTCAGGAAATTTTATGAAAGTTTTTCCTATTAAAGGAGATGCAAATAGCACTTGGCAATCCCCCGTAGAAGGCAATCATCAACATGATAGTAAAGGTCCAAATAACTCCTTTGCTAGGAAATTCTATGCTGCTTACATTCCTACCTTACAAAAAGCAATAAAAGATACCGATTGGGATTTAGCCAATCGTTTGATTGATGAATTAAGTCAGTATCAACAAATAAATGCAGGAAAAGAATTACCCTCCAATACCAAGGTAAAAGCAGAATTATTACTGAATGAGTTAGATGTATTTAGAAGATTAGCAATGATATATGGTCTGTTAGGGCTTGCCTTTTTAGGTATCTTATTCACTTCTGTTTTCAAACCAACTATTAATCTAAAAGTACCTTCAAAGATTACTTTGGGAATTTTCATAGTCTCTTTTATTATGCATACCGTTGGCTTGGGGCTGAGATGGTATGTATCAGGCAGAGCTCCTTGGAGTAATGGCTATGAATCTATGATTTATATTGCTTTTACGACTACTTTAGCAGGCTTGATTTTTGGGAGAAAATCTATGGGTGGATTAGCTGCTACCTGTGTGTTAGCTTCTACTATTTTGCTAGTAGCAGGACTTAGTTGGATGGATCCAGAAATCACTCCGCTAGTTCCTGTTTTAAAATCTTATTGGTTAACCATACATGTTTCTTTAGAAGCAGGAAGTTATGGTTTCTTAATGTTGGGGGCATTGATTGGGGTATTCAATTTAATCTTTTTCATTTTTAGAACTCAAAACAACGCTAAAAATGTCAATCGAATAATAAAGGAACTGAGTCAAATTAGTGAGATGACGCTTATTGGTGGCTTATTTATGATAAGCGTCGGCACTTATTTAGGTGGTGTTTGGGCAAATGAATCTTGGGGCAGGTATTGGGGTTGGGATGCTAAAGAGACTTGGGCGTTGGTGACTATATTGGTTTATGCTTTTATTCTGCACATGCGCTTTATTCCAGGCTTTAGGGGACCGCTTGCTTTTAATATAGCTACCTTATTTGGATGGGCGTCGGTTATTATGACTTATTTTGGCGTAAATTATTACCTCTCTGGTTTACATTCTTATGCTGCTGGAGACCCGGTTCCGATTCCTGTCTTTGTTTATTATGCAGTAGGCATTTTGACTGCACTTAGTTTAGTAGCTTTTTGGCGAAAACGGCAATTTGCAAAAGGCAAATAAATGAATAATCAAGATATCAAAAGTCAGACTTTTAGCCTGACTTTTGATATTCATTGTACTTACTTTGGCGAGTTAGTAACTTTAAAAAAGTAAATTAACAACTAATCTTCCTTATCTATTTCACTAAGGATAACTGCGTCTTTTTCTACTACTTCTATATCCTCCTCCACCTTATTTTCTTCTTTTTCTTTTGAATCTTTTCCATCATGTAAATCAAAATACAAAGGATTTATCCATTTAGCAGGCATTTCATATTCCTCTATAGCAGCAAGATTCGTAAAAGGGTCAGCTATTAGCTGCCGAGGTCTACCATTTAACGAGGTATTCAACTCTACCCGAACCTGAATGTTTTTATAACCTTCTTTTTTGTAAATGTCTCGAAGATGATGGGCATATTGCAAAATCATTCTAGGACGAGTACGCATCTTACTTCGTTGTCTAGAACTAAGATAACGCTTGTCTTTTATTTTCCATTCCTTTTTATCTGAATCTAAATCTTTTACATAAAAAGAACCTTTAGCACGTTTATCCCTTAATTTCATGTGCCAAGAAAAATTATGTCCTTCTTCTGTCCAATGCACGTTCCCAGGAATCAATAAATGTCGAAAAGGAAATAAAACCTGCCAAGCAACGTAAGCTCCCAATGCGTAAGTTGTCCATTTATTGACAGGAAAAGTCATTGCGCCCCGATTTTCTCTAAAAACAGCAGCCTTTTTTGTATAAAATCTAGCTAATATACTTTTGCACCAATCTGCATCAAAGAAAATAGTCGTAATGGCAATCATCATCCAAGGAAAAATACCAATTTGAAATAATTGGGAATTGGTTAGATGGAATAGGGTGATTGCTAAAAATGCCAAAACTCTAGTTCGTTTCCATAAAAGAAAAGGAACGATTAATAAATCCAATAATAATCCGCTATAACTAAAAAAATAGGGCGCCCAATCGGTTGCAAAAAAACGACCTATAATAGGAAAGTCTGTTTCATCTTGCAACCATATTCTCATCGGTTCTCCTCGCAACCAATCATGATTAATCTTAGCGATACCTCCGTAAAAATAGGCAACACCAATTTGAAATTGAATCAGCAAAAGACTCCACGCAGGAATGGTATCTCCCGCTATTTTAGGGCTCAATGCAGCATCAAGTGAATAATTGCGATTGGATGGCACAAATATTAATAGAAAACTAATTAAAGAAATCAGATAAAAATGATTGAGGTAATTAGCTTGGTCTAATAGAAAAACATAGGTAAAGCCCAAGAAGAATAGGACAGTACAAATACGGTAGAGAAAACCTAGCATAATAAAAATGGCTAGGATTCCTAGAAACATAAAATGAATGTACATGCCATTACCATCCCAAGGATGTATCCATTCAAATCCTGGAAAAGTAAAATAAAAATCGGGTCTTATCCAATATTGGGCAATCCATCCATAATGGAAATATCTGCAAACTTCCCAGAACATGATTGCTCCAAAGGCAATTCTAAAAAATGCCATGGAGGCAACAGAAACCGGTTTAGATAGGTATTTTTGAAGTGTGCTAAATGTCATAGTTTTTAAGATAATTGGTAAATGAGTCAAGTAGTCGTAA
Organism: Saprospiraceae bacterium; assembly: GCA_965277445.1. GTDB lineage: Bacteria > Bacteroidota > Bacteroidia > Chitinophagales > Saprospiraceae > JAFMDF01. The sequence continues at coordinate 192,030 of CBDICY010000018.1, read as the reverse complement.
TAGTAGGTCTAGAAAAAAACTGTCGTTAACTACTAATTGTCAACCGTTTACTTTTCTAATAGTAGGAGATAAGAAATAAGTACCTACCATTAAATAATCGTCATTTTTGAGGAGGCTATTTTTTTGTTATACAAGATGAATAAACACCGTTTGTAAATCGCTTTGCGGATGGGTTGGCATTCTCTACATAGCACCCGCTATAGAAATAATTTTTAATGTATGATTATTTAATGGTAGGTATTTATATTAAAGATGGGATACTTACCTCCTAAAAGTCTATAAATTTTATCTTAAAAACAAACCTTATACCTATTTTTATTCTAAAATAACCATCTTTTTACTATCAACTGCTCCACCATCTATTTCCAAGGTATAAATATAAGTCCCTCCTGCAAAATTTTCTTTCTACAATTGGAATTTTTCTACTCCTATTTGATTTAATTTAATTGACTTTATCAATTTTCCATCTATTGTAGAAAGATGCAATTGCGCACTATGGCTACTTTGTGGCATAAAAAATTCAATCGAGGTTTGATTATTAAAAGGGTTCGGATTATTTTTTTTTAAATAGGCTTGTGTAGGTATAGCTCCTCCTGGGATATTTTACTGTTAAATTGTTGTTGAATTTGTTCTACCAGTTTTCTTAATTCATCTACTTCTGCTTGTAAGACCTCTTTTTTTTCTAAAACTACTTGAAAATCTTCTTTCAGATTTTCATAATCTTGATGAAATTCTTGTACCGCTTTGACTAAAGGAACCGTAAATTCTGCATAGTTAAGTTATAAGTACCATTTTTTCCAACAAAAGTAATAGATGCACCTGTATTATTAACTATTCCAACTAATGTGCCGATAAAAGTATTGCTTTTAGCGGCATCTGCTAGTTCTAAATTGCCTACGATTTTAGCACCTCCTGCAACATCCAATCGAACGGTTTGCGCAAAAATACTATTGATACTAAGAAAAAGTATAAGAACGGAGTATAGAAATTTCATATTTGTGAGGGTTAAATTATTAGGAAAATAGAGCTGTCTTAAAATAAGATGGTTTTACAATCAAACTTTTAAGACAGCCTCTATAAATGCGGACGGTTAATTATTATTAGTTATCATATCCACTAGGCTTGTTATTATAGCTTCTGTGGTTTATTGTCTATAAGTTATGACTTGGAATTAATTAAATTTCCTTTAAGGTCAAACTTAAGCGTAATGCCGTTCTTTAATTTTACTTCAAATTTATCAACAGACTGTTTTGCACTTTTGATGCCAATACCAACGTAATTGATTGTGATCTGATTTTTAACGGATTGAGGTAAACTAGAAACGCTTATTCTAGAACTATCATTTCCTCCTGTAAATCCATCGTCGTCGTCATCGTTATCATTGCCATTGTCATCGTTATCATTGCCATTGTCATCGTTATCATTGCCATTGTCATCGTTATCATTGCCATTGTCATCGTTATCATTGCCATTGTCATCGTTATCATTGCCATTGTCGTCGTTATCATTGCCATTGTCGTCGTTATCGTTGCCATTGTCATCGTTATCATTGCCATCGTCATCGTTATCATTGCCATTGTCATCGTTATCATTGCCATTGTCATCGTTATCATTGCCATTGTCATCGTTATCATTGCCATTGTCGTCGTTATCATTGCCATTGTCGTCGTTATCGTTGCCATTGTCATCGTTATCGTTGCCATTAATACCATCGTCATTATCTCCATTTCCGTCATCATCGTCATCACTATTGCTGCTGATACCATCATCGTTGTCTCCATTTCCGTCATCGTCATCATCACTATTGCCATTAATACCGTCATCATTATCATTATTGCCGTCATCATCGTCATCTCCTGTAGAGTTATTGGCTATACCATCGTCATCATCTCCATTCCCATCATCATCATCATCACTATTACCATTAATACCATCATCGTTATCTCCGTCTCCATCGTCATCATCGTCTTGATTACCTCTAACCCCATCATCATTATCACCTAAACCATCATCGTCATCATCTGCATTACTGTTGTCATTATCATCTAACCCTCCATTATCACTATTTCCACCAGGTAAAACACTATTTTCATCATCATCTCCATCTGTATCAATTCCTGTCGAGATTACTCGTCCACTAGTGTTAACCACAATTCTTTGTCCGTTTTTAAAATCTATATCATATAAAGAGTTATTGTTCCCAGGTTCAACTTCCTCAATAATATCACCTTCATTAGTGTAGTTATAATGTAACCTTAAAAGAATGTCCCAATCTAATTCTCCTGCTTTCATTTCAGTAGGCTCATATTCCTTTTCAATAGTTGCATTGGCTAAAAGGTGTCCCCATTGAAAAACAACGACTTCCATTCCATTGTCTAGAAATACGGAATAGTGCTTAAAACTTCGATTTGGGATAGAAGTATATTCTTCGTAAAATAACATCGAGGCATTTGGATATTCTGTCTCAATTGTACTTTGTACTCGGGATGGTAAGGCGTTTCTACTAGTAGCTGTTTCGTTTTTTTCGGACTCCTTAAAAGCGGCAGTTTTGTTAAAGTTTAGTAATTCGGCTTCTATTTTTGCCAAATCAGGAGCTTGTTGAACATCGGTTGCAGTAGCTAATTGAGTGGATTCATTTACACTCTCCTCTAATTCCTTATTGGAATCTTTGGAACAGGAAACTACTAATAGTCCTGTAGCAATTAATAAATAGAAAAATACTTTGAAATTCTTCATAACTTTGAAGTGTTTTAATTAATAGATTAGGCTGTCTGCTCTGACTCCACAGAAAGAGTGGGCAGCCCTTATTCTAAATAAGATGAATAATAAATAAATTTTAAAATACTGTCTGTGAAGTATTAATAATTAAGTCAAATTGTTTTTTGATTTATTCTGCTCTTATAAAAAGGTACGTCTATCTCTTTCAAAATGATTGCCTGTAATTTACTGATAATCAATATTTTAGTTCACTAACACTTAAATTTCATCCTTTATATATAGGTACGTCTATCTCTTTCAAAATGGTTGCCTGTAATTTACTGATAATCAATATTTTAATTCATTAACACTTAAATTTCGTGCCTCGTATAGTAGGTATGTCTATTTTTTTCTAATTATAATTTTGTATTGTTATTTTTAATATTAATTAAAAATAAATTACAAAAAAACTCTATAAATATAGATAAGTACCAAAAGTTAATTAATCAGCATTATTTATGCTGTATACTATTCTTAGTAAATTTCAAATAAGTGTATTAAAATTTGGAGGAAAACAAATAGGAATAAAAAATAAAACAACAATGAGTTTGTTAGTTTAGCAAGTGCCAAAACAAACTTAGCTTACAAAGGACCATGGTATCGTTTGCGAACTGAATATTAAAAAACAGTCGAACTGTTATTGGATAGGTCGAGCGTTCAGCTAGATGGCTCTCCTACTATCGCAAAAAAAGGTGGGTTAGGCGATTGTCTATAAAAGTCGAAAAAAAAATGATGATTGAGCTAAATTTATGGATTCTAGTATTGTCCAAAACCAAGAACGATACAATCAGATGAATTATCGAATGTATTTTTTATATTTTTATAAAAATCTTTTCCATCACAATCAATTTCTATTCGTCTGGTGAATTTTCTCAATCAGTCCCCTAAGCTTCTTCTTTGCTTTTGATAAATTAGATTTAGAAGCCCCAACACTAATATCCAATTTTTGGGCAATTTCGTGGTGTTTATACCCTTCTATTACGTACATATTGAAGATGGTTCGATAAGCGGGGGGTAGTTGCTGTACGACTTTTATCAAGTCTTCGTAAACCAATTGTTCTTCAATATTAAAGTCGTCGATTAATTCCGTTTTCGTATTTTCAAAATCATCACTTTTAAACACTTTTTTTCTTCGATGATAATCTATTGCAGCATTCGCCATGACGACTTTAAACCAAGGACGAAAAGGCAATTCTTCATCATATTGGTCTAATTTAGTAAATATTTTATAGAAACCATCGTTAAGCATCTCATAAGCCTCTTCTTTTTTGTCTGCATATCTCATACATATACTCATGCCATAGCTATATAACTCCTTATACAACTGGTGTTGAGCCTGTTCATTGCCTTGCTTGCAGCCTGTAATTACGGTTTTTAGTTTTGATATTTTTTTATGCATGACCATTTCTAATTGGAGGTATGCCTAGTTTTGGAAAAATGGTCGCCTAGGTTTTTATTTTTTTTATTTAGTCTTCGAATCATAGCATCAAAAATCTAATTTAAGTGCTTAAATTCCAAAACTTTCTGAACATTTTAAGCAAATCCTAAGAAAACTTATTCCACCACTAAGTATTTTTACCGCATGAAAATTTTAATCCTAGAAGACGAACAGGGTATTCCCAATTTTATTCAACAAGGTTTGGAGGAAGAAGGCTATGCAGTAGATACCGCAAATAATCGCCGCAAAGGATTGGATAAGGCATTAAACAAAGTCTATCATTTATTATTAGTAGATTGGATGTTGCCTAGAATTATGGGTATTGCAATCTGCAACTTGTAGGTCAGCATATATCCTACAGATACTCCTATCGTAGTTATATAACTTCATATGTAAGTCTCTATACTGTTTTCAAATTAAAAGAAACGAGGAATAAATCCAAAAAGGGTTTTCTCACCTAAAACAAAATTTAGCTGAGAAAACCCTTTAAATCTAATAGTTTAATTTTTTGGTATAGGAAGTGAGTTTATAGTCGCTCAAAATTTTTTAACAGATAATTTTTTAATGGAAAATTCGACAATTGTCCAGAAATATCTAAGTAGTCAATAAATGTTTGCATAATTCCAAACTCTAATTTTTGTAAAATCATTTCTTTTTTCAGCGTATTTTCTCTCATTTTTAACAACGCTATGGGAGATGCGCCTGCAATTTTACTATATTCTTTTAAGGCATACTCTGCTTGACTATCATTTAGTTGTTGTTGAATCAAATCATATTGCTGTAATAAATAATTCAACCTTTGCCGAAGGGTAATCTTTTGTTCCGCTAAATAGTTTTTTAAATCTTGATATTGGCTTTCCAACTCAAACGCTTTTACCTCCAGGTCTTTCAAATCAAGTTTGCTTGCACCTTTTAAGGGGATTTCAAAACCAAGTCCTATAGAAAAAGTTTTTGCAAAATTATCATTTGGGGCATATCCGTATTTTGCCTGAATATAGCCTAGCGAAAATTTAGTTTTCGACAATTCATATTCATATTCATATTTACTATTATGTGATTTTGCAGAAAGTAGCTTCAATTTATTAGAAGTGATTGGGTTGGTAGTTTCTATATTTTTTAATCTTTCTCTTAATTCACTAATACTTAGCAATTTATTAAAATCAATTTTAAGTGTTTTTTGATTGTTCATCCTCATTTCCATTTCCGTACCAATTGTAAGTATCACATTTTCAAAATTAAGTATTTCTCGAATGGTTTCTTGTTCTTTATCTTGGGCCTCTATTAAATCTAGAATTTCAAAACCTTGTAAAGAGATACTTCTCTCTAGTAGCAGTACTTTATCTGAAAGTAAGACCTTTTGTTTTTTATAAATTTCTAGTTGTTTCCCAGAATAGATATATTTAATTAGTAAATCATACCGTTCTTTAATGGCTTGATTTAATTCTGTTGCTATCTCTTTATTGGTTATATCCCGTTGAGTTTCTTGATACTTACTTTGTGCTTTGATGGTTCGAGGACTATTTGGACTTACTCGAAGTAAATATTCTTGTTCTCTGAAAATAAAATCATTAGTGGCTGTTCTAAATTCCAATTTCTCAATTAAAGGCAACTCATGAGAAATTTCAGTTAAGAAATTAAGTTTTTTTTTCTGATACGCCACCATTTCTTCATATTTGGCAGCGCCTAAAAATTCATTTATCGTAAAGTGTCCCTGACCTAATCCATTCATTAAGAAAATGGATAAGAAAATAAAGGTAAATCGTAATCTCATCTGCTACAAATATTTTTTAGAGTTGGTATAATAAGGTGCTTTCAATTTTCTACGGTCTCCAAAATAGGGGATGGTTGTGTAGATTCTTTTTTAGGTAAAGGAATTTCCTGTGCTATAACAGCGTTATTCCTTAATATTTCTTTCTTAAGTTGCTTTTTTGCTTTACGCTTTATTTTTTTTGCTTTACGCTTTATTTTCTTGAATCGTTCTTCTCCTCCTACAAAAAATTCCGAGTAGCGAGTGCCCCTTTGGATTTGTTCTAAAACATGTTGTACAGTAGAAGAAGTCTCTGCAGGTAGGTTACAAAGTGGAAACCAAGCAGCTTCGATAAATTTGTCTTTTTCTCTACATTCAATTTCTTTTGCCCATTTTTTAGTTGTAAAATATATTGTTATTCTATCTTCTTTCTTGTTTTTTTTATGTAAGATATGTATTACTTCCAAATCATTACTATCCAATTTTATCCCAATTTCTTCTCTACATTCTCGAATTAAGGTTTTTCTTGCAAATTCCATTTTTTCTACCGTTCCGCCCACTAAAGTATATTTTCCGCCATTCTCATTTGTTTGAGCTAACAGTAATACTTTCTTGTCCACTTCTAGAATTAACCTAGCTTTAATTATTTTATTATTATCATTCATAAACTTAATTTTATATCTATCGACGTAATAAATTGGCAAATTATGTCCACCTTATTATTGTTGTGTTACTTATAAAGAATCTATTTAATGTCAAAATGAATGTAAAACCAAGGCTTAATTATTTACCTTAACAGCGCTTTTTGTTAACAAACTAGGTTTTTCGGATGAATTATTAAAAACTTGAAGCAAGGCATTGACTGTTTGATTATTTTTAGTTGTTATTTTTAGTACTACTTTTTCATTTTGCAAGAAACTATTCGTTAGCGGTATCGCAATAACTATTTCTCGACCATAAGTTTTAAAATCTGGATTTTTTCTTAAACGTTCTGGTATTTCTACTACTCTAGAACCCAAACCAATTACTTTGCCTCGGCAAGTTGACAAAGAATTAACTGCGGAATTGACCCAAATGGAATCTCCTTCTTTAACATGTAACATTAAGGTCTCTAATACATAACCTTTTATGACGTTTGGGTTTTCTTCATAAAAAGTAATTAAATTAGAAAAACTAGAAAACTGCTCTCCAACCTTGCAAAAGATAGAACCAACAACACCATCTGATGGGGCATAAATAGAAAGCTGTTCTGTTTCTTGATGATTAAATTCTAGTTCTTCCTTTAATTGAGCTATTTGAATCTTTAAAGGATTTTTAGGCGCTTTTATTTCTTTTCTTAACCTGTATATTTCCGAATTTAAAGAGTTAAGATGTAATTTTAATTCTTCTTTTAAGCCAGCTATTTTTATCTTATTGGGGCTCAATCCTTCTTCATCCATTGCTGGGCGAATACTTTTTAGGTCTTTAATCAAATTTTTATTAATTTCAATCCCTGACTCAAATTGCCTGATTTGACTATTAATGTCATTTGTTATTGCCCTTTTTTCAGCCTTTAACTTGCTTTTCATAGTTTCCAAACCTGTTTTCCAGATTTGGTATTCCGATTCTAGTCTAGCAATTTCATGTTTAATATCACTTTTTTCTAATTTGAGTTCCGAACGGGTCACTTTTAGGAGTAATGCTCCTTTTGTGACTTTTTTGCCTGAGGTGACATAAATTTTATTGACAACTACAGGATGTTCCAATCGAATTTCCGTTTCTTTATTTTTTGCAAAACCAAAAAAAACAAAGGTTTCATTGCCATATTTTAAGTTGAAAATCACTAAGGAGAGTATGATAAGAAAAATAGATAAAAAGTGGAAATTTATCTTTTTCATAAATTTTTATTTTGTGCGAATTTTTATTCTAAACAAAATCGAATGGAGAAAACGGATGGCTACCATCAGTTAAAATTCAGTATTAAGTCTAGTACTTTATCGGTTATTAAATTAAGAATCGTCTATTTATACATTTTCAGAAATTGGCACAAAATTAAGTCTAACAGCTTGTATGGCGTCCAATGTGGACAATTTTTCTTCTAACTCCTGCTCTTCTTCTTGTGTTTTCAATTTAACATGATATTCGTAACTTCTAAATTTTTCAGGGGCAATAGGAGCAACCTCTTTGGTTTTAGGAGTAATTGCCTCTTCTGCTCTTTCGAGAATAATCACTTTCTTAGGTTCCTTATGAACGGTGGTTTTATGACCTATACAACCAAATTTTTGACAATACTGATTCAAAATTTCTTCAACAGATTTCACACCTACAGTTAGCGGCATTTCAAATTTCAAAATTCCCATCAATCTACTTTCTGGATTCATTGGGCTATATTTCAAAATAAAACAAGCGATACAAAAACCTAAAGTTCCAGTAATCCCAATAACATATCCATAAACACCACAAGAAATACCAGCAGCCAAAGAAGCAAAAACAAAAACCATGTTTCGTGGTATCCGTAATGTTGTTCTAAATCGAATAATTGCCAAAGCTCCTAACATTCCTAATCCTCTAGCCAAACTATCGCCTATCGCCTGCATGACCATAGCAGCTATGATACCCACTAAAACTACTGTTTGTAAGAAATCTGTTGGAACAACTACTTGCCGAGTAGTTTTCTCGTAGGTAAAAGCAATAAGAGAAGACAAGACAAAGGAAAGTAGGATTGTAAATATTATAGTTACAAACGTTGGGTTTTCCGTACTATTTTGAATCGATAAATAATCTAGCATTCAATATTTTTTGTAAAATTGCCTACAATTACGGTTTTTGGTATTTTCTTGTGCATTAGCATATCAATTTTGGGTACGACCTTTTTTTAAAAAATGGTTGCCTGTACCTCCATACCATCTTAAAATATTTCTTACTTTCTCTTCGTTTAAGTCTTTCCCTTCTTGTAAAATAGATTTTCCATAACTAGTAAAAAATTCATGATTGTGAAGAAATTGCAGATTTAACCGATGCCATTCAATATCTGCATAATATTGATTTAGTATCAACTCCCATTCTCTTCTAAGCAATAATTTTCTGTAGAAAAATTGAGGTTGGCTGATATGTAGTACATCAGCATCGCATAAAATTTGAGCATATAGATTGGAAGGTCTTTGGGGCATTTTGGTTGCCTCTATACAAGAGATTATCAACTGAATTTTTTCTGAGGGATAGCCATTTTGCTCTAAAAAAGAAGTAGCTATTTTCACACTAATTGCCTCATGACCAGCATACGTCTCTCTAAATCCAGTATCATGAAACCAAGCAGCAATTTCAATTAGTTCTTGTTCTTCCTCTGAAATAACTAAATGATTACAGAGAATGGCTACCTGACTAACTACTTCTTCCGTATGCGTGACATTATGAAAAGGAAATTGGTTACAATGACTTTTAGTAAGGATTTGAAAACAGAAATCAGCTACTTTCTTTTTCATGTTTTTATTTTTTTAATAAAACAATCTAAAAAATTGGTGGAATAGATAGTAAAATTCTTAATTAATGACCACGTATTCAATTATTTATCTAAATCTTAAGCAAATCCTAAGAAAACTTATGCCACCACTAAGTATTTTTACGGCATGAAAATCTTAGTCATAGAAGACGAACAGGGCATTGCTAATTTCATTCAACAAGGTTTGGAAGAGGAAGGCTATGTGGTAGAAATCGCCAATAATGGTAAAGAAGGATTAGCATTCGCTCTATCCAATGTTTATGATTTACTGCTCATTGATTGGATGTTGCCAGCAATAACGGGTATTGATATTTGTAAAAATTTTAGACAGGAAAATAAGACAACGCCTATTATTTTTCTAACCGCAAAGGATACCCTACAAGATACTATTCAAGGATTACAAGCTGGTGCGAATGACTACATTAAAAAGCCTTTTCATTTTGAAGAATTATTGGAACGCATCAAAGTACAATTGCGTCCTAAAAAAGAAGAAGTCCAACAATTGGTTTTAGGGGACATTGTTCTGGATATTACTGCTCATCAAGTTTTAAAAAACGGAAAAGTAATCGCACTCACCCAAAAAGAGTTTGATTTATTGGCATTTTTGATGCGCAACAAGGGAAAAGTTTGCCAAAGAACTCAAATTATTGAACAGGTTTGGGACATCCATTTTGACTATGATACGGGCGTGATTGATGTGTATATCAATGCGCTACGGAAAAAACTACATTTAAAAACAGAAGAAGACTACATCCAAACAGTTAGGGGAGTCGGCTACATCGCAAAAGATTAAATGAATTTATCCTTTAAAAATAGAATCGCCTTATATTATATGCTAGCAACCGCTAGTATCACAGCGGTAGTTTTCGTTATCATCTATTTTGTGGCGCAATCTGCTATGTATAAGGAAATAGATAGAGACTTGAATTTTGAGGCACATGTGCACCAAAATCAACTTTTTATTAAAAATGATAGCATTCTTTTCATCAATAAAAATGAATGGACGGAAAGAGAACATATAGAAGTAGAAGTAAATCCTGTCTTTATCCAAGTTGTCAATAAAGAGGGAGTTTTGATGGATAAGTCTCCCAATCTAAAAGAAGGAAATTTAATCTTTCACGCTAATAAGGAATTTTTCACCCAATTTGATACCGAACTCAATAATAAATCTATTCGACAAATTCAAGTACCCGTTAAAAAAAATGGGTTAATGAAAGGGTATATCATGACAGCGATGTCTTTAGAAGGAGCGATTATTGTTTTAAACAATCTAAAAAATACACTCTTACTTCTTTTTCCGATTGTCTTAATTGGGCTTTTTTTTGTTACTCGTTTTTTAGCAGGTCGAAGTATCATTCCTGTTCAAACGATTACTCAAACAGCGGATAGAATCACTAGAAATAGTTTAAATGAACGAATTCCATTGCCTGTCAATAAGGACGAATTATTTACCCTAACTTCTTCTATTAACGAGTTGCTAGGTAGAATGCAAGATGCTATTGAACGGGAGAAACAATTTACCGCTGATGCCTCTCACCAATTTAGAACGCCACTAGCTGTATTAAAGGGTACTTTAGAGGTATTAATTAGAAAGCCAAGAACTCCAGCAGAATACCAGGGAAAAATCGAATATAGTATTCAAGAGATTAACCGCATATCGGAAGTTGTTGACCAATTATTGATACTAGCAAGATTTGATAAAGCCAATCATCAATTAGTTAAACAACCCGTCAACTTACAAACATCAATTGATGATGTATTGCATCGTTATAAAACGGCTATTACCGATAAAAATATAGCCGTCCATGTAAAAGCGACCAACCAAAGTACCCTCATCTCCGACCCTTATTATCTGGATTTGATTTTAGACAATCTACTTTCTAATGCAATAAAGTATTCTCGTCTTGATGGTACTATTAATATCACGCTATTTCAAGAAAACGGGCAACTCCATTGCCAAATTAAAGATACGGGTATTGGCATCCAAGCTGCGGATATGGATAATATTTTTATCCCGTTTTTTCGGTCAGATGCTTTAAATCATAAAGCAATTATGGGGAATGGATTAGGGCTTTCTATTGTGAAGAAGGCTTGTGATATGATGGGGATTGGTATTGTGGTTACTAGTGAAGTGGGGGAGGGGAGTTGTTTTATGTTGACTTTTGAGGATGTGAGCATCTCCTTTACTTAAAAAGATATTATTTTATCGCTTTCGAAATCTAATTGATTGATTTTCAAAGGTATAATTATTTTCGTGATTTTTATCAAATCCAAATGTAACAATAATCACATTTTTACACAACAAATCTCCTTTTATTCAAAAGAAGATTGACCTTACTTTGCAGTCATTGCTAATTTCTAAAAAATAAGAATCATGCAAAAAAAAATGCAAAATCTTTTTAACAAAGAAGAATGGATTATTCTAAACCTAAATAATGCAAATTATCAGGTCAAAACTTATCTAGGGCAACTAGAAAAATTAATGACAAAAGAACTAGGTGTATATGAGGCAAAAGCCAGAGAGTACAAAACAATTTTCGATTATTATAAAGACCATTTGATTCCAGCTATTCAAGAAACAGCTGAAATTGAAAAAAAGCATATTGAAATTTTTGATAAAAATCCTGATACACTTTTTGACCCTCAAATAGAGGTACAAAATCATCAAACGCTGACGACACAGTTTTTGACTCGTTTTGAACAATTACATGCTGAGTTTTATAAATTCACCAAAGAAGTCAAGCTTAAAGTAGAAAAATAGACAATTTAGAATAGGATAAGGTAGCCTCTTATGGTTTTTAAACAATTAAGAATAGCACAAGCAATTAGTGATGAAATTTTTAATTTTATAAAATTAAATATTATGGAAAATCCGAATTATAATAAAAGATTATTAGGAGTTGGATTAATAATTTTGATTGCTTTAGTAAGTACTATTTTTTTCTTTAGTAGAGCAGAAACCGCCAAACATCACGTTTTTACTGTCTTTACAGAGTCACCTTACAAATCTTTAATAGATTCAGAAATAGCAGCCTTTAAGAATAGGAAATATAAAAATAGTCCATTTAAGGTAGAAATATTATCGGAAACTAATGCAATACTGGAATATGACCACCATCCTATATCTGTCTTAGTGCTACCTAGAAAACTTACTACTAAAGAATTAAAAGATATTCGAGCTTTTCGAGCACCGATTCACCAACATTTATTTGCTCTTGAAAATAGTAATGATGGAATTATAGAATTGTATTTAATACATGATAATACGTTAATTGGTGTAGAAAAAAGTTTTATAGATTTTTTACGAGCAGATACTGGACAAGAAATTGTAGTAGCCGAAGGCTTTTTAGCTGCTCCTTCTAAAACTCAATAATAATCTTTTCAATCAGCAGATTGAAATGCAAAAAAGGGGGATGATAGTACTTTTAGAGAGAATCTTAAAATACAGAAAAGTACATCATCTTTCCTTTATATGTTTAGGAAATATATCTTCCATACTAAAGGCGGTTGGTTATAATATTCAGCCATTCTTTTAGGATGCCTATGATAGGGGAGTCCAAATAGTTAACCGACTCATTAACTTATGAATTAGCCAGTCTCTTTAGTTTATCAAAATTAATGATTTCAATAGTTCTTTTATTGATTTCAATTAATCCATCTTCTTTGAATTCTTTTAGCAATCTACCAAGGCTTTCTCTTGCAGTTCCGATGATATTTGCTAAATCTTCTCTTGATAAATTGATTAATGATTGTTGACTAGTTTTATCGTAATATCTTTCCTTAAGTATTAATAAATAAAGCGCTAATCTTTCCCGCAACGGCTTTTGCGCTAATATGGTAATGGTGTTTACAAGCACGCCAAATTCATGACTCATATTTTGAATGAAAAGCAGTTTTAGGTTTCTGATTTTATCTAATAGATGCTCAAAGTCTTTTTTACTGATGAATAAGATTTCGCAATCCTCCAATGCCTCACAAGAATCTTCATATTTTTCATTGGCCAATAATGCATGATAACCAAATAAATCTCCTCTTTTATAGATATAGAATATTTGGTCTTTTCCATATATCCCTGTTTTATAAATTTTTGCTTTACCTCGTTTGACTAAGAAGATACCTGTAGGAATACCGTCCTCATAAAAGATTAATTTTCCTTTTTTGAAGGTCAAATTTTGGGTAAAACTCAAAAAATATTCCTTGTCTTCTTTACTTAAAGAAGATAGTATTTTATCGCTTTCGAAATCTAATTGATTGATTTTCAAGGGTATAATTTTTTTTGTGATTTTTATCAAATGTAAATGTAACAATAATCACATTTTCGCACAACAAATCTCCTTTTAATCAAAAGAAGATTGAGCTTACTTTGCAGCCGTTGCTAATTTCTGAAAAATAAAACATTAAAAAATGCAAAGTGTAGGTTCAATATTTAAACATGTCAAAAGAGACGCTCTAGCAGGAACAGTTACTGGAATTATGGCTGTTCCTTTGACGGTCGGAATTTGTTTGATGTCTGATTACCCAATCATGACAGGTCTTTATACGGTAATTTTTGCAGGTATCGTTAGTTTTGTTACTTACTTGTTTAAACCAGGAAACTATACGGGAATGCCTGGTGTAGCAGCAGGATTAGCCCCTGTTTTAGCTTTAGGAGTGCATACATTTGGCATGGAGAATATGCCCTTCGTAATATTGCTTACCTCTACTTTTCAAATGATTGTTTGGCGATTCCGCTTAGAGCGATTTATTCTACGAGTCGTTCCTCATTATTTAGTAGAAGGACTTTTAGCGGGTGTCGGTTTAAAAATTGCTTTAAAGTTTGTTCCGTTTTTGTACGATATAGAACATGAAACGGATACTTGGTTAAATTACGAACGAGAAGTCGTCCTTTTTTTAAGTGTGGTTTCTTTTATTGCGTTTATTTTTTTGTATAAATCCTATCAAAAGAACATGCCCGCTTTGCCTTATGTGGTGATTACGGTATCGGCTGTTATTATCAGTTTCTTTTTCCCGCTCCCTAAAATTGCAATAGACGATGTGCCTTTCCAATTAGCGCTACCCTTGCCCCATTTTTCAGGAATGGCAGGCGCTGAAATAGGTCTAATTATGCTAAAAATGGTTGGATTTGCAATGATGCTGGGTGTTATTGATGTGATAGAACAGGTAATGAGTAATGTAGCTATTGAAAAAATGGACCCCTACCAAAGAAAGTGTGATTCTAACAATAGTTTATTGACAATGTGGTTGTCCAATATGGGAGGTACTTTTTTTGGAGGTATGACTAACTTGGACGGTTTAGCTAAAAGTACCACCAACACAGTAGCAGGTGCAGTTACCAAACTTTCCAATTTGTTTACCTCGCTTGTTTTATTGGTTTTTGTATTCTTTCCGCAACTCTTAGCTTATTTACCAGAATATGCTTTGGGTATCATTATGGTGTATTCAGGTTGGAAAATGGTCGCCAATATTGCACATGTTCGAGCAGAAGGACGATATGCACTTATTATGGCAGGTATCTGTGGACTGTTGGTTTGGCAATTAGGTATATTTGAAGGGTTACTTTTAGTCTTGGCTGCACATGCTATTATTCAGTTCATTTTTATGAAACGTCTTAATAAAAGTAATGTAGAAATTTGGCAACAATTCAAGGGGTCTTTTCAAGAACAAAAACAACCGACTAAAATTGAACAAGAGGATATTATTACCGAACCAAGTGTACCTGTTCTAAAAAAACTTCAATTAGCGGTTAATAACCATAATCTCGATTTATTGATGAAACTCTATTCTGAAGATGCTATTCTTGTCCCTGCCTTTTCTACCAAATTAAGACGAGGTAAAAATCAGATTCAAGCATTTTATAAAGACTTCTTTGAAAAAGATGAGGTCCAAATTACGGTCTATCAAGTTAATTCTCAAAAAGCGGATGGTCTAAAAGTGGATAATGGGATGTATGAGATGAAATGGAAAAACCATGGGTTTGAAAAGAAAGAGCATATTCGATTTTCTTTAGTTATTAAAGACAGGAAAATTGTTACAGACCATTCTAGTATAGAACCTGTTTATAATGACTCTGTAGATTCTCTACCTAAAGCTTATGAAGGAGATTTTGTTTAAAAACAACATATTACTCCTGCTGGGTTAAGCATAAAATATTTTCGCCCTCCTCCAATTTTATGGAAGAGGGCGAAAATATTTAATTAAAACAACCTACTTATTTTGTACTTTCAAACGCGCTCAATTTTGGTTCAACTAATGGGTTACCATCTCTTTGATGTCTAAATTTGGATAGCATTTTATAGATATGAACCCTTGCTCGATTAAGACCGCCTATAGGTTGATGTGCTTTAAATGAATTTGCTGGGGAAAAGGAGAATTGTTCCGCCAACTCAAATCGTTCTTTAGTGTTCAATTCTTGAATAGGAATTTCTATTTCAGCCACTTTAATAAAAGGACTATCTTTTTCTTTCCATTCAATGCCTGCGTCTTCTATTGGTGTTTTGGAATCATCTACATATTGTTGAATATAAAAATCAAAGGTGGCACTTTCCTTTTTAAGATGCTTATCCATATTCTCAGTTAGGTAATTATCTGTTAGTTCATCGGGTAAACTACTCTTCGTTTTTGAAGTAGGGATTATTTTGTATTTAACTTTTTTCTCTCCGTATTGATAGGGGGTTGTACTCCAATATTTGATGTCTAAAGGACTACTGTCATTATGCCTTCCCTTTTGAAGTGCCAGTAGAATGTTTAGGTTGCCAGAAAATACAAATTTGAGTGCCAAAACTATCGGATTCCATTTAATAGAATAATAAACGGCATCCCGAAAAAGCTTAACCGTTCCAAGCGGCATAGTTGGGTTCGACATCAGTAAAAAATCTTGGGTGTTTAATTCATCAGCATTTACACGTTCTCCATCAATACCGAGCAATTTAATGGCAAAACCCCTAAAATCTTTCTGTTTATCGGATTGTACACTTCCACTTGCGTTTGATACTCTAATCCAAGACTTATAAATGGTTGGTGTTTTAAAAATTCCTGTTTTCAATTCATTTGGAATGGTTTCCATCACCTTAAAATTGGCTTTTAATAGTCCTAAACATTTAGGGTGTGCATCTCTTTTGGTTTTTCCTTTTTCATAATCCTTCTCCATTTTCTCTTGAAGAATTGATTGCATTTCAAGAATTAAACTTTTTTCGTTAGACATTTTATATTGAGTTTAAAGGCTTGTGATTTAATGGGGATTGATATTGCTCGATAAGTGCCATAAATTTTATTAAGAGACTGTAATAATAGGGCTTATTTTTAATCTGAAGTTCTAGTACAATTTGAATAGAATCATTTTCTATCTCTTAGGTCTCTTTCTTAAGCAAATCTTAAGCCACCAAAAACGCTTAACACCTATGCATATCCTATTTTTGTCCCTAAAATAAAATCGGACAAATAAAAGATATGCTAGAAAAAATTATCAATTACAGTATTCACAATAAACTAATAGTTCTTCTGTTCACTTTAGGAATTATTGGTTTTGGTACGTATGCTTTATTCAACATTCCCATTGGAGCAGTACCTGATGTCACCAATAATCAGGTACAAGTAATCACGACTTCCCGAAACCTTTCTACCCAAGATGTCGAGCAATTTATTACCTATCCTGTCGAATTGGAAATGGCAAATCTGCCAGGCGTAAAAGAAATCCGTTCCATTTCAAAATTTGGTTTGTCGGTAGTAACGATTGTTTTTGAAGACAAAATGGGTACTTACTTACCTCGCCAACTCATTGCTGAAAAGATTAAAAGTGCAGAAGAAAAAATACCTTCGGGTTTTGGTAGTCCATTTATGGGACCGGTGTCAACAGGCTTAGGCGAAATTTATCAATACATTCTGGATGTAAAACCAGGCTATGAAGACCAATATTCCATTATGGATTTGCGGACACTACAGGATTGGATAGTGAAAAGGCAGTTGTCAGGCATTCCGGGAGTGGTAGAGGTAAATACTTGGGGTGGTCAATTAAAACAATACGAAGTAGCCGTCAATCCCGAACGATTGCGAGCCATGAATATCTCCGTTTCTGAAGTATTTTCCGCTTTAGAAAATAATAATAGTGTAGCAGGTGGCGGCTATATTGAAAAATCGAATGAAAGTTATTTTATTAGAGGAGAAGGTTTGATTGGTTCGATGGAAGATATTAATAACATAATTGTTGCTACTCATGGCGGTGTTCCAATTTATGTAAAAGATATTGCGAAAGTACAATTTGGCGCAGCTACTCGATTTGGGGCAATCACCGCTAATGGAGAGGGCGAAAAAGTGTTAGGGCAAGTAATGATGCTCAAAGATGCCAATTCCAAAGCAGTCATTGAAAGTGTAAAAGCTAGAGTCGAACAAGTTCAGAAATCTTTGCCCGAAGGCGTATTCATCAATGCCTTTTTGGAAAGAAGTGAATTGATAGAAAAAACGACGGCAACCATTGCTGAAAACCTAATACTAGGTTGTTTAATCGTCATTTTTGTAGTCGTTATCCTTTTGGGAAATATACGTTCTGGGCTAGTAGTAGCGTCCGTTATACCACTCTGTTTGCTATTTGCTTTGTCTTTGATGTATATTTTTGGCGTAGATGCCAACTTAATGAGTTTAGGAGCTATTGATTTTGGAATTATCATAGATGGGGCGGTGATTATTGTAGAATATATCGCTTTCCAAATTACTGCCCAAAGTAGTCAATTACAAACTTTAGGGGTGGTTGAAAAAAGAAACCTTATTGATAAAATCACCTTTAATAGTGCCACCAAAATGATGCGCTCGGCTGTCTTTGGACAATTGATTATCATTATTGTTTTCATTCCCATTTTATCTTTAGCGGACGTAGAAGGCAAAATGTTTAGACCGATGGCAATGACCTTTTGCTTTGCACTCATTGGAGCCATGATATTGTGTTTCACCTATGTACCTGTTATGTCGGCTTTGTTTTTGAAACCCGCCTCTCAGAGCAAAAAGAATATTTCAGTTCGGATTCTATCTTTGTTAGAAAATATATATACACCCATTATCACTTGGGCATTGAGATTTAAAGCCGTCGTTCTTCTTTTAGCAGTTGTACTTTTAGTAGCAGTTGGATTTCTATTTACTACAATGGGAGGCGAGTTTGTCCCTACTTTAGATGAAGGTGATTTTGTGATTCAACCTGTTTTAAAAACGGGCACCAATCTTAGTAAAACCATTGAAACCACTACCCAAATAGAAAAAATTCTAAAGACCTTTCCAGAAGTTAAACAAGTCGTTACTAGAATTGGTGCTGCTGAAGTTCCAACAGACCCAATGTCCATGGAAGAAAGTGACGTAATTATCACCCTTAAACCACACGAGGAATGGACTTCTGCTACTTCTAAAGATGAATTAGCGGATAAATTCAAAGCAGCCTTATCGGATATTCCTGGGCTCGACTACGAATTTACTCAACCTATTGAAATGCGGTTTAACGAATTGATTACAGGAGTGCGGGCAGACTTAGCTATTAAACTTTTCGGAGAAGATTTGGAGGTACTAAATAAAAAGGCGCAAGAAATCAAAAAAGCCATAGAAGGAGTAGAAGGAGCCGCTGATATTTCGGTTGAAAAAGTAGCGGGTTTACCACAAATGTCGGTTAAATACAATCGGTCAAAAATTGCTAAATATGGATTAAACATCGAATCAGTCAATAGAATGTTGACTATGGGATTTGCTGGTTTACCTGCTGGAAGTGTATTTGAAGGAGAAAAGCAGTTCGATTTGGTCATAAGGTATGATAAATCCTTTAGAAAAGATATTGACAATCTTCGTAATAGTTCGATTTCTTTAGCTAATGGCAATCAGATTCCTTTAAGTGAATTGGCAGATATTAGTTATACCAAAGGGCCCGCCAAAATATCCAGAGATGATACTAAAAGAAGGATTGTAGTGGGCGTAAATGTACGGAATCGAGATTTAGAATCCGTGGTAAATGATGTTCAAGCAATTATTGATAGAAATGTCAAAATACCTGTTGGTTATTCCGTCACCTATGGCGGTCAATTTGAAAATCTCCGAAATGCTAGAGCAAGATTAATGGTCGCTGTGCCGATTGCCTTGATACTTATTTTTGTACTGCTCTATTTTGCTTTTCAGTCTATTAAAGAGGCATTGATGGTTTATAGTGCCATTCCCTTATCTGCGGTAGGTGGGATACTGTTACTTTATTTTCGAGATATGCCCTTTAGTATTTCCGCAGGCGTAGGATTTATTGCCCTTTTTGGGATTGCGGTTTTGAATGGTATTGTCTTAATCGAACATTTTAAGGAATTAAAAGCACATGGTATGCACGACTTGAATGAACGCATTATTCTAGGAACTAAACAACGATTGCGCCCCGTTTTATTGACGGCTGCTGCGGCTGCTTTGGGTTTTATTCCAATGGCACTTTCTACTTCAGCAGGGGCAGAGATTCAACGTCCTTTGGCTACTGTTGTGGTTGGTGGATTGATTTCCGCTACTTTATTGACGCTAATTGTACTGCCTGTTTTGTATGCAATTTTTGATAGAAAAACAAAAAATAATCGGTCTGCTTTGCCGCTTAATACCTTGTTATTATTGGTTGTTTCTACGCTATTTTTTCCAAGTTTAGGTCATTCCCAAATGACTGACTTATCGCTTGATGATGCAATAACTATTGCCTTAAAAAATAATGCAGGATTGAAAGCGAGTTCTTTAGAAATTCAACGAAATCAGGAATTGGTCAATGGTGCTTATAATATAGATAAAACGAATTTCTATTTAGGTTATGACCAAAATAATATTGCCGATAATGGTAAACCACTTAGTGTTTTAGGTGTCCAACAATCCTTTAAACTGCCTACGGTTTATAAGATGCAAAAGCAACTTAGCGAATCCAAAGTAAGCTTACAAGAACAGCGGCTAAAATTGGACGAACGCCTAGTAGAAAAAGAAATTACTAAAATTTATCATACCATCTTATTTTGGGAAAATGTCCAAGGTCATTATCAATATATGGATAGCCTGTACCTTCAGTTTGCTAGAGCTGCCAATCGAAAATACGAATTGGGGGAATCCAATTATCTGGAAAAATTAACAGCAGATACCAAACAAAAAGAAATGGCTTTGCAGATAGCTCAATGCAACGATAATATTACCGCTAGTTATCGAGAATTGGCGAAATGGTTGCAATCAGGAGAACCGTTTACGGTACTATCTGCTGATTTCACCCCATTATCGGTCAAGGAAACAGCGATGGAAAATCATCCAACTTTACAATTATATCGGGCAGCAGCGAACGTCTCCCTCAATACCGTTGAATTAGAGAAAAAGCAGTTGTTACCAGATTTTAATTTCGAATACTTTTTAGGAGGTAATACTGCCAATAATGCAAAATTGTATAATGGATTTCAAATAGGCGTAGGCGTACCGCTTTGGCGAAAAGCACAAAGGTCAATGATTCAAGCCAGCGAAATCGAAACTAAGATTATTGAGCAGCAAGCTTTGAATTATCAATTATCGCTTTCCGCTAGAAAAGAGCAATTATTAGCCCAATTGAATAAATATGAAAAGGCGGTATCATTTTATCAACAAGAAGGGAGTTTGCTCGCTCGGGAAATCATCAATACCGCTACTAAAGCATTTAAAAATGGAGAAATAGATTTTTTACAATATCTCCAATCCATGGAAAATGCTAAAACTATCGAAAAAAGTTATCTGGATAATCTCTTTCAATACAACTCAACTGTTTTGGAAATCAACTATTTGATGAATTAATCTGGTGTTTTACCTATAAAACAGGTTTGAATAATTAGCAAAATATAAAATCATATAATATGAAAAATATAATAAAAACACTCCTTTTAGTCTTTAGTAGTCTCCTTTTGGTCGATTGTTCTAACACCTCACCTAAGCCTATCGAAATTGGCGATAATAAAATGGAAGGGACTGCCGAAGAAGAAATGTCAGATGAAATAGTGGTCACTCAAAGTCAATTTGAAATGGCAAAAATGCAATTAGGGCAATTAAGTGATTATAATTTCCCAAGTACTATTCGAGCAACGGGTAGGGTAGAAGTGCCGACTAAAAATCAGGCAAAAGTGAGTGCTTATGCAGGGGGCTATGTCACCAATATCAATTTAATTCCGGGAGAAAGGGTTCGCAAAGGACAAGTTTTATTCACTTTAGAGAATCCTGCATTTGTGCAAATGCAGCAAGATTATTTAGAAGCCAAGGAGCAATTAACTTATTTGCAATCAGATTATGAGCGACAAAAAACATTAGCTAGTGAAAATGTAGTAGCACAAAAAAACTTCCTAAAAGCAGAATCAGAGTATCGAGTAACGGTTGCAAAAATGGAAGGCATGAAAAAAAGATTGTCCTTACTTAGAATTCAAATGGATAATATCACCCCTCAAAACTTGGTATCGACTATTGCTGTATATTCGCCAACAACGGGATATGTCATGGAAGTAAATGCCATGAAAGGAATGTTTTTAAATCCAACGGATGTAGCCGTTGAATTGATGAATACCGACCATATGCATTTGGAATTAAGTGTTTTTGAAAAAGATATTTTAAAAATAAAAGAAGGGCAAATTGTTAATTTTAGAATACCAGATGCTAGTTCGGAGAATTTTCATGCAGAAGTCCATTTAATAGGTAAAATGGTGGATGAAGAAAAACGAGTGGTTCGAGTACATGCTCATTTAAAAAACAAAAAAGACAAAGCAACCTTGGTGGCAGGAATGTATGTAGATGCTGAAATTGTAACGGAAGACCATCCAACTAAAGGCGTACCCGAATCCGCCATTGTTTCTGAAGAGGAAC
This sequence comes from Saprospiraceae bacterium, assembly GCA_965277445.1. Taxonomy (GTDB): domain Bacteria; phylum Bacteroidota; class Bacteroidia; order Chitinophagales; family Saprospiraceae; genus JAFMDF01. Next base: position 169,776 of record CBDICY010000018.1, on the reverse strand, counting down.
AGGATTATGTCCTAATAAGTAAAGGAAAAAAAGAAGGTGCTAGTCTTTTTGAAAAAAAGGCAGTTAGCATTGGTCAAAAACAAAATGGGTTTGCCCAAATTTTGAATAGTTCGGACTTTGCAGGAACAGAAAAAATTTTGGTGGAAGGAGCTTTTAATTTGATTGGGATAGAGTAGGAATCAATTTTAAAAAATGTCAAAGGAAAAAGTGTACTTTTTTCTGGATTTAGGCAAGTATTTTTTGGATTGGTAGCAGCCACTATCACTTATGGTATTAGAAGTTTGATTGGCGTATCTCTGGCTGGATAAGACAGATAAATATTGAAACAATGTCAAAATTTAAATCTCCTATCAAATCTATTTTAATCGCTTGTAGTCGAGGAGACCGAACAAGTCAGTTAAAATTATATAAGGAATATTTTAGTTTTAGCTACAATATTTGCCTTCGATATGCAAAAGATAAAAAGGAAGCAGGTTTGATTTTGAATGAAGCTTGGGTCTTTATTTTTGAAAAAATAAAAAAGGCAATTGGTAAAGGTCAATTTGAGGATTGGTTAAAAAACATGCTCATTAAGGCGATAATTGAATTTCACAAAAATAGTTTTAATAAAAAAAAGCATCTCACCTATCGTTCCATTGAATCAACATCTAATCAAGAACTTGATTTCAAAAATTTAAATTATCAAATTATTTTGGATACAATTCAATCATTGCCCTTAGAATGTAGAATCGTTTTTTGCTTAGCAATAGTTGATAATTATTCGCTTTCTGAGATTTCAGAAATACTACATTGGGATTTAGAAATTGTAAAAAAATGTTTAGAAAAAGGAAGAGCAAAATTGGAAAATTCACTTGTTGAAAAAGTTTAACGACGCTAAGTTGAAAATAACTGCGTCAAATTTACGTAGCTTATTTCTTTCTAACCCCCTGACAACAATGATTAAGAATACGAATATATTTGACTTTATTATCTCTACCATAACACTATTGATTTGAAATTAAAAAGAATAGAAAAAGAAGTTGAAGCGTTTGTAGCTACCATAAAGAATGACCCTGATGCCAGATTAAAATCTAGAGAAGATTTTTATAAAAAGTACGGCGCATCAGACCGAGGAGAATTTGGATATGGTAATTCCGAAATAGCATTTATGAAATGGGAGAATGACAGAGTCTTTCGTTCTTCTGATGCATCCCATAAAGGAAGTGAATGGTGGAGTGCCGTCAATCTATGGTTTATTTATCTTTCAGAATTGGGCGTAAAAGCAAAAGAGGCTGGTATTCCAAAAAATACGCTCCCCGCTCCTGCTCAATTTTGGATAGACTATATTGAAAACCCAAGTGATATCTCCTGGTATCGAGCACACAATTCGAGTATCATTGATGGTTATTTAAAATATCCTTCCTTGGCAAAAAAAGAGAATAACTCGGAGCAAGTCCTACTTAATATCGTTTTGTATCGGCTGCTATTTGCACAGGCAATGGTAGAAGGAAAAGATTTTGCCTTTGGTCGATTAGGAAAAATATTTGCCAACCCAAGAGGAGTAGCAGTCAATTTAATCACTCAATTTGAATATTTTTACCCTGCCAATTACCCAATGTCTCCAGAAGATAAAAGACACCTACTAGGTCAATCTCATGATTTGGGCGTTTTCGGAATGAAGATATTAGATGATGTATTAATCGAACCAGAGTTTACTCAATTATATCAAGATGGAAGTAATTGGAATAAGCAACCAAAGTTATTGAATTTATTAGTTGCCAATAAACCTGCTTATCCTGACGGCATTCCTAAATCGGAAGGAGAAAAAAAATATCTAATTCGTATATTAGCTTTTTTTAAAAAATATTTAGCTAAAATTATTACCAAGTAATAAAATTCTATTTAATTCATGAAGAAACTACAACTCGAAATACCCATTTTACTTCCTGAAATTCAAGATGAAAAAGACCAATGCGTAGTGCGTTTAGTGGAAGCAATAAATAATGAAAAAGGTATAGAGAAAACACATATCCAAGAAGGTACGCCCAATCAAATATGTATTCATTACCACCCAGAAATTATTTCAGTAAAAAAAGTAAAGCAAATTGCTAAACAAAATGGGGCAACCTTAACGCATCGGTACGAACATCTTCTGTTGGGTGTAAAAGGAATTCGTCATACTCGTCATGCACGAGACATAGCGCAATCTTTGATGAAAGTCAAAGGAATTATTAGAGCCGATGCTGCTATGTCAGGAACACTTCATCTCGAATGGGATACGCATCAAATTAACCATACCAATGTTTTATCTGCAGTAAAAAAATTAGGGTTAACATCAAATATAATTGTTTCCGACAAACCAAAGCCAGAAGAACATGAGCATGAACATTCCGAAAGCTATCTAAGTTTTCTAGGCGAAAATACAGAACTCTATTTTGCCATTGGAAGTGGATTTTTTTGGATACTTGGACTTATTTTTTCATTTATTGAAAATGCACCCGACCTATTGGCGATGTATTTGTTTATCTGCGCTAGCATTTTGGGAGGATATTTTACTTTTATTACTGCTGGAAAAGATATTCTCAAAGGAAAATTTGAAATAGATTTTTTGATGCTGTTTGCAGCAGTTGGGGCAGCAGCTTTGGGAAAATGGGGAGAAGGTGCATTACTTCTTTTTCTATTTAGTTTAGGGCATGCATTAGAGCATTATGCCATGAAAAGAGCAAGGAAATCCATAGCAGCACTTTCTGATTTGGCACCTCCTGTTGCATTGGTTAAACGCAATGGGGAGTTAGTAGAAATACCCGTGGAAGAATTAATAATTGGAGAAATAATTTTCATCAAACCTAATTCAAAAATTGCAGCTGATGGGGTAGTTTCCAAAGGAAATAGTGCTGTCAATCAAGCGCCTATCACAGGGGAAAGTATAGCTGTTGATAAACGACCAAGTGAACATTGGCAAAACGATATTGATGTCAATAAACTACCCCCTGAACATCGAGTGTTTTCAGGTACCATTAATGGTAGCGGAACATTGGAAGTCAAGGTTTTAAAATTAGCTAAAGACAGTACCTTATCTCGATTAATTACCTTAGTCAAGGAGGCAGAAACACAAAAATCACCCACCCAACATTTGACGGACAAATTTGAAAAATATTATGTCCCAATTGTTTTAGTAGTAGTGGTACTACTACTATTTGCTTTTCTAGTTATTGATGAAACTTTTCAGCAAAGTTTTTACAGAGCGATGTCCGTTTTAATTGCTGCCTCGCCTTGTGCTTTGGCTATCTCTACCCCAAGTGCAGTCTTGGCAGGAATTGCTCGTGCAGCACGTCAAGGCGTTTTGATAAAAGGGGGAAGACCGCTTGAAGATTTAGGTGGTCTGAGCGCCATAGCTTTTGACAAAACGGGAACACTTACCGAAGGTAAACCCAAACTAACGAATGCGATTCCTTTTGGAAATACAACCAAAGAAAAGCTACTTCAAGTTGCCGTTGCTGTTGAAAAATTAAGCGACCATCCACTTGCTGAAGCAATTGTCATAGGTGGAAAAAAAGAATTAGGAGAGATAGAAATTCCAGAGGCAGAAAATTTGGAAGCTTTGATTGCAAGAGGAGTTAAAGCTAAATGGAAAGGAACGACTATCCACTTGGGCAACCGCCGACTCTTTGAAGAACTTACTAAAAAAAATATCCCTACTCAAATAGATGAAGAAATGGCAAGGCTTGAAACTAATGGACATACGGCAATGATTGTTCATCAAGACCAAGAATATTTAGGTATTATTTCCGTAATGGACGTTGCACGACCCGAGGCAAAAGCAACGCTTACAGCCCTTAAAAAAATGGGCATCAAGAGAATGATTATGCTAACAGGAGATAATCAAAAAGTGGCAAATGCGATTGCTAAAGACCTTGGTATCACCGACCCAATGGGCAGCCTTCTTCCTGAAGACAAAGTGACTGCTATTGAAAAATTACGAAATGAAGAAGGCAGCGTTGCCATGGTTGGCGATGGGGTTAATGATGCACCAGCTATGGCAAAGAGTACCGTTGGTATTGCAATGGGGGCAGCAGGTTCTGACGTAGCGTTGGAAACTGCCGATATTGCTTTGATGGCTGATAAATTAAATAATCTTCCGTTCGCCATTGGTTTAAGTCGAAAAGCAAAACGCATTATTAAACAAAATTTAGTTATCAGTTTAGGGATGGTTGCTATTCTTGTTCCGATGACGATAATGGGAATTGTGGAAATTGGACCTGCTGTGGTTGGGCATGAAGGTTCGACCTTAGTGGTGGTTTTGAATGCCTTACGATTATTGAGATATGAACAAAAAAAATGATAAAGAAATTGATTATTTTAGAGTAGGGGGGTAAAATAATTGTCTATTATCTCTGTAACTCAAGTCATCTTTATTTTAGTTTGTCTAATTTTTATAATATCCGCTAAAACTTATACTTCAAATTTAAATTAACCCCTCCATAGCGCAAATTAAAATAAGGATTGCTTGCTGCTCCAAATTCATAATTATAGAAACCTTCTCCTTGAAGAGAAATGTTTTTACGTAAACTATATTCTACACCAATTGCCCCTCTCATATTTTTTACCGAAAAAGCACCTTCGTTAAGTGGTTCTGTTAAGCGATATTCTCCTCCTTGAACACTTATAAATTCATGTCTAAATTGTTCTTTCAAAGGTAGTCTAGCAATTAATCCTATACCCCAAAATGGTCGCCATTTTTTATCTGGTTGCAATACATATTTTAAAGTCAAAGGCACTTGAAAATAAGTAAAGTCGCCATATATTTCTTTATAAAAATCTGTCGGGTCATTGGGCGTTATTCGTGGAAAATGATTGAATTCGTCTGGAGAATTTGCCTTAGTAGAAATAGTTAAAAAATCCAATCCAAATTGTAATCTCGTATTTTTAGTAAATTCAACTTCACCTGTTAACCCAATAGATTTTCCTGTAAAATTAGTCCCTAAAAAACTAACTGGACTCCAATTAATTCCTGCTTGAAAACCAGTAGGCACAAAATACCAAAGTGGATTAATCCGCTCCGTTCCTTTTTTAGTGCTCAATGCAAAGAAATGGTCAGATGGAGGTAGTGGGCGTTCGTATTCAAAACGATTATTTAAAAAAGAAAGGGAGTTAATTGCAAGAGTGATTGACCAATCATAATCCGTCTTGGAAACAGTCTCTATTCCTTGATTATTGGGTGTCTTATCTGCACTAAGCAAAGATGCTATTGAACCTAATGAAAGTGAGTTGTCATTCCTATATATTCCAGCTGATGATGGTGTACTGGTATTGGTTACTAGGTCATCTAATGGACTGAATACAATTGGTTTAAAAGTATTAGTTGCTAAGGCTGGAGAAAAGGATTGATAAAATCCTATTTGATTTCCGACGATTACCTCATTGGATTGTTCAATTTTTCTCTTTACAATTACATCCTGATAGACGGTCGAATAAACGGTATCATATTGATAAACAGTCAATCGCTGAATAGCCGTGTCTAGTTGATTTTTTTGAATGGTTGAGCTTAGAGTTGTTAATTGTAGATTTTTTTCAATAATTGTTTTTTTTGCTTGTTCGTATTTTGAATAAAAGAAAAAAGTACCAAAAATAAAGGGCAGTAGCAACAAAGGTATGACCCACCACCAAAGCAGCCCTCGTTTTTTATCCTGCTCCACAGCAGCAGCATCAAGCCTCCGATTCATATCCTCTAATACTTTCAAATCTGGACGCATGCGAGGAGGCATTTCCAGTATCTTTTTAAACAAATCGTCTTTGTTAATTTCTTCCATGTTCTCTAGGCATATAATAAATGTCATGAGATGCCGCTAATAAAGATTTGATATTGCGCCTAGCTTTGGATAGGTTAGATTTAGAAGCCCCTACACTAATCCCTAGTTTCGCACCAATTTCCTTATGTGTTAAGTCCTCCACGATATATAAATTAAAGACAACTCGATAGACTGGGCTTAACTGTTGCATCACTTTTAATAAATCGTCATACGCTAAATTATCTAAGGCTAAATTATGAGTCGCACTTCTTGCTTCGGCATCAAAAGTAATTTCCTCTGCAGCGGCTAATTTATGGTATCTTCTATGATGGTCGATAGAAGCATTGATGAGTATTTTCCTAAGCCAAGCTTTAAAAGGATAAGCAGGCTGATAGAGGTCTATCTTCGTAAGAACTTTTAAAAAGCCATCATTTAATACTTCTAAAGCTTCTTCTCTAGAACTGCAATACCGTAAACAAATTCCCATACCATAACTATAAAAATGTTCATACAGTTTTAGTTGGCTTGTCCGATTTCCAGCACGACATCCTTCTATCAAAGAAAGTACATTGATTACCTTTTGTACCATAACACATTCATTTTAGCCACTACGCAAGAAAACATAGGGGTGGTTGCTTACATAAAATAGTTCATTGAATTTAAGTCCTTATTATTACATTCTAAATTACCTATTGCATCAAAGTAAAGTTCTGTTCTATTCATTAACATGTGCTCCATATAAATTTTTAGTATGATTTTTCAATCCTAAAAAGTTGCTAAAACAGACCTCGAAAGCTGCATTAAGCAACTCTCGCTGTCTGATTGTCAATAGCATATTTTAAGTACTTTTCGGCTTCTTTGGCTATTATAAGTATTGGTTCTAAAAAAGCAGTAAGCCCCACTATTTCATGGAGGTTATCTTTTGTTAAAATGCAATTTCAATAATGATTAGAATTATAGTACATTTAGTTAGCCGTTATTAATACTTTTTTAGTAAGTCGTCCTTTTGTCGTTTGAATTTCAAGCAGATAATTGCCAGGTGGCAATTGACTTGTCGGTATTTCTATTTCTTTTTGAAGATTGGAATATTTCTGGTTTAAAAATTCCTGTCCGTAAAAGTTTATTAAACGGATTTGTTGAGCCTCAGAACTTTCAGTTATAATTTTAATATAATGATTCGCTGGATTTGGATAAACTTGAATACCCAATAATACTGGATCAAGTGTGCTAGATACTATGTCAATAGCCGTATTCGTGGTATCTGTAGTAACGGGCATTATCTGCAAATTGTCATCCAGCAAAATAATATTATCAATATTAACAAGGGAATCTATTTGTCGAGCAGCTACCACATCTTCAATAATAACAAAGGAGAGTTTTCCTATTTCCCCAAAACCAGTAATTGTTTGTTGATTGGTTCTCGTAAGGACTATATCAACTTTTCCTTGATTATTTCTCTTAATATACAAATCTTTTGATGCTCCTTCAGGGGCAAACCAAGGGTTTTCTGGAGCTTCAAAGTCGAAAGCGTCTTCCTCGTCCTCTTTTATTAAATCTGCATCAATGTTAATAGTAAAAGCAATTCCATAAAAATTATTTACGGGAATTTCCATCGTTCCCAACGATAAGGTAAGCGTTACCGTTTGCCCTCCTGTAGCTGTAGGAAGGTCTGGCACAAAATTCAGAAATGGGTCAGTTAAAGGATTACCTTCGGCGCTATAATTATCAGGAATAAGGTCACCCTGTGTTTTCCCATAATTCTCTGTAATAACTTCCTCAAAATCTTCTTCCTCTATTTTTCCGTCTCCATTACAGTCTGCAAAGGCATAGTTTATTCCATCTGGAAAATTTTCTTCCCAAAGAGTAGTAATAGCTTGTGGTAGAAAATCCTTGGAGGCATTTTCTCTTTGAGGACCTTCGGTATCGTAGGCAAGTCCTATATAAAGAGCATCAACGCTGTTGACAATTCCATTATTATTGACATCTCCAGGATACATTATTTGCCCATTTACAACTACTAGGCTAAATAAAATCCATAATAGAGTAAGCTGGATTTTTTTAAGGTGATAGAAATAGTACATTTTGGAAAATTTGCTATATATGCTATTGTTGTTACAAATATCATGTAATACTTTAATTAAAAAAAGTACATTTTTGTATATTTTTCAAGTTCAATAGCTAGTTTAAAAATTAATGAATTTTTATAAATTATTGATAATCAATTTGTTATTTACTTTAGTTTTGATTTTTTTATTAAAAATCTATTGATTTTTCAACAGATTATGCTTAATTTATTTATTATTTTATCTGATTTTTACATATATGTATGATAAATAGTAAAATCATAGCCTTATTAAAGCTTTTTTCAAAAGAAGAATGGATTCTTTTTGACAAATTTGTTCGCTCTCCTTACTTTAATAGTCGCCCAGAATTAATACCATTTATGGAATATCTTCAAGCTTATGCCCCTGATTTTCCAGAAGAAAATATCGCTAGGTCTACCATTATTTCTAAAATCCCCTTACCAGAAGGCAACCCCGAAAAACAATTGGCTTACTTGATGAATTACTTATTAAAATTAGCGGAAAAATTTATCGGACAACAACAATATGAATCTCAAGAATCAAAAGTCTATTTTGATATTCTTAATGCCTTAATTAATCGCAAATTAGACAAACATTATCAGTTCTTCTTAAAGAAAGTGACTCAAACTTTAAAAGAAGGCTATCCAACAGGTAGTGACTATTTTCTTTTGCAATATGAATTAGCCAATATTGCTGACCGAAATTTCATTGCTAAAGATGAGCGCAGATTTGACAAACACGTTCAACAAGTAGCGGATAATCTCGACCTTTTTTACATTAGTAGAAAATTAAAGGTCACTTGTGAGATGATTAATCGAGAGCGCATTTTTCAGACACCTTATCAGCTCAATCATTTGAAGGAATTATTGGAATTATCTCAAAATTCCTCCCTCATTTCCACACCCTACATTACCTGCTATCAGCATATTCTAAAAATGCAACAAAACGATAATGCAGACGATAACTTTAAAGCTGTAAAAACACTTTTTGAAAAGCAGATTGATACCTTTTCTAAAATAGACCAAAATGACCTTCTTTCTCATATTTTGAATTATTGCATTCAACAAATTCGCCTACGACCTGAAAAACAATATTTTATGGAAGAAGCCCTTCAACTCTATTTATTAGGGATTGAAAAAGGCGTGTTATTAGAACAAGGCATTCTCTCACCTTGGCACTTTAAAAATATTATTAGTCTTTTTACTAATCTGAAAAAATTCAAAAAAGCAGAACAATTTATTATTGAGAATACCTCAAAACTGGACATTTCTATCCGTAAAAATACGATGCATTATAATTTGGCAACGCTGAATTATAATCTTAAAGCTTATGATATTGCTATTAGCCATTTACAAAAAGTAAAATTTACAGATATTCATTATCATTTGACCTCTCGGCTTTTATTAATTCAAATTTATTACGAAAAAAACGAAGCAGAACCGCTTCGCTCCTTATTGGCTTCTTTCACTACCTTTTTAAACCGCAACAAAAATATTTCTACAGAACTAAGAAAAACTTATTTAAATTTCTGCAAAATACTAAAAGCCATTCTTCGAAGAAACCCTAATAGAATTAATGCCATTAAAGAAAAAATCCAAAAATATTCTCCTTTGGCAGGGCGACAATGGTTAAAGGAGATGATTGAAAAAGAGGGGTGAATGAAACCTCATTTTGTAATAATCTCCTTCTATTGCACAATATTTTATTCTAGGATACTAATTGTTAGATATTTTAAAACTCAACATAGACCATGCCTCGTAAGCCAAGTCCTTTCACACCCGCAAAAGAAGAAATATTTGGATTATCCAAATAAGTCAATCGCTTTATTAAATCTACTCTTAAAATTTTAAATATATTTAGGACGCCTACGCTCGCCTCCATATAAGGTTTTTTGCTTAAGCTGTAGGTTTCAGAAATACCTTCTTCCGTTTGTGTAAACTGAATTAATGATGGATTTAAAGAGGGGTTATTTTCTGGAGCTAGTCCACCATAAATGGATTTAAAAGTAATCGCCTCTCTTAATTTTAGTCTTCTTAAAAGTGGAATCCGATTAAAAAAGAAACCATTAAAATAATGTCGAATATTCAACTTTACATATCTATCACTAGCAAATTCTAGAAAATTCATCATGTTAAATGAATTTTGATGCATCGTATAAGATTGATTAGCTCTCGGAATATGGAGCAGTAAATAAGGCACTCCTTTCCCAAAATACTTACCTGCCTCTAATTCCATGTTAGTGAATCCTAAAAAGGATAAATGGAATTTTTTAAAGACCTTCATTCGAAGGTTATGATAGCCATGAGTAGAACCTAATACTCCTTTAAACGCACCCTGATAAGTGAAATTAAAAACAGGATGATTATTTAAAATGGGATACCGATTGACCTTCCCTTGAAAATAATCAGCATTTGGAGAAAAGCGCAAATCAAATCCAAATTTGGTAGTGGTAATCGCATCTAGGGTAGTCGGCTCTCCATTTTGCCCTGTGAAGTTAAAATCCAGCGTACCTAAAGGAGACTGTTTTAAGCGTTCTACATATATAGAAGTAGTTAGATTACGCTGATTCTCCACAAAATACTCTCCTCTGAAAGCCTCTAATAAAAGCATCCGTGTGGCTGTCCCTCTTCGGAAGGAACTAAAAAAATTATCCGTATCCACGAATTCTACCACTAATCCAGGGAATCGAGTTTCTCTATTATACCCGAATCGAACAAAGTGTTTCGGGTTTGCTTCAAAATCATCTTCTCTAAAAGAATATAAAAATGCCAATGCGCCCTTGACTTGCTTATCCTTAAACCCATAAGCCGCATAAGCATCTATTTGAAACTTAGGATGGAATTTCACATTAGTTCGTCCGCCAATTCTTAATCGAAAGCCTTCTATTGCATTAGCCGTATAAAAAGTATTAATTGGTCCAATATCTATCTTACCGACAGGAGCAAAACCTGTCATTAAAATAGTAAGCGTATTTAGAGTCCGTTTAAAAGCAGGAACGGTTTGTAGGGTGTCAATCATTTCATACGTTCCCTGCTCATTAGTGGACAACTGCACAGGGCGTCTATCTTGCCAATGTTCTTCCTTTACTTCCCAAGCGTCTTTATTTTCTATCACCTCTTCTGCACCGTCAAAAATGGCTGCATCGATTGGTTTATCAATGATATGATTTTTGTAGTGAACCGTTTTCTTTCCAAAAAAACCAATCCCTTTTTTAGTGAGGTTATAATCAATAACTATTTTGTCTTTTACCAATAAAAATTGTCCGTCTGCTCCCTCTTCAAATTCTTGTTCCACTACTAAATCCTGTACAAAATTGAGGTTAATATCATCTACTATCCCCATATCTACTTTTAGTATTTGGTAAGTGCTATCTAAGGCAATTAAGAGATTACCTACAAAACCAAAATTTCCTTTTATTTTAGGAATAAATGCCATATTTATGGCTTGTTTCCCTTTATACTCTATAGTGTCAGCTATATAAAACCGATAAAAATCTACTGCAATAGCCGCTAAAGGACTCGTAAACTCATTCCCCATCAAAATGACATTATTATCATAAATATCTACCTCTTCGTATAAATAATCCATGATAGTCGTCAAAGATTGTTCATCTAAATATCCTTCTAATTTTGTTGCTTGAATACCGTCTCTGTATTCCTTGGTTTTATTAGCTGCCTTACTGTAATAGACTTTCGAGGAAATTTCTTGCAAAAAGATGGGTAAAAATGGCTTGCCATTAATGGCGGAAGTATCCACATAATCAAAGACAAATTGGAATTTTTTGAAGGCTTTTCTTTTCCGAAATTTATCCGTGATGTTATTAATATCTAACTCTACTTTCTCATATTTATCTATTTCGTAAAAATCATTATTATCTATACTGTTCTTTTTTTTATTTGCAATCACTTTACGCATCAATTCCACCGATGGGTTATTCTTTTTTCGATAGCGATTTTTCTTAGCTTTGACGACCACTTCATCTAAATTAAGCGATTCAGATTCTAATGCAAAATCAATCACTTGTCGTTTTTCAAGAATAACATCGGTAGTAGCGGTAATATAACCCAAGTAGGAAACTTCTAACACATCAGACCCCCATTGCGTTTCTATTTCATATTTTCCATCAAAATCAGTTGTCGTGCCTACCGATGTTCCTTGAAAAGCAAGGTTCACAAAAGGCAATGGCTCTTTAGTATCTTTGTCGATAACGACTCCCCTAATACGGGTTAATTTTGTATTTTTTTCTTTGTCCTTATTTTGTGCTAAACCTTCCACCAATATGGTGCATAAAAGGAATAGGAGCAATGGGACTATTTTATTAACAGACGGCATGATTACTTTAATTTAGGTGATAACAGCTTACGCATTACTTAACTCATTCCTTACTATAAATATTCTCTACAATATACAAGGGTCTTTGTTTCACTTCATCATATATCCGTCCAACGTATTCCCCCATCATGCCCAATAAAATAAATTGGATGCCACCAATGAGTAAGACAAAAATCATCATAGAAGACCAGCCTTGAACGGTGTCATCCGTCAAGAATCGTTTGTATAACACGTAAAATGTATAAATTGCCGCAATAAAAGTAAATGTATAGCCCAATAAAGAGGCGAGTCGAAGGGGTACAGAAGAAAAAGAAGTTAAGCCATCCATAGCAAAAGAAAGCATCTTGGTGACAGAGAATTTGGTTTGACCAGAAAATCGTTCTGCTCTTTCGTATTCAATGGATGTTTGTTTAAATCCTACCCAAGAGGTTAAACCTCTGATAAAACGATGGCGTTCGGGCATGGCATTCATTTCTTGAATGACTCTTCTGCTCATAATGCGAAAGTCGCCCGTATCTACAGGAATATCAATGGTGGTCAACATACTTAAAAGTCGGTAGAAAAATTTTGCAGTCCATTTTTTAAACCAACTTTCTTTTGCTCGACTAATTCTCTTAGCATAGACCACATCGAATCCTTCCTGTGCTTTTTGATACATCTCGACAACTATTTCTGGTGGGTCTTGTAAATCTCCATCCATCAATACCACAAAATCTCCTTTTGTATGCTCCAAACCTGCCGTAGATGCCATTTGATGTCCAAAATTCCTTGACAGATTAATCAACGTGAATCCTATATTATTGGTACAAATTTCTTTGAGTCGAAATAAGGTACTATCACTAGACCCATCATTAACCAAAATGACTTCTAGTTGTGCTTTATTGATGGCAAACTCCTGCTCCATTTTATGGAGGAGTGCTTGCAATCTAGCAAATAATTCGTCTATAATTGATTCTTCATTATACAGAGGAATGACAATAGACACCTTGACTTTCTTTTGCACATTATGTTTTAATCCATAATGGTCTAGCCCTGATATTAAGCCTCCTGTGTATCTCTTATTATTTCCGTTTACAGTAGTAAACTGCTGCATTTTCTGATTCATAAGCCTTGAATTTATCTATTAATTGACAATCGTAATTGGTTTTGAAATAATCAATCATCTTATTATAATGGGTTCTCCTTTTACTCATTAATGGGTCTTTCGTCCATCCTTTATTCAGTATATAGGTCTCTAATTTTAAAGAAACAGGTGCTGTATGTAAGTAGCCCGTTTCAATTAAATATAGCTCTGGTAAATTTTTCTCTGGTAAGTCGTGAATAGAATTATAAATTAAATGAAAGGGATGTTCTTTCGCTGCAAACCAATTATCAGACATGCCAACTACTGGAATTGATTTATCAGGAATACTTTTCTGTATCTGAGTAGTAATTATTGCAAAATCATAACTATGGTTTTGCCAATATAATCCACCATAATTTAGCGCAAAAACGAGCCCTAAAAAGAAGGTCAAATTTTTTAATTTATGGACTTGTTCCGCTGAATATAACAGCATCAGTTGAAAGGCAGGAAAAATATAAATGATGTAAAAACGATTAGGGCGACCTGAAAGAAAAGTAGAAACGATTAGGGTTAGAAAAAAGACCCAAACAAAGGTGTTTTTTTTATAATTTTTCTGTTGCAAGTAAAATCCAACGGAAAAGAGGAGGAGGAATAATTCCCATACGTGCAAGTACCATTCTGGTGAAATAAAGTACGTAACCAGATAATTGGGTAATTCCTTTTTGATATTTTTATTATTTAAAAGGATGTCAGAAAATCGATTCCATGTGAGGATATCCCAATGTAAAAATAGGTAATAACCAACACCTACACCAATACCTGCTCCAAAAAGCAGGGCTATTTTGCCTAGTCGTTTCCAATCTCCAATAAAATATTTCCACTCTGATAGCGCATAAGCCAAAATATAGAAACCTGCCATCATGCCCATAGCATGAGTTTCCATGCCTACCAGCATCGTAAATGCAGCAAAAAAGTAGCGTTTTTTAATAAAGAGCAAGAAGGAAGTACTGACCCATAAAAAAGTAAAAGCGTCTGGTCTAGTTAAATCAGCTGCCCCAAAATAGGCAGGAAATAACAGCATTGTTAACCCAAAAATAATAGATAGGCTAAACGAAAATTTTAAAGCTCTCACTATAAAAGACCAAAGCAAGGCACTCAAAAAGATAAAGCTTGTACTAAGAATATGGGCATTGCTTTTTGTCCAACCAAAAAAGGTCAAAAAATGACCATATACTTCATTTCGTAAAATGTGAAAAATAATGATTTTATCTTTGGTTTCAACGGTTGTGAAGATGGTATCTCGATTGAACCCCGTTTTTATATACTCATAAATTCGGCTATTATCCCACACATCATCTCCATTATAGAGGACATATCGAGTATGCAAAAGATAGTAAATAATTAAGGTAAATAGTAGACTACAAGCTATAAATAACCAAGTTTGTTGAGGTGTCCAATTAAACAGCGTCCTCTTGTCAAGCTTACTTTTATTTTGAAACGGTCTATGTAATAATTTTTCTAGTTCAGGAGAAATTGTAGTTTCTGAAATCTGCATTAAAACTGTTTATAAGGTATTGGTGTTTGTTCGTTCTTAGAAAAAAAATTGCTAAATGAATGCACTAGATGGAAAACCTTACCTTCTTTACTTTTACAAAAGAAATCTCCTAGAAGACCATAAAGCCAGGCTTTGTAAAGGTTTCCTTATCTAGTGGTAACTTTCACAGACTCTTTGATTTCCACCTTGGTTTTGATAGGAATACATGCCTCCTATTAGGTTGTTGAAAAATATGTCTTAAAAAAACGGCCAAATTAAGGGAATTTTAAACAGCCTACCTCCTATCTTTGACCATTTTTAGTAAGTGGTGATTTTTATTGGCATCAATTACAAATCCCAATTTGATGCAAATCACCAGGTTGATTGGACTTGCCTTCGTTCAATAAGAATAAACTACAATCATCTTGAAAGACAATCCCTTCCATTTGTTTTTCTACAGGTAAGTCAAAACGAGCAACTGTTCCATCAAAAAAAGCTGTTCCTGTAAAATCAGAAAAGACCCAAACTACTTCATTGGAAAGTAAGGCTAATTTTGTCCCATCAGGACTAATATCAGCTGCAGTAATTGCTCCTTTTGCCTTTTTAGTATCTGTTTTAAATTCACTTACCAAAGCAGCTATTTGTGTGCCTGACTCCTGGCTCAATTGATACAATTTGGTTTTACCAACAAACGGCTTTGAACGGTCTTTGGTTAATAAATACAATTGATTGCCCATGGCAAACATTGCCTCTATATCAAAATGAAGTTGACTTTCTTGTGGTGGGAATTGACTTTGGTCTTCCAACGTAAAATTAATCGTGTTGGGTTTAACTTTAGCTGTACTAACTAAATCAGCTGGCGTTATTTGATAGATTTTAAGATTCCTACGTTTATTATCATTATTGCCAAAATCACCGAGATATAAATTTCCCGCATCATCTTGAGCAATATCTTCCCAATCTTCTTGTTTTGCATCAATGTTTAAGGTTTTTAGTAATTTTCCTGTAAGGTCAAACTGATACAAACGGTCTTTTCCACTATTATCATTAAAAGACCAAAGCGTACCTTCCGTTATTTCCAAACCTGAACCTTCCTCTAAGGCCATTGGTAAAGTAGAAAGCATAGAGAAATCGAAATTAATAACGCTTGGAACTGGTACTGGTATTGAGATAGGTGTCTCCTTACTACAACTACTTAACAAAACAAGACATAGGCTAAAAGCCATAAAAATATTTGAACTCATTTTCTTTAAAATTTGGTACTATCTATAAATAGAGGATTCTTGCCCTCTTTTTTATTTATTCAGTTATAAGTTGAACTTAATTCTTACGTAGTAATAAATTCAAACTAAACTTTTATTTTTTTTCACCAAAAACCAAAACCCGAACTCCCTGCGCCCCATTCACCCGAACCAAAACAACCCCAGAAGGTACATCCTCCAAATCAACTCGAACCATTCGCTCTTTATCAAAAGAAAAATGATGGAGTTGCTGCCCCAATAAATTAAAAATAGCCACTTCTGAAATAGGCGTTGTCTCGCTCTCAATGGATAAAAATTGACTCGCAGGATTTGGAAAAATGGTTAAATTCATAGGTGCAATAGCGGCTTCTTCCAAGCCAACTAAAACGGCTGCTTGCCAACTTTCTGCAAAATGGTTGTCTAACTCAGGGCTAATTAAAGTCAACCAAGCTCCTTTGCCATCTGCCTCTTCTAGCCAAGGTGCTTTATCATCGTATAGTACATGGTCGATGACAATACCGTAGGCATCTTTTAAAATAATTTGCTCTCCTGCATTGGATAATTTACCCGAAGTCCATTGAAAAATGCGTTGATTGTCAGTTGAAAACAAAGAGATGTCTTTAACCAATTTTATCGTTTCGTTTGGTGGAATTTGACTATTATTAGGAAAAGTATAGCTAATGCCATTGGTGAAAGTATACCCACTTAAATCAATCGTATTTTCCGAAGGGTTACTGATTTCTATAAATTCTGCCTCTGGGTCATCTGCTGGATTATACTGAATCGCAGAAATATGAACTTTACGAGGTGCGGTATAATTGAAAACGGAAGTGCCCAAATCTGTTCCTGTTGTTCCTGCTTTTATAGCTGGCGACTCTGCCTGTAATTGGAAATTATTATTACTAGGTTCTTGAAATAATGGATTGCCATAGAGCATATTTTGTCCTGCTAAAGGCTCGGTATCTGATAAGCTTTGATTGATTTTTATACCCGATTTTTGACCAATAGAAATAGGTTCAACCGCACTATTCGATAGAATACTATTGCTGATGGTAATGTCACCGCCACCTCGACCAATATTTTTCTCAAAAGCAGCAACGGCAGTACCATTATTATAAAAAGTACAATGGTCGATTTCTATCTTTCCTAAGTCTTTGACACCAATACCTTGATTACAATTCACTATCGTATTATTATTGGCAATGGCGCTACTTTCGCCAATAGATAAACCTTTGTCGGTAATATTATGAATGAAATTATTTTCTATTAACACATTGGCGGATTGTTCTCCCAAGTCGATGCCATCGCTATTAAAGCCAAAAAAGTCATAGATTTTATTATTTCGAATGATGCCGTTTTCCACTTCATCAAAGTCAATAGCATCGGTATCTATTTGTTGATTGCCTCTAAAGTCGCAGTTTTCTACCTGCCCAAATCCATATTTCACATTGATTAAATCTCCCGTAATCTCCGAATGTAGTTGGCTATTTTTAAGCGTGATATTGGAATATTGGGTAAAAATAGGATTGCCTGCTATCTCCGTTATTTTTAGGTGGTCAATATCTAGATTTGCTTTCCAAGCTGAAATTGCTGCATTCTCTCGAACTGGATGTTTACCTCGACTTGCCCCGATTATTTCTACCCAAGTTAAATGAGAAGTAGTATTCGTATTTTGAAAATTAAGCTGCCCCCAATTGGTCACGCCCTCGGCAGAATTGGGAAGAAATTGAACGATTTGGTCAGCTGTTCCTTCGACTTGCAAATCCCCTAAAACGGTTAAACTTTTAGTTGCTGAAAAATGCAGGATGACACCTGCTGGAATTACCAAACTAACATCCGCTAAAACGGTAACATCTTGGGGTACTAAATAAGGGGAACAATCAAGACTAAGTATGGTGTTTTCGGAAATAACGGAAGGTAATACACATTCACCCGTAGGTATAAAAGTAGCAATAAAAGCCGTATCTGTTGATAAATTAACTGCCAATATCTCTTCCGTAGAAATAAGTGTTCCTTGACTGGATTTCCATGCTTTTAATTCCAAATCAAAACTAATATCAGAGCTACTACTATCTGATTGATGCACTTCCACCGCAAGCACATTTTTTCCTTCTACTAATTGACCATTAGGAATAAAAAAACTAACAAAGGATGTTTCTGCGGCATCGGCTACAAAATCTACCGCATAGGTATCAAAAGCAATATTGCCTTCGGGTAAATTAGACCGAAGTAGTTCTTTTCCATTCAAATAAACTGCTGCGGCATCATCTCTCAACAAATTAATAGTCAATTGCCCAGTATATTGAGTAACATTTTCTAGTTCAACCGTTTTGCGAAAATAGGTTGTGGGAAATTTATTATTAGCATTATTGCCAAAGGAAACAATGGTATTTTCATCGCCATCGCCATAACCCAATTCCGCTTGTCCGACTGCCCAACTAGCATCATTAAAATCGAGTTGTTGCCAAGCTGTTTGCTGATTTGACCCATCATCCAAATATTTCCATTCGGACTGCTTTGGAATAAGCGTTTCAGAAGTGGCTACTGACCAACCTGTAAAACGGTGTCCTGCATAGGGTAGGGCGGTCAATTCAAAAGGCATATTTTTAAAATAGCGACCATTCCAAGGTAAATCAGGAATAATGATTTCATTAATTTTAACCTGCCCTGCATTGTTTGGAAAAGCCATCGTTCCTAAGTTTACTGCCTCGACTAGGGAGAAAAATTGCTGCAAATCGTTGATGATAAAACCTTCTCGCTCCTGAGCAAAAGTGGTCAATCTATTTACTTCTGTTTGCCAAAATTCTACGGAAGTAATACCATCTCCATAATCGGACATCGTACCTGCCCATCGGTTGACATGATAGGGAATTTCTTTTTCAATTGCCTTTTTCCTTTGTTGAATTTGTTGATTGACTCGGACAGGATGAAAGGTCGTATATAAATGGTCTGCAAAGCGTTGAGCAAATTTATCCCCAAAATTGTTGTTGTTCAAGATATTTCTAATGCCTGTTCTTGCCCATTCATAACCAGAAGGGCTTGAATCGGTTGTAAAGTAGTCCATTCCATTATTACCAGCACCCGAAAACCCTCGGTCAAAGTCTTGTAATATCCATCTCCATTTTGTACCTGCTGCTTTTGGTTTCCACAATTGGAGATTATGCCCCCAACTACTATTACTTGTCCAAACTTCGGTGATTAGAAAATCAGCAAAGTTATCTATATCCATGACCTCCGTTACCGCTTGAAAATTAGCATCTATACTTAAATCTTTATTCAATAAATCAAACAAGTGATTAAAAGCATCGGCATTGCCTTCTTCAACGATTCCATTATTTTCAATTAAGTCATACTCGTTACTAGCATAGCCAAAGTTATCTTCTATAAAACTTTCATTGATTCGGGAACGCAAATTGTGAATACCTAAATACTCTCCATTAATAAAGACAATCGCTGGTCGAAACCCTGCTTTTTCTAAATCCATTGTTTCGGAAGTCAAACCCTGACAAAGTCCATCTCGAAATAAAGTTTCACTCCAATCACTTCCCGATGCTCTCAAAATAAAATTATCGTATTTCGTTCGGTTGCGGTCAAAGAATAATGGATATTCTACATTGTTTTTATCGTATTCATTATCAAAATAAATACCTAGCATTTTTTGAGGCAACTCCCAAGAATTTAATCCATTGACTTTAGTGCCGCCCAATTCATTAAAAGCAGCTCGGTTGCCACCATCATTCTCAAATAATTCAATATTGACGGGGTATTCCCAAGTTGGTTTAAAATCTTGTACATATAAACCAATCTCGGCATCCCAGAAGTATTCGGGATTGGTTGCTAAAGACACCACAGGTAAACCTCGACTTTCAAAATCTTCTTGAAAGAAATAACTATTGGTATAAGCCTTACTTGGAATAAAATTAGGTAAGAAAACACTAGCTCTTATAACGGTCGTTCGGTCAATTGGGATAGCCTCGGTGTATAATAAATCGGTTTCAGTCGGCAAAGAACCATCTAGGGTATAGCGGATATTACCTTCCAAAGAAGTTAATTCGACGGTCAATGGTTCATCATAAAACCCTCCTTTTTCAGAAAATATAATATTGGAAAAAGTAATGCCTTCAAAAACTTGCGTTGTATTACTAGCGGCTGGGGTAGGGCTTAAAAAATAACCAGATCCCGAACCACCATCTACCGTTCGGCCATAAGATACATCGGTGCTTTGAGCCTCATAAATCAAGAAATCCAATAACTCCCCTTCTGGACTAAACAATCCTATTTCTTCTCCTGCTTTGGTCAATTTGAAATTACTATGTAGCCCAATATCCTTTCCATCTGCCCAGATTAATAGAAAGCTTTTGGGGTTAATTTTAGTAGCATTTGGGAATGCCCATTTGGTTGAATCTGCTAAATTATCCGAAAGGAAATGTCCTGATAAGTCATAAATTTCCTCAGAGGAATTATATAACTCTATCCAATCGCCTGTATCTCCAAAATCTGGGTCTTTCAGATTACTGGAATTAGAAGCAATCAATTCATTAATATGAATTTGGCCATAAACGGACGTAAGGCTAATCCAAAAGAAAAATATTAAATAAAAATAGCGTACTAGAGAAATGTTCTTGATTATTTGAATGTGCATTAAAATGATTTCAATATTTTTGTCCTTAATTTTTGGATAAAAGAACGGTTCATTTCTCAAGAATAAAGCAATAAATTCCCCCTCCAATAGGAAATTATTATTTTAACCGTTTACTTCGGGAAGGATGTTTTTAAATTATTACATCTATTTTTTAACCCCTTTACACAAAAAAGTAGAGTTTTTTGTAAATAAAATCTTGGAGGGGGGATATTTTGCACAAACAAAGTTAGTTGTTGCGTTTTTCAATAGGTACGAGTATTTGTTACAAAAACGTTGCCTTGAAAAAAATAAAAATCAAAATACCCTCAAGTAATAAAATTTCAGCACAGGTTTTATCTGAATATTACTTTCCATATAATGATTTGGTTGTTTAGATAGAGTGGGGTGGGGAATAAACTTGTCTTTATTAGGCTACTTTTTCATTATAGTCAATGTGCCCATTCAATTTTATATTAAATTATTATAATGTATTAAATTGATAGG
This sequence comes from Saprospiraceae bacterium, assembly GCA_965277445.1. Taxonomy (GTDB): domain Bacteria; phylum Bacteroidota; class Bacteroidia; order Chitinophagales; family Saprospiraceae; genus JAFMDF01. The sequence continues at coordinate 148,629 of CBDICY010000018.1, read as the reverse complement.
AAATAACTATAGTTTTGCAGCTATGCTTAAAAAAATACTCCTTGCCTTAGCCCTATTCCTTGTTGTTTCCGTTGTCTACTACCAAGTTTGGTTTTTAAGACAACCCGAACGAAATATTCCAAATAACGAATCTCTTTTTGTGAGTCCTGCCAATGGTAAAATCGTAGCGGTTACGCATTGGGAAAAAGAAAAATTAGTCTGGAATAAAGATGCAGGTGCGGTGCAAGTCTTAACCAAAGATATAGGGGATTCAGGTTGGCTTATTGCTATCGAAATGGATATTACCAATGTACACTTTCAACGTGCGCCCGTCAGCAGTCAATTGATAGGCGAAGAATATACACCAGGGCAATTTAATAATGCGCTGATTCAAAAAAATCCCTATGGGTTTAGGGTAGAAAATGAGCGCAATACTTTATTTTTCAAAACTCCTAAAGGTCTAAAATACAAAGTGGTACAGATAGCAGGTTTAGTAGCTCGTCGTATTGAAGATTATGTCGAACCAAATCAAACCGTCAAACAAGGCGAAGTAATAGGTTTAATAAAATTAGGGAGTCAAGTTGCTTTGATTTTGCCCGAAGGAGTTCAACCAATGGTCAAGGCTGATGATAAAGTAGTGGATGGGGAAACAGTTCTTGCTACTATACAAACTCCTGCCAATTAAGCCAATATCTAAATCTCTGGCATCAGGTGCTGCTTTTACTTTTGGTGGTGTACTACCTTTCCTAGTTTCGATTTTTTACCCTTAAAAAACATGGTGGTCTATCAATATGTTTTTGCCACGTTTTTTCTAATCGCTTTAGGTGTTTTAGCGGCTAAAACAGGTGGCTCTAGTGTTTGGAAGGCAGTTGCAAGGATTACCTTTTGGGGAACAATTGCTATGGGGATAACTGCTTTGGTGGGTTATTTGTTTGGGGTGAATACTGGTAGTATTTGATGTTTTTTCAGGTCTCCTAAATTGGTACAGGCTTTTACATATACAACAAAAAGAAGTAGGAAAAGTGTTTTCTGTTTTTATCAGAAAACATTAAAATAAGTCAAAATTTCGAAAGGTTTGCACCGAATTACATAAAACATCTTAACAAAAAGAACATTATCTTTGTATTAATAAAAAATAAAATTTGTGAATCCAATAAGTATTACATATCGAATAACCAGCCTTACATTGGCATTTCTGATGTTCTTTACATCAGTAGGGTTTTCTATTGATATGCATTACTGTGGCAATCATTTACAATCTTTTAATCTGTTCGGTAAAGCTAAAAACTGTACTGAAATGGTGGCAACCGCAGCTACCAAAGGGTGCCAGATGCATGAAAAGATAACTACGCCCAAAGATGGTTTTTCTATTCACAAAAAAGATTGTTGTCATAATCGGACATTGAATTTACAAGCTGACCTAACTTCCGAAATCCAAACGGATAATTTTATGGATAGCCAGCAGTTACAAGATTTTGTAGTTGCCTTTGTTGTCGTCTTTCTTGAAAATAGACCCACAGAAACTACGGCTTCCAATTTTGCTCTATATACACCACCATTAATACCAAGGGACATCCCTGTCCTCTTTCAATCCTTCCTTCTATAACATACATTTTTCTCTTATAATTTAAAATCAACATAAATGTAAAGTTTAGGTAGTGCACTAGTATGCCCTATTTGAATATTTTCTTACAAAAGAACATTTATGATTTAATCAGCAAGTATTTGTAGTGTGGCTAATCAGGCTTTATTATCAATAATACTTTAATAATTGTAAAATGAAAAATGTAATGATAGCTCTAGTGCTAATGTTCTACGGTTTTCAAGTGAGAGCTCAAACTAGCCCTTCGATGGAAGGCAATGTAGATAATTTGCCCATTCGAGAATATGAATTAACCATTGATAAAAAAATGGTCAATATCACGGGTAAAGAAGTAATGGGAATGGCACTCAATGGGTCTATTCCTGGACCAACTTTACGATTTATAGAAGGAGAGTATGCCAAAATTAAGGTAACGAACAAGATGGACATGGAAACTTCTGTCCATTGGCATGGTTTGCTATTGCCCAATTTTTATGATGGTGTTCCATATCTGAATACACCTCCAATTGCACCTGGAGCCTCTTTTACTTACGAATTTGCCCTTAAACAATCAGGTACTTATTGGTATCATTCTCATACCATGTTTCAGGAACAATCTGGCGTCTATGGCTCTATTGTCATTGAGCCTAAGGAGCAAAAGTTAGACTATGACTCAGATTTGGTTATCGTTTTTTCAGATTGGACAAATGACAAACCAATGAATGTACTGCGCAATCTAAAAAGAGGAAATGAGTGGATGGGTATTAAAAAAGGAACAGCTACTCCGTTGAACCAAGTAATTAAAAGAGGGGCATTAGGAGCGCAATTCAATTTTTGGAAACAGCGAATGGAAGGGGCAGATATTGCTGATATCTATTATCCTGCCTTTCTTACCAATGGAAAAATCATACAAGAATATCCCAATTATAAAGGTGGAGAAAAAGTACGCGTTCGATTTATTAATGCCGCCGCCTCTACTTATTTCTGGCTAACCTTTGGTGGCGAAGACCCACTCTTGGTCGCTAGTGATGGCTTGGATGTTGTTCCTGTTCGAAAAAATAAAATGCTCTTTGCTATTGCAGAGACCTATGATTTCATTGTGACTATTCCTGCTAATGGTAAATTAGAAATTCGGGCAACTGCACAAGATGGTTCGGGGCAAACCTCCGCTTTCCTTGGAAATGGTTCGATACTATCTGCGCCTACTATTCCAAGACCTGATAAGATTGGAATGATGAAAAAAATGGCTAAGATGGAGATGAAAATGGGCGCTCCTGCTTTAAAAGCAAATCCAAAAAAGGAGGAACGCTTTGCTATGAAAAAGAAGTATGGGATGCAAATGGATAACATGGATATGGGAGGCATGAAAGGGATGAATCATGATAAAATGGACATGCAAAAAGATACCATGCCAATGGGTAAAATGAAAATGGATGAAGGAATGGATAGGAGTGACAATAAGGAGATGAGTCATAATAATATGGCTATGGGAAAGAGTGATAGTAAAATGTCAGGCATGAGTATGGGAACAGCATATAACTACGATTTTCTAAAATCTCCACAAAAAACCACTTATGCCAAGGATGTTCCCGTTAAAGAAATTTTGCTCAACCTAACGGGTAATATGAACCGCTATATCTGGAGTATGAACGGCGTTCCATTAGCCGAAACGGACCATATTAAAATCAAGCAAGGAGAAGTGACCCGAATCAAAATGAATAACCTAACGATGATGCATCACCCAATGCATATTCATGGGCATTTTTTTAGAGTCATCAATAAAAATGGCGAATATTCTCCATTAAAGCACACCGTTAATGTGCCGCCAATGCAGGAAGTGACCATAGAGTTTTATGGAAATGAATATGGCGATTGGATATTTCATTGTCATATTTTGTATCACATGATGGGCGGAATGACAAGAATTTTTAGCTACGACACGCCAATCGATAAGCGCATGACTGCCTTTCCTCAATCTAAATTGGTTCATGAAACAAACCTCTTTTATACATGGGGATTAATAGACGCTGCCTCTCAAATGACGGCTGTAAATCTGGTTTCTTCCAACATCCGAAATCAATTTAATCTAAGCGCAGAATTTGGTTATAATAAAAATTTAGAGGCAGAATTTACCTACGAACGCTATATCTACGATTATGCTAGAGTATTTGGAGGGGTGAATGTCGAAAATGCCCCCCGTAACAGTTTGGATACTTTAAATGTAACCGCCATTGCAGGGATGCGATTTTTAACGCCTTATCTATTTGACCTCGATGTAAGAATTGACGATAAACTACGTCCTCGGATTGGGATAGGTAGAAGTATTATGCTTTTTCCAAGGTTTTCCATTTTCGGCTATTACGAATATCAAGCTGATTTTGGGGCGGTCAACGACTTGGAAAATGGAAAAAATTTCGAGAAAGAAATTGTTTGGAATGCAGGGGCGGAGTATATATTATCCAAAAACATTTCGCTCATAGGCAGTTATGATAATCGCTATGGTGCAGGTGGTGGATTGAGTATTCGATTTTAAAAATTAATAATCATGAAACAATGCTGTCAAACAGATGAAAAGCCTTTAATGGCTAAAAATTATAACAGTTTATTAGGCTATTGCCAATACGAACGTCCTATTTAATTCGGCATAGTACGTATGTCAGGTGACCTTATTTAATCGTCATCTGACTATTTTTTAATCAAACAATTTCAAACAATGAAAAATTTAAAAATTGCTTTTTTATCTCTAACCCTTTTTGCATCTGGAGTTGCTATTTCCTCCTGTGGCAGCGGCAATGCTGCTGCGGACAAACAAGGGAAAGAATATACTTCTGAATACGTTTGCCCAATGCATTGTGAGGGTAGTGGTAGTAAAGAAGAAGGTAAATGTCCTGTATGTGGAATGGATTATGTAAAAAACGAAGACCATAAGGCGAACGGTCATAAGCACTAGGACAACAAAGTGTTCTTGATTTAACTTTTTAGAAAATGGCGGCATAAACTATGTTGCTATTTTCTAAATCAAAAACGAATATTATGACAATATTAAATCAAAAAAAATTAGCGTTGGCAACTGGATTAACTTCAGTCGTTATCTATCTAGGCTGCTTTTTAGTAATGGCATTATTAGGCAAAGATGGTATTGTAAAACTATCTAACCTACTTTTTCATGGGATGGATTTTAGTAATATAATTCGGATGAATATCCCTATTGGAGAAACACTATTAGGCGCTGTTGTTTCCTTTCTGTTTTGGGGAGGTATTGGATATTTAGTAGCTTTCATCTACAATAAACTCAACTAATTTGTTGAGGTAGTGGAACTACTTTTAAATAATTTTCTAGTTCTCTATGAAGGGAGGTGTATCTGGATGATAAAAAGAAATGTTGAAATTTAGTTTACTTGAAATTAATAAAGTCTTTTAGCAATTGATGAATTGCTGAACGATTTTAGTAGTTTACATTCCTTAATCAATAAATAAAATGGATAATATCACACATGCTGCATTAGGTGCAGCAGTCGGAGAAGTAATTTTAGGTAAAAAATTGGGCAATAAAGCGGCAATTTTAGGAGCTGTTATTGCCAATATTCCTGATTTAGATATGTTGTTTGTCCCCTTTTTTGATGAGGTGACTCAAATTGGCGTTCATCGAGGGTACAGCCACTCCCTATTATTCTGCCTCTTAGCGGCTTTATTATTTGCTTATATCCTAAATCGAATAAAGTGGACAGCATTGATTCCTTTTCGTAGGCTTTGGCTTTTTTCTTTTGTTGCCTTGTTATCTCATGTATTATTGGATGCATTCACCAGTTTTGGTACGCAATTATTCCAACCCTTTACGGATTGGCGAGTGAGTCTTGATGCGGTGAACATCATTGATTTAGCTTATACTTTACCCTTGCTAACGGGTGTGCTACTCAATTTGTTTTTGTACAAACCTACCGATAAGAGAAGAGGTTTTTTTAATAACCTTGCTTTAATTATCAGTTCGCTGTATTTAGTTTTTACGCTTGCTAATAAACAACACATTGTCGATGTATTTGAAAGCGAATTGGAAGCACAGAATATTCCTTCTTTTAGATTATTAACTGTTCCTGTAGGGTCTGGAAATCTAACTTGGCATGGGGTTGCTAAAGATAAAACCAATTTGTATATCGGTAAATATTCTTTATTAGACCCCAAAAAAGTCGAATTTCATTCTTTTCCCATCAATGAACAACTATTAACGGGTTTAGACCAACGATTGGTTAACCGGATGAAGTGGTATTCTAAAGGCTATTATACCGTTGCGAAAAAGGATGATAAAATTCGCTTGTATAATATGCAATGTGACATGCAAGGCATTAGGCATTACGGAGATTATAAAGCGCCGACTGCTTTTTATTTTGAAATTACCCCACATCAAGATAATAGTTTTGATTTAACCGAAGGAATGCATCCTGCGGAGGGTAGCGATTAAAATAGAGGAACGCCCCAAAATAAACTGAACAAGTCTATTAAAATTTCAAAATATGAGCCAACACATCATGGTAAAAAATATGGTTTGTCCCCGATGCATTGAATCCGTTCAAAGTGTATTCGAGGAACTAAATCTAACTATCACCGCTATAGAATTAGGAAAAGTAACACTCCAAGAAGCAATCAAACCTAATCAAAAACAGGAACTAAAAACTATACTAAAAGCAAAAGGCTTTGAATTATTAGATGACAAACAGACGCAAACTATCAATGCAATAAAGTCTATAATTATAGAAGAAATTCATTATGAAAAAGAATTGCCCTTAGTCAACTTCTCTACACTTTTAGCAGAAAAGCTACATTACGACTACGCTTATTTGAGTCGGCTATTCTCTACAGTAGAAGGCAGAACTATTGAAAAATTTATCGTTGCTCAAAAAATAGAAAAGGTAAAAGAATTATTGACGTATAATGAAATGACGCTTACGAAGATTGCTTTTCAGATGAATTATAGTAGTGCAGCTTATCTGTCTAGTCAGTTCAAAAAGATAACAGGAATGTCCCCATCTGCTTTTAAAAATTTGCACGAAGGGAAACGCCAATTTTTAGATGAGGTATAAAGTCAAAATTTCATAAGATTAAATCGGAATTACATAGCTATTTAGAAGCACTTTAATTTTAATTTTATACTGTTAAGGTCGATACCATTTCATTCAAATAATTTGAATAAAAGTATCCCTTCTAAATTTATTTTAAATCAGAAAACATGACACATACTTATCAAATATCAGGCATGACTTGTAACCGTTGTAAAAACAGCGTTGAAAGTGCTTTAGGCAATTTAGACGCCGTTCAAAAGGTAACCGCTAACTTAGAAAAAGAAACCGTAGAAATAGAAATGTCTTCCCACATTCCTTTGGAAAAATTACAGGAAACGCTTATCAAAGCAGGTTTGCATTATACCATTGGAATGAAAGGAGAGAAAGCTAAACACTCCATGGCAAATCATTCCAAGCATCAAGATGGGAATGGTGTTTTTTATTGCCCAATGCATTGTGAAGGAGAAAAAACGTATGACCAACCTGGTGACTGTCCTGTTTGTGGTATGCACTTAGTAGAACAGCCCAAGCTGGTTACTTCGGCTCAATATACTTGTCCAATGCATCCAGAAATTATTAGAGATGCGCCAGGGAGTTGTCCAAAATGTGGGATGGATTTAGTACCGATGCAACCAACGGATTCAGCGGAGGATAAAACCTATCAGGAGCTATTGAAAAAAATGAAAATAGCCATCCTTTTTACGGTGCCGATTTTTTTGATGACTATGGGAGAAATGATTCCAGGGAATCCTTTAGCTAAACTATTTTCTCAACACACGATGAATTGGATACAGCTAGTACTATCCTTGCCCGTCTTGTTTTATGCAGGTTGGATGTTCTTTGAGCGGGCGTGGAAATCTATTAGGACTTGGAATTTGAATATGTTCACCTTAATTGGAATTGGGACAGGTGTGGCGTGGATATTTAGTGTAGTTGCACTTTTGTTTCCTGACATTTTCCCAGAACAATTTAAAACTGAAAGTGGAACAGTCTTCGTTTATTTTGAAGCCGCTACAGTCATTATCACTTTGGTTTTATTAGGGCAATTACTAGAAGCTAGAGCGCATAGTCAAACTAGTGGAGCAATTAAAGAATTACTGAAATTAGCCCCAACCGAAGCCGTATTGGTCACCCCAAATGGTAAGGATAAAATTATTTCTATCCATGATATTAAAAAAGGCGATTTATTGCGGGTCAAACCAGGTGATAAGGTGCCTGTTGATGGGATTATTACCGAAGGGCATAGTAACATAGATGAATCGATGATAACAGGAGAACCAATTCCTGTTGATAAAGAAGTGAGCGATTTAGTAAGTGCAGGGACGATAAATGGTACTAAATCATTTGTGATGCAAGCTGAGAAAATAGGTTCGGAAACGCTGCTTTCGCAAATTATTGAAATGGTCAATAAGGCTAGTCGTTCCAAAGCACCGATACAAAAATTGGCGGATAAAATCTCAAAATACTTTGTACCAATAGTCATCGGTATTGCCATCCTTACTTTTATCGTATGGTATTTAGTAGGTCCTGCTCCTGCTATGGTCTATGCTTTTGTCAATTCTATTGCCGTCTTAATCATCGCTTGTCCTTGTGCCTTAGGTTTAGCCACGCCTATGTCCGTAATGGTTGGAGTAGGGAAGGGGGCAAAAAATGGCGTCTTAATCAAAAATGCCGAAGCTTTAGAAAAATTGGATAAAGTAAATGTATTGATTACCGATAAAACGGGAACGATAACAGAAGGGAAACCTTCAGTAGAAAAAGTAGTGAACACCTCGGACAAAGCCTTGCCTTTATTGCAATACATCGCATCTCTGAATCAATATAGCGAACACCCACTAGCAGAAGCCATTGTAAAACGTAGCGAAAAAGAAAATATAGATTTACATGCGGTCAATGATTTTGAATCTGTTTCTGGTAAAGGAGTCATCGGTACGGTTGATAAGCATAAAATAGCATTGGGCAATAAAAAATTAATGGAGCAAGTAAAAGCAGTTGTATCAAAAGAAATAGACAATCAAATTATTGCAGAGCAAAAAAAGGGTAAAACCGTTTCTTATATTTCAATTGACGAAGAAGTGTTGGGCTTTGTGACTATTTCAGATGCCATTAAAAAGACGAGTGCGGAGGCTATTTCGGCTTTACAAAAACAAGGGATAGAAGTCATTATGCTAACGGGAGATAATGCGAATACCGCAAAAACAGTTGCCGAACAACTTGGATTAGCAGATTATAGAGCGGATTTTTTACCAAAGGATAAACTCGATTTTATTAAAGCCCTACAATCAAAAGGGAAAATAGTAGCAATGGCAGGAGATGGTATCAATGATGCGCCTGCTCTGGCACAAGCAGATGTAGGTATTGCAATGGGTACAGGTACAGATGTGGCTATTGAAAGCTCAGAAGTAACTTTGGTAAAAGGTGATTTAAAAGGGATTGTCAAAGCCAAAAATCTAAGTCATGCCGTAATGAAAAATATCAAAGAGAACCTGTTTTTTGCTTTTATTTATAACAGTTTAGGCGTACCAATTGCGGCGGGAATACTTTTTCCTTTTTTTGGTATTTTATTGTCACCAATGTTGGCAGCCGCAGCTATGAGTTTTAGTTCGGTATCTGTTATTATGAATTCTTTGCGATTGAGGAATGTTTCTTTGGATTAAGAAGGAGGATGTTGCTATTCTAGTTCCGTTGACCCTTACGGAATTGCTGATATTGGCTCAGCCGTCATTGTCCATGAAGGTTCAACTTTAGTGGTGGTAGGAAATGCCTTGCGGTTACTGGCTTATCAATCAAAATAAAAGCTGCTGACTATTCCTTCAGCATTAAAATTTCCAACTCTTGATTTATTTTAAAAAATTATTATGGATAGTCTAACACAAGCAGTTTTAGGGGCGGCAATTGGTGATGCTGTTTTAGGCAAAAGAATTGGAGGTAAAGGAGCTATTCTGGGAGCAATCATTGCAACGATTCCAGACCTTGATGTTGCCTTATATCTGTTCTATAACAAATTTCAAATGCTAAGTATTCATAGAGGTTTTAGTCATTCTATTGTGTTTAGCATTCTTGGAGCATTTCTAATTGCTTACGTTTTACAACGCATCAAATGGGCTAATAAAATAAGCTATCAAAGACTTTGGATATTCTCTTGGTTAGCTTTGTTTACTCACATGCTATTAGATGCTTTTACAGCTTATGGTACTCAATTATTTCTACCATTTTCTGATGCTCGAATCGGTTTTGACAGTATCAATGTTGTTGACCCCCTTTATACCCTTCCTCTATTAATTGGATTATTTTGTAGTTTGTTTATCTTCAAAAACAAACCTTCCAAAGCTATATATAACTACATTGGAATTGCAGTAAGTACCGTTTATTTACTAGCCACATTAGGTGTTAAAAATCATGTGGAGGAACATTTCAGAACAGAACTAGCCCAGAAAAATATCCCCTACGATTCATTGCTTACTATGCCTGTTGGCATAGCTAATATCAATTGGTATGGGGTAGCTAAAACCAATGATGGGCTGTATATGCACAAATACTCTATCCTGCATGATGCCGAACTTCCTTTTGAATATTTTCCAATAAATGACCATCTCCTAGAAGGGATTAATTCAGAATTAGTCAATAAAATGAAATGGTTCGCTAAAGGATTTTATACCGTTGCAAAAGATAAGGAGAAAATTCGGTTTTATAATTTACAAGTGGATATGCGAGGAATCATTCATACTGGGGATTTAAAAGCTCCTACGGCAGGCTATTTTGAAATAACTCCGAAGTTAGATGGTGGTTTTGAGTTTTCTTCGGGGTCACATGTTGTGAAGTAAAATCATGGACTAGGGTGTATTTATGTGCTTAGATTGAAATCTAACTCAATCTAGACATAACTATTTCTCTCAAATAAAATGAAGACGATGAACCTGCATCTATTAAAATATTTAAAAGATAAATGTAGGCATGGAGAATGGTCGGGGTTTCTTGAATAGACTTTTTATGAAGAAAAAATGCTCTCTGAACTAGGCGTTCAAAATAATAAATATCATCTAGTTTTTTAATTCCAACCTCTTCGATAATTTGTTTTATCCAAACAATTGCATCAGGTAATAATACTACAGCTCCTGGACCAGAAACTAGTTGGACAACTGAATCTATGTTATTTTTTCCAAATTTTTTGATAATGGATTTTAGAAATTTCTTATTTCCATGAAGAGGTTTCCAATCTTGAAAAGAATCTAAAAACCCTATCCGAGTTTTAAATAATAGTACACCTCTAAAATGATTACTATCTACTTTTAGTGACTCCTCGTAAATAATTTTCCATAAAAACCAAAATCGCTCATCTTTTCGATTATACGCTTGTAAATAAATTAACTCTTGAAGTCCTTCTGATATTAGCTCTAAGGTTTTGTGGGTCGGTGTACAACTATCTTCTGGACTTAGAATATATTCTAATGTTTTAGGAAGAACATCATTACAAAAGCTTACATCTTGGTGAAACAATAGCTTAGCACTTTTTGCTTTATAGCTATGGTTATTCTGATGCAAATCTATTCTGCGTTCATAATAGTTTTCTTTTTGACGGCAAGTAGCTTTAATAAGTGCTTTTTCATATTCTCGCCTAAACAACTTTAATTCTTTTGTAAATGGTGCTTTTTCAGGTAGAAACTCAAAAGCTTTTTCTAAATAAAAGGCTGTTGAATTTAAAAGATTCATTTCAAATGATTGTACCTCCTCAATATTACCCTTTACTCCTTTCAATATTAATTCTTCTACTTTCGCCTTATATATCATCTTTAGTTCTTTATCATAATTTTCATCATTATGATAATTTTTTTGCGGTTTATTAAAAAAAGAAATAAGGTAAAGTACCCTGAAGCATTGATTAGCAAAAAAATAATCTATGCACCATAATTTTTCAACAAGGTAATTGAAAAGAGGTTTTTGAAGATTATTACTCAATATTATACCCACAAGAGTCCATAAAATTTGAACTTTGGCAGTACTTTTTATATTTTCATCTAATTCTAACTGCAAAAGTAAAGGTAGAGCCTTTGTAACACTTTCTTCATCAAATAGCCCAACTTTTATTTCGAATACATCTCCACTTTGACCTTCATTTAAAACTTGCTTACCTGTTTGGAGAATTGTATTAACACACCAATTCCTTTGTTTTGAATCCATAATATCAAAATGACAATCCAAACCTATATACGCTATTGCACTTATGCTTTTATAAGCCCGTATTAGCCAAGGATTCACTCCCTCATAACTAGAAGTAGAAACTGTTTCTTGATATTTTTTCCAGTTCTCAAAAGTATTTGATTCTAATTTGGTATTTTTTAATATTTCAAGAGCCCAATTTTGTGTCTCTAAAAGTGGTCTTTCTTTTTCTCGTTCTCTCTCACCTTCTTCAACAAATTCTTTTAATTCCTCTTTTACAACTGGAGTAATAATAACTTGATTACTATTTTCAGAGTGTTGCTCATAGTTGTGATGCCTCCTATCCATCCTATTTAAAGCTAATAACCAAGCCTTATCATTATTATCTGCTTCTTCATAATGAGTATCAAGAATTGATAATACGGGTTCTAAGAATTCTTGGTATAAAGAGAGCTTTAGAAGAAAATGTTCTAATGCTTCATTTCTATGTTCAAATTTAGATGACTCTTCTCTCTCTTTGCGATGATAAGCTTTATTTGGTAAGTAAGGAGCAAGAACTTGTTTTCGAGAAATCCATCTCATTTTATCTAAAAAAAAGAATTCTGGTATAGTAAATATTGGAAGTAGTTCTTGTTTTAGAATAAATGGATAAGCCATACTCACACTTGAAATAACTCCAGTAGTCATAGCTGAATTACTATTTCTAAGCAAATATTTTACTGCATTTATAAGTAACTTGTGGTCTTCTTTTTTTTCTGATTCTCCTAGTGCGAGCATCCATTTTTCGAGAGCCATCATCATAGATTCTAGAATATCAGGTTTAGCAGTTCCGAGACTAAGACTTCTATACATCGACCATAGAGTGATATTATGCCATTTAATAACCTTTTCTCCCGAGTTCAAAGTGAGCACTCCTTTTTCAATACCATTACTCAAACCAAAAGAAGATTTACTGTAATGTTCTGTAGAGTGATTCACGACATTAATAATAAAATCAAGTCCTTTAACTGGGTGAAACAAAAGGAGAAAATAAGTCGGTGTTTGGTAGGCACTAGAAGGAAAATAATTCATATTATTTTTACTTGCTAAACCAAAATCGCTTTCTACCCCTATATCATAACTAAAATCATCTACCTCAACTGTTTTCTTTAACCATAATTCCTCCGCTAAATGAATTACAAGGTCGGGTAAAAATACACAAAGTTCTCTCGCCTCGAAACAAGATAGAGCAAGTGAAATAATTTTTCTATTAAACTTTTCTACAAGTATATCCTCGCTTTTAGGTATTGGTTTTTCACTTTCATAATGCCTTCCAAAATTTCTTCGCTCTTCCTTAAACCTTTCTTCTTTTAATTTATATATAGAAAGCGATTGTTTTAAAATTGACTTTACTTCTTCTTTCATTACTTCTGTTAACCGCAAAAGTAGAGCTAGTCCTTCTTCAAGTTTTTTATTAGTACTTCCTGCAAAGCCTTCAAAATAATCTAATTTTTCAACCCGAAGGATTTGTAACAAAATTTCGCCAACCATTCTTGATTCACTAGGTACAAAAAAAGTTTGATATAATCCTTTTTCCCAATCTAGCAGTAAACCAAGAACTAAAACTGGATGAGTATTGATAATTATTTTATTTTGATAAATAAAAGCAATGATTGACTCCCAAGATGTTCCAATAGGTTCAAAATTAAAACTATATAGCCTAGCTTTCTGGTTTTGCCCATTTTCTTTCAAAACTGATTTAAATGGTTTTCTACAAGCAGTTCGTAAAAGGTGTATTAGTCTAACCAATAAGCCAGCATTATCTGCTAAAACATTGTCTTTATTTTCATTTAAGAATGTCGTACAATGACTTGATAGAAGGATAGCTACCAAAATTTCATCTTTCCAGTACTGTGGAATTTCTGAATGATTTAAACTAGGAGCAATAAAATCTGAAAAAAAGATAGAAGGGGCAGCATCACTTAATTCTTCTTGAAGCCAAAATCTAAAACCTCTTCGAATAGCATAAGCATTACCAATATTATTATAAAAGGTGGTTAAATTTTCTTTGGTTAAACTTCTTTGTTTATTTATATACCTTACTAACGCCCAATCCTCAAAAATATCATGAGCTGGTGCAAAAGATAGAATTCCATATTTATCTTCAAACTGGATGATAATTTCATCCTGTAATAATTTTTTTAAAATGTCTTCATTCGCATCTTCGAAGTGAACATAAAAACTCATTTCCTGTGCTCGTTTCAAAGCAAGTTCTTGAAATATTTTTCCTCTTGAAATATTTGATTTTTCAATTATTTTCTTCCATAGTTCTATCTTTAGTTTTCGTTCATTTAAATCCTTATTATCCATTAGTTGAGGCAACATTTGGAGTACAAAATTCAAATAAAAGGGAACTTTCAAGATTTCTTTTATTTTTTCATTTTCCAAGAGTTTTTTTAATTCTGGATAATCATTTAAAATTTCACCCATTTCAGTATCAGAAATGTCTTGAACTTCGACACTAGCAAATCCATTTTTTGGTAAAGTCATCAACATACCTAGAGCATAATCTCTAATCGTAAATAATACCTTTAAATCATCTCTCTGGTTAACTAAATCTAGAAGTGACTCTAATCCTTCTAATTCTTGCGTTTCCAATAATTTTTCGGTGCTATCAATTAAAATAATTTTATCTTTAAGTAATAAAGGACTATCTAAAATTTCAAGAAATTTTGCTTTTGATTCATTTTCCAAAAGTAACTCATCTATACCCTTATCAATCAACTGTTCTGCCTTGACTGCCCATATCGTATATTTCTTTTCTAAGTTTAATAATGTTTTTTCGGCTAATACTGACTTCCCATATCCTGCATTCCCATTGATAATTACAACTTTTTTCTTAGTAAGATTTTTGAATACTTTTTTCTGTAATGGCGTCCTTTCAAGTATAATTTTTTTATCCTTTCCTAAATTACTTTTACGTTGAATATTACCTCGAATGATTTCTGTATTCCTATCAAGATAGCTAATACCCTTAATTATTTCTTCATTTGTTTCAAGTTGAAAAAAAGGTTCTGGCAAACAATCATTTTCTGCAAGTAATTCATTAAATAAGTGAATCTTTATTCCTAAAAACCGATTCCATTCTATGAAGTCCGTAACAATTCCAAAAAGAAAGAATTTGTTTAGTGTGTTTATTACAAAACCACTACCCGAAAACCCTTCCGCCGATGATTTTGTAGAATCAAATTCTTCTGCCTCATAAGCTCTTTGAGGTTCTGCTTTCCAATTATTACTTTCAGTCGGTAATTGAAGAACAGTATCTATTCGTTCTAATGCCTGATTAGGAGAACCCGCAGGAAACCCGAAGATAGAGGAGTTTCTTATTCCTTTTGAATCTTCTACTAAATCTAGTGTAGGTAATTGTTCCGTTTTAAAAGGAAAGTCATTTCTTAAAAATGAAATGATTGCAATATCTTTTTCCTTTTCCTTAAAAAAATAGAAAGAACTATCCGAAGGCAGTTTAAATTGGCGATAATATTGTTTTTCTTCATCAAAAATGTCGATTTCAAAGTCTACACTTTCAGGGTTTACAAACTCTTTCTTCCCACAAAGGCAATGTTTTGCTGTAATAATGTATATCTTATTAGGTTGGTTTTTAGGTAAATAAATTAGACCACTTCCTGTTTCTTCTATCTTTAGAGAATGAATCTTAACAGTAAGAAATTTAATTTGCTTACTCAATAATGGGCTTTCTTGCATTTTAAAATATTAAAAATTGATAGAGAGCGTTTCTTCTCTTTTAGGGAAGATAACTTCAAAATTATATTTTTTATAAGGGTTATCATCTATATCAAAAATTTTTGTTAGAACATCATCTTCTTGATTGAATAATATACTGATTTTTTTATTTATATCTCTTTCAGGATTTTTTATAATTCTGACAATTGTCTCTTTATGAGGTAAATTATGTCCGTTTTTTCCATTGGTTGAAAAAATATAATTTTGACAATTAATTAAAGAAAGTAGTTCCATAGAAGTATTGTATCTACTTCCATGATGGCTTACTTTTATGAAATCAACATCTAATTTATTTTCCCTTGAATAGCCTAATTTTCTTAGAGATTTAGAGATAATAGAGGCATAAGAATCAGCTAATAATAATGCCTTTTTATTATTATATTCGAGAAGAAAGGCTATGCTACTTCCGTTTGATATAGATTTATCTTCTTCGAAATTTAACATCCTTTTTTCTATCTCCTCAATAGGTTCACTATGGTCATTTTTTCCTTTTGATATTTTTCTATTCAACTCTTCTCGTTGAAAAATCTTCACTTCTCTCTCATACTTCTTAATATCAGGAGATAATATAGTAAGACTAATACCAAAAAAGTTGAATGGTTGAGAGAGAGTAGTTATTGGTTCAATAGGGCATTTATCATTTTTTTGAAATAGCTCTTTCAAATCGACAGCTTTTCCAATTGATATTTTAGAGCCATTAGGAATTAAAGGTAAAGAGTGGTTCAACCAAATATTTTCTATTTGACTAGCAATATCAAAACTATTTGACTTTATCAGTTTCCATATTCCTCCTATATGGTCATCATCACGATGTGTGAGAACAAGCAAATTAATTTTTTCATTCCTCTGAAAAAGTTCGCTTATTTCTCGATGAAAATGAGCATATATTTTTCTTCGGTGGTGTCCTGTATCGATAATAATATTCCGTCCAATTTTATTTGAATCTAAAACATGAATGAAAATCGAATCTCCACATTTTACTTTTAAAAATTTTATTCGCATAATTCAACAGTAACAAGGTCCTGGTTAGTGATTTTTCTTCTTATACAAAATAAGACTTCCTCCTTCATCAGATTTCGAAGGAAGTTTACCACATTGAGGCTTTTGATTTGGATTTATCGCAATAACTTTATTTTGGATTAATCCAAATCTACTCACAATATCGAAAGAGTCACTATCATTATCTTTTAGTTCTTTAAAGATTTGAGCAAAGAACTCGCTTTTGTCTAGAACCTCTTCATTTTTAGCGCCACTAGTTAAAACAATTCTACTTTTAGCTTGATATAATACGGAATGCGTTTTATTTAATGTATTGATGTTAGGTTTTCTGGTTTCAAGCCAAGAGCCACTAAAGCATGAATCGTCAATCAATAAAATATGTTGACATTTGTCTAATCTTTCGAAGTAAGTGAGAATAGTGGAATTTTCAATCCAATTACTCCTTCTCTTTGAATGAGCATCTTTAGGCATCCAATATCCTTTATTGGCATCTCTATAACCATGACCTGCATAAAAAATAAGTAAATTATCTCCTGTTTTTAACTCTTCTTCTAATATATCAAAAGCATCAATAATTTCACTTCTTGTAGGGTTTTCAAGAAAAAGAGTATCTAAAAAACCATACTCCGACTCTAATAATCCTCTGAATTTATTAGCATCAGATACAGGATAATTTAAGTTTCGTAATAGCTTATATTCACTTACTCCAATGATAAGCGTGCGGTAAGCTCCAATAGGAACTTTCTTTTTTGTATTATCCAGTCGGTTAACTACTTGTCGATTATACTTAACATTAGTTGATTTAAGAAACTCACTAAGGTTAGGTAATCTCATATTATCCAAAACAGTTTCTTCTTTTTGTATAGGTTTTGAAGGATGAAAATTAGGATAATCGTAGAGTAGGTTTGGCTCTTTTTCACATTTGTTAAAAAAGTCTTCACAATGGTAGTTGCGCCACTTTTTTTTCTTCATAAGGAAAACGCCTTCCTTTTCTAAAAATAAAGGCACTTCATCTTCTTTTAGTAAAGTAGAGGTTATTTCAATTTCTCTTCTTTCATCGTAACGAATTTTTTTCCCTTTGAATGGAATGGATTTATCATGTTTATATGCAAAAATAATTTCTTTTAAGGCATTTTGATTTAAAAAAAATGCATACTCATTTAATATTCCTATCGGGCTTACTCGAACATTATATGTCTTGTGATGAGATGGTTCTCTGTCTTCAATTAATTTATGCAAACCACTCACTTCAAGACAAGAATGTAATGCTTGTAAAAAGGGTATTCTTGTTTCAGCATTATTCAATTTGGTTATATCTGAATTCACCATAACTTTCCCAACTATCTTCCAAAAACCATCATTATTATCAACATAATTTAGAGCAGGGCTATTGCTTGATACTATTTTAGAGTATACTTCAGAATACAATTTAGGGGATATCTTCTTTATTTTGATATTTATTGCGTTCCAATTAGTTGATTCATTAGCATCATACAGTCGTTGTGGATTTTTTAATAAAAAATTAGATGCATTCTCAATTAATAACCCTAATTCCTTTATATCTTTTTTAGCTATCTGTCTACCTAGAATATATTCTTGATAAAAGGTTTTATAAGATTCAATTTTTTCTTTTGTCGAATAGTCTGATAAGGGCGGAAACTGTATCATTTATCTTTGAAGTTAGTGTTTCGTTGATTAGTTAGAACTAATATAAGTGATAATATACGATTTAGTAAAAAAATAAATGAAACTATTCTTAGATAAAATGTCTTGAAATAGCAAAAGTTAAAATTTTAATATGAAAATTTAAAATACCTGTTTAGTATCAGATTTAGTTGAGTAACAACACAAATAAATACCTTCTAATCGAATAGGGGAGAAGAAACTATTTGATTTAATAGTTAACGGAACTTTAGCCTTGTATCTAATGTTTTTAATTAAAATATAATACATATCATTATATGAAAATAAGAGCAGAAAAAATAGTTGAATTAGAAGATTTATTTCCTCATGAGAAGTATGAGAATAGATTATCCTACATTAAAGATTACAAAAAAGAACATCTATTAAAATTATTTGCCTCGATAAACTGCTTTTCCAATAGTTCCATTAAAATAAACTACTCTGAACAAGAACAGAAAGCAATAATTCATTGGTTATTTAGTCATACTCCGACATCCTTAAATTGTATTAATATTTTAGAAAACTTAACTGGAAATCGCTTTTTTCCTACAGTTTTTCATCGAGCAGCGAATGTTATTGCTCTAGAAGAAATTTTGACAGAAGAAATTTCTGGTAAAAAAAATATCTCCGAACTCGAAGACATAGAAAATATACTCAAATATTATTTTAGTATAAACTCCCTATTTGTAAAAAAGCAAATTTTTTCAGAAGACCAAAAGCTTAATTTGTCAGAAAAATTCCTATCAGGTATTTCACCATCTAATGAATTAAACTTACCTTTTTACCCAATTGAAGACGTTTGGCGAAGTCAAAAATTTATTAACTCTCTTATACAAAACCCAACCTATGGAAACTACATTAAAGACTATTTTGATAAATTAGGTATTGAAGGTAGTTTTTATGCAATATGGATAATTAAAGTTATAACTATAGTCCAAGCCGCTAAAACTCTTAAACCACCAATATTTAAACCCCAAAAGAAAGAAGATATAATTCTTTTTGCACATTATAGTCAACTCTCTATTATAAAAGGAGTTCCTCCATTAGAAACTTTAAATGTTAAAAAAAGTCCAATTTATAAGTTAGAAGAAGGAATTTACTTATTGTTAGATATTCCCTTCTTGATTGATAAATGCTATCATTCTTTGATAAATGATTTATGGTTTGACTGTTTAAAAATAAATGGTGTTAAGCGCAAACAATTTATGAGTGATAATGGCTACTTTTTTGAGAATTATATTGGAGAAAAATTTAAAGCTACATATTCTGATTGGAACAACCCGCCTGTTAAAGTAACTGATGATTTATTATTTAAAGATGGCAAACAACAGTTAGAACTAGCTGATGTTTATCTAAGGCATTTCAATAAAATTCTAGTGGGTCAGGCAAAAGTATCAGCGTTAAAAAGCTTAGATAAATATACAGAAGAAGAGGAGGGTTTATTTAATATGGATAAACTTGCTTTTTATAGTAAGTTTGGGCTTAATCAATTAGTAGAAACAACTATACCTTACCTAATATCGAGCCCACAAGTAGTAGATGAACATTTTCCAAAAACCAAAAAGATAAAAATTTATCCTATTCTCATTGTTCAAGAACGTCTTTTATTAAATGTGGGAATTAACTTGGCTTTTCAACACTATTTTAGGAATCTTCTAAAGGATAAATTTACTCAAAATGCGAAAATTCCAGATAATACTACTGATGATATTATTATAGAAGAGAGATTTTATGTAAAGCCTGTAGTGATAATGTACATAGCAGACATAGAAATTATTCAACTGCACATATCCGCTGGAGAGTATGATTTCTGGGAAATTATAGAAAACCATATAAAAGAGACTAATCTTCTTGTCCCCTTTACAGAAACTGTAAATTTATTTATAGGACAACCTTATAAGGATTTTATAGACACAGAAATAAAGCCTTTGTTCAAAAAGTTAGTTAATTAAAACAAACATTATTATGAAACTTTGTATTATCTGTAGAGAAAAAAAAGCTGATACGAAAAATAATAAAAATTTTAATAAAGAACATGTTTTTCCTGAATCTATAGGAGGGCGGTATATAATAAAATCGGTTTGTACTATATGTAACAAAAAACTAGGTGGTATGATTGATAAACCATTACTAGAACATGATTTTATTTCTTTTTTCAGAAATGAATATAAGCTTAGTAAAGGCAAAAGAAAAGTACCCGCTCCGTACAAAAATTTTAATAAGCGAAATCCTGACTTCACTATTATAAAAGCTAATGGCCAATATCGAACTAGATTAAAACATTCAAACTCGATTACTGTAGATAAGGAAAACAAGAGAATAACAATAACAACCGATGACTTGGGACGCTCTAAATTTGATATAGAGAAGGAAAAAGAGAAATACACTAAAGAATTTGGGGTGCTACGTGAACGAATTGTGGTTACAGAGAAAAAAGAAGAAGGTGGTTATAGAAGAATCAAAGTTGATGCTCCCAACAGACCATTAATCCTAAGTACAGCCAAAATTGGCTATGAACTAGCCTGTGAAAAAGTGGACGGTTATCTTGATGATGAATTAGGCAAATGCTATGCAAAGATGTTTAGTGAAGGTAAATGCAATGATACATTTATTGAGCGTAACATACTGGATGTAGAATCAATGGAAATAAAAATTAGCAAAGAAAATATTAAGTACCTATCTAAAAATCACTTAGCAATCTTACATTTTTACCCCAGAATCGGATTAATTGCAACCGTTATTCTTTTTGGCCCCATACCTCCACTATATCAATCTGTGGTTATCTCTAGAAACTACTCCAAATATGAGAATTTAAAACCTATTGTCCTTGTTAATGATTTCAAGTTAAAGAACTCTTTCTTTATTTGAATAAGTTTTAATTTATACAACTAAACTATTATCCTTTATAAGCAGACACCCAACGTGCACATACTACTTAACATAAAATGTATTATGGGAGTTTTAAAAATACGTTAAATTAAATTAATTAACCACCTGTAAATCAATATTTTATGTCAATTTTTAAGCAATTTTACATGGCATGTAATTTCTAATTAGAAAAATAATTAATTAGTATTCCTTCATCAAGAAAGCACCAAAAAAGAAAAACAATCAATAAATTTAATTGGTACTAAACAATTTATCCGTTGCTTTTTGGTCTGCCGCTCTCCGTTTTCTTTGTGCCTCTTTGCTTTTCTTCTCCTTCGTTTTTTGATTTCTCCCCATAGTTCTATCCAAGTCAACCAACCATTCTCCATCTATCATTACCATATCATACCATTCTCCTTTTGCCTTCGCTTTATTATTGTCTTTTACTTGGATTAAGGCTCTTTTCCCCATTAGAGAATCTTTTAGAATACTATAACTAGCATCTGGGTCTATTTCTAATTTTGCGCCTAATTTGATGGATAAATCAAGTAGCTCGGCTGAAATCTCTGTTGCATATTTCTTAGATTCTGTAATTTTACCTTTGCCCAAATTTTCCGCAAAAGCAATTACTACTTTTTGATGCTCAGGCGTTTGAGAAAAAATGGAACTACTGGTTGAGCCATCACCTGTTTCTGAAGAACAAGCATTAAACGTACATAAAAAAATTAATAGAAATAGTGGTAAAGTGCTGTTGAGTGTAGTTTTCTTGAACATAGTATTTGTTTTTTATTGAAAAATGAATTGTTTTCTAGTCAATTTAAAGCAAGTGATTTCTTTATAGTTTGCAAAACTCGGTAGTCGATTCTACTTGCCTCTTCTGGTAATAATTTCGTTTCCTTATGATTCAATGAATAGTTAAATCCATTATAGACCAACCAGGCACTTAAATGAGTTTTTAATTTAAGCGATTCTATTTGTGCTCTTAGTCCTGCTGATTCAATCATTTTCTTCGGATATTTAATGGCCGCTTTTGACCTAATCTCCTCCTTGATTTTTTCTAATTCTTTTGGCGTTACGATACGATTAGATAGTTTTTTAAACTGGTCTAACTGAATTTCCATATTCTCTAATTTCTTAAAAATGGGGTCCAGATTTGCCACTCCAAACTTTTTAGAATGTTTGAGGCTTACCGTTACATCACTTGTAAAAGCCATTAAGCCATTGGCGCAAATCTGTCGGACATAACCAATACCCACCATTTGCTTGACCGTTCCGTCATAACTATTACGAATCACTACTTCTGGGCAAATCGTATCTTTTCCCAAAATGGTATGCAAACTATCTTCTAATACAAATCGAACGTAAAAACGCTTATCATCATAAGACCGAGCCACCGTTTTAAATCCTGTTTCTCCAAAAATGGATTTCATCTTCTCATATACAGGTAGAATAAGTTCTCGATTGTGAACCAATTGATAAGAGCGACCACAGAACTGAACAACCTTATTTTGCTCTGGAAGATACACACATTTTTTTAAATCATCGGAAAATTTTGTTCCCGAAAAATGGTCTCCGGTGTTCTTTATTTCCGCAGAAAATAAAATGTCGTTTAATTCTTCATGTTGAGTAAGATTCTTGTTATTCATACCTGAATTTGAGCGTTGAATTATTTTCGTATAAAAATAGGGTTATTTTTTAATTAACCAAATTTTTAATTAAAAAAAAATTTAATTAGCATTTTAGCCCTTTTTGGGCATAAATCAAGCAAAACCCTTTATGTGTGCGGAATGTTGAATCAATTATATAATTTTTGATTACTCCTTACTCATTCTATTGACCTACTTTTTATGACCAAATTTGATTTACTATACTGATTTCTGTCATATTGGCAGCACCTAATAGTAAAAAGTATTCACATTTTGCTTATAAAGCACCTCTACCCTCTCCTATTTTCTAAAAATCAGATATTTTATGGCTCTATTCTCAACTTTTTGTTGGAATTAGTGAATAAATTTCGACGCTGCCACAAGGTAATTTTTATTCGTTGTTAAAATTTTGTTTCTTTAGCGTTTCAAAGGTGTATCAAAAAAAAGATAGGTGCTTTTATTTGGAACTAAAATTATAGATTATGATAATGCTTGGATTTTTGTAGAAGATGCGCTACAAGGAGGTATTAGAGGCTTGCGTTGTCCGTTCTGTGATACCTCATTGATTGCTCAAAAAAGAACAAAAGACAAGCCTGCTCATTTTAAACATCGTAAAAGAGCCTGCCGATATGTAAGGCTATTTAGACGTTTAGTTCACTATTTTCCCATTCCTGCTTATTGGCAATACGGTTTGTCTGGGGATGAATTGCGTTTATTGAATCGCCTACGCCGTAAGCGAGACTTGATGGAGGATGACCGATTTATTTCTTACCATCAAACAAAGACTTTTGTTTTATTACTTGGTAAGGAAGACCCCATTTATGGTTTTGATAAATTGGGTAAGACCAAGTATGATTATGTAGAGAAATTACTAAAATGGAAATTCATCAAAATTAGAAATCATCAATTTGGCGTAGATGTTTTTGAGTTATCCTGGAAAGCACAAGCTCTTTGGGCAAAGGATTGGTCGCTTAAAAAATATTACTTAGAAATAGTTGATTATTGGGAAAGTTGGTCACGATATAACCGATGGGATGACTGGACGGTTAATCGCTTATTCCATGCCATGAAAAGGCGACTGCAAAAATCTCATTTCTATTTGCTGAAAATTGAATTAGATGGTTTCACCATTTATAAAACAGGCACTACTACCCTACCCTACGAAAAAATTGAAAAATGGGAACGCAAAATGCTAAAAGGTCAAGCTAAGCGAGTATCCATTGAACAAATCTACTTTGTTGACTCTATTGCTTTGGTCGAACCATTCATTCGGTTAAAGTATAAAAAATATGCTTATCCAATTGGCCATCTGACAGGATATTTTGATTTTAAAAATAAACTATCAGACTTTCGACAAGACTTACATCAAGTTGTTTTGTTGACCGATTTTCATAAGGAAAAAATTAAAAAAGGGCTACAAAAAGCGGTTAATGTAGGTAAAAGAGGAAAAGAAAATGTCTCTGATTTTTTAGCAAAACCTAAAATTCGAGGTATTATTTCACTCTTGGAAGATTCGGAAGAAACTCATTCTGTACGTGCTATTGCAAGATATATGGAATGCTCTATAAATACTGTTCGAAAGGTAAAAGGGTTATGGGAGAAACGTCAAGAGCAAAATAAGTAGACCCGAAACTTTCTGTAAATATTAACAAAAAAAATTATCAATTTTTAAGTAATTTTAAGAACAAGGATATATTTCTTTGATTCTCTTTTCCAAAAAAATAGATGTCCATAATCTAAAATAGAACATTAAGTTTAATTTCAAATTGTCTTATCTTAGCCCAAATATTTTGTATTGAGTAAAACAAAGAAAAAAATAATTGTCGCTGCTTTAAAACTATTCAACCAAAATGGTTTAGTAAATGTACGTCTACAACATATTGCAGATGAGGCGTTTATTAGTATTGGGAACATGGCTTACCATTATCATAATAAGGAAACTATTCTTTTTGCCTTATATAAAGAACTTACCAATAAACAAAAAGGTTTATTAGCGGAGTATCGAATAGTCCCCTTATTTGATAACATGAATCGGTTATTTAGCCACACCTTTCATTTACAACAACAATATGTTTTTTTCTATTTAGATACTTTAGAAATTATTCGTGCTTACCCAGAAATAGGGGCCGTTCATCAACAACACATCAATTATCAGGTTGCTCAGCTTAAAAGTATGTTAGACTTCAACGTGGCTAGAGGTGCTTTGGTAGCGGAACCTGTAACAGACCATTTTGAGAAATTGGCCCAACAAATTTGGATGACCGCAGATTATTGGTTGAATCAACAATTAGTCAGAGGAGAAACCCAACACCTTGAAAAAAACTACTTAGGCGCAATTTGGACATTGCTAATTCCTTACTTTACCAAAATGGGCCGACAAGAATATGAACAGATGCTAAACCAGCCCTATGATTTTTTCTTTTAATACTCCCCTATTTTAAGTATTTTTGTCAAAAGAATGGACATTCTTAATAACATTAATATTCCTATATAAAAATCAATGAGTAATTTTCGGTTGGATAGAAAGGCGTATAATGAAATGTTGAATTTATTAAACAATCAGCATTTTACCGAGAAACCAGGAGGTAATTCGGATATGGCATTTCTATCTGATGATTGGTGGTTGAGAGATACAGCGGTCACAGAAAATATCATCAAAAGAAATGGTATGTGGGAAATTCAGTTAGTTTTTGCCCATTATCAAGAACCTCAGAAATTAATTAAAAGAGTCATTGCCAGGTATGCCAGTAAACAAAAAGCAGAATTAAATGCTTGGTATATGAAACGATTAGCGGCAAAAGACCAGCGAGGTACTTTAAAAGTAGATATTAAAGACTTTAAACTTTGTGATAGTTAAGTATTATGGCGGATTTGAATACAAAACAGAAAATATTAAATGCAGCTATCCAGCTTTTTAACGAGTATGGTTTAGCAAATGTTCGGCTAAAACAAATAGCCGATAAAACGGATATTAGCGTAGGCAACTTAGCTTATCATTTCCGAAATAAAGAAGCCATTGTGGAAGCAGTAGTAGATGATTTGGAAGGTGAAGTAATGGATATTCTATCCAATTACAGAAGGTTTCCCAATCTAATGGATTTTGATATTCAATTAAGTAAGTATTTTAATTTTATCAGCAACTACCCCTTTTATTTTTTAGATTTATTAGAAATAGAAAGAACTTACCCTGAAATTCATACAAACAGACAGCATAATGCTGCCAAAATGGTACATCAGTTCAGAAATCGTTTTGATTTTAATGAACAAAGAGGTATTGTTAAAGAAGAACCTAGAAATGGAATTTATGATAGCATTGCCAACACAATTTTGACTACGATTACCTTCTATACACCTCAAAATATGATTCGAGGAAACGGTCAGATTTATGAATCCAATTTCAAAGAAATGATTTGGAATCAAATTTACCCTTATTTTACAACGGAAGGAATTGCAGAATTTGAACAACTGATTGTACCTATCCTACGAGATTAATTTTTTGCAAACTTTTGCACGTTGTGTGCAAAAAACAGCAACCACTATAAAACTGTGAGAATGACCAATCTAATCTGGCTGAAAGGAGGTGCATGTTCAGGAAACACAATGTCCTTTCTAAATGCAGAACAACCTTCTGTGGTAGAGTTAGTTACTGATTTTGGCATTCGTATTTTATACCACCCTACTATGGGGATGGAAATTGGTGAACAAGTCAATGAAGTCCTAAATGATGCCCTCTCTGGCGCAACGCCCCTAGATATTTTTGTTTTTGAAGGTTCTGTTATTCAAGGGTCTAATGGTACAGGTAATATGAACTATTACGCTGGAAGACCTATGAAAGATTGGGTGTCAGATTTGGCAAAAGTCGCCAATTATGTTGTAGCTATTGGTGATTGTGCAACTTGGGGTGGTATTATGGCTGTTGCCCCCAACCCTACCGAATCCATTGGAATGCAATTCAAAAAAGGCGAGAAAGGAGGGTATCTAGGCAAAGATTTTCTCACAAAAAGTGGTTTTCCCATTATTAATATTCCAGGCTGTCCAGCTCATCCAGATTGGATGACGCAAATTCTAGTGGCTATTGCGACAGGACGAATGGACGAAATGTTATTAGATAATTTCAATCGACCTAAAACTTTCTTTACCGACTTTGTACAAACAGGCTGTACCAATGCTACGAGTTTTGCAGAGGTCATTAAGGGAGGCTTTGGAAAAAGAGGTGGTTGTTTATTTTACGAAGTAGGCTGTCGTGGTCCAATGACTCATGCTAGTTGTAATCGTATTTTATGGAATCGAACTTCTAGTAAAACAAGAGCCAATCATCCTTGTCTTGGCTGTACAGAACCTGGTTTTCCACATAATGACTTAAAAAAAGGTAGCATTTTCAAAACAATGAAATATTTAGGACAATTTCCTAAAGAAGTTCCTGAGGAAGAAAATAAGTTAATGTTCTACTTTAAAACAGGTATTCGTTCTGTACTCTCTAATCCATCTACAGAGAAGACTTCCAAGTAGTAATAATCATATCTATCCTACCCCATAGCAAGGTTCAGCTCAAAAATTAACTTAACCTAATCATCCTCGCAGTTTATAGTCCTTTTGCAAGAACCATCTTTTCAAATGAAACGGATGAAAATAAAATTCCGAACAAATATTTAGATAAGGAACATCAATGCAGAAATTGATAAGATGGTTAAAAATCACATAAAAAGCGCTTCCTTATTTAGATTAAATCTCAATTAGGTGGTTTTTACTAGTAATTAGAAATTTTTTTCTAATTTTTTTAGAAAAAAATTTCTAATTCTAATTCTATTACATATATTTGGCAAACTATTATAACAAATAGAATAGTATTCTGCTCAATAGTGAGTAGCAAAATTATATTAAACTAACGAAAAACTCCTTCCTCTTATGGCTAATGTATTATGGTTACAAGGAGGGGCATGTAGTGGAAACACAATGTCTTTTCTAAATGCTGAAGAACCAACGGTTGTTGAATTAATCGTGGACTTTGGCATTAACATTCTCTGGCATCCAACAGTAGGTCTAGAAATCGGTCATCAGGTGACCGATTTGATGAATGATTGTTTGTCTGGCAAAACCCAATTGGATATTTTTGTTTTTGAAGGCTCGGTTATCCAAGGTCCTGATGGAACAGGTAAAATGAATTACTTTGCCGACCGCCCGATGAAAGATTGGATTAAAGACTTGTCTGAAGTTGCTCAGTTTGTAGTAGCAGTTGGAGATTGTGCTACTTGGGGTGGTATTCCTGCAGTTGCACCAAATCCTAGTGAATCTACAGGTTTCCAATTTCTAAAAAAGAAAAAAGGTGGATTTTTAGGCGCAGATTATGTGTCTAAAGGTGGTTTACCAGTTATTAATATTCCTGGTTGTCCAGCTCACCCAGATTGGATTACCCAAATTTTAGTAGCCATTTCTACAGGTCGAATTGGAGATGTTTTAATTGATGATTATCACCGACCAAAAACTTTCTTTACTGATTTTGTGCAAACGGGTTGTACCAATGCTACGGCATTTGCAGAAAAAATAGATGGAGGGTTCGGAAAAAGAGGTGGCTGTCTATTTTATGAAGTAGGTTGTAGAGGACCAATGACGCATGCTAGTTGTAATCGAATTCTTTGGAATCGGCAATCGAGTAAGACGAGAGCCAACCACCCTTGTCTAGGTTGTACAGAACCAGGGTTTCCTCATAATGACTTGAAGAAAGGAAGTGTATTTAAAACAATGAAATACTTAGGTATCTTTCCTAAAGAAGTCCCTGTAGGAGAAAGTAAATTAGGTTATTACTTCAAAGCGGGATTAGGAAAAATAACTCCAACGTCTGACGCTTTAAAAGCGACATCAAAATAATTAATGTAATCGCCAAATTTATTTGGCAGATTGTACACGTGACAAATAAATGATTTTCATTTTTATAATAAATTCACTTACTGAGTTTCACAAAAATGATAAACATTAATTTATTTACTTTTCAGTCAGCCAAATGAATTTGGCGACTACATTTATAAAATCTTAAAAAAGAGAAAATGTCTGTAAAAGAACTCAATATATCTCCAGTTGGACGGGTAGAGGGTGATTTAGATGTAAAAGTCTATATGGAAAGTGGTGTAGTGACTCGTGCACATACACAAGCAGCAATGTTCAGGGGATTTGAAAAAATATTAGCAGGTAAAGACCCACAAGCAGGTTTAATAGTAACACCGAGAGCTTGTGGTATTTGTGGAGGTTCTCACCTTTACTGCGCCTCTTCTGCTTTAGATGTAGCATGGAAAACAACTTTACCACCCAATGCCCTTTTATTAAGAGCAATTGGTCAAGCAACGGAAACCATTCAAAGTATCCCAAGATGGTTTTACGCCATTTTTGCAACGGATTTAGCCAACAAAAAGTTTGCTAATAAGCCATTATACCAAGAGGTTGTAAAAAGATGGGCAGCTTATGTTGGTACTTCTTTCCAGAAAGGAGTTACTGCAAGTGGGCGACCAGTAGAAGTATATGCTTTGTTTGGTGGTCAATGGCCTCACTCTAGTTATATGGTGCCTGGTGGTGTTATGTGTGCCCCTACTTTGAAGGATATAACTCGGGCGCATTCCATTATGAATCAGTTTAGAAATGACTGGTTAGAGCCGATTTGGTTAGGCTGTTCTATTGAACGGTATATGCAAATCAAGTCGTGGGATGACATGATGGAATGGTTAAATGAAAATGAATCACACTATAATAGTGATTTAGGTTTATTATTAAGAGCAGGTATCGAATTTGGCTTAGACAAATTTGGTCAAGGGGTTGGAAAATTCCTAGCGTGGGGTTCTTACTTACACAAAGACTTGTATAACAAACCAACGATTGAGGGTAGAAATGCAGCGACGATTACCCCTTCTGGTTTCTGGGATGGTATCAATTACCACGAGGCAGACCACAAAAAAGTAGCGGAACATGTCAAACATGCTTGGTACTTGAATCAAAATGAGGCATTACACCCATTTGATGAACCAATTCCAACGGCATCTACCGACTCTAGAATTTTAGAGCATACAGATTTTAATGATAAATATAGTTGGGCGAAAGCACCTCGTTTTAATAACTATGCCGCAGAGGCAGGACCATTAGCACGGGTGATTATGAATGCTAATCCAGCTAATTTAGACCACCAAATTCAAGACCCATTATTTGGGGACATCATGGCAAAAATGGGCCCATCTGTGTTTACCAGAGTATTGGCTCGGGTACACGAGGCACCAAGATTATACACCATGATTAATGATTGGTTATCTCAAGTTCGCTTGGACGATGAATTCTACATCAAGCCAACGGAAAGAGATGGTATTGGTTGGGGCGCAACTGAGGCTGCTCGGGGTGCATTAGCGCATTGGATTAAAATCAAAGATGGCGTTATTGAAAACTATCAAATCATTGCTCCAACCACTTGGAATGTTGGTCCTAATGATGATAAAGATAACCCAGGTCCAATTGAGGCAGCCTTAGAAGGTACAGAAATTGAAGACCCGCATGACCCAGTAGAAGTTGGGTTGGTAGCTCGTTCTTTTGATTCTTGTTTGGTATGTACGGTTCACGCACACGATAATAAGACGGGTAAGCAACTAGCGAAATTTAAATTATAAGTCACTTAAAAATACCCATATATATGACCCGTCAACCAAAAATTGGCGGGTTTCTTTGTTTTAGAAGTCAGAGGTCAGAACGTCTATTACATAGACTGTCAGAAGTCAGAGAATCCGAATATAAAAACCTGACATTCAGTTATTTGCACTTAATAAATCTGACTTCTGACAGGAAAATTAATTTTTCGGTCTGACTTCTGACCTCTTTTTCTTACATTTAACCTATGACAAAAAAAATAGCCATACTTGGATTTGGAAATCCAGTTAGAGAAGACGACGGTGTCGGTATTTATGTTATCGAGCAATTAAAAGAGAAATTGGGCGATACCGAAAATATTGATATTCACGATATGGGGACTTCTGCTTTTGAAGTTTTATTTCAATTAAGAGGTAGAGAAAAAATTATCTTGGTGGATGCCGTAATGAATAGTGAAGAGCCAGTTGGTACGGTTTTCAGATTACCTGCCTCTGAAATTGATGCGCAAATACAAGACGACCCAATGGTTTTCTTGCATAGTTTGAAGTGGGACCAAGCCTTATCTTACGCTAAAAAAATGTTGATTGACGATTATCCAGAAGATATTGAAGTTTATTTAATTGCCATTGAGTCCACTCGTTTTAATTTGGGCATGAATGAACCTGCTCAGAAAGGTGGAGACAAGGCAGTTGAATTTATTTTAGCAGATTTGAAAGCGGAAGTAGCTTAGTTCATCATTCACCACTCATCATTATATAAAGATGTTCATACCACCAAAACATGTAAAAAAGTATACGTCTCCTCAAAAAGCAGGCGGAAAAATTCGATTACAAGGCACACACTTGATTATCGACCATGAAATAGCGAATACCATTTTCGGAAAAGATACTGTTGCCTATGTCGTCTACTATCCTGGAAAAAATACATTGATGATGGCAGCCTATTCTGATGAATTATTTAAAAAATTGCATAAAACAGCCCAACAAATGCTGAAAGACCGCAATCTAAAAGGCGATAAGTCCCTTGCTTTAGGAGAAATTTTAATTGATAACCAATTAGATGAATCAGATAGAGACTTAGCATATAAAGTAGAGGCTGCGTTGGGAATTCTGTCTGTTCAATTATAAAAATTTATCCTTAAAAAGATGTACATCTCTCCCAACATTCCATTCAGAAATCCTAAAGAAGTGCCTGGTAAGGCAATGGATTTAGACTTCTTAGAGAACGATGGTTGGTTGATGGATACAGAAGTGCGGTATCATTTACAGAAGAGAAAGGGGTTATGGCAGTTAGCTATGATTTATATTGCTACCCAAAATCCTTTTAAATTATTATGCCGAAAAATAGATAGTTACCCATCAGAAAAAAAAGCAAAAATATTTGCGGAAATTTTACAACGAGGTATCCGAAAAGATGCTAGAGGAACTTTAAAAACAAACAAGAATGCTTTCCATATTTGCGACAACTAAATTTCATGCACAATTGGATGAAATTATCAATAAAGAAGACCGACTGCATGAGTTGGTGGACATCCACGATATTTTAGAAAAGCGCCCAAATCCGAGTGCCAATACGATACTTATCAAAAATGGAGCAATTGCCTTTCCCGTTGATTGGCATAATGTGCAACCGCCATTTTTGTTACCAGAAACCATTGAATTGACCGAGGCTAATTTATTGGCAGTCGTTTTTTCTAAATTAAATAATTATGAAAAGGCATACGCCTATTTGCAATTCACCAATCCTTCTCTTTTTGTAGAATTGGATTTTATCAATAGAATGCAACAAGGCATTTCAATTGACCCAAGAGAATTGACCACCCATTATTCTCCATTTGAAGAATATCGGTTAATGCACAATCAATCCGTATTACGGTATTATGGGGCGACACCCGAAAATTTTGACTTAGATAAAACCAATTACTTTTTCAACGAGGCGATAAAAACTGCACCTAATGAAGAATATGCCGCTTTTACGGCTCGTCAATTTGCTCTATTAAATATTGACCTTCAGCAACCTAAAAAAGCTATAGAAGTACTGGAATCTATTGACCTTAAAAATATTTCCAAAGCTGCAAAACTTGAAATTAAACATACGCTTTGCAAAGCTTGGTTAGGACAATTGACTATTCCTTACGATAAAGATTTATTAGAAAAATTAAAAAATACCCTTTGGGAAGTCCTCCAATATTATGAGGCAACCAACCGAAATGCAGAAACGGGTTTGTTATTAATTGATGCGGCTCATATCGCCAATGTATCAGAGAGTTTTTCTGAGTCTTTAGGCTATATTTCTAGAGCAGTACGAACTTTTGAAGACGAAGGATTAACAGAATTAGCAGGCAATGCGCATTTACGGAAAGGAACTTTATTATATACATGGGCACAAAACGGCAATCCACAATTTTTCAAACCAGCTATTGATAGCTATCAAGCTGCTTTAAAAGTGTTTAAAAAGGAAGTTGCGCCAGATGTATTTGCAGATATTCAGCATAACCTAGCCAGTATTTTCACCGATATGCCAACTGATTTAAAGAAAAAAGGCATTTGGGCAGGCGTTGCTGTTTCTTCTTTTAATGAGGCCTTAGAATATTATACCAAAGATAAATTCCCTTATGAATATGGGATGATTTGTAATAATTATGGCAATGCTTTTACCAAATTCCCGCAAGCTGTGCTGACTGATAATTTTGAAAAAGCACTCTTCTATTATCAAGAGGCATTAGATGTTAGAACACCTGCTTATCCTTATGAAAGAGCAATGACTTTACTCAATTTCTTAGAGGCTAGTTGGACCGTTAGAAATGACTCGGAGGAATTTAATGAAGAACGCTTTGAAGATATGTTAGCGAAAGCAAAGGAAGTCAAAACCTTAGTAGATAAAGCGGATATGATAGAAGAGGCGGATAAGCACTTGGCGTTATTAGCTCAATTGAAGGAATCGGTAGCTTAAATCAGAGTAGAGAATAGAGAGTAGAGAGTAGAGACTTACAAATTGGTCAAAACATCTCTCTTCTCTACTCTCTACTCTCTCATCTAAAAAATTCATGCACGAAATATCCCTAGTCAGAAGTATTTTCAACACCCTAGAGGCGGAGTTTTCAAAAGAGGATTTAGAAAATTTGAAAGCGGTTGATTTAAAAGTAGGTTTACTCTCCAATATTGAACCTTTATTAATGCAGAATGCCTTTGAGGCGGTAACTGCTGCAGAAGAAAAATTTCAAACGGTTGATTTAAATATAGAGACCGTTCCCATAGAAATTTATTGTAAAACCTGTAACTGTAATTCCTTTATTGAAAATTACAAATTTGCTTGTGGCGTTTGTGGTGTACCGAATAATAATGTGGTCAAAGGAACAGAACTATTGATTCACCAGGTTCATTTTGATTGACGGTTATGATATTAAAGCAATTTTTATCCAAATCTACCCTACTCTATAACCAACTATTAGTCATTTGGCAAGACCATAAAACCCATAAACGCATTGGGTCAATGATGGTTTGGGCATTTTTAATTGGTCTAGTTCTAGCAGAGTTAGCTCGTCACCATTTATTGCCTATTGAACACCTAAATCACAAAATCCACAATCATTTTTTTGCAGTCGAGTTGGCGTTTACCCTCCTTTTATTGACCGAACTATTAGCCCTTATCTTTATTATTCCTCGTTCCATAGCAGTTGCGGTAGGCAAGCAATTTGAAATATTATCCCTCATTTTACTGCGCTCTGCCTTTAAGGAATTTAGTCATTTTGAAGAACCCATTTTATGGGATACTTTAAGCGACCCCGTTTTCAAAATGATTGCCGATGCTTTTGGTGCAGTCATCGTTTTTATACTAGTGGGTGTGTATTATCGGATTTTAGAAAAAAGCAAACTCACCGAAAACAAGGCAGACCACGAACAATTCAAAGCTTTTAAAAAATTAACTGCACTTTTATTATTGGCCATTTTTGTTTTAATCGGTTGGCGAGATGTGTGGCATCTCTTTTTTGAAGGTGTTTACAACAGTTCTTTTAATATCTTTTACACGATTCTCATTTTTTGTGATATTTTTATTGTCCTAGTAGCGATGCGCTATACGTTTGATTATGCCAAAATATTCCGCTATTCTGCTTTTGTGCTAACCACCGTTTTTATTAGAATTTCTTTGACCGCCCCTCCATTTATTAATGCAATTCTAGGAATTACAGCAGTTTTATTTGTAATTATTTTAACCCTAGCTTTCAATAAAACAATGAAAGAGACTCAACTTAATTAACTATGTTTGAAAAACTCCTTCCCTACGACGTCGCTCACTTAATTCTAGTAGATTACTTAAAATACTATCATCGCTTTAAGCGTATCACCAAAAGGGCAAAGATTCGATTTGAGCATAAAGACTGGCATGGCACACAAAGTGATGCCAAAGAAAGGATTTTATTATATCGAAATAGAGTAACCAAAACAACTCAATACATCAAAGATTTTATCCAAGAAAAGTCCCTTCCCGACAATTTCTGGAAATCAGTTAAAGCCCTTTATTTTGATGAAATTCGGAACTTTAATACCAGAAATATTGCAGAGACTTTTTACAATTCCGTTTTTCGACATTATCATCAAGGCTTAGGGGCTGCATCAGATACGATGTTTGTTTTTTCCACGGGAACTTATCGAGAATTCAAATCAACTCGACCAATTTTCCATACTTTCAATTTTGCAACTTCCATTACTTCCACTTTAAATAGGATACTTTCGCTTTATTCTTTTGATGCGCCATATCGAGACTTAGATTGGGACATCAATCAAATGCGAATTCGGTTGAAAGAACGATTAGTCGAATTAAATATCGGTTGGGAAAATTTAAGGTTGGAGATTTTAAAATCTATCTTTTTCAGAAATAAAGCAGCTTACCTAGTTGGGCGAATTTTTGTTCACGACCAACCTTATCCTTTTGTCATTCCGTTGCTACACCGAACAGAAGGCATTTTTGTGGATACCTTATTATTAGATTATGATGATGTAAGTTCTATTTTTAGTTATAATCGGTCTTATTTTTTGGTGGATGTAGATATTGTAAGCGAAACAATTGATTTTTTAAAACCCATTTTACCTACCAAACGACAAGATGAATTATACAATTCCATCGGTTTTGAAAAACATGGTAAAACTGTTTTTTATCGAGATTTTGAACGACATTTATTGCGGTCCTCCGATAAATTTGTTACCGCGCCCGGTATCAAAGGAATGGTGATGAGTGTATTTACTTTGCCTTCTTATTCAATGGTTTTTAAAATCATCAAGGACCGTTTTGACCCGCCTAAAAAAGTAACCGAACGGATTGTTAAAGAGAAATACGAAATGGTCAATCAACATGACCGTGTTGGTAGGATGACGGATAGTCACATGTTTCAGAATATGGTTTTTGATTTAAAGCGCTTTGACCCTGAATTGCTAGCAGAACTCCAACATGATGCCGCCTCTAAAATTGAAATCACCGATACAACCCTAGAAATTAAACATCTATACGTGGAAAAACGAATGATTCCGCTCAATATGTACCTCGATAATGCGACTGAAGAAGAGGTAAGACATGCTATGCAGGAGTACGGGCAGTCCATCAAAGAAATGGCGGCGGTTAATATTTTTCCAGGGGATATGTTGCTCAAAAATTTCGGGGTAACTCGACTAAATCGAGTTGTTTTTTACGATTACGATGAGATTGGTTTACTGACCGATTTTAATTTTAGAAAAATTCCAGAACCTAGAAATCACTACGAAGAATTTTCTAGTGAACCCTATTATCACGTTGGGCTTATGGATGTTTTTCCTGAAGAGTTTGGTCGATTTTTAGTTGGCGAACCCAAAGCTAGAAAAGTATTTGCTGAAATGCATAGCGATTTGTTTGAGGCTGACTTTTGGAAGGGGGTGCAAGAACGACTTAAAAGAGGAGAAATCATTGATGTTTTTCCCTACAAAAAACATTTAAGATTTAAGCATCAATTTGATAACCCCACTAACAGCGCATAATGAGTAATTTGGATATTTTTAGCAAGAGGATTCAAAACGAAAACCCTACCTTAGTATATTTTTATTCTAAAAAATACTCTTCTTGTCGAATAATGAAAACAGTCTTGAAAATTGTTATGTATCAACTAAAGGAGTATATTCGACTTATAGAAGTTAACCTTGATGTACGAACTAATCAAGAGATAATTCAAAGGCATCTTTCGCAAAACAAACCTGCGTTTATGCTCTTTCAAAAAGGTTCAATGAAGTGGAAAGCATCAGGAGTATTTACTTCTCGAAAGTTAATAACCATACTAAAAGAACAATTAGGGTATTTGTAAGGAGAAACAAATAGATAAATATGTTAAAATTAGAAATTTTTTTCTAAACAATAGGCTTTCTTTTCTATATGACTTTTTTACCCTACCTTGCTGGCAATTAAATTGTTAGGGTTAGGCAAAAATTAAATTATAACAATGGATAAAGTAGCGAAATCAAGCAAAGCTGCCAGAGGCACCGTCACTTGTGATAATACCACGATGCACTTATTAAAAGCCAATGATTTTGTGGCAGAGAGTATTCGAAAGCAGATGAAGGCCCAGAATATTTTGATGATAAATATTACTTCTTCGGCAGGAAGTGGGAAAACCACTTTATTACAAGAAACGGCTAAACGAATTGGCGATAAGGTAAATATGAAAATCCTAGTTGGCGATTTGGAAACAGAACGGGACGCTGATAGATTAAGAGAGGCAGGTGCGGATGCTTTACAAATTGTCACAGGAGGTATTTGTCATTTAGAGGCGCAAATGATTTGGCAAGGAATGGAAAACCTGAATTTAGAAGGCGTCGAGTTATTAATTGTAGAAAATGTTGGCAACTTGGTTTGTCCAGCCTCTTTTGATTTAGGAGAAGATTATCGGGTAACCTTAATGGCTACGACAGAAGGTGATGACAAACCTAAAAAATATCCTCGGATGTTTTTGACGAGTGAAATGATGTTGGTTTCTAAAGTGGATTTATTGCCTTA
This sequence comes from Saprospiraceae bacterium, assembly GCA_965277445.1. Classification (GTDB taxonomy): domain Bacteria; phylum Bacteroidota; class Bacteroidia; order Chitinophagales; family Saprospiraceae; genus JAFMDF01. The sequence goes on along the minus strand of CBDICY010000018.1, from coordinate 111,253 downwards.
TTTACCCTTTTCGGTAGATGCGGTAGTAGCAGATGCAAGAGACATCAATCCAGACCTTAAAGTAATCGAATTATCTACCATAAAAGATATTGGCGTCGATGAATGGTGTAATTGGTTATTAGAAAAAGTAGCAGAAAAGCAAGCCGCAGGAAAAGTAGCAGCGGTTTAATGAATACATGGCATATTCATATTGAGGGGCAAGTGCAAGGTGTTGGTTTTCGTCCTTTTGTTTATTTATTAGCCAACGAATTTAAACTAAATGGTTGGGTTAATAATACAATTGATGGTGTCCATATTGAAGTTAATGCGGAAGAAAAGGTGGCTCAAGTTTTCTATCGAAAATTAATTGAGAACGCTCCTGTTTTAGCAAGAATCACCAAACATCAAATAGCTGTTAGCAGCGAAAAGTTCTTTGATAATTTTCAGATTATTCATAGCAACCTTGAAGGAGATGCTAATTTATTAATTACTCCTGATTTTGGTTTATGCAAGGATTGCCAAAAAGATATTAATACCGCAAAAGATAGACGGTTTCAATATTCTTTTACTACTTGCACCAACTGTGGTCCAAGGTATTCGATTATTGATAGCCTACCCTACGACCGAGAAAGAACGACAATGACTGCTTTTTCAATGTGCGAAAGCTGTCAAGTCGAATATAATCAACCGCTTGACCGTCGCTATTATTCGCAGACAAATTCTTGTCCAGATTGTGGTATTCAAATGCGTTTATTTGATGACCAACAACAAGCAGTAAATCTTCCGCAAGGATTAATAATTAATGAAATAACCAAACAATGGTCTGCAGGAAAAATAGTGGCCATTAAAGGAATTGGAGGTTATTTATTGACTTGTGATGCTAGTAATGAATCAACAGTTCAGTTATTAAGAGCCAAGAAATATCGCCCCACTAAGCCTTTTGCGCTGATGTTTTCGGATGTGAATGCTTTAGCAGGAGTGACACACTTAGGAAGTATAGAAATTGCGGAATTAAAGCGTCCCATTTCACCGATTGTGCTTTTAGATTTGAAAGTAGAGAAATTAGGTACTACAGTAGCATTAGCTCCTAATCTAAACCAAATCGGCGCAATGTTACCCTATACTCCACTCTTCGATTTATTATTAAAGAACTTTGGTCAACCTATCGTTGCGACTAGTGGAAATATTAGCAATTCGCCGATTATTTTTGAGGATAAAAAAGCGATTTCAGCATTAACACAAATAGCTGATTTTGTGGTAACCAATAATCGACAAATAGTTATTCCGCAAGATGATAGTGTGGTAAAATTCACCACTTTCAAAAAGTATAAAATAATACTTCGTCGTTCCAGAGGTTTAGCTCCTACTTATATTAATCCTCAATTAGGATTACCTAAAAAAACGATTTTAGCGACAGGAGCTATACTCAAAAGCACCTTTAGTTTTTTACATCAAAATAACGTCTACATCAGTCAATATTTGGGCGATTTAGGGCATTTTGATACGGAAGAAAATTATAAACACACTTTTAAACACTTTTTAAACTTATTCAAGGCAACACCCAAAGTTATTCTAACAGATAAACACCCCGGATACCCAGCTACTTTGTTTGGGGAGCATTTATCCAAAGACTTGAAGATACCGATTTATAAAATCCAACATCATATTGCGCACTTTGGAGCAATCTTAGGCGAACATAACTTAGTCCATTCAAAAACACCTATTCTAGGGGTTGTTTGGGATGGCACAGGTTTAGGTAATGATAAACAGATTTGGGGTGGAGAATTTTTTAGGTATGAAAATTATGAATTTGTCCGCAGTCAGCATTTTGATTATTTCGACTTCATTTTAGGAGATAAAATGCCTAAAGAACCTCGAATTTCTGCTTTATCTGCTTGTTGGGATGTTTTAGGCATGGAGCAATTGCTAAAAGAGAAATTTAGTAAAACAGAATGGTCGATTTACAATAAAATATTAGCGAAAGAAAATCCTTTAAAAACATCAAGTATTGGTCGAATTTTTGATGCCGTTGCCAGTCTATTAGGCATCTTAGATAAACAGACTTACGAAGGAGAGGCAGCCATGCAATTAGAACAAATGGCTACCCAATATTTTAAGCGGCATGGACTCAATTTTCCTGCATGCTATTTTAAGGAAAAGACAAAATACCAACGCATTCCAACCAAGTTTTTAATGACCAAAATCATTAAGGATTTGAAAGATGGACAACCAAAAGCATTCATTGCAGCTAAATTCCATTATTCTTTAATGAAATTGATTGAAATCATAGCTAATAATCTGAAAATTAAAAAAATAGCCTTTAGTGGCGGTGTTTTTCAAAATGGCTTACTGGCCGATTTGATACGCCATCATTTAAGTGCTGATTTTGAATTATACTTTCATGAACAACTTTCCCCGAATGATGAAAATATATCTTTTGGGCAGTTAGTTTGCTATCAGATAGCGCAAATTAAAGCGGATTGTTAATCCGTTCTTAAAATATAATTTTACTGCGGATTAACAATCTGCTTTACTAAAACCATAACAGCATGTGTTTAGCAATTCCAGGAAAAATAAAATCTATTGAGTCAAAATATGATGGCTTAGTCCGAATGGCAAAAGTCTCTTTTGGTGGCATCATCAAAGAGGCTAGTCTGGAAATGGTCCCTGATGCCAAAGAAGACGATTATGTTTTGGTGCATGTGGGCGTTGCGATTAGTATAGTCGATGAAGTGGAGGCAAAACGTACTTTTCAATATTTGGAAGAAATGGGAGAAGTGGCAGAAGAGTTGAATATTTCGGAGTTTTTGCCTGATAAGAAGGAGTATAGTTAGTCAACTGTAACACACAATTCTCTGAGTTGTGAATTTAACTAAATTGAGCACAACTCAAAAAGTTGTGTTACTTAATATATCAATATGAAGTATCTAACGGAATATAGAGACCCTGAAGTAGCCCAACGCTACCTAGACCAAATCCATAAAACGGTTACTCGTCCGTGGACTATCATGGAAGTCTGTGGTGGACAAACTCATAGCTTGGTCAAAAATGGCATCTTAGCTATGTTGCCAAAGGAAATAAATATGGTGCATGGTCCAGGCTGTCCAGTCTGTGTGACTCCATTAAATTTAATTGATAAAGCAGTCTATTTAGCTGAAGAAAAAGGCGTGATTCTTTGTTCTTATGGAGATATGTTGAGAGTGCCAGGGTCTGAAAGAAGTCTTTTAGAATCGAAAGCTACAGGAGCGGATGTGAGAATTTTATATTCCCCTTTAGAGGCAGTAAAAATAGCTGAGCAAAACCCAGATAAACAGGTAGTTTTCTTTGCGGTTGGTTTTGAAACAACTGCCCCAGCGAATGCGCTTTCAGTAATTCATGCACATCGTGCAGACTTGACTAACTATTCGATTTTAGCCTCCCATGTACTAGTTCCGCCAGCGATTGAGGCATTAATGAGTGACGAAGAATGTGTGGTAGAAGGATTTCTAGCTGCTGGGCATGTTTGCACGATAATGGGGATGCAAGAATATTATCCTTTGGTAGAAAAATACCAAGTACCAATTGTCATCACAGGTTTTGAACCAATAGATTTATTGCAAGGTATCTTAATGACCGTTCAGCAATTGGAAAAAGGAGAGAAAAAGCTAGAGAATCAGTATGCTAGAATGGTCAAAAAGGAAGGCAATGCAAAGGCAATGGATATCATATACGAAGTCTTTGAAGTAACCGATAGAATGTGGCGAGGGATGGATGTCATTCCGACTAGTGGATATGAAGTCAAAGCCAAATATGCTGCATTTGATGCTAAAAAGAAGTTTAATGTCAATATTCCCGAAGTACCAGAAAATGAAGAATGTATTGCTGGGGCTATTATGAAAGGAATTAAAAAACCCTTTGAGTGTCCTAATTTCGGAACAAAGTGCAAACCTGAAAATCCTTTAGGTGCACCAATGGTTAGTTCGGAAGGCGCTTGTGCGGCTTATTATCATTTTTCGGATATGATAAATAAGGTGGAAGAAACAGTTGGGGTTTAAAATAGAGGTCAGAGTTCTCAAAAAAAAATAAATGGACGTATTAACACAGAAACAGAAAAAAGTAAAAATGCAATTGTCCTGCCCAATGCCCAAGTTGGATATTGATGTTATTACTTTAGGGCATGGTAGCGGTGGTATTTTAACGAATAGATTACTAGATACAGGCGTATTCAAACTCCTACAAAATGACCTCCTTGACAAGCGACATGATGGCGCATTATTGAATTTAGGTGGTACAACCGCCTTTACAACCGATAGTTTTGTCATTTCTCCCATTTTCTTCCCAGGTGGAAACATCGGAGAATTAGCGGTGAATGGAACGGTCAATGACTTGGCGATGTGTGGGGCAATCCCTCAATATCTTTCTTTAAGTTTCATTATAGAAGAAGGATTGACGATGAAGGAGTTTTGGGACATATTGGTAGCTATAAAATTCGCTTGCGAGCAAGCAGGAGTACAAGTAGTGACAGGAGATACCAAAGTTGTAGAAAAAGGAAAAGGTGATAAGATTTTCATCAATACTACAGGGATTGGACAGCAACATACCAAAGCAAATATTGATATTAATAATGTCAAAATAGGTGATAAAATTATTGTAAGTGATAATCTTGCTACACACGGTATTGCAATTATGTCTGTAAGAGAAGGTTTAGAATTTGAGACGACTATTGAAAGTGATACTCGAAATTTAAATCATATTGTCAACCGACTTTTGGATGATTTTGGCAACGATATTCATTTATTAAAAGACCCAACTAGAGGTGGTGTCGCAACGGTATTAAATGAAATAGCAAGAGATGCTAAAGTGGGTATTAACATCCATCAAAAAAATATTCCTATCAACGAACAAGTAAAAGGTGCTTGCGAAATCTTAGGGCTTGACCCTTTATATGTAGCGAATGAAGGCATTTTTATGGCAGTCGTCGCAGAAGAAATAGCCAACGATTTTATTAAAAAACTGCGAACTTTTGATAATTGTCACCATGCTGCTGTTATAGGAGAAGTAGTAGAAGTCCATCCTCGGCAAGTTATTTTGACGAGTGCTATTGGTGGGAAACGAGTAGTGAATATGCTAGTTGGAGAACAATTACCTAGAATCTGTTAGCAAAGTTTTCTCTCGTTGCTGGTTATGTGTGTAATAAAAATAAATGAAAGAAGACCTGAAAAATAGAGTAGATATCAGAACGTTAATCAATGCCTTCTATGAAAAGATGTTGGCAGATAAACTCATCGGCTACATCTTCACGGATTTTGCAAAAATTGAATTAACCAAACATCTCCCCCATCTCTATGATTTTTGGGAAAACGCATTATTTTATACAGGTGCTTACAAACGTGATTTGATGGAAATTCATCTGGATTTACATTTCTCTTTACACAAGTTGGAAAAAGAACATTTTGACCGTTGGTTAAAATTATTTAATGAAACGATAGACGAATTATTTGAAGGCGAAAAAGCAAAAATTGCAAAAGAAAGAGCCAAATCTATTGCGATTGTCATGCACTTAAAGATAAAGGACTTAGAAAAGAAACGATTAGAGTTTGGCAACTAAGAAACGACTAAAATTACAAATTTGGAACCAACATCAACACCAGTTTTAGAGCAGTTAGCCACCAGTACAAGATTATTCAAGGGTGCAGAAGATAGTCCGCTATTGGCCCCTAGAGGCGTTTATCTAGTGAATAATCAATTATTTGTAGCCGATACCGCACAGAATAGATTATTTATTTGGAACAAGTTACCTACCACAGAATTTCAAAAACCCGATGTTGTTTTAGGACAAGTAGCCAAAGCTGCCACAGGTAGAAATTCGAAAGGTAAGGTAAACGCATCTACTCTATTCTACCCTTCTGGCATTTGGTCAGATGGCAAAAGATTGATATTAGCAGATGCTTGGAATCATAGAGTATTAATTTGGCTAAGTATGCCTACCGAAGATGGGCAACCAGCGGATGTAGTCGTTGGACAACCAGATTTTTCGAGTAATGAACCTAATGTAAAAGGGGTAGGTAGTACTCCATATAATCAGTCCTTGAATTGGCCGTATGGCGTATTTTCAGATGGTCAAAAGTTATGGATAGCAGATACGGGCAATAGACGCGTTTTATATTATGAAAATATTCCCACTACTAATTTTGCGAAAGCAGATAAAGTAGTTGGAAAGCCTACATTCAATGAAAGAGATTATGAAAATAATGACCCTATATGGCCTTACTCCGTAAAGGTCAGTCCAAATGGGCAGATGGCTGTAACCGACACCCAATATTATCGAGTCTTAATATGGCATGATTGGACAACTGCCGACCAACAACAAGCGGATGTCATTATCGGTCAGGAATCTTTTGAAGGCAATGGGCAGAATCAATTTAATTGGTTTCCCAAAGCAAATACGCTCAATTGGTGTTATGATACTTGTTTTTATAAAGATGGTATTTGGGTAGCAGATACAGGAAGTAGTCGAGTGTTGTGGTTTGATAAAATACCCACGGAACATAACACATCTGCGGTTAATCTATTTGGACAAGATAATTTTAATACTGGAAGTGAAAATAAGAATACGATTTGGAGTACCGAGGGAAGTATGTATTGGCCTTTCCAAATTTGTATTGAAGGACAAACGATGGTGATTGTTGACACAGGCAATCATAGAGTAATTATTAAAGACTTGAATTTCTAGTATGGAGGCAACTTTTCCTTTGTTATTTGCGGCAATAGTTGGGTTTGGACATGCTTTTGAGGCAGACCACTTGGTAGCAGTTGGTAATATAGTCACCAAACGAAATAAATTAAATCTTGCCATTAAAGATGGTATTTATTGGGGCTTAGGACATACTTCTACTATTTTTTTGATTGGCTTGATAATGATTGTAGGGAAGGCTACTTTCTTAAATAACTATTTTGGTTACTTTGAGGCTGGGGTTGGGTTAATGTTGATTGTCTTAGGATTTTATCGCTTGTGGCAATATTACAATCAAGAAAATAAAGTTGACCTAATTGATGCTGATGCCAAACATCACTTAGCTTATGGCGTTGGTTTGATTCACGGTTTAGCAGGAAGTGGCGCAATGGTCTTATTGGTAATGACCGAAATTCAAACCATCACAAACAGTCTAATTTATCTCTTAATATTTGGAATTGGCTCCATCATCGGAATGTTAGTAGCAGCGGGAATTTTTAGTTTACCTTTTTCAAAAAGGATAGCAAATAATCAACGTTTGCAATTTGGATTGGTGCTGTTTTCTTCTTTGCTTTGTATAGGATATGGAGGATATGTTGTTTTTGAAAATTTGATTTAGTCATTCAAAATTACTAGATGGACGATTACGACCCAAAAGAATTTCTGCTCTTTGCTTTAAATCATTTTGATATAAAAGTAGTATCCGAAAAGGGCAAAATGGTTTATATTGAAAAAGAATATGCCGTAGAAATCGAAGGAAAAAAACTGTTTAAATTACTACAAAACAATCAGGTAATTGCCCCTTTTTCTGGTGTAGAAGAATTATGTAATTTCATTAAAATGGATATGGAATTAAATGAAGAAAGTTGAATTAAATATCATCGCATTGGCCAATAGTGAATCTCAAAAGGGAAATTACTCGCTTATCTTAGAGGAAGATAAAGGTTTTCGCCGTTTACCTATCATCATTGGTGCTTTTGAGGCACAGGCTATTGCAGTTGCTTTAGAAAAAATGCAGCCTAATCGCCCTATGACGCATGATTTATTCAAAACAACACTTGATGATTCTGGAGTTAAAATTAAAGAAGTAATTATTTCTGATTTGGTCGGAGGCACTTTCCATGCTAAACTAATCGGCAAAAAAGCAGATGGAAGTTCATTAGAGGTAGATGCACGCTCCTCAGATGCTATTGCAATGGCTGTCCGGTTTGGCTGTCCTATTTACACAACTGAGGAAATTATGGATGTTGCAGGAATCGTTTTAGACAGTCCTAGCAAAGCATTCACTAATAAAAGAGGACAACTTTCAGAATACTCAATAGAAGAATTAGAACGCTTATTAAAGCAAGTATTGGCTAAAGAAGATTACGAAAGTGCCTCTAAAATTCGGGATGCTATTGCGCAGAAGAATAAATCCTAATTTACTCTAAATCGGTTTAGTCGTGCCAATTTCGTAATGTTCAATATGTTCAACAATGCCAGATAGTGCTTTGTCCAGTCTTTCAATAAAAATATCCGCAACGTGCCGTTTTTCTAAGGTTGAGGATTTTCCATGCTTGTTTTTAATTTTTTTGCAATAAAAACGGCAACCACTCCCCCGCCAAATGATACAGCTGCATTAATTAAAAATAGAGCAATATTAGTGCTACCTGATTCCATAATGGCACTAGGGTCAAAGCCTAATCGCCCAAATGATTTAATAAAAAAAATACTTCCAAAAACGCCTGCAATCGTATTTCCAACTAGGTCAAAGCTATATTTTTTAAAAACAAATCCCATGAGGTTTGCCCCAATTATTCCTATCAAGATACTAATTAATGAAATCAGCGTATCGGTCATTTGTCAGTCGTTTTTAGAAATTTAATGCCCATAATCCATGTTGTCAATCTTACCAGCCATCATTCTTTTTTGAATAATAAAATAAATCACCAACAATATTATTCCAACAATTCCCCAATTAGATGCAACTGATAAGCCATACTCCGACGTTGAAGTATTGTAAATTGTTAGCGATTCGTTGACCGAATTGGTGGAAGGTAAAATAACTGGAAACATAGATGCCAAAGAAGAAGTGATTCCTCCTACAATCAACAAAGAAGAAAGGAGAAATGGATGCGAGTCATTTTTCATTTTTTTGATAAAAAACAAACCAATTAAGGCGGCAAAATAAAGCAATGGAAAAATAGCTAAATAGGGTTTGCCCCAATAATTATCTAAAGATTTTGGATTGACTAACTGCCAAACGGATAAGGAAAAAATAGTTAAAACTGCCAACCCAATAGTCAAATAAAAAATCACAGACTTAAGTTTTTGGTTGATAGAGGAATTGGTTTTTAAAATCACCCAATTTGCTCCATGAATGGCTAATGTTATCACCGCAATTAACCCAATGATGATGGTAAACCAATCAATTACTCCAGGCGTTTCGCTCAATGGACTAAAACTACTATCCCACAAAGGCAGGAAAAAATAATGCCCCTCGTAGGCAGAAACCCCATTTTCAACCCCTCCTAAATTTACGCCTCTAACGATATTGCCCAATGCTATTCCGAAAAATAAAGCAAGCAATAAACTAGATACGCCAAATGAAGTGTCCCATATATCTTTCCACATTTGGAAGTTAAATTGACTTCTAAATTCCAAACCAATGGCTCGAAAAATAATCAACCACAAAACGATGATTAAGGGCAAATAAAATCCACTAAAAACAGAGGCATAAAAAGTAGGAAATGCCATAAAAAGCATGCCTCCTCCTGCGACCAACCACACTTCATTAGAGTCCCAAAATAAGCCTGCCGATTTTGCAATGACGACTTTATCTTTTTCTGTTTTGGCAAAAAATAAATGGATAATTCCCGCTCCGAAATCGTAGCCATCCAAAATAAAAAACATTGCCAGCACTACAGCAATTATGATATACCAATATATTTCCATGACTTAATGTGTTTGATGTTTAGGCCCTTGATAAATGGTTTTTCCAACCAAGATTAAAAATAAAACACCTAGCAAAAAATACAATCCAATAAACCCTAGCAAGGTAAATAAAGTATTTCCTGAAGAAACCGTCGGCGAAATTCCTTCGCTTGTTTTTAATAGTCCATAAACCAAATATGGTTGTCTTCCCAATTCGGCAACATACCAACCTGTGATATTTGCCACGTAAGCAAAAGGAGCTAAAAACATAATACTCCAAAGCAAGGGTTTCAAATCATATAATTTTCCTCGCCACAAAAAGAAGACTGCCAAACTCATTACGCCTATAAAAATAGTCCCTAGTCCAACCATAATATGATAAGAATAGTAGAGGGCAGGAACATTGTCAGGTAACTCTTCTTCTTTAAATTTGTCCATTCCCGAAATCTGCCGATTCCAATCCTGATAGGTCAAAAAACTAAGAATGTTTGGCACAGCAATTTTATTATCCAATTTTTTCTCTACCATGTTGGGCTGTCCAATTAAGACAATCTCGGCACCTGCATGTTCTGTTTTAAAAATTCCTTCCATCGCAGCGAATGCAGCAGGTTGATATTTTGCCACATTTTTTGCATTCCAATCGCCTGTTGGAAATGCAACTAATAAACTTGAAATAAATCCAAAAATGACACCTGTTTTCAAAAATAATTTTCCGTATTCAACATTCGATTTTGCTAAAATATAAAAAGCGCCAATACTTGCTACCACAAAAGAAGAGGTAACCAAAGAAGCCATTTGATTATGTAAAAAAGCGGGCATCAACCAAGGATTACTAAATAGTGCTGAAAAATTTTCCAACACATATTTTCCATTGTCCAAAATTTCATAGCCTACAGGATGTTGCATCCAAGCATTGGTTGCCAATATAAAATAGCCACTTGCCCATGAGCCAATAAAAACTAATAACGCCGTGACGAAGTGCAATTTTTGTCCCATGAGTTTTTCGCCAAAAATAAAAAGCACTAAAAAAGAGGATTCTAAAAAGAAAGAAAACAAGCCTTCCATGGCAAGTGTTTGCCCGATGATGCCACCTGTCAATTCGGAAAATTTTGCCCAATTGGTGCCAAATTGGAATTCCATTGGAATACCGGTGATGACTCCCATAGTAAAATTGACAGCAAATATTTTCATAAAAAATTTTGCCGCATCATTGTATTGTTCGCCTTGCGTGCGTAGATATTGCCCTTTGAAATAGACTATCAGTAATGATAATCCCATCGTCAATTGTGGAAAGATATAGTGAAAGGTGATAGTAAATGCAAATTGCAATCTATCATAAAAAATCATGTCCTCCATTTTGTACTTTTTTATGTTATAACAGGGTAATCCTTTGTGATTTTCTCATCTCTAAAACATATAATCATAAGGTGTAAAGGTACTATTTTATCCTTCTTTTTTGAATGCCCTTAACCTTTTATGCAATTTCAAACGCTATATGCTTTAATGAATCAGTTTTGAGTGAATGGCTGCAACGTAACAGATAAAGGCCCGACCGCCTCCGATGGATGATGGTGTCAAATTTCAACCTTTAACCGAATTCATAGCGCCAATTAATTAACTATAAATACTGTTAGGAGGGTGAAAGGCTTGTAGGAAAAACGGTTGGAAAATTCATAAGATTTGGAACTTTAAAAATAATAAAAGGCAAATTGGCTCATAACCATCTCCTCACTTTTCTGCTATAAAACGAATAACTCTGTCCAAAAACCATCCGCATATTTTTCTCTTCAAAAGGTATATACCAGAAGTTGGCCACCAGAAAAAAGAATAATACAGGAATTAAAGCAGTTAAACTGCCTAATAAAAAAGCTACGCCTAATAATGCCATTGTAAAACCTAAATAGATTGGGTTTCTAGAATATTGGAATAATCCATCGGTAACCAATTTCTTAGGTTTTTTGAACGTGTGAATTTGTGTCTTGACTTTTCTAAATCGTTTTCCGATGGAAATCACCATAAACATGCCTAATAATAATGGCATAATACCTATTAAATTATAAGGTCTCATTAACCATTTTTGTATTGGATAAAAGCGGTCTAAAAAGAATATGGCTATTACACACAGTAGAAAAAGAAATGGTGGTATTAATTTTTGCATCGAACTCCATTTTGGCTCAATATACAACGACATACATAAAACCTTAAATTTTTTCTCCCCTAATTTCTTTTTGATTTGACCTTATAAAAACATAAAAACAGTACCCCAAATTGGGTAAAAATACACTATCAATTGACATTTGGGTGGGTCTTGGGTCACCCAAGGACTATATCTGGCCTTATATTCATTATCTATTTATGAAATACCATCAAAGAAATTAAGCATTAATATACTAAGCATCTTGAAAGCTTGTAGAATATATTTTAAATTGAATAACAGTACTCAATATTAACAACACCTATTTATACTATGGAGAACAACACCAATTTTTCAGATTCTTTATTTCAATTCCAATACAAAATGAAATCTTCTAATTTTTCTGAATCTCCAGAGAAATATTTGAACCAATATGAACTAGAGATTTGGTTAGAAACCGAGGATGGTTCCCCCATAGAATTGGCAGGAAAAGGAGATTTATACAATATCTTATTGAGTGCTGCTTTAGAAGAGGATGCCGATATCTTTGAAATTTTTGATTTCGATGCTGGTCTTTTGGATTTGGGAAATACCCTTTATGATTTTGAAAACGTAGATTTTAAGAAGTGTATTTTCGATTACTATAATGACGACTTCTATAATCCAAATGTATTCTTCATAAATCGTATAGAGTTATTACCTCGATTCCGAGGTAAAGGTTTAGGTGAAAAAATTATTCAAGATATTTGTCATCGATTCGCTAGTGGATGTGGGCTATTCGCATTAAAAGCGTTTCCCCTACAAATGGAACGTAGAGCCAAAAAGTACCCACAAGATTGGGATAAACAAATGAAATTTCACCAACTTGAACAAGATGAAGAAAAAGCCACTTACAAACTATACAGCTATTATCAAAATCTAGGATTTCACAATATCCTAAAAGATGACTTTTTCTTCATGAGACCTCCTTATTATGGAGTCTATTAGTATTAAAATTATCCATTTTATATCGCCCATTTCCGATTTTTTGAAACCGCCTTCAGGGCAAATTGAGACTCAAAAAATCTCGTTGGCAGAACAGGCTGCTCGATGCGCCTGTTCTGCCAGAACCCGTTTGGATTTGGCTATTTCAGACTAAAAATAATAAGTCTGCCAAATCCAAACTCGCCAGAATTTCACAACAATATATATTCATAAAAAGCCCCCCATTTCACCATAAGCAAAACGGGGAGCGACTCAAAATGAACTGGCTTTTATGCGTTATCTCCTAAGATATATCTTGCGGCTTGTTGCGCTCTTCCTGCAGTTTTGAAAATAAAGCGTTTATCTTCCTTTAATTTGTTAAGCCACCCTTGTAAATAGGCTGCATTATTTTCTACGATTTCTGCGTAATTAATTCCTGCTTCGGCACTTAAAAAAGCTGCCCCCATTTCAGCTATTAATTCTTCGGCACTATATAGAATTGAACCAAATTTATTAGGTTCGGTGATGCCTTTTCGGTTTAGGCGATTCTTGTGTCCCGTTGAGTGGATAGCCTCATGGAATAGGGTCGTATAATATTCAGCTGAATTTTCAAACTGCTTAATATCTGGCATATTGATATAATCTGCAATAGCATTATAATAAGCCTCATTCGCATTATTGAACTGAATTTCTGGACGATTAGGCATATCTTTAATAATACTTTCACACCTTTCTATTTGTTCATTTTCTTTTAACTCCACTTCTGGAATTTTAAACTCAATACCTTCTATATCTGCCACATTGAAAACATGAAAATATCTGAGGGTACTTAATTTTTTAAAATCCTGCCCTGCTGCTTTTAGGGTTTTAGCTTGTTCTTCCGAAATCGTTTTGTTGTTAGCATCTTTGTAAAAGACATTGAAATAAAATACCATCTCCCCTTTTGCTCCTTTTTTGATTGTGCCGTTTAATGCTTTCGCCTGTTTGAATGAAAGGAAATAGGGAATCGGATGTATCGTGTTATTCATCAAAATTTTATTGATGCCATTATAAGGTTTGCCACTCACATAATTACGGGCTAATCCGTAACTGCTCCAAGTTTGCCGCCAAGGGGCTATGCCTTCTTCTAATAATGCCACTATTTTATCCGTTACCAACTGATAAAGGTCAACTTTTGGCTTGTCTGTTTTAGTTGTTTTTGTAGTTGCTGCATTAGTGTTAGTTTCAACTGCCTGTTTGTTCATTTTAATAAATTTTAAATATGATTGAATAATGTGGTAAAAAATGCCCCGATTTTTATATCAGGGCATCAATTTTTAGTTTTTTATATTTTACCTTCGTCTGCGAAAGAATAGTAGTTGTAGGGAGTAACTATTAAATGGTCAATAACTTTAAGGTCTAGCAATTTTGCCCCTTCAACTAGCTTTTTAGTTAGTTGAATATCGGCTAAACTAGGGTGAACATTTCCTGACGGATGATTGTGAGCCAGAACCAAAAAGTGACAGCATCCTTTCAATGCAGCCGCAAAAACTACTTTTGCATCTACAACCGTAGAAGATTGTCCTCCTTTGCTAACATTAAAAAAACCAATAACTCTATTTGCTCTATTCAGTAATAAAATATTGAATTCTTCTTGAAATTCGATTTGATCCGTCCAATGTTGTAGTAATATATCATAGGCATTTTGGGAAGAAATAATTTGAGGTCTATCACTTGGTTTAACCTTACTTTTATAGGTCAATTCCACTTCCGAGACACTAAATAAATGTTGCATTTTGTTCTGTTTTAAAAGCCATTTTCATAATAAGGAAAAATTCTCCCTAATCAGGAGCGGAGAATGCTGTTCTTCGGCTTGTTGCTTTTTACTTTGCCAAATTCTTAATTGAGGTTATCTCCCTTTTTACAGAACTGCGTCCATACTCGGAGTGGGAATGTATGCAAGGGTAAAGGAGAATTTATTTGACCTGACGTAGGAAGGTGAAGCCTTGAGCCAAAAAAATTATTCTTTAGGTGAGTAGCACCGACCCTTGCAGATGTTCCCAATTTGAGGATAGCTTTGTTCTGAGAAAAAGGGAGATGGTGACCTCAATGGATTTGGAAAAGGGAAGAGTGACTAGCTGAAAGATAGGATAGCACTCCGACGACTACATCAGTTGGTTGATTATCCCCATAGATTCTGAGCGATTGGCACAATCGATTAGAGGGATATGAAATCAGCTGACATGCAGCGATGGGTATAAGCAGAAGGGAAAATACGTTAGAACTGTTGCCGTTTTACGGCTGAAATAATGACTAAATGACTTGGCATTTTGCCGATTGCAGATTTACTCAATCTTGCTATTGGTATCTAGGTATTCATTGACATCTTTAAATTGTTGGAAAAAAGTTTGCTTTTGCACTTTGAACTGTTCTTGCAAAAGAGCCAAGCCCTTCTCCCCTGCTCTATCATTATCAAAAAAGGAAAGGATTTCTAAAAATTGTCGCTTTGCAAGATAAGGTATAATTCGTTTGACCATTGAAGTAGTATTCAAAATAATTACCTCTCCATCTAAAAAAATAATCCGTTTTCTAATAACTCTTGAGTATAGAACTATGTAAGATAAATAATCAAACATGGATTCAAATATATACAATCGGTCCTTTGCTGATGGAATTAAAGTAATCTCTTTCTTGCCACTACATCCTTTGAAAGTAAATCCTTTACCTGACCGTAACTCATAACCACCTTTGGTTTCCCAACCAATCGCTAAATAATACTTATCCTCTATCTGATACCACACTTGTTGCAGGTAATGCTTGGCTAAACCTATAGGAATTTTCCGTTCTTCTGTGATATACTGAATTAACTTTTCATCTTTGAGCGGATTGGTGTTTTTGATTTGAATGGGGTTTTCTGCTTTGGGCTTAGCGGTTGGCTTGGGTAAATCTAGCGGTTGCTGATTACCTGCTAATAATTTTAGTGCGGCTGATTTATTCGATAAGTTATTAAGTTTTACTACCAATTCAATGATGGTACCTCCCTCCCCTTCTCCAAAGTCATTCCATAAATCTTCCTGATTATCGCCACCCGATTCATTGAGAAAAAAAGAAGGCTCAGTTTCTATCCGAAAAGGAGAAAAATAAGCCAATCGCCCTCTGCGCTCTTTGATAGGATGATGCCCCAGTTGGGCTAGATATTCTTTAATACTTAATTGTTTAGCCGTTTCAAAAGTCATAGTATATTGTTTGAATTTCTTTGGTTTAAAGATACTAGTTTTTAGGCAATTTATTAAGCATTTTCAACCGTCCATTTCCGACTTTTTGATGCAAATATCAAGGCGAATTATAGCTCCAAAAATCATATTGACAGGATAACCTCTCGATGTTGCTATCCTGTCATACCCCGTTTGGATACTGCTCTTTGAATCCGCTCTTTTTGAAGCGGACAGGTCTTAATATTTAGAATAAAGATAGCTGATTCCGTTCACGCTCTTCCTCTTTCCATTTTTTACTTTTTGCCGTTTCCTCTAGCCATGCCTTTACAAAATCTACGGGTGCTCCAAACTCTTCAAGTTCACTAGCATCTAAAAAATGAGACCGATAACCTGTTTCTGTAAAAGGCAAAGGAACTCTATTCTCTGTTGTTATATCAAAGTGCGCTATGCTAAAACCGCTGGTCGAATCAAAGTAGTTTGATTTATAATGAATCATAATTTTAATCCCTCGCCAAACTAAGGTTGATTTTATATCTACTTCACTCATTTTTAAAATAATTTTGGTTGGTCAACTTTTAATTTTTTTATCGTCGATTTCTTCGTTTGGGTCTGTGGTTTACCTACCCTAATGTTATCCAGTTGACTATTATCTGTTTCAAATAAAGTGCCTTTTAGATTTTCTTGTACTTGGGCTTTTAGTTCTTTTATCGCCGTTTCCTTTTCTTCTTCCTTTGCTGCAATGACTCTTTCTTTGCTCAATTCTAAAGTTCTAGCATTTACTTTACTGGTATAAGTTTGCTCATAATTAACAGGTACAGCTACGTATTGAAATTCTGCCCATTTTCGAGTGGTTCGATACATCTGAAAACGGATACTATTCCAATATTGAGGCTCAAAAAAAGAAAGTAAAGGGCATATTTTATAACCAAAACGAAAGGTGTTCCCTTCAATGTCTAACCCGTCTGCACAAGTCACCTCCCCAACAATTCCGTTATAAGTCATATTAATAGCTGTCATTTTAGCACATAATGCGTCTAAATCATTTTGGCAGATATAACTTGGAATACCTTTACTACCGATATAAGTTCCTGCTGCTAATCCGAATCTACCAGAACCACAAGCTGGCTCTCCTATGGTAAAGAATTTCTTGTCTGGTAACTCGTCTAATCCCATTTGTACCATCATATCAACAACATGGCGAGGTGTAAAGAATTGCCCTAATGCTGATTTTTGAGACCTTGAAGAACAAGCCTCATAAATTCCACCCAACGGGTCATACCATCCACTAGGTCTACGGTTGCCTTTTTCTTGACGAAACCATACTCGTTTTTTATATTCTTTTTCTAAGGCAAAAATAATGTTATCCAAAGCTGTCAATTCTGCTTTTGAATAGTCATTAGGTGTAAAAGGTGTAGAAATTAGTTGCCCCTCTTCAAACTTCACCATCTGACGGGATAGCATCCTTTCTATCAAGTCACTAAATACTTGACTGTATGCTCGTCTATAGGCAATTTGTTCAAAGCCTTTCCATGCCTCCTTTAATTCTGGATGCCAATTGGATATATCAATAATAAATTTTGCCATGATTTTTTAATTAATTAGTTCTGCCTTGTCTTGGCTGAATTCTGTAGAAAATATTTTTTGCTCTGTATCATCATAATTATCTAATTCGCCCGAATAAATGACTACATAGGTATCTTCTTTTAATAATGCTTTTTCCTTTGCCACATCAATAGCTTTTTCTTTACTAGAAAAAATGCCTATCAATGAAAATGATTTGCTAGCTACCCATGCATCACAAGTCCAAAGGGTATATATAGTTATATAGACTGTTTTAGAATCCATCCTTTTAGTATTTCAGCAGGAGCAATGAATCGCTCCTGCTTGATGTTAAAAACTTAGTATTCAGTTGGTAAGATTAATCGCCCTTGAATGCACCAAAGCGTATATTTTTTAAAAGGGAAAAAGGTATTAAAAAGCGGAAATACTTCTATAATATTTCCATTTCCATCACTTACCGTAATTGATGCTTTATCATTCTCACGCTCAATTTTCCAAACTTGAAAGGTTTCT
The DNA here is from genome assembly GCA_965277445.1 of Saprospiraceae bacterium. GTDB lineage: Bacteria > Bacteroidota > Bacteroidia > Chitinophagales > Saprospiraceae > JAFMDF01. The sequence continues at coordinate 93,285 of CBDICY010000018.1, read as the reverse complement.
TCTGTTATTATAGCTAATGACTGATTACTAAAAATGAAATCTAATAACCAGAAACAATCAGCATTCGTAGCCAAGTATCGAACACCTTTTGTGTAAAGAAATTGAGGATATAATAATGGTTGATACCAGACTATCGCACCTGTAAATTGATTTAATCCTTCTTGTAATTCTAGTAAATTTTTCATAGTACGTTTTTTAAGTAGATTCTTTTAAAAGCCATTTTCATAATTAGGAAATTCCTCCCTTCATTCGGGAGCGGAGCTTACTGTCGGTTGGCTTATTGCTATTTGTCTAGCCAAATTCTTAATTGAGGTATCTCCCTTTTTACAGAACTTGCGTCCATATCCAACTGAAAATGTATGCAAGGGGAAAGGAGAATTTATTTGAATCTGCTCCCAGCAGATGCAGCGCTAATCAAAAAAATTGCTCTTTAGTCCGAAGGCGACCCTTGAAGATATTTGCAGTTGGGATATAGCTTTGTTCTGAAAAAAAGGGAGATAAATGCCTCAATGGATTTGGCTAGGCGAATAGGAATAAGCCTACTGATAAGATGGAACTCCGACGACCTCCTCAAATGTTTAATTATCCCTTAGTTTCTGAATTGGCGTGTATTTTTTCATGAAAATCATGACAATTTAGAGGGATATGCAAGCATTTGAAACGCAGCGATGGATATTAAGAAAAGGCAAAAACGTCTAGTTAGTAGCAATCATTTTTTTCGGTGGCTCAAAAGTTTTGTTATTTTTTTCTAAAACTTTTGAGCCACCGAAAAAAAGCGGGTAGGCAGCAGGTTTTAAAAACAAAAAATACACGTATTGGTGTAAAAAAGAAGGAGCAAAAATGCTCCCCCAAAAAGAGTAATTAATTCAACACTAAAATAGTAAACAATAAGGATATATTTAAATAATACCCTTCTTATTTTGAAATCCCCCTTTTAGTGTAGGTTTGATGTCGTGATTTAATATTCGGATTTTAAAAGCAAAACTCCATCAATCATCCAAAGTGTATATTCCTCCAACGGAAAAGAGGTGTAATTTAATCGAAAGGTTTTAACCAGATTATCATTCCCATCCTCAATAGTAATTATTGCCTTAGTACCATCTTTGACTAGTTTCCAAACTTGAAAAGGAGTGTTTCTAATTTTAGCATTTGATTGATGACCAAAAATAAATTCTAATAACCAATAACATTCGGCATTGATGGCAAGGTATCTGACTCCATCAGTATATCTAAATTTGGAAAATAATGGATGTTTAAACCATTGGGTTGTACCTGTAAATTGGGCTAAGTTGGCTAATAACTCGTTAGCTTTCTTCATAGTAATGGTGTTTATAAAGATATTTTTGTAGATTTAGTAGGGAAGAAATTTACATTCTCCCCTACAATGTTTAATAATTAAGCGGCTGCGGTTGCCACTTCTTTTTTAGCTGTTTTAGCCTTTGCTTTTGGCGTAGCTTTTTTAGTTGAAATAGTTTCCAGTTCTACGGATACCTCTCCCTCAACTTCTTCGGCTAATTGTGGGGTTTCTGCTGCACCATCGCCATTCCAATTCTCGGCATAAATAGTTTTTGCGCCTTTGGTGTCTTGGCGGTAGATTGCCCCGTGTTCCTCTTTGATGTTTGCCTGTACTGCCTTCAATGTAACTAAGTCTTCCTCCTTCACTTCTTCAAAAGAAAATTCAGCCATGTAATAAGTACTTTTCTGTACCTTATTGGTCATTTCTTTCAATCTTACGTTCCAAATTACCTCGCATAATTTAGTATCATCATAGCGGAGTTCTTTACTAGACTTATTCAAATTATCAACGGAAAAGCCGTGGAACATGAAAAGACATAACTGATTTGCCTCATTAATAAAATAGACCTCAAACCAGTTTTTGTCTGACTGTCCAAAGATTGCGCCTTGCAATCCTCTTACCGCAATGGGTAATACTTTAAAGGATGCTTTCGGCTCAGTTACCTGTTTTCCTCCTCCGAGGGTTAACACGCCATTACCTAAATTTAAGCGGTAATCTCTAGGCTCTCCTACAATGTAGCGAGGGGTAATAATTTCACCGTTTTCTCCAATGAATTTTGCAAGGTCTGAAATTGGCATTAATCTGTTTGACATAATAAATTTGTTTGTGTGCGCCCTTTTGTTTTGGGTACACTAATGAATAATATTGGTTAATAAATAATTGAAAATAAATTGTTATATCGTATTCGACTGAGTAGAATAAAAAGCATTAGATAAAATGGATTAAATATAAATGGATTCCTTAAATCCATAACTGGATTTGATTCGCTCCCACAACTAGTACAACTTCCTTTACCATTGATAGATAAGTCTGTCAAAACTGCATGACAGCAATTAGATTGATGATTCATGTTTTATGGGGTTTTTATCTGCTATTCGATTGAGTTTAAGGTATTCAGCGAGGATATAAGATTGGTGATCTAAACCTATATCAAAACCACCCCTCATTTTACAGTATCTCCAATAGGCTCTTTTTATATTTTGCTCGGTAGCTACTAGCCCATAATTCGCCAGTACCTTATTGGTTGCGTTGATAATTCTCATAGTTCTGTTTTTAGGAAAAAGGAGTGCCTCTTCTAAATCAAGACACTCCGTAAATGTCCAAAATTTTTAAAATGGTAATACAATCATCGTTAAAGCCGCTTGTATCATTTCGCTGGTGGCATTGGGTCTAACGACTATCCTATATTGGTCTTTAGTAAAAGATTTCTTTTTAATCAACTCCATAATACAACCTGCTCCTTGGGGTCTATTCTTTCGAGTAAAGGGTTTAAAATCATAAGGCGTATAATTGACAAATACATCTAAGGTCTTTTCTAGCATCTGCAATTCAAATAGTTCTTTTTCCTCTTTTACTTCGCACATTTCGTCTAAATAGCGGTTTAAACTGTCTGATGCTGCGGTTTCTGCTGATGTAACTACTTGGTTGATTGTTGTACTACTCATAGTTGAATGTTTTAAAAGCCATTTTCATAATTAGGAAAAATTCTCCCTTAATCGGAAGCGGAGTTTATGGTCTTTTGGCTTGCTACTTCCCAGCTTTGCCAAATTCTTAATTGAGGTTATCTCCCTTTTTACAGAACTGCGTCCATACTCGGAGTGGGAATGTATGCAAGGGGAAAGGGGAATTTATTTGACCTGACGCAGGAAGGTGAAGCCTTGAGCCAAAAAAATTATACTTTAGGTGAATAGCACCGACCCTTGCAGATATTGCCAGTTTGAGTATAGCTTTGTTCTGGAAAAAAGGGAGATAGTGACCTCAATGGATTTGGGAAGGCGGGAGGTAGTAAGCTTAAAGAACGGAAGGAACTCCGACGACCTCATCAGTTGATTGATTATCCCTTGGTTCCTGGGCGATTATTTTTTAATCGGTTAGGGGGATATGAAATCAGCTGACACGCAGCGATGGCTAGGAGCAGAAGGGAAAAACACGTAAGAACAGCTGCCGTTTTTACGGCTGAAATAATGTCTAAATGGCTTGACATTTTGCCTTTTATGGCTTAGGAACTTGGAGGTTGATTTGAAAAATCAGTACGCAGTACCGAGCAGACTTGCGAGACCATAAAACTCCGCCCCGAAGGGAAAGCCCCAAAATATTCAATTTTAAAATCTAATACTTATACTAAAATTTCCCTTCCTTATTTTTTGTTCAACCCATTAAATTTCGTTACCTTTAATCATCGTCTATCACTAAAAAAGAGAAAACTTGAAAGCACCAAAAACTATTAATATAGCTCAAGGAATTACCTCCAAAAAATTAGTACATCTATTACAGAATTACGAAGTTTTATTACTGAAAGGAAAACAGAAAACCTTTAAAATTCAGCAGAACTTTATCCAAATATTTCAACATCATGCGCTGACCTTAGACCAAATTCCTACTCATCTGCCTGTCGGTATACAAGGATTCTCAGACATAGAACTAAGTGATTTACAGAAATCAGCATTGATAAAAAACGATAGTATTGTCCTAGGTAAATTAAAAATCAACCTAGATAAGAATTTGCTACAACTGAATATTCAACGACCTATTCAACAACATGAGCAAACGCAGTTTGTGAACCGTTCGGGTGGGTGGGCATAAAATACGCTAAGCATTGCTACTATGATTAAACTATTTTTGCTTTGTGCTAACCTAGTTGTTCCTAATAAGGATACTCTACCAAATCAATTGCCTCTACTCCACCCTATTCGTAAGGCTGACTTTAAATACATTTCTTCTGAATATGGTTGGCGTATTGACCCAATTACTCAAGATTCTAATTTTCATAACGGCATTGATATCGCCACAATTACAAAAGAAACTACGGTTTATGCTACAGCTGATGGAATTGTAGAAAAGTTAGATTATGATAAAAAAAGAGGACTTTTTATTATAATAAATCATGCCTTTGGGTTTCAAACCCAATATTTTCATTTAGCCAATTTTTTTATCCGAGAAGGGCAACAAGTAAAGGCGGGTGAAAAAATTGGTCTAGTCGGAAATACAGGAAAAAGTACAGCAGCTCATTTGCATTATGAGGTGCTTTTTGAAGGGATAGCTATCGACCCTTTGGATTTGCAAACTAAGCATCCTTAATTATAAAAAATTGTTACCTTTGCATCAACGGACTTACCAAATATTCTTACTTATCTATCCTAGTAGATATTCTGAAAAATTTAAAGGTACTTCGGCTTTTAAAGTCGAAAATAAAGGTATAAAATGAAGGAAAAAAATTTAAATATTAATGGGGTATTAGTCCGACTATCCCAGATTAATGATAAGGATTATATATCTATTACTGATATTGCAAAAAAATATGGTAAGCCTTCCGTTTTAATTATTAATTGGCTCAAAACTTATAGTACCTTAGAATACATAGAGTTATGGGAGCAACTAGAGAATCCTAATTTTAAAGTTATAGAATTCGATAACTTTAAAAAACAGGCAGGTAGAAATAGATTTGTAATCTCCCCTTCTCAGCTTGTTAAAAAAACAAATATAATTAGTTTAAAAGTTGGTAGAGGTAAATATAGCAAAGGGACTTTCGCACAAAAAGATATAGCCTTGCATTTTTGTTACTGGCTCGAACCAACTTTTCAGTTATATATGATTAGGGAGTTTGATAGGCTTAAACGGGAAGAACATTTAAGAATTGGTGACCCCTATAATATCAAACGCTACCTCACCTCTGGCAACTATTCTTTATTAGTAAGTGCTGTTCTATCTCAAATTGATGAACGCTTATTAACTCATCCACAACCTTATAAAAGTCGTTTACCTTTTGCCGCTGAAGCAGATATGATTAATGAAATTGTCTTTGGACAAATTGCCCAAGAATGGCGAAAACGAAATGCGGATAAACCTACCAATCGAAATCAAAGAGATTATGCAAGTGTGCTAGACTTACAAATTTTAGCTAATCTAGAATCTTTGGACTCTATGTTATTACAATGGGATTGTGACAAAGCTGAACGAAGAAAATTCTTGCAAGAAATGTATGATTTTCAGTACCCTATTTTAAAGCGGTCGAAAACTATCAAAAAGCTACAAGCATTATCGGATAGCTTGGATAAAAATAATCTAAAATAACTAGGAAAGGGCTTTCTATTCTACAATGATGATGTTCAGTCACTCTTTACGAGGTAATACTTCGCTTACCCTCTTTTGCCTAAAGTTAAATTTCTTGGCACTTTCTTTGCTCCAATAACAGTATTTTCCCTCCTTTACCCTTCCCTCCGTATTACCTAAACTACACAAATTCCAACTTTCATGAGGTCTCTAAGCCTACTACTCACGCTACTTATTTGTCTAATTCACACAATAATTTTCGCTCAATCTGATAGTATTAGTTTCTATAATATTCAATTCAATCACCTCGATGCGCCTAATGAACTACCCAATGATAAGGTTTGGAAGGTCTTTCAAGATAGCAAAGATTTTATCTGGATTGGGACACATAATGGACTTGTTAAATGGGATGGCGTCACTCGAAAAATATTTATGCCCAACCATGAGGATTCTACGGCTATTCTAGGTACTTCCATCATGGATATTGTAGAAGATAAAGAGGGGTATCTTTGGTTCTTAGTCCACAATCGAGGCTTATCTCGCTTTGACCCAAAAACAGAAACCTTCAAGAACTTTCAACACCAGCCCTATCTAAAAGGCTTAATGAAACTATATGCAGACAAAAATGGCATCTTTTGGATGGGTTCTTACGGAAGTGGCATGTTCCGCTATGATAAGGAAAAGGATGATTTAGTGTTATTGTCTATCAAGGATTTTGAGGAAAGTGAAGATTTATTTCGTAATAATTCTATTGTAGATATTACCAAAGACATTACAGATGATAATATACTTTGGTGTGGAGGTAATAATGGCCTGTATCGTTTTAATAAAACGAGCCATAAATATGAACACTTTCCCTCTCCTGCTCCAGGTTCTGCTTTAATGACCGTTAATTCGGTACTTATGGAAAGTCCCGATACCTTGTGGTTAGGTACTTGGGGTGGAGGCATCGTCATTTTTCATATTCCTACTAAAAAATGGACCTACCATACCTACATCAAGCCCAACATGCAGGATTATGCAGGAAAAGGATACTTAGATAATGTCAAAGGAATGGTTCGCAAATCTAAAGAAGAATTCTGGATTCAGACGGGAGAAAAAGGAGGAGGCATTTTCAATACCAAAACTAAGAAATTTACTTTTTTCCAGCATGATAGTCGGAACCCGACCTCTATTAAAGCGGGGATTGGCAATAGAATTTTTAAAGACAGGGAAGGTCGAGTTTGGTTTTGTTTTGAAGATGTTGGTATCTCTTATATCAATCCTGGCTGCCAAGCTTTCTTCACCATGCCGCTTGATTTACAAAGTTGTCAAGATAAAGAGTCTGATAATAATGTAACCGACTTTGGCTATGACCCAATGCAACATAAAATCTATGCAGTAGCCAATGGCTGTTACGGGTTTTATGAAATTAATCCTACAGATTGGTCTTCCAACAATATCCCCTTAGAAGGATATGAAGGCGAATATCAAATTTTCTCTACCCTACTGGTTGCAAAAAATGGAACAGTCTGGGTTGGAGGTCGAAGTGATAAAGGAGATAAGCAAGATGCCTTCAGAAGACCTACTCTGCTCTACTTAGACAAGCAAAAAGGAAAATTAGTTCCTTTCCAACATCCGCAAATAACACAGTTGAGGTTGCAAGAAAGAAATATCATCGATTTTTATGAAGATGCAAAAGGCAACCTTTGGATAGCCTCTAATGATGGTGCCTTGATTCAAATTATCGCCCCCTTTTCTGATAAACCTATAATTGAGTCTTACTCGGTCAATGCAGGAAAATATGCTAGTCTGAATATTCAAATTAATCAAATCATAAGTGGCCAGAAAAATAACATTTGGGTCGCTACTAATAATGGCCTTTTCGATTTTGACCTAACGACGGCTACTTATCAGCAATTATCTTGCACGGCTATGCATGATATTAATACACTAGCCCAAGACAGTACGGGGCTACTATGGTTAGCAACCAAGCAAGATGGGTTAAGAAAACTACATCCTCAAAAAGATAGTTTACTATTTCCCAAAGCAGATAATCTACCTTATACCCTGATTGATAAAATCATTTTTGACAATAAACATCAACTCTGGCTAACCACCCAAGAAGGCGTTTATTTTCTAGATAAAACTTTAGGCGCTAAAAAAGATGGGTATTTCCAAGTCTATAACAAACGAGATGGACTTGCCTTTAATAGTTTTTTCCAACATGGTTTTTTTCCACTACCCTATGGTGATATACTTCTTGGACAGAAGAATAGCTATTACCGAATCCAGCCTAGTTGTTTGATTCAGCCACAGACTTTTGTTCCCGTTTACATCACTAAATTTCAATTTATGGATAGTGATCTCAATCAATTAAAACCTGGGCAAACGAAAATAGAACTCCCTCATCATCAGAATGAATTTATCATCCATTTTTCTTCCCTTACTTATTGTCAAGCTGATAAAGTGCGATTTTCTTACATGTTAGAAGGTATTCACGATAGTTGGCACTTAACCAATCAAAGCACTAATCAAATCCACTTCAATAGTTTAAAGCCTGGTGCTTATACCTTCAAAATTCGTAGAGTAGGGTTTACGGGTAGCGAAAAACAATTAAAAATTATCGTCCGTCCCCCTGCATGGTTTACTACAGAAGCCTACATTTTTTATCTATTACTTGGTAGTGCGATTTTCTTTGGAATTCGACATTTTTTTGAAAGCCGAAAAAATGCGCAAAAGGAGGCTAAAAAATTAAAAGAGGAGGACGCTTATAAGACGGCTGTTTATTCCAATATTACGCATGAAATTCGTACTCCGCTTACTTCCATTATTGGCTATGCTGAACTAATTGAAGAAAATGCGCCCAATCAGGAAACGGTGCAAAGCGCTGGTATCATCAAGAGAAATGGGAATCGACTCTTAAATTTAGTCCATCAAGTATTAAATCTCAGAAAAGCCGAAGCAGGTAAACTACAACTAAATATTAGCCAAAATGATATAATTCCACTACTACATGAATTGTATGAAGACTTTAGTATTCCTGCTAAAAAAAGAGGGGTGGAATTAATCCGTATTTTACCAACTATTCCGACCGTTATGGATTATGACAGGGATAAAATAGCGCAAATCATTAGTAATTTACTATCTAATGCCATTAAGTTTACGCCTATTGGTGGACGAGTGGACTATCAAGTTAAGCAAGAGAAAGATAAATTGGTCATTCAGGTAAAAGATACGGGCGAAGGTATTGCTAAAGCACATCTTCCTAGAGTCTTTGACCGCTATTTTAGTGTACAAACCCCTACTAATAATAATACAGGAACAGGGATTGGTTTAGCTTTGGTTAAAGAATTAGTACATTTAATGGATGGTAGCATTAAAGTAGAAAGTACACTAGGGCAAGGCAGTACCTTCTTGGTCATGCTACCCACCAAAACAGCAACTACTCCAATCAATCTCCATATTTTGCCTACTACAAATAATGATTTAACCACATTAGCCGCAAGTCCTTCAGTAATGATTCAACAGATAAACGAGGATGCTGATAAGCCTTTAATTTTAATCACCGAAGATAATGAAGATGTCGCTCAATTTACCGCAGCAGTTTTAGGAACAGCGTATCAGATTATATTTGCCAGAGATGGTCAAGAAGGTATTGAAAAAGCTATTGAATATATTCCTGATTTAATCATTAGTGATGTAATGATGCCTCGAAAGGATGGCTTTGAGCTTTGTCAAATTTTAAAAACAGACGAACGTACTTGTCATATTCCAATTATTATGCTGACCGCAAAAGCAGGTCAAGAAAGTAAAATAGGCGGGCTAACCAGAGGAGCTGATGCTTATCTGACAAAACCTTTTAGTAAAGAGGAATTGCGTATTTGGATACAAAATCTACTCAAAAGTCGAATCATTTTACAAGCTAGATATGCCAACTTAACCGAATTTGCTAAACAGGATAGTGCTACAGTTGTTGATAAAGAAGATACTGAATTTAGTAAAGACGATGCCTTTATCAAAAAGGTCTATGCTATTTTAAAAGAACATGCTCATAATTCGGATTGGGAACTCAAACATTTATATCAGGAATTAAAAATTAGTAGGGCGCAATTCTATAGAAAAATGAAAGCACTTACAGAAAAGTCACCTTTACAAATATTGCAAGAAATTAGATTGGAAAATGCCAAAGAATTATTGACTAGTAGCAATTATAACATTACAGAAATCACCTATAAAACAGGTTTTAAAGACCCTTCACATTTTACGAAGGTTTTCCAAAAGGCTTTTAACAAAACACCAACTGATTTTAGAAATAACTCAATGGGAAATTGATGATAGGTAGGAATGGTAAAAGAAGATAAGCTTAAAAAAGTAAGTCGGGGTAGCAACACCCCAACCTACGGAATAACACATCAGCATGTGCATCTTTATAAGTAGGTTGTTAACGATAAGTCAAAGGTGCAACTCTTAGAAGTCTCATTCTTGGCTCTGCGTCTCAATGCTGGTCGTTCCGTCTCATTTCTGGTCTGAGCGTCTCATTAGACAAAAAACAGCCGCTTTTTTAATCGATTTTGCTTATTTATTGGTTTCCCTTGGTTTTTAGATGAAAACAGATGCAGCTTATCTTTTAGGAGATAAGCTGCATTTTTAGTACCTCTTCCTTATAAATCTCTGGCATCTTTCTTGCCTTATTATTTCCGAACCCTTCATTCTTCCCCTCCTATTAATTTAATAAACGCTACTTACAGTTCAATACCAACGCAGATGCGGAAAAAACACTATGCTATTTTTATAAGCTACTGCTTGCTTATTTTAAACTTACCTATTCATAGTTATACTCAAACTTGGCTCACCCCTCATGATAGTCTTCACTTCAAAAGCAAACCTAATCCAACCAGTTTCATAGATTTAATCGGTGCCAATGCAGGAAAGGAAATTGGACAAAATAAAGCTAGCTTTAAGGCTACTGGTAAGATTAAAAATGTTCGCAGTTTTCATATCATGGGTTCTGATTATGGCAATGGTTTTTTTCCTAGCGAACAAACAGTCCTGCCCTACCCTTGCGATTGTGGAGATGAATTTTACCAATGTCAAGCTCAAATTTGTTCAGATGAAGAAACAGGAAAGTCAAAAAGTTTTGGCTTCCGAAATTGGAAAGCCCATTATTGTGATTGGAAAAAGGGCTACCAGATGAAAACCATTCAAGCCTCTTTGGAAGCTATTTTTCCAAAGTTAGGTTCTGTTTGTGAATACGACTCTAATTTTAACTGCATTTGGGTGCCTCATCCTTGTACCGAATATGGTTTTGGTCGAAATTTCCCCAATAAATGGTACTCTAAAGAAGAATGGGGGGGAAGTTTTCAAAATATTAGAACAATCGCCGCTGTTTACGCCGAAAATTTTGCCATTACTTTTTGTCCTTCTGATACTAACAAGCAATGCCTAGTTGATATTTTAGAAGTTGGCAATGAGCCTTGGGGTAAAGGGGATGATGGAGAAAATGATACTGAAGATGATACACCAGGCGTAGAAGGTTATAATGCTATTTGTTGGGGAATAATTGATGGATTAACCAAATATTATAAGAGTAATGACCCTAAAAAGTGGCGCATGAAATTATCTACTGCTGCTTTCGAGGCTTATACGACTACGCCTGGTTGTGGAAGCGAGCCTAATCAATACATTGAGGTAATGGTTCCTCATCAAATAGAAAATGGAAAAAATATTCGCTCCTACTTTGACTATGTTTCTGTTCATAATTATCCTTTTCCAAAAGCTACCTTGTGCCAAGATCTAAATGTAAAAAGAATGCCTGAAAGTGAGGACGGGCTATTCTTGGCTTTAAAGAATATGAAAAAATGGATGGAGGAAAAAATGCCCCATGCTAAATTGAATATTACAGAATTTGGTTGGAATTCTAAAGCTTATGTGGATGGTTGTTATGCTGTTGGACAGGCAAATCAAGCTACTTACTTAATAAGGGCTTTTCTATTAGCGGCTAGATATGATGTTCATAAAGCTTACGCCTATGCCTTTTATGACCATCCCGAAGAACCTCTATATTGTTCTGTTGGACTCCAAGACAAGGATACAAATGAGGAGAAAAAATCCCTAAAAGCTATCACTAAATTAAATGAATTGGTTGGGAGCAAGCATTTTATAAAAGCTATTAATGAAGGTAATGAGGAAGCTGTCTTTGCTTATCTTATTGGAGATTATGCTACAGATACAGAAAAAGGGAAACCTACTCATTTAGTGGCTTGGAGAGCTACCGATTTAATAAAAGTTGACACTTTGGATACTTATCCAAAACTTGACCCTAATTTTACGACCATTGATTTAGGGGAATTATCCGTTGATGAAGCTCGTGATTATACTTATCTAAGTTGGAATGATACTAATGATGGAAATATCGGAGATAATATTATTCGAGCTACTGGTAATACCGTACAAGTAAAATTATCTGGTCTGCCTGTGCTTATTCCATTAAACAACTCCAGTTGCACTTATGATAAGGAGGGGAATTTTATTGGATGTGAGGAGAACCCTATAACTACTACTCAAATGGACTTAGACTGTGGTGACATTAAGGTTACCTACGGGAATGGGCAAATCAAATTAACTGGAAAAGAAGGGATAAAATATCAATCTTTTGAGATAATAAATATTGCCAATAATCAATACGACCGAACCGTTCTATGTCCTTATAATTGTAATAATGTTCAAATGGCTGATAATCTTCCTGAAGGTGAATACATCATAAAGGTCTTTGATGCGAGTTGGCGTTTAACTTGCCAATTAGCTTATGAGAATGCCATTCACTTAACGTCAACTAATGAAGATAGCGCCTGCGAAGATAAGGATAACGATGGGATTTGTGTGGGGGAGGATTGCAATGATAATGATGCTACTTTTCCAAAAATAGTTGGTACTGCTTGTAATGATGAAAATACCAATACCCAAAATGATGTGATTCTAGAGGATGGTTGTACTTGTCAAGGGGAAGTAATAGAAGAAACCGAAGGAGGAAATAATACTAATAACATGTCAAACTCTTTGACTTGTCAGGAAGTCCAAATTACTTATGGAAATGGGCAAATAAAGATTACTGGCCAAAGTGGGGAAAACTATCCAATGAAAATACAGGAAAAACAAGGACTTTATGGGTTTTACCTTAATTGCCATAATTGTGGAGCTACTAAAACGGTTAATGCCTTAGCAAATGGTAAATATGAAGTTTGGGTTAATTATCAATCTTGTGGTGTTATTGAATTAACAAGCTCTACCGATACTCTTCCTATAGATGATTGCTTGAATCTAGGTGGAGATGAAGATAATGATGGTATTTGTGATGAATTAGACTGTGCTCCAGATGACCCTACTTTTCCTAAACCAGCAGGTACAGCTTGTGATGATGGCAATGACCAAACTGAAAATGATGTAATTGGGGAAGATGGCTGCAACTGTCAAGGAGAAACAATAGTTGACACCAACGAAAATAATGACCTCACTACCCTACCTTGTGGAGAAATCAACATTCATTATGGCATTGGTCAGATTGAATTAGTTGGCATCGCTACCCAATCTTATAACTTCGTTATTCAAAATAAAAACAATTGGGAATTTGTAACTAATTGCTGGTATCAATGCGGCAGTCATCAAAAATTTGAAGACCTACCTTCTGGAAAATATCAAGTTAAAGTATATCTCAGTAACAATGAAATTTGTAATGCCGAAATTACTTTAAAAGACAATTTTAATAGTACTTCTCTATCCAGAAATGTGCTCGAACTAGCGACAATCGTGCAACAGCAAACCATTCAATTAGAGTGGGTAGCTGGTGGGATTAATGAAACCGAAAGTTTTATTATTGAGAAATCTATGGATGGTCATCAATTTAAATCCATTGACCTAATCAACCAACCTAGTGATTATCATTTTACCATCGAAGATAAACATCCTGACTACGGTACTAATTATTATCGGATTAAACAACAATTTACTTCGGGTGAATTTCGCTACTCCACTATTAGCTCTGAAAAATACTTTTTAGATGAATCCTCTATTACTCTTTTTCCAAATCCTGCCAAAGAAACCCTTAATCTTAGAATTGGTCAATTTGCTAACTTAAAAGGCGAAATCCGTATTTTTAATAGACTGGGTTATGAAGTGGCATTTAAAAAGCTGGATGGTATCAATCGACAATTGACCTTCGATACGGCTGAATTGGAAAACGGAATGTATTTTCTAATCATTGAAGCAGAAAATAGAAAAGCCTTTTCCAGAAAATTTATGGTAGAACAGGCAAAATAATAGAAGTAGTTGCCTTGCTGCTAGATAGTTCGTAACTTGTGGCATCCTTCCACTTACTTCCCTTTTCTATATTTCCCCCTAGATAAAAACAAAACAATGAACAGAATTAAACACCTCTGCCTTTTTGGTACACTTTTCCTATTTACCTACTTACCCATAAATGCTCAAGATACGCTTTGTATCCATCCAGATTATGATGCTTTATCCGCCTTATACAATGCTACCAATGGAGATAATTGGACACAAAAATGGGATTTATCTGATTGTGATGTTTGTAGTTGGATTGGTGTTGGTTGTGACCCTTTGACTAAAAGGGTTGATGTAATATTTCTAGCTGATAATAATCTCACAGGGAAGATTCCGCCAGAAATAGGAGAGATTAGGAATTTATTAAACTTAAACTTATCATCGAACCAACTTTCAGGTATAATTCCTACTGAAATAGAAAACCTTACCCCTGTTCTTGGTTTTATTACAGGGCTTCGATTTTTATCTCTAGATAATAATCAATTATCTGGTCCAATTCCCGAAGCTATAGGTAAGCTTAGTGGTGGTAGTATTCTTGATTTATCCAATAATAATTTTACTGGACCAATTCCTGATAATCTAGCTGACTTTGGTAATTTGGTAAACCTAAATATTCTAAGGATAAATCTAGATAATAATCAATTATCTGGCTGCTATCCAAATAACCTTGATAAGTTTTGTCCTGGAGATGCTTTCGTTGCCTTTTCTGCCCTCGGCAATATAGACCTGCCAAATGGCGGTGATTTTTCTATGTTTTGTGAATCAAGTCAAGGGGCTTGCATACCTAATGAACTGATGGGATGCGATGCCCTTCAATTTATCAGCCAAGTCAGTAGTATTAAAGTTAGTGGTTTAACTGAATTATCCAAAGTCGAAATCATTGGTAGAAATACAGGTTACCAAACTATCCTTATTTGTGAAGATGATTGTTCTGTAGTGCAAACTATCGAAGATTTAGAGACAGGGGAATATACAGTAAAAGTCAACTTGTTTGATGGTGAAAATTATTGTTATCGAGAGGCATCTGTAATGGTAGAAGGTTATAGTACTAATAATGGAAATGGCTCAGCTAATTGTGAAAACCTAATTTTCACAGGAGAAGAAGGGCAAATTACTGTTGACGGTCTTACAGCTAGTAATAATAAAGTTGAGATTTTGGGACAAAATACCGATTGGCAAGTAGTTACTATTTGTGACGGAGACTGTTCCCCTACTCAAATCATTCCTGATTTAGCCGCAGGAGAATATGCCGTTAAAATCAATCAATCTGGTAGTGATGGTAGCTATTGTTTTAGAGAAGAAAAAATATCTGTGACGGATGGAGGAAATATGAATGGTGGTAATGCCAATTGTGAGAATTTAATCTTTTCGAGTAGTAATGATACCATAATCGTAGATGGTTTAACCGCCGATTATAATAAAGTGGAAATCTTAGGTAGAAATACCGATTGGCAGGTGCTTACTATTTGTGATGGGGATTGTTCGGATACTCAATTTATTCCTGATTTAGCCGCTGGCGAGTATTCAGTTAAAATGAATCAAGGAGGAAATGATGGTTCTTATTGCTACCGAGAAGAGCAAATTCATGTTGAAAGTAGTAGTGATAGCCGGAATAGTGTGATTGATTTTGGTAGTGATTTGGTGCTTTATCCGAATCCTGCTAGGGATAAAGTCCATCTGCAATTTACTTCGCTTTCTGAAAAAGATGGGAATATTCGGATTTATAATACTTTTGGGCAGGCTGTTCAGTCTATTCCTATTACTCGGTTTGAGGGTAATTCGGTTTCTGTTGATTTGAATGGTTATGAGAATGGGGTTTATTTGATGACTATTCAAGTTGGTCAATTACCATTGGTTAGTCGGCGGTTTGTAGTGGAACATTTGAGGTGATATGTTCTTACAGACTTATAATACTTAGTCAAAAATTTAAGAAAAAGTAGATGGTTTTTATTTTAAAGGTAGTCATTCGAGTACCTTTAGAAAATTGTTTTATGGAAGATTGTTAAGGATATTTGATGTATTTCCTTCCAAATTCAAAAAAGGTAAGCATTCCAGGAATACCTACCTTTCAAACAAAATTCGTTAAGTGAATTTCAAAGATACATAAAATGAAAAACCCATTAATTACATAAAGTAAATAATAGGGTTATTATGAATGAAATACTCTCTACTTCGTTTCCTGATAAAGGTAGTAAAAAATACGATTTCTTAATATTGTAATGCTGGAACACCTCATAATTCAGCATTCTGTAGTTTATCTCTAATCGCTGCAAACAAAATTTTTATATCCTTCATCAATTGTTTATCCTCCTCTTCTATTGCCATTTTCTTAGCCTTAATACTTTGAACAAAATCATTAAAATCTTTCGTTAGTTTCTTAACGGAATCTCTTAATTGACCCGCTGCCAAAAATGCTGCAAAGCGTGTCTTTATTTGAGATGGTGATTTATTACTGTATATCCTTGCTCTAATATATGCTCCTTTTGAGGTATAGGGGGAATCATCAATAGCTGCCAATAAATCAGCATACTCTGATGGGGTCAATCGAATATCTATTCTTCTATCTCGATACTCCTTTTTTGAATTTGGTGGTGTATTTTTCATAGTTTTAAACTGATTTTTCTTTGATTAAAAAATAATTATGGCTATTATGCGGTAAAGCAATTACCCTTCCCCCTACTATGCTTTACTAATCTGGTAATCGATTTATCAATAATTATCCATGACAGAAATCAACATTAGCTATCATACATTAAACCATAATCAATTAGCCCAATGCCAAATTAATATCGCTACTAATATGGTGACA
This sequence comes from Saprospiraceae bacterium, assembly GCA_965277445.1. Lineage (GTDB taxonomy): Bacteria > Bacteroidota > Bacteroidia > Chitinophagales > Saprospiraceae > JAFMDF01. The sequence goes on along the minus strand of CBDICY010000018.1, from coordinate 76,588 downwards.
GAATTGATACAACACTTTCAACAGCTTTTCGGTAGGGAGTTAGCTCAAGCTGAAATTACCCAAAATGGGGAGGTAACTTCTATTAAATTTCAGGCTCCTAAAGCCAAGATTAAGGCTTTAGAAAAAGTTATCATTGCTGTAAAACAGATGACTGCTAGGCTTAATTGAATGAGCTGATGATGCAATCTAAGATACTTAAGTCTCATCTCCAGGAAACCAATCTTCTTCATCAATGTCACCCATTTCTTCATGAGTTAAACCGTAGGGTGCACCGCCAGAAGTATAGCCTGCCACGAAAGCAAATCCATCATCCATAAATTCTGATAGATAGTCTTCTTCTGCTTTTTGCTCCTTTTTTAAGCGTTTAGCCTCAATATTTCTTTCAACTGTTTGTCTTACTGCCTGTTCGTATGCTTCGCTTATCTCTACGCCAAGCATTTTTAATTCCGTAATTGCACAAAGTACATCGACCTTATACCGTTTCGTATAACCTCTAACGATATGCTGACCGTCATACCTTTGAATCCAACTTTTGCCTACGGCTAATCTTTGAGTCCTATTAAAACTCCATCTTTTAGGTGGGGTACTTTTCTTTTTTTCCTATTTCTTCCCATACTTTTCTTTTTTGATGTTAACAAATATAGTTTATTTTGAAGGCAGATTAAAATAATTTTGCACAGGTTTCGGAAGTATCTCTTCTAAGTTTGAGAGCAAATAAAACGTTTGTGGTAATTGTTCTTGATACTCCTCAAACAATTGCTCTATCCCTTTTTTATGAAAACCGAGTTCTTCAAAATCCGCACTCTTCCAATGTTGTTGTTTTAATTTTTCTGTCTTATCTAGTTTGTAATAAACTAAACCTCTACTTACTTTTTTGGCGCTATAGTTTGAACCATTTTTAGCTAATTCGGCATTCAATTTTTCGTAATTAGTCGGCTTATTTTGAAGGGCTTTCCAGATAGCTACTCGTATTTCGTGATGATTTTCACTTTGATAAGGAGCGGGTGTCAAGCCATACTTTTGTTCTAATTGATATAATACCTCTTTGGAATGGTAGTCTTCAAAACAATCATCCATTCCTATTCTCGTTTTAATATCTACTCTAGTACTCAAAATATGAATATGTGGGTATGCTGTACCATTATACCGATACATGATATAAGGCTGTTCACCATAACCCAAGCCTTCTAAGTATTCTTGGCTAATCTTTTGTAAGCCTGCCTCCTTTAATTGTTTATAATCAGTTGGGTCAAAACATAGGGAGACATGAAAAATCTGTGGGCTTACTTCAAAAACAAAGGGAGCTATTAACCTAAAAATACTTGCCGCTGTTTCTGGGCTTGTATCAAATATCAGCTGCTTATCAATTATTTTACAATCACCATTATCTAATCGTTTTTGGTGATAGCATAAGACCTCATAAAAATTATCGCTAATTTCTGGGTTATCTAATGCTGAAATATGTGCGGTCATTATTTATATTTTTATTGGTGATAAAATGAATGGTTTGACTAATATCTTACTTTAAAACTCCAAAACCTTAGTAAGCCATTTACGAGTATTTTTGGTAAAAATGGTTTCCAAACCTTTCTTATCATAGCCCATTTCCTTAAATCTACTTCCCTTCCAAAAGGGGCTATTCCCATCTTCCTTCTCCGCAAATCGAAAAAAGATAATCCTATTTTTGATGCGCTTAACCCGATAGATGGATCCCGTTATATTTAAGGTGGTATTTAATTCTTCAAAGTCTAAGGGTTCATAACTTAGAGCTGCCTTCACATCCATTTCAATCTGTTGCAGGTTCTTTGCTTGTTGCTCGGCTATCACCAATCCATATTTTTGTTCTAATTCTCTGGTGATTGTTTGGGAATGATACCTTTCAAAGCTATTCGCTATTTTCTTTTGAGTCCTTATATCTACTCGCATACTCAAGATATGTAAGTGGGGATACTGTGTATCGTAATGGCGATAGACAATATATGGCTGTCCTGCATAGCCCATTCCACTTAGATACTCTTTGCTGATGGTTTGTAGTTTTTCATCGGTTAATCCATCTAAATCCTTTTTTGGAAAACTTAAAGACACATGAAAAACGGGTTGCTTAGTTTGACCAAATTGGGAGAAAAAACACATAATCCTCCCTATCTGTTTGGGTTTAGTGCTATACAGTAAATGCGAGTCAATAATGGTACACTCGCCCTTATCTATCTTTTCTTGATGATAATGGGCTACGGCAAAAAAATTAAAACTTGGTTTGGATATTTTAGCTATCATTTATAAAGTGTTTGTTAGTGGATATATCATCACACTAAATCGTGGAATAATCAATTAATGTATGTTCTCTGGGTTTCTATTTATGCTAGTCCCCTGTTGTTGAAGTAGATAAAAATGTATCAACCAGATACTTCACTTCCTTATCTATTCGCAGCAGATTCGTTTCTAATAATTGAGTAAACTGCTCCTCCCCTATCCTATTCAAGATTGGTATTGGATGCTTGCTTAAATCACTTTTATCTGCCACTACTTTAGAATAGAATATCTTCTGCTCTGCCTTCTGCTCATAAATATCCGAAAGCACTCCGCAGAATTCTCCTTGAGATAATTGGGCGATTGTTTCTGGTGGAATCAAATAATCTAATGTGGTCGTTTTCCCGGTGGTCGTTCCTCGATTGGAGTAAGAAATATTCGCTCTTTGTTGTATAGTCTTACCTATCATATCGGATAATTTTTTCGCCGTTTCTGCTACTACCGAACCAGTTATTTTATTACCTACTGTATTAAAAATAGCATTGGCTACTTCTCTCCCATAGTCTCTTTCAAGCTGCGCTAAGTCTTGAAAGCTAAGCAGCGTACTAATTTTATTAGACCTCGCTGTAGCTATCAAATTATCTAAGCCATTAATGTAAATAGTGGGTAATTCATCAATAATTAAGGAGAGTGGCAATCGGTTTTTCTTATTGATAATTCTCGTAATAGTGGAGGCAAGTAAACCAAATATTGCCCCATAGCTTTTTTGGGTCTGCGGATTATTGGCTAAAAATAATATAGCAGGATGGTTTGGATTATTGATATCCAGTTCCATATCATTACCACTTAAAATCCAAAATAGTTCTTTGGTCGCTAATCTAGATAGCGGGATTCTGGCACTTGCCGTTTGTCCTGATAATTGCTCATAAGCCTGTTTACTAAGCGCATCGGCAAAAGGAGAAAGTAAAGGTTTGATATCTGCTTGTTTTTCTAGTATGGAAAAAAGTACATCATCGGAGAGCGATAAAAGGCTAATTACATGAGGAATGGTACAATACTTTCCACCTTCAAAACTGCGCAGAAACCAAATAATAGCCGCTACCAAATTGACCGCAGAGGAGGTAAAGAAGTCCTTCTTTTTAATGTACTCTTTATTGATATTCAAAAAGAGCGCTTCTGAAGTCGCTAAGGCATCCGCCTGGTTTTGAATTAAACTTGGCGCAATGGGATTGACCCGATGAGAATTTCTAGGCTCATCAAAATTGACCATATAAATACTAGGAGGATTGGCATAATTCGAGCGATATGCTAGAAAGTAATTATAGGCGACTTTAGATAAATCAGGATATTTAAAATCATAAACCAACATTGCAAAGCCCTTTTGTATATGCTGTTTGATATACTCTTCGACTATGGTATAGGACTTTCCACTACCTGGTGTTCCTAATACCATAGTTGCCCGAAATGGATTCACGACATTCAACCAGCCATCCTCCGTTTTGATGTTGACAGAATAAGGATTTTCTATCTTCCTTTTCTCTTGTTCAAATAGTTTATTCTTTTTATTAAACTGGTCTTTCAGTAAGTTATTCGTAATAATTCTGCGAATATGTAGTAAACCTGTTAATAGCAAAAGGTAGCCGACAGATAGGATTCCGATATAAGTGAACACCCCAATTCTATCGGGTAAGATTAAGGCGAAGTAAGCACCAAAATATAAAGCTGCTCCAAATAGTAAAAGAAAGAAGGTGCTGGTAAAGGTGACGCTTTCTGACTTCATCCCTTTTGTGCCCAAGGCGTAAATCATGGCAAATACTAAAGCCAATAAATGAGGTTTGTAAAAGAATTCAAAGAGTCCTGTATTAATGACGATTAGCCACAATTTCATAAATAATGGATGCTCAAAATCGGCGAATTGATAGACCCCATGTAGTAGTAAAATCGCCACACTAAATAATAGGGATAATAATAAAGTTGGCTTTTCCATTGTGTCGTTTTCCATAACTTTTGTGATTAGTGACCCGCCCGCATGACGCAGTCGGGCTGGTTTGTAAATAGTGATTAGTTGTATTAGTCGATTTGTGCTTACCAGTCACAAATCAACTATGCCTGCTCCGTATTTTAATCGGAGTCACTAATCACCTCTTTATTTGCCGTTCATTTTGTTTTTGGCGGTATTTATATCGTCTTTGTAAATATTCATCTAGGTTATCCTCTGCCATTCCTTTGATTAATTTTTGTCCACCTACATCTACTTTTTCATATTGGTTTTGATAGCCGTTAAATTGGCGACTAAGGTCGATTGCCTCTTTCTGTGGGAGCTCCTTTAATTGTCGATTGAGGTCTGGATTAGTGGAAGTAAAGACAACTTTATTGTTCTTCAATTCCATTTCAATAGGCTTACCTGATTGGACAGTATCCATCAAATTCTTGCGTAGTTTCATCTGTTCTATATCGGGAAAGTCTAGCTGTTCTTTGGTCTTATTAAATGATAAGGAACGGTCTAAAGTTGAGCCTTTATAGCTATAGTCTTCATACTTATATTTGACCCCAATTACGGAATCCTTGCCATATCTAAATTCTGTTTCAATACCCTTCTCTTTTAGTTGCCGAGCAAAGGTGATAGCGTTAACCTGAGGGGATTTAGTTAATACCTTTTCTACGCTACCTTTTACATATAAGCGGTCACTTCGATTCTTGGAAAAGGTTGTTTCTAGGTTCTTTTTGTCTAATCCTACATCTTTAAAGAGGGAAGATTTAACGGATTTGGTATTGCGTTTTTCGCTACCCTCGGCTACTTTATAATAGACAATTCCTTTACCTGTACTTCTCGCTCTAGTTGGTGACCCCATCTTTGATAGTTCCTTATTCAGGGTTTTCAAGTTCTCTGGTTTACCGTTTTTCATTACTTCTTGCAGGTCGCCCACCATTTCTTTTTTAGCCAAAAGCTGTTTATCAGAAATGGTTAAATCATATTTTACCTCTAAATTATCGGTGATTCTTTTTGATTTTCGATGCTCAAAATCGTGGGGTAACTTCTTTTGAGTGACCACATCTACCCTACTAGTTAGTATATGCACATGCGGATGAGCGGTATCATTATGCCGATAAACGATGTAAGGCTGCTTTCCATATCCCATTTTATCTATATAGTCCTGCGTAATTTCTAGCATCTTTTCGTTATTCAATTTCCCTTTATCCGCTGCCGAAAAACTCAAAGACACATGAAAAACAGGGTTTTTAATCTTGGTCCGATTCGCTAGGTTAAAAGTTTCTTGAACATATTTCGGGCTCGTTTTGCGTAAATTTTGACTATGTAAAATATTCGCCTTGCCTTCATTTACCTTCAACTGGTTATAATTCGCCGCCCCATAAAAATTTTTCCCGTTACTAATTTTAGCTATCATCTTCCGTATCTCTGGTTAAAATTTGTTTGATTTGTAATAATAATTTAGCGGTGGCTCCTATGATTAATAGTTCCTCTTTTTTCATTTTTCCATCCTTATAGGTATTCAGCACCTTGGCTATTTGATTAATATTATTACCTAACCTATTAAGTTCTGTCACTAATTTTCCTGCTGCTATCTCCGCATCTAATACCTTTTCTTTGTATTTAAATTTGGTTTTTTCTAATAATTTAGCCCTTACATAAGCAGCTCTATTGGGATACTTAGTTGCCTTATACTCCGATATAATTGTCCTTTTTTCACTTGGGGTTAACCGAATATAGGGTAGAATCTCGGTTCTTTTTTCTCGCTTTTTTGACATAGGTACTAGGTTTTTAAGTAGCATACCGCTACTTAATTTATGATTTTAAGGTATCTTAAAATCCTGTTTTGTGATAAAAAGTAATTCCAATTTCATGGAATTATTTGAGGGGCTGGCCCAATTGAGACGATAGGAGCAATTCCCCAAAACGATAAAAAACATCTCCGATTTTTTTATCGTTTTGGCAAGGTTAACCTTTGAAAATACAAACAGCTTTAGCGAGTTTTGGATAGTCAAAGGTACACCTTGCTATGAACGAAAATCGTTCATCTCCACGCCACGTATGCTTGTAGCAAGTGCCCATTAGCTGGTACAGCTAAAACCCTCGTTTGCTGATATTTACTCTTGTATGTTTTTATTAATAAATGGGTCGTCTGACAATGTTCTTTCTTCGGATATGGGTAATATTGGTATTAATACCATCAGGCATTTTTTTCAACTTTTCAACTTTTCAACTTTTCAACTTTTCAACTTTTCAACTTTTCAACTTTTCAACTTTTCAACTTTTCAACTTTTCAACTTTTCAACTTTTCAACTTTTCAACTTTTCAACTTTTTAACTTTTTAACTTTTTAACTTTTTAACTTTTTAACTTTTTAACTTTTTAACTTTTTAACTTTTTAACTTTTTAACTTTTCGATAACTCTATTTCTCTTGCGAAAGTTTTAGCATATTTTTGTTCTCTGTCAAGTATTTTCGCAAAATTTTTATTCGTTAATTAGTTTATAAAAAAATAAATACAAATTATTATTTGATTTTTTGGTTTTTTATTTTGAGCTTTGCATTGTACAATTCTTTTCAGAATTAGCAACCTTTCCTTGGAAAGTCTGATTAGAAAACTCCCTCCTTGTACAAACCAGTTATACTTCTAAACGAATTTTTCATTATTCGTTTATCAAAAAGCTTCGGCTTTTCTCACTACACTCAGCATGTCTAAACAAGATGCCATTCACTAATCGGTGATTGAAAATTCTTGTTGGAGGGTATCCCTCCAGTTACTACACAAATTTATTTTTCTGGATAGTAGGCTCAATTTGTACGCAGCCTTTCAAGTACTGTTTTTACCTTTCTCTTGGCTTATGCCTTCAGAAATAACACTACTTCTTTGTCTTGTACCAAGTTAAGTGACTTGGTGCAATAAATGAACCTATCTGTCTAGCAAACACTCGTAAATTCAAAACTATGGGAAAAATCATTTCCGTTGCCAGCCAAAAAGGAGGGGTTGGTAAATCTACTACGACTACGCTACTTGCCAATTTCTTTTTCTTTCACTTTGGATTAAAGATTGCTATCGTTGATGCGGACTATGCGCAATTTAGTATTTCCAAAAGAAGGGAAGATGAATTAAAAGTGACCCAAAAAAGCGAGAAACTACAATCCGCCTACAAAATGTTATATTCAAACAAAGAACCCTACCCTATTATCCGAACCAAATTAAAAAATCTAGATACTGAACTAGAAAAATTAGGCGATGAGTTTGATTATATTTTTTTGGACTTAGCAGGTACGATGTACCAACCTGGCATTTTTGATGCTTACCGTAAAATCAATCATTTTCTAATCCCTGTAGCTAAAGATAATTTTTCGCTCAAAAGTGCCGTCGAATTTTATAAAGTGATTACTAGCAAAATCAAACCTCAGTCTGTTTACGAAAGTTGTTTTTTGTTTTTCAACAGAGTACCCCGTCGTCATCGTGTTCATAAGATGCTGCCTGTTTTGATGAAACAGCTACCATTCATGCCCATTTACATGAGCGAATATATTGCTTATGAAACTGCTTATCGCTCTACCCTTTTTCCTATTCCTAAAGCTAAAATGGAGGCGGTTAAAATGATGGAGTTCGCTCAACTGGTTTTATCCAATATTGAAAATACGGTCGCTCAATCTGCAAACGCTTAAATCGGATAATTATGGACGAAGATGAATTGGAAGATATTTTAGATGTAGTGGGTGGCTTTACCAAGGAGTATAAAAGCACTCCTTCTGTAATCATTCCTAAAAAAGAAATAAAGCCTGTTTTGTCAAAAGTGATTCCTCAAAAAACGAGGGTCATTACTACTCCAAAAAAGATTACTGGAAAAATTGCTACTACTCGAAACGATGAAGATACAACGAACCAAGATTTTCAGATAAAAGGCAAATATGCAACTTCAGAAATAGATGTGGTAAGTTTAGAAAAGAAAGAACAACATCTAGACAATACCGCTGCGGTATTGAAGAAACGAACTCGAAAAACGAAACGAGATATACTAGTTGAAAAAGCGAAAGGCAATCACGGAGAATTAATGGGCCATAAGTACACTTCTTCCAGAACTAGGAAAATACTAGTGCAATTAAATAAGTTCATCTATCCCGATTTGAAAAACTATCAGATTATAGAATTTTTATTACTCCAATCTATAGACCAAAATCAGGAATTATTGCCTCCTAATTTCAAAGATTTAATTTGACCCGTTTGTGCTAAAAATGAGTTGCATCAAAAATAGACCATCACTATGAATAAAATTTTATTGATACTCGGATTGACCATTATTTACTACATCGTGCTTTTTACTTGGGATAAGCGAAGAAGGGCTGCTTTTAAAAAAGCACAGCAACAAGTCATTGGTAAAACGACTGCACAACCTATTGTTCCAGAAAATGAAATAATTCCCGTTTTGGAAATTGCTCCCATTTTTGGAAACACCGTTGATTTTAAAAATCTGGCTACCTCTTCATCTGAAACATCTTTATTAGAACAAACTATTGCTGAGGATTCAGAAGATGCGCTCCTAGAAAATTTAGAAGAAATGGTCATTGACTTAGAAGCAGAGCAAACTTTTGAAACACCTAAAGATAATTTAATCGGAGAATTGGCAGCGAGTACAAAAGATATTATTGAGGAAGAAGACCTTTCTAATATCATTGCCAAAATCTCTACAAGTAATTCTTAATGCCTCCTTTTTTTGAGGCTCATTATTAACCTACATATTTTTTACAAACATGAGAAATTTAACACTCAACCCTAAGTTTATCAATTCTAAAAAAATCATTAGTCCGCTGGTCTTAATGTTTTTACTATTGATGGTTTCCAATATCAATGCCCAAGATTTGGCAGACGGTCAAGCGGCCATTGAAGAGGCGGCTGATGGTATTGAAGGGTACTTCGAAAGTATCCAAACTTTGGTTTTCATCATGGCAGGAATCATCGCACTTCTTGGCGCAATTAGAGTGTTTATGAAGTGGCAAATGGGTGACCCTGACGTGATGAGTACCGCTGCATCTTGGTTCGGTTCTGCTGTCTTTTTAATCGTTGCCGTGACTGTTATTCAGTCCTTCTTTGGTATCGGATAAAATGACGATAAAAAAGAAGACCTATAAGCTCAAAGACTTGTCCTACATGTCTTTGAGTTTAAACTATCTCGGTCTAATAGCAGCTACCATTATCATGACGATTATTACCGCTGGAATTACTTCTTCTGGTGGTAATTGGTTCATGCTCTTTTTGTCACTTTCTATTGGCGGCGGTATCACTTTCTACATATATCATACTGGGATTAAGTATGGTCAGTACGGTTTGATTATTCTTTTTGGAAAGCTCTTGCAGCCCAAACATATTAAAAACGATTTTCCTTTAATCGCTAAAAATCTAATTTGCCAACACAACATACATGAAGAACCTAAATCTATCGGATAGAATACCCATTTGGAAAATTGAAGACCATCTGGTAATCAGTAAAACTCAGGCGATTTCTGCTAAATTAGCTTTGACTATGCCTGAAGCTTATTCCCTATCGGAAAGTGGTGTGCAGGGAATTTACGATATGTTTAATCGGATTGTCAAGGCAATACCAAAAGGATACATTTTACATAAACAGGATTATTACGTTCCTCGAAGCTATGAGCGAAATGGTCAAGGAACCACTTTCTTGTCTGCTGCTTACGAACGAAAATTTAACGAAAGAGAATTTATGGAGCATCGTTGCTATTTAACGATTACCAAAAATCCTTTAGAAGATGCTTTTACAACGAATTTATTGACCACCCTAATTTCTGGTCGCTTAGTCAAAAGAGATATTACAGATGGAATTAGTGAGTTTGAAAATACCCTACGTAAAGTGCAGCATATTATATCTGCGGCGGGTATTGACAATACGGTATTACAAGGAACAGCCATTGTTCAGTTACTCAATGAATATTATAATCTAGGCGATAGACAGATTTTAAAAGACATTGCTTTCGAAAAGGACTATATCCGAATTGGCGATAATAATTTAGTCATCTACAATTCAATTGCCGCTGATATTGAAATGCCCACCGAAATTGATAGTGGGATTAATGTGGATGAATTCTTTGATAGGTCGGTTACCTATCCTATCGGAATTGGGTATGCCTATCCTCATATAGTCAATACCATTATTCGCAAAAATGACCCGAACAAACTAATTAAAGCTTTATCTCGAAAGCGAGAAAAGATTTTATCCATGACTTTCAAAAGTCGAGAGAATGAACAGTTGGTGGTAGAGTATGATAATTTCTTGTCGGCTCAATTAGATTCTGGAAGTATTCCTGTTTATGTCTCACAGAATGTGATGCTTTGGGGTAAAGGCGAAGCGCTGGTCAAAGCAGAAAATCAGTTAAATAATGCGCTCACTAAAATGGAAATTTTTGTCCAACGGAATTTTAATTGTGCCAATGTCTTTTGGGCTTGTACGCCTGGCAATGCGGCTGACCTACCAGAAAGTGAATATCAAATTCAATTTTCGGATACAGCTAGTCTTTTTTTTCCTGTGGAAACCAATCCAAAGAATTCGGGGATTGAAGGCATTAAAATGTCTGAACGGGATTATGGCATTCCGATTACCGTTGATTTGTGGGATATGCCTATGAAAAAAGGGTGGATTACCAATCGGAATATGTTTGTACTTGGTCCATCGGGTTCTGGTAAATCCTTCTTTGTCAATTTTATGGTTCGCCAGTTATTGGAACAAGGTTACCATATTACCATTATTGATGTAGGTGGTTCCTATCGAAGACTATGCAATTATATGGGTGGCAAGTATTATGAATATACTGCTAAATCTAAAATGGCCTTCAATCCCTTCTTTGTTCCACTAGGAGAAAGTAAAAATTTAGAGGAACAAGAATCTTTGAAGACTTTGATTTTTACCCTCTGGAAAGGAGAAAATCAAAATATCTCTAAAGAGGAATACACCATTTTGAGTAAGTGTATCATTACCTATTATGAGTACTTAAACAGGGTTGATAATAGCAATAATATTGTCGCTAGTTTTAATTCTTTTTACGAATTTGTTACGACTGAATTTGCCGATTTATTATTAGAAGAGGAAAAGGCATACTTTGATTTTGTCTCTTTTAAGATGGTCCTCAAACCTTACTACCAAGGTGGTGAGTACGATTACTTGCTGAATAGTACCGAAGAATTTTCCATTGCTGATTTACCCTTTTGTGTTTTTGAACTCGATGAAATTAAAGACCATCCTGTTATTTTTCCTATTGTAGCATTGGTCGTCATGGATGCTTTTATTACTAAAATGCGGAAACTCAAAAAGGTCAAAAAAATCATTTTGATTGAAGAGGCTTGGTCGGCAATCTCTAATGCAGGGATGGCAGAATTTTTAAAATACCTGTATAAAACCGTTCGGAAATTTAACGGCTCGGTGGGTATTATTACCCAAGAATTAGAGGATATTATTGGTAACCCTTTTGTTAAAAATACCATTCTCAATAATGCGGATATACAGATTTTATTAGACCAAACTAAATATCAAACTCGATTTGAAGATTTAGCCAAACTACTTGGACTACCTGAATCAGAAACTAAAAAAGTGATGAGTATTAATAAAATACCATTAGCGAACGAACGCTCTAAAGATGTGTATATCCGATTAGGGCAAGTTGGTAAAGTTTATACGACCCTAGTACCAATGGAAGAGGTCGCTATGTACACTACTGAGGCGGCTGATTCCATCCAAATTGATGAACTAACGGAAAAGCACGGTGACTTGGAATATTCGATTATAAAATACTTGGACAGTAAATGATTGTTCGATTGTATTTAGGTTGGTAACAATCATTACAATCTGGTAATCCTACAATCTCTAGCTTTCCCATCCGCTAGCGGTTCACAAACGATATAGGCAACCCGTCCGTAAACGGTTCGCATACTGCGTATGCTCATACCCCATTTTAAATTTATATGATGAAAAAAATTAACTATAACAAATTAAGGGATGTCTTTCAAGCTCGACAACCGTTGTTTTTATTTGGATTCGGGTCTCTAATAGTATTATTGATTTTCATGTTGCCTAAAACAAAAAGGGCAAATACCAGCTCCCTTACTGCTGAGGTAAGTGATGTCCATAATGGCGGCATTGATGCCCTTCGAGCAAATCTGGATAAACTCAAAAAAGAGGCGAGCTTTAATGGCTATGAATCTAGATATCAACAAATGGAGGAGGCTAAAGCTGAGTTGACCAAAACGGAAGAGGAAATTAGACAGGAATTACTCGGAGCGGTTAAACCAATTGACCAACTTGATTTTGAAAAGGAGTTGGAAACCGTTTTCAATGTAGGCGAACACAAACAATTTTTCATTCGACAAATTGAAAACTGTAAAATCAAAATGGATTTAGCGGTAGTTGGTATTGGCATTATTCGAGTCCATCAGGTACTTCGTGGAGAAAACCCTTCTGTCCAAGAGCAGGACCAGGAAGAATTTATTCGCTACATCAAGGAACAAGTCCAATATGCCCTTGGAGCGGCCGATAGAAATTATAAGGCTATTGTCTTCAAGGGGCTTGAATCTAGTGCAGGTTAATTATCAAGACATCTAAAAAAACAGATTATTATGGAATCTACTATTACTACTAAAAAATATCAATCGCTTTCCAAAGGATTAGGTACAGCTGGAGTCATCTTGGGAATTATGACTTTGCTATTCTCCTTAATTCCTATTCTTGGAATACTGGCTATGCTACTCGGATTTATTACACTTATAATATTCTGTGTTGGTTTAACAATCGCTGTAAAACACCAACACACCAAAAGTAGATTGATTACTGCCTTAGTTTTAGCAGGACTTGGTACAGCAATTAGTTTAATGCAATTTTCAGCTTTAGGATAGAATTATAGCTATGCACATAACAAAAAAAATACTCTTACTGATTGCGCTTTGTTTTTTTGCTAATCTAGCTTTTAGTCAAGTACCTGTAAAAGATAAAAAGCACCGCAAATGGAGTAAAATCATGGAAGAGGTCCAAATTGCCTCCCAAGCCATTAATACTAGAGTGACCGCTTTTGTCGGAAATATCAAGGATGTACAAGGTGCGCCATGTCGGTGCATATAACGTTACTGCGTATGCAGTAGTACTCTAGCAAAATGAGACGAGTCTTAACCGAAAGAGGTAAGTTTAAATACTCGATTCGTTCTTTGAGGTACTTAAAACAACCAGCTTATGGACTATTGGAAACAATAGCCGGAGTGTAGCATGCTGGTAAAGTGGTAGTGCGGGTCCAAAGCAAATTAACCCAAGATTCTACTGCAAGTTATTGATTATCCATGGTGAAGATTAATATTCTGAAACCAGGGTCAACCCACGTCTCGTCCTGACGAATTTCGGTAAGTTGCTGTGACCGATTTGACAACGTATAGAAGCTCATTTTTTGTAGGTTCTTCTAAGCTAGTGCGTTGTTGGGGCTGTACAAGTGTACTGAAAGACCTAACTGGACACCTAAAGATAATCGAGCGTTATGTGTATAAACATGGGATTGCCTAAGTCCTGTAATGGGATAGCCCCGATGGTGACTAGGGGTCTTAGGGTAACGGAGTCTCCGTAGTACTCAATGTGTTCTTTGTAATGAGGAATGCACAGACGGACTGTAATATGTGCCGTTGATTTTGATAAAAGTATCAAAATAGGGGAAGGGAACAGTATTATTAATTCTAACTAAATATGTTTGACTTATGGCGTATGCTATTAACAAAGTTAAGATGAAGTTAGACGGATTAGCGTTACGTAATCGAAATGCTGATTACGTTAACAAAGACTTGTATAGAATGCTATATGAGGAAGAAATGTTTGTCATGGCTTATGAGACTATCAGGGTCAATAAAGGTATAACTACTAAAGGAGTAAGCAATACTGGCGTTGACGGAAATTCAATGGGAAAGATAAGGAAAATCATTGCTAGTTTACGCAATGGTTCTTTCAAACCTAGACCATGTAGAAGGTCTTACATCCTTAAACCTAATGGTAAAAAACGTCCATTAGGTCTCCCCGATTTCGAGGAGAAATTAGTGCAACAATGTGTTACTAGAATTTTAGGATGTATTTATGATAGCCCCTACAAATCAACGTTTATTGATAAATCACATGGTTTCCGAAAAAACCGTAGCTGTCATACTGCTCTAAAGCAAATGAAATACAGTTTTAGAGGGGTAAACTATGTGATAAAAGCCGATGTCAAAGGATTTTTTGACAATGTTGACCATCACGTACTCATTAACATCCTTCGCAAAAGGATTAATGATGAACGGTTTATCCAGTTAATCTGGAAATTCTTAAGAGCAGGTATTATGGTCAGAGTAAAGGAACAAAAACAAAGTAATTATGTCTATCAAAAGACATTTACTGGTACTCCGCAAGGAGGTATTATTAGCCCAATACTCTCAAATATTTATCTGCATGAGTTTGACACGTTTATAGAAACTCTTAGAAAAGAAGTGTACATCAAACCCTCTATCAGTTTAACTTACAAAAGGATAATTAATACTATCGAAAAGTATAAACGAAAAAGGGATAAATATCCACCCAATTCGAAGGAGTACAAAGAGTATAGTACTCTTATGAGGAAAACTAAAAACGATTCCTTATTTAACGTGGACTCTAGGAAAACTTTTGATCAAGAACTCAATCTTTATGGTATAGAATATATTCGTTATGCCGATGATTGGATGATTGGAATCAGAGGAACTTCTGAGCAAGCTTTGGAGACTTTCAACAAATGCAAAGTCTTCTTTGAGAATTATCTTAAACTGCAATGGAATCTCGATAAATCTTATTTAGATAAGGCTAATTCGAGAGAACATGAATTTTTAGGATTAAACCTAAAATTCGTTAAACCTAGAGGGGTAAAATTCAAGTACGTGAAAAAATATGGAACAAAATTCTTAGTCAGAACCTGTTACAAAAATAGCTTTTCCTTTCAAATGCCAGTTGATAAAGTATTAGCTAAACTTTATCATAAAGGTTATTTGAGAATTAAGAACAAAGAGTTCAGGTCAAATGCGTACTACAGGATGCAAAACCAATCAGACTACGATATTGCGTTGCATTATCAATCTGTCTGCAATGGTATTAAGAATTACTTCCGTTTTGTCAACAACATTCATGGGTTAAATTATGTGCTTTACTTGCTTTGCGAAAGTTTCATCAAGACACTTGCTGCAAAACACAAATCAAGCGTAAGCAAAATCTTAACCAAACATGGCAAGCCTGTTACTGTCAAAAGAGCAGATGGCAAAAAAGCTATCGGTATTCCTTATTCTCCTAGATTGAAAAGAGACATTAATGCTTTCTCTATAAAATCTGGAGGCAATAACTGGCAAACAATCTTCCACAAAGGGTTAAATGATACATCCTCTTATCTAAAGACTGAAAGATGCTGCATCTGCCAATCTAAGGATAATATTGAGATGCATCATGTCAAACACATTAAGAGGAAAGGACATAGGTACAAAGGATTCGATATAGTCCTAGGCTATGTCAACCGAAGGCAAATACCCGTATGTTTCAAGTGTCATAGAGATATACACTATGGAACTTACGATGGAATTAGCCCTAAAGTATTAGCTGACCAAATAATGGTAAACCTTGGCATCAAGAAGTATTCTAACCAAAATGGTGAGTCGAAAACGTAATTAACGCTAAAATAAGATAATAATATGGAGAGCCGTGTGCGGTCAAAGCTGCACGCACGGTTCGGGGGAGAGTTGTTGACATCACATTCAAGTCTTTGACTGGTCTAAGGTGTTGGCTTCTTATCCTACAATTCATTTCTAAAGCATCCATGGTCGTCAATGGAGTGGTGAAAAATATACAGCTAGTCCGAAAAATCATTGAGATTGAAAAAGATATTGCTAAACTGGTCAATGAATCCATTAATGTAATTAATTCTCCTAAAGACGCTGACGGAGATGGGGTAGATGACTTTGGTTTTCTTGATAAATGGAAACATGTTCAGATTCTACTGGCAATAAGTTCTGAGGCAACCAATGTTTTTGATTTATTCAAAAATGTGATTGTGCGCTTAGTCATTCTTTGAAAATTAGCAAAAGAGCTAATCTACGATGCAGGAATAACTCCTGTGACATTCTGGGAAAGTAAATCTAGTAAAACAACTGTTATTAATTAAGAGGGGTATTCGTAACGCAACAAATAAATGCCATACTAAACCCATAATAAAATCTAAAAGAAAATAACAGGTTTCTAGATTTATAATTTATGTCTAAAGCAACCAGCTTATCCGAGTCTGTGAGAACAGGCTAGCGTTGGAAACAACGAGGGGAGTGTAGCATGCTGGTAAAGCGGAGATTACTCTGACAATTGGGTAAGGGTAACCCTCCGCAAGCTATACTGATATGGATAATTCTGAAAGAATGAATCTCCGGTTTGGGGGGTAATTTTTTAACCATCTGGTTATATCCCAATGAAAGAGCCAGTTAAAGAAAATAGCATTTTCTTCGATTACGTCTATGCTAACCCAGTTTTCTTTACCCGCTTACGATGAGTAAGTCTAAAACCTAAGGAGAGTCCTAAGTCAGTTTATCGTAGCAAAGAAGAACTAAGGATTGCCTAAGTCCTATAAAAGGATAACCCTGCAAGTAATGAAGGGTCTAGGGTAACGGAGTATTCATAGTACCCAAAGTTCTACTGTAATGGTGTGAGCACAGGCGGACTGTAATATGTGCCGCTGATTTTAATCTTAAAATAGGGGAAGGGATACAGGTATTTCTTGTCTATTAATCCCTTTTAAAACTTGGATAAGTTATGAAATTAGAAGAAAGATTAAAGACACTTAGTAGGTTAAATGCAAACCCTACTTTCATTAACAAACAGTTGTATAGAATGCTATACAACAAAGACTTTTACATACTGGCATATGAACGACTGAAAACTAACAAAGGGGCTATGACTGCGGGGAGTAATCCAAAAGGTAATATTGATGGCATAAACATGGATATTATTAATAAGATTATTCACCAATTGAAGGAGGAAAGTTATCAACCAAAACCTTCTAAGAGAACTTACATTACCAAAACTAACGGTAAATTAAGACCTCTAGGTCTACCCAATTTTAGAGACAAACTCGTTCAAGAATGTATTTCTATCATTCTAACCTGCATTTATGACAGCAATGAAAACCCGACATTTAGTGAAGATTCCTTTGGATTCAGACCTGGTAAAGGGTGTCATCTAGCATTAAAAAAAGGGAAGAATGCTTTTAGAGGTGTAATATGGTGTATAAAAGCTGATGTTAAAGGTTTTTTTGACAACGTAAATCACGAAATCTTAGTTAATCTCCTAAAAAGAAGAATAGACGATACACGATTTATTCGACTTATCTGGAAATTCTTAAGGTGTGGAATTGTAGAAGATGGGCAATTAAGCAAACCTAGGAAAGGTACTCCCCAAGGTGGGAATTTGAGTCCTATCCTCAGTAATATCTACCTTCATGAATTCGATATGTTCATAAATGAACTAAAGAAAACTCATGGAGTAAAAACAGAGGTTTGCCCTAAGTATCACAACATCTGCTGTCTACTTTATCATGCTAGGAAAAGGCTAAAAAACAGTAACAAAGCAACGGATAAACTATTTAACCACAAAAAGACAGAAGTAGAGAGACTTAGAAAGCTCCAACTAAATACGCCTTCTCGTAGAGTGTTAAATACTAACAAGGTCGATTTGTCCTACATCCGATATGCTGACGACTGGGTACTAGGTCTAAGATGTACTAAGAAAATGGCTAACTTAATCTACTCACAGTGTGAGCAATTCTTTAAAGAGAGTCTTAAACTAGAATGGTGCAAGGACAAGTCGAAACTTGTCCGAAGCACAAAGGAAGATGTAGAATTCCTTGGAGTCTATATGGCTTTCGTAAGTAAAAGGCAGGAGAAAATTAAAATTAAAAAACTCTCCAAATCTATTAAAGGAACTAGAAAGGTTGTCCACATGAATTTCATGAGATACGTAATGAAGAAAGCGGATGTATGCAAATCTCTTGCTGCAAAAGGCTTTCTTGACGGAAACTTCAATCCCATTAGTTGTAAGAGATTAGTAAACTTTGATGTATTTGAAATCGCCAAAGTCTATAAATCTATGATGACGGGAATCAGTAACTACTATGGATTTGTTCACAATATTGCTACGCTGAACTTCATCCACTATAAATTATTCATTTCTCTTTGCAAAACACTTGCTCATAAATTCAAGAGTTGCAAAGCAAAGATAATGAAGAAATATGGTGGGAGGATATTGACATTTGAAGGTAAAGGAAAAGCTAAACCCATAACTATTCCGATGTACGGTGGTCACACCAGAGATTTGGAAAACTTTATGATAAATGTTATCAAAAAAGATACTCAAAATTTCAAAGTATATCATAATACGATAACATCTAGCTGGCTAAACCTAAATAAATGCTGTATCTGTAATAAAGAAGGATACATAGAAATGCACCATGTCAAACATATAAGAAAAATTGGACAAAAGGTTAAAGGCTTCGAATTGGTTCTAAGAAGAATTAATAGAAAGCAAATTCCTGTATGTCTTAGCTGTCATTGGAGAATCCACAATGGATTATACGATGGTCTAAACTTGGATAAAGTCGCCAATAAAGTTATGAAAGAATTAGGAATAATAAAGTGGGAAGACAGAAATCTTACTCCACAAGAACAAGCATTAATCAAATAAGGAAATATCGTGAGCCGTGTGCATTTAACGGTGCAAGCACGGTTCTAACGGAGAGTGGTTGGGTCATCATGCGTAATGGCAATGGTCTGGCTGCTTATCCAACGAGGAAGATTCGACTATCATGGATGACAAAGGGCGACTGACTTTAATTCGGGATGCCTATAAAGATGCCGTTCGCATTAAAACAGCTATTAAAATGCAAATGAGGCGGATAAATAAAGAGGTTTACCAGTATCAGCGATTAAAAAAGGAGATAGAAATTTATGATAATTTCTTCTCTCAAGATTCATAGTTTTTTTTCAAAAATGATGTGGAAATGGGAAGGTTAAAACGAGTGGCCTTCCCTATCTACTCCATCAATTATTACTATGCAGAAAACTAAATACAAAAGCATCCCAATACTTATTGGGCTAATATTTTTTTTCCATATCGCAAAGGCACCTACAATGCAAGCCCAGTTAGCCTCCCCTGTTTTTGATGTCGGCAATAATTTAATTGGCGGTATTCAGAAAGTAGTCATGACGGCATCAAAAGCGATTCGAGAAGAAATTTTGCCCTGGAAAGAACGTATTTCTAAAGTACAAGATTTTTTCAAAAAAGCCTCGGAAACAGTCAATGTAGTCATTAGAAATTTGAAAATGACCCACGATTTGATTGAAACGGAAAAAAAGATTAATCGGCTATTTAATCGGTCTATTGACCAAATCAATGAATCCGAAAATGTACTACAGAAATGGAAATACCAATGGATTTTAGGACAACTCTATTGGGAAAGTCGGAACATCTTTGGCGCTTTTGACCTAGCGCATACCGAAGGGCAAGGAGTGATGGATGATGAAGGTCGAATTCGAATTATTCAACAGACACTTAAAGAGGCTCGAAGTGTTTATAGAGCTATGAGAGCGACCATCCGTAGAGCCAATCGTGCCACTTATAAATTCCAAAGACAAAAAAGAGAGTTGGAAGTTTTTAATCGTCTTTTTGGTAAAGAATCTTAAATCACTTTTTATGAATAACCTTAAATGGCTTTGTTTCATGGCTGGACTATTGTTTACACCTGTTTCCTTCGCTCAAATTCCTGTTGGAGCGGTAGTCGATGGCGAATTAGCGGCTAGTAATACGGTTGTCTCGATAGCCGAAGGGGTGACTAATTTTCTACTCAAAAAGGAACGTCCCTTACAAGAGGGGATTAAAGATGTTCAAGAATTTTTCCGTAAAGCGGAAACAATAGTGAACGGTGCCATAAAAAATATGAGAATGGTGCGAGAAATAGTAGAAACCGAAAAAGACATTATTGAACTCTACACTCGCTCCATCAATAAATTAAACGAGCCAATAGATGAAGATGGTGATGGTATTGATGATTTGGAATTCTTGGATAAATGGAAACAAGTGCAAATACTACTTGCTTTCACGAAAGAGGCTGCCTCGGTTTTTGAACTCTTTACAAATCTAATCGAAGATGATGCTTTTACTATGAATGATAAAGGGCGAATTATCTTTTTAGAAAAGACTTATAAAGATATGCGCTTAATCAAAAGAGCCATGAGAGCACAACTTCGCAGAATCAACAAACAAATTTATACTTATCGAAGGCAGCGGCGGCAATTAAAAACTTATTCGGCATTTTTCGAAATAAACTGAGAAACTATGACTAACATAAACATTAAAATCATAGGCTTATTGCTATTGCTGCAATTTGTAGCCTTACCCCCTATTTATCCCCAAGTACCTGTTGTGGATTATTTTGGTAGATGGTTAAGTAAGACTTCTTCCGTAGTGCAACAAGCCTCTCAATTTATCAAAGAGACCGCTGCACCATTAGTAGACACATTTAAAAAGACACAAGAGTTTTTCAAAAAAGCGCAAACTTTTGTTAGTCATGTGGTAACGAACCTTAGATATATTGAACGTATTGTCGATACCCATAAAGA
Organism: Saprospiraceae bacterium; assembly: GCA_965277445.1. Lineage (GTDB taxonomy): Bacteria > Bacteroidota > Bacteroidia > Chitinophagales > Saprospiraceae > JAFMDF01. The sequence goes on along the minus strand of CBDICY010000018.1, from coordinate 55,663 downwards.
TATTAAAACGCTTTTTGATAATGCTATTACTGGACTCAATGCCCCTATGGATTTAGATGAAGATGGAATGCCAGATTTAGACTTTTTGGATAAGTGGAAACATGCTCAAATATTACTGGCTATTTCTGCAGAGGCTACCTCTGTTTTTGAAATCTTCTCCAATATTATAGAACACGATGCATTTACGATGGATGATAAAGGAAGAGTTCAGATTATCAAAGAGACTTATCAGGAAATGCTAAAATTGAAAGGGGCTATGCGAACCCAATTGAGGCGAATTAATCGGGAAGTTTATCAATATAGTCGATTGAAAAAAGAAATAGAAGTTTTTGAGGCATTATTTAAAACCAAGTGACCGATTAGCTAATAATTACCCCCCAATAATTTATTAGCTATCGGTCACTCAATATGTTCCCTATGTGCAAATTTGTTGCCATCTTATTTATTTGTTTTGGTTTATCAACTTCAGTTATTAGTCAAGTAACCGCGGTCATTGACCCTAATCATAATGCGACTACTAAAATAGAGGCCTTAACCGAAACGGCAGCTACTGGTCTAAAGCAATTTTTTGAAAGTCCTTTTATTGAAAAGATTTCTAAAGTCCAGAATTTTTTCAAAGATGCAAGTCAGTTGGTGAGTAAAATTGTCCAGAACCTTAGAATGACTCGACAGCTCATTGATACAGAAAAAGACATTTATGAATTATTCATTCGCTCCTTAGACCAGATTGATAAGGCAGAGGATTTCTCTGGCAAATGGAAACATCGTTGGATCCTACTCCAACTATTCAATGAGTCTACTAGAATCTTTGAAGTCTTTGATTTAGCCACTCAAAAAAACATGGGCATTATTGACGATAAAGGACGAATTCTACTAATTAAAAATGCTTTGAAACAGGCAAAATCAGTCAAAGGAGCGATGAAAGCAGCGGTGCGCAGAACTAATCGAAGTTGGTATAAGCTAAAAAGGACAGAAAGGGAATTCGAAACATTCGCAAAATTATTTAAAGAACTATGACTGGGGTTTGGTAAAGGGTAATCATCACTAGCTCTTTACCAACCAGTCAACAAATATTAGAAAATGGAGGGGTTTTATAGTATTCAACAAGTTTTAGAAATTATCAGAAATGATTTAATTACCATCGGTGCAGACATCGTTTGGATAGGGCAAGCAATTGCTGCTATTGGTGCGCTCTTATACATCGCAAAACTCTCCTACGAAGGAATGTTAGGTGGGAATTTATTTACACTCAGAACACTTCGTCCTTTTGCGATTGCTTTAGTACTTGCTTTATATCCGCAATTTATGTTAGTAGTAGATGGCATGGCAATGAGCGTAAATATTGCCCTAGGTACTGCCATCATCACCGATGAAGTTCGAATTACGGATATTTTAAAAACTCGGGACTTAAATCCAGAAACTGAGGATGACCAACACCTCATCGGCATTGAAGATATTCATGCGGAAGAGGATGCTGGTATAGCGGCTACCATTGACCGATTAACGGATGCGGTAACAGAAAGTCTAAATGTTTTTAAATGGGTTGGCGAAAAATTCTATCAAGCCATGATGCGGTTTTTAGAAGAAATTCTATTCCGAGTTTCTCACGCCATTTTGGTTATCATCAATTCTCTTCGGGTCTTTTTTCTAGTAGTCTTATATATAGCAGGACCATTGGTCATTGGTCTCTCTGTTTTCCCTGGCTTTGAGGCGGCTTATATGAAATGGTTAGCTCGATATTTATCTGTTCATCTCTGGTTGGGTATTGGTAATGTCTTTGAGGCAATTGCCGTAAGGCTCTGGCGCATCATTGTAGAAAGTGGTGGCTTTTGGACCAAAGGACTTGGTTTAGAAGATACCGTCAATTCTGTGATTCTCACCCAATGGGCTTGGATGTTCCTTTTAGTACTCATTGTGGGGTATATCACCGTTCCCATTGTCGCTGGTTGGGTGATTTCTGGTTCAGGTATTGGGCAAATGGGTTCACTATTATCTGCCACTATTGGTAAAGGAGTAGTTCAGACAGGTGGGGCAGTTGGAAAGGCGGCTCAAAGAGCTAGATATACTGCTCCTAAATAAATTACAGGATAACATGATTTTTCAGGATGAACAAGATATAGCTCATGATAAACATTCGCTTATGAAAGAACTATTATTAAAAATAGCAGGTGTTAAACCTAAAAATCAATCATTGAAAGTTGAACCAAGAATTGATGGTGAAATAGAAACGCCACTTAACACTCAAAGACTACAAAATCTTATGAATATTGATACGGCTTTTAAACAAACTCGGCTCATTGCCATCCTAACACTTATTAGTTCCTTTCTCTTTTGTGGAATGGTCATGGTAGTCGCTATGAATATGGTCACTAAAGGAAAGGGTAAAATCTATATTACCAATGGGTATGGCAATACTCTGACCGCTTATCAAATTGCAGCTAATGAAAATCGTAAAGCAGAGGTCAAGGCACAGGTCCGAAATTTTCATGCCTTATTATATGACATCACTCCCAACCCTGATGAAATCAAAAAGAAGGTAGACCAAATTCTTTTAATGGGGGATGCCTCCGTTAAAGCTTTTATGGACAAACGAGGGGATAGCTATTATAAAAAACTCATCTCTACCAATGTAGAAATCAAATACCAGTTAGATTCTATCAAAACTAACATTGATGTCTATCCCTATAAGGCGGTGCAATATGGAAAAGAGATTGTTCAAACCCAAGTTGGATTCTTGGTCAAGAATCTAATTACCTCTTTGGATTTAAGAGAAGTTGCTAGAACGGATGATAATCCGCATGGATTACTCATCGGTGGTTTTGAAGTTCATAAAAATAATCGAATCCAATTTGTAGAAATGCAAAAACAATAAATCATGAATAAACTAACACAATTTTTTAAAACTCCTGACGGTGGCATTCCTAAAATCCTTTATGCGCTACCTATTTTATTAATAATCATTGGAGGATTCGTTTATCTATCCATGAATATCAAAAAGGGAGTCGTCAAACAAAAAATTCAAGCTGCATCAATGGCAGTAGGCTTACAGGATGATATTAATTATATCTCTACCAAAACCAAAGCGAGTGAAGTTTTTGACCTCTCCAAAAAAGAGATGATTAAATCCGAAAAAAATGAAAATTTCTTAATGGCTAGGGTCAAAAGAAAATTAGATAAATCCGTCTTTTCTGAAAGTATGGGCGTTAATGATGAAACCTTGGCTGGTTTTGATGATGACCTCTCCCCTACCCTATCAGATAATCTAGAAAATATGCCTGGTGCATCAGATAATAATATGGAGGTTGATTCGGTGGCGGCTACCGATGATTTGAATTATTTGATGAATAAAATTAAGGAAGATAAAAAGAGTAAATACCATAAATTAGAAGAGCAAAGAAAACAGCGATTAGCCAATGCCAAGTTGGAAAATAAACGAAAACGAGAAGCTTTAGACCAAAGTACATTGAGTGCAGAGGCTATGGCTTATCAAAAAGGACTTGCCGATAGTCAAGTTAAGTCTGAAGCTTTTAATGGTACAATTACTAATCAGCAGAAAAAGGCTAAAAAGAATGGGCTTTCATTTAGCACTTCTATAGGATTGAAAGATGAATTAAACTTAAACGTCAAAAAAGTACCAGTTACTTCCTTAGAGAATTTAGCCCCTATTAACCCTTTTGAGGCACAAGCCTCCGCTTTAAAAGCTGTCATTGACCAAAAGCAAAAATTTAGAACAGGGGATAAAATTCAATTACGTATCTTAGAAACTGGTTTTTATCAAGACTACGCCATTCCCAAGAATACCCTTCTTTATGGCATCTGTTCTATTAGTAGCAATCGACTGTACATCAGTATTGCCTCTATCAACTTAAATGGTAAAGTGATGCCCTCTTCTTTATCGGTTTATGATTTAGATGGCATTCCTGGTATATACATTGATGGAGCTTATCAAGATGCTACTAAACAAGCCATTAATCAAGGATTGGCTGATGCAGGTAATCTTGGTTTAAGAAATACACTCGGCAATTTATCGATTAAACTAGGTAGAAAAGCCAATCAGAAACAAACTGCTTTTATTCCTGCAGGATATACAGTAATGCTGTATGATGCTCAGAATTTTTAAATAAACAAAGATGAGAAAATACACAATCTTGGGAATAAGTCTCTTATTCTCCATCTATATCAATGCCCAGACTCAAATTATTCAATTTAAAGAAAATCAAACTACTCATCTGATTTTCCCTTCAGACATATTATATACAGACATTGGCGATAATCAAAACTTCATTACCAGTTACACCAATAATATTTTGCGGGTAAAGGGAGTGAAAACTGATAAACGAACCAATTTAACCGTATTGACCAAAGACCAACACTATTACTCTTTTTTTGTCAACTACTCCCCCACTCCACAGTTGAATTATTTCATCTCGTCCAAAATGGCTATTAAGGTTTTGGGAAATACAGATAATAAATCACCGCCTTCACTCCCCACGAATCAACAATCCAATTTTACTAGAATCAATACCAGAAAAGTCAATCTGCCAATTCGAGGAGAGGAGGTTATCAAAGGAGTGCCAAAAGGTATTAATGGCAAATTATATACTAAAGCTATTTCTCTTTTAGGTAAACCCCATCTATATGATTACATCGGTGCCAGACATGGAGACATCCAACTAAAGGTTACTGGCATTTATCATAGTCTGGGAAATTGCTTTTTCGTCTATGAAATCAGAAATCGAGGCGCAATACCTTATGATATTTCCTATACTGAATTTGGCATCAAAGAACGAAAACGACCTAAAAAGTCAGCACTACACGAAAAGAAGCTCACTCCCCTTTTTACGGTCAAAGAAGAAATTACTAGAGTACTCCCCTATCAAGTTAATGAATATGTAGCCGTTTTTGGTAAAGTGACCGTTCCTAATGACCGTCTTTTTTATATGGAAGTCGTCGAAGATGGTCGAAATATCACACTAGACATTCTTTTTCATAAACTGCCTATCAGTAGATTATACTAAACGGCTTTATTAAATAATAATGAAGTATTTAAAAATATTATTGGGTTTTCTACTTTGCTTTTCCAGTAAAGATGGAATCAGTCAACAACATCTAACAAAAACTTGGTCGGTTTCTACGGGTATTGTATTCAACGCCAAAGGTGGAAATGCTACCATCCATTATCATCTAAATAGTTTTGATGAACTACGGCTCAATTTTTATGGCATCAGGCAAACCTATTTTTCACCGAGTACCGAAAATGGTTTGTCCCTAAAGACTAATAGTCTAAGTCTAGAATTCTCGAAAGGCTATAAATTTAGAGACATCAAAAAAGCGACGTCCTATTTTGGAATGGGCTTTTTCTGGGGGAAAGAAAAAATAGAAAATGAAATACTCCCAATTAACAACTTATTTGGAATAAGCACTTTTCTAGAACCAGAATATGCTCCATTGAATTGGATGGCGTTGTTTGCTCGTTTTAAAATGCTTATTCCTATTCATCTGGCTAGAAGTAAAACACTAAGATTAACCTTCGGTACTCGGTTCTACTTCTAATAGTTAATAAATTCCATCGACACTAAAATCAATATTTAATAGTAAGTCTCGTCACTTGCTATTCCTCTAAACTAATGCCCTTTGGGTAATTTTTTAATCATAAAACATACTATTATGAATCTAACATTTCAACTTAAATCTCTTGTACTACTCGGAGCTTTCTTATTCCTAGTATCTAGTTCTGGAGTAGCACAATGTAACTTTTCCAGTCAGCTTGAACGATTAGAATACATTGCTCTTAAAGCTATCTATGACGCTAATCCAAATAATACATTAAGTGACGAATGGAAACAACTAGCAAATAACCAAATTTGTAATGTTTGTCTTATTCCAGAAACCTATTGTAATGACTTTGGTCAGTTAAAAGGACTTTCTCTAGGTAGCAAAAATATCAGTAAGCTACCTAGAGAAATTGTAGCTCTTTCTGAACTGCAATTTTTTGACTTCCAAAATAATAGCTTAACCTGTTTACCAATTGAGGCAAATGTGCTTTGTTCCGCTGACCCTTTTGGTGAAGTGCTAGAAGGTAATCCAATTAGTAACCTAATTAATTGGTTTGACTTCTGCGCTAATCCAAGAGATATTTGTTTACCTGCTCTTAATACTCCTCCATCGGCTTGTGATGATTTAGCCATTATTAATTACCTTGATACCCTCTATATTCTAGGTTTAGGTAATAGTTATAATAAAGTAGAAATTATTGGTGCGCCTAACAATTGGAAGGTCTTTGATATCTGCCAGTATTGTACCAATTTCCAACTCATTTCCGATTTACCAGAAGGTGATTATACTGTTAAAATTAATATCAGTACACCTAGTGGCGGGCATTGCTATCGAGAAGAAAAAATAAGTATCTCTAAAAATGGAAATCCAAATCCCACAATGCCTCCTGCTTTTACTAGCGGACCACTTAATTGCCATAATTTACTATTCTTTGGTGGAGATAATCAAATTGATATTGATGGTTTAACGGCTCATAAAAATAAAGTAGCAATTATTGGTCAAGCTACTAATTGGAAAGAAGAAACCCTTTGCGATGGCAATTGTAATGATTATGAATCATGGACAGGAATACCGCCTGGCAATTATACCATCAAAGTAAATCAAGCAGATATAAACGAAAATCAATGTTATAGGGAAGAAATGGTTACAATCCAAGAAACGGACGGCACACCAATTGTTTCCCCACAAAATAATGACATCAGTTGCGAATTCATCACCTTTCAAGGAGCGAGTAACCAGATATATATTGATGGCTTAACCGCTGACTATAACAAAGTAGAATATATTGGGGCGGGTACTAATTGGCGAGTCAAAACCTTTTGTAATGGAAACTGCTCTCCTAATGAACGTATCTTCAATTTACCAGAAGGAAGTTATAAAGTCAAGATTAATCAGCGTGATGAGCAAACGCAGTTTGTGAACCGTTCGGGTGGGTGGGCATGGAAAATATTGCTATCCAGAAGAATTAGTTCAAGTTCTAAGAGGTAGTGCCAATCGGAATGGTTTAGCGAGTCAAGAGGAATTGGTATTATTTCCAAATCCTGCTAGAGACCAATTAAATCTAACTATGAGTGATTTGGAAGAGCCTGTTCAGCTTAAGCTTTATAATGTATTTGGACATTTAGTGAAAACGATTCCGAAACAATCTATCAATAATGGTATCTCTATTGATTTGACTGGTTTCGAAAATGGACTCTATCTCCTTTCTGTTTTTCAAAATCAGTCAAAGGTTGTTACTAAACGTTTTCTAGTGGAACATTTGAGATAACATCATAAGTCGTTCAAAGAGGACTCGGTGTTTTAAATAACATATGTGTAGCATTTAATAATATGATTGGGTATCACCCGATACTACCATAAGACACCTATGCCTAAATTTCTGCACCAAGTTCTCTCTTTTTTAAAGTTAATATTTGATGAACTCCATTAACAGCTAATACTAAAAGTAGTATTAGTCTTAAAAAAAATTGACTTAAAACGTCCTTTTTTAAGACTTTTTAAGTCTTCTTTTAGTCTTAATACTTTGGGAGAGTTTTTATTAAACCAGGTTCAAAGAACATAACTAATTATTTACCAGCTACTTAAGCCCTATTTGTGTACCTATTTAGTTAAAAAGATATGTGTACCTATTCAGTTAGTATTTTCACCCTTATGTGTACCTATTTAGTCACCAAAACAGCCGATATGTGTACTTAGTTAGGACTATATGTGTACCTATCTAGTCATTTGTGTACATGTCCAGTTACCAAATTTATGGATATGTGTACCTATTCAGTCAACATCAACGCTAATGATTAGTACCTGTCGGTAATTAAAAAAATAAAAATGTCAGCACCTTTCAATATTAATATTGCTCGTATGGATAATCGTTTTGTATTCCATGCTCGATACAATTTAACTGCTAAAGAAGCAAAAATTATCTTGTTTCTAATTTCAAAGATTGCCCCACTCCATCAACAAAATCTAATTGAACAAACAATTTCAGTTAAAGAATTAGAACAATTTTTAAAAGGAGACGCCAAACGTTGGGGTGGTTTATATAGCGAATTACGCTTGATTCGAGATAGTTTGGTCAGAAAAGGGGTCTATATTCCTACTCAAATTCAAATTGATGGAAAGGTCTTTGATGGATACATCAACTGGTTTCAAGAAATCATGCCCGTATATGATGAAACGGGTAATGTTGCCTTAAAATTTTTATTTGCTAAGTCCTTACAGCCCTTTCTACTCAATCTAAAGAAGTATGTAGCTATTAATTTAAGTGAAGTCATTTCCTTAAAATCTTCTTTTTCGATTCGGATTTTTCAAATTTTGCGCGCTTATAGAGATAAATTTGCTAAACATCAGAACCGTTCTAAAATTACTTATGAACTGGAAGAATTGAAAATTTTACTAGGAATTGAGAACAAATACCATGATTGGAGAAATTTCAAAAAGAAGGTTTTAGAAGTGATTGAAAATGAAATTAATCAAAAAACGGGAATCGTCCTTCAATATCGTGTACTAAAAGAAGGTAGAAAAGTAAAAAGTATTCAGCTTGAATTTTGGGAAAAAAGTGAGACTATTGGCAATTCAGTAACAAAGGGGAATAGTAAAAAAATTCCATCCCCTACCCCATCAAAAACTATTTGTAAAAAGCTAACCGTTGAGGAATTAAGTTTTGCAGGACTTAAAGCTTTTCAATCACTAACCCGATATGGAATAAAAATTCAGTTAGCTCTAGATATGGTAGCTAAAGTTCAAGGAAGTGAAATTATTGGTTTTCAAGATTGGTATTTTGAAGAAGTTATTCAAATTTTTGAATCCAAAACAAATCAAACTAGCGCTACTGCAAAAACAGGTACGCTAGTTAACTGGTTCTTGAAAAAGCAGATTTTTGAGCAAGGAGACCATTTTGCTGTAATTATGGAACGGTTACAACAACGAAAAAAGCAATTAAAAAATGAACATACGACTGCTTGGGAGAACAGGTTATTTGCAAAAACAATGTCTGCTAATCAATTTAGGATGTTAATTCAGCAAAAGGAATCCTAGTATAAAACGGGATTAAAAGTAGTTACTCCAACAAATTATTTCTAGAAGTAACTACTTTTAAACCCGTTTTCTTCTCAAATCGCTTTCTGGATTCACCCGCTATATCACCTGCTTGCTTAGCCACCTTTGCATTTTCATTATATCCCATAGCTCCTGTATTTGCTGAAAGTTCTTTTGCTGTCACTTCTGCTAAAATCAAATAGACTAACTCCATAGGACTCATATTATCTCTAATTTGGTGTTTATCAGCCAATCCTTTGAGTTTCTTATGTTCAGAAACGGAAAGGTCAAACGTACCTTTTGAGATAATATTTGTTAGAAAAGCAAAGTCTCTACTTTCGGTTATTCCTGCATCTTGCCAGCGTTCCGTCAAATCCCTTCTAGTTTCTACACTTCGCATTCGAGTAGCTATCCAATGGTCACTCATACCCTTACCTCTCCAATGGTCATAGAACTTCTGAATAAGTAATGATGGGTCTTCTGTTTCTTGGATATTTTGTTCACCTGCATTAGCCAACCATTGTTTAAATGGTTCAACATTTGATGAAGGAATAGACTGAATCAGCCGCAGTAAATTTTCTCGATTAGAGCAATCTGTTAACCGCATTTTCCCATCCGCAGCCTCTAATTTCAACCTCTTACAATTTGTAAGAACTTGCGCAGCATCTTCTTTTTTTAATCTATGCTTTAAGGTATTCCAATAAGCGGTAGGGTTGCTAGAGTCAGTCAAAGCGCCAACTACATCTATTACCGAATACCAAAGCTCCCCATTATCATCTACTGTTCTAATATCCGAATTTTGAAAATTAATTATATCCATTTTAATTTTAATTTTTTGAAAATTCAAAGCTATTCATAATTGGATTTAACCGATTAATTTTTAACAAAACAAAGTTTGTGTTTTGTATTTTAAATCAAAAAATACACATATACATTACTGATTATCAGCACAATAAATCTATAATTACTTATTTTTATTTATTGCAGTATTTAAATAAAAATAAGTATTGCAGTAATTTAAAATACGTCTTTGGATTTTAGGTTATTCCCTTAAATATGACTTTTGCAATTACTGTTTTTAAATTATACTACGTTCAGCTTAGATATTAATTCTAGCCTTGTAATTCCATTTTAAGGGGTTTAAATACTCGTTTTAACGCACTTTTCTTTATTTACCTAACCTTAGACACAAATTCAATAAACATTCTTCAGAATCGCTTAAAATAGGTTTTACTAAAATTTAGTTCTTTCTTGCCTTTCGCAAACTTAAAACTAAAAATGCAGTAATTACTTATTTTTATTTATTGCAGTATTTAAATAAAAATACGCATTGCAGTAATTTAATAAATTTTCTAAACCCGAAATCATAAGTATTTCGATTCCCCCTCTATTTTCTCCTAGAAAGGTATAAATATCTATTTTTAGCACACTTATCTTTATTTGCATAACGATAGAGGAAAATTCAATAAAAATCTCTCTAAGTCGCTTAAAATAGATTTTATGGAAATATTATTTCTCACAGGCATTAAAATTGGAGAAACTAAAATGCAGTAATTACTTATTTTTATTTATTGCAGTATTTAAATAAAAATACGCATTGCAGTATTCACTTAATATTAAGTTCCTTTTTAATTACTTTATCATAAAAACTAAAAAATGCAGTAATTACTTATTTTTATTTATTGCAGTATTTACTTAATATTAAGCTCCTTTTTAATTGCTTTCATGATGAAAGCTTTCATTGTTCCTCCTTCATCGACGACTTTATGTCTTATGGCCTTATAAATTGAATCGGGAAGGTCAATTGTGTACCTTGTAGTCTCTTCTAAATTAACTTTTCTTCTTCCCCTCTTCTTTTTTACTAGTTCTGGGGCAGTTTCTTTCTTTACAAGCTCTTCTGTATGAATTTTCTTGACTATCTTCTCTCCTTTATCTTCTGCTATAATTGGTTTCTTTTTTAATAATCCTATTCCTTTTTTTAAATCTTTTACTTTTGCCATGTCTGAATTGTTTAAATATTTACTTATGTTTAAGTGGATAAAGCAGCACTTATTTTTATTTATTGCAGTATTTAAATAAATATAAGGCTAATTTCATTTGCCATGTCTGGACTGTTCAAGTATTTACTTATGTTTAAGTAAATAAAGCAGCACTTATTTTTATTTATTGCAGTATTTAAATAAATATAAGACTAAATCTCTTTTGCTATACCAATGATTTCCTCACATAATAATTTTATTTCTTTTTTAGCTTTTCCTTTACTATATTCATAAGCTGTTTTTCCTTCTTGGGTAGCCTCTGCATGGTCTGTTAATTCACTTAACTTAGACTTTAGCAAACCAATACCTGTTTTATCACCATAATCTTTTAGTACCTCTTCAAATGCTCTATTGAAATTTGTATTTCTAAACATATTCAACAAAAAATAAGCAGGTGTCTTTTCCTCTTTCTGTTGCATAATTTCCTCATAACGGTCAATAAACTTAGCTGTTACAGTATAGTCCTGCTTGCCTTTAGGAGCGACTGGCACTATAATTAAATGGGCTAACAGCATGATTTTACTCGCTATAGGATTAATAGATGGTGGAGCATCAATTATTACTACATCATAATTATTATATAATCCCTTTACAGAAGGAATAATGGCCTTTGGGTCGGTCATTTGTATAACCTGAATAAAAGGAATGCCTTTACTATCATTCTCCTGCCTATCGGCAAACCATTCAGTAGTAGCTGCGGTTTCGTCTGCATCGACAAGGCATACTTTTTGGCCCTCTTTTGCTAAAAAGACTGCAATGTTACGAGCTACTGTAGATTTACCAACGCCTCCCTTATAAGAGATACTTGCAATAATCATATTATGTAAGATTAATTAATTAATAATCGCAAATGTATAAAATTATTTAATTACTGCAATAATTAAACTTAAGTTATTATTTAAATACTTAAAATTAAGTAATTAAATAATTTTAATAACGAAGAGAGATATTATAATTTTATATAAAAGGTAATAGAGTTGGTAGTTCGTTTAATAATAGAGTAGACAGATAAAGGCATTTAATGGAATCAGACTAAAAAGGTAATAGAGTTGGTAGGTTCTTATTGTATATATGAACAGAATAATAGGGTAAAAGCGTAGAAATCAAAGTAAAGGTAATAGAGTTGGTAGCAAATAATAAGGAAATTCGCTCTTTTCGATAAAAGGTAATAGAGTTGGTAGTGAATAATAATAGGAGATAGCAAGCATAACAGCAAAAGTAATAGACTTGGTAGCATTATATGAATAAAATAGTCAATTCATATAAAAGGTAATAGAGTTGGTAGTGAATAATAATAGGAGATAGCAAGCATAACGGCAAAAGTAATAGACTTGGTAGCATTATATGAATAAAATAGTCAATTCATATAAAAGGTAATAGAGTTGGTAGTAACTATGTGATAATAAATCTAGTTCTAAGAAAGAAGCGGACTAGAATAGCACAAAAGTAATAGAGTTGGTAGTAGTTAAAAGAAAAGAACTCCTCTTCAGAAAAATATATTTAGTTAATTATATGAAATAGAGTGGGGGAGGGCATTAAATAGAAATAAAAAGTAATAGAGTTGGTAGTACACTCCTGTTTTTCGAACTCCCTCTATCAATAATAGCTAACTTTATAAAAGTAATGTAGTTGGTAGTCATCCTTTTAGTTTTTAAGCTTTGAATAACTCACTATATATTAACTGATTACGCATGAATTTAAAAGATTAAATTCATTTATATCTATTTTTAACATAAAATAGTCTTATGATTGTTTAATTTTTATTTAATTCCTTACTTAATTCTTAGACTTCTCATTAGCCCTTGATTCTGTTGAGGTTATTAGAATTTAGGTAATGTAGATGGTAGTATTTTTATATTAAAAAGTAATATAGATGGTAGTCAATACCTTACTTTAGGTAATCAACTTGGTATTCAAAGGTAATCAATTTGGTAGTGTGCAGAATAGTAATTTTTTGCAAAAAGTAATATTACCTTTTGAATATTATTACTTTTTATTTACCTTTGGTTTATGAAGAAGAAAACACACGATATTGTCAGGCTTGACGACAGATTGGTCTATCATGGTTCTTACAGTCTGTCTGCCAAAGCAATCAAGATTATATTTTATGTAATTGCTAAATATATAAACCCTAAAGATACCAATAAAACCTTACCTATTATAGACATTCCACTAAAAGAAATTGCAGTTGCCATTACGGAAACTGATATAAAGAAAAAAAGTAACTGGTCAGGTTCTTTGTACAAATCTATCAATGAAGTGTGTGAGGAGATGAGTAGCACCCAAATTAAATTTCATTCAGATGTAGAGGTCGATGGACTTAAGCTGAAAGGATTTATCAACTTGTGTTCTGTTTTTCCACGGATGATTAATGGAGAAAAATATATTTCTTTCGGATTTGACCCATTTATGGCGCAGTTTCTTTTTGGCCTAACAAAATATGTACTTACCTATCGCCCAGAAGTAAATCGACTAAAAAGTGGATATTCAATTCGATTATTTCAAATGCTAAAAGGGCATGCTCGAAAAAAAGCAAAATTTGGAGCAAAGGTTTTTAGAGAAACCTATAATGTAGAAAATCTTAGATTTTTATTCAATGTAGGAAGTGCTTATTCTGAATTTAAGCATTTTAATAATCTCGTTATCAAAAAATGTATCAAAGAGATAAATGCCAATACGACTATTAAAATATTGAATGTAAATAAAATGAAGAAGGGGGGGGCAAGAACAACGAGTCACCTAGAATTTGTTTTCACCGAACAAGAGCCTAATGAAAATCTTTTATTAACGGATACTAACAGTAGTAAAGGATTTGTACCAAATGAGTCGGACATAGATAAATTGAGTTTTGCTGAACTTCAAGCTTATGAAATGTTAGTTGAATTTGGAGTGATTAAAGGGATTGCTTACAGAAAGATATTACCAGAAATAAAAGGGAGTGAATCAGAAGGGTTTGAAGATTATTTTATTAGATTTTGTTTAGACCATTTCAAAAAATGGTCTAAGAACCAAGATAATCCTAAACAAGCAGCAGCTACTTTCGTTAATTGGTGGACTAAAAACGAAATTTTTGATGTAACAAGTGATGTATGGACGATGGCAAATGAACAAATTGTTCAACAAAAAAAGCAGTTGTTGAATAAAAAACCTGATGCCTATCAAAATAGGATGAATGCTAAAGACATGACTTATAAGGAATTTTCCATATGGTGGAAAGAACAAGAAAACGACGATAAAAATCAAGAAACACTTGATTTGGATTTAAAGATAAAATAGTGATTGATAGGGAAGATTAGATTAATCCTTTTCTCAAGTAATTAACTCAAATGGGACCTTATATCAAATTTTTCTGATGCTAGGTCTGATTAGAAAACGCTAAAAGTAGATTAAAGAAGGAAGTTCTCAACTGGTAACAGATTGTCACTAGTTCAAATTAGAGGCATCAGACGGTAAAATGAGGTCAACGGATTGTTTGGATAGGGAAGGTGTGTTGAGACTTATACAATCAATACCTTCACGAAATGCAGAACCATTTAAGCAATGGTTAGCTAATGCAGGAGAACCAAATATTCAAGAAACAGAAAATCCTGAATTACTCACAGCTAAGGTATATGATCATTATCGAGATAATGGTATGGATGATGATTGGATTGATGCAAGAATTCGAAGTATGAATGTGCGAAACAGTTTAACTCAGAGATGGCAGGAGGCTGGCGTTACTTCTAGTAAAGAGTATGCTTTTTTAACAAATATCATTTCAAAAGGCACATTTGATTTAACGGTAGCAGAACATAAACAGATAAAAGGATTAGCTAGAAAGCATAATATTCGGGACAATATGAGTACGCTCGAACTTATTTATATCATTTTAGCGGAAGTTACAGCTAAAGAAATATCTGAAAAACAAAATGCTTTGGGGTATTCAGCTAATGAACAAGTAGCTATGCAAGCAGGAAATATTGCTGGAGAATCTCGGAAAAGATTTGAAAACAAGACTGGTTTGAATGTGGTAACAAGCAATAATGCTTTGAACAAAGGGAAATAATAATATTACCTAAAATAAGAAAAACCCTTCAGAATTTGCAGGGTTTTTCTTATAGAAATGTTTTTTACTCAGATTTATTTTTCTTTTTATTAATTTAATGATTGAGTAAAATAAATAATCACTATTGAGTCTTCCTTGGTTTCAAAGACTCAATTCTCGGTATGGATTTTAACTAAAGTGTATTTACTTGATAAAAGTAAATTATAAATATGTAATTTTATTGTAAATATTTTTTCAATATCATAACTAATTCATTATCAGCTTATTTCAAATTATTAAATTTTCATACCGAGAACTGCTGCAAAGACTCCAATAAAACACGACTTTCACTATCAGGAATAAATTGCAATAAATAAGCTCCTTTAAGTAAAGTCCCAAGAGATAAAACATTATCCGATAAGGATTCCGTCACTTATCAATTGACCCCTAGGTGTAAATTACCTGCAACCGGATTAGGTGATAAAGAAAGTGATTGAATGTTTACCTCATTAATACCGATGGTTAAATCTTGTTCTACAGGCACATCTGTTGTCACAGGGTATTCAGCATTTTTCCAAGAAGTCATACCGTCTAGCATATTATAAACCTCTGTAAATTCTAAGTCCATCAGAAAGCGCAATGCTTCCTTTTTAATGTAATCTTCAGTTAATCTTAGAGACATGTCGTAGGATTCTAGATTCATTCTAGCCGCCCCTTTGGTTTATGTAGTGGTGTTTATTTTATTAGCTTTCTCATCTGTAGTAATTTAATTATATAAATTTAATATACCACTCAATATTATACATGTTTTTGTTTAATATGAAAATTTCGAATAAACTTATCGAAGTTTTCATATTAAACCCACCCCACACTAAACAATTCCTATATATGTAATATCAATAAAATGTAATACCTACATAGCAAATGCAATAGAAGAGAATATTCATTGTAAGTTAAACCTTTAGAGGAATTTACTGCAGATGCCGCCATTGTTACCGAAGACGCTTATTTCTTAATGGCACAAAATAAGAAAAGGGCAGACCATCACCACTAAAAAAATATTTAAAAAAATAATTTTACAGGCAACCATTTTTTTAATGCTATGCGTACCCCTAAATAGAAATGGTCATGCAGAAAAAAAATACAAAAATAGAAAAACTAAAAACCGTACTTGCGGCTTGTAAACAAGGTAATGCACAAGCGCAGCACCAACTATATAAGGAGTTATATAGTTATGGCATGAGTATTTGTATGCGCTATGCTAACCAGCGAGAAGAGGCTTATGAAATGTTAAATGATGGATTTTATAAGATATTTACTAAAATTCATCAATACGATTTGGATTTACCCTTTCGTCCTTGGTTCAAAGTAGTGATGGTCAATGCAGCCATTGACTATCATCGAAGAAATAAAGCATTTTATTATGACGATAACTTCGAAAATATCAAATTAGAATTAGTAGATGATTTTGATATTGAAGAGCAACTCGTTTATGAAGATTTATTAGAAATTGTACAGCAACTATCCCCTGCTTATCGAATAGTTTTTAATTTATATATCATTGAAGGATATAAGCATCATGAAATTGCAGAGGCATTAGATATTAGTGTGGGTGCTTCTAAATCCAATTTATCCAAAGCTAAGCGTAAACTGAAAGAACTGGTAGGAAAACTCCACCTGACGAAAAGAAATTAAATGTAATGGAAAATAAATTTTACAAACATATAAAAGAGACATTTGAAAATCCGCCAGAATATCCCTATCAGGAGGCACAATGGGACAAAATGCGAGAGCGGCTCAACCCTACAGTTCCGCCTACGCCCAAAGTAGCGTTTTGGAAGAGGTATGGATGGATAGCGTTGTGGATATTGCCTTTCTTATTATTGGGGAGTTACACTATTTTCCAACAACATGCATCCAATGAAAGAATTGAGACCTTACAAAAAGCACTAGACAAAGAAATTAATAAGAACCAAATTCATCTTTCTGATACTATTTTTAATCATGTAGTCATTAATCAGTATGACACCATTTATCATACAACTAGTGTCTATTCAAATACAATAGCAGCCAATAATAATTATGTGCCATCTGCCATAGGAAAGACCGCAAGTGCCTCTACTATTAGTCAACAATTACTTGAAGATTTTGATAATATAGCGCAAAAATTTTCACAATCTGAAGAACTGGCCATCACAAAAATCAATTCGATAGGGCAAATACAACAATTATTGCAAAAGCCTGAGCAACTAGCACAAAGTCCATTAAAATACAATGCAGATGCGCTAAAAGAAGCTTTGGTTGGTATTGAAGGTTTAGCAATTGATTCTTTAGCTATTCCACTACGAGAAGTAAACTTTTTCCAATATTTTGAACCACCGACTCCTCTTTATCAAGAAGACGTAGAATTGCTTGCTTTTATGAGACCAACAGGTTTTAATATAGGAATCGAAGGCAGTTTGCTAAAACTAATCCGTAATGAAGGAGTAAATCAAAAAGGATTCACAGCAGGATTAACCACGGAAATTGAGTTTGGAAGTAATTTTAGTTTATTAGTAGGAGGTGAATACCTCAAATTACATTATGAACTAGAAGAAGATGCGGATATTAGTGCTTATCCAGTTGTTGAACCAGAAAATGGACAAGATGCCTTTCATTATCTAAGAGTTAACTCTAATTATTTACAAATACCCTTTGGATTTAAGTATCGCTTTGGAAGAGAAAAAGCTTTTCGGCCTTATGTAGGAGTGGGAGCTATTGCACGTAAACCGATTAGAAAAGAATTGAATTATGAGTTTTTAAGTGCATTCTCGGAATATTATATTAATCGAAGCTACACCAATAATACTTTTTCTATCAATACCCTCCGAGGAAAATTAGGGTTTGAATATAGGCTTCATAAAAACTGGAATTTCTATCTAGACGGTACTTATGACCACGATTTTAGACTAAGCCCTACTGATTTTGAAAAAGCGAAGTATTTCAATCTACGAACAGGTGTTTTGTATCATTTTTAAAAATGAAATAGAACTATCTTAGTTTGAGAAATGCCATATATTCGGTTTTGGCTACCCTATAATTCACTAAAAATAGGCATTTAAATTAATGCTTATTATAACAGCATAAAGTTTTTGCTCTTAATACCAAACGGGGCGTCAGTAAAATATTTTAATATAAACGCTGTTTTTACTTTAAAAGCCTCCTATTATCACCATTTATAGGCTGTAAAAACTATTTTTCTGCTCCAAAATAGAAGTATTTATTTCACCACCCCATTGGGTATCATGAGTCAAAATTTATAAAAATATTCATTGCAAATTGACAATAAGGTGAATTTAAAATGAAATGATGGCTTTTACTGGCTTATTAAAAAGTCTATTAATTTTCTGCTTTTTTCTAAAATTTGAAGCAACCATTTTTACAAAGTTAAACGTACTTTAAATAAATTAGTGTATATATTGTACTGTTAACCAATGTTTTAATGAATTTACACCAATCAGTTTTTTATGCATTAAAAAAATATTTATTTTTTCAAAATACTAAGCAACCATTTTAAAAAAAATAGACGTACCTTTTTATAAGAAGCGCATGAATCAAAAATCATTTTGATTTAGCCAATAATACCTCACAGACAATATTTTAAATTTTTTACTTTATTCACTTATTTTAGAATAAGGGCTGCCTACTCTTTCTGCGGAGTCAGAGCAGACAGCCTAATCTGTTTATTTAAAAACTTTTCAAAGTTATGAAGAATCTCAAAGTATTTCTTTATTTATTTATTGTTACAGGATTATTGTTAGTTTCCTGTTCCAAAGATTCCAATGAGGACATGGAAGCTACCGTTAATGAATCCATTAGCAAAGAAACTACGACTTCTACAACCAACACTTCTGAACGAAGACTAGCTCTAGATTTGGTAGAAGTAGAAAATAAATTAATTGCAACCGCAGAACGACAAAGAAAAACAGCAACCGCTACTAGCCGAAGTGATGACTGGATTCCAGGAATCGTCAAAAGTAAAATTGCTCGTAAATTTCCGGATGCTACCATTATTTCAAAAGAAGCTTTTACTTCTATTCCTGATTATAATTATAAGCATTATTCTGTGATGTTAGATAATGGAATGGAATTAGTTTATTTTGAGTCAGGAGCATTATTAGCAGAAGCAACAATCGAAGAAGCCTATGGTGAAAACGAATTAAAAGCTGGAGAATTAAGTTGGGGTATCTTAATGTATCTCTATTACAGAATGGAGGACGAAATCATTGAGGAGGCAATTGTAGGTACAAAAGAAAATTTACGCCAATTAGACTACATGGACAAAAGTCGAATGATTCTAAAGACAGATGGAGGTTTGATTTCCACAGGTGTAGACCGTCAAGGTGATGATGAAGGCAAAATAACTGTTAATGGTGAAGGTGAAACTACTACTACCTCTAGCTCATTTGATGATGATGATAATGGAGGAGTTAACGATATTGATGATGATGGCCCAGGTGATAATGATGATGGAGATGGCGATAATGACGATGGCGTTGCGGGAAATCAGGATGACGACGATGATGGATTAGGCGATAATGACGATGGTATTGCAGGCAATCAAGATGATGATGACAACGGCAATAACGATAATGACGATGGGGTTGCTGGTAATAGTGGTCCAGATGACGACGACGATGGGCTAGGGGATGACGATGATGGCGTTGCAGGCAATCAAGATGATGATGATAACGGCAATGGTGATAATGATGATGGCATCGCAGGCAATAGTAATCATATTGACCCAACTACTTTACCAGTAACTGTTAGAAATTATATTGCAACCAATTATCCTACAGCTACTATTATTCAAGCGGAACAATATGCTACTCGGTATGAAGTAAAATTAAATAATGGAGTAGAACTTTATTTTAACCTCAACGGTAATTTAATCGGTACTTCTGGGAGTGGTAGTAGTGATGACGATGATGATGATGGTAATAACGGAGGATCGAGCAGTAATAATAATATTGACCCAGCAACTTTACCAGTAACTATTAGAAATTATATCTCAACCAATTATCCTACAGCTACTATTATCCAAGCAGAACAATATACTACTCGGTACGAAGTAAATTTAAACAATGGTGTAGAGCTTTATTTTAACCTCAATGGTAATTTAATCGGCACTTCTGGTAATGGTAGCGGCGATGACGATGATGATGGTAATAATGGAGGAGGCAATGATAATGATGACGATGATGACGGTATTAGTGGTAATGATGATGATGACGATGGCTATACAGGTGGCATATCAGACGATGATGATGATGGATTAGGCGATAATGACGATGGTATTGCAGGCAATCAAGATGATGATGATAATGGCAATGGCGATAATGACGATGGGGTAGCTGGTAATGGTAATAATATTAATCCTGCTACTTTACCTGCTACGATTCAAAATTATATAGCTTCCAATTACCCAACGGCTACCATTGTCCAAGCGGAACAATATGCTAATCGGTATGAAGTAAATTTAAATAGTGGTATAGAACTTTATTTTGACCTCAATGGCAATTTAATAAGTTCGTCCAGTAGTGGTAGTGGTGATGACGATGATGATGGATTAGGCGATAATGACGATGGCATTGCAGGCAACCAAGATAATGATGATAATGGCAACGGAGATAATGATGATGGTGTAACTGGTAATGGTAATAATATTAATCCTGCTACCTTACCTGCTACGATTCAAAATTATATAGCTACTAATTATTCAACGGCTACTATTGTTAAAGCAGAGCAATATACCAACCGTTATGAAGTAGATTTAAACAATGGCATAGAGCTTTATTTTGACCTTAATGGTAATTTAATTGGTACTTCTGGTAGTAGTAACGGTGATGACGATGATGATGGTAACGGAGGAAGCAATGATAATGACGACGATGATGACGGTATTAATGGTAATGATGATGACGACGATGGTACTATTGGTGGCACATCAGACGACGATGATGATGGATTAGGCGATAATGATGATGGCATTGCAGGTAACCAAGATGATGATGATAATGGCAATGGGGATAACGATGACGGCGTATCAGGCAATGGTTTGGATGACGATGATGATGGATTAGGCGATAATGACGATGGCATTGCAGGCAACCAAGATAATGATGATAATGGCAATGGCGATAATGATGATGGCGTATCAGGTAATGGCAGCAATATTAATCCTGCTACACTACCAGCTGCTATTCAAAATTATATAGCTACTAATTATCCAACGGCTACTATTATTAAAGCGGAGCAATATACCAATCGGTATGAAGTGAATTTAAACAATGGGGTAGAACTTTATTTTGACCTCAATGGTAACTTAATTGGTACCTCTGGTGGTAATAGTGGAGACGACGATGATGACGGCGCAGGAAACGATGATGATGATAACTAATAATAATTAAGCGTCCGAATTTATAGAGGCTGTCTTAAAAATTTGATAGTAAAACTATCTTATTTTTAGGGCAGTCCTATTTCCCTAATAATTTAACCCTCACAAACATGAAGAAATTTCTATACTCAATTTTTATTTTTTTTCTTAGTCTCCATATTGCTTTTGCGCAAACTGTTCGGCTGGATGTTGCTGGTGACGCTAAAATAGTAGGTGATTTGGAATTAGCAGACGCGGATAGTTCCTTGCATATCGGTATCAAAGCAGGGGCAATGGATGGTGCTAAAGGAAATACTTTCATCGGAACAGAATCGGGTAGTGTTAATACTACTGGAAGTTCTAATACCTTCTTAGGTCATAGTGCAGGACTGACTAATATGACGGGAAGTGGAAACACCTTTTTGGGTGAAGATGCTGGTGGAAGCAATACCATTGGCGGCTCCAATACTTTTGTCGGTGAAAATGCGGGCAAAGGCAATATTGATAATGGATCCAATACCTATATTGGCAATAATGCTGGAGCAACTAGTTTTGGTGGTAATAAAAATACGTTTATTGGTCAAGATGCTGGTTTTGGCAATACCTTAGGGGATTTGAATACGTTTGTAGGTGAAAATGCTGGTAAGGGCAATACAAGTGGTGATAATAACACTTTTATTGGCCAAAATTCGGCTACAGCGTCTCAAACGGGTGATAATAATACTGCATTAGGTGCAACGGTCAATTTTACCTCTACGGGTTTGCTTAATTCAACTGCTTTAGGATATGCAACAGTCATGGATGCCTCTAATAAGGCGGTTGTCGGTAATATTGCGGTTAATACCATTGGCGGGTTTTCTTCTTGGACTACTTTTCCTTCGGACGGACGTATGAAAAGTAGGGTCAAAGAAAATGTAGGTGGTTTGGATTTTATCCTTCAATTACGCCCCGTTACCTACACGGTAGATGCCTTGAAGCTAGCCAAAAGTCTTTATCCTGCTCCTGCGGACACCGTTCTAACTGGACCTTTCTTAAAAGCGATAAAAGAAAAATCCAGAAAAGTACAAACTGGTTTTATTGCTCAAGAAGTAGCGATTGCCGCCAAAAAGAATAAATACAATTTTAGTGGGGTAGTTCCCCCAACCACGCCAAATGGTACTTATGGTTTGAATTATGCAGAATTTACCGTTCCGATAGTCAAAGCGGTGCAAGAATTTCATCAAGACTATGAAAATCTAAAGGAAGATTTTCAAGAAGTGGTGGCTCAAAATGAGGCACTTCAAACAGAGGTAGCCGAACTAAGGAACATGATAAAAGATATTCAAGCGCAATTAAAAGGAGGACAAATACCCGGTGGAACTGTTCCCACCGAACAATATTTGAAAACCAATGCGCCTAATCCTTTTAATCAGGAAACAACTATTGAGTTCTTTGTACCTGCTCAAACCCAAAATGCGCAGTTACATATTAGTACCATTGATGGTAAAATATTAAAAACGATAAACATCCAACAAAAAGGAAAAGGGCAAATTCAATTTCAGAAAGCCAATCTTCCTGGAGGAACTTATATTTATACCCTAAAGTTGGACGGAAAAGTAGTAGCTGGTAAAAAAATGATGATTCAATACTAAGTACTAATAAATTATAGGCTTAGCTTTTACCTTTCTGGTAGTAAGCGGTTGTGGGGGAAGTCATCCGACCATTTTTACGACTTCCTCCAATTTTTAATTTGCTTAACTAATATCTTGGACTTATGACATTTAGCCAACTTCAACAACAACTAACTAAGCAAATACCCAACGCCTCCTTAGCTTTGTTTAGAATCGCTTTTGGAGCGATTATGTTTTGGGAGGTTTGCCGCTATTTTCATTATGGGTGGATTCGGCAATATTATATTAATCCCGATTTCTATTTCCATTATTGGGGATTTGAATGGTTACAACCTTGGGGTGGGAACGGCATGTATCTCCATTTTATGGTGCTGGGAATTTTGGCGCTGATGATCATGCTAGGTTTTCTCTACCGCATTGCAACTGTATTGTTTTTTCTAGGGTTTACCTATGTCTTTTTACTAGACCAATCCAATTATCTAAATCATTTTTATTTAATTTCATTGGTTAGCTTTTTGATAATTTTCATCCCTGCCAATCGAAATTATTCACTCGATGCGGCTTTGTCTCCAAAATTTGCTAGTGATACCATTCCCGCTTGGAGTCTTTGGCTCATTCAATTTCAAATAGGCGTCGCTTATTTTTATGGTGGAATTGCCAAAATTAATCACGATTGGTTACATGGAGAACCGATGCGTATGTGGTTAGCGGATGCTGCAGATTTTCCTATAATTGGACAACTTTTTACCACTAATTGGGCGCCTTATTTTTTCAGTTATAGTGGGATGTTATTAGATTTACTTATCGTTCCTGCACTTCTTTGGAAAAGAACAAGGGCTTTGGCATTTATTGCCATTACCCTTTTTCATCTAACCAATTCTCAATTATTCCAGATTGGTATTTTCCCTTGGATGATGATTGCCGTTACGACCATCTATTTCAAGCCCGATTGGTGCAAACCGTTTTTAAGTCGCTTTTATACCCAACCACTAGCTGAACCAGCTACCTTCAAAGCTATTTCCCCTAATTTTAAATGGGCAACTTATGCACTTGGAGCGTATATGGCTTGGCAAATTTTATTTCCGTTTAGACATTTACTAATACCAGGAGAAGTACATTGGACAGAAGAAGGACATAATTTTTCTTGGCACATGAAATTGCGAGATAAACGGTCTAAAGGCCATTTTTATGTCAAAGATTTAGATTCCGATAAAAAGGAATGGAAAATAAAAGATAAACGTTATCTGAGTTCTCGACAGCGTAGTAAAATGCGTACCCGACCACAGATGATTTTGCAATATGCCCATCATCTACGAGATGTTTATCACAAAGAAGGGTATAAAAATGTTCGAGTTAGAGCCGAGCTAAATTGTTCGCTCAATGGTCGACCTAGGCAATTATTAGTAGACCCTTTTGCAAATCTAGCCGAGATAGAATACTATGAAATGCCAGCTAAATGGATTAGTCCTTTGTTTTATGAACTAGAAGATGGTCAAAAGCAAGAAAATAGGAAAAAAGAACCCGCTATTAAAAAAGAAATAAATACAGAGGACAAGGATGCAGTATTTGAAGTAAGTGAGGAGGTAATAAGTGAAAACAATTAATTCCTACCCTAAAAAGGGTAATTATCAGTTTTATAAAAATTGCAGGCAACTCTTTTTTTAGCAGAAGGCGTACCCTCAATAAAGAATGTGTTTTTTAATTAGACTGCTATTTATCGAATGATGTACACTATGAATGTAAGAGGTTGTTACCGACTGTTTTGGGGGCTACTCTGCTTGGTTTTTCTTGCTTGCAATGGAACGTCGGATATCCCTACTTTTGAAGAAGAAACCAATGCAATATCCATTGCGACTAGGGTAAACTATGAAGATTTACCTTCAAATATTCAGGCTTATTTGTCTGCATATTTCCCCGATATCGATATTAAAGAGGCTTTGCGGCACAATCATCAGGGCAGTATCTCTTATAGTATTGTCTTAGTAGATGGGGTTCAGTTGCTCTTTACTCTTAATGGTATGCTATTAGCCCTTGACCGAGATGGCCAAGATGCCTCCGTAGACCGAGACGGGAGTGAAATTTTAGCGGTTAACCTACCTACCGACATCCTTAAATTTATAGTGGAAAACTTCCCAGATACGATTATCTTATTTGCAGAGGAAGAAGAAACAGGTTATGAAATCTATTTGAACAATGGCTTAGAATTACATTTTGATATAGATGGTAATTTTATTAGTGCAGAAAATGATAATGATGACGATGGAGTAGGGGTGCAAATGGACGAAGATGATGATGGTGCAAATGACGATTCGGATGATGACGATGACGGAAATAATTCAGATGATGATGACGGTTAGCAAAAACAATTTTTATAGGAGGATGCATAGGAAGTAATAGCCCTGCATCTCTAAATTTTAAACGGAGCTGGATCTTAGATTTGGCTCCAATTTTAAGCAACAAGAATGGACCTAAAACAACCAATTATTCTTTTCGATGGTATTTGTAATCTATGTAATGGTTTTGTTCAGTTTGTTTTAGAAAGAGAAAAAAACAAAAAACTTACATTTGCGGCTTTACAATCAGAAGTAGGACAAATATTGTTAAAACAACATAATTTACCTTTAGAGACTACCCCCTCTTCCATTATATTTATCAGTAGTAGTAAGGTAGCATACACCCAATCATCGGCTGTTTTAAAAATGGCTAAATTCTTAAAGAAACCTTGGTACTATGCTACTTACCTGCTATTCCTTCCCAAACCGATTAGAGATTTTTTTTACCAAATAATTGCTAAAAATCGGTATGTTTTTTTTGGTAAAACGGAAGCTTGTTGGCTACCAACACCAGAATTACAAAGTCGTTTTTTAGCTTAGTTTACTATTTAACATTCACGCACATTATGAAACACAAAAATTAAAAAATACAATTATGAAAAAATTACTACTTTTTTGTTTAAGTCTATCCTTTTTTGCTTGTAATAAGCAAGACACTATTCCGCTTTATAATGCAGAATTAGCCGCCATTACTTTTAATGAGTATAATCCATGTTTAGAAAGTTTTGAAGTTGACCCTTTACTTGTGCCTAATGCTATAACAGACATGCTTAACAGTCAGTACCCTGCCGCTAATGTGATCATGACTAGAGCGCAAAATGATAATGGCACTTTGTTTTATGATGTACGATTAGACAACCAAAAAGAATTCTTATTAGATGTTTATGCTACCGTCTTAATAGAAAATACAGCTGAATCAGACCAATCGATAGAAGTTCAAAGTTTATCCAACACACTACGTAGTTTTATAGCTTCTAATTTCTCTGGGGCATCTATCGAAGGAGTTACCAAAATGAATGAATTTGGTAATCAATATACTCAGATTAGTTTGGGTAAGGGCAATCAATTGATTTTTGACGCCTCTGAGAATTTCATTTGTGCTAGTGGCGACTTTAATATGAATGGGGATGAGGACGACGAAGGCGATGAGGATGAAGGATATAGTGGAGCAGGGGGAGATGATGATGAATAATTCAATGCCTGAAGAAGATAAAATAGGTCTTAATCAAATTGATCTGTTTTATATACGTTTAGTACCTTGTTTTACCAATCAAAATTTAATTATAAATAAATTATGAAATTATTAAAATACACCCTTCTTTTAGCTTTGATTGGTTTCTTCGCCTGTGAAAATACTGAAGAAATTGCTCAAGTCAATTTATTAGAAACGCCTTGTAACTCTGAATTAATATTTATAGATACAGATAGAATAAGCGAAATTTCTATAACTGCTAATCAAATACCTGCTACTATAAGAGCATTTATTGCTGCCGAATTTCCGGGCAGAACGGTTATGTCTGCAAGAGAGTTTGTAACTAAAGACCGACAAAACTTTACCGAAGTCAAATTGGACCTAATTGGTAATTTATTATTTGACGATACCGAAACTTACCGTTGTGTGGTAGCTAGAAATTCCTCGACTGATACGGATTATACAGTTAATTTAATAGAGGTATCAGAAAGTGGCTCTTGTAGTGAAAATCTTATTTCCTTTAAATTTCAAGTTCATCCCATTTTAGTATCTAATTGTGCCCAAAGTGGTTGTCATAATTCAAAAGATAAAGAAGATGGAATTTCCGTAGAAACTTATGAGGAGGTCATGAAAGAAATAAGACCTGGAAATGCTAATAGAAGTGAGCATTATAAAAGTATTACAGAAGATCCTAACGATGATGATATTATGCCAGAAAGACCAAGAGACCCTTTGTTGGCATCTGAAATTAAAATCATCGGTGATTGGATAAATCAAGGAGCAGGAAATACGGATTGTTCCGTACCTTGCGATGCTACCGCTACCTCTTTTAAAGAAAATATTCAACCTTTATTTAAAACGTATTGCTATGGTTGTCACCAAGCAAATGACCAGCAGGGAAATGTTAGTATGGAAGACTATGAACACATCTTGGATTACGTTAGAGATGGGTCACTTTTGGGTTCTATGAAACATGAAAGAGATTATGATGCGATGCCGCTTTATTTAGACAAAATGACGGATTGTCAAATTGCCCAAGTAGAAAATTGGATAACTGAAGGTGCGTTAAATAATTAGTAGGTAACTAATTTTAGTATTCCCCTCATGCAGGTAGAAAGTACGAGCTAATTCTACCCACATCAACTAAATAAATGTATAAAACTACTTTAGTAGCCCTATTTTTTATTACTAATTTCATTAGTCATACCGTATTTAGCCAATCTCCCTACGAGTTTAGTAAAAAACAAGAAATTACGCTCTATGGCGCTGGTGCAGCTTTTTTAGGAGCGGGTATCTATGCAGGGAGTCAATTGGAAGGATTAACAGTAGCAGAAATTGGAGCTTTAGATAGAAATACCATCAATAGTTTTGATCGTGGGGCTACTTTTAATTATTCTGAAAATGCAGGAAGTTTAAGTGATGATTTATTGTTATCCTCACAGGTACTTCCTTTAGTATTTCTCAGTCATCAAAAAACTAGAAAGGACTTTGGTAAAATCATGTTGATGTATGGTGAAAGCTGGTTATTAACTACAGGCTTTACCAATCTTACCAAGCGGGTTGCCAAACGGACTCGTCCTCTTGCTTATAATGAGGAGGTCGATATTTCTGAGAAAACGATTACAAGTGTTCGTCGTTCTTTCTTTTCTGGTCATACTTCCTCTACTACTGCTAATTATTTTTTTACCGCAAAAGTATTCTCGGATTATTTTCCAGACTCTAAATTTAAGCCAGTTGTTTGGGGGGTGGCAATCACCGTTCCTGCGCTTGCAGGTTACTTAAGGGTAAAAGCGGGGAAACATTATCGTTCAGATGTGATTGCTGGATATGCTGTTGGTGCTTTAGTAGGCTACTTTGTGCCACAAATCCATAAAAAGATAACAAATAGAAAGAAAAAGCAATCGGAGAAAATTCAATTTTAAGGATTTTATTTTCATTAGAGATAGAAGATATGTTTTTTAATTGCCCTTATTCTATGTACTAATATACCTTTAGCGTACTAAAAAATAGCGACTACCTGTTTGATAGCATTACGCTAGGCTAGTTTTTTTTGAATACATTTTTGAGTTAAAAGCCCATTCTAGAAACGCTAATTTAAAATTAAAAATATATATAATAAAAATGAACAGAAAAGAATTTTTAGAAAAAATTGGTATCGGTGCTGCCTTAGCACTTACTGCGACCTGTTTAGGTGCATGTTCAAAGAATAATGATTTGCAGCCATTAGGTGAGATCTCCCTCACTTTGGATTTAACAGATGCTAGCAATGCTGCTTTATTAAAAAATGGTGGGTATATCATTAACAACCGAATTGTCATAGCAAGAACGAATAGTGGAGACTATGTAGCAGCAACACAAAGGTGTAGTCACGAAGGAACTTATGCTATTATCTTAAAAAATGATGAATGGCTTTGCACAGACCATGATGCTCGTTTTGATTTAACCGGAAATGGCTTAAATTCTAATGGAAATAAAGGTTTAACCATTTATAAAACTTCCTTAAATGGCGAGATATTAACGATTTCTTCCTAGCTTATTGTACTAAAATAATAATGATTTATATAGTCGATTCTTAGCAAGAATTAAAAAAAAGAGCGATAAAATGTCAAACTCTTTTAATCTAAACTTTCTAACTTTCAAAACCCTCATCTATGCATCAACACCCTTTTACAATCATTCTATTTTGGTTAGCAATAGTCATTACTTC
Source organism: Saprospiraceae bacterium (assembly GCA_965277445.1). Classification (GTDB taxonomy): domain Bacteria; phylum Bacteroidota; class Bacteroidia; order Chitinophagales; family Saprospiraceae; genus JAFMDF01. Next base: position 26,253 of record CBDICY010000018.1, on the reverse strand, counting down.
TCCTATAAAAAGTAATGCTGCTATTCTTTTTGATACCATTCCTACGATTACGGTAACCGACCCTCAATTTAGTCAAGACTTAGTTATTACTACCCGTCTATCAGGAGCGAATGAAGTGCCAGCGGTAGAAACCAATGCCACAGGATTAGCTACCATTACCTTCAATGAAGATATGACCCAAGCTACCCTAAATGCTACAGTCAGCAACTTGTCTAGTTCTTTCACTAAAGCACATATCCATGAAGCTCCTGCTGGAGAAAATGGTTCTTCAATTATTAACTTAACGGAAGAACATATTAAAGGTAGAATTACCAAAACTTTTGATATTGATAGAGCTTTTGTTGCTAAATTGCTGACAGGGCAATTATATGTGAATGTTCATACAGAAAATCACGGCTCAGGAGAATTAAGAGGGCAATTAGGTTTGGAAGCTCCCGAAAGTTTCGTTGGCACATTCTCTGGTGCTAATGAAGTGCCAGCCGTAGAAACAGCAGCCACAGGCATAGCAAGTCTTCACTATACCGAAGGAACAAATACCATAGAGTTAAATGCTCAATGGGATGGATTGAGTAGTGCTATTACTAAAGCGCATTTCCATGTTGCCCCTGCTGGTGAAAATGGAGGTAGTGTTTTTACCTTGACTGATTTTATAGTAGGTAATACCATTAAAGCGAAGTTCCCTGCTGGCGATTATTTGACAGATTTACAAAATGGCAATGTCTATATTAATATTCATACGGAAAACCATGGCTCAGGAGCAATAAGAGCACAATTGTCTCCTACGCATGGAGTAATTGTAGATAGTTGGTTAACTAATGACCAAGAACCACACGAAGTAACCGTTGACCAAAGTGGTATCGGTTTAGCAGTCTTTCAAATTAACTCAACGCTGGATACTATTCATACGATGGTACAATTGAGTCAGCATAATCCTGTTACCAAAGCACATTTACATCAAGGTGTATTGGGTGAAGGAGGTAGCTCCATTGTTAATTATGCCGAAGGTATCAATGGAAGTGTTATTACAGGAACGCATGCCATTGACCAGGCTTTGCTAACTTCCATTTTATCTGGAGGTATTTACATCAATGTTCACACCGAAGAAAATCCTTCGGGAGAATTACGAGGTCAGTTATACCGATTGGCTAGAGATGCTTATGCTTTTGACCTTTGTTCGGAGCAAGAAATACCTACAGCAACAGGTGCAGAAAATGTAGCTGGTTCTGGTTTGGTTGCATTTAATCGAGACAAAGACGAAATGCACTTAATGGTAGTGGTTAATGAGTTAACCTCCGCTTTTACAGGTGCACACATTCATAATGCGCCTGCGGGTGAAAAGGGGTCTAATGTTTTCGCCTTTACCGACCACTTTATGAATGGTGGGGCATTTTTATATGCTACTCCAAATAGCGAGGCAGCATTTACTGATACTATTGCCCAAATGATTCAAATGGGGAATGCCTATATTAATATTCATACCGAAAATAATACATCAGGAGAGCTTAGAGGACAGATTGTTAAAACGTTGGATTGTCCAATGCTGCCTACTCCAGTTGAAATTCCAGCCATCTCCATAACCGACCCTCAATTTAGTCAAGACTTAGTTATTACTACCCGTCTATCAGGAGCGAATGAAGTACCAGCGGTAGAAACCAATGCCACAGGACTAGCTACCATTACCTTCAATGAAGATATGACCCAAGCTACCCTAAATGCTACGGTCAGCAACTTGTCTAGTTCTTTCACTAAAGCACATATCCATGAAGCTCCTGCTGGTGAAAATGGTTCTTCAATTATTAACTTAACGGAAGAACATATTAAAGGTAGAATTACCAAAGCTTTTGATATTGATAAAGCTTTTGTTGCTAAATTGCTGACAGGGCAATTATATGTGAATGTTCATACAGAAAATCACGGCTCAGGAGAATTGAGGGGACAGCTAGCTTTAGAAGCCCCCGAAAGTTTCGTTGGCACATTCTCTGGTGCTAATGAAGTGCCAGCCGTAGAAACAGCAGCCACAGGCATAGCAAGTCTTCACTATACCGAAGGAACAAATACCATAGAGTTAAATGCTCAATGGGATGGATTGAGTAGTGCTATTACTAAAGCGCATTTCCATGTTGCCCCTGCTGGTGAAAATGGAGGGAGTGTTTTTACCTTGACTGATTTTATAGTAGGTAATACCATTAAAGCTAAGTTCCCTGCTGGCGATTATTTGACAGATTTACAAAATGGCAATGTCTATATTAATATTCATACGGAAAACCATGGCTCAGGAGCAATAAGAGCGCAATTGACTCCTACGCATGGAGTAATTGTAGATAGTTGGTTAACTAATGACCAAGAACCGCACGAAGTAACCGTTGACCAAAATGGTATTGGTTTAGCAGTCTTTCAGATTAATTCAACGCTGGATACTATTCATACGATGGTACAATTGAGTCAGCATAATCCTGTTACCAAAGCACATTTACATCAAGGTGTATTGGGTGAAGGAGGTAGCTCCATTATTAATTATGCCGAAGGTATCAATGGAAGTGTTATTACAGGAACGCATGCCATTGACCAGGCTTTGCTAACTTCCATTTTATCTGGAGGTATTTACATCAATGTCCACACCGAAGAAAATCCTTCAGGAGAATTACGAGGTCAGTTGTACCGATTGGCTAGAGATGCTTATGCTTTTGACCTTTGTTCGGAGCAAGAAGTACCTGCAGCAACGGGTGCGGAAAATGTAGCTGGTTCTGGTTTGGTTGCATTTAATCGAGACAAAGACGAAATGCACTTAATGGTGGTAGTTAATGAGTTAACCTCCGCTTTTACAGGTGCACACATTCATAATGCGCCTGTTGGTGAAAAAGGTTCTAATGTTTTCGCTTTTACCGACCACTTTATGAATGGTGGGGCATTTTTATATGCTACTCCAAATAGCGAGGCAGCATTTACGGATACTATTGCCCAAATGATTCAAATGGGGAATGCCTATATTAATATTCATACCGAAAATAATACATCAGGAGAGCTTAGAGGACAGATTGTCAAAACATTGGATTGTCCAATACTGCCTATTCCAGTTGAAATTCCAGCCATCTCTATTACCGACCCTCAATTTAGTCAAGATTTAGTTATTACCACTCGCTTATCAGGAGCGAATGAAGTACCAGCGGTAGAAACCAATGCCACAGGATTAGCTACCATTACTTTTAATGAAGATATGACCCAAGCTACTCTAAATGCTACGGTCAGCAACTTGTCTAGTTCTTTCACTAAAGCACATATCCATGAAGCTCCTGCTGGTGAAAATGGTTCTTCAATTATTAACTTAACGGAAGAACATATTAAAGGTAGAATTACCAAAGCTTTTGATATTGATAAAGCTTTTGTTGCTAAATTGCTGACAGGGCAATTATATGTGAATGTTCATACAGAAAATCACGGCTCAGGAGAATTGAGGGGACAGCTAGCTTTAGAAGCCCCCGAAAGTTTCGTTGGCACATTCTCTGGTGCTAATGAAGTGCCAGCCGTAGAAACAGCAGCCACAGGCATAGCAAGTCTTCACTATACCGAAGGAACAAATACCATAGAGTTAAATGCTCAATGGGATGGATTGAGTAGTGCTATTACTAAAGCGCATTTCCATGTTGCCCCTGCTGGTGAAAATGGAGGGAGTGTTTTTACCTTGACTGATTTTATAGTAGGTAATACCATTAAAGCTAAGTTCCCTGCTGGCGATTATTTGACAGATTTACAAAATGGCAATGTCTATATTAATATTCATACGGAAAACCATGGCTCAGGAGCAATAAGAGCGCAATTGACTCCTACGCATGGAGTAATTGTAGATAGTTGGTTAACTAATGACCAAGAACCGCACGAAGTAACCGTTGACCAAAATGGTATTGGTTTAGCAGTCTTTCAGATTAATTCAACGCTGGATACTATTCATACGATGGTACAATTGAGTCAGCATAATCCTGTTACCAAAGCACATTTACATCAAGGTGTATTGGGTGAAGGAGGTAGCTCCATTATTAATTATGCCGAAGGTATCAATGGAAGTGTTATTACAGGAACGCATGCCATTGACCAGGCTTTGCTAACTTCCATTTTATCTGGAGGTATTTACATCAATGTCCACACCGAAGAAAATCCTTCAGGAGAATTACGAGGTCAGTTGTACCGATTGGCTAGAGATGCTTATGCTTTTGACCTTTGTTCGGAGCAAGAAGTACCTGCAGCAACGGGTGCGGAAAATGTAGCTGGTTCTGGTTTGGTTGCATTTAATCGAGACAAAGACGAAATGCACTTAATGGTGGTAGTTAATGAGTTAACCTCCGCTTTTACAGGTGCACACATTCATAATGCGCCTGTTGGTGAAAAAGGTTCTAATGTTTTCGCTTTTACCGACCACTTTATGAATGGTGGGGCATTTTTATATGCTACTCCAAATAGCGAGGCAGCATTTACGGATACTATTGCCCAAATGATTCAAATGGGGAATGCCTATATTAATATTCATACCGAAAATAATACATCAGGAGAGCTTAGAGGACAGATTGTCAAAACATTGGATTGTCCAATACTGCCTATTCCAGTTGAAATTCCAGCCATCTCTATTACCGACCCTCAATTTAGTCAAGATTTAGTTATTACCACTCGCTTATCAGGAGCGAATGAAGTACCAGCGGTAGAAACCAATGCCACAGGATTAGCTACCATTACTTTTAATGAAGATATGACCCAAGCTACTCTAAATGCTACGGTCAGCAACTTGTCTAGCGCTTTCACCAAAGCACATATCCATGAAGCTCCTGCTGGAGAAAATGGTTCTTCTATTATTAACTTAACGGAGGAACATATTAAAAGTAGGATGACCAAAACTTTTGATATTGATAAAGCTTTTGTTGCTAAATTGCTGACAGGGCAATTATATGTAAATGTTCACACAGAAAATAACGGTTCTGGAGAATTGAGGGGACAGCTAGCTTTAGAAGCCCCCGAAAGTTTCGTTGGCACATTCTCTGGTGCTAATGAAGTACCAGCCGTAGAAACAGCAGCCACAGGCATAGCAAGTCTTCACTATACCGAAGGAACAAATACCATAGAGTTAAATGCTCAATGGGATGGATTGAGTAGTGCCATTACTAAAGCACATTTTCATATTGCCCCTGCTGGTGAAAATGGAGGTAGTGTTTTTACCTTAACCGATTTTATAGTAGGTAATACCATTAAAGCGAAGTTCCCTGCTGGCGATTATTTAGCAGACCTACAAAATGGCAATGTCTATATCAATATTCATACAGAAAACCATGGCTCAGGAGCAATAAGAGCACAGTTGTCTCCTATGCATGGAGTAATTGTGGATAGTTGGTTAACTAATGACCAAGAACCACACGAAGTAACCGTTGACCAAAGTGGTATCGGTTTAGCAGTCTTTCAGATTAACTCAACGCTGGATACTATCCATACGATGGTACAATTGAGTCAGCATAATCCTGTTACCAAAGCACATTTACATCAAGGTGTATTGGGTGAAGGAGGTAGTTCCATTATTAATTATGCTGAAGGTATCAATGGAAGTGTTATTACAGGAACGCATGCCATTGACCAGGCTTTGCTAACTTCCATTTTATCTGGAGGTATTTACATCAATGTTCACACCGAAGAAAATCCTTCGGGAGAATTACGAGGTCAGTTGTACCGATTGGCTAGAGATGCTTATGCTTTTGACCTTTGTTCCGAGCAAGAAATACCTGCAGCAACGGGTGCGGAAAATGTAGCTGGCTCTGGTTTGGTTGCATTTAATCGAGACAAAGACGAAATGCACTTAATGGTAGTGGTTAATGAGTTAACTTCCGCTTTTACAGGTGCACACATTCATAATGCGCCTGCGGGTGAAAAGGGGTCTAATGTTTTCGCCTTTACTGACCATTTTATGAATGGTGGGGCATTTTTATATGCTACTCCAAATAGCGAGGCAGCATTTACTGATACTATTGCCCAAATGATTCAAATGGGGAATGCCTATATTAATATTCATACCGAAAATAATACATCAGGAGAGCTTAGAGGACAGATTATCAAAACATTGGATTGTCCAATGCTATCTACGTCTATAGTAGAAGTTGGCAAAGAAACTATACGTTTTGAAGTCTATCCAAATCCAGCCAATGAAGTATTGATACTTAATATTCCACAAATATCCAATAACACATTATCTAAACTTGAGCTTAAAGTTTTTGACAGTTTAGGTCGTACTTTGATACAGTTGGATGATTTTAAGAAAAATCAACCCATCGATATCAGTAAGCTATCGGCAGGCTTTTACTATTTATCTGTTTCTTCTGGTAATAGTATAGGTAGTATAAAATTTACTAAGAGGTAATTTTGGTTAATCACAAATTGCCCATTTAACATTCCAAAATAGCTGCATTAAACAATGATTACTTGAAGAGCTACAAACAGAAATGTAGCTCTTCTCTTTTAGAGAAACCTTTTAATACCTTTTGTAAAAAGTCAATGAAATTCGTTGAAAATCCCTTTATAGTCATTACCATCCATGCAAAATGAGAATTAGGTTGGGTAGTGCCCCAATTAGGGGATAAACTAAGAGCTGTTACCATTTAAATAAATTAAAAAAAAACTAATTTATCAGGCAACGTTTTTTCCAACGGTATACGTACCTTATATTAGAAACTGTTATCGAGACACTCGTTTTATTTTTTAATAAAACATAAACAACAACATGAAATCTATCTTATTTATTTGTTTTTCATTTTTATTAGTACTAGGGGTACAAGCCCAAGAAGAAGTAAAGACCTTCACGGATATTGAAAAAGCAAAAAGCTATGCCGCCGAAAATAACCAAGACATATTAATGGTCTTTGCAGGTTCGGATTGGTGTAAGCCTTGTATTCAATTTAAAAAGGATGTCTTACAATCCAATGACTTTGTCGATAGGCTAGGGGATAAGTTAAGTATCTTATACTTAGATTTTCCTGCTAGACGAAAAAATAAATTACCCAAAGAACAAACTGCGCACAACGAGGCATTAGCAGAACGATTTAATAAATCAGGAGCTTTTCCTAAAATCGTGTTACTAGACCGCCAAGAAAAGGTCTTAGGTAGTCCTGCTTTTAAAGGTCAGACCGCTTTAAAATTTGTCCATGAACTGGAATCTGCCTTAACTGCTAAATAGTACCCTATGCGTCTTTTTATTTCCATCATCGCTTTTGGGTTCACGCTGGGACAGGTCTTCGCACAAAACAAGGTGGAACAAACAAAAGTACTACTGCTGATGGGCAGTCGATTTGAAGTAACCGCCGTTGCTGATAATGAAAGTATAGCGTGGAATGCCATTAATGTAGGAATTGAAGAAATCACCCGAATCGAACGCTTGATTTCCTCTTGGGATACTCGTTCTCAAACAAGTGAAGTTAATCGGCAAGCGGGCATTCAAGCGGTAAAAGTAGATAAGGAATTATTTGACCTCATCTTTCGAGCTAAAAAATTATCGACTTTGACCAAAGGGGCTTTCGATATTTCTTATGCCTCGATGGATAGGATTTGGAAATTTGATGGTTCGATGACTGCTATGCCTAGTTCTGAAAAGGTAGCACAAGCAAAGGCAAAAATCAATTGGCAAAATATTCTTTTGGATAGAACCCAACAAACCGTTTTCCTAAAAGAAAAGGGGATGAAAATTGGTTTTGGTGCAATGGGTAAAGGCTATGCCGCCAATCGTGCTAAAGTGATTATGGAAAAAATGGAGGGCATTCAAGGGGGAATTGTGAATGCTGGAGGTGATTTAATTGCCTGGGGCGAAAGTAATACCCCTGAAGCCTGGGCGATAAAAATTGCCGACCCAAAAGATAAAAATAAAATACTTGGTTCGATTCAATTACAGAATCAAGCCATTGTTACATCGGGTGATTATGAAAAATTTGTGGTCTTTGATAGCAAGCGATATGCCCATATTATCGACCCTAGAACGGGCTATCCCACTACGGGTATCAAGAGTGTAACGATTATTAGCCCCGATGCGGAATTATCCGATGCCTTGGCCACTTCCGTTTTTGTAATGGGTGTAACCGAGGGCTTGGCTTTAATTAACAAAATTAATGGAGTAGAAGGTTTAATCGTTACGGATGATGACGAATTACTCACTACCGAAAATCTTAAACTGAATTATTACTAATGAAAAATTTAATTAAGGGATTTGGCTTTTTGCTGGTTTGCTTTTTAGCAACTTCCTGTATGGATGTCAAAGCCTATCAAAAAATGTATTTGAATGATTCCGAAATGGAATTAGCTGCTAAGAAATGTGAAACTTTTGAGACCAATTTTGAATCCTATCGAGAAGCTGCTGCGGGCGCAAACGGAGGAAAAGTTGGTGGCGGATGTGGTTGCAATTAATTAATTTTTTTCAAAAAAAAACATGACTAAGTTTAGTGTAATAGGAATACTTTTTTTGTTGATGGCCACTATCAGTTTTGGTCAAAACAGCGAGTATCAAATGAAAGGTAATGATAAGGAAGTAACCGCTGATTTTTTAACCAGTTATTACGACCAAACAGGTAATAATGGTGCTGTAACAGGTGGGGTAGGGACAGAAGATTTACAAGATTATGCCTCTATGTTAGTGGTTAATGTACCTCTAGATTCTATCAATGCCATTAATGTAACGGTAGGCGCAGATTTTTATACTTCCGCCTCTACCGACAATATCAATAGTCGAGTTTCCTCTGCCTCTAGCAAAGATTTACGTGCTTATGGCACGATTGGCTACACTCGAAAAAACCTTAAAAAGGGAACGACCTACGGGGTAAAGGCCAACTTTTCTACTGAATACGACTACACTTCCATTTCTGGAGGTTTATCTTTTGCCAAAGAATTTAATGAAGGTAATAGCGAATTAAGTTTGAATGCCCAAGCCTTTTTTGATAATTGGGAGCCCTTCTTTCCGCAAGAACTGCGAGGAGAAGTAAGTGTGCCAACTACGGAAAGACAATCTTATAACTTTCAAGCAACCTATTCCCAAGTTATCAATCGTCGAATGCAATTCTCTGTTTCTAGTGAGGCTATCCTAATGAAAGGCTTATTATCTACTCCTTTTCATAGAGTGTATTTCGCTAATCAAACTTTACCCGATATAGAACGTTTACCCGATTCCAGATTAAAAATACCGATTGGTTTACGCTTAAATATTTTTCCTGCAGATGCATTCATCCTAAGAACCTATTACCGCTTTTATTTTGATGACTGGGGACTGCGAGCACACTCTATGAGTTTGGAAGTGCCTTTCAAGATTAGCACAGGTTTAACAGTTTCGCCTTTTTATCGTTTCCATACGCAAAATCAAGCGGACTATTTTGCACCTTTTGCCGTTCATACGACGGATGAAATTTTCTATACTTCTGATTATGATTTATCGAATTTGAGTAGTCATAAAGTTGGTTTAGGTGTAAAAATTGCCCCTTTATACGGAGTAGGTCGCACCAAAGTACCTTTTACTAAAAAAGTTTTTACGTTTAAATCCATTGATGTTAGAGGCGCTTACTATCAGCGTAGTACTGGCTTGAATGCTTTTATTGTTAGTTTGGGCTTGAGTTTTGGCATGAAGTAAGGATTTATTAATTGATTCTTTACAAAACTTAAGGTTAAACTGACAATTATCTGACAATTGTAAATCATGGAACGCTGATGAAAATAATTATATATAAATTTGTCATAATTATTTTCATCAGCCCGTCTATCTATAACATTTTTCTTCCTTAATTTATCGAATGTGTAAAAAGATGAATGTGTTTTTTATGTAATACACTTTTGTATTACCTATAAGACGATGTGCTTATAAGCTTATTTTTTATATAGCTTTTTTCACACTTAAAATCTTTTATTTGATTTAGATAAATTAACAAAAAATGCCTAGATATTGGCTGCTAGTAATATTTCTCACCATAGCGGTAAAACTAATAGCCCAGAATCCTCATGGAGAGGGGTTAAAAATGGATTGTAAAGCTTGTCATACTTCTGACAGTTGGGAAATTCCTATGGATAACTGGAAATTTGAAGAAGACCCTGAACTACAAATCTCTCAGGTTACAGGTTGGGTCATGGGCTGGGATACCCTTCAATTTAATCATCAAAAAACAGCTTTTCCTTTAGAGGGGCAGCATAAAGGAGTTGATTGTAGAGCATGTCATGAAAGTTTGGTCTTTGCACCCACTAGTGTAGAATGTATTTCCTGTCATACAGATGTTCATCAACAAACCGTTGGAGCAGATTGTGCCCGTTGCCATACAGCAGAAAACTGGTTAGTTGATAATATCACAGAATTACATCAAGAAAATGGGTTTCCTCTACTAGGCATGCACGCTGAGGCTGCTTGTACAGACTGTCATCAATCAGAAACTGGTTTACAATTTTTACGGATCGGTAATGAGTGTATTAATTGCCACCTTGATGAATTTCATGCTACCACAAATCCTAACCATAGCGAGGTAGGTTTTTCTACAGATTGTATTGATTGCCATACTATTGAGGGATTTGACTGGTCTACAAATTCCATAAACCATGATTTTTTCCCATTAACCAAAGGCCATGAAATAGACGATTGTATTGCTTGCCATATAGATCGAAATTTTATTAATACTCCTACTGACTGTATTGCTTGTCACGAAACTGCTTTTATCGAAGCTCAAAACCCTAATCACCAAGCTGCCGATTTTTCTACCGATTGTGTAGCATGTCATACTACGGATGTGGGATGGCAACCTGCGGAATTTCAAGACCATGATAATTTATTTCCCATTTATAGCGGAGCACATCAAGGCACTTGGGAACAATGCATAGATTGCCATAATACCCCATCTGATTATAGCCAGTTTACTTGTACCAATTGTCATGTAAATCCGGAAACTGATGAACAACACGCAGCGGTGACAGGCTATACCTACGAAAATTCAGCATGTTTAGCCTGTCACCCTACTGGTTCAGCGGATGATGTATTTGACCATAACCTCACTAATTTTCCATTGACAGGCGCTCACATTGATGTGGAGTGCTTGGCTTGCCACTCGCAAGGATATGCAGGTACTCCTACAGATTGCGCAGCTTGTCACCAATTGGATTTTGAACAAACGACAAATCCTAATCATAAGGTTTTAAATCTTTCTACAGATTGTATCGAATGTCATACGACAGAACCAGAATGGATGCCTGCCAAATTTGATTTGCATGACCAGTTTTGGCCTTTAAATGGTGCTCATGCAGCCATTGCCAATGATTGTGCCGCTTGCCATAATGGAAATTATACCAATACCCCAACGGATTGTATTGGCTGCCATCAACAAGATTTTGATAATGCAACTGACCCCAATCATAAAGCGAACGGTTTCTCTACAGATTGTACTCAATGTCATACAGAAACGACTTGGACACCTTCTACCTTTAATCATGACCAAACAGCTTTCCCTCTTACAGGCGCACACATTGGAGTAGATTGTATTGATTGCCATTCAGCAGGCTATGAAGGTACGCCAACCGACTGTGCAGCTTGCCACCAATTAGATTTTGACCAAGCTATAAACCCTAATCATCAAGCCCTAAATTTATCAATAGATTGTATGACTTGCCATACCACAGAGGCAGGTTGGAATCCTGCTACTTTTGATATTCACAATCAATTTTATGAATTGAAAGGAGCACATGCAGCTGTTGCCAATGATTGTGTAGATTGTCACAATGGAGATTATAATAATACACCGAATACTTGTGCTGGTTGTCATACCGAGGATTATAATCAAACCACCAATCCTGACCATAAAGCGGCCCAATTTCCATTGGAATGTGAATCCTGTCATACAGAGACAGCTTGGACACCCTCTACTTTCAATCATGACCAATATTATCCTCTAACAGGAGAACACAAAGTAATAGAAAATGATTGTGTAGCTTGTCATCAAGGTGATTATGAAAACACACCTAATACTTGTGTTGGCTGCCACCAACAAGATTTTGATGAGACAGTAAATCCAAATCACCGTGTATTGAATCTAACGACCGACTGTACTACTTGTCATACTACGGATGCAGATTGGATGCCTGCATCATTTGATATACATGACCAATTCTGGCCTTTAAATGGCGCACACGCAGCTATTGCCCATGATTGTGCAGCTTGCCATAATGGAGATTATACCAATACGCCAACTGATTGTATAGGTTGTCACCAACAGGATTTTGATAATACAACTGACCCTAATCATAAAGTATTAGGATTCCCAACTGATTGTATTATTTGTCATACCGAAACTGCATGGGAACCTGCCACCTTCGACCATGACCAAACTAATTTCCCGTTAAGAGGAGCGCATGCAACCACCGATTGTATCGAATGCCATACTGACGGTTATGAAGGCACACCGACAGATTGTTTTGCTTGTCACCAACAAGATTTTGACAATACAACCGACCCTAATCATAAAGCAAATGGGTTTTCTACTGAATGCACCCAATGCCATACTGAGAATGCTTGGGAACCATCTACCTTTGACCACGACCAAACGGAGTTCCCACTAACGGGCGCTCATATTGGCGTTGATTGCATTGACTGTCATACAGAAGGATACACCAATACCCCAACGGATTGTGCAGCTTGTCACCAATTAGATTTTGACCAAAGTATCAATCCTAATCATAAAGTATTAAATTTATCTACAGATTGTATCGAATGTCACACGACTGAGCCAGATTGGATGCCTGCATCGTTTGATATACATGACCAATTCTGGCCATTAAATGGTGCGCATGCAGCTGTTGCCAATGATTGTGCAGCTTGCCATAATGGAGATTATACCAATACACCAACTGATTGTATAGGTTGTCATCAACAAGATTTTGATAATACAACTGACCCTAATCATAAGGTACTTGGATTCCCAACTGATTGTACTATTTGTCATACCGAAACTGCTTGGAAGCCAGCTACCTTCGACCACGACCAAACTAATTTCCCGTTAAGAGGAGCGCATACAACTACCGATTGTATCGAGTGTCATACTGATGGCTATGAAGGGACACCAACGGATTGTTTTGCTTGTCACCAACAAGATTTTGACAATACGACTGACCCCAATCATAAAGCAAATGGGTTTTCTACGGAGTGTACTCAATGTCATACTGAAACTGCATGGGAGCCAGCTACTTTCGACCATGACCAAACTAATTTCCCGTTAAGAGGAGCGCATGCAACCACCGATTGTATCGAATGCCATACTGACGGTTATGAAGGCACACCGACAGATTGTTTTGCTTGTCACCAACAAGATTTTGACAATACAACCGACCCTAATCATAAAGTAAATGGGTTTTCTACTGAATGCACCCAATGCCATACTGAGAATGCTTGGGAGCCAGCTACCTTTGACCACGACCAAACGGAGTTCCCACTAACGGGCGCTCATATTGGCGTTGATTGCATTGACTGTCATACAGAAGGATACACCAATACCCCAACGGATTGTGCAGCTTGTCACCAATTAGATTTTGACCAAAGTATCAATCCTAATCATAAAGTATTAAATTTATCTACAGATTGTATCGAATGTCACACGACTGAGCCAGATTGGATGCCTGCATCGTTTGATATACATGACCAATTCTGGCCCTTAAATGGCGCACATGCAGCTGTTGCCAATGATTGTGCAGCTTGCCATAATGGAAATTATACCAATACGCCAACTGATTGTATAGGTTGTCATCAACAGGATTTTAATAATGCTAAAGACCCTGACCATGTAGCTTCTGGCTTTTCTACAGATTGTACACAATGTCATAGTGAGATAGCATGGGAACCTGCAACTTTTGACCACGACCAAACCAATTTTCCATTAAGAGGAGAACATAGAGAAGTAGATTGTATTGAATGTCATGCCGACGGATATGAAGGCACACCGACCGATTGTTTTGCTTGCCACCAAGCGGATTTTAACAATACGAATGACCCAGACCATCGAGCATCAGGATTTCCAACTGATTGCACCGTTTGCCATACAGAATCAGGATGGGAACCTGCAACTTTTGACCACGACCAAACCAGTTTCCCATTACGAGGTGAACATAGAGGAGTAGATTGTATCGAATGCCATACCGACGGATATACAGGTACACCAACAGACTGCGTTGCTTGTCACCAAGCAGATTTTGACCAAACAAACGACCCGAATCATCGGACGGCTGGTTTCCCCACAGAATGTACCATTTGCCACACGGAATCGGGATGGGAGCCTGCAACTTTTAATCATGACCAAACCAATTTCCCATTAAGAGGAGCACATGCAACCACCGATTGTATCGAATGTCACGCTAATGGATATGAAGGTACACCAACGGATTGTGTAGCTTGCCACCAGTCAGATTATAATCAAACTACTAATCCTAATCATAGAACTGCTGGATTTTCGACGGACTGTAAAGCTTGCCATACAGACGAAACTTGGATACCAGCGACTTTTGACCATGACCAAACTAATTTCCCGTTAAGAGGAGCACATGCAACCACCGACTGTATCGAATGCCATGCCAATGGGTATGCTGGTACGCCAACTGAATGTATTGCCTGTCATCAAAGTGATTTTAATAATGCGCAAAACCCAAATCACCAACAGGCAGGTTTTCCAATGGACTGTACGCAATGTCACAGCGAAGTAGCTTGGGAACCATCTACTTTTGACCATGATGCCATGTACTTCCCCATATATAGCGGTAATCATCAAAGCGAATGGACCTTATGCTCAGAATGTCATATTAATAATGATTTCTCTACCTTCAGTTGTATTGATTGTCATGAGCATAATGACCCAAATCAATTGGCTGATGACCATGATGGAGTAAACGGCTATCGGTTTGAGAGTAATGCTTGTTACCAATGTCATCCGAATGGAGAGGAGGATTAGAGGAACAATTGGTATAATGGAAGTCTCAATGTTCCAATATCACCCTTCCTTATCAATGGGTAAGCGAATGTCAATTAGAAGATTATTATTCAAATCATGGTAATCGTCTAATTGACATTGATTTTCTGCTTGGTGCAATTTAACGATAAAGACTTGTTTACACATAGTTATTGATAATTTTAAATTCCTTTTCTTTAATTACAAGTACAAGGGGCAAAATAATCATTAATATTAGAACAAGTTTCTGAAGCAGGTAAATAACTAGGTGGTACCGAAACTGTACCAGAAACACAGTAATCCGTAACGGTTGCTGTCCAAGTTGCCGTATTTTCTAAACTACCATTGGGTACATATAAAGCAGAAATAGTCCCTGTTAAAGAAGAATTATTTTGGTTTTGGAATTGACCATTTGGTACTTTTATTTTAGTATCTGTCATTGTTACAGTAGCATTATTCAAATGATAAGAACCTCCTGAATTAGTCCCTATTTCGGCACAGACATTTTTCCAAATATCGGTACCTCCTAGGACTTGATAACTCGCACCAGCACCAAGGCATACATTTTCAAAATAAACGCTACCATTGGTGTTTTTAAATAATTGCCCTATCGTTAACCCTCCATTTATCATCTGGAAAGTGGAATTAACATTCATTAATTCTAATCCATATTGAATATCAAAAGCAACATTTTTTACGATTACTGTACCATCTTCAATCGTTAATTTTCCATTTTGCAAGGCGAAAGAACCACCTCCTTCTAGCCATAAATATCCACCTCCTCTTACTGTAATATCTGTTTGGACACTCACCGTATGGTTAATCACAACCGAAATTCCATCAATAGTAGTTGGTGGAATTGTACCACCTTCCCAAGTAGAGGCGCTATTCCAAAATCCAGCAGCAATGGTTTTATAATCTGCACAAGGACCACAAATATCACCATGACCTTCATGCCCAGACCATGCATTTACATTGATTATCTTCGTGCTTTCAGCAGCTGTACCCGGTTTGTGACAAATTACCATGGTACCATCTCCATCAATGTCTTCACAAGCATTTCCTCCTCCACTACTAAAAGTCAATTCGAGATAGGGTCGTGTATTCGCAGGGCCATCAAAAGTATTAAACTCTGTATGTTTATCAGCATTTGGCCCTGTACTCTTTAACAGAACACCAAAGTTTGAAGCTGGGTTATCAATCCAATCTTGAATTAAGCTAGGGGATAAATCCATTGTATGATAGCCTAAAGTCGAGGCATCTATTGTTCCCACTACAGTTGGACTAAAGTCTCCTCCAGAGGTTGTCCAAGCAGTAGAACTTGTTGCCTCATCCCAATTAGAAATACCATAGCCAGCTGTACCCGTTCCTTCTTCCCAAGCTGATGAAATTTTATAGGCTTCTACTACCGTTCCAGCTCCACCATCTGCTTTCTCTACATTCATATATAAAGTAGCACTAGTGACTGTTTGTCCTGTTTGCCCCGATAAATCAAATTGTATTAATCCTCGCTCTTCTGCATTTGCTTTATTGACAACATGCATGTCCGATTTACCACCGTAATTATCACCTATATTATTTGATTTTCCTTTAATATAAGTATCCTGGCCAGTAGTGACTGAGACTGTATTTCCACCTCCTCCATTAGGATTATTGGCATCCGCATCGTTAGGATCATATTGCGTATGACTAGCAGGATAATTCGCAAAATAGCCATCACTATCCGTATCAATACCTACACAATTACCATCCGCAGGGTCAGGGTCACAAGCATTATCTGGCGCAGGATCTGTATTATCTGGAATTCCATCGCCATCTGTGTCTGTATTTGAATCCCCACAAGGTGTATCAAAAACAATTTCTAAGTAAGGCTTGGTGTTCGTTGGCCCATCAAAAGTATTAAACTCCGTATGCTTATCTGAATTTGGACCTGTACTCTTTAACAAAATGCCAAAATTAGTAGATGGATTGTTGATCCAATCTTGGACTAAGCCAGTTGAGAAAGTCATCGTTTTATATCCTAAAGAAGAAGCATCCATTGTTCCTTCTATAGTTGGGTTAAAGTCTCCTCCAGGAGTTGTCCAAGCAGTAGTACTTGATGCTTCATTCCAATTAGAGGTGCCATATCCAGCAGTTCCTGTACCTTCCTCCCAAGCAGATAAAACCTTATACCCTTCCACTACTGTTCCAGCGCCTCCATCTGCTTTCTCTAAATGCATATATAGTGTAGCACTTACGACTGTTTGTCCAGAATACCCCGATAAATCAAATTGTATTAATCCTCGCTCTTCTGCATTTGCTTTATTGACAACATGCATATCCGTCTTTCCACCATAATTATCTGTAATATTATTTGATTTTTGCTTTATATAATTGTCTTGTCCTGTAGTTATCGTAACCGTAGTAGGCGTATTCGTATTAACTGGCACACAATCTAAAGTGTCATTAGGGTCATATTGAGCATGCTCAACTGGATAATTGGCAAAATACCCATCTGCGTCTTCATCTATACCTATACAATCTCCATGATTTGGATCAGGATCACAAGCATCTAAAGGATTGCTTTCTCCTTTATCAAAAATGCCGTCTTGATTTTCATCTTCTACGCCATCCTCCACACCGTCACCATCTGTATCTACATTTAATGGATCCGTGTCGATGCCTACATCATAAGTTTCTCCTCCTGTTTCAATTATGTCTGTAATGCCGTCTCCATCAGAATCACTATCTACGTTAAAATCATCTACATCATAATCCTCATGTACACCATCAGCATCAGCATCCCAATCCCAGCCATTTATCCAGCCATCCTCATCAAAATCACAGGAGTAACTAGTTGCATCTGGATCACATTTACTTCTTGGGTCACTTTCTCCTGTATCCACTATACCATTTTTATTAGTATCTTCTTCCCCATC
The DNA here is from genome assembly GCA_965277445.1 of Saprospiraceae bacterium. Taxonomy (GTDB): domain Bacteria; phylum Bacteroidota; class Bacteroidia; order Chitinophagales; family Saprospiraceae; genus JAFMDF01. The sequence continues at coordinate 8,381 of CBDICY010000018.1, read as the reverse complement.
GGTTAAGCCATCATCATCAGTATCTACTTTATTAGGGTCAGTATCTGTACCATAATCATAATTTCCATCGCCCCCAACTTCAATATGATCAAAGATGCCATCGCCATCCGTATCAACCGCACTTCCACCTCCACCATTACAACCATCTACCACCGTAATGATTTCTATGGTTGGCTTTTTATTCGCAAAGAAGTCATTTTCAGAATAGAACTCAACTTTCTGATTTTGTGCAGCAGTCGCTTTTAAAATCATACCCAAGTTATTACCTGGATTATCTATCCAATCTTGCACAGTAGCCAAATCAAGTTGCATTTCTGACCAACCAGTATTAGCGGTAGACATCGTACCTAAAAGAGATGTTCCATAATCGCCTCCAGCATTCGCCCAAGGAGAAGTTGTAGTAGCATTATCCCAAGTTACATTATCCGTTGTCCAATTAAAATACTCGCCTATACCATCACCTTCTTCCCAATAAGTCGTTACAGGATAAGCTGCTGCTATTACACCATTTCCTGCACCGTTTTTAATATACAGTTTCAATTTTGCCGCCACAATAGTTTTCCCTGCTTGTGCGCTCAAATCAAATTTTAAAAGAGAACGACGTTCTTGATCGTTATCATCTTCTATATATAACCGACCATCAATCCCGTGATTTTTATCATCTCCAGCTCTAATCCAAACATCTTTTTCTGAAATAATTCCTACTATAATAGAATCTGTAGTGCTTCCGACTGGATTACAAGCGTCCGCATCATCTGGGTCATACTGCCCAGCAGTAGTAGGATAATTGGCAAAATATCCATCTCCATCTGCATCAATTGGCATACAAGCAGGAGATAAAACAGTAGGGTCACAAGGGTTTAATGGATTAGAAATCGTTTTTTCTGCTATATCTGTAATTCCATCTCCATCTGTATCGCTATTTTCATCAAAAGGATTGATATCAAGCGCATCATATACCCCATCATTATCATCATCGAAATCTGCTTGATTCGCCGTGCCATCGTTATCAAAATCGCACATAGCTACCGTGTTAAGAGGGTCGCAGAAAATTAACGGATTACTTTCTCCTGTTTCTAATACCCCATTTTTATTAGCGTCTTCCTCCCCATCTGTTAAGCCATCGCCATCTGTATCGGCTATTAATGGATTGGTATCAACGCCTTCATCAAAGCTAGCATCCCCTCCTGTCTCTACTATATCTGTAATGCCATCGCCATCACTATCTGAATTGGGGTCATTAGGGTCTATATCATAAGGTTCGGCTACCCCATCTAAATCTTCATCGTAATTACAAGGACCACAAATATCTCCATGCCCTTTATGTGCTAACCAAGCATGGATAGAAATTTCTTTAGTTTCTCTATTCTCATAATTATTTCCAGGAATATGACAAACCGTTATTTTTCCATCATTATCCGTATCTTGACAACCACAATTTGCATTCGCTAAATCAGGGAAGCAAGCTTCATCATCCATTTCATCATATAAACTATGCGTTGTTGGATAATTCGCAAAAAATCCGTCTCCGTCCAAATCAACTCCAATACAATTACCATTGATAGGGTTAGGGTCACAAGCAGCTAAAGGGTCAGAATCGGTACCGAGTGTAAAGACACCATCGCCACCAGTCTCTATATCATCGCTAATACCATCTCCATCAGAATCAGAATTTTTATCAAAAATAGCTACATCCAAAGAATCTGGTACACCATCTGCATCCTTATCTAAATCTGCCTCATTTACTAAGCCATCCCCATCAAAATCACAACCATCTAAGGTATAATCAGCTGAGCAATTATCTGTTGCCGTCCATTCAGGTTCAATGATAATACTATCTCTTTGTACGCCTGTCTGCACGACAAAATTGGCAATATTCCCATTATTATCAGGATGCTCTAAAATCGTGTGATACAATAATGGAGAACGATCATTATTTGGGCCTTGGAAAATAATTTTTCCATCCAAGTTGAAATCTTTCTGTGTGTATCCGCTACTAATGAAATTAGTTAAGAAATCTTGATTGCTATCATCTAAAAGGATATACAAAAACATTTGGAAAATATCTGTCTGAGGACCTTGGAAAATAATTTTAGAATCCGCATTAAGATCTCCTGACCACATCGCTCTTTTTCCATCTACCGCTACGCCTGGAATATCTCCCATAACAGGGGTAAACACATTGGTAAAATCAACATACGGAACAATAGCTGGGCCGAATACTTGCGTGTATAAAGAATACATTGCCAAGTGATTCCGGTGTTTGATAGACACATAATAATTATTAATCGGTACATTTTCAAAAATCATAATGGAATCTCCCGAAGCAGTTACGACATCTCCATCTCGTTGAATCAACCCAGATTGCGTAGAAATAACAATACTCGGATTATTAGCCTCTCTTAGTTCTATCATCACCCAATCAACAATAGCATTTTCTCCTGTGATAGTTAATAATGCAGGGTCTAGCGCTTCTCGACCGCCCGTACCAAAATGATTAAAGCCCTCCAAAGCAGTATAAGGCTCTTCGGTTGGAAGCAATCCTTTAGTCCGAAGGTCATCTCGCATTAGGCCATCTGTACTCCTAATCGCTGCACCTTGTAAAAAAGCCTTTGTTCGTAGTGCCACCCCAGAACAATGAATGGTTTGGGTTAAAATAGTAGCATTCGCACATTCATCAATAGCAGCATAAGTTCGCTCTATTATTTTTGCTGTTTGTTCATATCTAACGGTTTCGTCAAAGACAATCGACACATTATTATCACAGTTATCAATTGCTACTATATCCACGCCTAAAACAAGGCTATCTGTTTCATTGATGCAGGCATTTTCGATGTTAAGCGGTAAACTCCCTTCCACAATCATCACCGCAATTTTACCAGTAGATGGAATAGTAGATTGGTAATCCCAGCCATCTAAGGCTAATTCAAAAGAGTTATTACTAAGAATTCTCACATTCACTAAAACTGGTTCAGTTTCGTTTTGATCCACGTATTTAGTGATGATGACAGGGTTGTAATAATAATTATTGGAAGACATCACCACAATTCCTGCATCCATATTTATTGTACCAGCTTCGCCAATGATTTCTCCTTTATTATTAGTTAAATAGGTCAAACTATCGACTGCTAAATAGGCGATTCTTTCCGTTGCGTGATTCGTCTCTGCATCAGCAGATATTTCTTCCGCTACTTTTAATTGAACACTATTTGAGGTTAAGTCCTTACAGGTAACTGTGGCAGGATCACTTTCTATAGTAGATTGTAAAGTAGTAAACAGGGCAGGTTTCCCATCATAAGTATTGGCTAAGTTTACGGTCGTATAGGCATCATTAGCAAATAATTGTCCAACTTCTAAATTAAATCCTGTCGTATTGGTTCCTTCTTCTATTGCAATCCAAGCCACTTGCTCGCTTTTATAGATGTGATTGTCATTGGCTTCTTCCGCTTGTAATTTCATTTCAAACTGAGCGATAGACGTATTTCTCATTCTTACGGCAACAACAGAAGAATCTATCGTAGAAAGGACTTGGGTAAATACCACAGGAGTAGTAGGAAAATCAATTGGAAATTGAATCGCCTTCCATCGCTGGGTTACATTTTCCATCACCCCTGCTACCATTTTTTTGCCATTCGGCAAAGTATAAATTCGGAAAATATCAGGAGCAGTAATATCCTGAATTTCAATAACCTGTTGGTCTGTTGCCGTATTACCACAGACATCGGTTGCCGTCCATGTTCTAGTAAGGGTATAATCATATAAAGCACAACCATCATCGCCTTGTGTACTAGCTTCCATTTTATCAATAGAAATAGCAGGGCAATTATCCGATGCAGATACCAAGGGTGCTAAAGGTATTTCTTCATCGCAATTGATGGTTATATTTGTAGGTATATTCCTTAAAGTTGGCGGTATGGTATCGGTTAAATTCAACGTAACCGTTGCCGTAGCACAACAGCTAGTAAGGGAATTACAAACTTGATAAACAAATTGGTCAGTACCACATTCATAAATTGAAGGGGTATACCTAAACTCACCATTCGGTTCTATGATAGCACTTCCTTTAGTTGCTTGGGTTTGAATGGTATAAACCGCATTGTCGATATTTTCATCATTATAAGCTACATTCCCACTAAATCCGAAACCAGGGCAGGCATTTTGAACTTCATCATTGCTTGCAATAATATTGGTTGGTTCCGTCAAATTGACCAAGCCATATACATTAGGGCAATCAGTATCACAATAATTAAGTACAATATTATAAGTTCCTTGTCCCATACCAGAAAAGGATAGTTGTCCATCGGGTTGATAAGTTAATCCGCCATCCAAACTCACTTTTACGCAAAGATTTTTACCACCCGTTGCTTCCACCTCAATCGTACCATCTGTACTACCACAAGCAGAAGGGTTGGTGTACATCACATTTGAACTATAAACTACAGGATGAATACTAAAAGTCGTCGTATCATAACTAATACAACCATTTACCTCAACGGATAAAATAATTTCATTGACTACTGCCAAGGAGTCTGTTGGTGTCAAGAAGCCAACCGTATGTGTGCCAATGCCAGTTTGGTATCGTGGATTGGAATTTTCGCCAAAATCCCATGCATAAATGGCGCCTACACCTGCATCCGTAGCAGCAAATTCATAAGCGGCGGCTCCACATAGGAAACCATTTGTGCCAGACGGAGCAGTAGCGATATCGGCAGTAACACCTCCAGTAACGGTTTTAGTAATGATATTTGATTCCTGCCAAGTAGTCGAACATTTTGCTCTAATAGCCCTACGCTTATAACTAGTTGTAATAGAAATTGCTGGTGGATCATATTCATTTGCAGTTGCACCAACGATGTCTTTCCAAACACTATTTCCTTCTGTTAATTCTTGCCATTGGTAATAAACAGGTCCGCCTTCTCCACCAGAACCATCTACTACAGAGGTAATGATGCTTGGGTCAAAGTTGCCACAGCCTTCTTCATCGCCTGCAATACTTCCTGCGTCTGTTAAATCAAGGCATCTTTCGCCAATATAATGTCCATTAAATTCGGAAGTTTGGTAAAAATTCGTACAAGTCCCATCTGTACATTGAGTAGCCGTGAGGGTAATATAATCACCGATTGCAGTAGCAACTAATGGGGTAAAATCTCCATAAAATTGTTCTGCTCCGCTGCCTGTATGATTGATATTTATCGCATTAATAAAAGTCTTTCCTTCCCCATGTTGAGTTGGATCAGCCGTAGTATTGCTAAAGAATTCTATGCGGTAATCTCCTGCTGGAACATCTAACAAGAAATCATAAGAAACATCTCCACCAATAATCGCAATTCCCTTTAATTCTGGGAAATTTAGTAAATCATTCGCTCCAGCATCCGTATCATTGGCATCATTGGCAGTAACGGCTTCTCCAGCTAAATCTATTCCTATTCCTCCATTATCGGTAATACTGTTCGTCAAAAAGGTATTTCTAAAAGCATTTTCCAATAGTTCGATTCCATCTCCTGTGTTAAAAGCAATAATGTTAGATTCACTAGGCATTAAGCTGCCAAATACACCATCATCCCCATTATTATTAGTGATTCCATTTCCGCCATTCCCTCTATTGCCCGTTCCTGCGACATTCGTTCCAATGTAATTGCCTTTAATTTGAATGGAATCTGCTAAGAAGATTTCAATACCACTATTTTGGAAACTATTAATCACCAGTCCTTCCACGATACTGCTATTACTACCAGTAACAAATCTAAAGCCATTGACAAAAGCCCCCGCATTTGTGCCATCAACTTCTATTTTCAAGTTGCTATAACTAGCCCCTGTTTGTGTCAATCCTTTGATGTAAACCCCTTCTGTAATATTTGGGTAAGCGCTTTGTGGGCTAATCGTCCAATTGGTTCCATTATAATTGGCATCTGAATTTGGAATATCAAAACAGATATTATCATATCCTGCCAAGGCATTGGCTTCTTCGATGGCTGCTCTTAAGGTACAATCACAGTTGACGGTTAAACATTTGCCATCACCTGGGTTGGTATCGCCTTCATCGCCTGTGGTGTTGACGGTAATACAGTCGCCTGGAATATTGAAGTCAGGATTACAGTCTGCATCGCAGTTATCTATATCTCCATCATTATCATCATCTATTCCATTATCACAGATTTCTACACAAGTATTTACCGTAATTATTATTTGGTCAGTAGCAGTACAGCCATTGCCATCCGTTACGGTTACGTTATAGATGGAATTTACTGTTGGATTAACGGTATGACTACTACCATCTGCTAAACTATTATCCCAACTAAAAGTATAATTCCCATCTCCGCCGCTTGCGCTGGCTGAAATAAGCGCATTATCTCCATTACACATTGACGATTTCGTTGTTGCTCCAGTAATAGTCAAACCATTGCTACAATCTGGGTCTGCGCAATCTGTTAAGCCATCAAAATCATCGTCTTGTCCATTTCCACATATTTCTAAACAAGTAGTTATCGTTATTGAAATCTGGTCAGTTGCTGTGCATCCATTGCCATCTGTTACGGTCACATTATAAGTGGTATTTACCGTTGGATTAACGGTATGGCTACTGCCATTTGCTAAACTATTGTCCCAACTATAAGTATAATTCCCATCTCCTCCACTTGCACTAGCTGAAATAAGCGAATTGTCACCGTTACACATAGACAACTTTGTGGTTGCTCCAGTAACAGTCAACCCATTACTACAATCTGGGTCTGCGCAATCAATTAAACCATCACCATCATTATCTATTCCATCCGTACAATCCTCAAAAGGTGTTTTAGTAATACTATTTGAAAATAATAATTCGCCACAATTATCGCGGGTAACACCTCTTCGATAGAAAGTAATTACTGTAATAGCTGTTGGGTCATAAGAGATATTGGTTGCTCCTGAAATATCTGTCCAATTACCTCCTACTATAGAATCCTGCCATTGATAATTTAAATTACCTATCCCTCCAGTAGGGGCATTAATCTCTGTAATAATAGTTGGGTCAAAAGGAGAAAGACCAGATTCATCTGCCGCAATACTGCCTGCGCTCGTCACGTTATCGCAGGTATTCGTTGTACATTTAGCATCTTGGCTATTGCTGTTTCCTTCTTCAATGCGAATGGTCATTTTATCATCATATACAGGCTGCCCATTTCTGACAATATAGATTCTATATCGTCCATCTCCTTCATTTCCAGTTCCTGCATCATCATCCGCTGAAGTAATCGTTACTTCAGTTCCATTATTAAAATCCGATAAATGCCAATCAGCAGGAGTGGTGGGGTTATTAGCACCTGCCAAGGTATAAGTAAAGGAAATTTGGGACCAATCGGGGATGGCAGTCGGATTCCCTTTTACTTGAACAAAGTCCCGAATATCAAACGTTTCATTATAATCTAATTTTAAATTATAGGTGCAAAATTCTAACTCAGCAGTACTACAGTTACAAGCAGCATCCACACAATCCGTATCACCATTGCCATCATCATCTATTCCATTATCACAGATTTCTACTGTAATGCTACACGCTTTCAAACAACCATACATATAAACATATTCCGAATTCACTAAAGTCCAACCAATATTAGTTGCTCCTGTTGGAATATAAGAAGTAGATAAAAATTCCTGATCGCTAGGGTTATCTTCATTGACAATTTGTATTTGGTCTGTACCATGAAATACATTATCATCGTCCGTGACTAAAAAATCTAATAAATAATCTCCTGTAGCACAAACAATATTATCTCCAATAGTTTGTGTACCTAGCAATTGGCCATGTTCTTCGGTTAATCCGCCCGGGAAGGGATTATCCGTATCTACACATTTATAGGAAACGGAGCCTACTGTTAAGTCGCAATTGTCTCCTCCACCAGTTGAAATATAGATGTTATTTGTACCACTAGAAGGGTTTGCTAAGGTATAAACATAAAGGGTTCTGCCATCAAAGGAACCACTTTTTACAAAAGTCAAATCCGTTCCATCATATTGGGCAGTTGTAATAGATTTATTATTATTGACTGTAGCTGTCACAATTAAAAAATTTGCATCAGAACTAACGGTATGTGCATAAGTTAGGGTTTGTCCTGCTTTTACACTCGCTGAATAAACTGCATCTTGCACAATACCATCACAACTTGCATTTCCTCCACATTCACAGTCTAAATCTGCATCATCAATCAACCCATCACCATCATCATCAAGTCCATTGCCGCAAATTTCAGCGCAAATTTGAAGCAATGTGTTATCATTATCCCCATCTGCTCCAAACCCAGCTGTATTAGGATTAGAACTGGCAGTCATTTGTAAGGCTCTATAAACAATTTTAAAAGAAGACGTATTTAAAAAGGTCAATATTACGCCAAATTCTTCAGGAC
>CBDICY010000017.1:0-46114 GCA_965277445.1 Saprospiraceae bacterium | reverse complement strand
GCAATATTATCCTGTGTTATTCTTTTGGCTGTTGAATTAAATGTTGAAAATTTATTTTTTGATCTAAAATTAGAAGGTTGGATTTTGTTACTTGCAATTTTAATCGATTTTTTTATATTTTCACCAGTTTTATTTCTATAAACCTTAAAAATTGAATGCTTTATGTAATTTTTTCTTAAGTTTTTTAATTTTTTAGTTATTAAATTCTTTTTGTCAATTGGAAGTTTGCCTTTTTATAATTTTATTAAAAATTATATTAATAAGTTTATATTTGAACATAAAAAATCATATATTTATTAAAATTTAAGAAAATTTATAATTTAAAATATAAAATTTATACCATCATAATTTAATCTGCTAAAACTTTTTTTATTTCTATTGTCAAAATCAAGATTATTATTTTTTTGAGAATAGAATATTCTCAATTTAGTTAATTTAAATTTATTTCCTATATTAAAATCTTTTATTTTTTTAATATTATCTATTCTCTCTGGAAAAATATCGTTTTCACTTTCATTTTTATAACATTTTTTAAAATCGATTACAATTTTTAAATGATTTATAGGAATAAAATTCTTCTTCTTACTTTTAATTTTAAATTTGAAAAACTCAAAATATGAACTTATATATTTTTTTAATGATTTTTGTTGAATTATCAATTTCCCAGAAAAAGAGAATTTTTCCTTCTTTAAAATATCACAATCTTTTAAATTTAAATTTTATTTTATGTAAAATTTTGTAGAATTAATTTTGTTAATAAAATTTTCTCTGTTTAATCTTATTTTAAAAAAAAAATAATAATTATTTAGTTAAAATAAGAATACCAGAATTTCTTTTTTTGAAAGAATTTTCTTCAGAATTTGGCTTATTCAAATCACTTTTCCTATTTTTTACAATATTATTTTTGATCTTAAAGGATTTCTTTATACTAAAAATATTTTTATCTATAATTTGACTAGTTTTCTTTTGTTTTTTTTTTTTATTTTGTTTTATTTGTAATTCATTATTTTCAATTTCAAAGACAGATTTTGATTTAGATTCCCATAACCCATCTTTTTTCAATTTGAATAAATCATACTGCATTTTATTTCTATGTTTTTTATTTTTTTGATAAGTAATCATATTACAACTTTCAGTAAATTTAACCTTCAAAATAGCAAGATTTAAATTTAACAAGAAAAAATTTCCCAAAATTACTACCAATAAAAAATATATCCAAGAAAAATTTGTTAAAGTTCTTTGGATAAGATACATTGTATTTGTCCAATCATCTAAAGTTATTATTTGAATAACCTAATATTAAATGTATTATAAAATTAATCAAAATAGATTTTACCTGCAAAAACGAATCAAAAATAGTATCAAAATTTGTTAATTCTAAATTAGGATTTTAATTAGATTTTCCACAAATAAATTCACTTGAACAAACAACATTTCCACAAAATATTTTTTTTTCAGGTCCAATTCCAAATTTTGGAAAAAAACAATTCATTTTCAGCATTCCATGAAATAATTGCAATCCAAATATGGCAAATAAATAATAAAATACAATTAAAAGTAAAAAAGAAACTTTTAATAAAGGAAGGGCAAAAATTAAAGCACTAAGAATGATCTTTAAATTTTTCACTTTTGAAAATGCTCTTAAAGATATTAAAGCTTTTAAAATTCTTAGTAATTTCATATTTATTTTCATGTAATATTCTAAAAATGTTCCAAATAGATATGACATTATTATTAAAAAATCAAAAATATTCCAAATTTCTTTAAAATAAGAATCATAGCAGCTAAAAAAACCCAACCCAATGAATTTTAATGATAATTCAATTGAATAATATACAAAAAAACATTTTTCAGCTGGTTCAATTATGAAAATTAAATTTTTATACTGATTTGTTTGAGTATATTTTATAATTAATATTACAAAATTTGATAGAATAATGATAAGTGAAAAGAAATTGAAAAATGAATTGTTAACTATCAATTTACAGACAATTGAAATTTTCCTAATTTAAATATTAAATTTTTATATTTGAATTAATTATTGTAAGAAAATTTATTTCAATAATTAATTTTTTTTAAACTAAAATAAACAATTTATTTTTTTTATAAAGAAGATTATCAAATAAAATTTTAATTTTCTTTTTTTTAAAGCTTTTTACTCTGAAATTAAATAGAAGTACAACATAAATTTTTTGAAAGATTTGGCATGCGAATAATCGTATTTAATTTTTTCATAATTTTCTTTTTCTTCTATATGAAGGAAAAAATTATTTGAATTCTTTTTATATAATTGTTCATATAAAATTTTCTCCTCATCCGAAATCAGATTTAAATTTTTTTCTTCAATATTTTCAGTAACACTGAATAGTAAATTTTGAAAGGCATTTAAAAATTTCATATTTATAGCAAAATTTTGTCCAAAGTTTTTTTCTTTATCACCTTTTAATTATATATAAATAAATAAAAAATAAATTTTACTTTCATTATTAAATATCTCTTGATTATTTAAAAATTCAGATGGATTTTTTTGAATAGTAGCTTCTTCTTCACTATCTTAGACAAAAAGTTTTCATAAATAAAAAAAAAATTTTAATTTTGAAAAAAGAACTAAGGATGAATAATTAAATAAAATGATTCAAAGAATAAAAAAATTAACTCCTTAAAATCATTGATATTCATTTTTATATGCTTATTTTTTATTATTTGATTTATTAAATTTCAAATTTATATTAATTTACAATTCAAATTTTATTTTAAAATTTTAATAATTTTTTTTTTGATTTATAAAAATAGTTCATTTGTTGTTTATTATAAAAAAATAAAAAAAAAATAATCAAATTTATTTTTCTTTTGAAGAAACAAGGAAATTCTTTCTTTTTTTTGTAAAAAAAGAAGTGATTGTTGTATCAAAATTAGTTTCATTTGTTGTTAATTTTGATGAAGGTGAAGTTTTTTCACTGTTGTTTATTTTAATGGTATTTAAAAAAACTCTTAGATTTTTCGCTTTTTCTTTATATCTTTCTTGACTATTAATTTTAATGCGTTTTGTAATTTTTTGTAGATTTATTATGGCTTTGTTGGGCGATGAGGAATGATTTTTCTCAATTTTTTTTCCTTATTAATAAATAAAATTTAAAAAAATCCTAATAAATAATTTTAGTTTTTTATTCTTTTAATGATATAATTTTTAAAATTTTTTTTTTTTAAAGATATAATAAAAAATTTCAAATTCAAAATTTTTAAATTAAATCATTAAACAATAATTGAAATAAAGTGAAAATAAAAATTTAACTAGCATCATTTCTTGTTTTATTGGATAATGTTTGATTTAAATATTTTCTTTCTTTTTTTGAATTAAATATATTGTCAAAATAATTTTCTTTGAAAAAATTGTTTTTTCTACTTTCTTGTTTTGATTTTTCTATTATTTTTTGGTCAATATTATATACAAGAATTAAACATTAAACCATTATTTATTTGATTTATTTGGTTTAAATTATATCTTATTATTTTTAATTGCTTTGGTTTATTATAAATTGATTCAAAATCCTTAAAATAAAAATATTTACTTAATAATTATTAAATAATTATGGAATACTTCAATATTTTCTCTTTTTGGTTTTTGAATAGGTGTTTTTTTTACTAAACTTTTTAAATATTTCAATAAAAATAAAAAAAATAAAAAAAAATAAATAAATTTATTGGTTTATCAATAATAACTTTTTCAAAACTAGAATTATTAGAAATTGCACTAAATTTTTTTGTATAGTTATTTTTAATTTCTTCATTCTTATTAATTTCAAATAAAAATTTAGGAAAATATGAGAAAAGATTTTCATTTTCAATATTTTTCTCAATTACTTTTAAAAAAGAAATTAATAAATATATTATTAAAAAAAAATAGAACTTTTTGAGGAATATAATTTTTTTTTAGTTTTTAAACATCTTTGAACAAGATCAATTAAATATGAAAGAATTTTATTTAATTTATTTTCTTGAATTTTATATGCATATTCACAAAATTTTGAATATAAAATTTGAATAGAATCCAAATTATTATCAATTACAAAACTTTTATTTCTTTGTAAAAAAATCTTCCAAATTTCTTTTGTTATTAAAAAAGAACAAAAATTATTCTTTGTTTTTTTTAAAAATAAAAAATATTTTAAATTTTATTTTTAATATTTTTTTTATTCATTTTAAAAAATATGTTACATTAAAAATTTTTTCTAATAAAATTTTTGCCTTCTCCTGAAAATTTGGAAACATTTCAATAAATAAAAAAAAAAAAGCATCTTTATTTAGCATATGAGCTTTTATTTTTATTTTTTTTTTGTTTGATAGATTCAAGGAGCCCTTTGCCAGAAACATTTTTTGATAACAAATTTAAATTTTCAATATGTTCCCATAAAAATCCACTTTTCATTTTTTCTGATTCTATTAATTTTTGATTTATTTTTTTAACTTCAAGAAATTCAAGTATTTCATTTGACTTTTCAATTAATTTATCATCAAAAACTTCACTTTTTTTGTCTAATTCTGAAATTGTTTTAACTAGGTTGCAAATTCTAATAAATAATTCATTTTTTTCATAAAAAGAATTTTTTTTTGAAAAAATATAAAAAAAAAAAAAATTTTAAAGAAAAAAATTTTAAAGAAAAAAATTTTAAAATTAAAAATTTAAATATTTATAAAGAATTTACTTCACTGAAATTTGTTTGATTATTGCAAAATTAAAAAGCAAAATCTTTTCATTCTCTTGAATCCTTCCTTCAAATCTTTTTATTTTGAGACTTTTAGAGCTATTTAGCAAAGAATTTAAAGTAATTATTGCTGAATTTGAATTTTCCATTAAATTATTCTTAATTTAATATAAATTTTACTATATAATTAATTTTTCTTCTGCAGATAAGTGAATATTTTAATTAATTATTTAAATTTAAATTTAATTTTATTCATTGTCAATAAAATAATATAATTTAAATTAAAAATTATTAAAAAATTAAATAAAATTATAAAATTCCTAAAAATGAAATATTTACATTTTTTTTAAATTTTTCTTCTTGAATGAAATAATCCAAATTTTTAAGTTTATCCATTTTTTTCTTTTTCTAAAAGTTAAAAAAATTTTATAATAAAAAAAAAATATCATTCTACTATGCCAATTTTTTCCAGGTAATTTATTTTCAATTTTTCAGATGAATCAATCATTATCTTATAATATTCAATTAAATTATTTGCTAATATTTCAGTTCCTTTTGGGTGAGAATTAAAAAATAAATCAAGATCTTTCATTAATGTTTTTCTTTTTTTATCATAATTTGGCTCATTTTTTTCATTCAATAATTCAAAAGAATCTTCAATTTCAGAATTAATAAAATTTTCTTTTATTCTAAAAATTTTTGTTTCTTTAAAATTATAAAATTCCTAAAAATGAAATATTTACATTTTTTTTAAATTTTTCTTCTTGAATGAAATAATCCAAATTTTTAAGTTTATCCATTTTTTTCTTTTTCTAAAAGTTAAAAAAATTTTATAATAAAAAAAAAATATCATTCTACTATGCCAATTTTTTCCAGGTAATTTATTTTCAATTTTTCAGATGAATCAATCATTATCTTATAATATTCAATTAAATTATTTGCTAATGTTTCAGTTCCTTTTGGGTGAGAATTAAAAAATAAATCAAGATCTTTCATTAATGTTTTTCTTTTTTTATCATAATTTGGCTCATTTTTTTCATTCAATAATTCAAAAGAATCTTCAATTTCAGAATTAATAAAATTATCTTTTATTCTAAAAATTTTTGCTTCTCCAATTCTATTATCAGAAACAATTTTTCTTGGTGCAATAGGAAAACCTGGGGAATGAGAATAATTTATCATTAAATTTGAATTTGGAGAATTATTATTTTTGGTTTTAACTGATTGTATTGTTTTTGATCTTATTTTTCTTGTGTCAGGAATTTCTAATTCATTTAAAATAATTTCTTTTTTTCTTAATTTATTCTGAAATAATATTTTGTCAGGATCACTCAATAAAAATAATCTTTCATTTAAAAAATATTAAATATTTTTAATTTTTAAATTATTTTATGAATTATAATTTTTTTTTTTAATTAAATTATAATTAAATTACTTTTCTAATGATTGAAGACAAGTTACATAATTTAAAACGTTTATTGATTCTTTTCTAATTTCTTTTAATAAATTTAATTTTTTTTCACAATTAAATAAATTATTTGTTTGGGTATTGAATTTTGTTTTTGTTTCCTTTTTAAAAAATAAAAAAAAATATTTTAAATTATTATACTAATATAATAATTTGATTCAATATTAAAATGAAATATAAAAATTAATTAGAATTTAATTTATTCTTACATCTAACTTCATTAATATTGTTGCCGCTTTTATTTCCTCTTTTTCTAAAGACTTTTTTTCTGAACTAAATTCAAAATATTTTTCTTTTTGAATAATTCTTTTCTTCAAATTTATTTTAACCAACTTTTGCTTTAAATTAGTTATTCTATCCATATTTAAATTCTAAAAATATTTTATTTTCTTAAAATAATTTATACTTTCTGATTTTCACCATCAAATAGTAAAGAATCTATATTTTTATATTGATTTTTTAATAATTCAGATGTTTCTACAAGATCTGACAATTTTTTTTTCATTAAATTCTTTTATTTTTAATTAAATTAATTTTAACATATAAATTTAATAAAAATAATCATTAGTATAATTAAAGTTTTTAATTTTATAACATAATTATTATTTCATTATTATTTAACTTAAAAATATTTATAATATTTTTTAAATTTTTAAATTAAATTTTATTAATTTTACGTTATTGTTCTTTAGTTCTTCAATAGAATTTCCTAAAATTTTTTTCCTTTGAATTTCATTGAAATAATAAGCTTCCAAATTATTTTGATTAGAATTAAGTTTATTTTTTTCAAATTTTTCCTTTGAATTTGCAGACACAAAATCAAAAAATTTACTTTTTTCATTAAATAAATGATTTTTAATTAAATCTATTTTCTTTTTTTTCTGAAAATTACTTAATTTAATTTTGTTGAATTCAATAATAATCTTAAAAAAATCATTTCATTTAAAATTTATGCAATTTTTACATTATATTGAGTTTCATTTATAATTGGATTATTTTCAATTTGTTTTTCTCCTTCTAATATATTTTTATATTCGTAAATTAATTCTTCTCTCTTTATTTGAATTTTCTCTTCAAATTCTCTTTTTTTTTTATCAATTTCTTTCTCTTTTTTAAAAATTTTGACAAAACTTTGCATTTTAAACAATATTAAATTAATTAGATTATGATTAAGGACTATTATTATAAAATTTGTATAAAATTCTATTGAAATTTCTTTAATTTATAATATAATACCATAGAATTTTGACTTTAAACAATAAAAAAGATAAATAATGAGCAAAATAAATTTATTCTATCATTATAAATTACTAGAATCAACAAACAATCATTTAATAAAAGGAAAAAGTACATAAAATACCTTTATTATTAAAAATTATACATTTTTGTTGACAGGAAAAAAAAGATTAAGAGCTCCTTCAGCACCTTCGAAATTTAAAGGAAATTTATTTATTGAAGTAATTTCTATCGATTGTTAATTATATATAATTTTATAGAATTCATGGGAGTATGGCTTTCAAAAAGAAGATTTATATCAAATAAATGACGATTTAAGTGGAATTATTGAAGATAATAATGAAAATGTTGTTTTTTTAAATTAATAATTTTAATAATTTTTAATTAAAAAAAGTCAAAAATATCAAGAATTTCAAAAGTTTCTTTAGAATTATCTAAGGAAGTTCGAATTCTATTAGTATTATAAAAATAAAGTACTTATTTTATAATTTTAATGAAAAAAGAATTCATCTAATAGTTTTCTTCATGAATCAAATAAAAATCAAAAAGAAGAAAATCAAAAAAAAAAACTTTATGGCTATTGGACTAATGATTTAAAAATAAAAGAAATTCCTCTTGAAAAATACAAACCAAATGAGAATTATTGTGCAGATATAAACATATATTGTAATATTGAAATAAATCCAGAATATTTTAAAAATAAAGAGTTATTTTGTTTTAAAATATCAGAATTTAATTTAAATTAATTTATTTTTAAGGAAAAATACTAAAATAAAAGAAAAGCCAAGTAATATTATAATCAATGAGACAAAAAAATAAAAATTATTATTTAAAAGAATTAAGAGAAAAAGCCACTGAATTTTTTCTTGAAAATAAAATGAAGGAAGTTAAAACACAAGATTTAAATTTTGTCAATAAATTTTATAAAGGTATAATTTGTTAATTTTTTAGAAATTTATTTATTGAACCATTTTTTTAAAAATATAATAATTTATTGATTTGATAAATATTGAATGGAATTAAAATTTTAATAATAAAAGATCAGATGAATAAAAAAGAAATGAATAAAGAAGAAGTTGATTATGGGGTTATAAAAAATGCAATAAAATTTGCAAGAGATCAAGCAGGAGCAAGATTACTTCAAAGTTGGATTGAAATTAAAGATCTTGAAATAAATAATCTTATTTTTGAAAACGTAGACAAAAAAAATATGAATTAAATATCAATTTTTTAATTATTAATAAAAATTTTATTAATTTTTTAAATATTAATTAAATATTATTTATTAATTTTTAATTGCTTAGCTTTTATTTATAAATTTTCTAATTATTGATTATTTAACTTTTAATTGTTAGTTTTAATTTTTATAGTTAATTCCTCATTTTGCTGATTTATGTATGAATCCTTTTGGCAATTATTTATGTCAAAAAATAGCAGAAAATTGTAGTACTTCTCAAATCGAAGTTATTGTAGAAAAAATTCAAAAAAACATTTTGAAAATTTGTATGAATTCCTATGGAACAAGAGCAATCCAAAAAATATATGAAATTTTAAGAGATGAAAGAGTTATTTGCATGCTAAATAATTCAATTGAGCCACATTTATGCACAATTGCTCAAGTAATATTAAAAAAACTCATTTAATAATATTTTTAATTTCAATGAATCTAAATATCTAAAATTAAAATATTAAATAGGATGATAATGGAAATCATATCATTCAAAAATGTTTAATTGCATTAAGCTTTAAGCTTAAACAATTTATTTATAATTCAATGATTAAATTTTGCTTTCCAATTTCTAAAAGCTTACATGGTAAATTATCTATCTTTCAATTTCATTAATTTTACTGTGATTTTTCTTAGTTAATTTAAAAAAATAATTTTTTAATCATAAAAAGGATGTTGTGTAATTCAAAGATGCTTAGATTTTGGAAATTATAAACAAAATTATGATTTAATTGATTGTATTGCAAGAAATACTATTAAATTAGTACAAGATCAATATGGAAATTATGTGGTATAAATTATTAATTATTATTTTTTTTTTTAAATGGAAAATATAGACTTTTGTAAATTAATTAATTAAAGAATTATTTAAAAGAAAAATATTGAAAAATAATCTAAAGTTACTTAATTTTGGCTCAAAAAAAATTTATTCATTAAAATTCTCTTATTTAAATAGGAAAAAAAGAATTAAATTATTTTTAATTGAAAAATTAAAATTTTAATTAAAAAAATTTTTCTTAAAAAAAATATTTTTTTGTTTTGTTTTATAATGGCTATTTAATTGAAAAAATTTAAAACAAGAACAAATTTTATTTGACTTTGATTATAATATTGTTTATAAAACTATTTTAGTTGCAATATGTTTTAGAAATGGAGAATTCTTATGGAAATTCAAAAAAGAAAATCTTGGATAAAATTGCTCCTTTGGCTCTTGAATTATCAAAAGAAAAATATTCATCAAATGTCATTGAAAAAGTTTTATAAATAAATTATTAAATTGCTTTTCACTTTTTAAAATTAAAAAATTCAATTTATATTTTTAAGTTAAATTGCAAAATGTATTATAATGATATTGATTTTTTGAAACTAAAATAAATAAAATTATTATTAAAACTTAAATGTAAATTTTATTCAAGTGCTTAGTTGTTAATGATGAAGATTTTAATGATAGAGTTACAGAAGATCTTCTTAAAAATGATGCTATTTTAATTAACTTAATAAGAAATAAATATTCTAATTTTGGTTAGTTTTTTTTTTTGATTAATATATTGAAATGAATTTAAATAAGTTGTAAAAAATTGCCTTATCAAAATAAATGAAAAGGATGAAAATCTATTACTAAATGTAAGAAACTTTATTTTTTTAAATATTAATTTTTTTTTAATTAAAAAAAGTTATTAACTTAAAAGTAATAATTTTTATATTAATAGACTCTAATGAGAATTTCAACAGAAATTATGAATGATGAATTAGGAAAGAGAATTTTCAGAAAATTATCAAAAAGGAATAAATTTATAAAATTTTTTTATGAGAATAATTTTCCACAAAGACAAAGAAAGAAAAAAGCCAAAAAAAAAAAAATAATTAATAAATTAATTTTTTTGACAAATTATTGAATTGTATATCTTTATATGAATATTTTTCAATTAAATAATTTCATATTTGAAAGAAATCCATAATTTTTTGATAAATCATGTGGAGTATATCCAATTTTTTTAAGTCCTTCATTTAATTCTCTTTATTATTTTTTCTTTTTTTCTTATAAAAAAATAATTTTTTACATTTGTTTTTCATTTTTCTCATTCAAAATATTAAGAAACTTGAAAATTTGGAAAATCATTAATTCGCTTTTTTTCTCTGAAATTCCATCTGATTTTTTAATAAATTCTGGAAAAGATTCAATTCCAATTTCAACTAAATTTTTCTTTATTTCATTTTTTTTAATTTGTGTTAAAGTGGCATTTAAAAAAAATGTATGAAAATCTTCTAAGGTAATTTTTTCTGGGTTTTTAACAAAAAAAGGAATTGTTGATTCATAAAAAAAGTCAGAAAAAACACTTAATATAAAATATAAAAATTAATTAAATGACTTTGAATAAAAAATATTTTGTTGCACATAAAAATAAGTAAAAATTAATCATAATAATAACTAAATTAAAAAAAAAATCATATAGTAAAATAATTTTTACCTAATTTTCTTTAAACTTCTCCTTAAATAATTTTTTTTATTATTTTCATATTTCAATTTTAATTCTGAGCATAATTTTGAATGTAAAATTGAAAAAATAGCAATAGTCCTTGGCTCAAGTAAATGTAGGTTTGCAAAAAAAAATTCTTCTAACTTTAAGAATAAATCAGTTGAATTATTTATTTGTAATTTATGAAAATATAAAATTATATTGCTCACATCTTCAAAATCAATTCCTTTATAATTTTTTTGAATTTTATTTATTGTATGAGAAAATTAAAGGATTTAACTTATTAAACTTTTTTTTCATTATTTATATATATTAATCTATTTTATCCACATTGATAATTAAAGTTTTACTCAATATAATATTAAATAAATAATATCAAATTAAAAAAATAAAATATTTGTCTTATAAAATAAAATTTAAGATTTACATACCTGATTCTTTATGATTATTAATTGCAGAGATAAAAATCCTTTCAAAAAATTGAAAAAGAAATAGATTGATATAATTTACTGAATTGCAAAATTTAAGAATTTCTAAAGCATCTTTATAATTTATTTCTTTAGAAAAGTTTAATAAGTAAGATGACAAAGAATCAAAAATATAATCTTTTCTAATTTTTTCTCTACCATATTTTTCAAACATTTTCATAATTTCCTATTATTTTAATAGAGAATAAAAATAAAGAATTTTAAATTATTAAAAAATATATTTAATTTTCAATATTTTCAAAAAGACTTTTTACATTTTTTGACAAATTTGCCACATTTTTATTTATTTTTTCTTCTAAAATATCAAAAATATCTGTATTTTTTACAATTTCTTTTTCTAAAAATATATCTATTGCATCTCTTAATTTTATTTTATCCTTTTATTTATATATTAAATTAATTCTAAAAGAATTGAACTTTTTTTGCTTTTAAAGAAACTCCAGAAAAAGTCAAAAATTCTTCATTAATTTTGTTAAATTCAAAAGATTTTTTCAATAAAAAACATAAATTAATTGGGTTTAAATCAAAAATTTCTTCTTGTAAAATAATTTTATTAAATTGTTCTAATATATTTTCTTGAATAAAATCTATTTTTTGAAAACAAGATAAAAAATATTTTAATTTGAAATAATTATTATTTTTTTCAATTTTCATTATATTTTTTTCTAAGTATAAAATAATATCCCAAATTTTACTATAATCTTTCATTAAAATTTCTTTATTTATTTCTAATTTTTCATTTTTAACATGTTCAGCAAATTGGCCAAAACTTGCAACAAAATTAGGAAAATTAAATGATTCATAATCACTTTCAACGATTTTCAGAATTTCTTTTAAATTTCTTGAATTAAGAATATAATTTTGAAGCGAATTTGTATCATTTTGCTGTTCATTTTTTAAAGTTTTATTCAATTTTATATCAGTTTTTATTATTTTTCTCATATTTTGAATTAATTTAAAATGAAGCTTCATATTTTTTATGTTTTTTTTAAATAAAAAATTCATTTTGTAATTATGTTTCTTTATATTCAATAAATAAATTTTTGGATTTTTTTATATTTATGTATATAAAATATAATTTTATATAAATTTTGTTAAATTTAATAATTAATCAATAAATCCTAAATATTTTTTTTGAATTAAATGAATTATAAATTTTACTATATAATCAATATTCTAAATATTTTTATTAATGAAAAGAAATAAAAAAAAATTTAAACAAACCAAAAAAAATGATTAAAAATTTCACAAAAAAACAAGGAGAAGTAAATAAAAATGACATAAAATCTATTTCAGAGAAATTTTCCAATAAAATGCATTTAATTTCAAAAAAAAAAATGTATAATTCAAAGAAATTAAAAGAAATTAATGCTAATTTATTGACAATTGACAAATTTTCATTAAAATTTGAAGAAAATATATATTTTAAAAATAATAATGAAAGATTTCAATTTGCAATTAATTATCATAAAAAAGCAAGGTTTTCCTTAAAATTTGACAAAAACAAATCAATAACTTATTTTGAAAAGGCTTTAGAAGCAAATAAAATATCAAGCTATAAAAATTTAGATTTAAAAAATTATTCTTTAGTAATTAATCTTTCAAATTCAATATTAAACGATTTAGGAAATATTCATTTGGTGTTAAAAAATTATAAAAAGGCTTTACATTTTTCAGATTTAGTTTTAATTAATGATATTTTAAATGAAAAAGCTTACATAATAAAAATTTCAACATTAAATTCTATGAATTGTGTTGAAAATGCTATTATATTTAAAAAAGAAGCTTTAAATATTTTAACTAAAAATAACTGTAAAATAAGTAATTTTCTTAGGAAAACAAATAAAATTTGTGATTTTCCTGAAAAAAATTACTCGAAATTTAATGTTTATAAGTTAGAAAATCAGAAAAATAATTCTTTAAAAAGAAGAAAACAATTATTTTTGAAATTAATTTTCTATTTTTTACTTTTTATTTTAGGAAGAATTATAATCTTTAATTATTTATTCAAAAATTATTCATTGACAAAAAAATTCCTTAAAATTTTGATTGCATTTTGGAAATTTTTCAAAAAATTATTACTGAAATTTAAATAATTAATAAAATAAAGGCATTTTATTATTATATTCATAATTAATTATTAATTTATGGAATATTATGTGATTGATTATTATTACTTTATGTTTTGGTGTTGTTTAAACTTAAATTTTTTTAATTAAAATAAAATAAATTATAAAAAAAAATACTTATTCAAATAGTTTTATTATATTTTATATATTTTAGAAAAAAACTTGAATAATTACTTCTAAAAATTGAATAAATTTAATAATAAAAAAAAAAATCATTATTTCTTTAAAAATAAATTAATTTATAATTAAAAAAGGAAAAAGTATAGTTTTTATAAAAGAAGATAATATAAAAAATAATGTTTGTAAAACTTATTTTTGATAATAAATTAAAACAAGAATTTTCCCATGAAAATCGAAATGGAACATTTTCAATAGAAATTGATGCAAATGATAAAATTGACAATTTAAAAGTGTTAATAACAATTAAATTTTCGAACTTAGATCCTGGCAGATTTAATATCTATAATAATGGAAAAATGCTATCTGAAAATTCAAGTATAATTCAATCAGGAATTACACCAGAATCATTATTATTGATAAAATCTAATTCAAGTTCATGTTGCTTATTAATATAAATTAAATTAACAAGTAAAAAAGTAAAACAGTTTCAGTAAAAATAAAAATATTATTTTTAATAATATTTAATATTATTTTGAATATTGTTTTAATATTTTATTAATAATATTTAATATTATTTTTAATAATATTTAATATTATTTTGAATGTTATTTTATTATTTTTATTAATAATATTTAATATTATTTTGAATGTTATTTTAATGTTATTATAATATTATTTTTAATATTATTTTTAATATTATTTTTAATATTATTTTTAATATTATTTTTAATATTATTTTTAATATTATTTTTAATATTATTTTTAATATTATTTTTAATATTATTTTTAATATTATTTTTAATATTATTTTTAATATTATTTTTAATATTATTTTTAATATTATTTTTAATATTATTTATTAATATTCTTTTTTAAAGAAAAATATTTATTATTTAAAAATAACTTTAAAAATTTAATGTAAAATAATTATAATTTTAAAATAAAAATAAAAAAATAAACTTAAAATTAAAATTAAAATAAAATTTTAAAAAAAATTAGAAAGAATTTTAAAAAATGATATAAAAAAGTTTAAAAAAAATTTTAAAAAAAATAGCTTAATTCAAAAAAATTTATTTCTTAAAAATAATAAATTGCTGTTGCCTTAGCCCAGTTGACAGCTGTCCAGAGCCACTAAACATTCAATGGAGCAAGCATAGAGACACCTTGAGACACATTAGGTAGCCTACATAGTGTACGTATAATAATATGAAGGATCTCCATGTAATATCACAATAAGATACATATACTACCAGAGGCTATAGTACAGTGTTTGGTGAGGACCGTTATAGTGCACACGCCATTCATTGTGAGCAAAGTGTACACACATGCACAAAGAGGGAGACAGTGTACTGTAGGACTACAGGTGTTTGTGTGTACATGTATGTTGGACATTACGTGAGTTCATCAGTGCCAGGGTTCTTGGTGTGGGGTGCTGTGGCCCTCAACATCATGTAGAGGGGAACTGGCTGTGGGTGGGAAATGAGGAGACACAGGAAGACAGGGAAACATATCACTGTCTATACCAGACCACACACCAGCATATTGTACCCACTCATTCACATTACATGGACACTGCCATGGACACACAGTTGCAAGAAAGTGAAAATTATGTCTGACTGTTGATTGTGTACCTAACAGAGGGCACCTGAGTCCACCTACACACACCTTGGGAGGAACAACAGGCAACTCCAGACTCTCATTCTCCAAGATACAGGAGCAGTTGGAGTAGAACCCAATCAGCTCCGACAGAGACATGAACTGGCGACCACCGATGAAGTAGTCACCACAGTTGGAGTTGATCTTGAAGTGGTGGATGTAGCCAGAGCGGCTGAGGTAGGAGATGGCATAGTCCCCCGGCTGAGTCTCACTCTCTCTCACCAGATATACCCCCTGTTCCCCCTGCAGGTCATGGAGTCTAGTAGCAGCAGTCTGCCGACTGATACGACCATGAAACCACCTGCAGGAAAAAAGAGCAGAGCTGTCTCCTGAAAGAGCAAAGTAGATAATAACAATTTAGGTTATTTAAGAGTGGTTAACTAGACGGAACAGGTGTTTTAGAGTTAAGAACGAGGGAAAGCCCCTCAGTGATATACACTTGCAAATTCAACACGGACACGGGTCAGTGCGCCCTACAACTGACTATAAGTGGTAGTAGCAGGCAACATGTGGGCTGTGCAGACATAGCAGGGCTGTAGAGGCAACTCACGACTCTGGTGGCGGAGCGGAGAGGTCGAGGCCGAGCTCTTCCTCCCCGGCCTCTTCTTCCTCGTACGTCTGGTTGGCGTACTGGACGTAGGACCGGAAGGTGGGGTCGTCCAGACGGAGGTAGACTGGGCCTACTAGAGCCTCGTCCATCTCCTCTCCATACTGGTCGCTGGTCTCCCTCGAAGAAGGGAGACTGGCCGGAGGGCGCTCTCCCGGGGTCGCGTAAGTCGCCATTTTCTGAAAGCCAGCCGATGCCGACGCACAATTAGAACAGATCTTCACTTTACGGTGGCTCCTGGTACGGTCCGTTGCGCATGCGTACACTGCCTAAAGTAAAACGAAAGAGCTCTCAGACTTGTAATTATTATTCTACCATGGCCATGATAGTCAATTGCCAATCAGTGAGTTCCAACACTCCTTGTTTTTGTTACTGACTGCATTGTTTTTAAACATCCTCTTATAAAAATACAGCATGCAATAAAAATAACATTAGCAAAAGTCTCTCTCTAACTGTTCTGCTAGGGTTTGCTCGTCAACAGATGTTGATTTCAAGGCAGTGACCAATGTTTTCCAGGTGTAAGGAAGACTAGCTGATTGTTTCCATTGCTCGAGAACAGCCATAAATCTATCGAAGCAGTCGTCTTCATCTTTCTCTATGGCCTTCCTCTCACCTCTGCTGAGCTCTAGCTGAATGGCCACCTGCTTCCATTTGTGGGGAATGATGGCTGCAACACGGTTTGCCAGATCACTGAGTTTTGGTGAAGAGGATTTTGAGGGAGTTCCAACTGCAAAAAATCAGTAAGAGACACAGTAACAACCAAAAACAACAACTGCCTACCTGGTTCTCTGAGCCACAAGCTCTGCTGAGGTGTGACCAAATCAAATATATCAGAATTTTCTGAGCATATCCACTTCTTGCCATTGTCTGAGAGATGTGCGGTGTGTAGTTCAGTGCTACAAGAGTCATTCTGGATGGGGCAGAGAAAGGCAGGCACTGGGCGAGAGTTTGTGTGGTGAGTGTTCTCCAGACCTGCCTCAACTGCAGCAAACAGCTCTGACCTCACAGCCTGGCAGTGCTCCACCAACTCCTCTCCCTCCATCTTCCTGGTATCCACATTCACACAGGCAATGAAGAAGGAAAAGTTGTCAATGAATGTCACAGTGCCTGGTCTGCCGTGTTTCCTGAATGTGATGGAGTTGCGAGAGATCTGGCAGAGTTGTGTGTTGGGTGTATCTTTGGTGCCAGGAATGGTGGGTGGCTTGTGGACAACCTCCCAGTGGGCATGGGACTGAAGGTGACACACACTACAGCAGAAGACACCAGGAGGAGCCCAGCCAGTGGGGAACTCCACCACTAGAGCTGCTATACCTGTGGCTCTGCAGTGGACCAGGAATTGATTGACTCGAGATTCTGGGGTCATGCTCAGGACTGCAGGGAAGAAGTACTCGGTTGCTGACAATGGAGAAATGACGAGGAGCTTTTCAAGCAGCAGAAGAAAGTCGCTTGGTGTGAAGATTTCTTCCACATAGTGGGATTTGAATTCTTCCAGAAACTTGAGAGTGAGGATGCCCCTATCTCTGAAGCTTTGCCAGTCACCTGTTGTGGCAAGATTGGCAGCTTTTGTTGGATCAGCCTCAGCAGCTTTCAGATGGTACTGCTTCTCAACGAGGTTTGACAGCTTGTCCAGAGGAACTTGAGGATTGGTGAACACAACTCTGGGAAGAATCTTCTTCTTGAAGAGGAAGATGTTCAGCTTGTCGAAGAAGGCCAGAGCAACATCAAGTTCTCCTTCAGAGAAGCCCAGTGAGTGAGAGACATGGAGGCACTCGTCTTTGCTCAGAACATCTCTGCCGAGCTTGTGTGCTAGTGCTTCCAGGATCAGCTGGAGGATGAACCACCAGATTGGAATCTCATGTTGTGTGGCGCCTTCTTCAATACTGGCTCTGATTTTGCTGGCTTCTCCTTTGTCGTCATCTTCTGGTACTTTTGCGTTGACTGGGAAAACAATTTCTTGCAATCCTTCATTGCGAAAAACGACGTCTTTCTTGAAGTGGTGAGATGCAGTGGCTGCAAATGTTTTGTTCTTTTCTTCCAGTGTTTCTTCACAATCCTCGATTAGATCTCTGTGAGTGCCAACAACAATGATCTTGGAGCGTTTTCCTCCTTCATGCAGGCCTCGAAGCATTGTCTTGAAGGCCTGTGCAGTGGTGAGTGTGGCTCTCTGGCTGGGACCAACCTGTTTCCCTCTCTGGTAGAGGTCATTCTGAGGGTGCTCATCAAGCTTCTCACAGAGCCGGTGGACAAAGAGGGTGGCTGAGGTGTCGTATGTGAATATCGGGATGAGGTCCCAGAATGGTTGCTGGCCACCAGTGTCAGTCAGGTAGATCAACTCCATGTCCAGGAGACGACGTGATGATTTCCCACTACGCACCAGCCGAGTCAGCTTCTTGATAACCCCATCAATGACTGCTTTGCCCTCTTGTGACCCACTTGTTGCTTTGTCATCGTTTTTCTTCATCCCCTCATTCCCTTCCCCACCATCACCCTCCCCCTCAGCCCTTTCTTCAACCTTCACCTCATTCCTCCCACTCACCTCCCTTTCCTCTCTCCCCTCATCCTCCTCATTCCCCCCTCTCTCTTCCTCTCCCTCTCCCTCCCCCACTTCCAACCCTGATAGAACATTTTCCAGCTCCTCCAATCCCTTTCCCTTGGCTCTGAGTTCCTCGTACAGAATGGGAACTGCTTCTGCAATCATTTCTTGAAATTCTTTTGTGGAGATCTCGTTCCACTCTCCTCCTTCCTTGCCCACTCGTATTACTCGAATTGCTCGCTCGGCACAGCCGGTGCTGTGTCTTTCTTTTGGAGGAGATTTGCTGAGGAGGAGATACATGACACAGGTTTTGCCGACACCTGCAGGTCCCTCCACAATCACTTTCACCAGTGTCACGTTCACATAGCCCTGCTTCATGGCTTGTTTCAGGAATGCTCTTGACTCTTTATCTACAAATCATGTGGAGTGAGACAAGAATGATCACACATCCAGGGATGTGGTGGGAATTCATGTGACGATAAAGGTATATACCATATAGCACTTATATTTCGCGGGTCTTTAATTTCACGAATTTCACAAATTTTTAATCATTTGTGAAATTTATTCAACTATAATTTGAGACATTGCATTGTAACACACATGGGTAACACGAATTTGCAAAAATTTTTCAAAAAATTCCTTCAAAGCAGCTATTTGCAAAAATTTAGACTGGTGAAATAAAAGCACTATACAGTATGGATGGTTTGACTGTGATGACATTTGTTGGGAAATGTTCCCTGCCAAGGTGTGGACAATCTGTATCAGAGGAGCTACATACTTTGCAAGAGGTTCTACATGTGTCAGGGTAAACTCTGAGAACATGTCCAGCTGAGATGTTTTGTCCTGAAGCTCTCCTACAACTAGACTCAGTAAAAGCATCATGGTGTCCTACCTGAGCAGTCAAAGTGTCCACCCTGAGCTTAAAACAAACAAGCCACTCCAAACTATGCAAAAAGCCCCATGTCTAACAACCACTGGATGAAAATCTATAACAGTGTTTACATAATATCCCAGTATAGCTACACTGCTTACATTGTAATATCACAGTAGTCTCATTCTCACCACATGAACCACACAATGGCAAACAATTGGTGTTGGTTGAAGTTGCATGACAATTTGTTAGCCATTGCCCAACCAAAATTTCAAAGGCTAATTCCAGGCCGAGGGAAGGGTGTGGCTTAGTGGAAAGTAGCTCAATGATGAGAGGGAAGCAACAGCTAACAAGTTTGTTGCAACCCTTATTGGGGTGCATTCGACCATGCATCTCATGAACCACTATTAAGTGATTGCAACTACTACGTAGTCTTATTGTGTACAGAGAATGACTATAAACATGTTCCAAAGTAATAAGAAACCTATTTTTTAAAGTGACCATGGATATGAGAGAAAAGAGGTTCACTTTTGTTAAAGCTTCCTGCACTTTAAAAAGTGCAGGAAATGTAGTTCCTACACGTGTAGGAAATATTCTACCACATTTTACTTTTTCTTACACATGTAGGAAGTACGTATGTTTCCTACACGTATAGAAAATATTCCTGCATTTTTATTTTCTTCCAGCACGTGTAGGAAGAACTTTAAAAAGTGCAGGAAGTATTCCTGCACATTTAATTTTCCTCCTACACGTGTAGGAAATATATTTCCTGCACATGTAGGAAATATTCCTACACATATTACTTTCTTCCAGCATGTGTAGGAAAATTTTCGGATAGATTTAATTTCTTCCTGCACACAAAATATATGGTTTTACAATGACATATAATATTTGACACTTGCTGCAAAAGAGCTTCGCCCCCCAAACAACCCAGCTTCCACCCCAAAGAGATCAGCTTTCCATAATAATGAGACTGAGAGTTTATAGAGAATAGTTTCTCTTCTTCATGGCCTTGTACTTTGTTCTGTTTTGTTCCTCTAAACTAAATAAAACTACTATCTTATGAGTAATTTCTCCCCCACAATATTAATTTGAAACAGTATTGAGGTATACACATATTACAAAGAGTATGTATTTGCTTATGTTGCTTACATATTAAGTACAGAACTTGGACTTGTGCGTTGTGTGTACAAGAGCTCAGACATTTAGATTAACACTTCTACAAGCCACAATGTACAGCTATGCTCCAACAACAAGGGTGAGCACAAAACACTAAGGATCACCATTCGTAGGGATATTAATACCACTCCCCTTGCCAAATCATTATGGTAAGAAGAAAGACACGTTTTCTTTGTATTGTGTCCTAAAAGGAAACCATGATGACACACCACAGAGGATAAGAGGAATGGAGACTCCTTATACTGTACAGTAGACATGAACCCTGACCAGTCAAGACATGACAATGTAACAATATTAAAGGTACCATCCAACGGCTACGCGCACTCGCGCAATATCCGTAATCTTTGTTTGAAAATCCGTAAACTACACGTGAATGGAATACGGTCGCGGTTACATAAACGCGCACGTATAATTGAACGCGTTAGTGTGCAAGACTTCGACCTTGGCTCTGGCACTGCAGAAAGCCACGGGGGAGCGATGAAAATAGTCGCCGAGTATGAAATACGTGAGTCTGAAGTGGAAGTAGTGGAGGAAGAGAAGCAGCCATAGCACTAGCACATAGTGCACGTATACACGTGGAGGGAACGGATGTGGCTGCGTTGCGCGTTATAGTCCGCGCGTGCTCGGTTTTGTGGGTGTGGCGATCGAGTGACCAATCAGATTGAGCCACGTAATATGATTTCACTGTCCGATGTATTCAAACCGAATCGGACCGTTGGATGGTACCTTTAAAGCTATTCATTTCTTCCCTCACAACTCCAGCTCATTGTGACAGACAAAATGTACATTTCAAAAAGAGATTCCTGACTGAGATGGCTGGACTGAAGACACTTTACCTTCTCATACATGACAGCTAAACATCTGTTGCATAAATCTTGCATCACGCCATTTATGTGTGACTCTAATAAGTTAGTAATCCTGAAAGTATGCCATCAACGCATGTGTTCAATAGTTCAGACCATTGTGGAGCCAATCCTCTATGTGAGTATACATACCATGTCTACATCTTCATCCACAAATATTTTTTAAGAGAGAGATATACGGCACTGTCTACGTTATCTGAGGCCAAAATGCACTTGCAACTTTCCTATTCTGATGATACGCTTTACTAAGCCTGAAACCTGTAAGTCAAAAAGTATGCCATAAGCAAAGTATATAGCAGCTGTATAAACAGTTTACACAAGCAGGTGAATGGCAAATACAGTGAAACCTCTTTATAACGGTCACATAGGGCCATGCAAAACTGGCCCTTATAATGAGGTGGCCTCTTTACTGAGGTAAAAATGAATGGAAAAAGCAGCATTGGGCTCTTTCAAAGATGGCCTCTATACAGAGGTGGCCTTCTTACTGAGTGACCACTAAGTGAGGTTTCACTGTAGTCAGATCCCCATACCCCTTTCAGTCACGAAATCGGCTCGGATCGGCAGCAGATTTTCGCTGGAAATTTCCGCCAAGATAATAATATGCGCGCATGCGTAATCCAGCCCAAATCCAACCACACACCCCTCTCCACCGTAACGCGTGCGCTAGTCATCTTTCCCAGCCTTTCCACCTAGCTACGCCACCTCGGCTTGCATCTATCGGCCAGGTGAGAAGCTTATGACACAATGCACTCATTACGGATTTTTTTGTTTTTTTTTTTTTTTTTTTTTTTTTTTAAAGTACTGAAAGGATAGATGAAAGGAACATCAAAGCCCAGACTGCCGCATCTAAGGCCCGCCCACCCACATCTGAGGGTGCGTGGGTGGTTTTTATCAGAAAATGCCGCAATGCCGCCGGGTCAGCAGGTCAAAGTGCACAAGAGTGCAAGTTTTGTAGACATTTTGGAAGTGTGTAAATTTACAACATTTTGTGACCGAAAGGGTTAACCAATGACAGATGTGTACAAGGTGAATGGGTACAACAAATGAACATTATTAAAACAGACACACACTGATTAAAAACTTTAAATTAGTCCATGTACATACTCAACACTTGTGAAACTCTGCAAAACAGGTCTTGCACAGCCTCACTCTGCAGACACCACAGGCAAAGGATGTGTGATGAGGATGCTCTGTCTTGGTAACTTGGCATTGATGGCACCTACCCCTCTGCATATTAAGCACTGCAACACTCTCTAAATAACACACTCTAGCACTCTGGGCTCCACCTGCACTATTTGTACCACACGAAATCCCACGTTGCTGTCCTTCCTCCTCTAACAATAGGTGAACCAGCTCCATACGAAACTGTAGCAAGTCTTTAGGCTTGTCCCTATGTCTTCTACAGCTATGCTTGTACAGCAGATAAGCATTATTGACTGCATAGTCCAAAACCTGAAAGAAGAGACGTATCCAAGAGCGCCTAGACTTTCTATCAAATCCATACGATTTTCTAAACTGGTCTGTTCTGTCTACACCACCCATAAATTTGCCCAGAGTCTAGAGAGGCTTTGAGAGCTCTGGCCTGAGCAACCTTGCATCTCTTTGGGGTAGGCATTGCACCATCAAGAGCATCCTCATCACTCTCGCTGTCGTCCTCCTCGTCCTCCGTACTCTCGTCGTCTGTCTCCTCCTCTAACTCCTCTTCCTCCTCCTCCTCCACTGCACGTAAAAATGTAAAATGAAGTTGAAATCATGAAACTAGGGCTAAAATCAAGATTGTGGTTGAATCCAAGCGTAGGCGAGGGCATAAATCAAAATTGGGGTTAAATCCAGGCTTATGCAAGGGCTTATCAAGATTGGGGTTAAATCCAGGCTCATGCGAGGGCTTAAGTCAAGATTGGGGTTAAATACAGGCTCATGCGAGGGCTTAAATCAAAATTGGGGTTAAATCCAGGCTTATTCGAGGGCTTAAATCAAGATTGGGGTTAAATCCAGGCTCATGCGAGGGCTTAAATCAAAATTGGGGTTAAATCCAGGCCTAGCGTGAGGGCTTAAATCAAGATTGGGGCTAAATCCAGGCCTATGCGAGGGCTTCAATCATGATTGGGGCTAAATCCAGGCCTAGACAAGGGCTTAAATCAAATTGGGGCTAAATCTAAGCCTAGGCTAGGGCTAGGGTCAAGGCTAGGGTCAAGACAAGGGGTTAGTGTCCAAAGGCTAGGGGTCAGAAGGACCCTGACGGTAAACGTACCAGCATAGCCTTGCTGTTATCACCACAAATCGTAGTAAAACACACGTACAAGCTTCGGTACTGGTTGAGTCGTACCTTTCTCGTCACTCTCGTCTAGGATGTCTTCCATAACATCTTCACTCTCCGCGTCCATCGTCGAACATGCCGCTGACTCTCCGTTCTTGTCTTCTCTCCCTTCAGGTCCATGTAACGACGACATTTCACCAGTATATCACTCCAAAACTGTCACTCTTGTCACTCTCAACCTGAGGTTAACCCTTTCAGTCACGAAATCGGCTCGGATCGGCAGCAGATTTTCGCTGGAAATTTCCGCCAAGATAATAATATGCGCGCATGCGTAATCCAGCCCAAATCCAACCACACACCCCTCTCCACCGTAACGCGTGCGCTAGTCATCTTTCCCAGCCTTTCCACCTAGCTACGCCACCTCGGCTTGCATCTATCGGCCAGGTGAGAAGCTTATGACACAATGCACTCATTACGGATTTTTTTGTTTTTTTTTTTTTTTTTTTTTTTTTTTTAAAGTACTGAAAGGATAGATGAAAGGAACATCAAAGCCCAGACTGCCGCATCTAAGGCCCGCCCACCCACATCTGAGGGTGCGTGGGTGGTTTTTATCAGAAAATGCCGCAATGCCGCCGGGTCAGCAGGTCAAAGTGCACAAGAGTGCAAGTTTTGTAGACATTTTGGAAGTGTGTAAATTTACAACATTTTGTGACCGAAAGGGTTAACCAATGACAGATGTGTACAAGGTGAATGGGTACAACAAATGAACATTATTAAAACAGACACACACTGATTAAAAACTTTAAATTAGTCCATGTACATACTCAACACTTGTGAAACTCTGCAAAACAGGTCTTGCACAGCCTCACTCTGCAGACACCACAGGCAAAGGATGTGTGATGAGGATGCTCTGTCTTGGTAACTTGGCATTGATGGCACCTACCCCTCTGCATATTAAGCACTGCAACACTCTCTAAATAACACACTCTAGCACTCTGGGCTCCACCTGCACTATTTGTACCACACGAAATCCCACGTTGCTGTCCTTCCTCCTCTAACAATAGGTGAACCAGCTCCATACGAAACTGTAGCAAGTCTTTAGGCTTGTCCCTATGTCTTCTACAGCTATGCTTGTACAGCAGATAAGCATTATTGACTGCATAGTCCAAAACCTGAAAGAAGAGACGTATCCAAGAGCGCCTAGACTTTCTATCAAATCCATACGATTTTCTAAACTGGTCTGTTCTGTCTACACCACCCATAAATTTGCCCAGAGTCTAGAGAGGCTTTGAGAGCTCTGGCCTGAGCAACCTTGCATCTCTTTGGGGTAGGCATTGCACCATCAAGAGCATCCTCATCACTCTCGCTGTCGTCCTCCTCGTCCTCCGTACTCTCGTCGTCTGTCTCCTCCTCTAACTCCTCTTCCTCCTCCTCCTCCACTGCACGTAAAAATGTAAAATGAAGTTGAAATCATGAAACTAGGGCTAAAATCAAGATTGTGGTTGAATCCAAGCGTAGGCGAGGGCATAAATCAAAATTGGGGTTAAATCCAGGCTTATGCAAGGGCTTATCAAGATTGGGGTTAAATCCAGGCTCATGCGAGGGCTTAAGTCAAGATTGGGGTTAAATACAGGCTCATGCGAGGGCTTAAATCAAAATTGGGGTTAAATCCAGGCTTATTCGAGGGCTTAAATCAAGATTGGGGTTAAATCCAGGCTCATGCGAGGGCTTAAATCAAAATTGGGGTTAAATCCAGGCCTAGCGTGAGGGCTTAAATCAAGATTGGGGCTAAATCCAGGCCTATGCGAGGGCTTCAATCATGATTGGGGCTAAATCCAGGCCTAGACAAGGGCTTAAATCAAATTGGGGCTAAATCTAAGCCTAGGCTAGGGCTAGGGTCAAGGCTAGGGTCAAGACAAGGGGTTAGTGTCCAAAGGCTAGGGGTCAGAAGGACCCTGACGGTAAACGTACCAGCATAGCCTTGCTGTTATCACCACAAATCGTAGTAAAACACACGTACAAGCTTCGGTACTGGTTGAGTCGTACCTTTCTCGTCACTCTCGTCTAGGATGTCTTCCATAACATCTTCACTCTCCGCGTCCATCGTCGAACATGCCGCTGACTCTCCGTTCTTGTCTTCTCTCCCTTCAGGTCCATGTAACGACGACATTTCACCAGTATATCACTCCAAAACTGTCACTCTTGTCACTCTCAACCTGAGGTTAACCCTTTCAGTCACGAAATCGGCTCGGATCGGCAGCAGATTTTCGCTGGAAATTTCCGCCAAGATAATAATATGCGCGCATGCGTAATCCAGCCCAAATCCAACCACACACCCCTCTCCACCGTAACGCGTGCGCTAGTCATCTTTCCCAGCCTTTCCACCTAGCTACGCCACCTCGGCTTGCATCTATCGGCCAGGTGAGAAGCTTATGACACAATGCACTCATTACGGATTTTTTTGTTTTTTTTTTTTTTTTTTTTTTTTTTTAAAGTACTGAAAGGATAGATGAAAGGAACATCAAAGCCCAGACTGCCGCATCTAAGGCCCGCCCACCCACATCTGAGGGTGCGTGGGTGGTTTTTATCAGAAAATGCCGCAATGCCGCCGGGTCAGCAGGTCAAAGTGCACAAGAGTGCAAGTTTTGTAGACATTTTGGAAGTGTGTAAATTTACAACATTTTGTGACCGAAAGGGATACTGTGGCTCAGAAACCATCCTATTAGCAATGTTCTAGATGTTGGTCTCTTATGACCACATTTCATCACAATACCTTGTTCTCCACCACTGTCATTGTCATCATCAGTGACAGTGGTCTCCAGTTCCTGTTTCAACCTCTCAATCTCCTCATCCACCTGTTTTATCTTCCTCTCCCATCGTCTCCTCGCCTCCTCATCCTTACTCTTCTCTAACAGTGACTGGCAGTCGTTCTTCAGATCCTACATGTGATGAAAGGATAATCATGATCCAAGACAGTGACACGGATGTTTTGTTTAAATGACATTCATACACAGCCTTTTAATGCCACATTATATAAGGTGTATACTGTGCAATATGAGAAGAGAGATAAAAAATTCTGAATAAACCACAATTTCTCTGATTTTCACACTTGTCCAGGACTATAATAAGATGTCAGGAAAACTAATTCATGCCTGCCACATTTTCATGTGAGTTCAGTGCAGGAAGGGAGGATTATAAAGCATGTAGCTACCACAGTATGTGTATGTACCATATACAGTCAGGTGTTGGGAAAACTGACTCATGCTTGCAATATTCTGATGTGAATTCAGTGCAAGAAAGGCAAAGAATGTGCCAGTATATCAGTGGCGTATCCAGGGGGGGTGCTTTGGGTGCTCGAGCACCCCCCTAAACGACTGTATACATAGTTTCGTGAGTGCGATGGCCAAGGATTTTTATACGCGAAGGTCGCGCCACCGACGATCCTTGAGAGGAAACGGTTCGGTTATGAACAACACGCTAACCGCTCAACTGCCGGGGGGCGCGCGAAAATTCTTCGCCCATCGTAGCGATATGCCATGCCTTTCTTTCGTGCAGCCACTCCGCTTGCTCGCTTGCGGCCACTGCAAAGTACGCGCGGCCGCGGGAACTACGCGATTTGGTGGGCCGGGGGGACCAGGCTTTCGGTGTTCCGAGCGCAGCGAGGGGCTCCGAGGCTGACTATAAAGCGTAGTTCTCAAGGCTAAAGCGTCTTACCGACTTAGACTACGGTGCAGGTCCGTCAACCTCTTCTGCGCTTGTCGTCAGGGCATCGCCCGTCGGCTTTTTCCCCACATGCTTTCTCTAGCGTCTCTCTATAGCATTCTAGTAGCCGCGAACTAGAGTAAGCGACCAATAATCGGCCGGATCAATATTCGGACACTTATTTTACACAAACAGAAAAAGATAGAGAAGAGAACCCAGAATTAGATTGTAGCCCTTATTCTTCTGAATATAATGTTTAAAAAATGGCGATAATACACTGAAGCGTTTAAAAGTTAGAATCCAAAATATCGAGGTGGTCGAAAAATGCAGTTTTCGGACAAAACAATCAATTTTCAGACTTAGCTCCAACACAAAACTTGAAACTGCCACACAATTTTATAACTACCTTTATACAATGTCTTATTCCCCTACTAAATAACTGCATAGTCAATACCTTGAGTTTCGTTCTCTCGCTGGTGCTGTTGTGCAGTATAAGCAGGGCCTAACGCTATCAATAATCGGACACGCCCCCAGCAGCAGATTACAGGTCTAGGGCTGTGCTAACGCGATGGCATAGCAAAAATGCCTCAAACACTCCCGACGTTTACGGTAGAGGCGAGGTATTTCACGTCTAAACAGCTTTGCCGAAGAAACAGGTCTGAAAATGCAGGATGTCGGGGTATTCCTTGTGTACCGACGTGCATAGACTCTTACAGACGCTGCTGGTGGTTAGCTACCAGGTTAAAGCGCTCTGTCATTGACAAAATGTACATTAACGAATTGCAGGAACTAAATAGTTATGGCGGGGGTCCGTTGCCTCTATTGGAAGTCCATTGGTGTGGTATGATTCAATGGTACCTTGTTAGGTTGACTTCCACAGCCATACGGCAGCTTGTGTGACGTCCGATTTTGATGGGGTTAGGTCTTGCTTATAACGTACCAACAGCGCCAGCGAGGGAACGAAACTCAAGGTTTAGACTATGCAGTTATTTAGAAGAAGCATAAGACATTATATAGAGGTAGTTATAAAATTTTTCGGCAGTTTCCATTTTTGTGTTGGAGCTAAGTCCGAAAATCGATCGTTTTGTCCGAAATCTGCATTTTTCGACCACCCCGATATTTTTGCTCGTAACTTTTAAACACGTCAGTGTATTACTGCCATTTCTTAAACATAAGCTGAGAAGAGTAAGGGCTACAATCTGATATTGAGCTCTTTTCTCTACCTTGTTGTGTTAGTGTAAAAGAAGCGTCCGAATATTGATCCGACCGATTATTGGTCGCTTACTCTACTGCTAAAACGGCGTTTGGCTTACTTGGAGGGAGAAAGAACCGCTCAAGAAGCTCAATTTTGCTGTCCACGGACAGCGAATTAAAGGCGTTGTTACGTCGGGATTACGCAATAGATACCACGAAGATATCGCTAAACTCGCAATATATTGCGTGTTACCGTAGTCTAATTTGAATTTCTGGTGAAAAACGCCTCCCGATCGCCCACCGTCATGTGCAAAGCGACCCTGCGCCGATCTGGACACTTGCGCAAAAATTGCCTCAGAAACTTTCCTTGAAAACCGATATACTCCCGCAGAACATGTCTCCAGACCCCCGACCACACCAGACGTCTATAAAACTACAACCTGACGCGGACCCCGGCGCGTTCGGAAATCGTAGGGGTAGCATTTTGGGTTTACGCATGCGTAATCATACAAAAGCCCGAAGCTGAGCACCCCCCTGACGAAAATCCTAGATACGCCACTGTATATCCTGGAAACATGTACTACCTCCAGCAAACAGATTATGTGACAGTGTTGGAGAACAGATATTAAACCACATGTTGTGACACCAAGTGTTACAACAGTCAGGAGTAGCTAGTGATATACAATCTGAATGTGACAGCTGGGGATGAAAGAAGTCATTTCAGATCTATGCAGCCAGCTAGCTGTACAGACTGGTCTGAATACCACAGAGTGGTATAGTACATGGTAGTGAAGACTGAATCACCACTTCATTATGACCCCAGAAGAATGCTGTTTAGTTGGTTGTCAGCAATGTATCCTGTAGCTGAACTAGAGCTATTTCTACAAACACAAGAGGTGCTGACATATTATGGAAGAAACACACTAGTAATCACTGTAGACAAAGTATACCAACATATAAATAGCAACTGATAGCCTCATCCCCAGGCTCTCCATCCTCTGTGTGAACCACTGAGCATGCAGTCTCTCTTACTGGGTAACATCCAGGGAAATGGCGAAGGAACACCCAACAGCAGGGAACAACATTTCAGAAGATGCTGATGTCTCTGCTCCATAAAGGGCAAAGGGAGAAAATGCTACTGAAGGCTTGTAAAACTGTGCACAAGCATCACTGAAGTTGTTGGCAAATGAGGAAATCCCATAAGAGTGAGGTGCCAACTCAAAGTTCTGGGGTCGAAGTTCCTCCGCATAAATCATTCCGTACCAGAGACCTCACTACTTTATTGACGTGGTTGAAAAAATGCTGCTTTATTTAAGAGATATGGCATGCTACTTCAGTGTTCTGCAGTGGTTGGTGGTGGTCATTAACCCTCGGCGCGCATGCGCAGCGAGGGTTACGGTACTTGGTCTGTCCGTCTGTCTGTCTGTCTGTCTGTCTGTTCTACCTTAATTCTGGAACTACAGGCAACAAAGCGGCACGCGAACGGTACACTCGTCTTCAGCGCAACAACCGCTCGAAAAATAATGTGGCCGATTTGGCTAAAACGGCTGCGTTCTGGCAAGAGAAACCGGCACCGCCCTGGACAAGTTTCGTGACCCAACCCATCAATTAGCACGGTGCGCATGCGTATTTATTACATGCACGACTGGCTCTCAGCCGCTAGCTGGAGCCGCACTGCCCGGAGTCCTGCGTTGCTGTAAATGCTACTTCAATTGCCGCTAGCCTGTTTCAGAACCGTTGTATCCGTTACCAGGGTATGTAGCTATATACCGCATGGCTCCTGTTGCCGTAGTTGTGTTAGCCAGCTTCTCGCCCGCGCAGCTCCAGTCGCGTACACAAATCGTGTTTGCGCCGAGGGTTTGCACTTTAGTGCTTTTCATTTTGGCCATCACTAGAGCCAGTTGGCCACCATCCACTGGCAAAAAACCACCACTCTTGCAAGTAGTGTATGCACTTTCTGGCAGTTGTGCCACTTTTCTAGGCTTATTTGACCACCACTCCATCCACCCTGGGCAGAACCCTGCACTTTAACCAGCTTTTTGCCTGTTTTGTGGTGGTCTAAGATGACGAATACACACGAAACTAAGGAAGTGAAGTAAAGTGGCATGAAACTAGCCTCGTTCCCAGGCTCTCAGTACTATTAGACTATCTCACTATGTGGTGGTAGAATAGCTACAGACTAGACATTACACTTGACAATAAGGTAGTCTACTTGGTTACCAATCACACAACCAACACAGACAGTCACAATAATACGAGATGTGACAACACAACATACCTCTGTTATGGAAATCTGCTCCTACAATCAGAGGGGAGAGAACACAGAGATCAGCAGTAATAAATTATAGCACTAGCATTCATGAAAAGGAAGGGAACAAGAAAATAGACCTGTCCCTCCATCTTTATTTTGATATACATATTTAAAAGGTGTTGCCATTTATTTTGCGGTTAGTGTCCTCATCCAAAAACAACAGCAAACAAAGATGTAGGGATGCAGTTATAGGCACCTTCTTATGGGAGGTGATTAATGCCAAAAGTGATGCTGGGATATAGGAGGGGGTCCGTTTCAGTCAGAGGGGGTGTGTTTCTGAAAGAGGAGGAGGTCCGTTTCAGTAGGAGGGGGTGTTTCAGTTGGAGGGGTGGTGTGTTTCTGAAATTGGAGGGGGTGTTTTTGTTTAGGAACAGGTGCGTGAGAAGTGGAGGGGATGCGTTTCGTCTGGAGGAGGTGTGTGTATAAAGTGGGGGTGCGCTTAGTGATGCACAAATAAATTACGCATGCGTATAATCAAGCGGTTACACTTGGGGGCTGACCTTTAAACCACATGTGTGGGGACTGCGCGCGTCGTTAAAGAATTAGGAGAGACCCGGTTGGTGTATGGTTGGTTGGTCCTTAGCCTCGTACCCAGGCCTTCTCCCTCCTCCACACTGTATGTGTTAATTACATGTAGGTGGTTTTTCGGAGGGAGAAGGTCTGGTCAATTTTTTTATCACGTGATGCGTGCCGCG
Organism: Saprospiraceae bacterium; assembly: GCA_965277445.1. Classification (GTDB taxonomy): domain Bacteria; phylum Bacteroidota; class Bacteroidia; order Chitinophagales; family Saprospiraceae; genus JAFMDF01. The sequence continues at coordinate 14,397 of CBDICY010000017.1, read as the reverse complement.
ACCTACGTAGAATTACGTTTGGCTACTCCAGGTAGCCATTCTATTGAATGGGTGTGGTGTGGTTTCGCACTACCGTATAGCGCTTATATTTCGCGGGTCTTTAAGGTAGCAGTAAGGGGGCGTGGTCGATTGTCACAGATCGGCTTGGAGTCGCAATCCGTTCCGTTACTCTAGTACCGCAGAGCACAGCGCTGTTGTTTTCTTTGCGATATTTGCGGTCCGGCCTAAGTTCTGCAATTTGAAGTTCGCGCATTTTCTTCATTGCGCATGCTCAGTGTCGACCCCAGGCAGCCGGCTCACTTTTTCGACACTGAACGGATTGCGACTCGCGCCGATCTCTGTGACAATCGACCACGCCGGACATCGAGATCCCTAACAATCCTTCTAAGAACATTCACAGCCCATTCGCTCTATATATCCCACAGTCAACCACAGTGCACAATGATTAGAATTTTTAGGTCAGAGTTCATTCTCCCCTTGTTTACGCACACATGTAATTTATGTGTGCACCCACCCCCACTTTATACACGCACCTCCTCCAGACTAAACGCATCCCCTCCACTTTTTATGCACCGGTTCCAAACAAAAACACCCCCTCCAATTTCAGAAACACACCACCCCTCCAACTGAAACACACCACCTCTGACTGAAACGGACCCCTTCCTCTTTCAGAAACACACCCCCTCTGACTGAAAAGGACCCCCTCCTATTTCAGAAACACATCCCCTCTGACTGAAACGGACCCCCTCCTTTATCCGAGCATCACTTTTGGCATTAATCACCTCCCATATCTTCTTGTTTCACTTCCTTTCCATGACACAACATGTCTACATTCCCTCTTCATTTCAGAGAAATGATTTTGCACTTGTATCAGTCTACACAACTATAAAAAGTCCAGCACACAAAACAAAGTGTGGAGTTGACGACATGTGACCACTAGAGTGGTGACATGTTATTGAGAATTTTAACATGTGTATGTATGAGCCTGTAGCATCAGTGGATGTCACTTTGGGAGTTGTGCTCAGCCATATTCAGTTGCTACATGTGTACAATTGTCAACTGTCTCCATGTGTGTCAATCACGTCAACAAACATGTCTGTGTGAAACCAGTCTTACGTACCAGTTTACAGCCATCAGTGTCTCTGACACAGGCTAGGTGAATATCTTGCAGTGTTTAGGCCAATGCTAGGCTTGATCGTTATCCTTCATGTAACTTTATGCTTCCTAAAGTGGTCCAACTTTAGTACCAGCACTCCATATCAATAACATTGTTTCTAGACCCACATTGTCAGTTGTAGGAGATTGGTGGTACACACTGACAGACACATAAACCAAGTACAGTAGCTACTGTAAGTCTCATAGGTCACAGTCATTGAGAGTTAGTTCTCAAGGTCAAACAGTCATGTGAGTGGTGGGGAGGAAATATGGTGACTATGAGTAGGTTGTTGTGGGCCACGTTGGAATGTAAATTTGACCAATCAGATTTGAGCATGCAGTAAAATGTCCAGTGACTTATGTCAGAGAAACAGTGTAGAGCTAGGCAGTGAGTTAAGACAAGCGGTTGTAGCTGGACTTTGATTGGATGTATGATGGATTTACAAAATTACTGTGTGTTTCACCATCCCCAACATGAGCTAACTCACTCTCTTCTTTTCTCTGCCTCCTATGGTATGAAAATGGGTGTGGCCAGATAAACCCGTAATATGAAAGGCACTAAAATAACCCTCAGCTCAGTGGAGTATACCAATGGTGAAAAATGCATACAACGACATTGTACACCCATGTAAGGTCCAAACGTATACACATGCATGTATCACTAATGTTGATGGGTTGGATCACACTGCTGTTACTTGCTAAGAATTGACATGGGGTCATAGCTACACTGGCAGATAGAGTAATACAACCATTGCATGATTCCCCCCACTGATAGTTTTGAATGCCTCCATGATACAGCGAGGGTTATGTTACTTGGTCTGTGTGTGTGTGCATGTCTGTGTGTGTGTGTGTGTGTATGTGTGTGTGTGTGTGTGTGTGTGTCTGCCTCCACTTGTTCTCGCACTACAGGCCTCAAACCAGCTCACGAGCAATACCAACAGCTCTAGTGCAACAAGCACTCGAAAAATTATGTGGCGATTTCGCTAAAAAGACGCCGTTCAGGATCGAGAAACCGGCATCGTCGTTGTCGAGGACCACACGAGGATTCCCTCCGCCCACTTGTCATACGCGCATGCGTGTACGTAGGAATAACATGGCTGGCCCGCGAGACTACCGTGAAGTGTGGTCCGGGGCATGGGTAATAACTGCATATTATTGGCTTGATATGTGGTATGCCCTGAGGGTTTTGCACTTTAGTGCTTTCCATTACAATAGCAAGTGCAGTGCTAACAGTACCCATGTGTACCACTAATTAATACATATTGGGCCACATAGCCTGGTCAAAAACACTGCTAGTTTTCCAAATTCAAATCCAGTCATTTAAGGAAAATTACTAGCACTGAAGCTGTGAATCACTCAAAAGCCTGTTTGCAGCCAGTAGCACAAGAGGCAAACACACATACAAACACAGACAAACACAAACCCAGTAACACTCACTGTGCATGGACACTGAGGATTAAATAGTGTTTTAGCTGTGCTATCATTTAATAATAACACAGACATCAATATTATGGAACTTTAACAACAACATGATGGGTTAAACCAGTAGTGCCCAGCAACTGAATCGTGCGAGGTAGCAACAATACACAGGAAGAAATGACTGTTCTGTATTGATGTCAACATGTGTTGCATTTCTCCAAAAGAAAAACATGGTGTTGTGACTTTTAGTAGCTTAGGTGGTATGCAGAAGTAGTAATTAAGTTAGTGTCATGTTTGGACAGATGTCTACAAGGTCTTACATCAATATTGTTAACTATAACACTCTGGTCCACTCATACTGAAAATACACACACATACCTGGATAATACCCATCCTCCTCTGTCTCTCCAATTTCTAGAGGTGAGAGGAGAGAGATTCCAACATTACATGACAACCTTCTCATAGACCAGTCTATTTACTGTTGAGAATTTTGTCTCTCTTCCATAATATCTGGGACTGATGTGACAGGAAACCAATAAGGCAAAACATGTATGCATGTATGTACATTTGGTTGAAACATTTTAGCAAGAAGAGAGAGAGAGTATTGAACTGCACATGCGTGTACAAAGTAACATGACATGCACATGAGAATACTTGTAAAACTATCCGTTAAATTTTCTCCCTCTGTGTCATTGTTCAAGTTTATTACAGAAGTTTTACAAAGGTTTTTACATGCTTATCACAGTACATTGTTACATACAGGTATGGATAGTTAGTTGATACTCTCTCTCATGTTCTCTTGATTCTAGAGTAGGCTGAGATGTCAGCTGGTAAACTTTTCTATGTGCATAGAAATTGCTAGCAGAACATCCAAAACTATGGACAGCATTAGTAAGTCCTGGAGGAAAGTAGCCAGGACACTATGGTTATTTGTGGCTCTTTAAGCAGAAGAGAAGGCATTGAAAGGAGTTAGCCTCGTCCCCAGGCTCTCCCTCCTCCGCGCGTTCAATTATTACGTGTGACCTTTGACCCCCCAGCACAGAATCGGAGGGAGAGCCTGGTTCAAAACATCACGTGAATGACGTCAAAGTGAGAGACCTGAAATTAAACGTGGGCGTGAGTCGACCGCAACCCTTTTGTACTACCGTTTCTCCGTGCCGCGCAGCAAATACGAGTCAGAAGTCATGCTTTGGCGAGTGCTGTGTGAGGATGAGGACGTTTGCCAGCGACACAGATTTCTTCCGTGCGAAACTGGCGGCTGTAGACCGGCAACAAGGCGCGAGTGATCTGGGCACGCGGTGGACGCCCACCGGCAAGATGCGCCTTACCTTGGGCTTTCAGGCGATGTATAACACTGAGCTCGGGCTGGCACAACTGCTCTAACGCGGAGCACGCCTTAGCTACTCTGCTCCACGGGGCAAGTCTTTTCGCCATCACGGTTGCGAAGCGGATCGCGGGGGCGATTTACGCTTACTGCCCACGCCAATTAGATACCTTCTACCGGCCTACCTTCTACCTGCAACGTCATTCACGTGATGTTTCGAACCAGGCTCTCCCTCCGATTTCTGTGCTGAGGGGTCAAAGGTCACACGTAATATTATTGTGCGCGGAGGAGGGAAGAGCCTGGGAACGAGGCTAGAAAGGAGTATGTTTTGTACATATTATAATAACGTATCCCATACCTCTAACAACTATTACATAAATGGTTCAGTTTCTGAGGTTCAACCTACAAGTCCTCAACCACTGGACAGTAGTACAGTGGAGTCAGTTGAAACAGGGACAGAGGAGTTTAACAATACAGAGAAACTCTGTGATTGAAATTCCTCCTCCAACCAGGACACCACTCCTAGACTACTGGGTGAGGTACATACATAATAATATTATAGAGTAACTAGCAGTCAGCAAATAACATTCCACACACTTATGAGGTGTAAATATTTCTACACAAAGCTTCCTTATATACATTAATTTTACTTTACATCTCATACAAAACTACAGACAGGAGTAGTCAGGTCCAGAGGGTACATTTAATGCTGGAAGTGCTGCCATGGCTACACTGTCAAGATCAATCAGTGTTGGAACTCTTTTGTTACCATAATAAAACCCTCCTGTTCCTAGTAACAACCCTGTTAGACCAAACAAAGCCCAGGGGCGTAGGAAACGGGGGGGGGGGGGGGGGGAGGAAGGGGGGGGGGCACAGAGGCCAGGGCCCCCCTGCTTCTATCCGGGCCCCACCGGGTTCTCCTCCACTCCATCTACACACGTGTGGGCCCACCTAAATCAAAATACTTTCCTACGCCCCACGCCTCTGATAAGCTCTCTTCACAATCCACAGGTAGTATATAGGCTAGTGTGATTTCCTAGTAAGAGAATAAAGCTCACAGATGTCATCAGCCAGCTTTGAAGTATAAGTGGATGATTATGGGGAAGTGTTTGTGGTCATTCCATAGAGTGGAGGTGTGGCTCAAGACAATTTTTTTTTGATTTGCTTTTTGCTAGTAACCTTCTTGCTGTAAAGAAGAGATGACTAGCGAAACAATGATTCATGAATAGAACCTCGTATTTATCAGGAGCAGTACAGGTACGTACACACTCGACCAAGTCGTACCTCCCAAACGAAAACAGCTGGTCTTCTTACTCTCTGAGCTAAGACCTCCTCACCCTCTCTTCTAGAGAGAGGAATCTCATCACGAGACCAACGGTAGTCTGACAGAGACGGTGGAGGAGAACTGGAGGGAGGGTCCGTACAAGCCATTAAAATTACAGAACGTTATCCACCCCGTTTTAACCCGCGAAACGCGGAATTAACTATGCCACCCTACCTCGCGACTGTTTTTAACCCGGGCGCGGGGTTACACGTAATGTGTTCCCCTTGCACATACATACACAGCACATGCACAAGCGGAACAGACGCTTGATCCCGGACCAGTCATCCGGCTACCAACAGTATGAACCACTGAGCGCTGGAATGCTTCATCAAAAGGCGTCAGTTGAATGGTGAGTTAATAACTTTCATTGCTACAAAAGGTAATCGTGCATGTCGTGTAGTCTGGCGGAGCCACACCCACGAGCGCGAAGCGCGAGGGTCTGGCGTCAAGCTTGACTGCGATTTGTACCAAAGGAATGCATGATGACGTAAGAACAAGTGACGTTTTGTGACGTTCTAAGGCAAAATGACGACATACTACGTTTACGTATGGGTTCAAAGGTCCACGGGAGTAACTATATAGTACCATAGATACTATACTCCGATGATAGTACTACGATGCTTTTGTCTTCCCCTTCCTTCTCCGCCGGCTTATCAAACACTAATCAGGGCCGTAGCAACGGTTTTGAAAGTGATGAGGCCATGTGTTCATAACAACTGAAAATTTTGCAACAATGCAATACGTTTCAGTGTTTTATGATGCAAAAACTTATTTCTTAGCATAATCACTATACGTTGAAAGTTAATTTTTGCTCATATTTAGAAACAAAATCTTCTGCTACAATAATGAGATCAGTCACGCTCTTCATCGTAACATAGCCATTCATTTCGTTTAACCTAGTAGCCTGAAATGATATGTTTACTATTTGCAGGGCCGTAGCAACGGTTTTGAAAGTTATGAAGCCAGGTGTTGATAACTTCATATGTACTAGATTTTCAACAATACAATAATGTTTCAGTGTTTTATGATACTAAAATCACTACGTTTGAAGGTGGTTAATCTTTGGTCAGATTTTAGAAAAATCATTTTGCAACACTTCATCGTGATGTAGCGATTGGTGTTGTCTTAGTACATTGAAATGATGTGTTTACTATCTGCTTCTTACCATAGGAAACACAAGAGTTAGTGGCTGATGGGGCTTCTCAGCAATGTCGGGATTAGTAGTACTAAGCTTCTATAGCGATATCGTTGCTCGCCTGACGGCTGTCTTTCCGTGACCATGTGCTTCTGTGCATGCGTGAACTAGACTCACTTCGCGGCGGAGCGCCAAGCCTTCTCAATCAGCGGCAGCTACGCGCACCGGCTCTACGGGGCTACCTCACCCCCCACTCCCCCGCCGTCTGCTGCCTCGCGAAAGCCGCGCGATGGAAAAATTCTGCAGTGGAAAAGTGCAGCGGCCAAAACCGCTGTGGCCGCTGCGTGTGCTACGGCCCTGCTAATGGAAGGCAACCAAAACAGAGGCTCTTTCCATAGCCAGTTGGGAGCAGGGCAAACACATCGCGTCCCTTCACAAACGCCTCCAACACGTCTAGCTGCTCCGGTTTTAGGTTGGCATAGCCAAGCTCTCTCACAACACTCTGAGCTGCATCGCGAATTTCCATCCTCACTAGCCACTGGCTTGATCACTGGCTCGTTCATTATAGTATACGCGGGACGGTGAGTAGGCGGAGCGTGTTACGTGACATAATAAAGCAGTTCTGCAATCTGATTGGACTGCAAGATTCCTGCAGCAGGGTACAAATCGCAGTCAGGCTTGACGCCAGACCCTCGCGCTTCGCGCTCGTGGGTGTGGCTCCGCCAGACTACATGTCGTGCTGTTGTTGGGTGTAATCGTGTTGAACACATGTCTCATGTACCCACAAGTCGCACGAGCCACATTGAAGCCAGTTAACTGTGCTGTTGCTGCTCTTGTCATCTTCTTGGTGACAAATTCCGCAGCAAGTCGTTTCTTGGCTTTGTAGTGTTTGTCCTGGATTTCACTGAGGGAAGGTTTGCTTAGTTTGTTGGTGGTTCTCAGGCTAAGCTTCTGTTTTTTGGTTGAAAAGAAACGGCGTTGTTTTTCCATTTTTTTATTTGGTGCAATTGTTCTTTTTCTATTGAGTGTATTTGGTTGTAGTGCAGCTGTTCTTTGGATAGCTTTCATTGCGACAATAGCTGATGTCAAGTGAGTTGAAGAGGCTTTTAGAGCATCCACACTTGGGCAAGTATTTACTAGAACAGTTAATTCATGTATTTTACCAACAACTTGTTTACGCATGTACTCCAGTTGGTTGCTTTGTTGAGTATCATTTAGTATGGTGGTAAAATATTCAATTTCATCTGTGCCAGTAACTTCAGGGGAATGGGGAACCGACTTCATTGATAACATTGAAATTGCATGTACATGCTTACACACAGTGGCATGTAGTGAGGCGTCTATACAGGAGCAGGTATACATGTGTACACACGTTCCACAAGTAGAGCATCTTAGTCTGCAGCTACAGGTATCCATCACTTTTTTGACTGTGTAATGTATACTTTTGTGTCTGGCAGAGGTGATACTCCATATCTTGTCATTCACATCTTGCACTTCTGGCTTCATTTTTTCAGCCTCCTTGCGCCTTTTGTTTATCTCTGAAACTCTATGTGTAAACTTTCCCTTCTCTAATTTTGTTAATCGTTCGAACACTTTGTCACGTGATATTTTGATAAGAATATGTAGCAAGTAATCTATTCGTCTGTTATGCTTGTGTTGCAAGTATACTACTTTTAGAGTGCGATGGAAAGATTCCAATAACATGTTGGTGTTTACAACTGATCTAACACGGAAGTGTGAGGCCCATTCACCAAGACGATTGCAATAATTCTCTTTAAAATACCTACTAAATGCTGGTTCATTAGAATCTAAAGAGGAGACAAATTGTTGTAAAAGTTGACGAAATTTTGGCTCTTCATTTTCCATTAGTAATAGTTGTAGTTGGTGGTAAATTTCTACTCGTGACTGCTTGTTCATGACATGTTGATTTAGAGCATTCCTCCAAGCCCGATCTACATGCCAAGCACATAGTAATTTTGTTGTTCCATTGGTATCAAATACTCCTCTCCAGGCATTAAAATATTGGTAAGCATCATCACTCATAAACCAACGGGTTTTTATGGGCCCTGTCCTCTCTTTTATAGTTTTTAAGAATTCTACAAGAATTGTCACATCCTCTCTGTTTGCAATGGCCCAAGCCACAGGTAATCCCTCACCAAAGCTGTCTACCACTAATACTGTTATTAGGTTGAAATCATATGCATTTGTTCCATGTGTAGCATCCATACAAACACACTGATTACCATATTTTATTAGCATGTCCCGTTGAAACTCAGTTTGAATCCCTATAATAAAGTCATTCACTCCTACATTGTCTATTTCCTTAGGCTGTTGCTCTCCCTGTTGCTTAAAGAGCAAAATTGGGTTGTATGGTTGGCTCTTCATTTCTTCAACCCATGCACAAACACTTGTGAAATCATTGGCATGCCTTATAACACCTTCAATGTTATAGTGGTTCTTGATATTGTGAATATCTTGTTTAGTAACAAGGTGTTCTCGTGTTATGCCACAACCAGTGTATTCCCGGACATTGTCCATTATGCGTGACTGTGGTAGAGCGCGGCCGATGCGGCGAAAGTTGTCGAAGTAGTTGTCAAAAATATTATCTTGACTAAGCAGTGGAGGAATGATTTTGCTAACTCTAGTCAGCCCTTTTTATACTACACAGGGTGGATGATGAAGGAAGGGATGAAATATGCAATAAAAAGGTGGGGTAGGTGAGAAAAGGAAATATGTGGGAAGAAAAAGGATGTTGCAAAAGATGACTAGTGAAATACTTTTGGGCATTGCAGATGTGGCCCTTGGCAACAGTACAATGTGAGGAACTGAGAAAGTGTTGGAAAATGCAATCAGGGATGTGAGGAGGAGGAGTAGGTCTAACATGTACGAATATGGCAAAAATAGTGAAGGGCTGAGCGGTAACCTAATAAGTACCTACTGCATCACAGTTCCTAATAATCCTATTAGTCCAGGGGACTTGAGTGTAGGTAGCGAAGTCCTTCACACTCCCCCCTTCTCATCCTGCGACGAAGTCGTAGGGGCAGGGTTGAAAATTCGGGACAGAGCGTCGGCATTTCCGTTCGAATGTCCCGCGCGGTACCGTACCTGGAAATCGTAGGGTTGAAGGGCCAGGCTCCAGCGCGTCAAACGTGCGTTGTTATCTTTCAAGCGGTCCAACCACTCGAGCGCACGGTGATCAGTTTGGATGGTAAATTTCCGACCCAGGAGATAGACACGGAAGTGATGGGTGGCTGCCTTGATAGCGAGACATTCTTTCTCGATAGTCGAGTAGCGTGTTTCCCGTGGAAGCAGTTTGCGGCTGTAGTAGGCAATTGGATGTTCGATGTTGTCGTTGTCTCGTTGACTGAGGACGGCTCCAATACCCCATGCAGACGCGTCAGTCTGTAGGATAAACTCCTTCGTGAAATCTGGGCTTGTCAAAATCGGTTGAGAGCATAGTTTCTCCTTCAAGGTCTTGAAAGACTCTTCACAGTCGCTGGTCCAAATTACTCGATTCGGCGCATTTTTCCTGGTTAGGCTGGTGAGTGGGGTTGCGTGCTCGGCGTATGAGGCAATAAACTTCCTATAGTATCCCGTTAAGCCTAGAAACTCTCTCACTTTCTTTTTGGTGGTGGGTGTTGGGAAGTTTCGCACCGTTTGCACTTTAGTTTCTTCGGGGCGTACTTTTCCATTTCCGACAATGTGCCCGAGGTAACAGCACCGGGTCATAGCTATCTGGCATTTTGTTTTCTTTACCGTGAGTCCTGCTTCGCGAAGCTTCAATAGCACCGCTCGAATGTGCATCAGATGGTCCTCCCAGCTGTCGCTGTGTATCACAACATCGTCCAGGTATGCAGCAGCGAAGGTCGGAAACTCCCGGAGGATGCTATCCATCATCCGCTGGAAAGTTGCGGGGGCTCCGTGAAGTCCGAAAGGCATCACCCGGAACTGAAAGAGCCCATATGGTGTTGTAAAGGCTGTGCGGGGTCGAGATTCCTCATTTACTGGAACCTGCCAGTAGCCCCTGGCCAAATCCAAAGTAGTCAGGTACTTGGCCTTTCCCAGCGAGTCAATTAGTTCGTCGACCCGCGGCATGGGATATGCGTCGGCTTCTGCAACCGCATTTAGGCGTCGATAGTCGACACACATGCGTAAGGTGTCATCCTTCTTCTTCACTAGGACAATGGGGAAGGCCCATTCACTTTCTGATCGTTCGATTATGCCTTCCTCTTCCATTTCTTCCAGTTCCTTCTTGACCGTATCTCGATAGGCATGAGAGATTCGGTAGGGGGGTAGGCGGATTGGGGCTGCGGTCCCCGTTCGAATGCGGTACTCGGCTACGTTTGTTTTTCCTGGTTTGTTCTGCAGGACGTCTCGGAATTCTTGTAGGAGGTCGTCCAGTTGTCCACGTTCTTCTGTGGCCAACTCATCGCCGATAGTTGGACCTTCGGTAGTTTCATTTTCATCGTTCCAGAAGGCAACATCGTTATCAGCTTCATCGCAGTGTTCTTCGGAGACTTCTTCCGCGAGGAGGGAGAGGGCGCAGGGCGAATGCCATTGTCGTAGCATATTTATGTGGAAGATGCGTCGTTTCTTCCGGGCGTCGGTAATTTCTATCTCGTAGTTTACGGGGCTGACTTGCCTCAACACCGTGTAGGGTCCCCGCCAACCTGCGAGTAGCTTGTTGGTGCTTGTCGGTAGTAACACGAGGACCTGGTCACCAGGTTGAAACTCTCGATTGCGTGCGTGGCGGTCATACCATGCCTTCTGGGTGGCCTGGGCGTCTTGTAGGTTCTCGTGGACTAGATCCCGTAGCTTTTCGAGGCGTTCCTGGATAGTGAGTACGTAAGATACCACGCTCTCAGTGCTGCGGCTGCTGGTCTCCCAGGATTCCTTCAGGACATCGAGTGGGCCTCTAACATGTCGGCCGTAAACAAGCTCGAATGGGGAGAAGCCGGTAGAGGCCTGTGGCACCTCTCGATACGCAAATAGAAGGTATGGGAGGAGACGGTCCCAATCTTTCCCTTCGTCGTCAGCCGCCTTCCTCAGCATAGCCTTCAGGGTGTTGTTAAACCGTTCCACCAGGCCGTCCGTCTGAGGATGATAGGGGGTGGTTCGAATCGGCTTGATATGGAGTAAGCGATAAACTTCCGCCAACAGCTGCGATGTGAAATTGGTACCCTGGTCGGTGAGAATTTCTTCCGGTACTCCCATCCTAGCGAAGAATTTGAGTAGCTCCTCGGCGATTGTCGGGGTGTCCACTGTGCGTAGTGCAATGGCTTCTGGATAACGCGTGGCGTAATCACAAATCACCAGGATAAAACGTTTTCCCGAGCTGCTGCGTGGGAGTGGGCCCACCACGTCCATGGCAATTCGTTTGAAGGGCTCCTCCATTATGGGTAGGGGGATGAGGGGTGCTTTCACTTTCCCCTTGGGTGCGGACCTTTGGCACTGTTCGCAGATGCGAATGTGGTCCTCCACGTCACGGTAGACTCCTGGCCAGTAAAAACGTTGCAAGACGCGGTCCGACGTCTTCTTCTTCCCGAGGTGTCCTGCCATCGGGATGTCGTGTGCCAGCTGTAAAACTGCTGCTCTGCATTCTTTTGGTAGGACCAGTTGTTCGATGCTATCTTCATCGAGGGAGTGACGTCCTGGTGGCCTGTAGTTTCGGTAGAGGAGGCCGTCTCTGCGGAAGAATTCTTCTCCCGCGGCTGCCGTCGGTGTTCCGTCTGCTACAGCTCGAGCATGCTGCAGGGACTCGTCCTCGTCTTGAAGTGACTTTAGCTGATCGGCTGAGATATCCAGGCCATGTGTAGGTGATTGGTTTCCTGTTGTGGCCCAGCGATACTTGAGTCTGTTTTCCCGTTTCTGCGAGCGGGTCATAATTTTCCTTGGCGGTCCTGTGGGGGTAAAAAGGGAGTCATCGAAACTGAATACCGGATCACCTGAGTCCTCGGGTGATGCGGTTCCGGATGCGGTCGACGCTTCGGGTGTGACTTCCTCTTGAGCTTCGTCGGAATTTTGTCGTTGGGCTTGCTGCCGAGTGATCGCTGCCAGGGCATGCTGGATCGGTGTGGGGCGTGTCTGACCCGTAATATAGGTCATAAGTTCTGGGACATCCCATCCCAGCAAAACGGAGGTGGGTAGGGTTTTGGAGACGGCTGCCGTCGTGATAATGTCTCTTCCTCCAATCGTCATTTTGACCACCGCCAGAGGGTAGGCGACGGTGTCCCCGTGTGCGCATTTGATATTTACCTCACCGTCGAGGATATCGTCGTCGGAGACCAGCTTCCTGTGGACAAGTGTTTGGGTAGCGCCAGTGTCCACTACGATGTCGGAGCAGTACACTCCGTTCACGGTGCCGCGTCGGCGGGCATTCTCCTGCTCTGCAGACGGCGCAGAATCTTGCCCACAGTACATAGAGCGTTTTGGGCATCTAGAAGCATAGTGGCCTGTTTCTTTGCAATTGAAACACCTCACCCGTTGAATATCGGTGTTTAGTGGGCGGGAGGCCTTGGGTCCCTGGTTCGTCGGCCATCGTCGTTGGGCCTCCCCGGCGTCGTTTCCGGGCCTACTGCTGCGGCGGTCTGTTTCCTGGGGAGCTGGGCAGTCCTTGGCCCAGTGTCCACGTCGGCCGCAAAGGGGGCAAGGAGTGGTAGGGGTCTTTGGTTGCTTGGGTCCAGCGCTCGCGCGCGCTTGCAGGAAGTTTTCTGCGAACTGGCTCGCCTCCTCGCAGTCCTTGGGCTGCCGTTCCAGGACGGCCACCCTAACATCTTGGGGGAGAACTTTTAAAAATTGCTCCCTTACCAGGAGGTCGAGCAGCTCCTGGTGACTGGACGTGTCCCTCGTCCATCGCGAAGCGAGATCCTGGAGACGTGTCATTAGTTCCTTCGGCGACTCCTCGTCTTTTGGCTTTAGGGTCCTAAAACGCTGCCTGTAGGTCTCCTCGTTGATGTTGAATCGACGAAGGATGGCTGTCTTGACGGCGTCGTAGTTCTTCGCTTCATCAGGTGGGAGAGCGGCGTAGGCCTGCTGTGCCTTTCCGGTCAGCTGGGGAGCCAGCTGATACGACCACCTTTCCCTTCTCACTTCGTGGGCTTCCATAATTCTCTCGAACGTAGTCAAGTACGCCTCAATGTCGTCTCCCTCACCTAGCTTTGTCAGCTTCAGGGAGTCCGTGTCTGTCCTCCTCCTAGAAATGGACTGTTCCGTTATTAGATTTAGGTGGTGTTAAAACTAATGCCTGTGGGGATGATGTAGCACTCATTGGTTGTGGACTTAGTGGACTAGGAGGTAATGAAACGGCGTATGTCGAAACTGGCTTCAGTTCACTTGTTTTGCTTTGTGAAGGTGACATATCTGGCTTTTCTTTTTTTGAGGGAGTCGACCTATGTGTCACTGAATCACTCTTCACTGGAGTTGAATTAAATGTAGGTGCCATTGATGGGGATGGAGTACCACTTTTTGATTCTGGCAATTGCTGATATGATGAAAGCTTGGGAGGATTAACTGATGTTTCACCACCAACTTCAGCTTTCCAATATTATAAAGATTTTTCATGTTGTAAGGTATCCATACACAATCATTACCTATTATTTCTCTTGTTTAGTTGTAATCTTTTCCTTGAAGATGTAGTTGATGTTGTGGTGGTATACTCACCCTTGAGCAATTTTGCTCTCATTGCATGTGAGCTATTGTGTATACATGTAAGTTTCACATTTTATACATGTAGAATTGTTTACTAAAACCTACATAAGATTTCCAGAGAGAAGTTCCTCACGTATAACTTTTCGGATGGTTGTCATGCTTTCCTGTTATACATAAGTTATTATCATGATAGTATTTTGAGTGCCTTTACTAGAAGCTATGAACGTACCTGAGAGAAATCCATTTCTTGTTGTCGTGTGCGACACAAAGCAAACTGTAGTAGATTTGTACTGATAACTGGTCAAATTTATTTTTATTTACCTGGCAAACAAATGCCCCACAGTCATCACTGTTTGTCTGCCTTGGTATTGACTGGACCAAGAGTTATATAGA
>CBDICY010000016.1:0-714856 GCA_965277445.1 Saprospiraceae bacterium | reverse complement strand
TTTTTGGTATCTCTTTATCTTTTATTGTTTAGTGACAATATCCATGTCTTACAAAAATCATAATGAAATGGTGATTCCAATAAACTATAGATTATCAATGCCTCAACAAGGAACATGGGAAAATCCATCTAATGATTCTTATAAAGTAACAACTTCTGATTCGGGCAAATTTGAACTCTACATAGACACCGAAGGCTATCCTAAAGAACTTATTATTAATAAATTATCTCAATTATTCTATTTATTTATCATTGGATTCATCCTTTTACAAATAAGAGGTTTAGCTAAATCTATCCTCGATGATAAATCATTTGGAAAACCTAATATTAGTCGATTGAGGAGGATTGGTCATGCCATTATTATTCTTGGAGTTATCCACCCATTAATCAATAGATATTTGGCAGCACTAGCAGAAGATTATGTTACTATTTCAGGTTTAGAATTATGGCCCTATACTTATATAGATTGGTCTTATTATGTGCTTGGTCTAGTATTTCTATTAATCGCCCGAGTATTCAAAAAAGGTATTGAATTACGGGAAGAGAATGCTTTAACTATATAACAACTTAAAAACAGAATGATGAAAAATAAGAAATTTTCGGAACTCCTAACTAAAAAACCTGTCCGACTCTTCTGTTTTCTACTTTTTGTAATGTTCCTTCGAAGCTGTGATATGAAGTATGTTCGTTTTTTACTTTTTGGAGTAATCACCTATAGACTAGTTCTGTTCGCCAAGGAAAAATTGAAGCAATTCAAGCAACCTGTTTAAAACCTAAAATCAACATATCATGCAAAACCAATCAACTATTCGGCTATTAAATTTCTTTCACAACTTCATAAAGCTTGGGAAAGTTATTACAGGAGCGGCAATAATTTTTACCATTCTTTCAAGTGTAAACTATCCTAATAGAATTAATATTCCCATTCAATTTGGTATAAGGGATACAGGTATTACACAATTAAATGATAACGATGTACTTGTAGGAGAAGGGAATGGCAAATTGATATATGATATAGAAGAAAAACCATCATTCAACTACATGACTGGTTTCAACATCTTTCACGAACTCTTCTTGGTTATAGGAATCTTCATCATCTATTTTTTACTAGACAAAATCGTTCATAGCACCTTAAATAAACAACCATTTATTATCGAAAATGCCAAAAGAATGTTTTTGCTCGGCTTAGTTCTAATAATTACAGGAGCTATAACTACTGCCAATGATATAATAGGTCTATTCTACATTCGACAAAATTTTAATAGTGATATAGTGATTCCTTTAGATTTCAATAGCCAACTCACTAAATACATCATCTCCTTTTTCATGAATAAAAAGGCTTTACTCGGATTATTTGCCATCCTAGTCGCCCAAATATTAAAATATGGAGTGGAGTTAAAAAATGAAAACGCTTTAACCATCTAAAAAATGTATCATGAAAAAACAATCAAAAAGCTTAAAAATAATCGTAGGACTCATCAATATATTATGCTTTTTCCAAGGGCTTGGAACAGCAATATTATTAGTATTGATTCCATTCTTGCCTCCTTATTTTAAATTTAATTACTCGATGAAAACGGATGGTATATTTAATTCGATGAATGGGGAAGCATTTCCTTTTGCCACACCAGAAGTATTAGGGTTAGCTCTTTTCACAGAAAATGCTGAACCTAATTATCTGTTAAACTGCTATATGTTTATCATGGCTTTAATTCTGCTATTTATTCTTTTTCAGTTTAAAGATTTCATTAATTCAGTCGTTGAAAACAAAGCGTTCGACCCTAGAAATTATCAGCGTTTTCGATATATGGCCATGGCTTTCTTTATAGGAATAGCTGTAGAGTCGCTTACTTTTTTATTCGTTGAAATCCCAATGGCTAAATTAATACAACACGATGCTTTAGTGGTTAACACAAACTTTAATTTCTCGCTTAACTTTAATTGGTATGCTTGCTTCTTAGGCTTAACTTTTCTTGTTTTAGCCGAAGCATTTAAGGTAGGATTTTCTCTAAAACAAGAAACCGAATTAACCATTTAAAAAATTCATCATGCCCATTATAGTAAATGTAGATGTTATGCTCGCCAAACGCAAGATGAAATCCAAAGATTTGGCAGACGCCATTGGCATCACCGTTGCCAATTTATCCATCCTAAAAACGGGAAAGGCAAAGGCGGTTCGGTTTTCTACCTTAGCAGCTATTTGTAAAGAATTGGACTGTCAACCTGGGGATATTTTGGAGTATCAGCCGCCAAAGTAACCCCTCAATAAAACAGGAAAGGCGTTACCAAATTCTGATAACGCCTTTCCTGTTAATCTTGTATCATCCTGTTATCCTGTAGTTAATTCAGATTCACCACATCCGACATATCTGCAATCACTTCATAACGATCGCCTTTATTTTTCATCACCTGTTGCCAAAGAGAATCCGATTTACTATTGAACAAATAATTGGCAAACATCTCGCTAATGACCCAAGAACCTAGTTTCAGTTCATTGTCTAATTGACCAGTTGACCAACCAGAATAACCTACGAAAAAGCGAATATTATGTGGTTTAATTAAATCGGAAGAAATCAGAAATTTAAGTTTTTCAAAATCACCGCCCCACCAAACGCCGTCTACTACTTTCGTGCTATTATCCAGTAAATCCCCTACATCATGGATATAGTGAATACTATCGGTTTGAACAGGGCCACCATAATAGACTTCTGCATCAAAAGCAGGAAAATCTAAAATTAATTCATTCACCTGTAGTCCCAAATTTTTATTGAGTACAAAGCCAACGGTCCCTTCTTCTTCCGAATGGTCGCAAAGCAGCACGACCGATCGCTTAAAATTCGGATCTACCATAAAAGGTTCGGCTAAAAGAATAGTGCCTGTTGATATTTTTTTACTCATTCTGTCAAATTATAGATTAAGCAACCAGCGACAAGATATTATATCTCTCCCATTCTGCCTAATAATTGCTAAAATAGTCTAACGGTTGCAGCTATTTTGTGCTGTTTCTACTAAAAATAAATATAGGGGATGTTTAGAACAATAGCAATTTTTAAGGATCAAAAGTGAAGAAAAGTATCAGCTCATCCATTTAATCCACAACAACTAACAATTCGTCTATTAAGTCCAATCCATCAACGAATTAATACTTATTTTTATCCACTTATAATCGTGGATACTTTAGGTTTTGAAACAAAGTAGGTCCTCTTTCCCTATAATAGTGAGGAGACACCAATAGTGCCCAACAAGTTCCTTCTCTTCTAGGAGGTATTTTCTAACTGATACTGAATCAGTTAACATCAAATTGACTAGCAAGTAACAAAGGCAAGAAATACTTTGGAAGTCTCAACTAGGTATATTAAATTGCACTCAAAATTAGATAGAAATACTATGCAAAAAAATTTGTCCCAATTATTCGGTTCTCATCCTGAGTTAGAGCAGAAATTTGTTTCTCTTTTTATTAAGGCCTTAGAAAAAAGCAATCAACCAGGATTTGATTATATTGAGTTTAAACAATCTTTAGGCGTCATGGCGACGATGAATATTGACGAAAGTACAGCTATTCGTTCTGCTTTTGCTACGGCTTCTACCGTTGGTTTGACGAAGAATAAGCTAATGGAATCTGCCAATTATTATGCTAAAGTCATCAATCAAGAAAAAGAACATTTTGATGCAGCATTGGCAAAGCGGATTAATCAAAAAGTAGGTGGAAAAGTAAAAGAAGTAGAAAAATTAAAAGAACAAATCATTAAATACAAAGAAAAAATAGCCCAATTGACTGCACAAATCGAAAAGCATCAACATACCATTGATACGGCCGATGAGCAAATTCAAGCAGAAAAAGAAAAAATTCTAGGCACGCAAAATAACTTTGAGCGCACCCACGAAAATTTTATCGATCAGATAAAAACAGACATCGAGAATTTTAATACTTATCTTTAAATTGAGTTATCGGTTGTCTGTTATCAGTTGTCTGTTCTAGGCAACTGATAACTAACAACCGACAACTGACAACCGTATATACTACATGGCAGATTTTGCTGAATTCAAACCACAAGACACAAAAAAATCTTTTTGGCAACGACCAGAAGGCGTTACTGGCGCTATCTTTTTACTAGGCGTCGCTGCTGGCGTTGGTTATTTAATCACGACTGGTATTTTAACTACTATCTTAGGGAATATTCTTTATTTAAGTGCCACTTTAATGGTCTTAGCTGCCATTGTCTATATGGTCTTAGATCCGAAGATGCGTGGCTTGGTTAGTTATATGTATAAGAGTGTTATGCGTTCTATTACGGGTTGGTTTGTTACCATCGACCCTATTGGGATTCTAAAAAATTATATTGAGGATTTGACGGATAATTTGGGGAAAATGAGTCAGCAAATTGGCGCTTTAAGGGGGCAAATGCGAAAGATGAAGGACATCATGACCAAGAATAATAAGGACATTGAAATGAACCTTAAGTTAGCCAATCGAGCGCAAACGCAAGGCAATCAAAAACAATTATTATTATCGACTCGAAAAGCCGCTAGGTTAAAAGAAAGTAACGGCAAATACGATAAACTCCATAAAAAAATGGAGGTGATGTACCGTATTTTGACAAAGATGTACCAGAATTCTGAAATTCTCTTGGAAGACACTAAAGACCAAGTGATGATTAAAGAACAAGAACATAAAGCTATCAAAGCCTCTCATTCTGCGATGAAATCAGCGATGAGTGTCATGTCTGGAGATCCTGATAAAAGAGCCATGTTTGATGCCGCTATGGAAAATATAGCAGATGATGTAGCCAATAAGGTTGGAGAGATGGAGACCTTTATGGAAATGTCTTCTAATTTTATGAATTCTATAGATTTACAAAACGGTGTTTTTGAGGAAGAAGGCATGAATATGCTAGAAGAATGGGAAAAGAAAAGTACCCTGATGTTGATGGAAGGTAATACTATAGAAGGATTAGATTTAAATAGTGATCGACCTGCCATTCAACCAGAAAAACGATCTTCTGGAAGTGGCAATCAATATGATAATTTATTTGGGTAAGTACGGTTGACGGTAAATACCATAAAAAAACCGAAAGAAATAAACATCTCTTTCGGTTTTTTTTATAGTTTAAAACACCTCATTATCCTAAATAGGATTTCAAAGCATTTCGGTTATAAGATTTACGTAAGCGGCGAATAGCGCGCTCTTTAATTTGTCGAACTCTTTCTCTAGTCAAACCATATAATTCACCGATTTCTTCCAAAGTCAATGACTTATGATTATTCAAACCGTAATAAGAAGAAAGCACTTCTACCTCTCTTGGAGATAAAATAGATAGTCCATTTTGAACCTCTTCTTTTAAAGATTGATCCATTAATCTACCGTCAGGCGTCATATCTTGTTCACTAGAAATAACATCTAACATCGTAGAATCTCCATCCTCTCCACTAAGAGGAGCATCAACGGATAAATGCCGACCATTTCCTTTCAACATATTGGAGATTTCTTTTGCAGTCATCCCTAACACTTCTCCTAATTCTTCATTGGTAGGTTCCCTTTCAAATTTTTGAACAAAGGATAAATAAGCTTCGTTCACTTTATTATAAGAACCAACTTTATTCAATGGCAATCGAACAATTCTAGAATATTCTACAATTGCTTGTAAAATAGATTGACGAATCCACCAAACAGCATAAGAAATAAACTTAAAGCCTTTCGTTTCATCAAATCTTTTACCAGCCTTCATCAGGCCAACATTTCCTTCATTGATTAAATCACTCAAAGAAAGTCCTTGATTTTGATATTGTTTAGCTACAGAAACCACAAAACGCAAATTAGCTTTAGTTAAGCGTTCTAAAGCTGCTTCGTCGCCGCCTCGAATACGGCGCGCCATTTCCGCTTCTTCTTCTGCATTGAGCATGGATATTTTACCAATATCATTTAGATACTTATCCAACGCAAGACTTTCTCTCGTCGTTATCTTATTGGTAATTTTAAGTTGACGCATGGGAATTTTGGTTTAAGATTATTTTAGTATTGGTTGAGTAAAAATACGTTTTGAAAATATAAAAGTTGCTATTTTTTCTTATCGTACCTATAAAAAACTTGACTTTGAGACTAAAAAATTTTATATCGTCAGCTCTCTTACATTAATTACAAAAAATCCTGCCAAAAAGTTTCTCTGCACTGCTTTTCTAACAGTTAAAATAAGCTTTTTTTTATAAATTATTCTAATTACATATATAATTAAATAATACAATAAGTTATTGATTATCAATATTTTGACCTATCTTACTGTAAACCAATGGTTTTCATATCTTCATTAAAATAAATCGTTAAAAAACAGTCGTATTTAAAAAAGTTAAACTATGTAAAATATCCGTCAAAATAAAATCATTTTTTTTCATTCTTGCTAAATTCCAGTCAATTTATCCAGTCACTTTATAATACGAATTTACGCAAAAATAATTTTATTTTATTTTAAAAAAAAGTGATTTTTTTTCTACAAAAAGGTAAAAAGTCCAAATATCCTATCTGTATTCTACGAATTTTCAAATAATCCAATAACTTTACAGTTCATCATTTTAATGTATTTTTAGGGAAAGATATTGCGGATATTAGACAATTATGCTTCTTTCTAAAAATAAAAAAAAGCAACATATGCAAAATATAACAAGAGCATTCGACACTATTTTTCATCAACAAAAAAATTTCCCTTTAAAGGAAGCTTTCAGTCATCGACTTCCTGGAAGTAAGGAATGGACCTCTTTTAGCACCGATCAAATCATTAGCAGTAGTCAAAAAATGGCTGGTGGTTTACTGAGTCTTGGTCTAAAAAAAGGCGATAAAATAGCATTGATTAGTTATAAAAATCGACCTGAATGGACCACCATGGACTTAGCTGCCCAACAAATAGGTATTATAACTGTACCCGTTTATCCCACCATTAGTTCAGCGGATTACGATTATATTTTTAATGATGCGGAAGTAAAGTATGCTTTTGTCGGAACGGGCGACCTTTATGACAAAGTAGCTACTGCTAAAGCAAATATTCCTACCTTAAAAGATATCTACACCTTTGATCATCAAACAGGTCGAAAACATTATGGAGATCTAATAGATGAAAGTAGATTAACAGAAGTCGCTAAGATAGCTGCGACCATCCAACCCGATGATATCGTTACTTTTATTTACACGTCAGGTACGACAGGGAATCCAAAAGGAGTGGTCTTAACCCACAATAATTTAGTACACGTCATAAAAAGTACGATAAGCTTACTACCCGTTAAACCAGGCAATCAAGTACTTAGTTTTTTGCCTATGTGTCACATTTTTGAACGAACGGTCTCTTACAGTTACATGGCAAAAGGCGCCAAAGTATACTTTACAGGAACAGATAATTTAGGAGGCCCTACTGGAGATTTACAAGCCGTAAAACCTTATTTCTTTACGACGGTACCTAGATTATTGGAAAAAGTCTATGAAAAAATTTATAACACAGGATTAACGTTAACAGGTTTTAAGAAAAAATTATTCTTCTGGGCTTTAGCACTTACAGATGATTATATATATGATAAAAAGTATTCAGGGTTCGCAGGCATCAAGCAAAGTATAGCAGACAAACTTATCTATAGTAAATGGCGAGAAGCTTTAGGTGGTAATGTTAATGGCATCGTCACAGGTGCAGCACCTTGTCCTGTTAAAATTATGCGGGTCTTTTCCGCTGCGGGTATCCCAATTAGAGAAGGCTATGGTTTAACCGAGACCTCTCCATCTTTAACGGTAAATTCTTACGAGCCAGAAGGTGCCATGATGGGAACTGTTGGGCGGCCAATAGACGGGGTAGACATTTTGATTGATCGATCAGAAGGAGAATATCGAGCAGGAGAAGGAGAAATATTAGCTTACGGTCCCAATATCATGCAGGGCTATTATAATAAGCCTGATAAGAACGCTGAAGTGTTTAAAGACATAGATGGAAAAGTCTGGTTTAAAACAGGAGATATAGGAAAAATGGTAAAAGGGCCAGGAGGACACGATTTCTTAAAAATTACGGATCGTAAGAAGGAATTATTAAAAACCTCAGGTGGAAAGTATGTAGCACCAGCCCCTATTGAGAATAAGTTTAAGGAAGATTTCTTAATTGAACACATGATGGTAGTTGGAGAAAAACGCAAATTTGTTTCTGCGGTGCTAGTTCCCTCTGCCGAAGCCTTACAAGGTTGGTGCAAAGAAAATGGTGTTCCATTCAATTCTTTAGCGGAAGTTTGTAAAAACGAAAAAGTAATTGCCCGCTATCAAGAAATAGTCAATCAATATAATCCACTTTTTAGTCATATCGAGCAAATCAAAAAATTCACTTTATTACCAACTACTTGGGACTCAGTAAAAGAAGATGGCTCTAAGCCTGAATTAACGCCAACTATGAAGCTTAAAAGGAGAGTAGTTAGAGAAAAATTTGAAAAAGAGATAGACGCAATGTATGCTTAGACAGTTAGGCAGTAATACAGTAGGCAGTTAGTAGTATAAGCTAACTATAAATGAGCAATTTGCTAAACTCTAATTTTTGATTACTAGGGCTTTACCGTCAGCCGTATACCGTCTTTTTAACGTTCAAATCTAGGGTTCAACACGTTTATTTGAACAGCTTCTATAGTTGACCATAATGAGTGATGAGCGTAAACGACTCATCACTCACCACTTATAACTCGTCACTATTTATCCTCTCCGCTCTTCCTCATCTCTTTCTATACGATGACCAATAAATTGTAATTGATCTTGCATTTCTTTTAATTGAATCTGTAATCGGTTGATGTCATGATTCAAACTAGGTGCGCCACCAACTGTCTTTGCGCTCGCTAATTCTTCCATTTTTTGTTCGTTGGCCACTTCATCCATACTGTTCATAATTACTCCGATAAACAGGTTTAAAACAATCATTGTCCCGATTAAAACAAAAGAGATAAAGTAAATAATCGCCCCTACTCCACTTGCTACTGGGTTCGGGCAAAACTCGCTTCCCCATTGTGGGTGATCACAACCAAAGACATTAATGTACATAATATCAGCCCAACCTTCTAAAGTCGTAATCTGAAAGAGCGTTATTAGAGAGGTCTGTAAATCTTGAAAATGGACAGGGTTATTCTCGCCAAACATAAATACACCTAAAACGCCATAGATATAAAACAATAAGAACAAAAGAATACTAACGTAACCCATTGAAGGAATACTTTTCAGCATAGCATCTACTAACATTTTTAATTGAGGCAAAGCGGTTACTAAGCGTAAAACCCTTAAAATTCTAGCCAATCGAAAGACTGCAACAAATCCAGCATCTATATTCGGTAAAAAAACAGACAACCAACAAACCACCACAATCAAAAAATCAAAAACATTCCAAGAATCTTTAAAATAATTTAAAGGGCGATTACCCTCTGCAGCTATTTTAATAATAGCTTCTACTGTAAATATCAATAAAATGAAAGCATCCAATCCATGAAGGAGAGGCAGCCAAGCGCTTACTTTGTCACCATAAGTTTCAATTCCTACAACAACCCCTGCTGTTAAGATGGAGAGGATAATAATAGTTTGAAACCATTGGCTATCCGCAATTTTTCGATAAATATTCATATTTGTAATTTGTCTGATATAAAATGTTGTCGTAATTACTTAGAACCGAGAGTAGAGAATAGTCACGTATTCTATTAAAATATGGTCTTTATAAGGAGAGGTTTTCTTAGGACTACAAAGAAAAGTAATTTGTTAGGAAAATAGAACAATTTAAAGTTCTTTTTATCATTCCAATTAATTTTTCCTAAAACAGAAAAGCCGCTTACTAAAATGAATTAGCAAGCGGCTTTTAATTTATTCGTCAAATTAAGTTCCTAATCGATAAATCGACAGTCACTCAATTGATTTTGTCATTAGTTACAGAAGAAGAAATGATTACCACAAGTCTTCATGAAGTGAACATCACACCCATTTGCTGCTTCAATTTTAAAGGCTTCTAAATCCTTCGCATCTTTAGCATTCAAGGTTGCATAAGTTGTACCATGATTTGCACCATATCCCATGTTACCTGTTTTTCCGTTTGGAATCGTAACTACGGAGAAGATATCTGCAGTAGCATCAGCAAATCCGTTCGTATACCCCATACAAGTAAATAATTCATCTAAGAATTTTTTATCTGCTGGTTCTGTTGCATAACGGTTTCTCAATCTGCCCAAGAATTGTGGTCCAGTTAAGTCATGTGCATTGCCAAATTCAGGATTAGTTCCCAATTTAGTTAAGATTTGCGCTCTACCGTTTTCTGGTAAATCCATCACTTTACATTCACTATTACAAGCACAAGTTGTCGCAGCTAACTTAGCAGCAGCATCAGCTACAGCATTTGCTCGAACTGGTGGAGTAACAATGGAACTAACATCCATTGGCGTTGGCAAGCCAGCAGCAGCGTCATCGCAACCATAGCAACCTTTAGTCAACCAAAAGACCCCAGCTAATAATAACGGTAACAGAATCCAAGGCAACCAACCCATTGTACCTTCTCCCTCTGTAGTAGCGGCAGCAGCAACTTTTTCCTTCTTCTTCGGCTTCACAACCTTCGTTGCAGCAGTAGCGGCAACAGCGGCAGCAGCAGCTTTACGCTCCTTTTCCTCTTTAGCGGCCAATGCAAGTGCAGCAGCTTCTTCTTCTTTTTTCTGTGTCGCAGCTAGAGCGGCGGCAGCAGCAGCAGCAGCGGCGGCAGCGGCGGCAGCTTTTTTATCTTCTGCTTGTTTCAAAAGAAGTGCAGCAGCAGCAGCTTCCTCTTCAGCATTTCTCAAACAACTTCTACCAACCTCTCGGCCAGTTTCATCGTAGAGAATATCCATGTAATACTTACCTTTCTCTAATCGCTTATAGAAATCTTGGTTATCCTTCAACCTCACCACACCAGATAACTCCTGATCTCTTTCTTGTGCTGTTCTAAAACCTTCACTTCTTAATCGAACATTATTATTCTCATCATATAAGGCAAAGTAAAATTGTCCATCTTCTCCTTTAAAGAAAGCCACGTTATTACGCTTATCATTCACCGCATGACCTTGGTAGGCTTTACATGGTAAATAATCATCTTCTTTATCTCTATTCTTTTCTGCCTCAGCAGCAGCCAATGCTTTAGCTTCTTCCTCCTCTTTTTGCTTAGCAGCAAGTGCTACGGCAGCAGCGGCAGCAGCGGCAGCAGCAGCCTTTTTCGCAGCAGCCTCTTCTTCCGCTTTTTTCTGAGCAGCAACTAACGCAGCAGCGGCAGCAGCGGCAGCAGCTTCCTCTTCGGCATTTCTCAAACAACTTCTACCAACCTCTCGACCAGTTTCATCGTAGAGAATATCCATGTAATACTTACCCTTCTCTTTTCGTTTGTAGAAATCTTGATTATCTTTCAATCTCACCACACCAGATAATTCTTGATCTCTTTCTTGTGCCGTTCTAAAGCCTTCACTTCTCAATCGAACACCACCTTCTTCATTATAAAGGGCAAAATAATACTGTCCATCTTCTCCTTTAAAGAAGGCAACATTATTGATTTTATCATTTACTGCATGACCTTCATACGCCTTACAAGTTAAATAATCGTCTTCTTTATCTCTATTTTTCTCTGCCTCAGCAGCAGCAAAAGCCAATGCCTTAGCCTCTTCTTCTTCTTTCTGCTTAGCAGCAAGTGCGGCAGCAGCGGCAGCGGCGGCAGCAGCTTTTTTGGCAGCAACTTCTTCTTCCGCTTTCTTTGCAACAGCAGCTTCGGCAGCACGTTTTGCAGCAGCCTCCTCTTCCGCTCTTTTTGCGGCAGCGGCAGCTTCAGCAGCTTGTTTTGCAGCAGCTTCCTCTTCTTGCTTTCTTCTCATCCACGCACCCGAATACCACATTCCTCCGATAAATTGAGCACCTGCACCTAAAGTTGACTCTTCTCCTCTCATCCATCCCCAAGCGCCATTCATAGCAGCTTCTGATTCGTAACCGCAACTACGAGCAATCTCTTGGTTATTACCTGCTCGAAGGGCAAAATACCACATATTATCTTCTTCATCTTGCATTGTCTTCCAACGAGCCTCTATCGGTGCATTCTTTTGAACGGAAGCAATTCCATTATCTCTTGCGGCTGTAGTTGTATATCCTTCGGAACGTAAATAAGTTTTACCTCCATGATTATAACCAAAATAGTGTTCTCCATTTTCATGTGTAAATGAATGGAAACCATTTTCATTCGAAGTATAAGCACTACATTCGAGGTATTCATCTTCATTCAAGTTCGCAGCTCTACCTTTTAAGGCAGCTATTTGCGCTTCACTTCCTAATAATAAACCAACCGCTGATTGCATATCTTCAGCAGTTCCATAAAAGAAACTCTTTCCGATATTTTTACCTTCAGCACCTTTGATATAGAAATAGTACTTTCCATTTCTAGCTTGCTTACCATCGAAGTTATCTTCATAAGGTGCATAAAGCATGATTTGATCAACAACAGCTTGTGCTTGTTCTTGAGTTTCAAATCCTCTTACATCTGCATTCAAGAATAAAGTCTTCTCCTCAGGTGTTTTGAAAGTGAAATAATAGCGATTATTTCCACTTCTAAAGATTTGGTAAGTTAAATCATTAAACAAGTACGAACCATTAGCGACATATACCTTTTCTGCCTTAGGCTTCTTTGGTGTATCCCTTTTCTTTCGTTTTTTCTTCGGCTCATTCATAGCTCTTGGTGCAGGAGCCGCTGCAATTGTAATATTTGCATCTCGATTAGCTGCTTGCAATTGCGTACCTTCTTCTACTCTTCTACCTCCTAACCCGATACCTGCAACCATTCTAGCAACCACACTATCCATATCTCCTTGCTTATCAAACCAGCGACTAGTAGCAATTTCTTTATTATTACCAGCTCTTAGATTGAAAAAGAAGTGACCATTCGGATGCTGCTGACGTTGATACCGAGCTTCATTATTCATGTTATTCGTTACCGACTGAATACCATTATCTCTAGCACCAGTAGAAGTATAGCCTTCACTAATTAAATAGACACTACCACCTAAATTATAAGTAAAGTAATGTTCATCACCTTCAGAGAAAGAATCAAACCCATTGTCTACACCCGTAATTCGAGCTTCATAAAAACCCAAAGGCTTATAATTATCCTCATTGCCTGAAGCTTTATAAGGTTCTACAACTCTTTCTGTAGTTGTTGCAGCAGTAGTTGTAGTTGTTGTACCGCCACCATTGACACTAGGCGCTTCGCCTTGCATTAGCATCATAGCTCCATTCCGACTATCTTCACTACGGAAGGTAACACTTCGACCAATTTCTTGACCATTTCCTGCATTGAGGATAAAATAAAATCCGCCCCCATCATTACTGTGAGCTTCATACCTATCCGCATTACCGGCATTATTAATAACAGATTGAACGCCGTTATCTCTGGCAGTCTCAGTTGTATACCCTTCACTATTAAGGATAACTTGACCGTCATCTCTCAAAAACTGGAAGTAATACTGATTGTTACCTTCACGACGAAAGACTCTTACTCTCATAGTTGGATTTTAGTTTGCAATTATGAATAAATTACTGTGAGTAAATGTATATTAGTCAGCAAAATAGTAATTTTTGTTAATTCTACATATTATGACTAAATTATTTATGAAAATATATCACTTCTGACTGGAAAATTAGTAAAAAAGTAACAATTTCAAGAAAAAAACCCATTTTTTTCCGTCATTTCTAAAAAAAAGACAGTCACAAATAATTAAACAAATTTTAATGAATATAAATTAATACTATGTATGTGTTTTCCCTTGCAATCTTCTCATTTTCTAGTCATAAACGGCTAATTTATCCTTATTTTCAAAACATGATTCTTCCTATTATTTTTTGCAAAATCCAATAAATTTGTTAACTATTGCATATAATTGGTAAATATAACCTATAAAAAAATATCACAAAAACGATAGTAAGGTTAACCCCGTTCTTATTAATAGCATTATTCCACGATGCTATCAAAAATTAATTTATTTCCTATAAAATATTAACTCGAATAAATGAATAATCAATGTTAGACTTAACTTAAAAGGTAGATTAAACAGTTACTTTATTATCAAATACTAGATTTAGATTTTTTAAACTAAATTTGCCTTTCAATCCATTTCCAATCACCCGTTTCAATCAATCATTAATTTACATTTACTATGAAAGCGAAAAAAAAAAATATAGCAATTCTTACTGGTGGAAATGTAGCAGAAAGAGGTGTTTCATTAAGAAGTGCTCAAACTATTGAAAAATACCTTCATGCGCATAAATACAGTCGTTACCTCATTGAATTGAATGAGAAACAGTTCGTAGATCAAGCAACGGGCACTCGATTAGATATGAACGATTTTTCATTAACGCTCCCAGAAGAAAAGATTACCTTTGATTTGGTTTTTTTGATGTTGCATGGTCATCCAGCAGAAAGTGGTAGTATCTTAGGCTACTTTGAATTATTGGGAATCCCTTGTACTGGATGTGACCATCTGGTTAGTGCTTTGACCTTTAATAAGCAATGGACCAAGGATTTTTTACAGCCTCATGGCATTCCAATGGTAGATTCTAGGTTATTAAAACAAGGTCAGCCAATTGATATCGATGATATTAAAAGTATGGGTTTTCCGCTATTTGTTAAACCGAATAAAAATGGTAGCAGCTATGGCGTAACCAAAGTTCCTAATGAACATTGTATCCAAACTTCTGTTCAAAAAGCTTTCCAGTTCGATGATGAAGTGATTGTCGAGCAATTTATGTCAGGTCAGGAATTTTCTAATGGTATTTATCGAAACGGAAAGGAAGTGATTGTCCTACCCATCACAGAAATTCGCACAGAAAACGAATTTTTCGATTATAAAGCCAAATATGAAAATGAAAGTGTAGAAATTACCCCAGCAGAAATTTCAGCTACCTTAACAGAGCAATGTAAAAATCGAACTAAACAAATCTACGAGTTACTAAATTGCAAAGGTATTTGTCGAGTTGATTATATATTAATGGATGGCATTTTCCATCTATTAGAAATCAACACCATCCCTGGTATGACGGAACAAAGTTTCATTCCGCAGCAAGTAGCAGCAATGGGCTTGGATTTAAGTGACTTTTTGGATGCAGTTATCGACGAAGCTTTAGATAATTTTCAATTTGAAATTTGAAATTTTCAATTTTCAAACTTTCCTCGAACCTTGTCTTCCCTCGCTTGTTAACAAAATCAATAAGTCTATTTTTTAAAATTAATTATACGGTAACGAAATCAAGTTTCTAAATAATACCAAAAAAATAACTTGTACAACTATAATCCGTGGGGAATTTAATACTAGATGTCCAACTTGTTTTTCATTCCTTATTAATCAGTACCCAACCATTAAAAATTAGCTATTCAAAAACCAATTTGAAAATTGAAAATTGAACATTATTAATTGAAAATTATCTATGGATTCGTTAACTCAAATTGTATTAGGTGCTGCCTGCGGTGAAGTTGTTTTAGGTAAGAAAATAGGCAATCGAGCGATGTTGTGGGGTGCAGTTGGTGGCACTATTCCAGATTTGGACGTGTTGGGGAATTTTATGATGACGGATATGCAAGCCTTAGCTTTTCACAGAGGTATTTCTCATTCCATCTTCTTTGCCGTTACGACTCCTTTTTTATTTGGTTATTTAGTAGATAAACTCTATCAGAGTGGCTTGTATCAAAATAAATTTTATAAAGGATTTGTATTTCTGTGTACCGTACTATTTACTGCATTTGCTGCATTTATACTCAATTTAGCGACCAAAATAATCGGTGGCAATTATAATTATGTATTGATGGCTGTTTCAGCAGGCATAGGACTTTGGGCAATGATTCGTTTAGCTCAAACCTATTTGATCAAAGAATTACAGCCCATCAACGCCACCCGCAAAGATTGGACTTGGCTATTCTTCTGGGCCATTTTCACTCATCCGCTTTTAGATGCTTTTACAGCTTATGGCACGCAGTTATTTGCACCCTTTTCAGACTACCGAGTTGCTTTTAATACTATTTCTGTTGCTGATCCAATTTATACGGTTCCATTCTTAACCTGCCTTATAGCTGCTTCTTTTTTCAGAAGAGACAAAGGGATGCGTCGTTATTTGAATGGATTAGGCATTGTACTAAGTAGCGCTTACTTATTATTCACCGTTTTTAACAAACAAAGAATAGATAAAGTATTTAAACAATCCTTACAGGCAGAAAATATCGACTACACTCGTTTTAGAACAGGGCCTTCTATTTTTAACAATATCCTTTGGCAAGGCGTAGCAGAAACCAAAGAGGGCTATTACTATGGTTCGTATTCTTTGTTAGACAAACAACCAAAGGTTTATCAGTTTTATAAAACACCAAAAAATCATGAATTAGTCGATCAGTATGCGGAGGATAGTGATATTCAGATTTTACAATGGTTTTCAGATGGTTATTATACCGTTACCCCAATGAATGGAGATACTTTACAAATTGGGGATTTGCGCTATGGTACGACCAAAGAGCGTCCTGCTCAACCAGAAGATTATGTTTTTAAATTTACGATTGTTCCTAATGGCAACGGAGGCGTCGAAGCTTTTGAGACGCGGGACTTTGATGACCGAAGTGGTGTTTTTAGTGACTTGTGGGAGCGAGTGAAGGGATTTTAATAGCCCATACTTTACCCTTTTAGGAGAAATGAATTTGAATAACCCCAAAAAATGTTTAAATTACTAAACAACAACTAGTTATTCAACGCTACAATCGTATTAACTTAAGCAAAATCAAACAAATGAAAGCTCGTGAAATAAGAGAGCATTCCATCATTTTCCTAATCTCCATTTTAACGGCTGCTTGCCTTATCTATGCTGCTTACTATTTAGATTTGCAAGTATTTTTGGATTGGCTCAAGTATTTTAAGTTGTAAAATCATTCCCTTCGATATGCTTTGTGCTATTAAACGGTTCTTTTAAGTTTCGTGTCCGTATACATTACACTCAAAGACGATACCGACCCTGATGATGGAAGTAAATCCAAAGTTTTATTGACATTAACAAATGAATGGGCTACTTATACTATTCCTCTAACCGCCTTTGAAACGGCGGATTTAAAAAGATTATTTGTCGTTCCTTCCTTTGTTTTTCAAGGCACGAAACAAGCTATTAAAATTAAAAATATTGAATTTGTAAAATAATACTACTTAGGTAAAAGTAGTAACGATTTAATTGCTACCTTGCCATTTATAACCCACTTGATCAACATAAATCGGTATTGGTATCCTAAAAAAAAGTAAACCTTTAGTAAATACACGCAAAACAAACAATAGCCGAATTTTATTCTATCTTACCCTGACACTATTTACCTTTCTTAATTGTTCCAGTATTCCGTTGACTGCCCAATATCAACCACCACCTACTTTTTCTAAAATCTCATATCTATTCACCCCCTTCCTATTATCCCGTAGAAAAATAGAAAATACTATTCAATGCATTACACAAGATTCTAGTGGCTTCTTATGGTTTGACCCAAGATATATTTTAACGGCCCAATAAATCAAAAAACAATTAATTCCAATCTTTATGAATAAGCAGTTCCTATTTTATTATGCCTTCCTCCTATTATGCGCCTGCAACACCAAGCAAGAAAATAGAGTAATAGACAAAACCATTTCCCAAGATACCCTTGCCGCTTTAGAGGTAACAATAATCGCTAACCTACCCGATAGTCTGCAACCGAAAGCTATTGCTTTGAGCACTAGACCCAAACCCAAAGTGACCCCCATACCTAAAAATAGCGTGGAAACGAAAATGCTACCCGTTTTACAAAATGAAAAAGGCGAACCCATTTTAGACGCCGAAGGCCAGCCTTTCTTTATGGGCGATGGCGGAAAATCTAATTTTACCAATTTTTCTACCGATGATGGTTTACCAATAGATGGCATAAGTTGTTCTTTAATGGATAAAAAGGGAAACCTATGGTTCGGTACTTATGGAGGAGGAGTGAGTCGGTATGACGGCAAATCTTTTACTAATTTTAGTACCGATCAGGGGCTGGCAAATAGTAGTATTTTGAGCGTGCTAGAAGACAAAGACGGAAACCTTTGGTTTGGCACTTATGGAGGAGGATTGAGTCGATATGACGGCCAATCTTTCACTAATTTTAGCACTGATCAGGGGCTGATAAATAATGATGTTTCTAGCATCTTGGAGGATGAAATCGGGAACCTTTGGTTTGGCACTTTTGGAGGAGTGAGTCGATACGACGGCAAAACCTTTAACAATTTCACCACCGATCAGGGGTTGGCAAATAATGGTGTTATGAGTATGCTGGAAGATAAAAACGGAAACCTTTGGTTCGGTACTGGCAGTGGTGGCGTAAGTAAATATGACGGCAATACCTTTACTATTTTCACCACCGATCAGGGGTTGGCATATAATTCCGTTGTGAGCATGCTGGAAGATAAAAATGGAAACCTTTGGTTCGGCACACATGGCGGTGGCGTAAGTAAATATAACGGCAAATCCTTTACTAATTTTACTACCAATCATGGACTAGCATATAATATGGTTTGGAATATATTAGAAGACAAAGCCGGAAACCTTTGGTTCGGGACTTTTGGTGGAGGAGTGAGCCGATATGATGGCAACGCCTTTACTACTTTTCGCACCACTCAGGGGCTGTCAAATAATGATGTTTTGAGTATTTTGGAAGACAAAATTGGAAACCTTTGGTTCGGTACTTATGGAGGAGGGGTGAGCCGCTATGACGGCAAATCATTTGCTACTTTTACCACCGATCATGGGCTGAAAAATAGTGATATTAGGAGCATCCTAGAAGATAAAAATGGAAACCTTTGGTTCGGCACTCGGGACGGAGGGATGAGCCAGTATGATGGCAAATCTTTTAAGCGTTTCACCACCAAGCAGTGGCTGGTAGATAATGGAGTTTATAGCATGCTGGAAGATAAAAACGGAAACCTTTGGTTCGGTACTGACGGTGGTGGTGTCAGTAAATATGACGGCAATTCCTTTACTACTTTTAACCGCACCCAAGGGCTGGCAGGTACTGGGGTCGTTAGTATGCTGGAAGATAAAAAAGGAAACCTTTGGTTCGGTTCTCAGAGCGATGGAGTATGTAAATTTGACGGTAAATTTTTTACTAATTTTACGACCGATCATGGGCTAGTATATAATGGCGTTTCAAGCATACTGGAAGATAAAAACGGAAACCTTTGGTTCGGTACTGAGGGTGGCGGCGTAAGTAAATATGATGGCAAATCCTTTACTAATTTTACCATTGATCAAGGGCTGGCAAATAATGAGGTTTACCGCATACTGGAGGATAAAAACGGAAACCTTTGGTTTGCTACTGCTGGGGGGGTGAGTTTTTTAAGCAAAGAAAGATGGAAGAACTTAGCAGGAAAATCAGATAAAGACGAGCACAAAGATAAGGTTTCCGCTAAAATTTTTAAAAATTTTAGCATATCCGATGGCTTGCCAGATAATTTTGTGACAGAGGTTATTCAATTGCCTAGTGGAAAAATGGCAGTCGGTACCAACTTAGGCATTACCCTTTTTAACCTTACCGAAGATTTTACCAAATTGACCAACATAGAGATATATAATACCAAAACAGGCTATCCTGTAAAAGATGTGAATGTAGGGGGTAATTGCCTATTAATGGACAGTAAAGGCATTATTTGGGCAGGGACAGGTAGTGAAAAAACAGCTTTAGTCCGATTTGATTATACTGCCTTGCACAAAGACCAATCGCCTCCGACTTTAGTTATTCAAGCTGTAAAAGTAAGGGAAGAAAATATTTGTTGGTATGACCTGCAAACAAAGGGGGTACGAATAAATAAACAAGACAGTGCCACCGCACGATTACAAGAATTTCTTGCTTATGGCAAAACACTTATACCCTCCGAAAACGAAGCTATATTAAAACGGTTTGGCAATATTCAATTTGATAGCATCCGTAATTTTTATCCAATACCAGAAAATTTGGTACTTCCTTACGAACACAATCAAATCTCCTTTGAGTTTGCAGCCATTGAAACGGACAGACCTTTTCTGGTAAATTATCAATATAAACTGGATGGGTATGATACAGATTGGAGTCCGATTACTAAGCGGTCAAACGCCAGCTTTGGTAATATAAACGGTGGTATTTATACCTTTCATCTCAAAGCACAGGGCGCTAATGGCGTTTGGAGCGAACCTACAAGCTACACCTTCCAAGTACTGCCTCCTTGGTATCAGACTTGGTGGGCCTATTTATTATTTTTTAGCCTTTTTAGTGCGGGAATTTATCGAGTCTATCAATTTCAGTTAAAAAGGGCATTAACTTTACAAGAAGCGGAAAAAATAGCTTCCCTTGACCAAGCAAAAACGCAACTTTATACCAATATTACCCATGAATTCAGGACTCCGCTTACCGTGATAATAGGAATGACCAAGCGATTAGAAACCTATTTACAAACTATTAAAGGAAACGAAGCGCAAGGAACAATAAATATAATATATAGAAATAGCCATCAATTATTAGGGTTGATTAATCAAATGCTGAACTTGTCCAAATTAGAATCTAAAACCATGCCTCTAAATATGGAACAAGGGGACATTGTGACTTACCTTAAATACCTTTTCCAATCTTATGAGTCCTTGGCAGAGACACAGCAGATACAAATGCATTTTTTGCAAGAAATGGACGTCTGCATCATGGACTTTGACCCTGAGAAAATACGGATGCTACTCGCTAATTTGTTATCCAATGCCATTAAATATAATCAGGCTGGAGGCGCGGTTACTTTGAGCCTTCAACAAACAAAAGCGCAGCATTTATTAATAGCCATAAAAGATACGGGAATAGGCATATCCAAAGAAAATTTACCCTATATCTTTGATCGTTTTTATCAAACCGATAGTTCGGCTAGTCGTAGAGTAGAAGGAACGGGTATTGGTTTGGCTTTGACAAAAGAATTAGTAGAACTTTTGGGTGGTACGATAAGCGTTACGAGTACCCTCGATAAAGAAACGAATTTCTCTGTCCTCCTGCCCATTACTAAAAAAGCGCAGCTTATCAAAAATAGTGCTTTGCTACAAGAACAAATTGATAAGGAGAAGAAAAAGTTAGCTGTACTACCCATCGGGCCTCTCTCTCCTATTGAACCTAGCAATTCTGAGCAGTATAAAGTACTCATCGTAGAAGATAATGCAGATGTGGCAACGTATATAAAATCTTGTTTGGAAACAGCCTATCAATTATATTTTGCCCAAAATGGACAGGAAGGCATTGACCAAGCCTTGGAATTAATCCCTGATATTATCATCAGCGACGTGATGATGCCACTAAAAGATGGGTTTGAGTTATGCCAGACCTTAAAAAAAGCAGAAGAAACTAGCCATATTCCCATCATCCTATTAACGGCCAAAGCCACTTTGGAAGATAAAATTGCTGGATTAGAATATGGTGCAGACGCCTATTTAACCAAACCTTTTTATCCCAAGGAGTTGGCTGTTCGATTAGAAAAACTAATTGAGAATCGACAACACCTGCAAGCAAAATACAGCCAAGGAATCCTCATTGCCAACCCTGCACCAAAAACGGAAGAAGTCTTCCTCCAAAAAATACAGGAAATCATTCTGAAAAATTTAGACCAAAGCGATTGGAGTTCCAATGACTTACCCGCAGCCCTCGGTACTAGTCGAACCCAATTGCACCTAAAAATAAAAGCCCTAACAGGCATTTCTACGGCTAATTATATTAATAAAATTCGACTGCAAGAAGCCTCAAAATTATTGCGAACGACCGATTTAACGATTGCAGAAGTTGCCTATAGGGTCGGTTATTCCACTCCGCAGTATTTTGCTAGGCTTTTTTCTAAGGAATTTGGTCAATCGCCTAGGGCTTTTCGAGCATAATAGTGCTTTGTTGCAATAGTTTTTGGCAGTAATTCGTAACCGCTAATTTTAATGGAACGGTTCCGTCTAAGGACAGAATCGGTTGAGTTTATTTTTTCGCAGAAAACTACTAACGTCCTATCACACGCCACCCTACTTGTCATGTCGCAGACATCTACTAAGGACTCGCTTTTCTGTTAGTAGATGTCTGCGACATTTATCCTTATCAACGGGTAATTTACAGTTCCAACTTATTTTGGCTAATGCTTGGTTTTTCTAAAAAAAACGTCCAAAACACCCAAAAAACAGCCTTTCGGAACAATAGTGTACAGATTCGGAACAATAGTGCACAGCCAAAAGTCCATCTGCGCCTACCTTTGTCATAGTTACTAAAGCAAGAAATCGCCGACATATAAAAGTTAAAAAAATTATTGAGAGTTTATATATAAGGGGCTTTGGTTTATTCAAAGTCTCTTATTTTCTCTTAATTCAATCCCAAATGAGAACATTAATATTGGGATATAATGCTTGCTAGTTAAATGAAATTTTATTTATAAATCTCCTAAAAAATAAATTATGTCTTTATTACCAAGAGTTGGAATCTACAAAAATGAAGATTACGAAATTACCATTACCATCAGCAGTACTAATGCAAGTACAGGAATTATTACTGGAATTTATCATGCTAATTTTAGTCCTGAAGGTCCTCCCCTTGAAACAACGGGAACAATCGGTAATTATACATGGGTCACTAATAGTGAAGGGAAAAGTGGAGACGCACCATTCATTATCAGTTTTTCAGCATCTAAATGCCCAGCTGGTCGTCCTTATTGCATTATCGAGCATTGGAATGGCGTTTATCGAAAAGATGATACAATGCTCCTAACTGGGACTAGCTCCTATGTGAATAATAAAGGAGTCGCAGAATCAAAATTAATCGTTGCTACTGCTCTATTTACTAAAGTATCATAGAGACAGGTGTCTGTTAACTTCGATGCCGATTTAGGAATATAAAATTGATAGTATTATTTAAGGGACTTGAAAAAATATCGAAGCAAACGACCCTTTTAGGGTCTTGACAAATTAATAATCAGTAAGGCCTATTCTTTCGTAACGAATTCGATTGGCACACGGGATTTTCTAAAAAAGTCCCCAAAAACCCCAAAAAACACCCTTTCGGAACAATAGTGTACAGGTTCGGAACAATAGTGCACAACCAAAAGCCTTGCTGCGCCTACCTTTGTAAGAGCTTGTTGGGGATTTGTTTTTAGTCTAAAAGATAAATTCCCAATAAGATCTTATAGTTCCTAAAGCAAGAAATCGCCGACATATAAAAGTTAAAAAAATTATTGAGAGAGTATCTATAAGGGGCTTTGGTTTATTCAAAGTCTCTTATTTTCTCTTAAGGTAAAGTAAAATAATTAATTAGCCATTAGAAAGAATTGAAAATTGCTACTAACCTTTAGCTAAAAATCAAATTTCCAAAGTAATTCACTACAACTACTTAGGTGATAGGACACCCTAATCACAAGACATAGTTATGTCTAATATCAAAAAAAATAATCAACTAACTTTTTAAAAAATAAAAAAGATGAATCTAAAATTTTTCACCGTATTGCTACTGAATGTATTCCTATTAATCAGCATAAACAGCTTAAGTGCCCAAATAGGCATCAATGAAAATGGAGCGGCACCAGCTACTTCGGCGATGCTAGATGTAGTGTCTAGCGATAAAGGCGTTTTAATCCCACGATTGACCCAAACCCAACGAGATGCCATTCCTTCGCCAGCGACGGGCTTATTAATTTTTCAGTCGGATAATACCTCAGGCTTTTATTATTATAATGGCATCACTTGGAGTTTTGTGGGTATTTTGCCGACAACACAAGCTGCGATTACGGCAAATACTGCTAAAGTAAGTGCCGATGGTGTAGTCACCACTCATTCGGATGTTACAGATGCAGGTTCTGGTAAAATTATTACAAATGATGAAAGAACGGCAATTGGTACAAATACGGCTAAAACAGGAATTACCACCGCCCAAGCAACTGCGATTACGGCAAATACTGCTAAAGTAAGTGCCAATGGTTTAGTCACCACTCATTCCGATGTAACCAATGCAGGTTCTGGTAAAATTATTACCGATGGGGAAAGAACTAAATTAGCGGGCATAGAAACTGGTGCAACTGCAGACCAAACGCTGACGGATATACTAACAGCAAGCACAGATGCAGGCGCTAAAAAAATCACGAATCTAGGCACGCCCACAGCCGATACAGATGCCGCCACCAAATTCTATGTAGACAGCAAACTTCCGAACGGTTCAAATGCTGGAGATGTTTTGACTTGGAATGGTACTAAATGGGAAGCAAAGCCTCCAATTGTCTTAGATCCTAAAGTCGGCGACTTTTTCAGAGGCGGTGTCATTTTCCATATTTTTGAAGATGGAGAAGCAGGCTACGTAGCAAGCGAAATTCATGGATTAATTGCTGCACCTATGGACACATCAACTGATGTTCGATGGGGATGCAATACAACAGATATAGTTGATTTAGCTAACGTTCCTGACGCACCACCAACTATTGCTGGAGCGAATATCGGATACGGAGCAAATAATACGGCTTCGATAGTAGATGTAGCCAATGGTGGGTGTAGTGAAGCTGGTGCCGCTAAACTTTGCGCCGATTTAGATTTAAATGGCTATACTGATTGGTTTTTACCGTCAATATTGGAATTGGTTTTAATTTATCAAAACCAAGCAATTATTAATGAAGGTTCCGTGGCTAACGATGGTACTAGTATGAGTGGAGGTTGGTATTGGAGTTCTACAGAGGCTAGCAATACCCATGCCTGGTCTACTTGCTTATGTAGTGGCTCCCCCAGTAAAGGCTCAAAAACCAATAGCGATAGTGCTCGGGCAATTAGGGCTTTCTAACTATTTTATAAATAGCTATACCTAATACCGGCCATCAATTAACTAACTTAAAAGAAGATAAAATAATGAATGTAAAAATTTTTACCGTATTGCGAATAAATACTTATCTATGGTTAGTACTCAGTTGCCTTCCTTTTTGGGGAACTGCCCAAACCCATTTGGTCAACGAAAACCATTTAGTCAGTAGCGGCGGTTTTCTAGTATTCGCCAATAGTCAATTGACCAATAATGGGACGATTGACCATAGCGCAGGCACAGTCAAAATGATGGGCGATGGGACGGATGCCAATAGTGCTATTGGCGGAACAACTGCACCCATTTTTAATGATTTGACCATTAACAAAACCGCCAATAATGCCCCCCTCC
This sequence comes from Saprospiraceae bacterium, assembly GCA_965277445.1. Taxonomy (GTDB): domain Bacteria; phylum Bacteroidota; class Bacteroidia; order Chitinophagales; family Saprospiraceae; genus JAFMDF01. Next base: position 689,652 of record CBDICY010000016.1, on the reverse strand, counting down.
ACCAAGCGGCAACGGTCAATGGTATCTTGACAATGGAAGGTGGACATCTGGATTTACAAGATAAAAATCTTACCGCTAGTACTATTACTGGTGCAACGGAAAATCGCTATATTAAAACCAGCGGTAGTGGTCAACTAAAGCAACAAGTTAGCAATAGTGAAGTCGATTTTCCTGTCGGGAATAGCAATTTTAATCCAATAAAAATGGCTAATAGTGGCGCAGCAGATTTAATAGGCGTCCGAGTCGAAGACCAAGTTTTGGAAAACCTAACTTCGGGAAATGCGATTGCCGATGCCTCGGTAAATCGAGTATGGCATACAAGTGAAGCCGTTGCAGGCGGGTCTAATTTAGCAGTTAATGTACAATGGAATGCCGCAGAAGAATTGTCCAATTTTGATCGCAGCCAGTCTACGTTTACTAGTTTTGAAAACGGTGCTTGGACTGCTAAAAATTCGGGAGCAGCCACAGTTGGCAGTACTGGTGATGCTACTTTTATAGGGACAGGCATCACGGCCTTAGGAGGTTTTACCATTAGTACTATTATCTGTGAAACCAATAGTGATGCACTTCTTAGCATCCCTCCTCCTGTGGCAGGCAGCGACCAATTAGCTGTTTGTGGGATGGAAGTACTGCTGGATGCCACTACGCCCAATGGATCAACGGGGCAATGGTCTATCAGTAGCACCAATGGTGCTAACCCCACTTTTGATGCGACAATGAATATTGCCAGTAGCTTAACAGGCGTATTTGGCGGCATGTACACCTTACGATGGACCGTAGCTGACGGTGCTTGTGCTACTATATTTGATGAAGTACAAGTTAGTTTTGTAGCTGACGAAGACATCCCAGGTGGAGACGGCGTACAAGACTGTGTGGATGTTTGTTTGGGTGGCGATGATGGTATAAATAGTGATAATTCTGGTTTACCTGATGCTTGTGATTGTTCGCCTATGGATGTCACCAATGATTTTGTGGCGCTCAATTCTGCGGATGTAGCAACTTTAATAGCAGCATTATCAAGCAAAGAAACGCTATTGAGAAGCGCCGATTACGAGATGACTTCCACCACCAATATTGAAGCTAAAACGGTAAATGTTTATCCAAGTGTTAATTTCCAAGCAGGAAGTAGCATCACCCTCATGCCCGGCTTTCACGCTAAAGCAGGTAGTGTATTTTCTGCTTTTATAGAAGATTGTTTGGAAGAACCTGTAGCCTTAACAAATGAAGAAGCAACACTACTTTCTCAAAAACAACAAGCAGAACAAGCCGATTTCTTAGTCCAAATACCTTCAGGAGATTTAGGCTTAAAAATCCTACCCAACATTGTAAAGGAACAAGCGGCGGTGAAGATTGCAATCCCCCAAGACCAGCAAATATCCTTGTATTTATACAACCAACAAGGAAAACGGCTGCGCACTTTTATTCGACAAGAACAGCGATTGGAAGGCACGCATTATTATAAATTAGAGGCGAGTCAATTGCCTAGTGGTTTTTACTTTTTGCAGTTGCAGGGGAATACGGAGTTAGTTACGCAGAAGTTTGTGGTGGCTCGTTGAGATAATAAGGAATCACCCATTTTTGAAGCAGAAAATTTTTATTAAAAACATTTTCATAGAAGGGGCTTTTTTTAGGGAAAGCCCCTTTTTTATAAAAACAAGAAAGCGTTATGTTTAATCAAGCCAGTAATAATTGGAAAAATCTTTCAGATGTATCGAATACTGGAATTCACTTAGAGATTCTAAGTGAGCGCATAGAAAATAAAAATCACATTTAATTACTTATAACCTACGTTTCGCTAACTTTGAAATACAAAGTAAAACTTATTAATGAAAGAGGGTTTTAATTTTAAAATTTTCAAAAAAAATCGTTTTTACTGAGATAAATTTAATTCAATAATTTAATAAAAATCACATAAGAATTAATTTATATTTTTTATGATTTCTAAATAATTGAAAATAGCAGCTTTTCATTTTTTAGGGCAAGCCTTAGAAAAACTGGACAAAAAAGAGAAATTAGTTATCTTCTTGGATGAATTGCCCTGGTTGAGTACTAAGAAATCGGGCTTCATTACTGGTCTTGGTTACTTTTGGAATAGTTGGGCATCTAAACAAAATATTGTAGTCGTTATTTGTGGTTCTGCCGCTTCTTGGATGATTGATAAAGTGATTAATGACCGAGGAGGCTTACACAACCGAGTGACCAAATTGCTCTACCTTTATCCTTTTTCTTTAGCAGAAACGGAGGCTTATTGCAAATCCAGAAAAATTAAACTCAATCGGTTTCATATTTTACAAATTTATATGACCATGGGAGGCATTCCGCTTTATTTAGATTTGTTAAAACCAGGTTGGTCTGCTATCCAAAATATTCAAGAAACTTGCTTTGCCCAAACAGGATATTTAAGGAATGAATTTGAACGATTGTATGCCTCTTTATTTGATAATTACCAAAAACACATCCTAATCATTCGGGCTTTAGCGACTAAATGGCGAGGGTTGACCAGACAAGAAATTATTCAACAAACTAAATTCAAAAATGGCGGTATGTTGTCCAAATTATTAGAAGAATTGGATACTTCTGGTTTTATTACCACCTATGGTGGCTTTGGTAAAAAAACAAAAGAAAGTTTATTTAGACTCACCGATCCCTATTCTCTTTTTTATTTGACCTATCTAGAACCTTTAGGCAAAAACAGTTTTACTGATTTTACTCAATTAAGTGATTTACCAAAATGGAAGGTTTGGAGTGGATATGCTTTTGAAAATGTTTGTTTAACGCATATAACACAAATACGAAAGGCTTTAAGTATTGCTGGCATGTCCTCTTCTATTTCGAGCTTTATCGCTCGTCCAAAAGATGGTTTACCCGGCACTCAAATTGATTTAATTATTGATCGAGGCGACCAATCTATTAATATTTGTGAAATCAAATTTAGTGTATCGGATTATGTAGTAACGAAAAAAGAGGTGGATAATATAGCGCTCAAAAAGAAAGTTTTTCGATATCATTCTAAAACACAAAAACATTTATTTACGACGCTGATAACCACTTTAGGAGTTGTTGAAAACAGTCAAAAAATAAACGCTATCGACCAAGTTATTACCTTAGATGATTTGTTTTTAAATAGTTAGTTCACATGCAAATTTCCAATTTGCTAAAATCAATACCGCAACTTCCGAAACAGCTCCCAAATCACAATTCCCACACAAACAGAAATATTAAAAGAGTGCTTCGTCCCAAACTGCGGCACTTCCAAACATTCATCAATCAAGTCCATAGCTGATTGACTCACCCCTCGTACTTCATTTCCAAAAACCAAAGCAATTTTCTTATCTTTGGGTAATTGGAAATCAGGCAAAGACGTACTACCCTCCGCTTGTTCAACTGCCACCACATGATAATTATCGGCTTGTAATTGCTGAATAACCGCTGCAGTATCTTCGGCATGTTCCCAAGCCATCGAATCGGTGGCGCCAATAGCCGTTTTTAAAATTTCTCGATGTGGTGGTTTAGCCGTAATACCACAGAGGTATATTTTTTCTAAAGCAAAACCATCTGCCGTTCTAAAAGCCGAGCCAACATTTAAGCCCGATCGAATATTATCTAACACCAAGACTATCGGTGACTTTTCGGTGTTTTTGAAGTCTTTGACAGTAAGGCGATTTAATTCTTGTAATTTGAGTTTGCGCATTTGAGTTACGGGTTGCGGGTTGCGAGTTGCGAGTTGCGGGTTGGAATAGTATTTTGCTTTAATATTGAATAAAAATTGAAAAACTAGTTCATCTTTTAAAATACTAAACACAAATACTCCATTTAACCCGTAACTCGCAACCCGAATATTAAACTTATGTTAAAACAATAGGGGCAAAGCCGAATAAATCCATCTTTACAGTAAATCACTTGTTTATAAAGTAAAATGCCCCTTTTCGAGGTGCGAAGTTACTAATATTAAAGATTTAAGTGCAATAGTAGAGAAATGTTAAAATTTTAATACGAAGTCGCAATAACGACCTTCGAAAATATGTTTACTATTGCAGTTTTAGTCGTCTATTTTACAGAACTATAAAGGCTGTGGTACCAAGCTAATTTTGATTACTGCAATAGTAACACAGTTAAACCAACTAATCTAGTTGATATGAATATCAGACATTTTTTAAGTGTATTATTTTTTCTTGGGTGTCTATCACCGATTTTTGCTCAGCAAACGACGGTTTACACCGATGCCAATGGTGCGTATAAACGAGGAGTAGATTTCTTTGAAAAAGGACTTTATGCCGCTGCCAATGTGGAATTTACAAAGGTTTTACGAGCAAATGTGCCTACGCAAGAGCCAAAATTTCGAGATTTACAGATGAAGGCAGAGTTGTACATCGCTAAAACCTCTGTTCGTCAAAATCATCCAGATGGAGAAAAACTAATGCTGGATTTTATCCGCAATCATTCTCCTGAGCCAATCGCTAGTCAAGCTATTTTGGAAGCTGCAAACTATTATTATAATGATAAAAAGTTTGAAAAGGCGTTAGAATTTTTAGAAATGGTCAATACTTTCGATCTTTCTGAGAATCAACGGTCAGAAGTTTTATTCAAAAAAGGCTATGTCTATTTTGTCAATAAAAGGTTTACGGAAGCAAAGGAGGCCTTAGGAAAAACTAAGGATATTAGAAATGAATACTATGAGCCTTCTAATTATTATTATGGTATGACTGCCTTTTTTGATGGCAATTATGATTTAGCGACTCAAAGTTTTCAAAAAATTGCCACTTCTCAAAAATATAAACCGCATGTCCCTTTTTATTTAACGCAAATCTACTTTGCTCAAGGGGATTATGATAAGGTAATTAATTATGCAACACCTTTAATCAATGAACCTAAGTTAAAAAAGCGTAAGGAATTACATCAATTAATTGGGCAGGCTTATTTTGAGAAAAAGCAATATACGGAAGCCCTACCCTACTTAGAATTCTACGCAGAAAGTACGTCTAGTATGCGAGAAGAAGAGTTTTACCAACTCGCTTTTGCACAATATAAAACAGGACATTATCAAGAAGCAGCGGATAATTTTGAACAATTAGGTGGCGTAGATAATGAGATGGCACAAAATGCTTTATATAATTTGGGCGATTCGTATATCCGTTTGGATAAAAAAGAAGAAGCTAGGGAAGCCTTTGGCGCAGCTAGTCGAATGGATTATGATAAAATTATTACCGAAGAAGCCTTATTCAATTTTGGTAAATTGTCCTATGAATTAGGAGCAGATAGAGATGCCGTAACCGCTTTCCAAAGTATCCCCACTTCTTCTAAATATTATACGGAATCGCAACGTTTATTGAGTGAAGTATTTTTGAATACTAGAGATTATGCTAGAGCGATTAAGATTATTGAAGGGATGCCTTCTTTGACCCCTCAAATGAAGGAAACTTATCAAAAGGTAACTTATTATAGAGGGGCTCAATTATTTGCAGATGGCAAACAAGGAGCAGCAAAAAATCTATTTGACAAGTCTTTAGAAGTACCTGCCGATGTAAAATATAAGGCGTTATCTCACTTTTGGCTAGGAGAAATTGCGCATGGTGAAAAGCAGTATAATGAAAGTGTGCAACAGCATAATCAGTTTTTGACTTTGTCCAAAGGAATGCGAGATTTACCCGAAGAAGCCGCACCGTATTTAGCGAATTATACACAAGGGTATAATTATTTAAAGCAAAAAAATTATGGTTCTGCCGTAGGGTATTTCCAAGATGCCGTAGCTGGAATCAAACAAAATACTGGTTTTATTAAAAGTGATGTGATTAAAAATCAAATTTTACCAGATGCGGTATTACGGGCAGGGGACGGATTATTTAAGCGAAATCAATATAACGATGCGATTAAATTTTATAATGAAGCGGTAAATCGCCGATACAAAGGTTTTGTCTATGCCTTATACCAAAAAGCGATCATCGAAGGTTTAAGAGGAAACACCGTAGATAAAATTGTTGCTTTAGAAGACATTACCGAAAAATATCCAAACTCAGAATATACAGACGAAGCTTTATTACAATTAGGGATTACTTACCAAGAATTGGGTAAATTAGATGAAGCAACTGTTCCTTTAAAACAACTAGTAAAAGATTTCAAAGGTAAGTCTAATAACTTAAATGCGGCTTTAATTCGATTAGGGTTAATTACGTATAATCAAGGAAGTCCAGAAACGGCTTTAGATTATTACAAACGAGTGTTTGATAATAATCCAACTGCCAAAGAATCAGCAGATGCTTTATCCGCTATCAAGGAAATATACATTGACGATTTAGGTCGAACAGAAGAATATTTTGCTTTTTTACGTAGTATTGATTTAGATGTAGATGACAATCAAAAAGAAGAAGTTGCCTTCAAAGCAGCGGAATCTCAATTTGAAAATGCCAATTACGAACGAGCCATCGAAGCATTCAATCGTTACTTAAGCCAATATGCGAATGGTCGAAATAATTTAGTAGCGCATTACCATAGAGGAGAATCGCATAGTGTATTAAAGCAATATAGTTTGGCCCTAAAAGATTACGAATATGTAGTACAGAAAGGGCAGAGTAAGCATTACTTAAAAGCCTTAGAAAAAGCAGCAATCATTGCTTATAATCACGAACAAGATTTTGGTAAGTCCTATAATCTATATGTGCAATTAGAGCGATCTGCAGAAAGTGATGACCAACGTTTTGAAGCACAAATTGGTGCTTTGCGAAGTGCATATAGAGCAGGCAATAGTGATGCGGTTTATAACTTAGCGAGCAAAGTGGTCAATAATAATAGAGCGAGTCAAGAACAAGTAGCTGCAGCTAATTTCTATCTTGGAAAAGTCGCTTACGATCGAAAAGATTATGATAATGCCTTATCTGCTTTCTCCCAAGTTAAGCGATTAAGTGATAATGAATTAACGGCAGAAGCAAGGTATTTAGAAGCCAATATCACCTTCTTAAAAAGAGATTTAGAAAGAGCGGTGACTTTATTAAAAGAAGCAAGTAGAGCAAGTTCTAGTTATCCATATTGGGTAGCAAATGGCATTGTTTTATTAGCGGATGTTTATACGGAACAAGGTGATTTATTCCGAGCTAAAACGACTTTAGAGGCTCTATTAGCCAATTATAATGACGACCAAGAAATTGTGAATCGAGCTAAGCGAAAATTAGAGCAAGTTAAAGCCAAGGAAAGTGCAACGAATCGGTTAACGAAGCCAGATAAGGTGAAGAACAGTTTGATTGAGTTGGATGAGAGTGGGAATTAAAACCTCAACTTCAACTTCAATTTCAATTTCAATTTCAAAATAAAAATAGGTTTAAGGAACCGTAAATCGGATACCATAAACCACGAACCATATAAATATGAAAAATACTAAAATCCTATTTTTCTGCTTATGCGCTTTTGTTTTCAATCAAGCAGCCATAGCTCAAGAAGATTTACCAAGCGAAGAAGTTGAAGTCATCAAAGACTTTGACGCACGTTTGATAGAAACAGAAAAGGTAGGCATCAATCCTACCCTACCGAAACCAACCAATGTAACCAAAACGCAGACCTATACTATCCCTACTCGAAGTTTGCAAGTGGAATATTTACCGCCAAAGATTCGCCCTTTAGCGATGAAACGAGATCAGTTACCCAAGCAATACAATGGTTTTTTAAAGGCTGGTTATGGCGTCCCTTCTTCTCCCTTGGTCGAGGCTTCTTATTATACTTTTTATGAAGACAAGCTAAATGTTGGTGGTCGATTTAGACACCATTCTGCTAATTTTAAGAATGTCGAAAACCAACGTTTTGCAACTAATGAAGCAGAATTAAAAGGTACCTACTATAAAGATGAAGGGTATGCTATTAGTGGCAATTTAGGCTTCGAAGGAGACGAAGTACATTACTTTGGTTATAATGACAATGTACCAGAAGATACGACTCTAATGGTCAACAGAGAGCAAGTTAGACAGCGATTTAACACCATCAAACTAGGAGGAACGTTCTTCAATGGAGAACGTACCCAAGGGGATTTAAACTATGCGGCTGGCTTTAACTTCTCTAATACCAAAGATAACTTTGCCACTAGTGAACGTAGTTTTGACGCTCATTTTGGCGTCACTAAGTGGATTGCCGATAAGCATGCTTTAAATATTGGTATTAAAACAGATTTAACCACTTTTAAAAATGGAGATCGAGGCAATACAGATTCGCTGAAGCAAAAGTTAAACAACTTCTACTTAACACCTAATTTCACTTACCACGCAGATGCTTTTAAAATCAAAATCGGAGCTAATTTGGTAGCAGTAGATGGCGATTTTAATTTCTTCCCAGCTATTGAAGCTTCCGCAAATGTGGTAGGGAATAAATTTACCGTTTTCGCAGGAGCAGAAGGAAGCTTGCAGAAGAACACGATGAAAACGATTTCCGATTATAATCCATTCGTAAAAACATTTGGTAGTTTAAATATTCAAAATACAGACTATAATCACTTCTACGGTGGTATTAGAGGTGCTTTTGGTGCCTTCAATTATAAAGGACAAGCAGGATTTAAAACAGTTAAAAACTTAGCTTTATACCTAAATGATTTCAATGATTTCATCACCACAGATATTGGCGACATCAGCTTAAACCGTTTAGACGTTATATACGATGATGGGAATATTTTTAATATTCAGGGAAGTGTCGAAGCTACTTTATTTAAAAATTTCGATGCCGCAGCGACCGTTAGTGTCAATGCGTATGACATGGACAATCAAGAGAAAGCATGGCACTTACCTGCTACTGAATTTAACGTCAATGCGAAATATAAAATGTTAGCGGAAAAATTGATTTTAAAAGGCGAATTATTTGTAGCCAATGGCGTGCCTTATCAAACGGCTGCTGGTCTGACGGATAATTTAAATGCCCTTTTAGATGTAAGTGCTGGTGCAGAATACATCTTAACGGACAACTTCTCTGCTTTTGTGGACATCAATAATTTATTAGATAATAATCGAGAAAGATGGCATAGTTATCAGACTTATGGGTTGAATGTGATGATTGGGATACAGGGGCGGTTTTAGTGGTTAGTTGATATTTTATCATTTTAAAGATAAAAAGCCTCCTTGTTTCTGGAAACAAGGAGGCTTTTTTATTGATAAAATATCAACAAGTAAAGATTAATTTTAGTAGATTTGTTTTGCAAGTAAACGCAAGTATGTCAAAAGATTAACTCTTGTTTTAAAACAGAAATTAATACTTATGAGAATAAAAAACATAAAAATTGAAAATTATCGAGGGATATTAAACGAAGAAATTGAGTTTAATGAGAACGTTAATGTTTTTATTGGAGGGAATGGGGCTGGGAAGACTACTTTGTTGGAAGCTATTGTGGCGAGTATATTAAAAATAACCTTTAATGTCATAGGAAGCCTAGCTTATAAGTCTAATTTAATTTCTACTAATGATATTAACTACGAATCAAATTACTCCTCAATTCTTTTAAATTTAGAAATACCCGTTCCTTCTAATATCAATCCACGCCCACTTAGTAAAAATGCGAAATATAAAATACCGCTTTTTGTTAAAACAGGAGTACTTGAAGAAACCGAAGTTGAAAAATTTCATACCGCAAAATATAGCGAATATATAAACGAATATAGAAAACAAATAGAACATGGGGTTTTCGACCTACCAATTATTAAATACTATCCAGTAAATCGGGGAGCAATAAAATATAATAATAAACCAACTTCTAGTGTTTATTTAAATGCAAGGGTGGAAACATGGACTAACATCATTCAAAACGATATATCATTCTCAAAGTTCATTAAATGGTTTTCAGAACATGAAATTCAAGAATTAAGGTTACAAAGAGATGCTGGAAATTTCAATAAAAAAAGTAAACGTATAAATAATGTAAGAATAGCCATTCAAAGTGCATTTAAAAAATTAAATGGTAAAGAATATTTAATTAAATCCGAAGAAATCAGAAAGAATGGTACGAATAATCTTATTCCTACAATAGCTCTACAAGAAAAAGAAAGCAAAATAAAAGAAAAATTAGATAACAAATCATCTGGTGAAAAAGCAATTATTTCGCTGATAGCAGATATAGCTTATAATCTATCCATTGCTCATGATTTTTCTTCTAATGAAGACTTTTTAAAGGGCTCTGGAATTGTACTAATAGACGAAATAGAGGCTCATTTGCATCCTACTTGGCAAAGAAAAATCATTCCATTATTAATCGAATTATTCCCCAATATTCAATTTTTTATTACAACGCATTCACCACAAGTCATTGCCTCTGTAAATAGTCAAGACGTCTTTATATGTGATGATTTTAAATTCCGAAAAATAGACTTTAAGTCCAAGGGAATGGATAGTAATACGCTATTAACTACTTTTTTCGATACAAAGGAAAGACCAACAACATACGCTAAGTTAATAGCAGAATTCAGAGATATGATGGACGCAAATGCAGACATAGATGAACTAGAAAGAAGGATTCAAGAAATTGAAGCATTAAATCAAGATGATGAAGGAGAAGATCAAAGTCAGCTAATAGAAGAATTAAGACTTGAATTAGCAGCTCATAAATTCGATTTAGAACATGAGATTAATTAAGAAAACAAATGCACCGAGTTCTTTTCAAAAATATATTGTCCAGTCAAATGCAACTTTTAAAGAGATGGATGCTCACGTAAAAGAAGATTTGCGTTTGTCTTTATTCAAGGAACAAAGTGGTATTTGTGCCTACTGCCAGCGAAAACTACCCACTAAAATAGAACAACCATCTAAAAAAGTAATTCCCCACCCATCTAAGGTGAAAATTGAACATCATTGCGAACAAAGTATTTGCAATGGAAAAAATGACTTGCCTGATCTTACTTTAGCTTATAAAAACTTATTTCTAGTTTGTCTTGGAGTCGGTCCAAATAAAACAGATTTCCATTGTGATACACATAAAGCAACGCTAACGATTGCAAATGGCTTACCCATGCAGTTCATTCCCACGAAAAAGAACCACATTGATACCATCAAATATTCTGAAGGAGGGAATGTTACTTCTAATGATTTATTTAAAGAAGAAATAAACAATATCTTAAAACTCAATCTCGACTACCTAAAACAAAGAAGGAGGAAAAGTCAAAAGAAAATTTTAAATCTTAGTAAAGATAATTCTACCATTGGTTATAGCAAAACAAAAATGCAACGAATTTTGGAAGAAGCACTTGCTCAAAAAAATGGTTGTTTCCTTAACCACTTTCCAGGATTATATGAAAAAATGCTTAAAAAATTCTGTTCTTAAAATTTAATATATGTCATCAAAATTCACTTTCATTATATTCTGCTTTCTATTAATAGGCACAAGCTGTTCTAACCCCGAAACCACCCAAGAAAAAACAAAACCTTCCCAAACAGAAAAAGCAACTAGCCCAACAACAAAAAAATCAGAACCAGCTATGACCACTATCACCTTCCCATCCCTAGACGGATTAGAAATCACCGCAGATTTATTCCATGTAGCCGATGATACACCCGTTTTTGTACTATGCCACCAAGCAAGATATAATCGAACAGAACATACCGAAACCGCTAAAGCATTAATGGCAAGAGGCTATAATTGTTTGGCGACAGACCAACGTTCTGGCGGGGTGTTGAATGACCAAGATAATGAAACGGCAAAAAGAGCCGCTGCTAAAGGTTTACCAATGAATTATATAGATGCAGAGCCAGATATTATTGCGGCGGTGAATTATATGGCGGAAAAGTACAAACAACCCATCATTTTAGTTGGTAGTTCTTACTCTGCTGCTTTAAGCTTGAAAGTGGCTAAAGAAAACCCGAATGTAAAAGCGGTTTTATCCTTCAGTCCAGGAGAATATTTTGGAGATAAATTAAACTTAGGAGAGACCATCAAAGGTTTGGACAAACCCACTTTTATAACTTCTTCTAAAAGTGAAGCAGTCAAAGCTAAGCCATTGGCAGATGTCGTGAATAAAGATAAAATCACGCATTTTGTGCCTACATCTGATGGCGCACATGGATCTAGAGTGCTTTGGTCAAAGCAGCCTTTTAGTGAAGAATATTGGAATGCGGTGAACGCTTTTTTGAAGCAACATGGGTTGTAAAAGCAATACATATAATAGATATTGTTGCTTATAAGTGGTCTCTAAAAGATTTATTAAAGTAAGTTTTAGCAGATTACTTCACCAATCTATCATAGCATATAAAGGCACTTTTAAGACTCGTTAGAACTATATCATATCAAAATGATTAATGATAGCCTTAAGGACTGGAATGATAAACAGGAGGTCTCAATCATATAAACAGAGTGTTGTTCATATCCATATAATTGAGACCATTCCGTCTAAGATTCTTATTTAAACTTTGTTTAAACACCAGTTAAAATAATAGGCTTTTATTTTTGAATCATATTTTTCACAATACAATTTCCTTTCCTGACCAGTTTCAAAACGCAACCGCTTATCTTGGTCTTTCATTGATATGATGTAAAAGAAATTGGAAACATATGAAAACTCTATTTTCCACAATTGCCCACTATCTGGCTCAGGACTCTCTAAAGTGTCATCTAAGTCAACAGAATTATCGTACTTACTATGTTGTAAGGATAACTGAATTATTTTTCCATCCCTATTTCTAAAATTCGCTTTAGCATCAATACGATATACATTGTCACCATGATTCTTCATCCGAGTAAACTGGAAGCCAGCACGAGTATTAGGTTTATTATTCCCATGATCGTCTAATCGTAGTTTATAGGTTGGACGAGTCGGGTCACTAGGAGATGTTTCCACGGTTGCCGCACGGTTATTCGCGAAAGAATGACTAGGACGAATACAATAGATTTTTTCTGTATTAATTGTATCAAATGAATACCTTTTCAACCACCATAACTGATTTTTGTAATCACCTGTTGTGCTTGAATCTTGTGTAGGATAAAGTACTACCTCAGCATGGTCTTTTGTATTTCCACCATACAAGTCAAAACTTTTATTCTTGTTTGGAATAGTAGAATCAATTCTAAAAAAACCAGGCATTGTGGTAGAAGGTGTCAATCCCCAATACTGATGATCATTACCTGTAAAAGGATGAAGGATTAAATGATCGCCTCCTGCATATGCATCTATTGCATTGCCAGGACTGCTACCGCTGCGATAGCGAACATCCAAAAATAGGTACGCATTAGATTTAGGATCTTTCTTTAATTGATACTGATACCTATACTTATCCTGAGTTTCAATTGCTACAGCATTAAATAGTTGCAACTGCTTTTCTTTTTTGACAAAACCTAGCCATTGAATATATGCTACTTTATTAGGTTCTCTTAAAGGGTGTAGTGTATAAAATTCTTCAGCGGTAATGGAATTTTGAATAGATGCTTTAAAGGATAATAGTCCTCTTGGAACACCTGCGGGTACAAAGTTGACCTTAATTAATTCTTTATTTTCCGTTTTCTCATCAAGAAATAGAAACCCATTTGCAGGAAATCGAGAGATTTGTACAGGCTGAAAAAGGTACTGATTAGTGTCTGGGTGATAAGGAATAAAGAAACCCTGTTCAGGTGCGTTATTTTGTAATTTAATTGTTTTTTTCTGCTCGTCATAGGCGAGATAACCTTGTTTTCCATTGAAGTTTTGCCCTGAAATAGTATACGTTTCCCTATCCTCATTTAATTTAAAACTAAAGTGATAAATTTCATAAAATTTACCATAAGCTCTATTGATTTGTGAAACATTTTTGTTAGGGTCAAAGAAATATTGGAACCCTTTATGCTCTATGGAGAGAAAGGAACTTTTATTTTCATTTGAAAAAGCAGGATTATTCTTGTACCAGACCGCAAAACCATTTTCATCTCGAATCATTAATGTCCCATTTCCATCTAATAATAATTCGGAATACTGGCTGCCAATTTTATCTGACTGGTAGACTATCTCTGCTATAGGTTCAGAGAAGGGGTCATCTGGATCAGATACAAATTTGCTCATTACTAAATTCCCAACAGCATTAAAAAACAAGGAGTCTCCTTGAATTCTATCTTGAGAATGCATTGGCCATATTAGAATAGGTGATTTTTCAGGTAGATGTTTATAGATTTCAAGTGTACTATTAATACTGTTAAAGACAAAAAAGTAAGAACGATTTTGAGAATAATACCGCTTGTCCTGTTCTATTATTGAACTCGGCATAAAGTAAGCATTACTAGCAATGATTTCAGGTATTTTCTCATTGTTAGTATCTGCTGGAGCAATCAAGTTCAGATTTCGAATATCTACAGGTGATAGTTCATAGCTTACACAGTTAACTGGTTTTTTATCTTTAATTTTTTGCTCATTTAATTCGACCTTACCTTTATCATCGAACAAATTACTTGCTTCAATTCCCAAGAACGGCATTATGTTTTTTTTGGCTAAACTTGGAATCTGCCACATCACATTCTCTGTTTTATAAACCTTTATCATATTGAATGCGGTTCCATAGTCTTTGCTAAACTCCAAGTTTGTTCCTGCTGTATGCGACTTCCCAAAGATTTTAGAACGGCCAAGGTCTGCCCCATTTACAATATAACTGCCACCTTTGTTCCAATGTATTTTAAAAGTTTGAGCATTAAAACCATAGTTGATTTCTTTACGTATAAAATCTTGGTTTAAATTCCCAGACAGATAATGATTAGATAAGCAATAATCAGGTACTTTGAGGTTGTTAAATTTATGAGTAGGTAAAAGAGTGAAATAACAACCGAAACCTGCCTTGTCATGAATCTGGCGAAGGAAATCGTAGTCTTCTTTTCCTAACATATTTTGAGGTAAGGTATGTAAGAAATCCTTAATTTGGCTTTCAGCATTGACAAATCTATATTTTTCTCCTTTTTTAATCTCTCTATAATCAGATAATTTAAAACAAGTATGAATAGTATTCCAAATATTTTTACTTTCAGATTGACCTTCATATTTATCTTTTTTCATGAAAAGAATAGCATGGCTTTGAGAAATATAGCCTAATCCAGCAAACTGGTTTTGTATGAAGTTAGAAATAAGATCAATTGTATTTTGAAGTTCATTGAAGTAGGTTAAAATATCATAATGCCCCTTGTACTTTTCGTACATATTTGTGAAGCCGCCTAACAAGGAATTATCGCTAGGCAGTTGATTTGTATCTACAATTTTTTGCTCATTCCATTTCAATATAAAACTACTACCCAATAGTTGCTGAAACACAATCGTTGTATCCTTTTCAAAAGCACTAACAGCCTCTTCAGCCTCATCTAAGACTCCCTTAGTAGCCAGTTCATCTTCTATTTTTATCGCCAATTTTTTAAATTGAATGCTTGTTCGGAGGCTAAGTTCACCAATTTGATCTGTAATATCTTTTTTAGTGATTTTACTTAAAATAGTATCTGAAATCACTTCAAAAGAGATATTAATCGAGTCCACAATATTAGCTAACTTTTTATCTATTTTAGAAAAATTTTCACTAATAAATTTTTCTAAGGATGGCTTGCTGGATGCAAAAAATGTGGAACTAAGTGCGGAAAGGAAGGGGGTTAGAAAACTACCTCCAGGCATAGTTGATATCAATGGTATCATATAACCGAAAATACTTTCAATCGCAGATTTTGCATCGGGTATCCATTGAGTTGGCCTTCCATTGAACAATTGTCCTAAATTATACCCCAAATATGCCAGCAGATTATTTAGCCCCTCTCCTTGGATTTTTTCAAAGGCTTCGACCGTTCCACTCTCAACAAACCGACTCCATCCTTTTCCAGCTTCAATCTGCTTCTCTCGAACGGCCATTTGGTTTTTATAGTAGCCTAATAATTCATTATTAGTTTTAATTTGTAGAAATAAGGAATGTCTCATTCCTGGTTTTTTTTCTTGTGATAATTTTTCATATAGACGTTGGACATGTGCAGAAGCTTTTGTTTTATATTCTTTGTAACGTCTATAGGTATCATCGTCGATGACTGGTTGCTCTTTAATTATAGCAACATCATGTTTTTCTTCTAATGATACTTCCTCAGAAGGACGGACGATTTGATCAAATTTATCTTTAAGTTGTAAGCATAGAGTCTCAATTTTAGCAAGTAATTTGGTTTTTGCATTGGGGTCAATATATCCAGTAAAGTGATTGATTATGTAACGGACTGAATGGTCTACTTCTATTTCTGAATTCAAGTCGACGATTATTTCAGATAGCTTTATTTCCTTTTTGGAAATATTCATTTTTACATCACCATAAACCGTTCGGTTTTCGAGAATCTGGACAATTCGCTCCACGATTAATGTTCTTAGGGGATCGCCAAATCCGTCTTCTTGATTGATAAAATGAATAAAATCAAGTAACAGCGTCATTCTGACTAATCGGATAAATTTAAGGTAGCTCAAATCATTGAAATTGGTCAATGCGACCATGTTTTCACTAGTTGTTTCCATCGCTGCACCACAATACTTAAACCTGAATTGACGACCATACTCAATACTCGCCCTAGTCAAAATAATTTCCGATTTTAGAATAGAATATTTGATATAGCTATTATACTTAGAAAAACCGGTAAAGGGGATTGTCTTATCAGGTTTTTGAAACATTTCTTTCATGTATTCGCCTTGAATACTGTTCATATTCTTGACACATTCTAGAAATTCTAGATACCCTTGTTCTTTTTCTGGATCATTTTTTAAGTCTCTTCTGGCATAACCTTCGATAGATTTGATATTTGCATCGCAAATAAAATAATCTATTCTCAAAGCTAAAGGAATTTCACTAATTGGAATTTTTAGATTTTGCATTTTTTATTAAATTAATTAGATTTTATTTAATATTTGTCAAGCCAATTCAAAAAAATTAAATCCAGAATCGGTAGTCGTCTTATCGTTTTCTTGCTCAAATAATAGGAGCACCTTTAGCTATTTTTTCATTACGTTCAGGAATTCTATTTTAATTTCACTTCATAAAATCAATAATAACTGAAGTTACACAAAGAAAAATTATTTAGCACCAAAGGTGCGGAATATACCAGCATTGGGTGCCAACCCAATGTTTCTAAGTCATCCCGAAATAAGGCACCAAAGGTGCGACATAAGTCGTGTAATGTTTTAGATGTCGCTCCTTCAGAGCTAATAGTTATACGGAATTCCATTTCCATAGGGCTTTCGCCCTATGTTAATCGAGTAGGAGGAAATAAAGATACCCATTTAGACCTGCGGACTCCGCAAAGGTGTTTATCTTTATTTCCGACCTCTCACACCACCGGACGTACGCTTTAACGTATCACGGCGGTTTCTTCTAACAGTTGAACCGTTTCCGAGTAACCAAATCAGTAAGAGAGTGTAGCCCCTTTTGGTCAAACCATCTCTTATTCATCGTTCTTTGACATACAATCTTAGTTGAAAGATTCCACCAACCTCCTCCGTATAAGGTCGCTGCCCAAGATTCTCTTGGTTGCGCTCCTAGTTTTCGGAGGAATTTGAAGATAGTGTGTCTTCTGCCACATTGTTTAAGTCGATAAGTACGCAAGCGATGTCTTATCCAACTGTCTAATTGTCGCCATGGCAGCCAACAGTTTGCTAGTTTGAAATAGTTTACCCAGCCTTGGTGAATGGCGTTGAGTTCAGCGATTACCCTGGAAAAGCTTACCCCTCTGTTTCTTTTTGTCACTTTTATGACTTTCTCTTTGAAACGGATTAGGCTTTTGTCTGCTATCCGTATACCACCATTTGGTTGTATCGTATAGCCCAAGAATTTCACCTGATCACATCGTCGAACGCCACTCTTTTCCTTATTCACTTTGAGCTTTAATCGACTCTCTATGAATTTGGTAATTGATTGGAGTACCCGTTCTCCTGCTGCTCTACTTTTTACGTAGATGTTGCAGTCGTCCGCATACCGTACAAACAGATGCCCTCTTTTCTCCAACTCTTTATCTAGTTCGTCTAGTACTATGTTGGATAGTAGTGGAGACAACGGTCCACCTTGTGGCGTGCCACTTGTCCTTTGTTGTTCCAGTCCCCCTAGCAGCATTCCTGTTCTTAGGTATTTTCGGATTAGGCGCAGTAGCCGTTTATCCCCTATCCCTTTTGACAGTCTCTGCATTAAGCGGTCTTGGTTTATCAAGTCAAAGAAGTTCTTTAAATCTATATCTACTACCCAATGGTAGCCTTGAGATATATATTTACTCGATTGTTCTATGGCTTGCAACGCACTTCTCTTTGGTCGGAATCCATAGCTGTGTTCACTAAATAATGGCTCGTACAATAGTCTTAATTCTTGATGGATTGCCTGTTGAATTAATCGGTCTAATACGGTAGGTATGCCTAATAGACGTACTCCTCCGCTCGATTTTGGTATTTCCACTCCTAGTACCATTGAAGGGGCATATTGCTCCTTTAGTACCTCTTGGATTAGTCTTTTCCCATTTTCTTTTAGATACGCTTTCAAGTTCAGTATATCCATCGAATCAACGCCTGATGTGCCGCCATTGCACCTTACTGTTTCATACGCTTTGTTTAGATTTGTCGGTGACATTACTTGTTCTAGCAATGTCTCGGTAAAGGCTCGATTCCTTGTGAGTAGCGAAAAGTAATTGGACTCCCTCAATCCCCTTTCGATAGTTCCGCTATCTGCTTTGGGTTTAGGGCGTAGCGATACTATCTGCTTTGGAAATAAGCTGAGTTGTTCGCCTTTACTTTGCTGTCCTTGCTTTTTACGCATCTTCAAGTCTGCTCCTTTTGTTAGAAAATTCAGTCCTTCGAAGTTAGCCTCTCTTGTCCTATTCTCCTTTTTTTTTTCCTTCAACACAGAAGGTGTATTTGACAAGGTTTGCTTTCCTACTATGACCTCTGCTGACTTCTTGGACACTAGTATAACGAAACTAGTCCAAGACCTCCCGAGGTAAGACATAACTCTTTCATTAGGCTCTGCCAGATTTACCCCCGCAAATTTCCGAACGACTTTTGGGAGTCCCGATTCAATGATCGGTTGCCCTTTTGCGAAAGCCTACTATCTGATTTCTGTTCGTCAAAACCTAATTTTGCCTACGGTTTCCTTCAGATTCCTCCTCACGGTGGACACCCTTACCTTCAGCTAAGATTCCTTGTCGTTTAGGCTCTTTTGGGACTTGCACCCGTTAGAGGTATGTCATGCTCGGCGCACATTTATACCGCACCTTTGGTGCTGCTGCGTAACATCAGTAATAATTATCTTTTCAACGGAATACTCATCCCAAAATCAAATAAATTCCCAGCATCATATTTCAACTTCACTTCCCGAAGTCGAGGTAAATGCTCCTTATAATAATGAGTTAATAATGCGACTCTTCCTTCCAATGTATCTGGGTTTTCTACTAAATCTTTATCTTGAAAGTTAATGAAAGCACCATCCGTATAGGGAGCAATAGCTGTTTTAAAATCACGTACCCATTTTACATAAAGGGCATTTTCAGTAACATTATCTGCAGAATTCCACCAAGCTTGAATTTTGAAGATAAACGGTTTACCTCTGAAAGGATAAGGAGTGCCACCTTCTGGTTCCTGTTGAGCGTGTCCACCAATACCATGTACACTCACATAATTATTCAAATCTGAATGGTAGGTAGATTTTTCTATATAATCAACCGTTGCATCGATTAATGCTTGAATAGTTTTGGGGCTATTATCTCTTGGAAAAGCAGAAGAAACTTTGTTTGGATGTTTGCCTTCACAAGTTTTCCTTGGCCCAGCAGCTAATTCCGTAAAATAAGCCGCTGTAGGAAGTTTGGGACTAGCAATTGGTGAGGTTGGGTTTAAAATGTCTCCCAATCTATTCATTGCTGTTGCCATAGAGTATTCTGCTGTTAAAGGAACATTCGTCGGTTTCTGTATAGAGTCAAATCTTATGCTTCTTGGCCTTGGGTTTTCTAATAAAGGCTGTAAAGCAGTTTCTGCTTCCGCTTTTGTACCATAATAAAGCCCACCTAAAATGAAAAGCGCCTCCTTATCTTTTTGAACAAATAACCTACCTCCAACCGTTACATTTTCATCATAATCCATTTTTTGTTGAAAGGTTGCCCATTGGTGCATCGCATTTCTAGTCTGTTCTTTTTCATAGGTAAAAGAAAAGAAAGTAATGAACTCTGGCAAAGGAAAAAGTCTGAATAAAAATCGAGTAACCACCCCAAAATTACCGCCTCCTCCACCTCTAACTGCCCAAAAAAGGTCTCGATAATTATTATCAGGCGCATTAGAAGCAATTATAATTTCTCCATCTGCCTTTACTATTTCTACCGCCTCAATGTTATCACAAGTATAGCCTAGCTTCCGAGTTGAAGCCCCCCAACCAACGCCTTGGGTCAATCCGCCTACGTTAACGGAATTGCATACCCCTCCTGGTATAGTATATCCGCCTCCATATAATTCTTTATATCCTTGTAACTCTTTATAAACATCTGCTAACTTTTTCCCTGGAGGTATCCATGCTAATTCTGGGTCTCCTATTAGGTATTCGATTTTATTCATTCCCGATAAATCAATCAACAAAATATCATTTGCCGAACTCATACCTTCGTGATGATGTCCCCCCGATCGGATTCGCAGTTTGACTTTATATTCCTTACATTTTTTTATACAATAACTAACGTGCTTAGCCGTTTTGCAAAATGCAATTCCATAAGGGTAATAATTGAATCGAAGATTTACCACTTTTCGCTTTTTTTCATATTCTGCTTCTTCTTTTCCTCCTTTTAAAATAATACTTAGGCCTTCGGGCGCTTGTTCTTTTATGATAGCTACTGGGTTATTTTCTTTCATCTTTTATTTATTTTGAGGATTATTTATTGCAGCGTTTCAAATTATTCTGCTCGGCGACTCCGCAAAAAGGATATTAAGGGAGAAGCATCGAGCCGCCGAAGGCGGAGAGATGAAATATCAAAAAAAATTTTAAAACCCTATATTTATCAACTTAAATTCGATAAGGTTTGCCCTATTAGATTCACTTGTGCAATGGCTGAGATCTCAAGGTTACAGTCTTTGGGTATATTAGAAACTTCTACAAATTCTCTAGCAGGAGCAGTTGCGTCAACAAAAAAATCTTTATATACTCCGTTAATTTCCCTTGCTTGTGAAATATCTTTTACAAAAACAGAACACTTTACAACATCTTCAAAAGTACATCCCGCTGCTTTTAATATAGCGCCAATATTCTTCATCACTTGTTTTGTTTCTTTTACTATAGTCTTCGTTACTGGTTGGTCCTCATTATTCGGATCGAGCGCAAGTTGTCCTGCTATAAAAAGAAGATTCCCTACTATAACGCCTTGACTATAAGCACCAGCTGCCGCAGGAGCTTCTTTTGTATTGATAATAACTTTCATTTTTTGAATTTTGATTAAGTATCTTAGGAATTCGAATTAAATAAACTTACCAATAGGTCTCGCTGCCTTCGGCAGCTCGACAAAGGGGTGTTAGGGGGCATAAAAGTTGATTTTCCGTTGGAAAATCAACTTTTATGCCCCCTAACACCACAGCGAGGTGGCGAAGCCGCCGAGCAAATGGTAAATTCATTTTTTCAAAGTTTCTTAGGGTTTTGCCCCATTTTATGATATATTGTCCCGTTGGGCTAAATGTGTCAATTACTTTGGTAAACTTGTCAAAAATTGACGATAAATTTTATTCATTGCCCCCAATTGGGATAAATTTCTAGCATAAACTGAGCACTTTAAAATATCTTTAAAAGTAGCACCTGCTTCTTCCAAAACGATACCTATATTTTTCATAATTCGTTCCATTTACGTACGATTAAAACAAATTGACCAACCACCAATTATCATAAGCCATTGGTAGAAAAAATATCAGTTCTGCTAATATCTCTTCCACCCGTTTCCCTGATTGTTCTGCACTAATGTGAGCGGCTTGATGACTAGTAATAGGTTCATTTGCTGCTTTTAAAAAATAATATTGCCATGGCTCTAACGGAGTAGAAAAAACGCGATAATTTTTTCTAGAAATGGCGATATAACTTTGCTTAGGTTTCGGGATATTTGGTAGCTCTTTTTGATGTAATGCCTTAGTCATTTCCAAAACAGGAAATGCTAACTCGATACACACTAAACTAGGTGCTACTTGCAACATCGTCATGCCAAAAGCCATAAAAGTATCGGGTGGATGCGCTACTACTTCTTGTTCCAAACCTTTGGCTCTATAGACCTTTAAATAAGCTTGTTCATATAAAGCTAAGGCATGGGGTAATGCTAAGAAACTATCATTTTCTCCTGCTGTTCTTTGGGGTTGAGTAGCTAGCAAAAATTGAGGAAAAGCATTCCCTAAGTCAAACAAGGTATAAGAATTTGGTTTTTTATAGACGATGTAGGCGGTAGCAAAATGGTCAAAAACTGCTTCCGTCATAAATTGACGCAATAGTGGGTAATCTGCACAGAGACATTCTTTTAGTCTAGCGATATAGCCATTGGCATATATTCTTAGTCGATCATACGGGCCTACACCCCTCCGATTGGCAACAACTTGATCGGGCAATAATTGATGTTGCTGAACGGTAACATAAGCTTTTTGACGCAAATTACCTCGTGTGGTGATAAAACTATTTAACCAATTTTGTAAGTGCAATAAATTTGGTTTATCCATGAGTTGCTGCCAATTGAAAGTCGATAGGATTAGAAATGGTTTCGGTGGTTACACTTTCTATTCCTACAGTAGGAATTTCCCCTTTTAATACTCGTTTTGCCTTTAATAATTCATCCACTAATTCTTCGTAAGGTGGAATATTCGCATCCCATTCCAATAAGGTAGAAACGCCTCCTGTTAATTCTTGTGCCAGTTTGTAAAGTTTCCAAACGGGAGTTGGGACAGGCTTATCATGCGTATCTATCAAAAACCCATTATAATCGGTTGGGCCTGCCAAATGCATTTGTACCACATTTTTATGCGGAATATTTCGTACATATTCTTCTGGGTCAAAACCATGATTGGTGGCAGATACATAGACATTATTGACATCTAATAATAAACCACAATTGGTCAAATTGACTAATTCAGTTAAAAATTCCCATTCGGTAAAAACCGAATCATTATATTCCAGATAAGTAGATGGGTTTTCTAGTATTAAGGGGCGCTCTAAAAAATCCTGTACGTCTTTCACTCTTTTGGCGACATGCAACAAACTTTCTTCGGTCATCGGCATCGGCAATAAATCGTGGGTATTGGTCATATTGATGCCCGTCCAACAAAGGTGATCCGAAATCCAAACTGGTTTTATCCATTCCGCCAATTCTTTTAGTTTGGTTAGGTATTCTTTGTTTAATGGATCGGTACTCCCAATAGATAAAGAAACACCATGCATTACAACAGGTACTTTTTCGGCGATTTTTTCAAGCGCATATCGAGCGTAGCCAAAGTTATCCATATAGTTTTCACTAATAATTTCAAACCAATCTATAATCGGGTCATTTTTTAGCAAGTATGGATAATGTTGCCCTCGAAGACCTAAGCCCATGCCTAGGTTTGGATAACCAAGTCGATTTTTCATAGTTGACATAAACTTTATTTGAAGTGGAACGTCCTCTTTTGCAAAGGACGTTCCAAGAGTACCTTATTTAAAAAATATTTAGGTAGATGGAGGAAACGCTAATCGAATATCATTTGGTTCAGGTTTTTTAGGTTCATCTATTTTCCTATGTTTCAACACTTCTAAATAAGCTTCCCAAGCTATATTATAGACACCATCTCCTTCATTATATGGTATGGTTTCTTGATGGCATTGCCCTTCTTTTATAATTGGAACAGTTTTAATTGTAGTTTGATATCCTTCTTCTTTTTTAAAATCAAAAAGTTCCATTTTACCCCAAGGTTTAGCACCACAAGAAACTTGTCCCTCTTTAGGAATCTCAGGGTATAATTGAGAAGCAGAAATAGGTACAGCACATCCACCTTGTCCACCACAAGCATTATCTCCTGGTGCGCTAAATGTAACGACACTATCCTTATGTGCACTATTTGGCTGACCAAAAGAAGTACTCGCCCCACAATTACTTCCTCCTCCTACTGCTTGTACAAAACCACAACCACCTTCTGCTCTACATAAATTAGATCCTTTGCAAGTATGATACATTGCTACTTCAGCACAATCATTCGCTCCAGGTTTAATTGTTGGATCAGGATTAATAGCCGCTAAACCTTGACAAGCATGATTAACAATATCAGACTTTCTTCTCTCGTCTGGCTCTAAGCCAACACTTAAATCAGGAACTTTTCCAAAAACAGACCAACAAATAGACATTCTATCTCCCGTTCCTCCCATTGCAGGGTATGGAAATTGCATTTTGGAATCGGCCGTATCACTCCAATATTTATCCAAGACATGAATGATTCCCCAAACTGCTCCTGTTGCCACTTTACACATTTTGATGTAATTTTTCTTAGCCTCTTCTTCATTTGGTTGAGGCTTCTCCTTGGTTGATCCATTCTTTAAGCGATTCATTGCAGCAGCAATTTCTTCTGGTTTCGGTAATTTATCTTTATACGTATTATTGACATAGTCTTTTGCAGTAAGCAAATCAGTAGTCCATTCATTTTTAATACCTACTTCTTTCGCATCATGCCATTGATCCCATGTCATGAAATCTGCTTGCTGCATTAATTGATCCTTAATAAAATTAAATATTTCATCATGGTCTTTATCGGTAGAATTAAACGTTTCTCCCGCTACGGTGTAAGTCATTCCTGCTCTAACGCCTACTCTAGGAGAAACAGCTAAAGCATCTCCTTGATCATCATAGGAAGTATAATTTCTTTTAATAGCAGTTCTGGATACTTGTGCTTGAGGGGCAACTGTTGTTAGTCCCTTTGGGGGCGTTTTAGCAACACTACTGCCTTCGCCTTGTTCTGTAATAGCATTAATAAGCCCTTTTATTTTTTCTAAAACGTACTCCGACACATCACCATGTAGCGTCGTATCAAAGCCCGGATATTCCGCAATAGGATGCCCAGGTTTTTGTAAATTGAAAAGCTCACGCTGTGGATATGGCTTATCGTTTGTTAACAAAACATAATCCAATAAAATATTTACTGGAGTTCCATCATGTTCGTGCTTACAACTAAGGTGAAGGAAATCCCATAAGGTTTGATATAAATGCCCAATAGAACCAAATAATGGTAATGCTCCTTTTTCTTTATAATAGGCAACTACTTCGGTAGTATTCATGAAATATTTACCTTTTGGCGCATTTTCAAGTTCCTCCTTGGCTTCCTCCTCTGGTTGCTCTATAGCTAAAAATAAATCTATTTGATTTTTATCTAATGGACCTAATTTTACCTTAGTTGCTTTATAGCTTTTAGTGTCTGTTAAGTCAACTATATAAGGAATAATGCTACTGTATTCTCCTTTTTCATTCTTTTTAAAACAATTCCATGCGTAAGACTCCTTTTCAACAAGTTTATCATTCGTGAAACATGGATTAATGCCAAGTATCTTTGCTAGGTTAGCTGCCATTTGTAAATGCAGCATTTCTTCAATGAAAATCTTGTAAATAAGATTAAAAGCTATATTATTGCTCGGTCTAAATAATACTCGATTAGGGTTTTTATTTGCCTGAGTTTCATAGATAGGAATTTTATCTGATAAGGTATATTTTGAGGCATCATAAACCCATTTGTCAGGATTTGCTGATATAGCCGCACCAGGATACCATACGCCACGATAAAAAGCGTTTTTACTAGTGATTTGATGCGTCCCCACTAAAGAGTACATTGAACACATGTAAAGTGGAATCGTAAATTCTTCTAAACTAACGGCAGCTTGCACCATTTTCTGTAAAATCTCTACGTGCAATTCCAGATCATCCTTCATAAGTGGTGCATCTGCTGTTGCATAAGTGGTGTTGAGAACTTTCATGTTTTTATTATTGTTTATTAGAGAATAGAATATATTTTTGTTTTATGAATAAATGATCTAGTTCATTTCCATTTAAGTCGAATTCATTGCATCATTCCTTAAACAAATGACTATACAGTAAAACTTAGTTTTCTAATAATTAATACAAGGTTGCGGACAATGAAGAGCAGGGATTAGATAGCAGAGAATAGAGACTTAAATAGGTCAACAAAAGAAGAATCTGTTAAAAATTCAACTGTTTTTGATGATTTCTAAGATTTATCTCGCTTCTCTACGCTCTGTTCTCTCTTCTCCGCAACTTAAGTTAATTAACTATTTACAATTAAAAGCGGGTAGCCATTATTTAACAACTACCGCTGGAGTACAATCAACAAACTCAGCCATCGAACATCGTGCATTCTCTAAAATAATACTATCGAGGTTATTTTAAAGCGTGTTTAGATAGGTTATATTGGGTGGATGTATCTCAAACAGTATTTTCTCTTCTCCATAAACAACTAATCTCCTATCGTCAAATCTTCCCAACTTCTGTAAAACAATGATTCTTGGAGATTTTCTAAAACCTCCATGAATCATTGATGAAATTATTCTCTCAATTATAAAATCAAATATATAACATGCATCACATATAAAAACAAACAAATTTTACTTATCATTCCAAAATTCCTTTAGTTAATAAAGGATAATAATTTAAAAATCAATCAATTAAGCATTATTTTTGTTGCACTAAAAATGATGTTTTCATGAAGATTTTTCAGCTACTTTCTTGTTTATCTAAAAAAGAATTAGGGTTAGTTCAAAAAGCAGTATTGTCTCCTCTGTTTAATACCAATCAAAAAGTAGTACAGCTTTTTGGCTGCTTAAAACCCATGTATCCTAATTTTGGTACCTCCCCCAAAGCGAGACAAAAAATATTTAAAAAATTATTTCCTGATATCGCTTATAATGACTACAAACTACGCCGGCTATTTCACGAATTAACTAAAGTCATCGAAAACTGCTTATTATATATAGACCAAGAAAATGATGCCTTTGAACGCCAAACACGATTAACCAATAGCTATAACAAACGAGGTTTAGATAAGCCCTTTAAGAAAAACATAACAGAACTATTAAACGAATTAGTACAAGATTCTTCGATAAGTACAGAAAAGAGTTGGCAGCATTTAAATTTATTAGAGTTACAATATTTTCATCCTACTTATGACAAATATGCCGTCAACGATCGTACGCTACAATTAGCCAACGAGCAATTAGATTTATTCTATATATTGAAAAAGTATCGCTTAACGGTTGCTTTGAAAGCAAGGGAACAAAGCTTACAAGAACAATACAATCATGCGTTTTTGGAGGCTATACTACCCATAGTTGAAAAAAGTTCATTAAAAAACCATGCTTTAATTCATTTATTTCAGCAAGTCGTTACGATGATTCAATCCGACTCCGTTGAAACATTTACAGCTTTCGAAACAGCTTTCTTTGCCAGTTACACCCAATTTAGTCTAACCGATCAGCAGTTTTTATATTTTACAGGCGTCAATTTTCTAGTAAAAGCAGCTAATAGTGCTCAAACGCAACTTCAATCTAAATTAATAGCCTGGTATAAATTCGGACTCCGCACTTCTATCATTTTTGAACGAGATAAAATGATAGAAAACACTTTTGCCAATATCATCATAGCAGGTTGCAAAGCCAATCAATTTGTTTGGGTAGAACAATTTATGGATAGTTACCAACATAAATTAGCGGTGACTGACTTGGATATAACTTTGTTGCACTATAAAGGTATATATTGTTATATTAAAGAAGATTATGATCAAGCCTTAGCATTATTATTAAGCAATGACAAAAAATCAGTTTACCCTCTTCGGCTACGTAACATACTAATCAGGATTATATTTGAAAAATTTCTTTTAGATATTTCTTACATGGACGTTTTATTAGCGAACCTTACGGCTTACGAATACTATTTAAAAAGAAATAAATCAGCAGCAATTGGTAAATTAAAAGCACACCAAAATTTTATCAAAGTAGTACGATTCTTTGCTAGAAAAAGATTAGCTTCCGAAGAAAAGAAAAAGATTGAAGATTGGTTTGTTAATTTTATCCAAAAGGATAATCCCCTCCTAGCAAAGTCTTGGTTAACACAAAAATTAAAACAGCTCTAAACTTCTAAATTATCTTGCGTAATAATTCGCTGAGTAGTACTATTTAAAGATTGAAAATTTAAATTTAAAGTAAACATAAAACAATAGATTTTGAGGTCTTGCCAGAACAAGACTATAGTTAAACAATAGTAATTCTGTTGTTATTAGACATAGCGCTCCCGGGCACTAAAGGTGTACTTCGCGACCTTAGCGTTAAATAGCTACCCCTAATTCCATTAAAATTTGAATAGTTGAAAAGCGATGAAGCTGATTCTAAAAGTTAGGAATATATCTTATTTGGAATATAACTTCTATTTTAGCTTTCCTACCTCCTTTATCTGATGAGTAAAAGATATGTCACAGGGAAATATTATTTTTTTTTATTTTTTTTATTTACTTTTGTTTTATTGACATTCACACACTTTATTTTCTTCCACGTCATTCACAACTCAAACTCTCTCATAACAAGATATAAGTTCTTGGATATAATTTAATTGTGTCCAATCTACTTAAGTTTTTTAAACAACTAAATCTTTAAACCTTAGTTTTCATCCCTCATCAAACAATGGCTTTACAAAAATCATTTTTTATCTTTTTTATTGGCTGGAGTAGTCTTTTATATAGCCAAACTCCTACTAACTTAGAACAGGCAATAAAGGAAATGACCCAGATTGTTCAACAACCCTATCGTTTTTCGGCAAAGCAAAAGGCCTGCGAAAAAGTATTAAAGCTAGCCCCGAAAAATACGACCACCTCTTTAGAGGCAAGTTTTTATTTAACCGTCTCCTATATAGACCAACATCAACAACAAGCAGCAAAAAAATTGATAGATGAAATAGAACAAACATTATCCACTACAAAAGCAGAAGGAGTACAAGCTTATTGGTTACATTGGAATTATTTAAAAGCTAAGTATGCTAACGATATAGAACATAATAAACAGGCAGCACTTAATTATGGTCTAAAAGCTCTTTTTGACGCATCAGAAAAAGAGCCAATATTTGCAGAACTTTGTCTATTAGTAATGGATGCACTTGCCTTCTTTGAACAATATCAACTTGCACAGGAATTTGTAGATATCTACAAAATGATTAAATTTTATATCCCCAAAAATGAGGTAGCTAAAGGGCAATATTACATGAATTTAGCAACCGCCTATGCGCTGCTGGAGCAAGAAGACTTGGCGATAAAAACGATCAAAAAAGCAATGCGTCTCCTTTCAGCACATCAACGAACAGAAAAAGAATTAGTAGCCGAGTGTCAGTTTTTAATGGCCTATTTTGGCCAAAATGAGGAAGCTTTTTCGATCGTAGAAAAGATAGTCAATAACGGGAATCAGAACTATCAATATTTAGCCTACTTGGGTAGTTATTATGAAGAAAATAAAATTGATGAAGCCAAAGCACTACAGTTATTACAAGGTGCTTTAGTAAGTGCATGCCCTGAGTTTACAGATATGGACATTAGGAAAAATCCACCAGTAGATGGTTTATTTCTAGATAGAGCTAATTTTGTTGTTAGCTATATTTTTATACTTAAAATTTATGCCTTATTGGGTACTGCTGAGCGAGCCGAATCTTCCGAAAAAGCCAAGGAATGGATAAGGTTGGCACTTGAAACAGGAGAAAGAGCCACTCATATATTTAGCAATTGGGGAAACGAAATGGAAGGGTTTCAAGAAATGAGTATGGCAGCAAACGAGATTGTTTCTATGATAACGGCTGTACAAGTTATCTCCGCAGAAGCACTATATAAATTAACGGAAGCAGAAGAAGATTTAGAAAGAATGTTCTATTATATGGAGCAAAGAAAATGCTTGTCTCTACACTTTGCTTTAACAGACAGTCCATTACCTTTAGCTATTCAGCAAGAAAAAGAAGCGTACCAACAACAATTTGATGCCCATGAACGGCAAGTTACTTTTGCTTCTACTAAGAAAGAGCAGTATATTGCCATCAATGAACTCTATCAATTCCTTCTCAAGTACGACGCTTTTTTAGAAAAATTACAAAACGCTTATGCCCAAACTCGGATTCCTCAAGCAGACTTACAATTCCTAAAAGCAAAAGATATACAAGCATCCTTAGCCGAACATACTGCTTTTTTACAACTAAGCATCACTGACCGTAATATTTATGGGATACTAATCACAAAGGAAGGGCATCAAGTGGCCCATTTGTCGGACTTAGCAGCAGCCGACGAAATTAATAAATTTATAAAATCTATAAATCATCCGCTGATTGTCCAAAAAAAGAAAAAAGTGGAATTTATTAAAGCCAGTCACGGCTACTTTCAACAACTATTTGGTCCATTTGAAGCGAGTCTAAAAAACAAAAAAAAGCTCATTATTTCCCCCGATAAAGAGTTATTTAATTTACCTTTTGAGCTTTTATTAACCACCCCAGCAGAAAAACCTTTCAACGAATTGGATTTTTTGATTAAGCAGTATGAAATTGAGTATCAATATTCTGCTACGCTACATCAAAAGATTCAACAACGTCCTTCGCCCAAAGACTATTCTTTATTAGCTTTTGCACCTGTTTTTGAAAATGGTAAAGGCACGGGGTCTTCCGACCGTAATATGATTTTGTTTGAAGATGATTTTTATAGCAAGAGCATTCAAAATGACCGATTTGTTCCCCTACCTAATTCTCTGCGAGAAGTAGAAACGATTAGTCAGTTATTTGCAGCAGAAGAAAAAGTAGAAACCTTACTCAAAACAAAGGCGACTAAAAAAAATCTATATAATCGTCTCCAACAAAAGCCCTATCATTTTATACATATTGCTAGCCATAGCATGGTCAATCAATGGGATTTTCGTGCTTCTGCTATTGTGTGTTATGAAGAAAATGGTGATGCTAACCTCTATTTTTCTGGAGAATTTCAATCCCTACCTATTCAGGCGGACTTGGTGGTCTTAAGTAGTTGTGAGAGTGGCATTGGCAATATTATGGAAGGAGAAGGCTTAATTGGGCTTAATCGAAGTTTTATTTATGCTGGTGCTAAAAATTTATTGTTCTCACTCTGGAAAGTGAATGACCAACATACCGCTGATTTAATGATTAACTTTTATAAAAATTACAAAACTACTAAGGATTATTCACAAGCCTTAAGGTTGGCAAAATTAAAGATGTTAGAAAATCCGGTTACGGCTAATCCTAGGTTTTGGGCACCCTTTGTATTGGTTGGGGAGTAATCCTCATAATGAACGATGAATGATGAATTATAAACGATAAATTCGAAATAATCTTAAAAATTTGGATAAAAAAAATTATATAGACGGCTTATTAAAACACGATCGTAAAGTAATTGCTGCTATCTACCAAAATTACGCCCCTAGCATACAGCAGTTGGTGCTAAATAAAGGAGGTACAGTAGCCGATGCACGAGATGTTTTTCAAGACGCTTTGATGATCCTCTATCAGAAGGCAAAAGATCCTAATTTTAAACTCACCAGTCAATTTAATACGTTTCTGTACAGTACTGCTCGATTTATCTGGGATAGAAAAAGAAAAAAAATGGTCAATAATACCGTGACTATTCCAGAAGGCAACAGATATATAAGTGAAGAAGACATTGAACAAGCGTTAATTAATCGAGAACGAAATAAATTTTTTGAAGATTGTTTTTCAAAATTAGGCGTATTTTGTCAGCAAATTTTACAGCTTTTTTATCATCAAAAAAGTATGGCGGAAATTACGGAACAAATGAAGCTCAAAAATGAACATACCGCAAGAAATCGGAAGTATCGTTGTCAGAAAAATCTAGAAGCAGTTATTAAAAAAGATGTTCGCTATGCAACTTATAAGGTAAAAAGAAGAACAGCATGAATCAACAAGAACGTATTCATAAATACCTTAGTCAGGAAATGGACACAGATGAATTAGCTCGTTTTAAGGCAGAAATGGTGACAAATTCAGATTTGTCCGAAGCAGTTGATCTACAAAGAGATATAAGCACATTTTTCAAAGAAAGAACACCTGGCTTAGCCTCAATTTTAGAAGAAGAGGGCGCACAACATTTTAAGGAACAAACCCGCAAAAATAGATTTAGGCAATGGAAATGGCTGCTTCCTATATTAATCGTCCCTTTTGGGCTTGCGCTTTGGTGGTCACAAAAGACTATTAGTCATCTAACTCCCAAGGAAAAATCGCCTGCTACCTTGGAGAGATCCACAATAGATAAGAAGGCTCCATTTTTAGTAGATACTATATATAATACTCCACCACCATCAAAAGAGAAGTTCCCTACGCCCTCAGACAAACAACCGAACAATGCTCCTAAACCGAGTAATAAAAAAGAATTAATAGCTAGTGTAGATCCTACTAATTTTCAACTTAATCCTATTATAGAAAGTATTCTGTCAGAACAGGTTCGAGCTAGAGGAAGTATCACCGAATTAGAAACGCCCGTTAAAGACACCACTTTCTCCTTTGCTCCAACTATTTCTTTCCAAGTATCGGGTACGGCTGCAATAGCCCCTCCTTATACTTTATCTATTTACTCTAATCGAGTTTTTGATTTTGAAAACGAGTATAAAGTATTGTCTGCGTCCCTTACGGGAACACCATTAGGAGAAAATTATAGTTTTTCCTTTAACGCCAATGTTCCTTTTCCTAAAGGCTTATATTATTTGTTTCTCCAAACTGAAGAAGAAGGAGGCATTATACATATTTCACGGTTTAAGGTTGAGTAATTCTATTTCTCTATAAAAACGCTTGTCCAAATAAAGTCATTCTTATAAATTTACCTGCTGTTCCGCCAACCGATGAATCGTATTATGCACCGCTCCATCAAACTCCTGCCCTTCCGTACTTTTCAATTTATACAAAATCTCCATACACCAAGTTTTTTGAATAGTCGGCAAATGAATAAAAATCGTTTTCTCATCGACAGATAAAGACACCTTTTCAATCGTCAAAGTCTGTGGATTATACCGCTTAGAACCGTAGCTCCGAGTTCTTTTTAATTCCCAAGTATTAATCGTATAATTAGCAATGTCTTTAGCCGTTGCAGCATCTATTTTATCAGAAAAAGTCAATTGCATTCCTCCTTCAAAAGCGTCCATCTTAACAGGCAGATTCAATGGTTTACCAGTGTATCGAATGCGGTATAAGCCACCAATTTGAATCATTTGACTCGTTGCCCAAGCAGACATACCACAAGCATATAATTGTCCATCTACAGGATTAAATCGACCTCGCATGAGCCCTGTTGGAATTCTTGGAATTGGTAATTCTATCATTCCCCCTTGTTGTAAATCAGCTATATCCTGTGGCAGAACAACAAAGGCTTTCCCATAACCATAAGATAAGTTCAACAATCCACCATTTAATGGTCCCCAACGGTCACTTTCTACCCATAATAATTCGGCGGGCGACCGATCATATTTCATATCTACCCAAGCCATCGGGTGAATCATTGCTGCATCGGAAGAATCTGCGGGTGGATTAAAGCCATACATATTACCATAAAAACCACCTTTAGTTACTCGATTTATTCGGTTCATTGGATTCCAATAGCCTTCTTGGTCGGTGACATAAAAAGAACCATCTGGATTGAGACAAACGCCATTCGCTGCTCTAAACCCACTAGCTAAAATTTCTGTTGTTTGGCCATCTAGACTTACTTTTAATAAAGTGCCATGTTGTGGTACTAAAGACCGTCTGGCATGCCGACCACTTTTAGCGTAATAAAAGTTGCCTGCCTTATCTACTTGCAAGCCCATCGCAAATTCATGAAAATGTTCCGTTACTTGATGGTCGCTATTAAAACTTTCGTAAAAGTCGGTTTCACCATCCCCATTTAAATCTTTTAAGCGAACAATTTGGTCTCGGCAACCGACATAAATGTCTCCGTTATGGTATTTAATTCCCAAAGGTTGAAAAAGCCCTGTAGCAATTCGATGCCATTGAATCATGCCTTCTTTTTGGGTAATTCCTTCCAGTCGATAGA
Organism: Saprospiraceae bacterium; assembly: GCA_965277445.1. GTDB lineage: Bacteria > Bacteroidota > Bacteroidia > Chitinophagales > Saprospiraceae > JAFMDF01. Next base: position 655,687 of record CBDICY010000016.1, on the reverse strand, counting down.
CTTCTCCATCAATCGTACAAACAATCGCTTCTTTTCCATCTTTAATAAAGTCAATCCCAGATGGACGCATTCGACTATTCCAAGGGTTAACTTTTGGCAGCACAAAAACATCTTCCGCATAAGCACCATTTTCTGCGCCTATTTGAATGGGACTTGATAAGACTTGGTTGACATAATGAGCTGGGCCGCCATTCGTATATTGGTTCAAATTTTCTGGATCAGTTAACCTAATTCCCTCTGCAAAAGCAGATTCTTTCGCTGCCATAAAGAGCTTTATTTTAGCGACATTATTTGCAGAGGTTTTTAAAACATGATAACCTTTTTCTTTCGCCAATTGGCCGCCTTCTCCTTTCAATTTAACGGCAACAGCAAGTGGAGCTACTCGCATTTTTAATGCTTTATCGGAAGCGGTTACATTTAGTGTTCTTTCAATAATTGGTTGTGCTCCATTTTTCACTAAGCCATAAGTTTCCAAAATATTAGCCTTCCCTACGGTATATTTGATAATCACTTTTTGTCCATGATAATATAGGCCTTTATAATGCGCCCATTCCTTCGGTAAAGGACCAAAAGGTCGTCCATCTACTGCTACAAATCTAGGGTCATCGAAACTACCCGTTTCAGGATTTGCCCAACCAGGTGTAATGGGATTTTCTACTTGTACTTTTCCAACCGTTCGAGGATAAATATTATGTTCATCATTCAGTAAAATATCTCGGTAATTGATAAAACCTTTGCCTGTCCAAAAGCCTGTAAAACGCAATAAATCATGGTCAAATAGTGCAAAAGCATTACCTGCTGCAACACCACCCTTTCCTTCATTTAATCGCATAGCAATACCTTTATACGCAAAATTCAACCCTCGATAATCTTCATTCGGCAAAGGAGAACGACCACCAGAGACAAATTGTGGAGGATCCGTTTCATCCGCTAACTCGTAAGTCCGCATTAAAAAATCGCCATAATCCATTTCCGCCCAAGGTTGATATTTTTTAGGGGTAGGTCCAATAGTATCTCCTTTGGGTAAAGTCGTCAAATAGGTTGAATCTACTTCAAAGAATTGCGTTGGATTCGCCTCTTTTATAAATTTATAGCGGATAAAATTGATTACTTCATACTTTTCTTGAGGGGTCAATTGACTTTGTGGTGCCATCATGCCAAACCCTCTCGTCAAGGTCTGATACATCGAATAAGGATCAGCACCGTGCTTTAGGCTATCTGCCCAAAACTTTAAAGAGTTGGGCATGGAGCCTTCTTGGTCTTTATCTCCATGACAATTAAAACAAACATTTCTATAGACTATTTGCCCTTTATGATAAAATTCATTACTCTCGTTTCCAATTAATTGAGCATGGTCAATGTTTTGTTCGTAAGCTGGTAAGTCCGACAAATCTAATAAAAAACTCGTCGGCATTTCGGAAGTTATTGCCTCCTTTGTTCTTTCTCTTTGACAAGCATAGCACAACAATAGGATAAAGAGTATTAAGCCTAGGCAAGTTTGGTTCGTATTAATTGGCATCTCGTTTTGTTTTTAGTCACAAAATTTTCATCAAGATAGTAAAATCTAAAAGAATAGGCATTCATTAACACTTTGGAAATTAATTTTACACACGCTAAAGCGCAAAGATGCAAAGCTTCAACTGATCAAAATATATTTATTTCCTGTTTTTTAAAATAGGCAATTATCTAAAAATCAAAATGAAATGCTATCAAGTTATCTCCGTTTTTTAAGCAAACATTATTTCAAACTTCTAAAATATGGATTAATTTCATTCTTATCCACTACGACTATAGTTGCCCAATCTACTACCAACAACTTAGAAATCAGCTTATTAACTTGTGAAAGTGGCGATGCCCTCTACTCCACTTTTGGACATACCGCTATTCGAGTGATTGATAAAACCAATCATAAAGACCTCGTTTTTGATTTTGGCAATTTTGATTTTAATACGCCTTTTTTTGCGCTCAAATTCTTACGAGGTAGTTTAGATTATCATCTTAGTGTTGTCAATTTCTCCAGCTTCCAAAGTGCTTATCAACGTACTAAAAGGGGTGTAGTTGAGCAACGGTTGTTATTAGACAAGGAAAACAAACAACAAATCTACCAACAGTTAAAACATACCTTAAAATCAGAAAGTCGTTACTATAAATATGATTTTTTAAACGATAATTGTGCTACTAGAATTAGGGATATTATTGATAAATTACCCGTCGAAAAACCACCTTTCAACATAACCACCACTCATCGAAAGGAATTAAAAACATACCTAATTGATAAAAAATGGTTAGGATTGGGTATCGACATTCTCTTAGGGATGCCTGTTGATAAAACGATTACTCAAAAAGAATTAATGTTTCTACCCAATCAATTGAGGGAGCAATTGAGTCAATATCAAATAAATGGTCAACCATTATTGGGAACTAGTAGGGTAATTGTCAAAAGTAACGATTCAACGATAACAAGATGGAAATTTTTTCAACCTTTGTATTGGGCTATTTTCATCTTTTCCAGTTTACTTTTTCTCGTAATAAAGGATGCAGCTATACTGCCCAAAATAACTAACCTACTCTATTCCACTTTTGGATTAAGTGGCTTATTATTACTGTTTTTATGGTTTGGAACTCGACATGCTGCTACCCAAATGAATTATAATATATTGTGGTTAAATCCATTTTATTTAATCACTCCATTTATAAAAAAGGGCAGGTTAAAAAAGTTTTTTTTGCAAGCGATTATTTTAATAAATAGCTTACTGCTTCTTTTTTGGATAGCTGCTCCACAAGTCTTTAACTTAGCAATTATTCCATTGATTGGAATGATATTACTAGTGGCTTTAACAGAAATCAGGAACGAAAGATCATTGTTAAAAAATTAGGCTTTCTCTAAAACTTCTAATCTCACAATTAGTTACGCCCCCTTAAAGGCGCCAAAACAATTCATTTCCATTAAATTATTTGCAAATAGCCCACTAAACGATTAACTTAGCTCACAAGTAAACTTCCCCTGCTTACTTCCATCCAATTCCCCTCTACTTAATAACCTCACTTTTTAGACAACCACTTCCAATCCACTTACACTTTTTATCACTTTTTCCGACTACCTCAAAGGGTAGCCCTAGACTATTCTTTGATTAAAACTAAAAACAAAAGTTATGAACAAAAACAAGTTTACCCAACTATGGGCTATGCTCTTTAGCCTAATTCCCTTGCTGCTATCTGCACAATCCCAGCAAGCCGCTTGCGAACAAATCACCATCCAAACCGAAGACAATAAACTAATTATCAGCGGATTGGATATAGCTAACACTAAGTTAAGAGTTGCGGATGCTAATTTCAATCTCCTTCAAACTTGTGAATTTGACTGCGACCCAATGGTTAGTATTGAAGGCGGCAATATTGGAGATGTTTATCGCCTAACCTTTGAGTTTTTCTCTGTTAATTTTGGCTACTTATCCCAAGAAAATATAACCTATACTTTAGGTAGTGAGGCAGTAGCGCTAGGCATCTGTGCAGGAGATGTTACGTTTGCCAACCAATCAGAAGTGGATGCTTTCTGCGGTTGTGAGATTATTACAGGCATATTAGATATTGGAGACCGATTTAGTGGTGCCAATGACATTAATGATTTATCAAATTTAAGTGCTATAAGCGTTTCCGAAGATTTAAGGGTAACAGGAACTGATTTAATTGATTTGTCGGATTTAGCCAATTTAAAAATTGGACGAGGCATTGGCATCTATCAGAATGAATTATTACAATCCATCAATGCTTTCAACCAAATGGAAGTCATTCAGGATTTAGGAATTGGTAGTAATCCAGCCTTAACCCAATTGAATGGTTTTCAACAATTAAAAGAGGTATTATTGGTTTTATCCATTTCTTCCAATGCGAAATTAGCTACCTTAAATGGTTTTGGAAACTTAGAAAAAGTAAATGGATTTTCCTTTCAGAATAACGATGCTTTTCTGGCTTTAGACGAATTAAATAATTTAAAAGAAATAGGTGATTATTTTAACATTAGCGGAAATAGTCAACTAGAAAATATCCTAACACCTGAATTGAGTGGAGAAGTAGAACGTTTTCGGATTACTCGTAATGATGTCTTAACAACGCTACCCAATATCGGAAATTTAACAATTACAGGAACATTAGACATATCTGAAAATCCTGCCTTAAGCGATTGCTGTGCTTTATTTAATCTAATCGATCAAGATTTAACAAACGGTCAAAATAGAGGTATCTTAACTTTAAGAGATAATGGCACTTTATGTAATTCTACCCGAGATATTTTTGAAAATTGCGGCGGAACCACGCCTATGGATTGTGATGATATTCGCATCAGTTCTAATGATAATAATTTGCTTATTAATGGGATAAATGCACCTATTGCGATCGTCAAAGTTTATGATGAAGCTTTTCAACTCGTTTATGATTGTAGCAATGATTGTGATTCCGTAATTACTATTTCAGGTTTAAGCACTTGTGAAAATTACACCATTGATGTGCAATTATTTGATAAAAATTATGCCTTGATTTGTGACCGTAAATTTAGTCAAGTTGTAGCAGGGTCACCTGCTAATAATCTGGTTTGCAATAGAACCGTTATCCTACGGTCGCAAGCGGATGTAGACGCTTTTTGTGGTTGTCAAAAAATTGAAGGTAGTCTGTATATTGGCTTCCAAGAAGATAATGATATTACAGACATTTCTAATTTAGCAGGTATAGAAGAAGTGACTGATTTTTTGTCCATTACTCAAACTCAATTAACCGACTTAGCAAGTTTAGAAATAAAGAAAGTAGGACGGAGTTTGACCATCCAAAATAATCCATTATTGGCAAATGTCAGTACCTTTAATGAAATAAATGTTCTAGAATTTATTAATATCTCTTCCAATCCTGTGTTAAAAGACATTAGTGGTTTTAAACAATCTCCGCACTTAGAAACAGTAACCATTCGGTCGAATGAAACCTTAGAAAGAATTACTGGTTTTGACAATTTAACAAGCGTTTACTTCCTAAATATTTCTGACAATGCACAGTTAACCAACATAGAAGTCTTTTCAGGCTTGGAAGTCGCAGAAGCACAAGTACTCATTAGACAAAATGACCAGCTACAACAAATAGCATTTCCTAATTTAACAACAACGGCTGTTTTTTCGATTGAGGATAATTCAAGTTTGGAAACGGTTGAAGTTGCAGAGAATTTTTCAATAAGTTTTTTAAGGATTATCGGAAATACTAGTCTAACCGATTGTTGTTTTCTGAAACCATTAATCGATGATGATTTTACCAATGGCACGGTCGGTCACGATATATCGATTAGAGATAATGGCAATATGTGTAATAGTGTAGAGGAAATTCTAATGAATTGTGAAGCTAGTTCTTCAACTTGTGAAAACATAGTCATTACTTCCGCCGATAATCAGTTAACCATTAGTGGCATAGAAGCCCCCAATGCCATCGTTAAGGTGTTTGATAATGATTGGCAATTTGCATTTAGTTGTAACACCAATTGTGAAGAATCGATTGTTTTAGAAAACCTTACAGCAGGCAATATTTACCATACCGACATTCAATTTTATGATGCTAATTGGCAGTTTATTTGTGCAGACAGGCAAGATGTCGAAATTCAAGCAGGAAGCATACCTTGTACGAATGACTGCCCACCAACCAATCTTTGCGAAGCAATAACCATCGATATTAATGAAAATACTAAGAGCTTTACCATTGGTAATTTAAGTGCCCCGATAGAAATCGTCAAAGTCTTTGACCAAAATTGGCAGTTATTATATGAATGTTTTGCCGAGTGTGACGACGAGGTTTTATTGCAGGAATTATCAGGCAATCGCTATTACCTACAAATAAATATGTATGATGAAAATTGGACACCGCTTTGCGATTTAGAAGAGGTCGTTGAATTTGCTAACGCTAGTGGAAGTAGAAACACCAAATTGCAACCAGTAGATTTTACGCTTTTTCCTAACCCTGCCTTAAATGAAACAAAGGTTGATTTGCAAAAAATTGGAGGAGAAGCAGTCACCTTGAAATTATTCAATCAATTCGGGCAAGAAGTGTATCAACAATCAATTGAAAAAGTGGTACAACCTAGCGCAACCATTGATTTAACGCCTTTTTCAAATGGCTTGTATTTATTACAAATTCAAACGAAGGGACGGAAGGTATTGAGTAAAAAATTGGTGGTGAATCGATTGTATTAAATCAGAAATCATACATTTAAGTACAGAACATTTTTCTGGACACAGAGTTCTCTGTGTCCAAAACAATTTTATCCTGCACTTAGATGTATGACTTTTTCGTCTATAAACAAATCATCAACTACGCTCCTCCCAAATCTGCACCAACTCCACCAAAGTCTGCACCGTCTTCTCCATATCTTGCCGACTCACCCATTCTCGTGGTCCATGAAAGGCATGACCACCCGTAAAGATGTTTGGACAAGGCAAACCCATAAAAGACAAGCGGCTGCCATCCGTACCACCACGAATAGAATTTCGAGTAGCCGTCATTCCTGCTCTTTCGATGGCTTCCAAAGCATAATCAACGACTTGCGGATGTTGATCCAATACCTTTTTCATATTACGGTACTGTTCCTTGATTTCTAGCGTCGCTTTAGAATTTGGGTATCTTTTTAAAATGGTATCCATCACCGCTCTTAATTCTGCCGTATGATCGTTTAATTTTTCATCCGTAAAATCTCGAATAATAAAGCGAATCACCGCTTTTTCAGAACTACCTTCCACCGTTGTTGGGTGAATAAATCCTTCTTTGCCAGACGTCGTTTCTGGAGACAAACGACCAATGGGCAAATTCGCTAAAATATCGCCTGCTATTTTGACGGCATTTTCTAATTTTCCTTTAGCAAATCCAGGATGAATCCCTACTCCATGAATCGTAATCGTTGCCCCATCTGCGGAGAAAGTCTCATCTTCGATACTGCCTCTTTGGGAACCGTCTACGGTGTAGCCAAAATCAGCCCCTAATTTTTTTAGATCAACATGATTCGCCCCTTTACCGATTTCTTCATCAGGTGTAAATAATAAGCGAATTTTGCCATGTTTGATACTCGGATTATTCACCAATTGATAAGTCATGTCCATGATTTCAGATAAACCCGCTTTATTATCCGCCCCCAAAAGGGTATTACCACTTGCGGTAATTACATCGTGTCCAATTTGATCTTTCAAATATTTATGGTCTTTCATCCGAATGATCACTTCTGGATTATCAGGCAAGACAATATCTGTTCCATCATAATTTTTATGGACAATCGGTTTAACATCTTTGCCACTCGCATCAGGCGAAGTATCCATATGCGAACAAAAACAAATAACTGGAACATTCTTTTTGTCTGTATTCTCAGGAATCGTCGCATAGACATAACCATATTCATCTAAATGAGCATCCTTAATCCCCATTTCTAGCAATTGCTCAACTAGTAACCTTCCAAGATTCTTTTGCTTTTCGGTGGAAGGAAACGTGCTTGAAAAAGGGTCAGATTCGGTGTCTATAGTGACGTATTTTAGGAATCGATCTAAGACAGTATGATTTATTTTGGTTGACATTTAATTTTCAATTTTTTTTCGCAACTTGGTTATTTTTCTTCGAATTGTTCCTGTATTAATGTTATATCGTTCAAAGGCGAAAGAAAAGTGCATCAAGTTATCATTAAAATCATCATCAAGGTAAAATAAATTATCCATAAAATCCTTGTAAGCTTTACCTTCATTATGCATTTCCAAAACAGCATAATAATGCCTAAGCGCCATTTCTCTTTGATATTTAGGATCAATAAAGGCTAAATCTTGATTATCCAAAATTTCTATTAATTCTGCTTCTAAAATCAATTTGTCCAAAGAAGATTCATCAGTAAACTTCTTAAATAATTCGCTCCATTCTGCTAATCTTTCATGAGCAGATGCGATTGAGAAATGATTAGTAGAAGCATAATTAACACCAAATATTTTGTGAGTTTTCAAGATTTTCACAAGGCAATAAATAGAATCCTTTATAAGATGCCATAACACTTCTTTTAGCGCTCTATTCTTTCCATTAAACGAAATCTCATGGTCGCATAATAGGCAAATTTCATTAAAGTTAATATCAAATTTAAAATTAATTTCTTCAAATAATAGTTTAGCTTTTTCTTTGTTTTTGCACAATTTATCTTGTTTGAGTATTTTTTGATAGTCAATGGAATTTAAACGATCAGAATCATCCAATTGAAAGAAGTTAATAAAATCATTTCTCAGTCCCTCCAAAACAGGAATAGTCCCTCCAAAATTAATTAATTCATCAAATTGCTTTTCTATCTCTATAATGGAATTGCCACAATCATTGGTTAAGACTGAACACTTTAGATGATGCAATTCATTCTTGATGGTTCGTATACGCTTCAATAAATCAAATTTATTCCATAAAAAATGATAATTATAGGATACTCGATTATTTAGTTCCAAAATTCGATTATAATGGCTATTAATGTTCGTATAAGGAGAAATCATGGTGGGGGCATACCCATTCTCAAAAGAAGGATTACATTTTAACTGAAACGTTTTGAATAATAATTCCATCTCTCGAAAATCCTCACTTATGGTCACCAAGTTATTTATTTGGTTTTTGTATTTAATTTTTTCTTGTTCTATTTGACTAGTCTTAAATTCTTTCTCGAAAATATTGGGAATTTTTGAAAACCTCGGGTGATTAGCATGATCATAGGAGTCTAAAAGCGCATTTTTAGCATTCTCCACAATATGTTTTTCCATAAGTTTAAGCAGACTCTTATTATCATTGGGTTGTTCGGCAAAACTATGTCTACATAAAATATCAACTTTCGTTGTAAACTTATTAGTAGTACAATATTCGTTGATAACATACAGGAATTTTAGCAATTGAAAATAATGTTGTCTATAGCGATTTGTTCGCCTATACAAATGAGCGGCTAAATAATAAAAACAAAGGGCTTGCTCAATGATGTTTAACTTACTTTTAAGTGTATTTCTACGAGTGCTATGAGTATTTCTCTCTCCTTCAAAAAAAGTCTTATTATTAAAAAAAGTTTCGATCTCCTCTCCAAATTTCATTTCTTGGATGGAACCTCTTCGTTGCATTAAATTAAGAAGCGTTCGAAAGAAATCTTTTCTAATTTCATTACTCGTACCTTTCGTAACAAAAGAAATAAGCGTATCACCTATATCAGACAATCCATTGGCTAAAGAATAGGCTGCACTATTACCATAAGCAGGATAATCTAAAAAAGCATTATTTCTCATAATATACTTAAAAACATAATCTATCATTTCAGCCTCCACCTCTTTCCGTTTTTTAAGGAAATTATAATGAAATTCGTATTTTTCAAAATCCAATTCCCCTTCAATTTTGTATTTGATTAATCGTTCTATCATAATACACAAGGAGGTCATATAATTTTCATAAGCATCTATCGGCGCCTTATAATCTGTAACATTCTTTAAATCTTCTTCTTCAATATCAAAATAAAACAAGGCCTCCAAAAATGTTTTTTTTGCTTTGGGCAATTCATCAATAAAAGCTGTTTTTCCAACACCGTATAAAAACCCATTTTTATAGTATAAGATATCACCAAGTTTACCAAAATATTCCCCTCGAATTAAAAATTTTTCTTTCTCTTTGATTGCTTGAATAATAAATTCGAACCGTTTAATATTTCGTTCTACGTCTATTTTTGTGATACCTCCTAATCCTCCTTTCTCAATAATCTGCAAGCGAGCAAGTAATGGCTGATAAACCAATTTTAACCCTTCTAAAAAAGAAGTTTTAAATAAAACCTTCTCTTTTTCAGAGTCAATTTGATAATTATTAAAAGTTCTAGAAAAGAATTCATCAGAAAACCCATGAAAACTATCCATTGTATCCAAATGGGCAAAGGTCAGCCCCGATTTATGTGCTTTAGTTTCAATACTTGAATTTGAAAATGCTGTTTGTTGAGCGCGAAAAGCAGAAGAACGCCCAGTCACTCGAATCTCAGAATCCACTTCGTTAAATTGGGTGAACTCTATGTAAACCCATAAATTAAGAAAATTACTTTTTGTAAGTTCGTTAGGTATTCGGTTATCATTAGTTAAGTAAAAATCTAAGGCCTTATGATTAATTACTTCTCTTCGTAGAAATTTGCTTTTTATTCTTTGATAAATAAAATTACCCAAATATGCTTGATTTTTTAGTAACTGTTCGATCGTTTGGAGATTAACTTTATCAAGTGGATTCGTTTTAAGTAAAAACAGCCATATACAAGTAAATTCTTCTTGGCTTATTTTATTAACAGAAGAGGTAGCATGAAATTGATGAAAATAGTAGGTTACCTCCTTAATAATTAATGTTCTTTTTGTTGTACTTTTTTCAAATTTTCTAAATTTTTCGCTTTGAATTAATGTTTTATAATTTTTTAAAAGAAACTTCGGTATATCTTCTCGCTTTAAAATAAATTCTTGCAATTCAAGTTTATCCAAATCTACCTCTCGAACACCGATAATTAAAGAAACTAGTTTACCATAAGTCATATAGGCTGAATCATAGCTTCTTTTTTTCTCAAAGGTTAATCCCAATTTTAGCATATTTCGAAGCAATAATATAAAGTGATAAATACCTATATCTTTAGCTTCATAATTCCTCAACATCTGCACGGCATCCATGTACTGCAAAATAGCTTCATCATATTCTTGGTCATAAAAGTGAAGATCACCGAGTATCATATGTACAAAGGCAATAGAATGGATATGTTCCTTACCATACATACTATTCTTAGAATAGTGTTTTCTTAATTCTGTCAATCGCTTTTTATGATGTCGTTTTATTTCTAAAGACTCATCTAATGTAAAATTAAATGCTGCTGCTTCTACATCTGAGATGCTAGAGACATATCGAATTTCAGAAATTATTTTTCGATTAAATCGAAAACCATATAGCCCACTTAATATTTCTCGTACATGGTTATTAGTAAGAAATTGTAAAAGTTGATTCAAAAAATCCCTTAAATCTGGGGCTTTATTAATCGCAACAATTTCAGGAGTAAGTTCTAAATTTCGCCAAGAAAAACCATAATTATGAAATTTGTAAATATGGTCAATTAAAAAAGAAGTGGAAACCAGTAACTTATCTCCTAATTCAATGAGGCGATCATTAATAGAATTAAAGAATGGGGTAAATAAGTAGGTGGTCAAGCCAAGTCGATATTGGTCTTCATAATCAAATTTTAAATACAGTTCATTCTTACCGCCTCCTCCTATCAGGTATTTATCTTCAACATTTGCGATGATTCTTCTAGTAATTCGTTCAACACTCTGTTCGAATAAATGAGTAATTTTTTTAGGCGCACCATTACTACGAAAAGTCAAGTAAGTAATAAAGTTATTTAGTGTAGTAAGAATTTTCAGTCTTTTTTCTTTAGAGATTAATTTCAATTCTGTTTTAAGATATTCGTTATAGGCTTCTAAAGTATATCCCCATTGATACGGAATACTAGAGTTTCCAGGAAGTAGAAATTGACAGACATAATTTTCTGTCATGCTAGTAATGTCATTTCTTTTTCCATCAGATAAATCAGTAAAGAAACTATTGACGTAAAAAACATCGTGAAAAATACTACCAATAGAAGAATCTCTATCCGAAATATCTGCCAAAGAAGCTTCATACATTTCTCTTCCCGCAATAAAAATAAATTTCGCTTTAGCGGTATTAAGAAAATGTTTTAAATTAGACAATATTTTGGCAATAATTTCTTGCCTTTTTCGAGTTTTCTCGACGTGTCCATTCTCATTACCAAAATTACTTAGCTCCTCTTCTTCTTTATCTGCAATTGTTACATTATAATGAGGTTCTATTTTATCCAATTCGTCAAAAATGAATATAAAAGTAGGGCGAACAAAAAGAGAAGGGATCGAATTAATTTCATCTAGAATATTAATAAGTCTATTCTCAATGGTCTTAGCCCCAATAATCGGGTAACTTTTTTTTGAACCCTTCGAAAACAATGATATTCTTGCCTCTCTATATTGAGAGAAATTCATTGTCTGTTCTTTTATGATATTGGCATCAATATGATCGATGAGTTGGTCTAAACTCCTCATTACCGATTTATGCGTATGAATACCTAGTACTCTATACTTTGAAGCTATTTTAATAGAAAAAAATAAGAATAAAAAAAGTGTAATAAACCAGTAATCTAATTGCCTGGGTATAAATTGAAAATGAGGGGATAAGTTTAAAAAGCCGTCAACGGGAAGTTGTAAGAAGTTTTTTCTTTCATTTTGCCCACCTAATATAGGTTTTGTCCAATTTCTAAATCGAAGATAAGTCGTAAAAATAAAATAATCAAAACCTATAGTAATTTCCTTAAACCAAGTATGCTTTTCCAGATAACTTTTCAATTGTACAATAGTTTTATCAATTGTTAATGCAGTATCTGTTTTTAAAAATACGATAAAAAGACTGTCTGACTTCCCCGCTTTTGATTTAGGTAAGCTTAGTAATCTTTTTTGTGGATCATATTTTCTTATTAAGAGTTCAAGTTCAGGTAGAGTAGTACTCTTTGTCTCAGACAAAGAAAGCAAGAATTGCCTATCATTATCGTTTGGTACGCGTTCCTCAAGTAGAAATGCGGTATTAATGATGCGAACAAAGCTATCTATTGTTGGTATATTGTGATTAGTTTTTATTTTATCAACAAAAAAAGTGTCTAGTCCATGAAAGGAAGCACTATCTAATGCGAATAATCTTTGGCTTGGGAAATAATTAGAAAAAGTACCATCTTTTCTCAAATCGTTTGTTATCTGATATACTGGATTAAAATAATATAGTACGCCAGAAAAAAGAAAGACCAGAAGAAACGAACCTAATTTCCAAACCATTTTCTTTAAAGGCAAAGTAGATCGATACCAAGTATTATATTTACTATGAATATTTCGAGCGACCAATCTTAAGACATCAATTTCTTTCAAGTCATCCTGTGCCAAGTTAATTTTAACACTAACAAAGTGACCATAATTAATATGATCTCTTATAGTTTTTAGCACACCTTCATTCTTCAGATCAAATTGGTCTCTAACTTCATCTAAAGTAATGCTATAACAGATTAAAGAAACAATTAAGCTCAACCCCCAAAATAATAAAGTAACAATAAGTTGAGAAGAATAATAAAATGGTAAGCCTAATCTTGCTTTAAGAAAAGCAAAAACATATCCTTTATAAAAAAAAAATAAGAATACAATAAAGGTAAATCCAAATAATACTATAAACTGTTTATTCAAATCGAAATGATCTGAATAGTCTATATTCTTTGTTTTTTGCACAGAAAGAGAGGATTTTTTTCTCTTATCAATAATTTTATAGCTCCCCCATACATTTAAGATAAATAAAATAAAAAAAACTAAGACAGTTACGATTCTATGACTCGAAAAAATTTCCTCAGGTTCAAAATTAAATTTCAAAAAAAGAAAAGAAAGCCCATATATAAACAAAAATTGATAAATACTTATCAACAATCTTCGATAGGAATGTAAGGAGGATTGGGACAGTCTAAAACTAAAAAAGTCATAAAGCAAATTTCTTAACCAAATACGTTGATAGCTTTCTTTAGAAGGGACGTCTCTTCTATTTTTCTTTTCACTCCGATTAAACCCCAAAAAGTGACTTGCCTTTGATAAAATGATAAACACTGATAAAAACAAAACAAAACAGCCAATAAAAATTGGTTTAATGAGGCAAGAAAAAATTAAAATAGTACTAAAACCTAAAAAAAATCGAACACTAGGAAAATTATCCTGTTTTCCTTTTATCTCATTTAATACTTGATTAACTACAGATGTCTTTCCCATTCCACGAAACCCCGTAATTAAATAAGCTCCTGATTTGGTTTCTGTATTTATCAAGGTCTCCCTCAAGCGATTGATTAATCGCTTTCTTCCAATAAATCGTTTATCTGTCTTTTGTTCTTGCGAAGGACTATGAAAAAAGGAATAATTATGAAGCTCAATAAAGATATCCTTTATTTTAGGCAAGTGTTCATCCAAGTTTTTTGACATAAGTAGAGAGTGTTTACTGATTGGTTTAATTCGTTTTATTCAGCATGAAGATAATAATTATTAATTACACATATAATAAAACATTAAATTAATTAGCAATAATTCAGCATTTCCAAGTAAAATCACTTTCCTCTTCTATATTTTTTGCCCCTCTTCTCTAAAATCTAAAAAACAAGTAAAAACCAAATATTTCAAGACAGCCTGCAACTTTTGTTGGACAAACGACACTAGAGTTTTTAAGAATTGAGTAGTTTTATTGCAATGGTGGTTCAAGACCTAAATCCTTGACAGTTTAAATCGGCGTCTTTTTCCGCTAGCATCCCATCCGCTGTGCGGTTCACAAACGATGTTTGCTCATGTTATTTTTTTCTTAAAGAGCAAAGGCTATTCTCAAAAAAAATGCTTTGCCTAGCGAAAAAATACACTCGATTAAACTATCAGTCACTTAAGTCTTGAACCACTAGATTAATATCACCTTAAATTGTCGATGATGAAAAGATGCGTCCCCGTTCTTATTGCACTTATTCTTACCGTAACTGCTACCTTTGCGCAACGAGTAGAACCCAATAAAGCACTCCTTTTCAAGGCTACTTCTACCGAGTGCAACGTTTGTGGGCTACGAGCTTGGGATGAGATGAAAGAGGCAGTTAACTTGTATGAAAAAAAAGCAGTTATTATAGCCGTACATCCATTAGAGGAAAGTTTATTACACTCCCCAACAAGTACTGCATTAATGGAAAATGCACCTCAGTTTTTTGGTACGCCTTCCTTTCTCATCAATAATCAATCTTTACCTTTTCAATGGTTAGGGGAAGCAAGAAAAATAATTGAAGCTTTTCAAGAAAGACAAGTAGTAGTCCATCCTTTTATTGAGTATGCTATTGACAACAATCAAGTAAAAGTAGAAGTAAACACCCAATATTTAAAGCGAACCAATCGACCTCACCATATTGCGGCTTATCTTATAGAAGACAAAGTAAGAGAGTTTCAAAACAACCGAGGTCCAGAAGATTTACATTCTAAAATAATGAGAACGCATTTCGGAGCAGATGTATTTGGTACACTACTATCTTCAGCCCCCATTGAAATCAATCAAGCATTTACACATAATTATACCCTTGATATTGCACCTGAATGGAATCCAGAAAATTTAGAAGTAGTCGTTGTTATCTGGGAACGGGTAGGAGACAGATATGAGGTTATTAATTCCAATGTAGCAACTGAACCATCCGCACTTTCTACCAGTATCAATATTTTAGAAGCTAATGAAGTAAACTTACAGGTTCAACCTACCATTATCAATAATTCAGCAACGATTCAATTGGATTTACCGCTTGCTATGGAAAGGGTAAACCTAAATGTAGTGAACGCATTGGGGCAATCCGTTAAAAATATTTTTAGAGGTGATTTATTAGAAGGTACTCATACTTTTACTTTGGATCGAAGTGATTATGCAGCAGGTGGGCTTTATTTTTTGGTGGCAGAAAAAAATGGGGATAGATTGGTGAAGAAAATGATCATCAAGTAACTGTTACTTGTAGGGGTTTCTTATAAAAAATTATTGCTATCAAAATCTCCCAATTTGACGAAAACCTTGTAGGGGCAATCCTTTATGGTTGCTCAAATTTCGAGGAATTCACCCATAAAAAGGGCAAGCACAAGGCATTGCCTCCATAGCCGTCAGGTGGATAGTTCAAAAGAAATAAAAAAAGACTTTCTATTTTTGTGTATTCAACCACAACAAAAAAGAAAGTCTAATGTATTCAGAAAAAGAATACCAAGTAAAGATAAGACAATTAGGGAGAAAAGTCGAAAAACTAGAAGAAAAGAGAAGTATGGATAAGGAAACTTTGTCACAAGTAAGGTTATTGAATAAACGCCTGCGTCAACGAGAATCGGAATTAAAGGAGGGGCGGAATAACTGGAAAGGCAAATATAAACATAACCAACAGACAATCAAAAAGTTAAGGGTAGCATTAACTAAAGATGAAAAAGTGACACGTCATCATTATGGACGCTCGCTAATTAGCTTATGCGTACTACTTAGAGTAAAAGGTGGTTGCTCTTATCGAGGAGTTGTTCGAGTATTAAAAGTATTGCTACTATGTAATTTAATAGAGCAGCATAAACTACCTTGTGCAAATACGGTACAAAATTGGACATCAAAAGTAGGATTAGATACCCTGCAAGGAGCTGTTAATGAACCAATTAGTGAACAAGTAACGCTGATAGTAGATGAATGTATAAGAAAAGGAAAAGAGAAACAATTAATTGTTTTATTAGCCCCATTTGAAAAAGAGAAAGAAGAATCCTTAACGTTTCAAGACGTTCAAGTAGTTCATATGGAAGGCGCTAAAAGTTGGAAAGGTAAAGAGATAGAAAAGACCTTATCTTTTTTGAAGACAAGTCAAAAGGTAATAGTAAAAAATGTATTGAGTGATGAAGGCAAAAATTTAATTAATTTTTCCAACTTAAGTCAGCTAAGCCATATCCCTGATATTGCCCATGGAGTAGCGACTTGTTTGAAAAAAACTTTTTTAAAAGATGCGGACTATCAATCATTTATGAAGTTAGTGGCTACTTATATCTACAAAGGAGTTAATCAGGATTTTAGTTATTTATGTCCGCCAAAACTAGGTAAGAAAGCTCGTTTTATGAACCAAACGGCTATTGTAGATTGGGCAGAAATTTTAACCCATCGCATTAGTCAATTAGATAAAAAATCACTTACGTTTTTTGAACAATTACCGCAACATTCTTCTATGATTAAGCATTTATCGGCTTGTTTAGATATAGGCCAGCGGATTCAAGTTCCCTTGAAGAAACAAGGAGCAAATAAAAAAACATTAGCAACGGCTAAACAAATGATTGAGGTAGGTAAAAAACAGGAGGGGTATGTCAAGACATTTGTGAGTTATCTGGATAAATATATCAATTTATATGATGAATTTATAGACCAACATGATGTTAGAAATATTCATGTAAGTTCTGATATTATTGAAAGTCTGTTTGGTAAATATAAAAGTATCGCCAATCATTCTGCTTTAACAGGATTAACGAAATTAAATTTGGAATTAGTGATTTATTGCATAGATACAAATGAACTTTTAACGACGATTCCAACGGCTATAGAACGTATTTTTATGACCGACTTAGAACAATGGGTTAATGACCATTCTTCTGATAATCAATTGGTTAAAAGAAGAAATTTCTTTAAAAAAGAACCCGTTAAGGCAGAAGTTTCTACGTTTTTGAACTAACCACCTGACGGCTATGGATGCAATCTTAAAATATCGACATCAATAACTATCGAAAACATCCCCCTAGCCCCCTTCAAAAGGGGGAATTGCACCGTGCAAACCAAAATCTCAGGAAAAAACTTTAACCTGCCTACCGGACAGGCAGGCACTTTGCCTCTTGTGAAACAGAACTTAACAGCCCTACCTTTGGAGGGGATCAGGGGGGAGGGTTTCGTTATTTTATTCGTTTTCAACAAATTAGATACAGTCCCTATTGCATAAGTTTTTCCACTAATAGGAAGTTACTGGAAAATAAGGCGATTACCTCACCAAAGTCACCATTCCAGAAATACTTCTCTCTACGCCATCATCCATCAATAGGTCAGCAGTATATAAATAAACGCCTTCTATCGTATTTTCTCCATCGAAGCGACCATCCCAGCCATTATTTAAGTTATTAGAAGCTAGATTTTCCTGTTGGAAAACTTGATTTCCCCAGCGATCAAAAACGCGAAAATCATTAATCGCTGCTAGATCGGTTCCTGCATTAATAACAAAGAAATCATTGATGCCATCACCATTTGGAGAAAAAATATTTGGAAAGTAGATTTCATAATAATCCAACTGTACCGTAACGGTACTATCACAGCCAATAGTAGATGCAATCGTTTCCGTATATGTTCCTGGTTCATTGAAACTGAGATTACCAATCTCATAAGTTTCATTAGGAAAAATTTTGGCATTAATAGTTGTTGCGATACTTCCATCTACCCTCAAATCTATTTCTACCAGACTATCACAATTATTGACCGATTTCAAAGTATCAAAATAAATACCGGGAGTAGACAATTGTTGATCTCCTAGGGTATAAGTTTCGCCTTCACAAATAGTTTGTACCAAAGAAGCCCGCTTAAATGGAATGAAAAAATTAAAATGTTTAGTGACTTTACAGCCTTCAGCACTAGTCACCATTACTTCGTATCTTCCTTTGCCTGGTGGCAGATCCAATCGAGGATTCGTTGCTCCTAAAATAGCAATTCCATCTTTATACCATTGGTAGCCTAAACTATCATATTCAGGTACTTCAAAACTCAAATTTTGAGCACAAGGTTGATTATTGGCTTTGATTTCAAATTCAAAAGCAGACTGTTCTGCCAATACTAAATTATCGAAAAAATAATAAGGATTTTCAGTTGCAGCACTTGACTGGCAAGGAGGGCCAATAGCAATTGCTTGAATATCTACAGTTGGCGTTACATTCAATTCTACTTGTTTCCATTCATTAGTTCCAGAAGTATTAATGGAACTAAGTTGC
Source organism: Saprospiraceae bacterium (assembly GCA_965277445.1). Classification (GTDB taxonomy): domain Bacteria; phylum Bacteroidota; class Bacteroidia; order Chitinophagales; family Saprospiraceae; genus JAFMDF01. Next base: position 637,058 of record CBDICY010000016.1, on the reverse strand, counting down.
ATCCAATTAGGCCCATTTGTTGGGCAACCAAACATTCGATCATTTCCACCAAAAGGCAAATTTTCGCAATCGGGCGTTCCAAAAAAAGTGATAGCAATGGGTGGAGAAAATGGTTGCTCCGTAAAACCAATATAGAATTGAAATTTATAAGAAATACCCGCACGAAGTGGACTCGTTAAGCAAGCGCCTGCATATTCTTTCCAATTTGGATTTGCCTCCACCTCATTATTTCCGCCCATTAGGGACGTAAAGCGACCATCTCGAAAGCCAATAGCACCATCCCCATCGGGAATAGGCAGCGGCATTGGTAAATCGACCCAACCAGTCCATCCGCAAGTATGAATATAATCCGTAGTAGGCACAGATGCCTGTATCCAAGTATCCGCACAATCCATTCTAGATCTATCAGGAGGACAACATAATTGATCTTCAAACGACGGATTAGGAATTAGCGAAACCGCTTCTAGTAAAGGGCAATCACAATCTGGATCATTCAAATCAATCAATCCATCACCATCATCATCAATGGCATTATCACAAATTTCAACGGATTGTGCGAAGAGTATGGTGCCAAAATTTAATAAAAATATCCACAATATGGATCGTAACAAATATTCCATGCGGTTAAAATAAAAAAGAATATTAATTTGTTTATCATTTTTTAAGCCGTTTACATAGAGAATGACGGGAGAAAGATAGTTTTAAGTATCGTCTGTTATAAAAAAGTGTTTTTGCTATTGGGTAATGCCAATTGCTTACAAATAGGTTTATTTTAAGTAGGAATAATGAGTAGAAATCTTATTGGCATCAGCATTTTAGGGAATTTTATCCTATATTCGTATAACGAATAAATATATCTGTTACTTCATTACGGAATTAACAAACAAATTACCTATTTGATGTATCTCAAGTAGTTACAAATCAACAAATACCATGAAAAAAAACACACCTATTACAACACTTCTTTATTGTTGTTTATTTTTTATCTCCACTTTTAATACACCACTTTTTGCACAATCCGCTTTTGAAGAATATACTTGGTTAAACGATATTATTGATACAGAAGATTGTTGCCAAAATCAAACGGTTACGGCTTATCAATCAGGAATTTTCACCTTCATTTATATCGAAAGAGGAGCGGAATGTGCATCAAAAGGCAATGAGTTATATTTTGAAAATGGCACTTTTTATTGCATGGATTCAGATAATTACGATTGCCGAATTGCCTATAATTTAACGGAAGAAAATGCTACTACCTTATGGGATTGCGGTAGTACAAGCAGCGAACAAGTATTTACCATTTGTGCAGGAACATCCGTTTTTCTTCCAGCCATACAAGAATTTCCAATTCCACCACTAGGGCCATCAGGCCCTAACGGAGAATTACCCGTTCAACCATGCCAACCAATACTTTCTGCTATTGATATTGTGCCTGCTTCGGGAAACACAGCAGATGGCTTAAAAGGATTTATGGTTTCCCCAACAGAGACCACCACCTACGAAGTATTTAGTGAAGGTTTTTGTGGCGGTCCTGGCAGTTTCAATTCAGATGAAGCGAGTATTATTTACGAAGTCATTGTCGAAACAGACGGCGAATGTATAGCTGTTGCCGATACTTGTAAAGCATTGGCGGCTTTAAATCTCAATCCTAGCTACTGTGATCAATGCATTAGTGAAGTGGCAACTTATACTTTTGAAGGCGAAACTTATGTAGTCACCCTCGCAGATGAATTGAATTGTGCGGATGCTATTACAACGGTCATGCATTGTGATTCCACCGTCGCTTTTTGTTATGACGGCGGAATTGCTGGTTTAGCCCAATGCGAAAAATTCTTTACAGAAGCAAAGTTATTAGAAGTCATTTGGTCTAAAAAAACAGATTGTGACGAAGTCGTAGCACCCAAGATTTGTTTGCCTTTAGAGGATTTAAATATCAATTCTAGTTTCTGTGAATCTTGTATCGGAGAAGTTGCTATCTACGAATATCAAAACGCACAATATTTAGTCACTATAGAAGACAATCCAATCTGTTCTGATGGCATTACGACGGTCACCAACTGCGACTCAACTTTTGCCTTTTGTTTTGATGGTGGCATTGCTGGATTTAGTCAATGTAATGACTTCTTCAAAGAAGCTATTTTAATAGAAACGATTTGGTCAAGGGCTCAAGATTGCGAAGTTGCCGTAGTAGAGGTAGCTGAACCTTGCACAGATTTAGACGGCGTAGATTTTGGTTTATGTCAAGCGGTCATGGGGGTAGGAATCGTTAAAGGAAAATGTACGACTATTAGCGGTTGTTTTAATACGATAGTAAAGGGTGTAGATTATTCCGAAGCGATTTTCCCAACCGTCGAAATTTGTGAACAGACTTGCAATGACAATGGAGGCGCTGACAATACACCTGAACTATTCGAAACATTCCCTTGGTTAGCGGACATTATTGATATAACTGATTGTAAAGGCACTTCAATAGAAGTCTACGATTTAGGTTCTTTTAGCTTCCTATTTGTACAAACCGAAACTTCGGGCGAACTCTATTACGAAAATGGTGGCTTTTATTGTATGGAATTACCGAATTACGATTGTCGAGCTTTGTATAATCTAAATGCAGATCAAATTACAGATACTTGGACTTGTGGAGAATCAGACGGTCCATCAGGTCCTTCTAGCCCAATTAGCGGTGGTAATTTAATTCAAAATAATACAAACAATAGTTTGCGGATAACCGCCTTTCCAAACCCTACTACTGGTTTAGTCAATGTGCAATTAACTCCTTCCGTTTCCGACCAAACGGTTCGAGTGTTTGATTTGTATGGACGATTGGTGCATGAATTGACGACAGATACTAGTATGCTTGCTCTTGATTTAGCTAATGAAGATGCTGGGATTTATTTAATTGAAACTTGGAATGGAGATAAGCGAGAGGTGGTGAGGGTGGTGAAGCAGTAAATTAGTTGTAAAAAATGCTGGTTAGGGCTTTTAGCCCGAAACCTCTATTTTTATTGCCTCTAACAAGTATATTAATATTTTTATTAAAAAAGGGCTGTAATCTGAGTGATTATAGTCCTTTTTTAATAATATCCTTTAATTACAAAAGACTATGGCTTTCTTGCCCCATAATGTTTGATTAAAAAAAGATTCCTAGTTAATGGTAGGCACATATTGGTAAGGCTTTCCTGTTTTTTGCAGCAGAATTAAGCATCTTATTTGGGGTCACTACTCGAACGATTTACCAATGGTTCAAGGAGTGGAAAACAGGTGGTATAGAGGGTTTAAAACTAAAACCAGGTAGAGTGTTTTGGTATTGGATAATGCGCCGGGGCACACTTCAAAGTTGGTCCTAAAAAACAGGAGGAATGGAATGCAAAAGGATTATATTTATTTTTTCTACCTACCTATTCTCTCTTTTTTGAATTTGCAATTATGTCAATGAACTAAAATTACAACATTATGTCTATTTTTTAAACCTAACTTAACGTCCTAAGACATTCCCATTACTGGATAATTTTAAATTAATTTTTCTTGCAATATCATTGCATTGATTTAGTTGGTACATTTGGGATATAATATGGGGACTCAATCCGCCTAAATAATTTTGTGGACAACTAATCCACAGGACAAATCATCAACTATGAGTCAAAAACCACATATACACACCTACGACGAACAAGGCAATATAACTTGTTGTACCTTGGACAAGAAGATAAATGCTAAAGCACCTACCGTTTTAATTTCCAAAAAAGAAAAACATACTGCTGATGGCGGGCACGACCATAGTCACGATGGGCATGACCACGACCACAATCACGACCATGGAGGTAATCCGTACGTCTTGGCAGGAATAAGTTTTGTTTTATTAATGACAGGCTTAGCTTTAGAATATTCGTTCAAAGCAGGTTTTTTTCAAGGCTGGGTAAAAATAGCTTGGTATGTAGCAGCTTATTTGCCAGTTGGGTTTCCTGTATTGCGAGAAGCGGTAGAAATGCTGCTTAAAAAAGAAGTCTTTAATGAATTCTTTTTGATGAGTATTGCTACCATTGGCGCTTTTATTATAGGCGAATATCCAGAAGGGGTAGCGGTGATGTTGTTTTATTCAATTGGGGAATTATTCCAAATGATGGCGGTCAAAAGAGCCAAAGGGAATATTCAGGCCTTATTGGATGTGCGCCCTAAAGTGGCGACTGTTTTTCGGAATTACCAATTTAAAACCGTCCATCCAGAAGAAGTGGCAGTTGGAGAAACGATTCAAGTGAAGGTTGGAGAGAAGATTCCTTTGGATGGAGTATTAAATTCTGAAAAGGCAGCTTTGAATATTGCGGCAATAACAGGCGAGAGCAAACCTCAAAATGTACAGAAAGGAGAAAAAGTAATGGCAGGTTCGATTAATCTGGATGGCGTTATTGACATTCAAGTCGAAAAATTATTCAATGATAGTTCGATTGCTCGAATTTTAGAATTAGTGCAAAATGCCACGGCTCGAAAATCTAAAACGGAATTGTTAATTAGAAAATTAGCGAAGATTTATACACCGATTGTTACTTATTTAGCACTAGCTATTTTTATCTTGCCCTACTTTTTTGTAGAAAATTATGAGTACTCCAATTGGTTATATCGAGCCTTAGTTTTTCTAGTGATTTCCTGTCCTTGTGCTTTGGTGATTTCTATTCCATTGGGTTATTTTGGTGGATTAGGTGCAGCTTCTAAAAATGGCTTATTATTTAAAGGAGCGACTTTTTTAGATCAGTTGACGAAGGTGAATACTTTAGTTATGGACAAAACAGGAACGGTTACTAAAGGCGTTTTTAAAATAACAGCAATTGTATTACAACCTAACTGGAACGAATCCGATTTCATGAAAGGTTTAATGGCTATCGAAGCCAAATCGACCCATCCTATTGCCAAAGCAATTATGGAATATGCTGACAAAACTACTTTGCCAACAGTAACAGACATCAAAGAAATTGCGGGAAAAGGATTAACAGGAAAAGTAGCGAATCAATCATGGTTGGTTGGCAATGAAAAATTAATGGAACAATATGGAATTAATGTTCCAATAGAAACAGATACCATTGTAGAAAGCGTCGTTTTAGTAGCCGTAGTTGGACAATTTGCAGGCTATGTTATCATTGCTGATGAACTAAAAGCAGATGCTAAGGCAAGTATTGCTAAGATAAAAAAAGCAGGGATTAAACATCTGATGATGCTATCCGGTGATAAAGATGCTATCACTCAAAAGATAGCCATAACATTAGGTATCGAGTCCACTAAAGGTGGTTTATTACCAGAAGATAAATTAAATGAGGTTGAGAAAATCAAACAAGACTCAACTAGAATAGTCGCTTTTGTAGGAGATGGTATCAATGATGCACCTGTTTTAGCGGCAAGTGATGTAGGTATCGCAATGGGCGCCATGGGAAGTGATGTCGCCATTGAAACGGCGGATGTGATTATCCAAACGGATGAACCTTCTAAAATCGTTACGGGGATTAAAATTGCCAAATCGACTCAATCCATTATTTGGCAGAATATTACGATGGCTTTTGGGGTGAAATTTATTGTGTTGGTGATGGGCGCATTGGGCATGGCAACGATGTGGGCAGCAGTATTTGCAGATGTTGGTGTGGCATTTTTGGCTATTTTGAATGCGATTCGGTTACAATGGATGGATTGGGAATAACATAGCTATACAGCCAGACACAAAATAAATAACAATTCTTATTAGATTTTAAAGCAGATTCAAGTATCAAAGACAGTCGAGGAGCATCACCACTTACTTGATTTAGCAGACATCAGCGTATATCGGATCATTTAAAGTTAGCTAGAAGTTCAAGAGATTTGTTGCTGTATGGTAAATGGAAAAAGTAAATAAATGACTGTTTTTCTACTAAATGGCTCATAAAACCTACCTTATAATTTTTCTCCGCCAATTAATCATTTACTCCTACCGATAAATCAAAGTCGATTGTCTTAAGTCTGTCTTGGTCTTAGATTTGTTTTCAATTGAACAACTGTATAACCCCAGAACGTTCCCTTCTAGTCTTATCCTAAATCATTAAAATAATTGACCAGATTACTGGACAATGGGTTTTCATCATTACACCTAACTGCCTGTAATCTTGGTCACTTTTTACTTACAATTAAATTTATTATTGGATGGAAAAATCCCTTTTGTTAATCCCCGTATTTGTTTTATGTTGTTTGACGAGCCAAGCCCAAACCTACCAAAAAGCAATTGGGGTACGTTTAGGCTACCCTTTATCGCTGTCTTATAAAACCTTTGTTAATGAAAAAAGTGCAGTAGAAGTTTTTGCGGGCACTAGAGGTTTTTCAGGGTATCGCTGGTTTTCCGTTAGTGGCGCTTACCAAATTCACCAACCACTAAGTGCAGCGAAAACAGATGGTTTAAATTTTTACTACGGTGCTGGTGCTTCTGCTTATTTCTGGTCTTTTGATTCTGATTTAATTGATGAATCCACCACTACGGTTGGTTTACAAGGTTATTTAGGATTGGATTATTCTTTAAAAAATTCGCCAATCAATATTACGGTAGATTGGATTCCGACGCTTTTTATTGGTGGATTTGGATCAGGCTTTGGTGCTGGATACGGTTCTTTAAGCGTGCGATATATTTTAGCTCGCTAGTCAACAATCAACTCAAATTTAATCTATAGTAAGCTCTAGACAATAATAGTCGTAAATCTATTAAAATCGAAACTTTGCGTCTTTGTGTCTTTGCATGCGTAAAATAAATGATGATTAATAATGTCTTATTGTTTACTTACTTCAAACATCTTTTTATGAACAACTTGATTTCTTTTTTAATCATCAGTCTTTGCTTAACCGTTGTTGCTATACCTTCTTCCAATGCGCAATTGAAGCACCTGAAAAATAAAATTGGTACGAAGAAAAATGACTTGACACCGAGTAATCGTGCAGGTGTATTAAAATTGATGAATGAAGAAGCACATTATGCTTTTAAGGATGCGGAAAAACAATTAAAAAGATTGGAAAAAGCACTAAAAGATGGCAATGCCAAAAATGCTAGACATCAAATGGATTATGTCCGAAAAAACTTGGATACCGTCATTGAAAAAGCACCGAAATTTTCTGTGGTTCCGGAGGAAAAAAGATATGACGCTTGTAAAAAATTATATGAAGAAACCTATGGAAAAATAGTGGAAGCGGTCGATGACGCTAAAGCAGAACAAAAGGCGAAAAGAAAGCAAAAAAAGAATTAATTAATCTAAGGTTGTGAACATAAATTATTTTGATTTGGTCATCAATAATTTTTAAACACGCTTTTATAACAAAGTAAAATTTCAGGAAAGTAATTCATGCTAGAAATTCAGTTAAAGAGAAAGTACCTAATTCATTTTTTAACACATTATTAGTTTTTAAATCATTAATCAAATAGCGTTTGATAAGGCATCATCCCCAAAAATAGTTAAACCTAGCTTATCAACATTAGAGAGAATCAATAAGTGATGTGCATTAAATAACGGATTTTGTTTACTTTTTCTTTACTGGATGGATTATTTACCTTTGCTGAAAAAAGAAAATAATGCAGCAGCTTCAATATAGTTTTATTTTATCTTTCTTTCTTTTGCTAACTACTAACTTAGTCGCACAAAAGGTGAATATCCAAGAATTATTGGATAGTTTGGAAAGGGTAAAAACACCTGCGGAAGAAGCTAAATTACATGATAAAATAGGCTATTATTATGTAAAAAGAGATTCCGCTAAAGCTACGTATCATTCCAGATTAGGAATAAAAATAGCTAAAGCACATAATTTATTAAAACGCCAAGGTAATTGCTATATTAATTTGGGGTTGATTGAAAGTTACTTACAATATCAACAAGCCGCTATAAACTACCATGACACCGCCTACCAAATTTTTTTATTAGCTAATGATACGAGCGGTCTAATAGCCACCCTTTCAAATAGTGGACAAAAACATTGTTACCTCGGAAATTGTGAAACAGGTATCAAGAAATATCAGCAGGCAGAAAAATGGGAAGACCCTAATAATTTATATCGACTACTCAATATCAAAGTAAATCATGGTATTTGTTTAATGGAATGTAAAGCTTATGAGCAATGCCTAAAACTCTGTCAAGCATCTATACAGAGTGCTATAGATATAGAAAATATAGTTTATCAATTTCATTTCTATTATTTGATGGCGAATTCTTTATCTGCTTTAAATCGAAGTCAGGAGGCATTGGAAGCATTTGAGAAAGCGAGAGCAATCGCTGTTTCCGAAGCCGATTTAGATATGGAAGTTCATGTATTAAGTGACAGAGCAGCAACTTTGATCAAATTAGGGAGATATGAGCAAGCGTACGAAGATGCATTAAAATGTTTGGATTTAAAAGAGAATCAAGGGTTGATGAAAAATGATTTTCGAGTTTATTTAAATTTAGCAGAAGCCGCTAAAAATTTAGGTAAATTAGAAGAAAGTCTAGCCTATTATCAAATCGCTTTACCTGGGTTAGAAGCAACGGAGGATAACGTCATTTTAGCCGATAGTTATGAAAGAGGGGCGGCAGTTTATCACCTAGTAGGAAAAGACAAAGATGCTTACCAGTTAATGTTAAAGGCTAAATCTTTTCGGGACACCATGTTTACCAATGAAATGCGGCAAAATTTACAAGAGCTTACCACTCGCTATGAAACCCAAAAAATTAAACAAGAATTAACAGCGTCTAATTTAGCAATTGAAAAAGAACGCCATCGAAACAGACTCACATTGATTGCCAGTATAAGTTTATTATTACTCAGCGGCATTGGGTATTTTTTTTACAGAGGCAGGCAGCGACGATTGAGATTGGAAAGCGAGAAACGAAAAATTGAGCTGGAATACGGCTTATTGAGAGCGCAAATGAATCCACATTTTGTCTTTAACTCTCTAAACTCGATACAAGGCTATTTTGCAGACAATCAATTCGCTAAAGGCAATGAATTCTTGGGCAAGTTTAGTCGATTAATCAGGCGAGTATTAGACCAATCCGTTGCACCTGCCATCTTGTTAAGCGAAGAATTAGAAACTTTAAAGCTGTATTTAGATGTAGAAAAAATCCGCTTAAAAGATAAGCTTTGTTATGATATTCAAGTGAATGAAAATATAGAAGCAGATCTGATGAAAGTACCTCCACTTATTTTGCAGCCGTTTGCAGAGAATGCTATTTGGCATGGTATTGCCCCCAAAGAAAGTAAGGGAAAAATTAGTATTCGATTGGAAATGGACAAAGCAGATCAATTTTTACTAATTCAATTAGAAGATGATGGCGTTGGGTTACAATCGGTTGCAAAACAGCAAAAAATATCCCATCAATCTAAAGGCATTCAAATCACTAAAGAACGACTAGGGAAACAGGGTAAAATTACTATTTTTGACAAAAAAGAAATTGGCGAAACAGGCGTTCAAGTTAATCTGAAAATTCCAATAATAGACTATGATTAGAGCAGTTATTATAGATGATGAGAATAGCGCTCGAAATACGCTAAAAAGTTTGTTACGAGCGACCAATGCCCAATTGGAAATTGTCGGTGAAGGAGACGATGTTACTATTGCTAAACAATTGATTGAAAGCACCCAACCTGATTTAGTATTCTTAGATATTCAACTTAAAACAGGTACTGGTTTTGATGTTTTGCAAACTTTGTCTAATTTCTCAGGTGATATTATTTTTGTTACTGCTTATGATAATCATGCCATTAAAGCCTTCCAGTCTGCTGCATTCGGGTACTTACTTAAGCCTTTGCAAATCAATGAATTAAAAGAAGTAATTCGACGTTTCATCGATCATTATTCTTCTAAAAAAACGATTGCTTCTCGTACCCAAATTCTAATTGAAAATTTTGAAGAAGGGAATATTAAAAAACTAGTCATTCAAAATGTCAATGGCTTTCGAGTACTCAGTTTAAATGAAATTGTTTACCTGAAAGGAGAAGTCAATTACACCCGTTTTATCCTAAAAACAGGCGAAAAGTTAATGACTAGTAAAACCCTCAAAGAATACGAAAACCTACTCACCAATTATGGTTTTTACAGGATTCATCAATCCTACTTAATCAACCTTCGATATGTTAAAGAATACATTAAAGGCGAAGGGGGAGAAGTGGTTATGATTAATGAGGATCGATTGGATGTTTCTCGGCGGCGGAAGGGGCAGTTTGTTGCTCGGTTTTTGGGGCGGTAAATAAACATAAATAAATCATAACAATCAGCGAAATCAGCGTCAAAAAATTACAAACATAGACGGATAAGCCCATATAAGTAACCAAATCAATTATTCTTTAATTGTAGAATCCGAATATCCCGCCCCCCAAACTGCACCAATTCCCCATCCCCAACATACCAAAAATCATCACTATCCAAATCGAATTCAGCAACAGTAGCTCCTTCATTCAATAAGTCCAAACCAATGATGGTATTCCGCTTAGCAAACCAAAAAACTTCATTGCTTTCATCTACCCAACTTCGGCGCATATCGGCATCTTGCAATAAAATTGGCAATTGCCATTCATCCGTATTTAAAATCTGGGGTTTATCCGCTAATAAATCACCCAAACGTTTATACCATAACTCTTTTAAAGTAACTGGATGTAAGGCAACGATTCCTTGCATAGTCCGAATAACTAATGGAAAATCAGGTGTATCTGATGTTAAAAAATCATCGTACCCAACAGAAGACCAAGTTACCACACGTAAGGGCGCACCATATTTAGCGGGTAATTGGATGCGTTTTCCTTTTGCTAATCCTTTGTCAAAGCGATAGACATGACCTTCCGTTAAGACGTAAATAAAAGCATCGTTAATGGCATGATTGCTAATGATTTCTCCTTTGGGTAACTCCTTCTTTTCTAGTATTTCTCCTGTCTTCGTATCCAATAAATATAATGCCGCTTGTTTATCCTTATCCAAGGCATAATCTACATATCGGTAGCCTTTACCAAAAAGGAGTAAATCATTCTTAGACAACATTTTTAAATCTGAAACGCCCAATTCTTCTTTGGCTTTTGTTTCCCAAAGCACTTGTCCACTCTTTTTTTGTAATCCTATAATGGTCTTTCTATCCGCAAAATAGAGTTGGTCACCATCAATTTTTGGTTTGGCATGGATATTATGCGCCCGCATTGGGTCAAAATATAGAAAATCATCGAAATAAGGACCGCCAGCCGCTATACTTAAAATGTTTAAGCCAATGAAAATACCATTAGCTATCGCTTTCCCACCACGGGTTGCATCATAATCGGTCGTTGCTTGATGATACCAACCTTCACCCGTATTCAAATTAAAACCATGCAAGCCATCCGCAATCACATACATCCAATTACCATCTAATTCATCGGACATCCAACCTTCAAAACGACCTTCTCCTCGCCTTATCCATTTAGTACGACCCGTCCTTAAATCTATACTGGAAAATTGGGCACCTAATTTAAGTGCCACTGAATCATCTATCATTGCAAAATCATCCTTATTCACCCATCGAATTGGTAAACCATCCGCCGTATTCAGCAATAACTTTTTATCTTGATAACTAGCCATCACTATATCTCGCTGCAACATAGACAAGGCATAATCTCCTTTATTCGACCAGTTCAATTCTTCCTTAGCTACATCATAAATCGCATAGGCATCTTTTCGTTTAGGTAAGCTATAGTTTATCGCCATTTGCTGCCAAGCGGGATTGTATTGTACGTCTGTTATCGTATTTGGAAAATGGTATTTTTTACCGCTTAAAGTATAATTAGCATCCGCTGATACCTCACTTATTAGCTCCACTTCTACGCTGGGAACTACTTCTACGGCTTGTAGTTCTAAGGTTGGACTACAATTACTAAACAAGCCGATATAACAAGGAAGGAGTATAAGGTAAAGTTTCTTTTGCATAGTCAAAATTTACAGGACAAGTGGTTATCAAGCTAATTATAAGACTATTAAAAAGAACGAATCCCCTATAGGAATAGTTTAATGAAGGGGGAGAAATGGAGAAATCTAATAAACTAGAAAAAATAATTAAAACTTGCGTTTCGTTTATTTCGTTTGTAACTTTATAATTCAACTAATAAATTATGAATGTAGTCATTGAAAATACCACAAAATCAGAACAGGAAGTAGCACTAAATTCAGTTAACTCTTTAAGGAAAAGCGAAAAGAAAGGAAAAATCAATAAGGCAAGAATTGTCAAATTAAGCCTTCCTGAATCGGATGAAGTAATAGAGATACCTTTGAAAGCCTTCACCTTGCTCAAATCCATTTTGAGTAATATGGCAGAAGGTAAATCTATGGCTTTAATTTTATCCGACGCTGAAATTAGTACCCAACAAGCGGCTGGAATTTTAAACGTATCCAGACCTCATGTGGTGAAATTATTAGAAAATGGAAAAATTCCTTTTAGAAAAGTAGGCAGCCATCGACGTATACAATTAAATGATTTAATCGATTATAAAGCGAAAATAAAAGCTAGTAAAAGAGCCTATTTAAATGAGTTAGCGCAACAAGCTCAAGCACTTAATTTGGGATACGAATGATTTTGCCACCAAACCTAAGTGTAATTTTAGATGCCTGTGTATTATATCCAGCACCAGTCCGAGATATATTATTAAATCTTGCATTTGAAGAATTATTTGTTCCTAAATGGTCACAGACTATACAAAATGAGTGGACTAGAAATCTACTGTTAAACAGACCTGATTTAAGAAAGGAGCAATTGAAAAGAACAGAAAATGCAATGAACAATGCGTTTCCAAATGCTTTGGTGGATTCTTTTGAAGACATTATTGACTCCATTAAACTTCCTGATATTGACGATAGACATGTAGTTGCTGCCGCTATCCAATGTAATGCAGACATAATTGTAACATTCAATCTAAAAGATTTCCCACCCAAAGAATTGGATAAAGTCAATATTCAAGTTCAACATCCTGATAATTTTATTGCTATGCTATATCTTTTAGATAAATCAGCGACGAAACAAGCATTTAAAAATCAGCTAGCATCTCTTACCCCCCCCTAAAACAAAAGCTGAACTGCTTTCCACATTAAAGAAATGCGGATTGCAAAAATCAGCTGTTCTTTTTGACCAATAATATTCTTAAAACTCCCGAATCTTAATATTCCGAAAAGAAACTTCATCTCCATGGTCTTGTAATAAAATATGTCCTTCTGGCAAGCGACCAAAATTCTCCCAGTTTTCGTATTTGCTTTTTTCAATTAGAGCCAAAAACATCTGACTAAAGCGATCATATTCGACAACTTTTGTATGGTTCAACCAATGTTCTACTTTACCACCTTTGACCACAATCCGTGCATTATTCCATTGGCTCAATCCTTTGAAATTTTTGCTTTTTCGAGGGGTAAAACTTTGCGCTCGAATCAAATCATATAAAGAGGCAACCGTCCGATTACCATTTTTCCCTTGCTTCGCATCAGGATGTCCATAATCATCTAAAATTTGGAACTCTAAACCAATTGCCGAACCTTTTACTTTTAATAAATTCGGGTCCACAAAATATTTAATGCCACTATTTGCGCCTTCTGTCAACTTAAAATCTACGCTTAATTCAAAATTGCTGTATAATTTTTCGGTAATAATATCGCCGCCATTTCTAGATTCCCCACCATCTGATTTTTCGACTTTTAAAATGCCATTTTCCATCGCCCATCCTTTTTCTGGAAAAGTTTCAGATTTAGCCCCTCGCCAGCCATTGGTTGTTTTTCCATCCCATAATAATCGCCAACCTGCTCGTATTTCTGCTGCTGTCAACTGGTTATTTAAATAAGAAAATTCAGGCACTTGTGGATCGACTTTTTTCCTAGCGGCTTCTAAATCGGTAGTTTTAATTTTAATATTTCGCCATTTAACCTGCGTACCTTCTTGACTTTTGTGATAAATACCATGGACTTGAAAACCAATCAAACCTTCTGCTGTCATATCGTCGACCAAATTGGCGCATTGGACGCCATTAATCCAAGTACGAATGTTGTTTCCAATCGCTTCAATTCGATAATGATTCCAATCGCCAGTAATAAATGCTTGTCGTCCTTTTTCATTCCTGGTTAAAGGATACAACCAAGCTCTTCTCGCTTCATCATAAATACCACCTGCCCATTTTCTGGCACTTGATTCAATTTCACATTGATAACCATGTACTCGTCCATTTCTAAATTCAGGCATGCTCAAACTTCTAAACTGTACCCCAGAATTAATAGCATTATCTGCTTTTACTTCAAATTCTAAGATGAAATCACCGTAATCTTCGGTAGTCGCCATAAAGCTATTGGGTGTATTGGGTGTCGTATACCCCACCATTTGCTGGTCTTCTACTTTGTAAATTGCTTCTCCATTTAATTGCTCAAATCCATCAAAGTTTTTGCCGTTAAATAGCGGCTTCCAGCCTTCTGGAATACCGACCATTGGTTGAATAATTTTATCCCAAAGGTCATAGCCTTTTTTATTCATGTGTAAACCATCTTGGATAAAAATATCTTTTAATACTTCGCCTTTTTCATCCAACATCACATCCCAAACATTGGCATAACTAATTTTGTCTTCGACATCCGCATACTTTTTAAATGCTGCATTAATGGCATCGTATTGAGGTTTTAAACTCCATCGAGCAATACTTGGTTTAGCGGAAATTAAGACGATTTCACAATTGGGTAACTTCTTGTGTATCTTCCCCACTACCTTTCGAGTATTTTCCATAATAGTAGCCGTAGGTCGCTTGGAATTCACATCATTATCCCCTTCATAAATAAAAACTTGAGTTGGTTTAAATCGCAAAACGGTCTCCTCTAAATAATGCAATAAATCACTCATTTCAGAACCACCGAATCCTGTTTGGATAACCTGATGCGTTGGATATCGTTCTTGCACATCCAGCCAAAATCGAATACTTGAACTACCTGTAAAGACAATCCGTTCTTGATTATTATCAAATCGAATTTTATCAATTTTTTTTATTTCTGCTTCAAATCTTGTCGCATCAGGAGTACCCGTATCTGCGGCATTACTCACTTGTGACGTTGCGGTACAGGCAGGAAAAACCAAGTATAAAAAGGTTAAAAGGATTAGGTTATAAAAATTACTTTTGCTCATTTTTCTATTGTTTTGATAATAAATTTTCTAGTAACTTAGCGAAGATAATTTTATTAAGAAAACTAGTCGCATTTTTCATAAAATAATTTCTATGTATTACGAATATCACGACTTTTCAAAAACGGATAAAAAGAAATTGGTTGCTTTAATGGAGGTTGGTGTTAAAAATGAGATTGAACAATTTTTGAAAAAATCATTGATCAAACACCAAGCGATTGTTGAAAAAAAGCATGAAGATATTAGAAAACCTTATTGGGCATACTATGAACAATTTAAAGATTTTTCGAAGCAATTAACCCATACTTATGATGGTTGGCGGCATCGAGAATTACCTGGTATTATTGCTGGATTACTGGTCGATGGCATTTTGTCAGAAACTGATATTGCTGATTTCACTCCTGATGGTCGTGAAAAATTAGCTGCTATGGAACAGCGGATTCATAATTATAGAGCCTCCTAAAATTGTCCTTATTCTCTTGCAAATAGTAAGGGATTAAGGGCGCTATTAGAAATACATGTTGTATAGATTGAGCGGATTCGGCTGATTTTAACGGAGTTGTTATTAAATCAATCCGCTACATCCACTTTATCCGTACAACCTATTTAATCCTTAATGAATGCCAACTCAAAAACTAATTCAAATTCATCTGCAATCGCCTGGTCTTTTAATTTTTCAAAAAAGGAAGGCGAATTAAATGTAATCCCAAAATCCGTTCGGTTAACCATTGCTGTTCCTTTAAGGATTAATTGATTTTGGTCGAAGGCTTGTTGGAGTATAAATTCAATTGGTTTGGTTTTGTCTTTGATCGTTAATTGCCCTTTAGCAATTTGTTCGCCTGCGTCATTCGTCGCCATTTCTAATAATTCAAAAGTAGCGGTCTTATATTTTTTAACTTCAAAAAAGTCTTTTGATTTAAGGTGTTTGGTTAAATCCTTGATTTCACCATCAATCGTTTTCATATCAAAAACAACCCTTCCTGTTTGAATTATTTCATTTTCGGTGGTTATAGTTGCGGCTTTTAATTGAATGGTTCCACCCAAAGTATAGGCACTAAAAGCGGCTTTTCCAGACCAAGTTAATTGGCTTTGAGTTGGTTGGAAGGTCCAATTTTGAGCGCTAAGTAGTTGAGGAATGCAACAAATAGCGATGCAAATAATTAATATATTTTTCATGATTTTTTATTTTTAATAATTGACTTGAATTGTGAACAACTGGTAGCGCAGGATTTATCCTGTTCGGGACGCTGACCTTTAGGTTAGCCATATTCAACAGGTCTAAAGACCTGTACCCAGAACAGACTGAAGTCGTACCGATGACTAATATACTTCCCCTACCGTATCCAAGCGACCAACGCCAAAAACACGTTCTCCACTATCCGTTGTTCCAATTACATACCACATCGCCCAACCACCAAATAATTTAGGACCAACTCGCCAATTTTTAACAAAGACATAAGGCTCGCCTTTTTTCATTTTGCCTTTAGAAATGTGAAATAATTTGGCAAATTCTTTTGCCTTATAAGCAACTCGTAAATTCCATTGGTCCTTATAAAAAAGGTAAGCGCCACCTTCTTCGATGGTAATATTTTCCGTAAGGGATAAAAGGGAAGTGGTATGTTTCCAAAAGAATTTATTGGGTTCACTTTCATAAGTGGTTGCCTTTACAGGGTTGGGGAAATTATCAACCAAAATGATTTCTTTTAAGCCTTTAAATTTTTCTGGTAAAGGAGTATCCAATGGTGTTTGAGCGCTTAATAAAAAGGCATAACATAAACAGTTAAAGCCTATCCATAATTTTTTCATAATAATCAGGTTTGGATTCATTTACCATTAGCTTAAAACAATACATTCTAAGCATTATCGAAAAGTTAAGCTAGTAGTAAAAACTATGTGACTATGTGTAAATTACTATCTGAACTATGTGGTAAATAAAGGATTAAAAAAGATAGGACAAAGATGCAAAAAGGAAAGGAGGCAATCGCTTCAATTAAGAATTTGAGACTTTTTTGTAGGTCTCAATTAAATAATTGGGACTTTTAAGGCTATTTTTTTAAAAACAGAGCTAAAATGATAACTTAAAATTAGGCGGCTGTGGGAAACAGCCGCCTAATAAGCACCTACAAAGCGGCTGTTTTCCACAGCCGCTTTGTTTTAGTGAGTTCCTCTTACTATTAAAAAGATACCCGTTTAGCCTTGCTCTTTGAGGAATTTTGGCGATTTACCTGTAATTTTTTTAACAATCCGATTAAAAGAAGCTTTGGAATTAAAACCTGCTTCAAAGGCAATGGCGAGTAAAGTGTAGTTTTCGTGAGTTCGATTGTTTACCATTTGGCGAACGGATTCCACCCGAAATTCATTGACATAATCTGAAAAACTCTTTTGTAAAGAGCGGTTTAATACTTGGGTGAGTTGATAAGGCTTGACGTTTAAATGATTGGCTAATTCGGCTAAGGTAAGGGTCGCATTTTTATACAATTCGTCGGTTTCCATGGCTTGCTGCAAATCGGCTAAGACCGTTTCTAATGCTTCTGAATCATAAGTTTGTTGTTGCTTGGTCTTCGTTAAAATAGGCGCATTTTTTTTAGCAAAACCTTGTAAACCTAACCAATAAGTAATGCCTGCCAAACCAATATAAGTGGGGAAACGATAGAAGGGATTGAAAGCATAATTGAAAAAACTATAGTCTATTATGGCTAGCAGAATAACCATAACGATAAAACCCAAATAAATTTTTAGAATTAAATTCAACCAATGTACATCTTCCGCCTGCACAGGTTTTGTATTATCGGTGGTGTAAGTAGTCAATAATTTTTTGGATTGCCAAACATAAAATAAAATCAGCCCGCCAGTTACAACAATTTGAAAAGGCGTATGCATCCATAATACATAAGCTTTTTCTCCGAACCAAGACAAACTTTCTCTTGTTCCATCCCAATAAAAATTTTGCGTTTTAACATAATTGCTGAATAGAAATTCTATGCCAACGGGTAGAAAATGCAACCAACCCTTTCGTTGAAATTTAAAATCTGCATTTATATAAGACTGAATGTAAAAAAAGATAAGGGCACCATAAATCCAATTATAGTCCAAAAAAGCATGGTACAACCAAGTTTTATAATGGATAACCTCAATACTATATAGTACTTCGGTAATTAGTCGATAGGCAAAAAAGAATAACAAAGCCGCTAACCAACGATTGGCTTTTTGGCGTGGAAAATCGCCTCGCCACAAGTTAATGCCGAGAAGGATGCCTTGTAGCGCACCTAGGAGAAGGATGATATGGTAAATGTCCCACCAGTTCATTGCATGGATGCTGTTTTGAAAAGTCTAAAAGTAGAGATTTTACCACGGATTTTTTTACCACGGATAGCTTCCACGGATTTTTTATTACAGATTGTTGTTTTCTACGGATTTATTGCCAATAGATTTAAAATGCTCCGCTTATTTTTATGTATTAGCTTCGTTAAGGATAGTACTTTGTAAGATTCTTTGATACAATTTAGTTGTTCCTTTCTTTTCAGTAGTCGTCATCACCTTTTGAACAAAAGCTTTCGCCTCCTCCAACTCTCCATTTCTAAAAGCAACCGCAGCTTCAAAAGCATTCAAGAATACTTTACTCATACTCGGTTTCTTGCCATCCATTTCTGCTAAAATTTGTTCAGCTTTGGCGGCATCAGGTTGAATTAAACTATAAAAGACAAACCAATCAGCCTGCACATCTGCATGAAAATTGGCTGGATAAATGTCTAATTTTTCTTTGATTTTCTGTAGTAAACTTTCTGCGGTGTTTAAATCATTATCATCCAAGGCTCGATAATATAAATATTGTTGGAAGGCTAAATCAACAGAAGTTTCAATTGGTTTATCTTGTTCCTTGGTAAATAGAGTTGCTGGTAAATCTTTTGGAGAAACCCCCTTATTGTCTAAAGCGAAAAGTTGCATGAAATCCGCATATTGCTTGGCTTTATCATCGTTCCGAAAAGTCATCAATAGCTGCATGCCATCACTCATAAGGCCGCCCGCTTTCATTGGAATAATCGTCATAATAAAAATCGTAGCGGACAGTATCCCTACGGCAACCAAAAATGTAGTGAACATTTTAGAACCCACATCGGAGAAATTCACAAATAGACTATAGGCAACTAAGGCTAAGACCAAACTTGCAAAAGGACCACCTCCAATAACGACTGCTCGGCGCTTCTTGAATCCTTCTACCTTTGTTGGCAGCGTCAAGGCAAGTCCACCTGCCATTGCTATATCTCGATTGAAGGTTAATTGATACTTATCATCTTCTTTTTGTAATTTTAAAGGACCGACAATCATCATACTAAATTCATTGCCCATGATTAAGCCGCCTAAAACATGTCCCATTTCGTGGAATAAAATCACTAAAAAAGAGCCTAGGAATAGTAGTAATATGATGGAAACCAATTCTAACACGTCTATATCAGGACTTTCAAGACTTCCATTAAAGAAAAGGGATGCGCCTACATAGCCAACCACAGCCCCGCCTGCCATTAATAAAAAACCTAACCACCAAGGTTTTTGTTTGTTTTTCTTTGCCATTTGTATTTTTTAAAAGTATAGGTGAACTTCAGTTCACCGAAAAATATAAAAGTAACTTTATATAATATACCCAATAATCCTGCTTAAAAGTAATCACAAAAAAGTTAAAACCCATTATTCTTCGATGAATAACGCTTATAAATCTATCTAATCCTACCAAAAGGAAAGTTGCAAAGCAAAATAGTGATAATTCATACAATTATTTTTAAATTAGGTTCAAAAAATGATTTAAAATTATAAAAAATTGATTATCAGTAATTTAATTAGAAGAATGTAAAAAATTAGTGTAATCAAAATAGTTTATAAATGTTAAAATTTAAAAAATATTTAACTTTTTTGATAAAATATTTGGATTGTATTATCAAAATAAATACATTTGTACCATCAAACAACGAAATAGTTAAACAAAATAATTATAAAGATGCTGCAACACCTCGTTAACCTTATCAAAAAAGTAGTCGGTAATTCAACCATCCCAACTGTTTCAAACAGTACAACTACTACTAAAATTACTACATCAACAAAGAATAATACGAGACAAGTAGTAATCATAGATAAGACCAAACGAGTCAATGCCATTTTAGGAAAATTATATTTATTTGCGAATGGTACTCCACCACAAAATTGGTCCGCTTCTCGATTTATCTATAAAGTAGGTGCGTTACAATTGAACGGCATCACGTCACAATTAGCAGCTATAGCTACTAATGAAACAGCTTTAGTACAAAAAGATACTTTTAGATATAGTTTGATTTGGGCATTGGGAAGATGTGGAGATGAAACGGTTCTGCCTTTATTAGATAAATTAGTCAAGACAGAAGAAAAAGAATATATCAAACGCTTGACTTTAGATGTCTATCTAAAACTAGCGACAAAGACTGCCAAAAAAGATTTATTAAAAGCTATAAAGGTTTTATTGCCAAAGGAAACGATAGCCATTTTAACAAAAAATAACTTAGCGAATTTATCTACTGACCAAATTAATATCCTGTTTTCGTCCGAAAATAATCGAGAATTAACACCACTTTTTGCTTGCTATTTGTTGAGTACAGAAGAGAAGGCATTACGTCCAGCGATTTTAGAACTTTTGAAAAATATCCCTTTCCAATATCCTTATTTTCAATCTATTCGCTATATTTTTAAGTCTGCTGAATTTCGGAATGACTTTGAGGTATTAGGAATTTTAGGCTACCGCTTAGATGTAGAAAGTAAAAATCATGATACTCGTTTTACTTGGCATTGGAATCGCCAAACTCGGCAGCATACTCGGCAAAGAATAGCTAATCGAAAATCCGCTTTTTCTAATTTAACCAAAGCTTATTTTCAAAAGCGAATCTTACGCAACTTACGGTTGTTAGGGGAGCAAGAGACTGCGAATTATTGCCAATATGCAGCTAGTGTATTGGCACATTATAAAGACGAACAAACTGCTTATCGAGAAGAATCCGTTGGTCGATATCATTATCAAAACCGACAGTATAATTACGTTCGAAGTGATTATAAATATTACGAAAACGTTTGTTTTCCTTGGATAACGAAGTCTGCGCCAAATGATGCGGTAAAAGTTATCTGGAAAAATTCAAAGTATAGAATTGATGCACCGTTTTTTGAACGATTAACGGACAGTCGCCCGATTCCTTTTGCAAAAGTATGGCAAGAAAATCCAGCTATCGTTTGCCAATTATTACAGCATTGTCAAAGTGAAGATGTCGCCGCGTTTGCGATAAAAATAATAGCAGCAAGTACCCAAGAAAATGACTTAATCACCCAAGAAGTATTATTAAATTTATTAAAAAACCCATTAAATACCGTCGCAAGGTACGCTTTGACGCATTTAAATCGGTTTTTCGACCCAAAACAACCCAATTGGACAATTGTACACACATTAATTCAAGCACCAAATGAACACCTTCGTCAACACCTATTAACAACGATTACGAAATACCCGACTGTTTATTTTAATGACGAAAAATTAGCCGAGGCTTTTGCCTTGATGACCCAACCAGATTTAGCCAAATGGTTTCAAGAAAACGGTTCCCAATTTAACCTAAGTGAAGACAAAAAAATAATAATTTTTGAGCAGTTATTAAGCAAAATTCAAATTGTGAAAACCGAAGCTGCTGCTCAATTATTATACTTGAATAGTCAACTGTTTTTCGAAATCCAAATGCAAAAATACCCCGTTGAAAAAACAGCGACTTTATTAAATCATCCTTTAGAAAATGTGCAATTATTGGGTGCAGACATTTTATTGACACAGAAAACAAACATTGAAAACATTCCCGAAGCGATTATTTTAAAAATGATGGAAGCGCCCTTCCTTTCTATTCGCTGCAAAGGCATGGAATTATTCGGCGAAATGCCGGTGGAATTATTACTCCAAAGAAAGGATATCTTAATAAGTATGGCGATTTCGGAAGCGCCAGAAATGCGAGCTGCCATTCAACCCATTATTGCCAAAACTGCCAAAGGAAAACCTGCATGGGCGACTCAATTCTTACAATTTTTTGTGCCCATTTTACTACAGAAAGAAACTTATGAAGGATTACATGCTGATACCCTTGAATTATTAGTCAATCATTTAGGGGAGAAACTACACAACTTACCCAAACCAACCACTTGGAAACTAATTCAATCGCATTCTAAAGAAGCCAATTTATTAGGCATGGAACTGCTGCAATATGTGGACTTTGCCGAGGCTTCTTTAAGCGATATTATCAGCTTAGCGAACCATGAAATGCCAACGATTCGCCAATACTGTTTGGATTATTTTTCCGAAAATATCGGACGAGTTCGGTATGAATCGGTCGAAGCTTTAAGATTGTTGGATGTAAAATGGGCAGATTGTCGGGAATTTGGTTTCGCCTTTTTTGACCAACATTATAAAGCAGGCGATTGGACACCCGATTTGTTGGTCAGTACTTGCGATAGTACCCGTCCAGATGTACAGGAATTTGGTAAAAAAATGATGGTTAAATTTTTCGATGAAGGTAAAGGAGCCGATTATTTGATGCAACTCAGTCAACATCCAAATGTGTCGTTGCAATTATTTGCGACCAATTATTTACAAGATTTTGCCGCAGGAAAAACGCCTAATTTTATTCGCTTAAAACCTTACTTCAAAACGGTGCTTTGTGGACTATACAAAGGTGGTACGACCAAAAAACGCATCTTTGATTTTATGGAAGCCGAAGCTTTAAATAACAAAGAAATTGCTGAACATGCAATTGAGATATTGAATGAGGTAGCTTTGACGGTAGCGATACGAGATAAGGCACGATGTATTCAGGTCTTGCATCGAATTCGGCGAGCTTATCCTGAGTTGGGGTCTGTTTTGAGTATTGAAAGTGTTTCTTGATAATTTTCAATTTTCAAAAGGGGGTATACCATGTCTTGGAACAAATATTACATTTTCGTCAATCAACAACCTAATCCTAATGTAAAAGAATTACTGTCAAAATTAGGTTTGGGTGATTATAAACCTAGTGGAGAAGCAAATCTTTATGACACTAATAAACCTCAAACACTATTTGTTGGGCATTATAACGATTGTCTAATTTTTAGTGACCCTCAACTTCCATTTAAATTTTTTGAAGCAGTTCAAACAATTGAAGAGAAGAGATTTATTGCATGTTTTCCTAACTCAGAAATTTTTGTGATGATTGAAGATGGAACTTGTGATGCTTTTGGTTTTTGTATTATCAAAAACGGACAAAGAATAAGGATAAAAGATGGTTGTGATGATGAAATTTATAATGATTGGGGTACTCCTCTTCCAGAAGAATTCGAAAATTATCAGGACTTAAAAGCAGTAATGGATGAGAAGGAGAAAGCAGAAATAATAGAATATGATGGTGAGGATGGACTTGAAACTTACTTATCCTTTCAAGCGGCTTGGGGAATTCCAAATATACTTAGCAAAAAATATTTAGGGGATTATATCGGTAATGTTGATGGTTATAAAATAGCATTTACATCGTATGAAACGCTAAGTTGAAGTCAATAATTTAAATACCCCATTTTGAAGGAAAATTACCTAGTAGGATTAATTGTCGAATTAATACTGGCAAGTCACTTGATAATAAAAAACTAAAAACCATGCAATTTAACTATAAATACAGCGGAAGTAGCGGTATCAAAAGTACTGCCAAACAAGTGGGGATTTCCTTCGCCCCAGATACACTCAGAGAACCAACATTTTTTGTTGGTCAACTCAATAAACACTTATCATTTAGAGAGGCTATTTCTGCCTTGCATGATATTGTGATTTCAGATTTACGGCATCAACCAAAAGATAGAACGGCGTATTTAGCATGGGCAAAAGAACAAGAAGATATTTGGATTGCGGAACATGCCGAAAAAGAAGCAGTTGTAACGGCTAGAGTAGCAGATTTGAAGATAGCATTAGAAGGACTGCGCAAGAATCGACAAGAAATTATGCAGCCATTTAACAAAGCGAAACAGGAATATTTTAGCTATATCCGAAAGCGAGATTATGATATGTGGTATGTCTTAGACCCAGTAATTACGGTGCATCCAGATGAAGTGTTTTTTGAATGTTTTAGCCAAGATGAATCTTCTTATGGAAAACTGGGCTGTAATTATAATGTTTTTAAGCAGATTAGCGAATATGAATGCGGTACGACGAATATTGATTATTCCAATGCTTTGTACAACGAATTTCAGAAAATAAGAGATTACAAAGCGACCGAATTTAAAATAGATCCATCTGGTTTTGAAGTGGCTACGGAAGGCGAGGATATGTATAAAGAAGTGAAAATTGATTTACCAGAAAGCTGGGTGAAGGGGTTTTTACAAGTGAGTTCGGCGATGACTTTGCCTTCTGCTACTTTCGATTTACATCCAATGGATTTGTACAATTTTCTCTTTATGTTGAAACGATATAAAGCGAAAATTGGCCCTCGGTCGATTCGATTTAAACTAAATCCAGGCAAACCAATCGAAGTTGTTTTTGAACCTTGGAATTATGTGGTCAAATGTCCTCGGTCTATTTACAAAGGGGCTGTTCCTAGAGAAATTAGAACTTGGGGACGCCGCCGATTATTAACTTTAGAACGCTTGATTCCAATCAGTAAAAATATCAAAGTCACTTTATTAGGAGATGGATTACCTTCTTTTTATGTAGCGGATTTAGGCGATATGAATTTTACTTTAGGCTTATCTGGTTGGACGGCAAATGATTGGTCGAATAAAAGCAAGTTTGATTTATTACAGCCTTCTTTAAAAGTAGACGATACCACCATAAAGATGGTTTGGGATGCTTTGAAAAAGGTATGGTTAGCCACGCCAGCCACATTGATAAAAGCAACCAATTTAAAAGAATCTATCGTTTTAGGCGCATTACAAATATTGGTACAAGGCGGCAAAGTGATTTATGATTTGAATAGTCAAGTTTATCGCCGTAGAGAATTGAGTAAAGACGAATTGAACTTACGGGCATTGCGCTTCAAAAATGAGCAAGAAGCGATTGCTAGTGACTTATTAATTGCTGACAAAGTTAAAGTCCATCAAACCATGAAAGCCCATCATGGTCAGTTAATCATGGGTAAAGTTTTAACCCCGAATAAAACAGAAGAAGTCACCCTTCATTTAGATGGAAATCAGGAAATTCTAAAGGCAAATTGTACCTGTGCTTTTTTCAAGCAACATCAATTAAAAACGCCTTGCGAACATATATTAGCGGTAAAGGTCGCTAATCAGTAGGCAGTTAGTCGGTTGCCAGTTACCAGTTGCCAGTTAGAGCGACAACTGGCAACTGGTAACTGGCAACCGACTCATCATTTCCCAACGCACACTTGCACGAATAATTGAAGAGAAACTCAGTTATTCAGATTGATGTCATCGTCAATCAGACGCATAGCTTTATCATGCTTCACCCAGTTGGTCGAGACTTTGCAGCCTAACGTACCTATAGTAGCATTTCCGAGAAAACATCGGAGATGTGAAATACTACTATAGGTACAGGCTGCTTGAGTTGACCCACTAGGTCTTAGGTTTGCACGAAGTGGGGGAATGGAATGTCGGTTGCCTGTTGCCAGTTACCCGTTGCCTGTTGCCAGTTACCCGTTGCCTGTTAGAGCAATAAACTGGCAACTGGTAACTGGCAACTGAAATACGCATCCAGAAATCTATTGCACTTGCAGTTAGTTTATCAAAGTTTAGGCTTTTATATACTTAGATTGATGGCATCGTCAATCCCATTTATAGCTTTTTCATGCTTCACCCGATTGGTCGAGACTTTGCAGCCTAATGTCAACTACTGGGTATTCCCAGTTGCACATCGTAGATGTGTAATACCCAGTAGTTAACAGGCTGCTTGAGTTGACCAATCAGGTCTTGAGTTTGCACGAAGTGAGATTTTTGGATGCGTTTATTAGAATCATTACCAGAAGCAATTGCACTTGCGGTTAGATTGATGTTATCGTCAATCCCATTCACAGCTTTATCATGCTTCACCCGATTCGTCGAGACTTTGCAGCCTAAAGTGGCTAGGGTACCATTTCCGATAATACATCGGAGATGTGAAATAGTACCCTAGCCACAGGCTGCTTGAGTTGACACATCAGGTCTTAGGTTTGCACGAAGTCTGCTTCTGGTATTTTTTAATTACTCAATCGGGTAGGGGGCGATACAACTCGCAACCCGTAACCCGCAACTCGAATTTTTCTTTTGGGGACAGCACTGCACTTGCATTTCGATTGATGCCATCGTCAATCAGATTCACAGCTTTATCATGCTTCACCCAGTCAGTCGAGACTTTGCAGCCTAAAGCTAATAATGAATTCTTTCCTATAGCACATCGAAGATGTGACATAATTTATTATTAGCAGGCTGCTTGAGTTGACTGGCTAGGTCATTGGTTTGCACGAAGTCGCTGTCCTTTTTAATTTTCAATTTCAAATTTTCAATTTTCAATTTTCAAAAATGTCAGACGATAGAAGAACCTTACTCCGCCAGCAAATGCGCGAAACTTCCAGAGAAAACGTCATTTTAAATGAAATGAAACGGCTAGGCTTTTGGCCCAATGAGGAAAATGCACCTACTTTGCCCGAACAAATTATTACGGAAGAAACAGCCTTAAATAAAGAATTGCGACAGTTGTTAAATGAACAACGATTGCTGCAAGACAGAGATCGTTTATTGCGAAAAATTCGTAAGGAACGAATGAAAGCGTCAAGAGAGAAGCAAAAGGCAAATCGAGAAAAAAGAGAAGCAGCAAGAATTGCCCGAAAAGCCGCTTGGCAAGAAAAACAACAAAAGGATATTGTTTATTTAGGAGAAGAAGTATCGGGTGGATTAAGTGATGCGACCAATAATACGGAATTATTAGAAAAACTAGGCTTACCTATTTTTGAATCCGCAGAAGCCGTAGCTACTTTTTTGAATATTAATCTTTCTCAACTTCGGTTTTTAGCTTATAACCGAAAAGTGAATAAAGTATCGCATTATAAGCGATTTTATATGGCGAAGAAGAGTGGTGGAAAACGATTGATTTCTGCGCCTATGCCACTACTAAAAAGTGTGCAATACCAGATTTTAAATGAGTTATTATATCGTTTAGAAATTCAAGATACGGCTTATGGATTTGTGCCGAATCGATCTATAGTAGACAATGCTAAACAGCATATTGGGCAATCGGTCGTCATTAATATGGATTTGAAAAATTTCTTTCCGACCATTACTTATAAACGAGTTAAGGGCTTATTTAAAGCTTTAGGCTATGCTCAAAAATATGCAACGATTTTAGCTTTGCTTTGTACCGAACCAGAAACGGATGAAGTAAAAATGGATGGCGAGCGTTATTTTGTAGCTACTGGCGAACGGCATTTACCCCAGGGTGCACCAACCAGCCCAGTTATTACCAATCTAATTTGTCGGACTTTGGATAAACGGATGTTAGGCGCAGCGAATAAACTAGGTTTTACCTTTTCTCGGTATGCGGATGATTGTACCTTTTCTTGTGCCGAAGCAGCTAAGCCAAATGTCAATAAAATGCTTTGGATAGCGCATCGAATTGTGAAAGAAGAAGGGTTTATCATGCATCCTAATAAATTGAGTATTATGCACAAAGGACGACATCAAGAAGTAACGGGAATTGTAGTCAACGAAAAATTAAATGTTAGCCGTAAAGATTTAAAGAAATTTAGAGCGTTATTATTTCAAATTGAGCGAGATGGATTTGAAGGCAAATCATGGAATAATAGTCCTAATTTACCAGAATGTATTCAGGGGTATGCAAATTTTGTGATGATGGTGAATCCTGTGAAAGGAAAGGTTTTGAAGAGGCAGGTTCGGCGGATATTGAAGAAATATGCTTAGGAATGATGAACGATAAATGATGAACGATGAATTGTTGTAAATTGGGTTGACTATACAAAAGATGCAGAAATATCGTTTTGGTAACGGATAAAAAATAACTTGGATGTTTGTTTTTAATTCCCAACGGATGAATGAAGCCCAACGGATTTAGTTAGGTTATTTGTTAGTTGAATAAAACATGAAATTTAGCTGACACTTTCAACTTGATTATCGACTATGTCATAATGAAGGCATAAATTGAATAGCTATTATTAGTGGGGAAGTTAAATTCGTGGGAAATCAGATACTACAATTATACAAAAAATGAGTAAATATCGTTTTAGGTAAAATCATCGTAATGAACTTAAAAGATACCATCCAAAAAATTCCTCTTGGCGCAACGGAAATGCGTATGAATGGCAAAAAATACCTAGTCAGCAGACAAGATTTTAACCAAGGAAAAAGCACCAAAGTATATGCCGAAGAACTAGGTGGCAATGATTTCATTAGCTTTAATTTTTACTTGACTACAAAGGGGGAGCATTTAAAACCTTGTGAAATGCCTACACAGAAGGTGCTAGATTTTTTGGCTTTGGTTAAATAAAGACTTATCTTCATTTGCATAAATTTAAATTATCAAAATAGTAAAATGAAGGAAGCAACAAAAATCTTAATCATTCTCGTTACTATTATTTTCTTTGGCTTTACAGGTATAAAAAGCTTTACCAACCATATTTACAATCGAACGGATTGTGAACAAATGAATATTGACAATATTGAATTGCGAACAGGTATTGATATTCCTGCGGTAAGCAAGGTGGTTTGTGAATTTAAAACTGCTGAACAAAGGAAAGTCTCTGTTTTCACTTTGGATAAAGAGCAAGTGGACTTAGCTTATTACACGAATAGGAATGATTTTATTCAAAAAGGAAATCAGTATATTAAGTCGGGAGAAAGAGCAGATACTAAATGGGTAGCTAGTTTAGATGCAACTACCTGGGAATTAACCGTTTCGGTGCAGTATAAAAACTAAAAAGGAAATATTTATACGCTACAATAATCGCCTTTTAAAAATTAAAAATAAAATTTCTTTTGAAAAATTAGGAATAAAAGACCTTTTTATCTTATATTTGTGGCATCATTCATTTTTAACTATTAAATTTTATGTTTTCTAAAGCTTGTGAATATGGAATAAGAGCATTGACCGCCATTGCGACAGCAGGGAAGGAAAACAGAAAAATTGGTATTAAAGAAGTTTGTAAATTATCACAAACGCCTGAATCTTTTACCGCTAAAATTTTGCAGAACCTTGTGAAAAGAGGTGTCCTGAATTCTCAAAAAGGGCCAACGGGTGGGTTCTATATTTCAAAAGATTTAGCGGATATTACCCTTTACGATATTGTTGATGCAATTGATGGTAAAAGTATTTTTAGTAAATGTGGACTTGGGCTTACCGCTTGTAATGCTGATAAGCCTTGTCCGATGCACTACCAATTTGAAGTTGTTCGGAACGAACTAAATGAGATGTGTCACAATAATACATTACAAGACTTGGTAGAAGGTTTTCACGAAGAAGTTTATAAGAGATAAAATTTTTTTTCAACAATAAAAGATATTAAGGTCTTTTATGTTTTTAAATTCAAAAATCAATATATTATGGCTACTATTAGCATTTCAAAAACAAACAATGTTGTAAAAGAAAAAGCAAAAAGCATTTCTTTATATAATCGTTATTTAGCATATACCGAAAGTCAGCAGAAGGAAAGTTTTTACTGGTATATCTTAAGTATTTTGGTTTTTCCTTGTGTGGTTATGGTACCAACTATTTTTATAATGGAAATGGTCACGACTAGTTACGTTTGGTTTATTAGCTTAAGTGTGCTGCTTTTTTATAGCAATATGATTGCGCATATTGGTGGAGCTAAAAGTACTTTTTTTGTGCCTCTGTATCACGCAACTGTGGCTATTATGGTGCTGATTCCTTTTATTACTTATTTAGTGGGATAGGAAGTAAACTGGTAGCAAAGCCTAATTGGAATTAATTAAAGTACGGTTTTAACCCATCCCCAACCCTTCTCTTAAAAAGGAAGGGAGTCGTCTAAATATGTTGAATAACCTGCCGATTATGGACAGATATACCTAAAATTAGTTCCCCTCTTTTTGAAGAGAGGGGCTAGGGGAGAGTTAGAAAAATGCACATTTATTAGTTAAAAAACAATCATGAAAAATAAAGTAAATATTAAAGTCGTACCTTCAGGTGATACTTTTAAAGTACTCAGTATTTCTGGGAATAACGGAGATGCCTTAACGAAACATCAAGTCAACCAAGATGCATTATTATTAGTAAAGTCGGGCAGCCTTACTTATCAAGAAGAGGAACAGAATGTACTCTTAACCGAAGGACAATGTCATCCTATTCCAGCAAGCGTATTACATGCGGTGACGTGTCAATCCGCAGCTACCGAATTTTTTGTAGTCTTGCCCAACCAGGCAAAAATGAAATTTAAAAAATGAAATTTAAATTAATTATTCTCCTTATTTTGGGTATTTGGTCAGGAATGGTTTTGGGTATTTCTTTTATAGAAGCGCCTTTAAAATTTCAAGCCCCTAATATTACCTTGACCCTTGGGTTGGGGATTGGTCAATTAGTATTTGGGGCATTGAATAAAATAGAGATTGTCTTTTCTCTTTTATTATTGGGATTTGTTGGGCATCAATATCAACGGTTAGATAATCCAGTCCTGATTATTATAGCGCTATTGGTTTCTATCATAGCTGTTCAGAGTATTTGGCTATTTCCAATATTAGATGCACGAATTGATGCTTTACAGCAAGGGCTAGAAGTTGCCAAAACGAAGCACCACCTCTATTACGTGGTGCTAGAAGTACTCAAAGTAGGGGTGTTAATTTATGGTTTTATAAAAGTTTATAAACATGCATGACATTCGGAATAAGGCAGATATCAAAATATTTGTAGATGCCTTCTATGAAAAAGTTAGAGTTGATCCTACGATTGGACCTGTATTTGCGGCAAAAATCCCCAATGATAACTGGTCACCACATTTAGAACGGATGTATAGTTTCTGGCATACTATCTTATTTGGGATTCCTGATTATCGAGGAAATCCATTTGCCAAACACGAGGAATTGCCTATTCAAGCTCGACACTTTGAACGATGGATTACTTTGTTGACAGAAACGATTGATACCCTTTTTGCTGGTGAAAAAGCAGAAGAGGTTAAAATGAGAGCAATGAAAATTGGCGCCGTTTTTCAAGCAAAATTGGAATATATTCAAGCAAATGACGCTTACAAAATTCCTTAGTTAGAAAACGCTATACTTTATTCATTCTTGAGATTATGCCTGCACCAAGATTTAATACAATTAGTCCAAAAATAAAGAGTCCCCATTGGGAAAAAGTAGGGATAGGTGTCGTTGGTAAAATAAGTTGATAAACCTCAATTTGATTCTCATCATCATCGGCTACAAAGATTCTATCTCCACTCACCGCTAAACATTCTGGTTCACCTAATTCAGCGCCACCAAATTTAGTAACGTGATTATAAGGAGCAGCTAATTCAAAGACTTCAATTTGGTCGTCATCGTCGTCAATTACATAGATGTATCCACCACCAATAGCAATAGCATCGTCGGCTCTACTAATTTGTGTACTTCCAAAGGAACCCAAATGCGTATAGGGGCTGGTTGCACTAAATACTTCCACCTGATTGTCCCCTCTATCTACAACAAAGAATTTACCATCTGCTACCGCAATTGCTCTTGGCCTTTGTAGGTAGGCATTACCAAAACTTCCTTGATGACTATAAGGACTGGTTGCACTAAATATTTCAATTTGATCATCACCAGTATCCGAAACAAATATTAAACCTCCGAATGTGGTTAATCCTTCTGGTTCTCCTATTTCTGCATCACCAAAACTAATTTCAAAATTATGTGGAGCAGCCAAATCAAAAACATCTATTTCCGCCTCTGTAAACTCATTATCGACCACAAAAATTCGATTATTCGTAACGGCTATCCCATCTTCTGAATCGTCAATATTAGCTGACCCAAAATTTGTCAAGTTGGTATAATCCGTTAGTGAAAAAACTTCAACGTCTTCATCATCATCATCTTGGACAAAGATTTTACCATCTGCGATGGTCATGCAGGCTTCATCTATATCTGCTATGTTAGCTTGCCCAAAAGCTGTTAGGTGTTGATAAGATGGCTGACCTTGTAATTGAAAAATGACAGCCATAGATAGGATAAGAATTATTAGTAAATTTTTCATGGGACTTTCTTTAAAAAGATATGAGTAACTCGATTTACATCATGATTAGATAAGAGAATAATTTATGTGCTTTGCTTTTACAAGAGGAGTTTTTGATTCTAATATTTGGATGGAAAGAAAGACATTTACTTGGAATGCAATAATAATTCCAATAATGATATAAAGGTACTAAAAAAAAATCAAATAAAATTATAATTCTTTTAGCGTAACTACCCTTGGAACCGAGAATCCTGCCGAGTAATAAAGAAAATGAGACAGAAAATTTTCCATTAAAACGAGCGTTTGTTTAAAGTTTATCTTCCTAAAAGAAGGTCATTTAGTAACGAGCAAAAAATAAGTTCGCCATTTGGAGGTAAATACTTTGTGCCAAGACGAGGCATTTTTTGATGTAATAGCCTAGCTATTGCAGAGAAAAATAACATGAGGAAATTCAATTTCCGAACCGTTTACGGACGGGATGCCTTGGTGCAAAAGATTATCGGTGAAATGATGAAGTTATTTTTTACTCGTTACTTAGGCTTTAAAACTCAGATAATCCATTTATGCTCGTATAAAATATTTAAAATTTGACTAGATTTTTCTTGTTCTTGTTACTTTTTCAATTCTTTGATCTAGGTGCACAATCTAACCCAGGTCCTTATTTGGTCGGGTATTGGCAAAATTGGGATGATTCCAATTCTCCTTATATCGAATTAGATCAAATAGATAATCGATATAATGTTGTTAATTTATCCTTTTCGATTGGCGGAAATGGAACGGATTATGATATGATTTTTGATCTTTGTTGTGGAGAAACCCAAGCAGGATTAATCACTAAGATTCAAAGTTTGCAAGCTAATGGCATCATTGTCAATATATCAGTCGGTGGTGCAACTGCCCCTGTTGAACTAGATAACGCCTCGGAAACTAGCACTTTTGTGTCTAGTATGACTTCGATTCTTAATACTTATGGCTTAGACGGTTTGGATATAGATTTGGAAGGTAGTTCCCTTTCTGTTTCTGCTAATAGTACTATTGCCAATCCTATTGATGCAAATATCACTAATTTTATTAGTGCCGTTCAACAAATTGCTACAGCCTATCAAAATACAAATGGTAAAAAGATGTTTCTTTCTGCTGCACCTGAGACAGCTTTTGTTCAAGGGGGACAGTCTAGCTGGGGTGGTTTATGGGGGGCTTATTTACCAGTATTAGATGCTTTAAGAGATGATTTGGATTTACTACATGTGCAATTATATAATAGCGGCTCTATGTATGGTATTGATGGCAATATTTATAATCAAGGTACTGCCGATTTTATTATTTCCCAAGTAGAAGCGGTTATCGTTGGTTTTCAGGCTGGGGCAGGTGGCACTTTCGATGGATTTCCAGAAAATAAAGTAGCGGTTGCTTTACCAGCTTGTACTAGTGCTGCTGGAGGTGGATTTACTTCAACTACGATTGTCAAAATGGCTATTGATTATTTAATGGGCAATGGAAGTAAACCGGGTAGTTATACTTTACAAGGCGGACCGTATCCTAATTTGGGAGGGATGATGACTTGGTCGATTAATTGGGATGCGGTTACCAATTGTAATAATAGTGCTTATGAATATGCTACCAATTATGAAAATATTTTTCCAATAGTAAGCGATTGTCAACAACCAAATTTAGGAGCAGATGTCTCCGCTTGTGGATTGACCTTTCCTTATACCTTAAATAGCCAAACAACCACCAATACCAATGTAACTTTTACTTGGACTAATTTAAGTACCAATACCGTTTTGGTTAATAATAGTGCCACTGCTATTACTTTAGCTATTTCAACAGCAGGTACTTACCAAGTAAGTAGAGATTCCGCAGGTTGTTCCAAAACAGATGAAATTATTATTAGTGCTGATTTGTCAACGCCTAATTTGCCATCCTCAGTTGATTTATGCTTGACCTTACCTGCCTCCTTGTCGGTTTTAAATACGGATGATTTTCCAAATGAAACTAGTTGGATTTGGTACAAAAATGACCTAGCTATAACGGAGGCAACTACTTCTACCTATGCTGATATTCGTTCAGCAGGTACATATAAAGTAGCTGCAACTTATGGAAATTGTACCACCGAAAATAGTTTAGTGGTTACTTCTGATTTGCCAGCCCCCATAGATGCTTGTGGGAATGTTGGAAGTACCATTACTTTGGGGCTTAATGGAGATGCAGAAGAATCTTACGAATGGTATGCTACGATTACGGGAGGAACTTTATTGGGTACAGGATTGAGTTTTACGACTCCAATTCTTTCTGAATCGACTACTTATTATGTAGCAACTACTGATGCTGTTGGTAACGCCACAACAGGGCCAACGCCTACGAATAACGATTTAGGTACTTTGGGTAACTATTTTAATCCTCATGAATTATATTTTGACGCATCTACCAATTTTATACTAAAGGGATTGACTATTTATCCTTTAATTTATTGTGGTACGCATACTGTTTCTCTGGAAATCAGGGATGCGGAGAATAGGTTGTTGACGAATGGACAACATGATTTTAGTTTATCGGGTGACGTTGATTGTGCAGCTTTGGACACGGATTCTCAAACTATTTCTTTTGCAGAAGGCATTAATATTCCACAAGGAACGGGCTATAAATTGATTATCACAAGTACAGTAGGCGTAAATTTTTGGGAAGGAAGTGTGAGTTATCCAATGAATTATGCCCCATTTTTTTCAATTACAGGAAGTGATGTGGCTGACAAATATTTGGCCACCCATAATTGGGAGGTGGAAGGAGCTAATTGTGCTCGATTACCTGTTATAGCAACCATTTCAGCAGACTGTAGTCCTAGTTGTCCTGATGAATTGATGTTTGATGAATCAAGTATATCCGAAGGAACTTATACTGCTGCAACCATAATTGAAGCTTCTGGTAGCATTGCTTCAGGTACTCCGGTAATTTTTAAAGCGGGGACTTCTATTACCCTTACGGAGGGTTTCTATGCCACATCAGGTAGTATTTTTTCAGCAAGTATTGAAGCTTGTTCTGCTAATTTAGTGGAGAAGATGGAGGCGACTTTCCCTTTAGAAAATAGGGAGAACATCTTTAACAAAAGTGCCAAAATTATTGAAAGAGAACTGGTTAAGCCTGTTGCGCCATCGGTTAAGATTTTTCCGAACCCTGCGATTACGACTACTACTATTGCGATTAATTTACCTAGTGCTATGAGGGTACATTTAGGCTTATTTGATTTGTATGGTCGAGAAATTAGTACACTTGTTGATAATAACCTTTTACATGTGGGCATGCATGAATTCTATTGGCAATGTTCATCAGCAGAGGCAGGTATTTATTTTCTGATACTTAATGGACAATATGCAGGTAAATTAGTTATTGCGAAATGATTTTTCTATTTTTTTAAAATCATATAAATTCCTACTCCAAAACATAGTAACCCAATTGCAATACTAGAAATTCCTTGAATGTAGATACAGGCATTATCAAAGCAAATAAATGTTTGCCTTACTGCTTTCCCTTCTGTCATTGATAGTCCAGAAGCAATTATTATAATACCTGTTAAAATGATCATCCAGCCTAATTTGAGATTTCTTATTGTTTTCAGCATTTTTATTGGATCTATTTATTACTTGGGCGCAGCGTCTAAATCCCTTTCCAAATAAACCGATGCTCGCCAAAATAAAACGGCCGCAATCGAACTCGTTAATAAACCCAACGTCAATGCCCAACGCAAGCCTTCTTGCCCATATTCTGGTGTTAAATAATCGCTTGTCATGCCGATAAATAAAGGCCCTAAGCCTAAACCAATTAAATTGAGAAACAAATAAAATACCGCTGAAGCCAAGGCACGCATCCGCAAACCGACCATGCCATGTGCCATCGCAATACAAGGCGCTAAATAAAAAGACCAAAGTGTTTTTACGACTATATTTCCAACAACTACTACATATTTATTGGTTGTAGCTAACATCAAAGCTAATAAAGGAAGGGAAGCAATAATGGCTATAGTTGGAATAATCAAATACATTCGACGACTCTCTTGCCCATATTTATCGGTCAAATAACCGCCTAACCAAACGCCTAAAGCGCCACCACCACCACTACCAATCGCTAACCAAGTGCCAATTTCCCCTCGTTCCATGCCATGTAATCGAGCTAAGAAGGAGGGTAACCAATTTCCTACTCCATAGACAGAAAAACAATGAATGCCTGCGCCTAAAGCCAAACATAAAAAAGCTTTTCGGCTCATCAATAAGCCAAAAACCTGCCCTAAACTATAATTCGCAGCGTCTGAAGTACTTAAATTTTCCGCATATCCTCTTGGTGGCTCTTTGACGGTAAAGTAGAAGAAAACTGCATATAAAACTCCTGGTAAACCTAATACCATTAAAGCAGTTCTCCAACCAAAAAATTCATCTAGCCAACCACCAAATAAATAGCCTAGTAGGATACCAATATAAATGCCCATCGAATAAACGGCTAATGCAGTTGCTCGTCTATTGGCAGGAAAATAATCGGAAATCATCGAATGTGCCGCAGGACTTGCCCCCGCTTCTCCAATCCCTACGCCTATTCTAGCTAATAATAATTGGGTAAAATTTAACGCTCGACCTGATACGACCGTCATCGCACTCCAAACCGCTAAGGAAACTGCAATGATTTTTTTTCGATTGGTATTATCTGCCAATCTAGCAATGGGTATGCCCAACGTCACATAGAATAACGCAAAAGCCAATCCTGTCAATAAACCCAATTGCGTATCTGACAAACCTAAATCTGCTTTGATGCTTTCTTGCAGAATGACCAGAATTTGACGGTCGATGAAATTGAAGATGTAGACACCTGTTAGGACGTAGAGGACGTACTTTTTGTAGGACTCGGAGTAAATGGGTTTTATTGCTTCTGTGTTGGGCAAGGTTGGTGATTTTTCGTTTTATAAAAAGCTTAGTTAGCGATAAATGTACAACAAAAAGAAGCAATTATTTATATATCTGTAAAAAAAGAAATTATTAATTTGAAAGTGAATTTTTCGCATAATATTAAATAAAATGTACGTAAAATCATAATAATGGAGAATAAACTAATTTTAAGAGAAAAAATCTCTTATATTTGAATAAATATAAAACTCAAATTATGTTAGTACGTTTTGTAGTTTCTAATTATTTGTCCTTTGGGGAAGAAACGGAGTTTAATATGCTGACTGGATCTGTTCGGCGTAAGAAGGAACATATTTATCAATTTGGTGATATTGAGTTATTGAAGACGGCTGCTATTTACGGACCTAATGGGGCGGGGAAGTCAAATTTGATAAAAGCAATTTCATTACTAAAAAATTGTGTGCAAAAAGGATATGTTATAAATGGGGTACAATTTGATTCTTTTCGTTTAAACCCAGAAAATAAAAAAAAGCCAACTAAACTTGAAATCGAATTTGTTAGTAAAGGGAATGTATATGCTTATAGTATCAATATACATAACGACGAAATTATCGAAGAGTGGCTTTATAAAATAAAAAACCAAAAAGAAGAATTAGTTTTTGAGAGGCAACTAGTAAAGGGCAAAACCAAAATTAAATTTAATGAGAATTTATTGCAGACAGAAGAAGATAAATTAAGAGTAAAATTATACGAAG
Organism: Saprospiraceae bacterium; assembly: GCA_965277445.1. Taxonomy (GTDB): domain Bacteria; phylum Bacteroidota; class Bacteroidia; order Chitinophagales; family Saprospiraceae; genus JAFMDF01. The sequence goes on along the minus strand of CBDICY010000016.1, from coordinate 599,146 downwards.
AAGAATTTTTATTAGGTTCTAGGACCCTTTTAGGAATGATGTCTGAAACAAAAAGACAGTTTGAAGATATTCAAAATGCTTTTCTTTGGTTTCGAGAAAATCTTATCATTATTTTTCCTAATTCAGAAGCAAAAGGTCTTGCGGCAAGATATTATTCTAATGACAAATACAAAAAATTTGTAGATAATGTTTTTGAAACAATAGATACAGGAGTTAAAAAAATCGAGTTCGAAGATATTGAACTAGACCAATATTTTGGCTTAGATGACAAAGGAAAAGCAGATAGAATACGTCGTAACTTTGAAGTTCAATCTTTAAAATATTTACCAATTGATGAAAAGAATAAAAATCAAATTGCTGTTGCTGTGGAAGAAAAAGGAAAGATTATTGTGAAAAAGTTGATTACAAGCCATTACAATGAAAATAATGAAAAGTTTAAATTTGAAATTAAAGAAGAAAGTGACGGCACTAAAAGAATATTAGATTTTTCTGCATCTTTAGAATATATAATCAGGACAGCGTCTACTTTTTTAATTGACGAAATAGACCAAAGTATCCACCCACACTTATTAAAAAAACTAGTCGCCAAATTTGTCAACGATAATAATACCAAAGGACAACTAATCTTCACGACTCACGACAGTAATTTACTAGACCAAAACATCTTCCGCCAAGATGAAATTTGGTTTACTGAAAAAAAGAAAACAGGAGAAACGACCATGTATCCATTGAGTGATTATAAAATTCGCTATGACTTAGACATTGAAAAAGGTTACTTAAAAGGTCGTTTTGGAGCTATTCCTTTTTTGGGTAATTTAGATGATTTAAATTGGCACGAATATGCGTCGTAAAAACAGAAATTATAAAAAAGGTGGACGACATAGAGATGCTCGATTATTTGTAATCGTAGCCGAAGGAAAACGAGAGGACGCTTATTTTCGCTATTTTAATGAAATTAATCAACGAATTTTAGTACAAATTGTACCTAGAGTTGAATATCAATCCGCCCCTAAATTATTTCTCGAACGCATCAACCAATTTATTCAAGATGATGGTTGGACACCTAAAGAAAACGATATTCTTTGGTTTGTTTTAGATGTAGATAGATGGGAAAGAAAATCAATAGAAGATTTACGAATTGCTTGTCAACAAAATAAAAATTGGCATCTAGGTATTAGTAATCCTTGTTTTGAGGTTTGGTTATTATTCCATTTTATAGAAACCTTAATTGATAATGGCGAAAAGTGTAGTGATTTAAAATATCTACTAGACCAAAAAGCTAAAAGTAATCAAGAATTGAAACGATTCGCAAGTTTACTAAATGTTGCTACTGAAAATGCAGCAAAAGCGGATACTGCTCCTAATCAGCAATATCCTGATAGAATGCAGACGAAACTATACCTTTTAGCTCGACAAATATTAGAAGTTCTTGGAACTAATTTTTGAAAATTGAAAATTGCTATATCTCCTTCAAATACCCAGGGTCATCCACAAAGAACTTAGTAAACTGCGACAACTCCTTCGGTAACTTCAAAGGCAATACCGCTTTCTTATCCAATAATTTAGGTTGCTCTTTTCCTTTCTTTCGTTCTACCAAAACTCTATGTGGTGCTTGTTTCTCTACTACCATAAACTTCAAAGTATTATCCACATCTTTCACTTCAAAAAGCAAATAATCCCAATCACCAGGCGTATTGACCTTGACGACATTTTGAGTAACTGGCAAAGCTGCTTCATTAAAAGGAATCCAAGTTGATTTTCTTTGAAAAGCAAATAAGACTTGTCCTTCTTGCCCATCTTCCTTCAGCGTTTTAGCCCCAACCATACGATTATCTCCAATATAATATTTATCCGCTTTGGTATTATAAACAAAAGCAGTAGCCAACTCCATTTTATGCCCATTGCCTTCTAAATGAAGTGGTTGGTTATTTTGTTCTAGAATTAAAACTTCCTTTGGCGTATCGTGATAAGGCAAGAAAGTGCCTTTAAAAAAAGCTTCGCCCATTAATTTAATCGGATGCTTAAAATCTAATTCAATTAATGGGTTGCCTTGGTATAAAGAAGGCGAAATACCAGCAGGGTCGGCAGATAATTTTTTAGGTAAGGTAAAAATGGCTAATTGATTGGCATTTAAATCTATCACTCGCTTTTCTGTACCACCTAAGGTATTTAAAGCTGCATTTTGTAGCATCTTTCGACCTACATTTCGAGGGTATTCATAGACTTCTGCTACCGCTTGTCCATTGGCATAAGCTCGTTCTAAATGGTCAAACCCTTTGCGGATATCTAGTACTATTTTTTTGCCTTTAGTCGATAGTGCATTTAGTAATTTATGATTGTCTTTTTGTGTTAAAATGGTGGCAATTTCTATTTGCTCGGCATCCAGTTGAATAATTGCTTTTTGCTTTTTATGAAAATATTTCTGCTCTCCTTTGATGTCAGCAATACCTAAATATTCACTAAAAAAAGGAGGTTTAGATACTGCATTTGGGCGAATAGTACTGTTGTTTAGTTTAAAAATTTCTTTATTGGTTTCATTGAACACAAATCGGTCGGTGGCAGTTGCCATACTTCGTAGAATCGCGCCGCCTACATTTAATGTTTCTAAATCTATAAAAGTAATGGTTTCGGCACTTACTTCTTTAAGGGCATAAGCAGATTGAGTGCGCAAATCCATATATCGGCGACCACTTTTTCCGATACATTTGACCAATTCTTGATTGCCCATTTTTAGGTAAGAATTGAAATCAATTTTTACAATTTCTCCATCGCATTTTAGGCATTCCTTTGTCAATACTGCAAGCACATATTCATTAGTTGCGGTCTTAAAAATTTCATAGCGTTTATTATCTTTAACAACTGTTTTTACATGCTGCGTAATCTGCTCATCATTGATTAAAAAAGGTTGTAAAGTTTGCTCATTGACAAAAGTGGACGTCTTAAATCCTGTCAATACTTCATGCAAAATAGTACCGTCTCCAAATTCAATATGCTTCTTGCCCAAGCCCGTAACTTTCTCTCCAAAAACACTAATTGGATTCAGTTGATTGTCAAATACCACTTTTCCTGCTTGAATCAATTGTAGGTTTGGGCTAACCAATAAATTAACACCTTTAAAAGCGAGTGATTTTTTACTTTTTTTACCTACTAAAGAGACCAATACATTGCCCAATAAAAAAATAGGCACCGCTAATTTATTGCCTTCAATATTAAACCAATTGCCTCGCTCGTTTTGGCGATAAAAATTATGGGTATGCGGTTCGATGAAAAAATCTGCCCAATTCGCCGCATCTTTGACGGTTTGATTTTGATAGTCTCGAACGACAATGCCCTTTTCCGTTTGTAAAATAATTAATTCATGGTTTTTAGGCATAAAAACTTGTTGGACATTCATCCCAAATACTTGATAAGGTTGGATTTGTCCATTGGTCAAGCTTTTTTTGGTGAAAGCACGAATTTCCCCTTTTGTCCCCCATATCACGACTAAATCGCCAAAAACTTGCATATAGGTGCAAATCATTAACCCAATTTTTTTGATAGGAGAAGGGAGCGGCTTATTGATAGAGATTGCGACTTTGCTCATATTTTTCTTTGATTTTTTGTTGTCTTAAATTAATACGTTGCTGCTTATACGTTTGCGTCATAATGAAAACCAAACGATTGATGGCCTCGGCAAAATCATCGGTTTCTACAAATTGATCTTTGCCAAAAATACGATCCATAAAAGAGGCAAATTTTTCGCCTTCTGGTCTTAGGTAAATACCTTTGATGGCAACATTCCCATCTTTCCGTTTTTTATTAATAACAAGATTTAATGCCTCAGGGATATGAACACCCAAAGAAGGTTCGCCGTCGGTAATGACAAAAATAGATTTTAAGAAAAATCGCTTTGGATATTTTTCTTTAAGCTTTTTGGCAAAGACCTTAATTCTGTCGTGGCAACCAATAATTCCTTGACTCATATTGGTGCCGCCAATTCCGCCGTATCGAACGCCCTCATAATCTATTCGAGCAATCTGTTTCAGTACCCGAAATAACAAGGATTTATTAGTATAGTCATTAGAAAAATTAACCGTTTCAATGAAGTCAGTCCCGAAAAAGTGGAAAGCATCGTAAGATTTTCGGTCTTCTAAACCAAACACCATTAAATACAAAATCTTAAATAAATTCCGCATTCTTTTATGGCGCATCGAACCCGAAAAATCGAGTGCAAAAGCATTCACTTGTTCTGCGTCTGCTTTACCAGATCGTATTCGCAAAGCTTTCATGACTTCTCCTCGCAACCATTTATGTTGGTCTTGAGTCGTTTCTGGGTCAAATTCAATGCCATCATGACTATGCCGGTAGGGATCAAATTCTACGGATGTTTTACTGGGTAATGCCATCAAAAATGCCTGCTGGACAAAAGGAATATACGGCCCAATTTCTTTTTCTATTTGCAATAATTCATCCAACCATACGCCCAATTTTTTATCAGGCGTTTTATTGCCTTTAAGCATCCCAAATTCTTCCATTCTGCGCAGGCGATATTCCCCTTTATGTCGGATAGATAATAATTGTGCTTTGGTTGTTTTATCCCATTGTTGTTGCAAATGTTCAAATTTAAATGATCTGATTTTGTCAACAAATTCTTGGGTTTTGGCTAAGGTTTTTTTATCATACAAATACGTAATGCACTTTTCTAATTTAGCTTTTTCTTTTACCTCAGCAGATAATTCCTCTTCAAATGCTTTAGTTAATTCATGCGCTTTTTTAGTAGGTAAAACATTCCATTGAGGAACTAGTTTATCTTCTACACTTGTCCAATAGAAAAAAGGACTAAATATTTGATTGGCAAATTTTTCTAAATGAACATTCCATCTTTTTTGGGCATTATTGATTACTTCTTCTTGCTGAAAATGATTTAAATCATTCTCGGCAGATAATATTAATTCTTTTCGTTCTTCAATGGTGAAATCATACCATTTTTGTCCTTCCGTTGATAGCCAATCTTTTGATGGACGTGTAAAAAATGGTCTTTTTAGTTCAACTGTTGCGGCGGTACTTTCTTTAATTCTATCCAAAATAGATTTATCACCAATCGCTTGTTTCATGGCGGTGGCGGTATCTTGTACTCTGTCCGCTCTAAATTTCCACCGGGTATTATCTAAAGGTAATGCGGTATATTTATTTTCAAATTGTGGATCAATAATTTCTTGAATTTTCACCCATGCTAATTCTTCTTCAAATAAATTATAAAAGGCTTTTGCTGCATCTTTTCCTGCATAAATCATCTTGCGATTCCCAATTGACCGTTTGGAGATAGCAGGATAACCATTTTCCACAATAAATCGTATAGAGTCTTTATAAGTCGTCCAAAAATCTTGTACGGATTGATGCGTATTTTTGACCAAAGTTTCTTGTTCTACCGCCGTCATGCCATTAAAGTGATACACTTGGAATTCTGATAGTAACAAAGCCCAAATTTGTTCAGAAGGCAATTTATGATTAAAATTAGCTACGGAAATTGTTTGAGCTAGCACCTTCGTAATTTCCTTAAACCCTTTGATGTTTTTAGTTTTTACATCTTTTAAAAACTTCGCATAGCATTGAAAATACTGCCATACACCAATTAAAGGCAGAGGTGTTTCCGCCATCCCTAATTCTCCCTTTCCTTTTTTTATTGCTTTTAATAATTGAATGCTAGGAAAAGTTTCCTTCAATAGCTTTAGGTATAATAAATAAGGTTCAATGTGATCTTTTTCTAGCCTAGCAATTTCTCCTTTGGGAATATAAAAACCACTAGGCTGAATGGCACTTTCTAATTGCGTCCATAAAACAGTAGAATGTCGATAGCCATTATGAAAAATAATTTTTAAATCATCATTGCCCACAAAATCTTCTAAGGGTTTAATCGCATCAAATTGTTTTTTATAACTCGCTTTGATAGGCGATTTATACCCAAATACATTAATCCCACAACGCCAATAATTATCTGCTTCCGATTCAGGAATAAAATCTATTAAAGCATATTTTTCTGGATAATATTTGCGTTGCAATTCTTCCCAGAATCGTTGGAGATTGGGTGGTAAGGGCTTACCTAAGGTGGGCAGTTTTTCGCTATTTGTATGTTTGGTTTTTCCAGTCATATGGCTATTTACGAAGGAATCCGAAAAAAGGATAACTTTTTCGATGGAAACAAGTAGAAATTCGATGATTTTAATTCTTAGCAATCTGGTCTAAAGGTGCTTCCTTTTTCTCGTATTTCTTCAATAAATCTTTAAAGCGTTTTTTGTTTAAAAATCGCTGATAAGGCGCATCTTTTATTAGCACTTCCGCAAGTATGCCACGTTTCAACGCATCTTCTATCGCTTCGTAAAATGCCTCATCTTTGTCCATTAAACTATAAGTTTCCGCAAGCGTAGTATATGGCAAGGCGCTATTAGGGTCAACGGCTATACTTTCCTTTGCTAAAGCTTCTGCTTGCTTATATTTTTTAATCAAATAACTTGACATTGCTAAGAGGTTTAAGCCTCCTTGTTTATGATAGCGTCTATCTCCTCTGGCATCATCAGGAATAGTCCTAAGGGCAGGTAAATAATTTAGCGTTTTTTCATATTGTTTATCTTCATATAATATTCTAATCATGCTTGTAACTCCCCTAGAATTATTAGGGTCAATTTCCAAAATCTTATGGAGGTATTCCATCATTTTGGTATCGTCTCCCATTGAGTTGTAAGCTGCTGCTAAAGAAATATATTTTTCTATACCGTCAGGTGTAACTTCAGCTCCTTTTTGATAAAGATAGGTCGCACCAGTTGTATCTTGTAAGTCTTGCCATAAATAACTCGCTTTATTGACATAGCCCCACATTTTGTCTGACTGAATTTCGATTGTTTTATCATAAGCAGCTATTGCTTTTTCTTTATCTTTTAACCAGCGATAACAATTGGCCATCCCATTCCACCCTGCCCAACTATTAGCATCCTTTTCTATCATTTTTTCAAAATAAATCATCGCTTCTCCATATTCTCTTTTAGACATATAAGACCAAGCTAAACCAGAAAGTGGTTTTTCAAAAGAAGGATTGATTTCCAGCGCCTTTTTCCATTTTTCTATCGCTTCATCTCGCTTTCCTTGTCTGTTGTACAAATTTGCCCAAGCTAAATAAGCCCATTCTTTATCCTCCTTCTTTTTTAATAATTCTACAATAATCTGTAACGATTTTTGATATTCTTTTTTGTGATAATGATAAACAGCTAGCCGATAAGGGTCAGTATTTTTCAAAATGGTTTTAGCGGTCTCTTCTAATAAATAATCTAGCGCCTCATCTGCATTTTCCTTATATTCAATGACATGATTTTCTGTATCATAACCACTCATTCGGATGGTCAATTCCATTTTATTATTTAAATCTGTTAACTCTCCCGTAATGATTTTATTTTTTCGACCCAATAGATTTTTCAAATGATAAGTCACCGTATTTAGAGATAAACCAAAACCCATAACGCCCACTTCTAAATCGGGCTCTAATTCCGCTTCAAAGGCATAGGCATCTTCTTTGGAACTAGCAATATATTCTTTCAAGGAAACAACTCTATCTTGTACTTTTCTGGATAATACTATTCCATTATATCCTTTGTCCTCAAAGTCGCCTGGTACTTGAAAAGATTGGATTAAATAATGGTCATTGCTGAGTCCTTTATAAACCATTGTAAAGACGGCTAGAACGAAAATGGCAATGAAGAGCCGACCTAAAATTGTAAAAATGGAAGTCGTCCAGTTTTCTATATTTGTACGAATTTTATTCGCTTTGCTTTGGCTCATTTTCTCTTTTGCTAATTGGTTAATAATTAAAAATACTAACGCTTTGTTTACAAGGTAAGTAAAAATTTGATTACCTAGTTTAATTTCCTAATTGAGTAGTGCTAAAATTGATTATTGATGCATTCTATTTTTAAAATTTATCCAATTTCCTACTAGAATTATCGAAAAAAGTAACAATACTCTAAAAGAATCGAATATATTGTGGGCTAGTGGTTCAAGTCATAAATAATTGATAGTTTAATCGAGTGTATTTTTTCGTTAGACAAGGCATTTTTTTTGAGAATAGCCGTAGCTCTTTGAGAAAAAATAACATGAGCAAACATCGTTTGTGAACCGCACAGCGGGTGGGATGCTAACGGAAAAAGACGCCGATTTAACTTGTCAAGAATTTATGTCTTGAACCACTCAATAACTTAAAACCACTTAATATGACAATGAATCCAAAAGCGACCAAGAAAACTGCAGCTATTGCTGACCAATTTACTTACCAAAAATTACCCAATCATTTCGAACGGGATACACATATTCACGTCCAAGGATTAGAAATTTACAAAGTCCATGTCTTAGCTGGAGAAACTGCCGAGAAAGATATTATTGTAGTCGAATATAAAGACAGTCCAAATCTTAGTTTTTATGATGCGGAAGGAAAACTGGTCGATGTTGACCATTATTTACCTGATGAATATAAGACGGCAGATATGTCTGGGGCGGATGCGGTGATTAGTAATTTGCGGGGCTTGGATATTAATAAGGCAAAAAATAATAGTGATTTTAAGGCATTATTAGAAGCCACTTTTATAGTTGGACAAAATGATTTAGCACTTGGCTTAAAAAGTAAATTTGGTTTGGAAACCACGACTGCCATTGCTAAAGCTTTTTATGCCCAATTTAATATCAATTCGGTTGGGGATATACAGAAACAAATTCGACCTCAATTTAGAAATTTTTATCACTTTCTAGAAAGTTATACTTTAGTTCAACAAAAACTACAATCTGGTTATGCGCGCATTACGCCACAAGATAATCTAATCATTACCCCATTGAATAAAAGAAGTGGGGTTGCGGTGATACTGGAAACGAGAGATGCAGAAAACAAATTGTTACCACCTAATAAATGGACGATTACCCGAACCCATGATGTAGCGACTTTTGAACAAGCCTTAGTTTTTCGGTCAGAAGACATCAAATCCTTTTTTGATACCACAGGTGGTACGGAAGTTAGAACAACTGACCGCTATAAATTATACCATACTTTAGGAGAAATTGCGATTGATAGTTTATTGGATAATACAGATAATTTACTCAAAGTCCCTTTGGTCAATGATTGTTTCCAAGTCTTGCACTCGGATAGTAATATTATTGTTGCGTTGAGTAATGAACAGGAAATGACGATTATTAATACGCATCGTTCGATTGTACCGCATAAATGGCCAAAAAAAGTGGTCTTGCCCGAAGTGATGCAATGGATGCGGGTAGATGAAAATTTGTGTACGGCTTTTGTGCAGAATTTAAGTGGAGAAGTGATTGTGTTAGATATAACAACCGACCATCCAAAAGAAGTTGCTCGTTTTGGGGCTTATGCGCCTGGCTATGATTTAGACCAAGCGGGTGATTTATTAGTGAAAGAATTGAGGGAGAATAAGTTGGTTAAAATAGATACCAATGTGATTGAATTGGAGATTCCCTATGAGCAACGCAATTTAGCGACGGTCTTGGGGAATTTATCTCATTTGTTTAAAGGACAAAGTTTATTTACCCAAAAAGTATTTGCTAAAATTGTTACGGAAGAAAAGACCAAACGAGCGAAGAAACGTTTATTACCGAAAGCTTTTGAAGGTGCAAAATACGATTTTGAATCTAATGTAGAACATAAATTAGTTGAAGCAGGAAATTCTTATGAGGAGTTGTTAAAAATTCAGAATCAGATTGCGATTGCTCGACAGAATATTGCGGAAGAGCTAAGTACAGCAGCGGAGAAAGAAGGCGTATTTTTAGTTGGACAACGTTTGCAATCGACAATTAATACGATTATTGGTCCTGCGGAAAAACGGGTAAGGAATTTAGTAGAAGAATCACGGGCAGCGATTATTTTAGCAGAAACAAAGGCATTTCAGCTAAAGATTCAGCGGATGACTGGCCCTGATGGGTATCGAGAAGTTTTAAATACGGTTCGGCAATTCAATGAAGAATTGTTAGGGATGCTGGCGGAAAATCGAGACACGGTTTTTACCGAATTTAAAGCGATTCAAGAAGAATTAGACCATACTTTTTCGGAGCAAATTGCTAAAGATGGTACGGCTTTACAAACATTTATTACGGGCGAAATCAAGCAAATTGAGACCGCCATTAATAATACGCATGACCCAAGGCAATTGGAGATTTTGATTAGCACGCATCCTGCTGCTTTGGAATTGATGTCTTTATTAAAACAGCCCTTTATCTTACAAAATATTGCGAAAGAAAGAAGCTTATCCCCTGCAGGTATTCAGAAACGCTTATACGAAGCAGTTGCTCAAAGAAAGGCAGAACTAAGAGCAGAAATAGAGAAAAAAGAAGCAGAAAAGAATGCGGCTAAACAGCAATTGGCTGGAATGGTCCGAACAAGTATTGACTTTTTTGTGCAAAATCATTCAGGTGGTTTTGCCGATTTAGAATTGTCTAATAATGCGACTTATAAGCAATTATTACGAGATATTCTAAAAGTTGAACGGACTTTTCAAGACATCAGATTGGCAATTGATTTACGTCGAAGATTAGAGCGAAAGATACTAGAAAGAAATCGGGCGGATTTAGAAAAAATGGTTGCCTACGAAGGCAAATATGCCTACATCCAAAACGACCCTGATTTATATGTGGACATGGATTCTAATATCCGTAATTATCCTAATTGGGACATGGATATTATTGAAAAAAAAGGAAGTGGCGGTACTTACCTAATTACCTTTATCAGAGATACTGATTTACAAGTTTATCGACCTTCAACGACCGATAATTTAAAAGCAGGTCGAGCTTTTGAGATTAAGGAAACAGAATATGATGATTTTGCTGCGTCCTATGAAATCTATAGTTCTGTAGACCATTCGTATGAATTTATCAATGCTTTATGGTTGATTGCGATTGGTAAAAATAAAGCGAAGAATTTTCCTCAATTTGAAAAGGATAGTTTGAATGCCTTATTGCCATCGACTACGATTGCCCAAAAAGGATTGCGTTGTGGTTTAGAGAAAAAATACCGAGAACATTTAGAGCGTACTCGAACAAGAAACGTCCCTAAAATTTCACCAGAGTTTATTGATGAAACGCCGTATTTTCAAGCAAAAATGCAAGAGTTTATCATCAAAGCTAAATTGCAATTGGTCAATGGGGCAGGTTTGATTTTATTATCTGGTCCACCGAGTACGGGTAAATCTGCGTTTTTAAAGTTTATCGCTGCGACTATGAATCGAGAATACTTTGAGCATGCAGCAGATAAATGGCAAACGAAGAATAGTTTAGTGACGGCAATTAAATTTGGCGAATTTGGTCCTTATCAAACCCCTGCTGGATTTACGAAAGCGATTACCACGCCTTATAGTTTAGTCAATATCGAGGAAGTCAAAGAATGGCCAGAAGCTTTGCGAAAATCTTTAAATCCATTTTTTGCAGGTAGCAATATTTTTGAAGCGCCCGATGGTACTCGATACCCCATTGGCGATAATATCCTACTATGTGCCGCTGCCAATTTAGGGTCAATGTATCGCCAAGACGATGAACCATTTACCGCTGATTTTTGGTCAAGAGTAGAAGTGGTAGAATACGACTACGCACCCGAAAAAGTTAATCGAACGTACTTAGATAACATTCATAAGCCGAATCGAGATAGACTATTGACGATGCAAGATTTGATTCGCCAATACTTCGCTTATTCGGATGCGCCTGATGATGTGAGTAAACGAGCGGCTTATTTTGCGCAACAATTCCTAGAGTTTTCGCTATTGCCTAAAACGGATGAAAAGGTGAAGCGAGATAACTTGCAATCGTATATCCGAGAGTATTTCCAAAGCCCTGATGTGCTGGATTCTATTGAAGATTTTAGCCCAGAAGAGGCGACAAAAGTAGCTTTGCGTAGACTAAAAGCTTTTCAAGGTTATACCGTCAAAGAATTTTTTGACCTCTACGACCACTTTGTCAATGGGCAACATTTGCGTACTCGTCGTTTGGCAGCCTTGCAAACTTCGGATGTGGAGCGCTATCAATATTTACATTTTTTGATTTTGTCTTTGCGGTACTTGGAAGGTAGTTTGCGCCGACTACGCATTCAGTTCTATCGCACCGCTGGACAGACGGAAATTGAAGGGACGAATCGGGAGTTTATTAAGTGTGTGCATTTGTTGGAATTGTTGGGGTAAGCCAAATTTAAACTCTTAATTATATCAATCCCATAAAAATTAATCTTTGAAGAAACTAAATTTAGAAAGAAGAACTTTCAATTAAGTGAGTACTAGGACAAAATAAAATCCAAACATCCTGATTTACCAATTCCAAGTATTCGAACGCTTACCCGTTGGTAGTCAAAAGAACAAACTAATCGTCCTAAAGGAAGACCAAGAGAAAAGGAAAAAAACTTGGAGTATAACTCCACACAACACTTGGCAAATAGACGGTAAAGAATTGGTACAATTATCAAGTGGCAAAAAAGTTAGTTGGATGAATATAGAAGATGAAGCTACGGCAGCCCACTTAAAGGCAAAAGTATACGAAACGGATAGGGTTTCTAAAATTTGTCCAAAAGCTGCTACCCGTGATATTAATCAAAGTTTCAAAAAGTGGGGGACGCCACAAACTATAAAAAAAGATAATGGTCGACCATTTATCATCCCTAATAGTGCCGATGTACAGACCCCTACTGTTTATTAGTGGATAGAATTAGGGATAAAGGTTATCCAAAATACACCTTGTTGCCCACAAGAAAATGGAATTGTAGAATGTTTATAAGGAATTATGAGTAGTTGGTCAAATCCCAAAATTCAGCCAAATAGCGAATCACTTCAACAAAGATTAGATAAAGAAAGTGATTTTCAACGAAATCACTATCGAATGCCAGCAAGAAAACATAAATCTCGAATTGAATTATATCCTGAACTAGAAAATATAATCCTAACTTATTCAAAATGAAAAGAGTATATGATTTATTGAGTGATAAAATATGGAAAAGGATAGTAAAAAAGTCTGGTCAAGTATCCGTCTTCGGAAAACCAGTTTATGTAGAAAAACAGTATGCTGTCGAGGAAATGACTATGACTTTTGATCCGATTGAAAAACAATGGATGTTCCGAAAAATAGATGGCACTTTGCTCAAAACCTCAACTAAGCAAATTCCAGAAGAAAATGAAATAATTGAATTTGCAACGATGTCAAAGAACTAAGATACAACTTTATGACTATTTAGATAACCTAACTTAACGACCCAAGACAGGGAAATTACTGAATAATAGCTATTACCTAAAATTCCAAATGTATTTCACAATCAGGTAATAAAACCCGAACCATATTTAAGTCAATATCCGAGATCTTCGTATCATACAAATACAACCCCTTAAGTTTTTTCAAGTGTTTAATCGAATTCGGAAGTTCTGCAATTTGACCATAACAGATTTCTAGCATTTCCAGATTCGTTAATCGACCAATTCCTTCTGGCAAACTATACAAATCCAAACCATCCAATCTTAATCGACTTAATTTTTTCAAATTCCCAATTTCATCGGGTAGTTCATGAAAATTATTATAACTCAATTTTAAATAAGTCAAATTTTTTAACTGTCCAATTTTAGGAGAGATATGGGTCAATTGATTAAGGCTAAGTTCCAAAAAAGATAAATTTTCCAATTCAAAAATAGCGTCGGGAATTTCCTCAAATCGGTTATCTTCTAAATAGAGGCTGGTTAGTTGTTTCAATTGCCCAAAGGTAGGTGGTAAAGTTTTTAATCCTGCATCGCTTAAAAAATGGGGTCGATAGCCAGGTATTTCGCTCATCATAAGGGTTACTTTCTCCTCAAGGTCTACTTCCGCTATCTCGGCTGCTTTAAACATTTTCAAGTTGATACAATTGCCAATTTCTGGGACTATTTCTGTCAAAGGGTTTTCGGAGAGGTCTAGTACATCTAAATTAATCATTGCGCCAATCCGAGCATCAATATTGGTTATTTCATTATTTTTAATGGAAAACGTTTTAATAGTTTCCAACTTTCCTAAGTGTTCGTAAGGAATTTCTGTCAAAAAAAATTCTTCCGATTTACCTAGGTGATTACCTAAATCAACATAACGAGGATCTTTGTTTTGAAAACCCTCTATCATGTCTGAAACGTATTTGGGGATTGTCATTTTTAATTTTTTAATTTTCTCTTATTGTTCTACTAATCAATGCTAATAACGGTAATTACCTTATTATTAGTTCCCAATGCTTATGATCTCCATTTTTCGATAGAAAATAGTAGTGATATTTTATCAAAAACGGGCATTAGTCTTGGATTCCATTTTTAAATAAAGCCCTAATTCCAGTTAAAGAAATCAAGAAAAAATAGCATAATAAGGTTAACTTTGGTCAAACTTAACTTTATTATGCAAACAAAAGTCTTAATCATCGGTGCAGGGCCCACAGGTTTAATGATGGCGAGTCAACTAGCTAGATTTGGGGTAGATGCTATTATTATTGACCAGAAATCGGGTATAACAACTAAATCTAAAGCCTTAGCCGTTCAAGCTAGAGTGATGGAAGCTTATCAACAAATGGGCATTGCAACCGAAGCAGTTGAACAAGGCATGATGGGGCAAGGCGTCAACTTTATTGTCAAAGGCAAAAAGATAAGGCGAATTGATTTAGCCAATATGGGCAAAGGATTGAGTCCATTTCCTTATATCCATATGTTGGAACAAAGTAAAAATGAAGCTTTATTAAATGGTTTTTTAGAAAGCAATGGGAGCGGTGTTTTATGGAATACCAATTTGGATACTTTTGTAGAAGATGAAAATGGTATAACCGCTACTTTAAATCATAAAAATGGAGAGGTCTTAACCGTCAAAGCAGATTGGTTAGTTGGGGCAGATGGTGCACGCAGTCCAGTTCGGAAACAGATGGGCATGACTTTTAAGGGCGATACTTACGAACAGACTTTTTTTGTGGCAGATGTACAAATAGATTGGTCATTTGAAGCCCACGAATTATTTATTTGCTTAAGCAAAAATGATTTTATGGCTTTCTTTCCCATGAAAGGAGATCGGCATTTTCGATTAGTAGGTGCTGTTCCTAAAGAGATGATAGGTAAGGTAGACCTCAGTTTTCGGGATATTCTGGATCACTTGATTCCAAAAATGGATTTTGATTTAAAATTAGAACATTTAACTTGGTTTGCTACTTATAAAATTCATCATCGAGTCGTTAATAATTTCCACCGCGGTCGTTGTTTTTTGGCAGGAGATGCCGCGCATATTCATAGCCCTGCTGGTGGACAAGGGATGAACACGGGCTTAATGGATGCTTATAATTTAGCTTGGAAACTAGCTTTGGTCATACAAGAAAAGGCCAGTCCTAAATTATTAAAAACCTATAACGAAGAACGCTTACCTTTTGCCAAACAATTGGTCAAAACCACCGATACAGCTTTTGAAACCATCGCTTCGCCTAATCCATTGATTCGTTTTTTCAGATTGAATTTTTTCCCGCATGCTTTGAAATTTGCGACTTCTTTTGAAACCACTCGAAAATTTGCTTTTAAGACCGTTTCTCAAATTGCCGTTAATTATCGATCAGGTTCTTTAAGCAGAAATAATAAAGGTCAATCTTTCCCCACTAAAACGCCCAAAGCAGGGGATCGTTTTCCTTATTATCAAGTAAATGGTAAAAGTATTTTTGAAAGGTTTGAAAATACTTATTTTAATGCCCTCTATTTTTATTCTTCGGAAGATTCAATTGCGGTCCAACAATTAACCAATTATTTCAAACTGGCTAAAATTCATGTCCTTTTACATCCATTAC
Organism: Saprospiraceae bacterium; assembly: GCA_965277445.1. Lineage (GTDB taxonomy): Bacteria > Bacteroidota > Bacteroidia > Chitinophagales > Saprospiraceae > JAFMDF01. The sequence continues at coordinate 583,329 of CBDICY010000016.1, read as the reverse complement.
CTAAAGCAACTTATTCCACCCTTTTTAAGGATTTGAGTATTAATGAAAAGGCATTATTTATCGTTCGGCCAGATATGTATATTGGCTATCGTAGTCGTGTGGTCGATTTAGCAGATTTGGAAATCTATTTTGAGCAGCATTTAAGTTTAATATAGAAGGAGCAATTTCCATCTCTCTTCTCTAATCTCGCACCTCTACTCTTTTGTCTTATAATCTTCTCTAGGCGGATTAAACACATCAATTATTTTACAAGCGGTCAATGCTATCCCAGAATGGGGGACGTTCCCAGCAATGACAATCGAATCTCCTGCTCGACAAACTTTTGTCACGCCACCAACCGTCATTTCAAATTCCCCAGCAATAATATTGGTAATTTGTTCATGTGGATGCTGATGTTCTGGCAAAGCATGACCTGCTTTGATCGTTACATGCATGACCGTTAATTGTTCGGTGTGAATCATTTTAGCGGTATAGCCTGGAATTATTTCAAAGTCTGGTAAAGTTGCTGTTTTTAGAAACATAAGTCATTTTTTTTTGCAAGATACGACTTCTTTTAAAATGCTTAATTTTGCACTTCCTTAATCCGCTTTTGAAGATTAAAATTAGGAAATGAGTCAAAAAATCAAGCAATTAACCCATTCGGAAACGGTCAATTTATCTAAAAAATTCCCTGTAGTAATCATTTGTGAAAGCTTCCAAAGTCCAGAAAATATAGGGATGACGTTTCGTATTGCAGATGCAATGGGTATTACCCATTTATATTTAACAGGAAATAGCCCGACGTTACCTCATCGAAAGATTACAAAGGCAGCTCGGTCGGCAGATAAACGAGTACCCTATAGTCACCATTTAGATACCGCTAGTTTACTACAACAATTAAAACAGGAAGGTTATCAATTAATTGGTTTAGAAATTACCAATCAGAGTAAAGATATTCGGGCTTTTAATTTTACGAATTTAGGTAAAATTGCTTTTATTGCAGGAGCAGAACGCTATGGTATATCAGAAGCTACTTTGACTGTTTTAGATGCGACGGTATATATTCCGATGTATGGCGTTGGTACTTCTATGAATGTAGTAACGGCTTTGTCTATTGGCTTGTATGAGATTACGAAGCAATTGGGAAGTTATTAGAGGTTATTGGAGGTTATTTTCCTACAATAAACCATTTAGTATTCCCTTCTATAGGAATCCTCTATACAAAAAGTTATTCCCTTTTTGGTTATTTTTATTTATTACTTTTGTAATTACTATTGGATGGTTGACCTTCAGTCAACCTGTAATCTTTTTGACAATCAATATCTCAGGTTGAATGAAGGTCAACCATCCAATTTAACATAACAGAAATCATTAAGGCCCCTTAAACAAGGCAATGAAAATTTTAAAAGACGTGAGTTTTGGATAAGCAAAAGGTCTGGAAGACCGCAACTGTTTGTAGGAAATATTCGGTAAGCCCCTCTTAATCAAAGGTCTGGAAGACCGGCTCTGTTTGAAATTAGTTGCATATGGGGTCGGTCTTCCAGACCTTTGGGGGAAATTTGAACCATTTTCTACAAACAGGGTCGCTCCTCTGGAGCTAAATATTTGATTATCAGTTAATAATATCCAAAAATCACGTTAAAAGACTAAAAACGTAGACTAAAAGATACATGACATTTTCACAAATTCTAAACGATCTAAAAAAGAAGCAGTATCAACCTGTATATTTCTTGCATGGCAATGAATCCTATTTCATTGATGCTATTGCGGATTATATTGAAAAAAATGTCTTATCAGATGGTGAGAAGTCTTTTAACCAAACCATTCTATACGGCAAGGAAATAGAATTTAAGCAAGTCGTAGATACTGCTCGACGTTACCCGATGATGGCACCTTACCAAGTGGTGATTATTAAGGAAGCGCAAGAAATGCGGACGTTAAAAGAATTAGTCACTTACGTAGAACAACCTGCCCAAACGACTATTTTAGTGATTTGCCATAAGCACAAACGTTTTGATAGTCGGACTAAATTAGGAAAAGTCTTAAAAAAGAAAGCGGTTGTTTTTGAAGCTAAAAAACTGTACGACAATCAATTACCTGATTGGATTTACAATTACTTACAAGATAAGGGCTTTTCGATCAAACCTGCTGCAACTGCTTTGATTGCGGAGTATTTGGGCACTAATTTATCTAAAGTTGTAAATGAATTGGACAAATTGGCGATCAATTTACCAAAAGGGACGAACATCACGGAGCAGCATATTCAAAATAATATTGGCATTAGCAAAGATTATAATGTCTTTGAATTACAAAAAGCTTTAGGGCAAAAACAAGTCACCAAGGTCAACCGAATCATTAAATACTTTGGAGCGAATCCTAAAAAGAATCCAATGGTCATGATGGTAGGGTCACTATATAATTACTTCAGCAAAATTTATATGCTGCACTTCCTACGCAATTCGGGTGACCAAGATATTCTAAAAGCCTTACGGCTTAGTTCTAGTTTCTTTCTACGAGAATACAAAGCTTCTGCTCGCAATTATCCAAGACCACAAACAGAGAAGGTTTTAGCTATTTTAAAGGAATATGATTTGAAGTCTAAAGGCGTGAATAATAATACGATGCATAACCCAGATAGTGAGTTGATGAAAGAGATGGTTTGGCAGATACTTAATACATAAAATAATGGTATTTACCTAATAAAACAATAGCTATGTCAAAAGAGAAATTACAAATCAAGTTGATTAAGCACGTACTAAAAATCAAAGAAATAACTCCATTGAAGCTTTTACTCAAATTTGTAGGTGGCTTTTTCAACGAAAAAAATAATTTAGCTGCTAATGAGGAAAACTATCTTCATCCAAAAGGTATTTCCTTTGTAGACTGGAACGAACAGTTTAGTGATACAGATAAACTAAATACTTTTGACGAAGAAAATGGAATTACTTTATATGAATTTCGTAAATCAATTTTGAAGGCAGAACAAGGTGATGAGTTACCGATAGAAAAACTATACGGTCATCTAAATCGACGAATTAACAAACAGACTAGTGGCTAATCAAAATTACAATGTCAAACTACTATAAGAATATTAAGAACAAGTGATTATACTTAAAAGTAAAAAAGGAGGTGTTTCAAAAACACCTCTTTTTTTATTTAAGATTTGTTATTTTTATCGCCGACTATAATTCGGCGCTTCCTTAGTAATCGTAATATTATGCGGATGACTTTCTTGATAACCCGCTGCTGTAATTTGTACAAATTGTGCTTTCTGTAAATCAGGAATCGTCGCTGCGCCACAATACCCCATACCTGCTCGTAAACCACCAACATATTGTACCATCACTTCTGCTAAAGTTCCTTTAAAAGGTACTCGCCCTTCAATTCCTTCTGGTACTAATTTTTTAATATCGTCTTCTACATCTTGGAAATAACGATCTTTTGAGCCTTTTTGCATCGCTCCCAAAGAACCCATTCCTCGATAGATTTTGAATTTTCGACCTTCGTAAATAATCGTTTCGCCCGGTGCTTCCGCCACACCAGCGAATAAAGACCCTGCCATAATAGTATTTGCTCCAGCAACTAAGGCTTTTACTATATCGCCAGTATACCGAATACCGCCATCTCCGATGATGGGTACACCAGATCCTTTAATAGCAGAAGCGGCTTCATAAATAGCCGTCAATTGAGGTACACCAACACCTGCTACAACTCTCGTCGTACAAATACTACCAGGTCCAACCCCTACTTTTACGCCATCTGCACCTGCATCCACCAATGCTTTTGCCCCTGGGCCAGTTGCTACGTTTCCACCAATCACTTGCAAATCCGAGTACTCTCTTTTTACCCGTTTAATCGCATCCAATACGCCTCTAGAATGACCATGAGCCGTATCTAAACAAATGACATCCACTCCAACTTCTACTAATGCCGCTACCCGTTCTAACATATCCGCAGTTACCCCAACAGCTGCACCAACCACTAATCGCCCAAAGGAATCTTTGCAAGAATTAGGATAATTCTGCACTTTCATAATATCCTTATAAGTAATCAAGCCTTCCAATTGATTGTCTTTTCCAACAACTGGCAATTTTTCAATCTTATGCTTTTGGAGAATATCTTTGGCTAATTCTAACGTTGTCCCAACAGGCGCAGTAATTAACCGTCCAGTCGTCATCAAGTCAGTAATTGGTCGATTATTATTACGTTCAAAGCGTAAATCTCGATTGGTCAAAATACCAATCAATTTATTATGCCCATCGACAATTGGAATCCCACCAATACTGAATTTTTTCATCAAGGCTTGCGCATCACCGACCGTGGCATCTCTTCGCAACGTAACAGGATCGATAATCATCCCACTCTCAGATCGTTTTACACTACGAACTTGTTCTGCTTGAGCTTTGATACTCATATTTTTATGAATAATCCCAATACCTCCTTGCCGAGCAAGGGCAATGGCCAACTTATTATCCGTAACAGTATCCATCGCTGCCGAAACGACAGGCAAATTCAATCGAATCGTTCGCGTCAACTGCGTACTAATATCTACTTCTCTGGGTAAAACCTCTGAATAGGCAGGAGCTAGGAGTACATCGTCAAAGGTTAATGCTTGTCCTAGAAATTTACTGGTTGGTGTTTTTAGCTTTTCCATGCGCAAAGGTATGATATTTGAAAATTCTGAAAAACCTTTTTTACAATAAAAAATAAAAATTAAGTTATTTGGGGTTATTAAAAGTTATTTGATGTTATTTTGCGGAGGGCAGAGAGCAGATAGAAATATAAAAATAACCTCTAATAACTTCCATTTCATGTTTACCGAAGAATATTTTATGCAACAGGCTTTCAGGCAAGCCGAAAAAGCTTTTGAGGAAGGCGAAGTACCCGTAGGTGCCGTTATTGTTTGCAATGATTTAATTATTGCCAAAGCGCATAACCAAACAGAGTTATTAACCGATGTAACGGCACACGCAGAAATTATTGCCTTGACCTCTGCTGCCGAATACTTAGGTAGTAAATACTTGCAAGATTGTACCATGTATGTAACTTTAGAACCTTGTGTGATGTGTGCAGGCGCCTTGTCTTGGGCACAGTTGGGTCGATTGGTCTTTGGCGCTAGTGATGAGAAGAAAGGTTTTTTCCGATATGGAAAAGAATTATTGCACCCTAAAACGGTCGTTTTGCAAGGGGTGATGGAAACACAATGTGGGGAATTGATGACGGATTTTTTTAAGCGTAGACGGTAGTAGTATTTTTTATTATGAATTTGGTAAGTAATAAAGCATCAAAACATGCTGGCGGAGTTTTTTAAAGAACGATGTTAAGGCCATTTTTTATCTCAATAAATTAATAGTACCGCCGACGACCTCTTTTGCTCTACCCAAATAATTAAAAGTCAAAACATACATATAGACACCAGTTGGTACTGGTTTTCCTTGAAATTCACCATTCCATTTATATTGAGCATTGTCAAGACTTTCGGTTTCTAAAACAAGGTTCCCCCAACGGTCATAAATTTCTAAAGTTTGAAATACTCCATCAAAATCTGGATGTGTATTTATGGCAAACCAATCATTTAGTCCATCTCCATTTGGAGAAAAAACATTGGGAATATAAAAAGGGCAATTGAATTGCGTAATCGTAATCGTTGAATCTACGCTGCATCCAGCTTCATCCATTAATATCAAATCATAGTCTCCTGCGGCTAAATCGTTTTTGACCAAATCACTTCCAAGTATATTATCATTAAAAACCACACTTAATTGACCATATCCGCCTGCGACTTCAACAGAAAATCCGCCTGACGCTTCTCCACATAAGGTGGAGCGAGTACTAATTTCCGTAAACCTTGGAATGGAAAATTGATCAATAATAACGGCTTGGGAAAGACTGCATGCTCTTTCATCCATTAGAGAAATGGTATAGGTGTCAGCCGCTAATGCTTCAAAATAATTTTCTTCTTGAAATAGTCCATCATTAATACTATAGGTTAACTGGCCTAGTCCTCCTTCTCCCAAAATAGAGAGCTCGCCATTAGCTTCATTGCAAGAAGCACCAATCGTTTCCACATCGGTTATAGATAGCGGTAATAGGTCATCAAATTGCACCGTCAAGGTATCTGTAAATTCTTTGAGTATCGTTTTACAATTATTAAAAACTAAGGCTTTAAATTCATAGAAGCCATTTACTTCGATTTGTAAGGTAATTGCATTTTCATTAAGAATTAAATTATTCTCAAAATGCCATTGATAGACAACACTATCTCCTGCCACATTGGTAATTGCCTCTAATTCTCTGATACCCTCGCAATTTTCCGTCATTTCTATTGCTTCTATAGTATCTCTTTCTCTAAAATAAATGGCAGGGAAGTTAGGCAAACCTATTCCAGGAAAGCCCCTCCCTACAAAAAAAATTTCTTCGTTAAAATCACAAGCGGTTCCCAATTCATTAGGCTGCTGAATGACCGATAATAATTGAGCTGGAAATTTAGGTCCCAAACAGAGCTTACCATTAGGTGTATTTTGAATAGCTCCATGCTCGTTAGCTGTATTGGCAATAACTACAGTTGACGCCTTTATCTCCGCAGCAGTCGGTAAGTCTAGATTTATTTGTAATAATAATCTATCACTAAAGTTGGTTACATATAGTCTTTTACCATTTGGCGAAAATGCCAATCCATAGGCGGTATTGAAATTGCCCCCCTGAAAAAGAATAGGTCTAGTAATAGCGCCTGTTTCTTTATCAAAAGAAAATAATTCTACCATATTATCTCCAAAAATATTTAATGCCAATCTATCTCCCAAAGGAGAACCTTTCATATATCCTGTGGCATGCCCTGAGATTACTTCATGTATAGAACCTACGGCAGTAATATTAGGAATGGAAGAAAGTCCAGTTCCTGTTAATTTCCATTCTAAAAAATTATTTGTACCATTTTCATGGGCAATTATCCAAAAATCTTTCCCATTACAATGCTGAATAGCTGTTAATTTTTCGACACAATCGGTATATAAAAAATTATTAGCTGATACGACCCCACCTAAACCATTATTCAAAGTCATATCCACTACCGCATAGTATAACTGCCCTCTTTCTTCAAATGGAAGGTTAATTTTCATTTCATTTAGATAAAAAATGTATAAAATATTAGGCGCATTAGGAAGCGGTATAATAAGACTCGATTGAGTAGTAGAGATATTTCCAGCTAAATTTTCTCCTCCTTCCATCACTTGATGGTTGCTATTCCAAATTTTCTCCCCATTTGTATAAATCAATAAATTACCTAAAGTATCACAAATAGTTGCACTACCTTCGTTTGAGATTAGTTCACTATTAGTAAGAAGACTAGGTGGGTTGGTATTAAAATCAATTCCGTGCTTCTCCCCAAAATACCAAATATTAGCTCTATTTTCATTTTGAGCAATTAGGCTATTTTGAAAACCTACTATAAAGACAAAAGAAAGGATAAAATAGATTGTTCTCATAATAAAAAGGATTAGGAGTTTCCTCAATATAATTAGAAATTAGCTTTCAACAAAACATTTACCTTTATTATTATAAAATAATAGCATAGTATTATAACAAAAAAAAGGAGTTAAACCATGACAGTTTAACTCCTTTTAATTGTTTCGATACCAAGCGAACGCTCGGCACTATTTTATGCTTTATATCCTTGAACTAACAAAGACACTTCATTTCGTAAAACTTCGATAAATCCTTTCTCAATAGAAAAAGTCAATTTTTCACCATTATCTTTTAAAATCTCAACAGGCCCTTCTGCCAAAGCAGATACTAAAGGTGCGTGATTTTTTAAAATTTGGAATTGACCATTGATACCAGGAATCTTTACAGATTTAATTGGCCCTTCAAAAACAGCCACATCTGGTGTTAAAACTGAAATATTCATTTTTTTCGGTTGTCTGTTATCGGTTGTCGGTTATCAGTTTACCAACATACGACAACTGTTAAATTTGAATAATCTGCCAACCGACAACTGACAACTGACAACTGACAACTGACAACTGCTAACTGGCAACTGAATTACGCTACTTCCGCTAACATCTTCTCTCCTTTCGCTTTCACGTCGTCGATGTTACCTTGTAAGTTAAATGCTGCTTCAGGATATTGATCCATTTCACCATCCATAATCATGTTGAAACCTCTTATTGTTTCTTCCAATGATACGATAACTCCTGGAATACCTGTAAACTGCTCCGCTACGTGGAAAGGCTGAGATAAGAAACGTTGCACTCTTCTCGCTCTACCTACTACTGCTTTATCCTCATCGGACAATTCTTCCATACCCAAAATCGCAATAATATCTTGCAATTCGTTATATCGTTGTAATAAGTTCTTTACTCTTTGTGCACAGTTATAGTGCTCGTCTCCAATAATTGCTGGATCTAAAATACGAGAAGTTGAATCTAGAGGATCCACCGCTGGATAAATACCTAAAGAAGCAATTTTTCTAGACAATACCGTCGTTGCATCTAAGTGAGCAAACGTTGTTGCTGGAGCTGGATCCGTTAAATCATCCGCAGGTACATAAACCGCTTGTACAGAAGTAATGGAACCTCTCTTAGTAGAAGTAATTCTTTCCTGCATCAAACCCATCTCTGTTGCCAAAGTTGGTTGGTATCCTACCGCTGAAGGCATCCGTCCTAAAAGTGCTGATACCTCAGAACCCGCTTGTGTAAAACGGAAGATGTTATCAACGAAGAATAAGATGTCTCTACCACCAGTTGGGTCATTTAAATCACCATCTCTATAGTATTCTGCCATCGTCAATCCTGACAATGCTACTCTTGCTCTTGCACCAGGAGGTTCGTTCATCTGTCCAAATACTAAGGTTGCTTTAGAACTCTTTAATGCTTCTAAGTCAACTTTAGATAAATCCCATCCACCTGCTTCCATAGAATGCTTGAAGTCCTCACCGTAGTTGATTACATCAGATTCTAAGAATTCTCTTAATAAATCATTTCCTTCTCTTGTTCTTTCTCCTACTCCTGCGAATACAGAAATACCTTCATATACTTTGGCAATATTATTTACCAATTCCATAATCAATACGGTCTTACCTACACCTGCACCACCGAATAAACCAATCTTTCCACCTTTTTGGTAAGGCTCAATCAAATCAATTACCTTAATACCTGTCAACAAGATTTCTTTATCTGTTGCTAAATCTTCGTAACGAGGTGGCTTACGGTGAATCGCATAAGATTGTGCTTTTGATACTTCACCGATTCCATCTACTGCTGTTCCTACTACGTTAAATAAACGACCTTTAATCGCTTCTCCAACTGGCATAGAAATCGCTGCACCTGTATCCGTTACATTCATGCCTCTTGTCAATCCATCGGTAGAATCCATTGAAATAGCTCTTACACTATCTTCACCTAAGTGCTGTTGCACTTCCATGATTAAAGATTCTCCATTTGCTTTGGTTACTTCCAAGGCATTCAAGATTTCTGGTAAGCTAGCACCTTCCGCAGCAAAACTTACGTCAATTACTGGACCGATTACTTGTTTGATTTGACCTACGTTAGCCATATTGATATGATTATTAGTTGAATTGATTATGCTGAAAGTGATTAAAAATCACCTTATAAATATCATCAAAAAATAGGATTTCTGAATTTTGCCGCAAAGATACCTATTCTATATTAATATGCAAAGGGGAAAAATGGAGATTTTTTAAGGTTTTTGCTTAAAAATCAAGCATTTATTTGTACAGAAAAAAATAAATTGAAAGCGTTCACTTCTGATATATGTCGCTAGAAAGATAGATTCAATAATAATAGTTGGCTAATATAATTTGGATTGATTTTTTATTTCCCATTAGGCGTATTTTCGGTTTATTATTCTTTTGAAATGGATAGTGGCTTTTGTAATAGAGAAATGAAGCAATCTTTCTTCCCCAACGGATTTCAGTTCCCAACGGATTTTTTCTGTAGTGCCAAGCTCTGCTTGGTATTGCAACTATGGTTAGTATAGAATTATCCAGTTTGGTTTGGCAACGGATTCTAAAACGCAATGAATTATCCGTTTAGTGAATGATTACTTATTGCGGGTTAATGATAGGTTATTGGGTTTCTAAAATTTGAATTCGCTTTTTCCTTCCGCTATTTTTGGTAAAAGCAACCGCTTCTTTTTCTTTTCATTATCGAAAATATCTACACAAGGTAAAAATCCCTGTTTTTTTTGGTTATGGGACGAAAGACGAATCGGTTCTATTAATGGATAATTTGCGGATTCAGACGATTACCAAAGGTCTGACGAATTTTCATTTTAAAAGCTATTTTGGCTGGGAGCATAGTTTTTTTGGTTTTAATGAGGATGCTAGTATTAATTACGAAAAATACAATTTTGATACCGTAGCGACCGATTTTTTTGCATGGCTCAAAACAGGTAAATGAATAACTATTATCACGTTATCTATTTAAATGCTATTAATCAGTTGTGAATCATCGCCCTTAGAGGTAACAGGAGCATATCAAGAAGTCAACCGTAATTTCTTAGAAAGAGTATGGTTAGTCGATTTAAATAATACAGTCTATCCCATTGAAGAAAATCTTAAAATTAATGCAGATTCGACCTTTACTTTGATTGCTTGTACCATACAAACTGGTACGTGGGCAATCAATGCAGACTCTTTAGTATTGGCATTCGAAACAAATGACAGGACAGCAGATAGTCTTGACGATAAAAAATATAAAAATCACACTATTTTGCCTAAACAGCCCTATAAATTTGCTATTTATAAAGACTATTTACTAAGAAAAAGTCCAATCACTATTCATGGTAAAAGACGAATTTTAGTGCAGAAAAAGATAAAAATCAACGCCTAATAGAATGAAACAATTATCTATCCTTTTAAGCTTGTGTGTTTTCGCCAATTGTTATAACAAAATCCAAGAAATTCCCCCTTACAATCCTAATAAAGCAATTAATCTTGCGCTTGATGCTACCGATTCAGAGGCTTATGAAGTAATTAAACCAGCAGGCGAACAAAAAGGCGTTTTAATTTTATTTCCTGGCTTTTCAGAGACGCCTGCCAATATTAAACGAGAATTTAAAATCGTTCAACCTGCATTGAAAAAAGGGATAGCTTTAGTCTTAATGAAGTTTAATCGACGACTTTGGTTAAATACCCAAGAAAAATTCCGCTTGGCTTCTACTTTTAACCAACTTTTTGCTAAATACGATTTATATAGTACCAATATTTTTATTGGTGGTTTTTCAAGTGGAGGAAATCTCAGTTTATTACTCGCCAATCATCTCGCTGAAACTGATAATTTGATTCAGCCTAAAGGAGTCTTTAGTATTGATTCACCTGTTGATTTATTAGGCTTGTATAAAACGGCTCAACGGAATATCCAGCACAACTTCTCCCCTATCTCTGTACAAGAAAGTATTGGAATCATTCAGCGATTTGACCAAGATTTTGGTACACCAGAAGATAGCTTAGAAAACTATGAAATGGCAGCCGTTTACACTAAAAAAACAAATAATACTCATAATTTAACTCATCTAGATAAGGTAAAAATTCGACTCTATACCGAACCTGACATTCAATGGTGGAAAGCAAATAGGCAAAATGAGTACGAAGATATGAACGCTTATTTTATAAAGCACCTTGCTGATGAGTTAATCAAAAAATATGGAAATCAAGTCGAATATATTCCTACTCAAAACAAAGGGTTTCGAGCCAATGGGCAACGGCATCCCCATAGTTGGTCAATCGTTGATATTGATAAATTATTGACCTGGATGCTTATAAAGTAGCATCATTTCATCTCTCCTAAACAATGCGCTTGTTCGACTGTTTATCAAAGCATTACAGTCATTCCTTATGTCAATAATTTGAAAACCTATTTAATCGGCCTATTTCTTTTCTTTGGTTTTAGTCATTCATCCTTTGCCCAAGCAGATGATTGTATGGAAGCGCCCGAATTGATTGTCGTAGATGATTGTCTACGTTCTCCAGGCAATACAAAAGGCTTGACTCAAAATGCGAAAACGAATGCTTGCGGTGGCAATCCAGATGATGATGGCTGGTTTAAATTCACCGCTATTTCTGAAAGAACCCAGATTTCCGTTTCTACCGACCAATTAACCGATATGGTTATTGGGGTTTATCAAAATTGTTCCATTGAATTGGGTTGCGTCAATGGCAAAGGAATAGGCGGACAAGAAATTTTACGGTTAGACACTAAAATTGGCGACGTTTATTTTATCCAAATTTACGAAGCGGGCGATGGTGCTGAAGGGGCAGCATTTTTAATTTGTGTATCGGCTTTAGACCCTATAATTTGTATCAAACCAACTGCTATCCATTTTGACATCCGTTCTCCAAATTGTAGGAATGCAGCTTCGGGGAGTATTCAAATTGACTCCATCATAGGTGGTACGCCCCCCTATACCTACCAAATAAATGATGGGGATTTTCAATCAAGTCCTACCTTTTCAAACCTTACTGCTGGTCAATATTTAATGACCTTACAAGATAGTTTGGCTTGTCAATTTGACACCATCTTATCTATTCTTGATACCATTTCTTTTGAGTTAGATATTGGTGAGGATTTAACCGTTGACCAAGGAACAGTTATTAATTTAGAAGCAATGAGCAATGTTCCCAATAATCAAATTGCCGTTATTTCTTGGCAGGGAATCCCTATTCCCGATTGCAATACGCCTTGTTTTACACCTAGTTTTGCAGCTAATAAGTCTACTACTATTCAAGCGATTTTAACCACTTTAGAAGGTTGTCAACTTAAGGACGAATTGGCATTGACCGTTCTGTCCGAAGCAGCTATTTATATTCCAAATGTTTTCTCTCCAAACGGGGATGGCATCAATGATTTTTTTACAATCTATAGCAATGCAGGAATTAATAAAATAACCAAAGTAGCTATCTTTAACCGCTCAGGTGGATTAGTATTTGAAAGTAATACGGTCTTACCAAATGAGCAAAACACTATTTGGGATGGACGGCAAAATAATGAACCAGTATCAGCTGATGTTTATGCTTATCTGGTGATCTATGAAACGCAAGATGGACAAAGTGTCAAGATATCTGGGATGGTTACTTTATTACTTTGATTATCGGTTCTCAAAACGAGCGTCGTCAGGAGACGACGAAATAGTCATTCCTAGTCAGGAGGTACTATCATAAAATGCAAATTTAATTTAAAATAAATTTTGTACTTTTAAGACAAAGTAGGGACACTTACCCAAAGTAGCGATACTGAAGGATTTGTACCCAGAGTAGCCTCTGAAAAATGGGGCTACACCTTTTATACTGGTCAAAAAACAGTCGGTAACTAAAAGCGAATTACATTAATTCAAGGTTTTGCAGCAAAAGAAAAGTTTTAGGTGTTTTAAAAAAAACAACAAAGAGCAAAACCTAGAATTACACTTTACTTAGTTTACTTTTAAAATTAGGGTCAAAGATTTCATCTTTTTTCCAAAGTGTAAAAAGTAAGCAAAGTAATTTTCTCTGGATGGCCACATAGGCCTTCATTTTGACACCAGAGCGTTGATAAACCCGCTGATAAAGACTGGGAAAAGCCCCAGTACCGAAAGTGACCATATTTAACGCAGGAATATGTAAAATTCTACGAATACGGGAGTTTCCTTTCTTAGAAATTCGCTCTCTACCTTTGAATTTTCCACTTTGGTTTTCAATAACATCATATCCAGCATATTTAGAGATTTGTTGGATAGATTTAAAATATTTGAAACCATTAGTTTCGGCTATTACAGTAACTAGTGTTAGCACACCAATTCCTTTAATAGATTGAACGATTCGTTCAATTTTGTCTGCTAAATTAGGTTGTTCTTTTAAAGTGGTTACTATATCCGCTTCTAACTGTTTAATTTGCTTTTTATGAAAGCTAATGGTGGTCTTTAGATGTTTTTTGACCTTTTTAGCCTCAAAAAAACCAGATTTTACGGCATGAAGTCGATTATTAGCTGCGGTAACCTGTTCCTGTACTTGTTGACGTTGTCTGGTTAAGCTTCTAAGTTGAGCCATGACTAGACTAGGTGGATGCCATTTTTCCAAGTGCTGTTGGTCTATTCCCATTTGTGTTAAACCTATGCTATCAATAGGGTCATTTTTTGAACGATTTCCTAATGATTCTAAATAGCGTTTAGCTTTAGTGGGTAATACCACATAAATATCATAGCCTTTTTCATATAGAAAATGAGCTATCCTTTCGTGGTAAACACCTGTAGCTTCCATTACAATACCAAGTTTTGTTTCCTTTACCTGGCGTTGTTTGGTAATCCAAGTATCTAAAGATTTAAAGCCTTTTTTGGTATTGGCGAATTTCTTAGGTTTGCTAACTTTGGAAAGCAATTCTTTTGACAATAAACCAAATCCCGCAGCTACATCTTCAGATGATACATCAATACCGACAGAATACTTTAAAATTTCAACCATGATGACTTAAGGTTTAATTTAAAAAATATACATTTAGGAACGCTTCCTCTCCGCCTTGTCTCATTGAATTCTTGGTCATGTGCTCATACTTTTTGTATCGCCACGCCATTTGGTACTATTCAGGCTCTTAGGAAGAACAAAAATCTGGTTCAGCCTCCATTGAACTGCATCCATTTTGTTATTGGTGCTATGACTAAAGTTCGATTTACCAGACTCCTGTTCCTATATGTTTTTCAAATTTACCTCTCTTTGCTCTTTTGCAAAGATATGAGACTTGAAATATCGGCACTCGATGTGTCTAGTCCAGACTTGACACGACTATCCGCTGGTCTCCTGACCAGTATTAAGACTTCCTCTTTATGATTACTTATCTAAAAATTATTACCAAAAAAATCATTTTTCAAATCAATATACTTATCTTCATTTTTTTAATAAGTCGAATTATAAAAATGAAAAACCAATTTCCGTTAATCACTTGCCTTAGTACTTATCTACTATGTTTAATTGCTTGTTCTCCCACTTCCTCAACATCAGACACAACTACCGATCAGTCACCCAATGTCATCGTTATCTTCATGGACGATATGGGCTTCGGTGATTTAAGCAGTTTTGGACATCCAACTATAGAAACGCCCAATCTTGATCGAATAGTTAGAGAAGGACAAAAATGGACTAATTTTTATACGGCTTGTTCCGTCTGTTCTCCCAGTCGGGGGGCATTATTAACAGGACGTTATCCAATTAGAATTGGATTGGGACCAACTCAACCTAGAAATCGAGTGCTTTTTCCTGATTCTGAGGGCGGTTTACCTGCCAAAGAAATCACGATTGCCGAGATACTAAAAGAAAAAGGCTATGCAACGAGTATCGTAGGCAAGTGGCATTTGGGACATTTACCGCAATATTTACCGACTACTCAGGGGTTTGATTCTTATTTTGGGATTCCTTACAGTAATGATATGGATGCCGTCGAATGGAGTCTAAAAGCTTTTTTTGCCGAACCCAATATCAATAATTGGAATGTGCCCTTGATGCGCAATGAGGAAATTATCGAACGCCCTACCAATCAGCATACGATTACCAAAAGATACACCGAAGAAGCCATTAACTTTATTCAACAAAATAAAGACAATCCTTTCTTTCTGTATTTTCCGCATTCGATGGTACATACGCCGCTTTTTGCTTCCGAAAAATTTTTAAATACCAGTCCAAGAGGTTTTTATGGGGATGTAATGCGGGAAGTCGATTGGAGTATTGGGCAAGTCATCAAAACCTTGGAAGATTTAAAATTAGATAAAAATACTTTAGTAGTTTTCACTTCGGATAATGGCCCTTGGTTATTAATGCAAGAACACGGTGGTTCGGCAGGTTTGTTAAGAGAGGGCAAAGGCACTACTTGGGAAGGGGGGATGCGAGTACCTGGGATTTTTTATATGCCTGAAACCGTACAACCTGGAACGATTACGGGTTTAGGTTCAACCCTAGATTTATTGCCAACGATTGCTAGTTTGACGGGCGCAAAGGTGCCCGATGATAGACCTATGGACGGTTATGATTTAATGCCTGTTTTAACTAAAAAAGCACCAAGTGCTAGAGACCATTTTATTTATTATCGTCTGCAAGATATTTATGCAGTTAGAAAAGGGGATTATAAAGCGCATTTTATTACAGAAACTTGCTATACTTTAGATAATCAACGAACAGTATTGGAGAATCCACTTTTATATAATGTCAATCATGACCCTAGCGAAAAATATGATAAGGCGACTGCTGAACCTGAAATCTTGCAAGAATTGGTGGAGTTAGCAGCAAAATATAAAAATAGTGTCGTGGCTGCGGAATGTGAATTGGATAAGGGACGGTAGCTGCTTATTTGGCAACGGATGAATGGCAACGGATTTTAAACAAAAATTTATTACTGGATAACTTCCCTTTATCCAGTATTTTTTTGGCTCTAAGTGATTTCCTTTGGCGGTGGTTGGAATGGAGGAACGCCTGCTCAATTTGTCAAACATTGTGAGTATTTGGCAGCTAGAGGAATGGTTGCCATTACTGTCGATTATAGAGTTTTTAAAAGACAACAAGCCAAGCCTTATCAATATGTGGCGGATGCTAAATCAGCTATTCGATGGATGCGTCAACAGGTAGATATTTTGGGGATTGACCCCCAGAAAATTGTCGCTGGTGGTGGTTCAGCAGGTGGGCATTTGGCAGCAAGTACCGCCACTCTACCCGATTATGAGAAAGCATCCGAAGATTTGACGATTAGCTCCATCCCCAATGCGGTGGCACTATTTAACCCCGTTTTATTAACAGCTTCACTAGTGGATAAATATGAAATAGCCCCTCAAGTACAGAAAACCTTATTGAAACGAATGGGAACTGACCCTAGTACACTTTCTCCTATACACCATATTCAAGCAGGTATGGGACCAAGCATTATTTTTCATGGAACTGCGGATAGAACGGTCCCTTATAAAACAGCCGAAATTTTTCATCAATTGATGGACAAAAAAGGAAATGATTGTACCTTAGTTGCTTATGAAGGCGAAGGGCATGGTTTCTTTAATTATGGTCGAAAAAATAACGGTGCTTTTGTCGATACGATGGCGAAGCTGGATAACTTTTTAGTGCGCATTGGATATTTGGAAGGCTTTAGTGGAATCCAAATTTACTGAATATATTTTATTATAGTTGGAACTAAAATTGAATACTTCAAGTACAAATCGCAAAAACAGTAAAGTATGAAAGAGTCAATAATTATTGAAAAATTAGCGGCTAACCAAGGTGTCTTTCAATTTCTATTCGCTAATCTTTCTGAAGAAGAAATATGCTGGCGACCCTATCCAGAACATTGGTGTTTAATAGAAATTCTTTGTCATTTACATGATAATGAACACGAAGATTTTCTGATTAGGGTTCAATCTATTTTAAAAAATCCAACTACTCTGTTAATTCCTATTGAACCTTTTTTATGGGTAACAGAACGAAATTATTTAGCACAAAATTTTGACGAAAAATTAAGCGCATTCTTGCAAAAACGAAGCGATTCAATTAAGTGGTTGAATGAATTAAAACAACCATCTTGGGAAAATACTTATCATCACAAAACGTATGGAAAATTAACCGCCCGTAACTTTTTAGTCAACTGGTTGGCACATGATAATTTGCATATTCGACAAATCACTAGAATCAAATATTTGTATTTAAAAGAACATTCGGGAGAAGGTTTAACTTATGCAGGAAAATGGTAAATAAATCAGCATTTTCCCACCAGTTAATTAAGCCTGTAAAATGTTATACTTTTCAATTTTAAATAAGGGCTGGATGGAGCTTTTCTTTCGACGCTGATTTCGCTGATTTTTATGATTAGTGATTCTATGGTAAAAACTATGGGTTTACGACTCAGGAGAGTCATGTTACCTTTACATCGAAACATCAAGAATTCTCTACATAAGGTCGTGGTACAATCCCCGTCCGTTTTCCCCAAACCAACCACATATCCGCCATCTTTTCAACCATTTCAGTATGCTCCGCCGCTACATCATGCATCTCTGTTCTATCTTTTTCCATATCAAATAATTCCCAATTTTCGATAGCCAATTCATTCGTTTTATCCCATGCATAGGAATGTTTTTTGCTCGCTTTTGAAACTAGTTTCCATTTACCCATCCGCACCGCTCGATTGCCTTCATGCTCCCAGTAAATCGCTTCTCTTTCTAAGTCTTGATTTGCAAAAGCGGGTAGTAAACTTTTCCCTTCCATTGGTTGGATGGGCTGGTTATTATAGTTGGTCGGATAAGCACCACCACCTACATCGACACAAGTTGCCATGATGTCAATTAAGTGCGTTGGGGCGTTTCTAAAAGTACCACCTTCTTTAATTTTAGCAGGCCAATGCACAATTAAAGGCGTAGAAATGCCGCCTTCATGCACCCAATGTTTATATTCCCGAAAAGGCGCATTACTCGCATTTGCCCAATTTAAACCATAAGCCGTATATCCTTCTGGTGGCCCAGGCCAAGCTTCTTTCATTAACTTAATGGGTTTTCCATCTCTAGTAATAAAAGGAACCATTTCCGTTTGTAATTCTCCTGCTTTCATGGGTACTAAATCTTCCGCTTTCGGGCGATTTTTTATCCAATCCAATTCTTCGGCACAAGCACCATTATCTTGTAAATAAAAAATAATCGTATTTTCTAATTGTCCTTTTGCCGCTAAGGCGTCTACAATTTGCCCAATGCCTTCGTCCATGACCGTTGTCATCGCTGCATACGTTTCCATATTCGCCAATTCCCATGCTTTATCTGGTATATCTTCACTCCAAGCTTGTACAAAAGAATCTCTTGGGGTCATTTCCCATTCGGCTTTTGCCAAACCCAGTTTTTTCATTCGTTCAAAACGATTATTTCTCAATACATCCCAACCTTCGTCATAATGCCCTTTATACTTTGCAATGTCTTTCTCAGGTGCTTGCAAAGGCCAATGTGCTGCTTGATAAGACACATACATAAAAAATGGATTATCGGTCGTATGTTCCTCCACACATTGAACCGCATAATCTGTAAAATCATTGGTAGAATAGAAGCCTTCTTTGGGGGCTACATACTCATTATCCAAAGTCAAAGAACGAGGATCATATAAACTCCCTGCCCCTGAAATCATACCAAAAAATTTATCAAAACCTCTTTGTCTTGGCCAATTATGTTTATCTGGATTGTCAATTACATAAGGCGTGACATGCCATTTCCCTGACATATACGTGGAGTATCCCGCACCTTTTAAGGCTTCTGCAATAGTAACTGCCTGATTGCTCAAATCCCCTTTAAAAGCGGGCGTTCCTCGGTCATTAACCATGTGCCCTACCCCAGCCTGTTGTGGATAAAGCCCAGTTAATAACGAAGCTCTAGTTGGGCAACATCTGGCAGTATTATAAAATTGAGTAAATCTTAAACCATTGGCGGCTAATTGGTCTAATCGAGGTGTTCTAATTTCTCCACCATAACAACCAATATCGGAATAGCCCATATCATCGCCCATGATGAGGACGATATTTGGTAGTCTTTCTTGTACCTTTTCTGCTGGGGTTTCTTGGCAGCCAAATAGACATATCAGAATAGTAAATCCTATAAAAGGAATGACATTTTTCATATTTTTGGTTATTTCGTTTTAGATGCTTGTATAAATTTTACTGATTATAACGTTTTGTGGTGATAGCTTATATTTTTCAATAACAATGACAATAGCAATGGCAATAGCAAAATTCCCACCGAAAGTAGTTGAAAATTGAAAATTTGAAATTTGAAATTGAAAATTGAAAATTGCAAGGTTATTTCAACGCAGCCTTACAATAAGCCACACACTTAGCCGTCTCCTTCACCGCATCAGAATCAGCAGGAACCTCATATTCTAATTCGACATCACAATGAATTGGCCAATTATTTTCTTGAATCAATTGCAAAATTTCCGTAATCGGCGTATCGCCTGTTCCCCAAGGCATATTTTTGTTTTCAGGGTCTTTGCCTTTAGCCGTTTTATCTTTTAGATGTAAACTAATAATTCGGTCATGGTATTTTTCGATAATTTCATTGGGATGTTTACCTGTCGCACCAACATAATGCCCGACATCAAAATTGAGCATATTCATAGGAGAAAAGGCTAGATAATCATCAAAATTAAATCCAGGTTCACCAGGTTGTAAATGGTTATGGAAGATGGCGTATAATTGGTGCTTATCCGCAAATTTGCCTAGCTTTTCAGCAGCTTCTAAGCCTATTTCGTTCGTAATGCCTTTTGCGCCTAAAGCTTTGGCGGCGTTAAAAGCATAATCAATTTCTTCATCTGTCCAACGAGCAGGTGCAAATTTAACGATATGAATATCAATGCCTGCTGCCTCGTACATTGTTCGCAATTCTATAAATTTATCCATCGAAGCAGCAATTCTCCATTTTCTGCGCTCTTCGTTGGCAATAGCTAAATTCTTCCGATAAGAAGTTCTTTCTTCAGGTGATATTTTTGTGCCTCTTCTAAGTCTTGGCGGTGCAGGCGGAATCCCTGCATAATCTTCTGCCACACTTCCCATCAATTCTAAAGAAGTAACTCCTGTTGCTTTACAAAATTTTAAAATCTCTTTAGCATCCCAAGACATACTTCGCCAACTGTAGGTAATAGCACCCAATTTCACACCTTCCGAAGATGCTGTCTTTTGAGCATCTTTTGTCGTCGAACAAGTCCAAAATAATAAAGGAAAAGTCAAGGTTATCAATATTAAAAATAGTGGCTTTTGTTTTAAATTTGATAAGTATTGCATAGTTTTATTTTTTGACTAATTTATTTTTTTTGTCAATATTAAAGGTAGTATAATTATTGAATTTTCAATCACTATTTTCAAAAAAGGTATTACATTTAGCACTAATCAACTCACAATATGTACAACAAATACTTTCAATTCTTATCATTTCTACTCCTTTTTTTTGGCTGTAGCCAATCTAAATCATTGATGCAGCAAAAGGAAAAACCTAATATTTTATTCATCGCCATTGATGATTTAAGGCCACAATTAAAATGTTATGGAGCGTCGTATATGCACACGCCAAATTTAGACCAGTTGGCAGCAGAAGGTCGGCTTTTTAAAAACCATTATGTACAAGTACCAACTTGTGGGGCTTCTCGATATTCTATGCTTTTGGGACAATATCCGCAGTATAAAAAATATCTGAGTAATAACGTTTTTCGAGATGATTTGGCAGCAGCTGAACAAGCAGGTTTAACGCCCTTACCGAAAGTCCTAAAAAATAACAGCTATTATACTGCAAGCTTAGGAAAAATCAGTCATCATGTAGATGGCAAAATATTTTCTTACGATGGAAAAGGAGATGGCAGACCAGAAATGCCAGAAAATTGGGATTACGAATGGGGACCAATCGGTCAATGGGGAACCGCTTGGAATGCTTTTTTTGCTTACGCTAATGGCAAAAATAGAAATGATTTAAAAAGACAAGTTGGTCCAACGGAATTTATTGCCGAAAAAGATGAAGATTTACCCGATGGATTGCTTGCTGCAAAGGCGAAAGCTGAATTAAAAAGGTTAAAAAATAAACAACAGCCTTTCTTTTTAGCGGTAGGCTTCTTTAAACCACATTTGCCTTTTGTTGCGCCTAAAAAATACTGGGATTTATACGATGGAAAGGATATTCCACTATCCCCTAATCCTGAAATGCCTGAAAATATTCCGCCAAATGCCGTACAAAATAGCGGCGAAATGTTTGGTAATTATAGACAACAACCAGAAAAAGGCGGCAGGGGGATTCGATTGAGTGATGAATATGCCTTACATCTTCGACGAAGTTATGCTGCTGCGGTGAGTTATACGGATGCGCAAGTAGGAAAATTAATGCAAACGCTAAAAGAGACAGGCTTAGATAAAAATACGATTGTCGTTATTTGGGGCGACCATGGCTGGCATTTAGGCGACCATACCGTATGGGGCAAGCATACCTTATTTGAACGTGCTTTGCAAAGTGCTTTTATTATTAAAACGCCTAAAATGTCAAAAGCAGGTATTCCCAACGAAGCGATTGTAGAGTCTGTAGATATTTATCCAACGATATTAGAATTAAGCAATATTCAAGCACCCAATGCTTACGCAGGTAAGAGTTTAGTACCGCTTCTAAAGAACCCGAAAACGACTTTAGACAAACCTGCTTTAAGCTTTTGGCGAAACGGTTATTCCATGCGAACGCCCAACTATCGGCTAACTAAGTTTAAAGTAGATACCATCATTCATACTACTTTATATGACCATACTCTCGATAAAAATGAAGTCAATAATGTAGCGGATCAAGCAGTTTATGCCGACATTTTAAAAGAACTAGAAGAGAAATGTAAAGCAGTAATGCCGAAAAATTATTGGGAATCTTTGTAGGTAAACATGAGTGTTCTTTGCATTTTTGAAAATTTTAAATTGAAAATTGAAAATTGAAAATTCCATCTAATTTAACTATTTTCACCACTTTATAAATCTCCCTTTTATCTACAAAATGATAAAAGAATTCAAAACAAGACGATGAAAAACCATTTTGCCTTCCTACTAGCCATCTGTTTGGCTTGTCTATTACTGTTCTCCTGCAAAGAAACGCCTAAAACGACCACTACTGAATCGTCCGCAACTACCGAAACAGAAGACATCAGAAAACCTTTTATTAAAGGCACTTACTTTGAAGGAGCTAATGGAGTGTTTTTTGATAAAGATGATCAATTACACGTTGCCTCTGTTACAGGTCGAAAGATTGGGGTAGTCGATACCAAGACAGGCGAAATCATTAAAAGTATGGACCAGAAGAAGGAGTAGATGGGCCCGATGATTTAACAATTGGTCCAGATGGTTCGATTTATCATACCAATTTACTGATGGGTATTGTTGGTCGGCGAACACCCGCTGGAGAAGTCACCCAGCAGTTTGTTTCCCCTGGGGTCAATCCGATTACTTTTTCGGATGATGGTCGTTTGTTTGTGGCTTTAGATTTTTCAGGGGATGGTTTGTATGAATTAGACCCTGAATTAAAAAATCCGCCTCGGTTAATTATCAAAGAATTGGGTTGGTTGAATGGAATGGATTTTGGACCTGATGGTTTATTATATGGCCCAATAAAATAAATTTAGGCTAAATCAGTTTATATTTTTAAAATGTTATTTTTTTCACATTTAGGAGCAATCAATTCCTTCCTGTCTTTGATATAAAGAAGGTTCAATAATTACCAAACAATTTATAAATGCAATTTTATGTTCATCAAATTCAGTCATCCAAGTTAAAAGGATTGGTTGAATACATTCTTTTCAATTATCGGGAACAAGCGGAGGTAAAACGTCGGATTACTTCTTATGCAAATACGAATATTTGTTTGGGTATTATTCAAGAGAAAAAATTAATTCAAAAAGAAAAAAGCGTAAAAAGTGTAGCAACGGGTCAACCAATAAACGCCTATTTATCAGGCATGTATTTAACCCCACATCATTTCGAATTAAATGGAACATTAGATGAAATTTGTATAGATTTTACGCCATTGGGGTATTATCACTTTTTTAAGTTTCCTGCTCCGACTTACCTTTTGGACCAAGACATCTTAACACATTTATTAGGCATTACTGCTACCGATACTTTTACAGCTATATTTCAAGAAAAAGATTTCCGTATTCGAGGGCAATTGGTAGAACAATTTCTATTAACCAAACTCGACCTTTTTAATAACTCTTTTTTACAGCAAAGCTTTCAACTCATCCACCAGCATCAAGGCAATTTAACTATTCGTGATTTAAATCAACAATTAAATTGCTCTGAAAAGAAACTCATTCGTGCCTTTAAAAGTTATTTTAATTTATCCCCAAAAGCTTATCTCCGAATTGTTAAATTTCGCCAAGCCCTCCAACAAATTCACTTCGCCCCTTTTAAAAAACTGACTCGAATTGCCTACGAAAGTGGCTATTATGACCAAAGTCATTTTATTAAAGAATTTCAGTTTTTTACCGAAAAATCGCCTCGCCAATTACAGAAATCGTTACAAAATGTTCAAAAAAAGGTCATAATCGAAGTAAAATAGGCGCTTGTCTTTTTTTTACAATTTTCTTTTTAGCTCATCTTGCATATTTGTTCTCGTTGTTCCGAATTAGCATTCGGTAGGAAATATTGATTAACGCTTCTTGGAAATGAACCTGCCCGTTACATTCAGGCGGGTTTCCAAGTTATTTTAAAATCATCGACTAATGAACAAATTACTTTTTATCCTTGCTTTTTGTTACCCTTTATTTTTAAATGCTCAATTTTATGATTTAGAACATAATTTGAGCGATGAAGAAAAACTCTATGGCTTATCGCAATTCTGGTCAGAAGCCAAGTATAATTTTGCTTTTTTTGATCAAACGGATGTCAATTGGGATAGTGCCTATCAAGTCTTTATTCCAAGAGTCTTGGCTACTAAAAACACCTTTGGTTATTATAAAGAAATGGAACAATTTTCTGCGCTCTTAAAAGATGGTCATACAGACATTTGGAAAGGTCGAACAATTTCCAAAAACCAAATTTATATCCGTGTTTTCTTTAAAAACATCAACCAACGCTTCTATATCGATAATGTCTTCAATGGCTATGCAGACAATATTCCAGTAGGCTCAGAGTTGATAAAAATCAATGACCAGCCCATCAAAGCCTATTTACAAGAAAAAATAATCCCTTTTACCTCTGCCTCTACGCAACATGAATTATGGAATGAAGCTATCAGTTCTTGGCATATGCACTTAACAGATACGACTCAAGTAGTACAAATGGAATTTATTCGACCTGATGGGAAAGTAGTCGAACATACTGCACGATTACATAGCAAAACTAGTAAAGGTAAATTTGCCAAAAAGACTAAAAAATGGCAAGCATTTGAGTTAAATCAACTAAAAAATGGCATTACTAAAATTGACTTAAATACTTTTAGTGATACGATAGTTGTCTCCAAATTCAAAGAAGCATTACCCGAATTATATAAAAGCAAAGGGATCATTATTGATCTGCGAAAAAACAGTGGTGGAAATTCGGGCATAGGCGCAGAAATTCTAAAATATTTTACCGACCAAAAGCTATTAATTGGTTCACTTTGGCAGACCAGAGAACATAAAGCCGCCTATAAAGCATGGGGTACAGGTATGGTCATGGAAGAAAATTTTGACGGTTGGAATCAAGACCAAATTGACTGGTTCATGGAAGCTTATGAAATCGGCAAAGGCATTCATTGGTACAAAGGAGACACGATGACTTTTAATAATGATATAATGACCGAAAAATTAACCGTCCCGTTGGTCGTCTTATTAGGCAATGGTACTGCCTCTGCTGCCGAAGACTTTTTGGTTATTTTAGACGGCATCAAAAATCGAGCTACAACAGTCGGTCAAAAATCATTTGGGAGTACAGGTCAACCAATCTCTTTTCAATTACCAGGAGGTGCATGGGCTAGAATTTGCTCTAAAAAAGATACCTATCCCGATGGTCGAGAATTTGTAGGCTATGGCGTAGAACCTGATATTTTTGTTCCTTTAAGTGTGGAGGAAATGATTGGTCAGCGAGATGATGCTTTGGCTAAGGCTATAGCCGTTTTGAAAGGAAAAATGTAGGTTGGTACTAGGTATCGGGTGTCAGGTATCAGGCTAGATGTATATAATCCTAACCTGACACCTGACACCTGACACCCGATACCTAGACGTTATTTTTTAACCCACTTCAACGTCCGTTCCGCACCATCCACCTTAAATCGGCAAATATACATACCAGATGCTAAGCTACTTGTATTCACTTGATAACGGTGTTGCCCTGCTTGTTGAGTCGCTTGCATTAAGTTACTCACCAATTTACCATCTAAACTATATAAAGCCGCTTGCACCTCACTTTTCTGTGGCAAGTTATATTCTAAAATAGTTGAAACCGTAAATGGATTCGGGTAGTTTTTCAAGGCTACCGACTCAGGCAATTCTTCTACCGCAGTCAATTCAGACTTGATTTCCAAATTATCAATCATCCAACCCCAACCTTCTACTAAAGGATCGGAAACCAAACGGAAACGTAGATAGATAACATCACCCGTCTCAAAGAAGCCAGATAAACCAATTTGATGTGGTTGAATTAAGTCAGAAAATCCATCTATACCTGCGTTATAAGCAATCGTCCATTCACTATTTCTACTAGAATCATAACCGTCTAAGGTAATCCAAGTTTGTCCATTATCCTTAGTAGCTTCTACCGTTACAAAATCATAAAATGCAGGGTCTTCAAAGTCGTCTGAATCTCCAATTTCTACTAAAACAACTTCATCAAAGGTCAATAAAGAAGTCGCTTCTTCTACTAAAATTGGCTTTTGGAATACGGCAATAAATTCTTGATTATTACCAGGATATGGATGCGGGGAATGCAATGCTTTACTATCAAATCCTTCTGCTTGGTAGACATTGAATCCTAAGCGAGCAAAATCACTTAGGTCATTATCGAAATCATTTTCGTAGGTAATAACATTATCTTCGTCCACATCATAAACCAAAGCATTACTCTGACTAGTTAAGGCTTCTCCATCTTTATACGCTGTCAATTTTACAACCGCATTAATAATCGTATCTGTGGTTAAATCAGCTTGATAGTCAAATGGTGTACTCATTCTTTCCGCATTTCCTGCCAAAACAGTACGCTCTAGTAAGACTAAACCCTCCTCATCATTCGGCAAAAAGACTTCTAATATAGTAGAGTCATAAGCTGCCCGAAGGTTTGCTTCTCCTGCAATCTGACCATTCAATCCACTTCCAGTAATCGTTACTTGTGGTGCAATCAATGCTGGTAATGGTTCATATCCTTCTAATTCTGGTAAACTGACTGACCAAATACCTCGCCCATGTGTTGCTAAAACTACTTCATCATTAACAATTTTCATCTCGTAAATGAATACAGGAGGCAATCCATTATCTGCGTAATTCCAACTTGCTCCACCATCTAAAGATTCAAATAAGCCTACTTCTGTGCCTACCCAAATTTGGTTGGTGTCAAATGGCATAACTAATAAAGAGAAAGTCGCAACATCAGGAAACCCATTATTACTTTCTAGTCGATTTGTTCCAAAACCTGATAAATCTGTCCATGTTTGCCCTAAGTCACTTGTTTCTAACACCTTTGGACCATCCGCAATGGCAAACAAAGCATAGGCTTTATTTTTATTGATTGGATGCGTCCCAATTCCAGAAATAGAGCCTAAGGTTGCTTGTGAATAGCCATTGGTGGATTGGAAAGAATCTCCTCCATCGGTAGAAACCACCATCCCGACCTCTTCTCCAAATACACCACCGTTCCAAACAACTCTTGGAGATGCTTCCGAGACCGCTACTGGATTTCCATTAAATTGCCATTCGTCAGGCATATCCGAAACGGACCAATTCAAACCAAAATCAGTAGATTTTAAAACGCCTAAAGAACTAATACCAAATACTAAATCTGGATCTTGTTTAGAAGCTTCTACTCTAGTTACAAAAGGACCATTTCCTGGCATATTCACGCTATTCCAAGTCAATCCTCTATCATCACTTCGGAAAACATTATTAAACTGAGAAGATTCTAATAATAAGTCTGGGTTGCCATAATTCCATGCTGCTTCAAAACCATCACCACTCGGTGCAGATGCCCAAACACTAGCCACCCCTGCATCCGTAGGAGAGACCCAACTACCATTATCTTGGGTACCACCAATATATCGGTCTTCTCCATTCATTTTATCTACGCCATAAAATTGCGAGGTATTATACCCTAGCGTAGTAGGATAAGTGACAGAATTATCAGCACCGAACCCTTCTTTAAACGTATCTCCAGTTTGCACAAAAGTAGTTCCACCATCTCTCGAAAAAGCCAATCCTCCATCATTAGCATTGATGATATAAAAATTACCAGTTTCAGAATCAACTGGAATTAAAATGATATTATGATGGTCAACATGAACACCTTTAGTAGAAACACCTAAATCTGGATATTGTCCATAACCGTCTGCAATAGGAAAGAAGGTAGAAGCAACGCTAGATTTAATCACCGTTCTAATGGAGATAGTCGCATTTGGTAAAGCTTGTGTACCTAATTCTGCTCCTTCGAACGTTCCTGCAAAAACTACATAGTACCCTCTATTTAAAACACTACTTAATTCTGTGGAAGCTTGATTCGGATCATAAGTTATATCGTGAAAAACAAGGACCTCTTGAGAATTTTCTTCGGGCAACCCTTCACCAACCGCATTAATCGACCATTCGCCATTATTATCTTCATCTATAAAAGAAACCATAAGCTGTCGATCAGCTAACACATCCCATACTTCAAAAGGCACTTCTACATAATCTAAGTAAGTATCTTCAAAATCATCACCTACAATATGTCGATGTGCTTTTTGTGTCTTTCCTGTACCAAAACGAATCTCTATTGGCACTAGTTGTGGAGATGGAGGTGCAGGTTCTCCTAGAAAATCAGTTATGAAATCTGCTACTGTGATGACTGGCTCTTCTCCAAATGGGTTATATAAATTAATAAATCTAGTATCATTAATCACTTCTCCTAAGATAGCAACTCCAGTTGAATCACCAGAGGAACTAATAGACAATAGCGGTCCTGAACCACCTACCAAAACAGTATTCTCATCATAAGGATGTCCAGCAATCGTATTATCGTACCAACCTTGTCCACCTAACCAGTTACCAAAATCTCCACTAACTTCACTCCAAGTTACCCCTCCATTAGAAGACCGCACCAAATTAGCCGTACCATTTCCTTCTGTACCAAAATGCAGTACATTTGGGTTGACAGGAGAAACGGCTAATTCCATTCTTCCATAGCCTGATAAATTGGCATTCACATTAAATACTAAGGACCAAGTATCTCCTTTATCTCTTGATTTTAAAACACCGATATTTCTGGCTGTTGCATACAAAGTATTAAAATCAGTAGGATCTGCTACGATTTGTTGGACAGAAGGCGCAAAAGTCCCCGTAGGGTCTCCTTCAATCGTATAGACTGGTACCCAATTAGCTCCTCCATTCACACTCTTCATAATATACCCATTCGTCACAGGGTCGTCTGAATTATTTTGAGCAATGTTAAATCCTCTTCGAGTTGCGGCTAAGATAATATTTGGATCTGCTGGGTCAACCACTAAACGCAATACATTCTCAAATTGTGGATTATTACCAGTAGCTGGGATCAATGCCCAATTCTCTCCACCGTCCAAACTCTTATAAATTCCATCTCCTCTAATCATTTGACCATCAAAGCCTTCTCCTGTTCCCGCATAGATAATTAAAGGATCTGAATCACTTGCCGCTAAAGTAGTTGTAGACATATTGGGTAATTCTTCCGTCTTTAATTCAAAATTTTCACCACCATCTGTTGTTTTCCATATTCCTCCTCCCGCAGAACCTACTAACCAAGTTAAATGCGTTTCATCTCTTTTATCTACTAAAACACCTCTTGTCCGACCACCAACATTACCTGGCCCACGTTCCTGCCAGTCTAGTGGTTCATTTCGAGCTACCCCATTCGCTTTGCGTTGCCGCAATGCTTTTTGCAATGCCGCTTGTTTGTAATTCGTGGTATATCTTGGGCTCACATCACCCGTTCTAGTTCGGATACGGTGGTGGTATTCAAAGAAATTATGCGGCCCTTCGTATTTCAGGTCTTTTTGGTCTTTTTTTGTTTTTTTAGGCCATTTCTGTTGGGTTAATTTCTTGACAGGCAATTGTTGCGTTTCTTGTTGGCAGGCAGTCAACAAGCCTATAATTGCCACCAATAATGTAAGAAATGTAAGTCTGGAACGGTAAATCATAGTTCGTATTTTGGTTAAATTTTAAGCGTTTTTTAATAGTCTATCTAATATATTTGGTTAAGGATAAAAGATAAAAGTGGTTAGTCGTTTCCTATGACTTTAAGCCCTTCGCCCTTTGCCTAGTAGTAATATTATCAATAAAGACGAATCTCCGTTGCATTTCCCCTATTTCATTTTCCTTTTTGTTTTAGTCACCACATTATAAATAAAGCCACTTTTTTGAATAGCCTGTGCTCGACCCGACATTCTTCCAGGAGTTGTTGTCACTTGAAATTCTTTATTATTCAACCATTTCCCCGTTGCGCTTGGTATCGCTTCTTTAAATAAGGTTTCTTCAGCTTCAAGATGATAGAGCGCAAAGGATAAAGTGGAAAAGATGTCGTTTGGTCTTGTTTTAATAGCTTTTGAAATGCAGACTACCGTCTTTTCTTTATTGTAATCCAACGAAAAATCTTGTTTGAATAAGCTTTCTGCTAGTTGATTGACCTTATCCGCTTGGCTCATGACTATCTCTTCTTCCGTTTCGAGTGGCGCTACTTTCTTGGAACATGCTGTTAGGAGAACAATCAATAATAGAAAGGTAAAAGCAATAGCAGAAAAAAAAGATACTTGCATGTTCGATTTTTGTACTTCTTAAAAAATTAAATTGCTTATGTAGGGTTATCAAATTTATTGAAATGGTAAAATTAAGTTTAATATTAATATAAATTATATGATTGGTTATTATTTTTATCAATCTACTGTCATATAGGCTACTGTTTCTACTTCGACTCGGCTCGGAATCTCCAATTTCTTAATCATTCGTTCCATAACATTGGTAGGAACAATGTGCGATCTATTCTGATTTTGTCGCATCAATTGATTATAAGGCACTTCTAAATAAACAATTTTCACCCTCGCTCCATAAGTCGTAAATAAGTCAATCCATTGACTCCTTAATTGTTGAATAATATTCGTAGCATTAAAGACAAAAAACTGTTGCTTTCGCAAATGTGTTTTCATCATTTCCTTCGCAATTTGTAAGACTTTGCCATTGGCTTTAGTATTCTTTGGTGAAATTTTATGTGCTCGTCGAATATCATCTAGCGAAACTACTGGCCAATCTTTATAATACTTTTGAATAAAGGTATCTTTCCCTGTGCCTGGCAAACCACAGAGCATGATTACTTCTCCTTTTTCTTTTTCAAAAGGAACGTAATCAGGTGAGCTATCTTCTTTTTGAAAATAAGTAAATCGAGCTAAATCAGTGGTAAAAGGATAAGGCTGTCCATAACAATTTTGTTCTTGACAAAACGCTTTAAACAATTCTATTTTATACAACAACTCCTCTTTATCCGCACAGATTCTACCTAATATATCTGCTTTCGCAAAAATGGCTAAATGTTCTAAATTCACTTCTAGGCTTGCTTGCAATAAGGCTTTTTGCGGATTTGGTTTTTCAAAAATCCACAAAGGCAAACCGTGATAACGAACTAATTTAGAAATACGCTCTCTGATTTCAAAAGGTGTTTTGATGTCTTTATACAAAATAGTCCTTGCTGTAAATGCTCCTTTTTTGGCATGTCCCTTTGAAGTAATTCGACCATCTAATTCTGTTTTTGTACAAGATCGCTTTTCTACATCGTGTAGTAAGGCAGTTGCGAATAAGATTTGTTGATCTTGCTCATTTAACACCTTATATTCTGGCAACCTCAATAAGGCATTCATGACCATTTCGGTGTGAATAGCTACATCTCCCTCTGCGTGATATATTGGATTCTGTGGAACGGCTTCCATGTCTCTTATCCAAGAGAATTTGTTTCTAATAATTTTCCAGTTGGTTGTATTTATTATTTGCCACATGATTTTATTATTTTATACAAGACCGTTGTTTCTTACAACCGCATTGTTTTTCGCTTAATTATAGATTTAATATCCCGATAGTTATCATGGAGAAAGTTTTTGCAAATTGAGTCTTCTTAATACCAATGTTCGATTAAGTTTAAAATGACGGGTGAAGCAGTTTTGTCCACCGTAACTTGGAAATTCATTTCCAATGGAATTAAGGCATATTTTTTCTGGGAAATGAATTTCCCAGTTACGAAGCACCCGTCAAATCATGTTTGGTCAAACACTAAAACTTCTTCTCCCATTTCAAAGGCGCTCGTTTCCAATTT
The DNA here is from genome assembly GCA_965277445.1 of Saprospiraceae bacterium. Classification (GTDB taxonomy): domain Bacteria; phylum Bacteroidota; class Bacteroidia; order Chitinophagales; family Saprospiraceae; genus JAFMDF01. The sequence continues at coordinate 551,377 of CBDICY010000016.1, read as the reverse complement.
CGAGTCCAATGTTCGTCCGTTTTAACGTGGTCTTTACGTACGTATTTAAAGATATTCTTCTTAAAGTCGTTGACGGCAAAAGAATCCGTATTTCGACTCACAATCCCTTCCATCCGACACGGTACTTGGGTATGTACATCATAAGAATCAAAGGTACTCGGTTGTTTGACTATGGCTAAAGCAATTTTTTCAAAAACGTTTTGGGTAAGCGGTTCTACTATTTTTAATTCGGGAACGGTAGGAAAATCTAACAAAGTAGCATAAAACTGTACTTCTTCCCATGCTAACCATTTATCCAAAACACGAACACCAAAAACATAAAAATGGTGTTCCATATTTTCGTATCGAATCGAATGAATGGCATAGAGATTTTCGCCAAAAATTTCTAAATCACCCAAATCATTTTTAATAAAATGCCATCGTTCTTTTAAATAATTTGCCCAAGGATGTCTGGTTGGGGCAGCATGAGATCGAGCAAATACGCCGTATTGATTGAGACAGGTATTTTCGCCATCCAATTTCTCTGTATGCACCACTTTTTTGATGGCGGTCATATCTTTCCAATACTCGTGATTGATTCTATCATCACTAGTAGTACCGGGAGAAAAAGGATAATGAAAAGTCCTGCCATATTTTCTAGACAGGCTCATCAGTATATTTTTTATAATAGTGTTTATTCTAAAATAAATCGCATGGGAAGTGCTTCCAGAACTCCAAGTTCTGGAAGCACTCAGCCTTTTAAAATAAAGTCTAATAAAATGAAAGATGCTGCTAAGCAGCAATGAAAGGAAAGTTATATGTTGGTAGTAATTACATGACTAGTTTTTTAAGATACTACTCCCATTACAAATAAATTCAAGTATTAGTTCCTACTGATAACGAAAATATTAATCCTAATTGGTTACAGTATTTTATTTCTCTAAAAACAAGGAACTATCTTCTTCAAAAATTCCTTTTGTTGATAAAAAAAAGAAGAATTCTTTAGAAAATCATTAAAACCTCCACACGAAACCTAAAAGTTTAGGATATTTGCGGCTTCACTTCAATGTGTAACCAGACCTCCAAGTTTTTTGAAAGCTTGGAGGTCTGTTTTATATAATATCAAAAGACAAGACAATTCTTTTGAGAAAAGAGAAGCGAGAACAGAGATTAGAGACCACCTACCTGAATGCTCAGGTGGGCGAGTTTCATTGAGAGAATAGTGACAATAGGGAATAAGAGTCTGTAGATAATATTCATTATTTGAATAAAATTACAGATTAAATCTCTTTTCTCTACTCTCTACTCCCGTTTCTAATTTTTAAAATAAAACAATATGACCATAGCAACTGTCAATAAAAACAATAAATCTGCCATCGGAAAAATCACCTTAAACGGTTCAAAAAGTATCGCTAATCGTGCTTTAATTATCCGTGCCTTATGTGAGCAAGATTTTCCAATTCATAAACTATCTAATTCCAGAGATACCGTTTTGATGGATGGCTTATTGAAGAGCAATTCAGAGGTAAGAGATGCAGGAGCCGCAGGTACGACCTTTCGGTTTATGACCGCCTATTTGTCGATGCAGCAAGGAACGCAAGTCTTAACGGGAACAGAGCGAATGAAGCAACGACCAATTGGCGTATTAGTAGACGCTTTGCGCAAATTAGGGGCAAATATTGAGTATTTAGAAAAGGAAGGCTATCCACCACTAAAAATACATTCGCCTGATGGTTTTGGGCATTCCAATCAAGTAACCATTTCTGCGGGTACCAGTAGTCAATATATTTCGGCTTTATTGATGATTGCTCCTACCCTACCTAATGGCTTAGAGTTGATTTTAGATGGAGAAATTGTTTCTCGTCCTTATATCGAAATGACGTTGAATTTAATGGCACATTTTAGTGTATTGCACCAATGGGATGGCAATACCATTAAAATTGCCCCTCAAAAATATCAACCAAGACCATTTACCGTTGAAGCAGATTGGTCGGGCGCTTCTTACTATTATGCGATTGCGGCTTTTGCGGATAAAGTAGATTTACAGTTAGATGGGTTGTTTGAAGAAAGTGTGCAGGGAGACTCCGTTTTAGTAGAAATGATGGAGCAATTTGGTATTCAGTCTACGTTCAATGAAACGGGCGTTCATTTGACTAAAACAGATGCGGAATTACCTCCTGTTTTTGAATGGGATTTTATTAAATGTCCTGATTTAGCCCAAACGATTGCCGTTATTTGTGGTGGTTTAGGGGTACAAGGTTTGTTTACAGGATTAAAAACATTACGGATTAAAGAAACGGATAGAATTGCTGCCTTACAAAATGAGTTAGCCAAAATGCAGATTTATCTGTCTGCTTTGCCTAAACGTTTTTCTCCAAAATCTGATAAAGAATATTTTATGATAGATGGGAAGGCCGTTATGGATAATCCAACCTTTCCTACATATGAAGATCATCGGATGGCCATGGCATTTGCGCCTTTAGCTCAATTGGGTCAAATCAAAATAGAAGAACCAGAAGTAGTAGGCAAATCTTACCCTTTATTTTGGAAGGATATTAGTTCTTTAGGATTTGAGGTGAGTTAGTAGGATAGTTAGCTGACTTAATGTTTTGGACAATGGTTATATGGCTAAATTGTTGGGATCAATAGCATAAAATCAGTTGTTTTAAGCACCAATAAAATTGATACTAAAAAATAAAGGGCTTCCAAAATTTAGCGTTCTGGAAGCCCTTCTTTTACAATTTACATTAAGGTTTCTTGATAATTACAATTATTTATCATCTCCGCCTCCATTTTTATTTCCGCTATCCTTATTGCCACCATCTTTATTACTTCCGTCCTTTCGGTTATTTCTATTATTAGTTCTAGGCCCTCTATTTTTGTTGCGGTTATTTCGGTTACCTCTACCATTTCGGTCTTTATTACCTCCTGGTTTTCCTGGCCCGTTCTCGGCATTACCACTATCTTTCCGTTCCGTCCTATTTTCATTTGTCGGCTTCTTTCTAGGGCCTCCAGATTTGTTATCTCTAGATTTAGATCTAGTATCTCTATCCTTAGAGGTGTTATCCCTTTCCTTGGATCTGTTATCTCTAGATTTAGGTTTATCTCCTGGTTTAGCTTCTTTTTTAGAGCCTCGCTCCGTCCTATTTCCACTTCTACCTCTGCTATCAGGACGACCACCTCGATTCGTATCTCTTCCTCGATTTCTATCTCGATTTCCACCTCGACCACGTCCTTTCTTACGACGACGCTCTTCCATAGGCAATTCAACCGCCCCTGTTACATCATCATAATCAATCATGACTTCTTCGGCAGCAAGCGCCAACATCTTGGAATCTTGTAATTCCATCGGCTTCTCTTTCCGAGCGTTCATCGCCATCACTTCCTTGACTCTTTCGACACTTAAGGTAATAAATTTCCCTTTTTTAGAAGCGTCTTGGTAAACGTAAACCATTGATCGTTTAAAGACATTGGTTTTGATCAAGACCGCAGTTCCTGCTTCCGTATATAATCTATCTGGATTTTTCGGAAAATCTTGTAAGGCATCTAAATAAGTATCCAATTCATAATTCAAACAACATTTCAAACGACCACATTGTCCAGATAACTTCGATTGATTAATCGCTAAGTTTTGGTAACGAGCTGCCCCAGTTGTTACTGATTTGAAGTTCGTCAACCAAGTAGAACAACATAGTTCTCTACCACAAGATCCAAGTCCACCAATTCGAGCGGATTCTTGTCTAGCACCAATTTGGCGCATCTCAATTTTTACTTTGAATTCCTTGGCATAATGTCGAATCAATTCTCTAAAATCAACCCGTCCATCTGCGGTATAATAAAAAGTAGCTTTCCGTCTATCTCCTTGATATTCGACATCGCCAAGCTTCATGTCCAAATTCAAACTCCGAGCAATAGCTCTTGCTCTTACCATTGCATGATGTTCATTCTCTCTAGCATCTGCTAATTTCTCTAAATCTCTTTCGTTTGCTCTTCTAATAATTTTTGGAACGGCGTTATTTTCTGAAAAACGTTTCTTTTTCATCTGTAAACGCACCAATTCTCCCGTCAAAGAAATTCGGCCAATATCATAGCCATTCTGTGCTTCTACAACTACGCTATCCCCAATAATTGCTCTCGCTTGTGGTGGATTATGGTAGAACGCTTTTCTTGACCCATTTTTAAAACTAACTTCCACCACCTCAAAGGCTTCAGGTTCGTCAATTTCCATTTGGGCTAACCAATCAAAAGTATTTAATTTGTTGCAGCCGCCCGTTGAGCAACCACCATTACTATTACAACCACTCGGTTTTCCTCCATCTTCTGAGGAACAGGATGTACAAGACATATTTTTATTTTGACAGAAGGCGAAGGGCAAAAGGCAAAAGGCAAACGGGATAATTCCGTTAGCCACTAGCCGTTAGCCATTAGCCATCTTAATTCTTAAAAATCTGATTCATCTGAATCGAAGCATCCAAGCCTAATATTTTGGCGTTGGCATTTCGTTCAATGAAATAAAAACTATCATTAAATAACTGGGTGATGGGTTCTATTTTTTCAAAAGCAACTACTTTTGATAGATTCCTCACCGTATCTAGCTCTGGTTTGCGCAATCTTACTTGCTCACTACCAGTCAATTTATACAACATAAATTCTCGCATAAAATGCAAGCCGTATTGAAAAAAATGCTTTTGGCGTTCTCTGCCTAATGCAGCAAATTTTTCCGCCCAAGGTACTAATTCTGCGCCATTTCCTTTATAACATTTCCGCATCCAATCCAAGAACAACACCGCATTATCATTTTCTGCATTGCTACTCAAAGTCAGCGCTTCATTCAAATTGCCATTGGCTAAATGGGCTGCCGCTTCTGCTTGTTCTTGGGCGATTCCCGTTTTTTCAATCAATCCTGCAACCACTTCTTCATCTGATAGAGCATTAAACTTAACGATTTGACAGCGAGATAAAATCGTATTTAAAATGCGCTCTTGTTCTTCTGCCACCAAAATAAAAATGGTGTTTTCTGGTGGTTCTTCAATTAGTTTTAATAAACGATTGCCTTCTTTTTGTAAGTACTCGGGCAGCCAAATAATTAAAATTTTATATTTAGCCTCAAAAGATTTTAAACTCATTTGCTTAATAATCCTAAGACATTCATCTTTATTAATATTTCCTTGCTTATTCTCTGCACCAATCAATTGTAACCATTGATTAATATCTTGATAAGCATTATCCAAAAGTGCTGTTCGCCATTGTCCCAAAAATGTTGGACTAGTTACTTTTGTCCCTATAATTGGATAGGTAAAATGCAAATCAGGATGCACTAGTTTACTCACTTTTGAGCAATTTCTGCAAGTTCCACAACTCTCTCCATCTGCTGGGTTTTCGCAGAGAATATATTGCGCTAATGCAATGGCTAAAGCCAATTTACCACACCCCCCTGGTCCTAAAAACAACATCGCATGTGGGATACGTTCGGCATCCACCAATTGCGTTAGTGACGCTTTTACACGCTGTTGTCCAATGACTTGGTTAAAGTGCATTTATTCGAGTTGCGAGTTGCGAGTTGCGGGTTATTACCCGTAACTTGAACTATTTTTAGCTGAGGAAAAAAGTTGGAAAGATTTAAAATCAAGGAGTGTTAAAACCTATTATTGGCTTTAATTTGAATTTAGCAAGTATAGTTTTTTCCATTATTTTAAGTTAAAAATAAGGAAATCCTGTTAATAGGTAACAGGTGTATTATTTGCTGAATAGTATTAATCTCAGTTTATGGTTATGTCTTTCAAAAGAAAAAAAGTAAAACCCAATATACTGTTAATCAATTAATTATCTAAAATTCTTTATTAATCCTGATTTGCTATTTACTATTTCAAATAAATAGCTCTTATCCCGCTTGATGCCCTACTGCTATATATATTTATAAAAATCGACCTAAAACGACTTTTCACAGTCCTTGTACGTCAACTACAAAAATAAGTTTTTTTAAGGAATGTTAAGGAATAAAAAAGAATATTAATCTTTTGGGTTTAAAATGAATTGCCCAAGCGGACAGATTTGATCAAAATTTAGCATCCTAAATAAATTTGACAGATACAGATGAGGTAGTAATTTTCTTAGCTAAGATTATAGGTTGTAGGGATAAAGCGGATTAGGCGGGTATCTTACAGATTTTTTAACTGATATTTAAAATCTGTTTTTCATCAGCCCAATCCGCCTCATCCGTACAACCTATCCTTAGCTATTTAGTTGTCAATAATCCATAAAAAAACGCCTAAGCAAAATCAATCACATAGGCGTTTTTAGAACTATTTTTATCGTTAAGTAATACTAAAAAACAATTAGAACAATTACAATTCGTGGGGAATTAGCTGCTAATTGGCCAACTTATTTTTATCCGTTACTAATTAATTCAATTTCCCAAAAGTAAAGTTCAACATCTCCGCCAATCTATAACCCGCTAAAGCCAAACGTTCTTTCACCACTTCTTGTCCATTTTTTAAATATAATTCAGATGGCTCGTCATTCGGGCGAATCCATTTTTTATAGCCATTATCTTTTATTTCATTCACCCCTCTATACCCATATTCTATGGCATATTTATGACTTTCTAATATCCAAAAATCTGGGTCTAATTGGCGATGATTATAAGGTCCATTTTCAAAGTAACTTTTAGGAAATTCTTCCATTAGTTTCTTAGAGAATTTTTTAATGCGCTTGATTTCTTTTTTACTCAAAGCTTCTTTCTCTTTTCCATAAGGGTTGATGTCATTTAATTCGCTTAAATACCCACAACCATCATCCCAAAGTCCATGTAAATTTCGCCATTTGCCTTTTAATTTGAACGCATTCCCACCAATATTTCCACCTGGTCGCTCATTATCATGCACGGAAGTACTATGCAATGGTTGATGCGCATCTCCCACTAAATGCACTAAAAAAGCTAAGTGTCTTGCCTTGTCTACTGGCTTAGCCGTTTTAGTCCCTAGTACTTTATCCATTTGATTAATCGCCCAAATAATATCAATGACGGGCGGATCAGCTAGTGCCAAGCGGTTGGTATTCAAGGGCACATTGGTGTAATGCCAAGTATCAAAAGTTCGAACCCCTTCCGCTTTTAAGTCATCCGGCCAAGGTCCTGTCGTTATAAAATGATTGACATAAGGATAATCTCTTTGTAATTGCTTCGTCAATTCATCTACTTGTTTTTTAGCTTCAGGCGTTAGGTTTTCGTAAGCGATCATTGCGGTTACTAAATGACCGGGATCCCACCATGCTTTTAAAGATAGATTGGTGGTAAAAATTAACAGTAGTGAAAGGATGATTGTCTTTGTCATAATTTTATTTTTAGTAAGATTTAGTTGTGGTTTTTGTAATGATTTTTTAGTAAAACTGGTAGCGCAGACTTCAGTCTGTTCTGGATACAGGTCTTTAGACCTGCCGCATTCTAATGTATTATTTTAGCTAACCTAAAGATCAGCGTCCCAGACAGGATGAATCCTGTGCTACCAGTTTTCGTCTATCAATAATTTGTTTCCAACGTTTATTCTTTCTGGAAACTTAGGCAATGATAACAGCAATCCCTATAAGAACGACTGCTCCAATTAGTGCTAAAATATGAACAACTAGAATCCGTTGGGGGAAATAAATCCGTTGGGAATTAAACACAGAATGTCCGATTTTTATCCTTTACCTAGCTTTCAAAATCAATTTCCGCTTACCTCCTTGAATCTCTGCCTTATTCATCAGTTGCGGTCGAAACTTCCCATCCACAAATAGTTGAGCTTGATCGGAATAATGCGGACTCAAAGGGTTACCAGAATTTCCTGTCGGCAGGACATTAATTGAATGTTCTATATCTGCAAAATCAATAATTCTTCGTACTGCAGGGCCGCTGACTACTTCATATTTTCCAGAACCATTAATGGTAAAACTCATATTATTAATCACCTCTTTATTACCAATAACAGGGAAAGGACCAACATTAAAATAAGGACGTAAAGTTTCATTTTGCCCTAAGGTATGTGGATGTTCGATCGTATGCACTTTTCCCCATTTCCATTCTGAAACATCTTCTCCCAATTGAACCGTAATTTCAGCTAATGATTCCTCAAAAGCAGCGAGGATAATATCTTTTCGGTTCTCTTTTTTATCCTTTGTTGTCTGATCATCCCACCAAGGAGAAGCTTCGAGGTCTAATAAAAAAGGTAAGCTACGGCGAGATAAAACAGTACTTAAAAACTCTGTGAAATTATCGCCTAATTCATCTTTACATGCCAATTCTAAAATTTTGTATTGTAATTTGGCAAAAATGGTCGGTGCAATATCATCCAATTGATTATCACCATTCCAAGTCGCTAAAATCTCAGCGGCTTTTCCCGCATGCTGATGTTCAAAAGCAGTATTCGATAAAATTTGGATAATCTTTTTCACCATCATTGGCTTTTTATCAGATACAACTTCTGTAATCATCTCTTTAGCAGCTGCCACATCCCAATCATCTTTAGCACTTAGTAAATCCATAATTCGCTTGCCTCTATCTTCTGGAATATAATATCCCGGTTGCAAAACACCATTGGTTGTATCAGGCTGATTATTAGCAGAATACAAATAACCCTCTGGTGGATTTTCGGATTGTGGGTTATTTTTAAAGTCTTCGTAGCCTAAAATTTCATCCCGTCCGCTTGCTCCGTCCAAAAACAATTTAGTGTTAACATGGTCGGGTCGAATCGGTAATTTTGCCATTGCCCACCAAGCAATATTCCCCTCTTTATCGGCGTACATTCCATTGAGACCTGGAGCAGCAATTTGGGAAGCAGCAGTACGTGCTTCGTCAATATTCTTCGCCCTTGATAATTGATAGGTTGTCCCTAAATTATTCGGTATAAATTCATTATAAATCCAATAAGCGGAAACTGGTTGGTCGGTTACTTTTTGAATGCCTTCTACTACGTCATTTACTATCGGTCCATGTCGACTCGTTTTTACTTCAAATTCAATATCCTTTCCTCCTTTCACTTTTATTACTTCTTTTCGTACATCTAAGTCCTCCCATTCATCTCTAAAAGCCACCTGGTTTTTATTACTAGGGTTTAATTTTTCCACATAAAAATCAATATCATCATTTTCAAACATCGTCAAGCCTAAAGCGACATGTTCGTTATGTCCAACTACAGGAAAAGGTACACCCGCTAAATAATTACCATAGCCTCGATAGCCTGGATATTCGATATGTGCTTCCCACCAAACAGACGGCTGCGCAAAGCCGATATGCGTATCATTCGTAAAAATCGTCTTTCCTGATTTTGTTTTCTCCCCACTAATAATCCAACTATTACTGCCAATCCAAGGGGGCGTTGGTAAGCTTTCAAATAATTCATTCATACTCAAAGCATCAGAGACTTCTGTGCTCGTCATTGCTGGTGCTTGAAAAACGGGAATCTTTTGAGCAGTAGGATTCCAATGTACATCTAAATCATTCAAATAATTATCTCCATATTCTTGTTGAATTTTGGCTACAATTGGGTCTGTTCGAAAAGCTTGGGCAAAACTAAAGGCCGTATACCCAAAGACGGCATAACAATCTAAAATAGTCAGTTCTTCTTTTTCAATACCCAGAATGGTAAATTCAACAGGTGTTGGCCCATTTTTGATAAAACTATTAATGCCTGCATAATAAGCCAATGCCGCTTTTTTCATCGGATCATTGGCAGGAATGGCTTCAAATCCTTTAGTTGCTTTTTTAGCCGTTTCCAAAGAATTGATGGTTCTAAAAAATTTATCGGTCTTCACAACTGGTTCGCCCAATATTTCGGCTAAACGTCCACTTCCTACTCTACGCAACAATTCTATTTGCCACAAACGATCTTGGGCATGCATATAGCCTAAAGCAAACTGGGCATCTGTTTCGTTTTGTGCATATATATGAGGAATACCATAATCATCTACATAGACTTCGACGTCTTCGGTTAAGCCTGCTAAAGTAAGCGTTCCTTCGTAGGTAGGTTTGAGGGAGTTGTAATGCCAATATCCGTAAATGGCACAAGCTGCAATAAGGAGTGTTGCAGCAATGGCGATGTTTTTTAATAGTTTCATGGGGGCGAAGGTACGTATAGGAATCTATTTTATATAATAGTCCTAATCAAAAAATAAAAAATGATTATAAATAGCCATTCAAAACTTTTTTCAAAAAAAATAAAAAAAGTTTGTCACGAATTATTTTCTCTTGGTACTAAGGGGTGTCAACGATTCAATAATGATTGAATTTCACCCTTTTAAAACTATAAAATAATATTTCATCATGAGAAAATTTAAAGTTCTATTTTTAAGCGTATTGGTTACCAGTTTATTTTTAACAAGTTGCCAAAAAGAAGAAAAAGACCAAAGCTTTGAACAGGGCATCGTCGAACAAAGCGAAATCATTGAAGACAATCCAGAAGATTTATTGAAAGAAAAAGTAGCGCCCGAATTACCAGAGAAACAGTTGGCTACCAGCGGCATGAATTATCAGGTAACGCCTAAAAATAGCGATATGCCAGAAGGAGCTATTTCTAGAAGCCCAAGTTGGATCAATTGTGGTCAGGAAATTTACAGTACGACCCACGGTGCAGCCAATGATTTTAACGGGCATGATTATTTAAATGGTTGTTTAGATAAATATTATGCCTTTAATGCACCCGACAAAGAGTATTTTTTCAACGTCCCTCAGGCTATGAGCATCACTTTTAAGTTAAGTCACTTGAATAAAGATTTGGATTTATTTATTTTCTCTAGCAACTGGCAAAATTGTTATGGCTATAGTGTTAATCCTTACCAAAATTCAGAGAGTATTACCTTACACTTCAATCCTGGTACGTATGTCGTAGTCGTGGATGGTTATAAATCTAGTATGATTTCTCAATTCAAATTAGAAATGATTTGTGAAGATGGATGTGAAGACTTTGATAATTATCATAACGGCAATATCTCTGCTCAATCTTTCGATTGGAGTAAGTGGGTGCCAGGTGCTACTTTTGATGGAAAAGTTACTTCCAATCGTTCTTATAGTCCTCACAAATCTTTATACATTGATCATAAGCCAGGCTACAGCGATGCGAACCAAATGGATGTCGTGAAAAAGATTGGAGAGTATAGTTCAGGAAAGTATTTTATTTCTTGGAAAATGTATGTGCCACATAATCGAAATGCTGCCTTTAATTTCCAGAAGTATAATATCCCTGGTTTAGAAACTGGTTTAGTGGTCTATCTTAGAAAAGGTAAAGGGATTGCGTTACGTGCTAATAATCAAATCTATCACTCTAGTAAATCTTATTCTCAAGGAAAATGGATTGATATTAGTGTAGATTATGACCTGAATGCAGGAATGGTAGTCATGTCTGTTGACAATAAATTGATAGCCGCTTGGAATACTCGAACTAGAAATAATACACCTGCCAATGGTGCGAATAGATTAGGAGGAATTGATTTCTGGGCCTACCACGATTACACTACTTTTTATGTAGATGATATATGTGTAGAAGATTATAGTGGCTTATCCATCTTGTATCATTTTGACCCTGAAACGATTTTTATTGATTTACTATGATTAAGAAGAGAGATTAGAGACCATTCCATTGAGAGAGTAGGGACTAGATGTTGCCAGTCATAGTATAGATTATCAAAATCAACTATTTCAACAGTTTTTATCTCTATTCTAATTTCTAACTATAACCCCAAAACAATGTTTTAACGGCTATTCTCCTAATGTTGGAGGGTAGTCGTTTTTATTTATCTTTTATTTCGATTTCCCCTACAGGTTCCTTATCTTTGGCATAAGGAGTTCATTAACTACTCGTTAGAAACCCCGAAAATATGAGAAAACTAAATCAGGCTAACATACACCTAATACGCTCTGTATGCTTATTAAGCATAAATTTATTTAGCGTCCTTTCTATACTTGCTGCAACTCCGTCCCTACAGCAAACTTCCATTCCAATAGACACCTCTTTGGCAGAAAAATATATCAAAAAAGCTACTACTGTTTCGGCCGATAGTTTATCTTATTTTTATAAAGAGGCGCTAAACATTTATCAAACAGCTAAAAATCAGACACCTGATACCGCAATCTGGAAACGCTACTTTGAAGTGAGTAATCTTTGGTGTAAAACATTAAAAGATAGGCAATTCGCCCTACAAAAGTTTCCTGAATTTAGAAAAGAAGCTGTTCAAAAATTCGGAAGCTCCTCTCAAGCCGTAGCAAATAATTATTATAACTATGCTAAAACATTGGCCAACGCCAAGCAATACGATGAAACCAAAGTAATTTATCAAAAAGCATTAAACATTTACACCGCTATTCGAGATAGTGCAGGCATAGTTCAAGTTTATTTTTATAATGGAAAATTGCATGATTTTATCTCTGAATATGAGGAAGCGGCTCTTCTTTACCAAAATGCAATTAATAGCTCGGTCGCTTTTCATGGTAAAGCCCATAAAATCACAACCGACTGTTATTACAAAAAGGCAAGATTCTATTATAATCAAGGACAATATCAAGAAGGATTAAAAGTATTGGATACGCTTATAGCTATTGAAACTCAAATGTATGGATTGAATAGCCCCAGATTAACCTCGACCTATATCCTAACGGGTAACATTCATTTCAAAGAAACAGCTTATGATACTGCCATTCAATATTATGAAAAAGCCAAAGCCATTTATGCCCAAGACTCTGTAAAATATAGTAGAGGTTTAGCAAGTTGTTTAGGTAATATCGGAGCAGTTACTATAGAAAAAGGAGATTTTGAGAAGGCCAATCAGTTATACTTACAAGCAGCAGCCATTAAAAAAGCTAAATATGGCGAAAACTCAATTACGCTTGCTTATACTTATTATAACATCGGTAGTGGTTATGCCGAGCAAGGTGATTTTCAATCTGCGTTAGATTATTTTTTTAAAAGTGCTAGAATTATTAAAAAAGTTAGGAAAAAGGAGAATGCAGATGTCGCTTATGTTTATACCGGCATTGGAGGTGTATACGATCAAATAGGAGCATGGGATGAAGCGATGGATTATTTCCAAAAAGTATTACGCATTCGGCAAGCAACAAATACCATAAATCATCCTGAAACAGCACTTAATTACGATAGAATAGGCGCACTTTATCAAAAAAAAGGAGATTTAATGGCTGCTCAAACTGCTTATGAAAAAGCGCTAAGCATTCGCCAGAATACACTAAAACCAACACATCAAGCAATAGGCAATAGTTATTTTAACTTGGCAGGTATCCATCGACAAAATGGAGCATTTCAACAGACCACAGACTTATTACAAAAAGCCTTAAGCATTAAAGAAAAGCAGTTATACAAATATCATCCATCCATTGCAGATATTTATTTAGAACAGGCTAAAGTGGCGAAAGATCAAAAAGATTTACCAAATGCCTTGCATTTTTTGCAGACTGCTATTACTCATTTAGTCCCTGATTTTGAAAGTTTAGAGCTTGCAGACAATCCTAAAATAGCTCCTAATTTTGCTTATAAAAGCAATTTACTAAACCTCTTGTATCAGAAAGGTATCGCTTTAAAACAAGCCTATTACCAAGATTTAGCGCAAGTTGAATTATTAGAACAGGCCTATAGCACCTTAAAAAATGGCAGTCAATTAGCTGATTTAATGCGCCAAGCCTACCAATCGGATTTATCGAAAAAAACCTTATTGAGCAAGGTATCTTTGATCTATAATGAATTAATAGAAGTCGGAATAGTATTAGCAAATCAACCAAATGCTAAAGTCTCCTCCGAGGACTTATTTGCTTTAATGGAAAAAAGTAAGTCTATTTTGTTATTAGCAACCATTCAAGAAGAACAAGCAAAAGCTTTTGCTGGTATCCCTCCAACAACTATTGATCAAACGCTACAATTAAAAAAGCAAATTGCTTTTTTCGAGAATCAATTAGCAAATCAACAAGCAAAAGGCACCAAATCTACGGACAAAAATTTAATGGAAATAGAAGAAAAAATCTTTCAATTTCGGCAACAATCGCAAAATTTAATCGCCCAGATTGAAAAGGATTATCCACAATATTATCAATTAAAATATGATAATCAATTGGCCAGTATCGCTGATATTCAAGCTGCTTTACCAACAATCAATACTGCCTTTTTACAGTATACTTTGACGGATAATCAACTATTAATTATGGCAATTAGTCCAACGAAAGTCCAACGGTACCAACAAAAAGTAGATAGTATTTTCTTTCAACAATTAAGTGCAGTCAAAACCTTTTTAAACCAAAATCCAGTTGAACAAACAAAAGAGACACAAGTTAAAGAACGACAATTATTCATTCAAAATGCCTATGATTTACAACAGCAATTATTAGCGCCAATTCTAGCAAAAATGGATAAGGTAGAAAACCTAATTATCATTCCCGACGGCGCTTTAAACTATCTACCTTTTGAAGCATTATTAACCCAATTGCCCCAAACATCCAATACTACCTTTGATGAATTAGCTTACGTCTTACATCAACACACAATTCACTACGAATATGCTGCTACCTTATGGTGGCAAAACACCTTAGATAAATCTTCACAAAGTCATTTTTTTGCAGGTTTTGCGCCTACTTATCAAGGAAAAGAATTATTAGCCTCTAGAGCTAATACCTATAGTCTCTTAAGTAGTACGGCTACTTTTATGCCCCTAAAGCACAATCAATCAGAAGTGAATTCATTAGCCAACACCTTAAATGGATATACCCTAACAGGAATGGCTGCGACAGAAAGTGCTTTCAAAAAAGAAGCTAAAAATTATGGTGTTTTACATTTAGCCATGCATGCTTATGTGAATGATAAAAATCCCAATTATTCCCATCTTGTTTTTGCGCCTTCCAAGAATAGCATCGAAGATCGGTATTTGTATGCTTACGAATTATACAATATGCGATTAAACGCAGATTTGGCAGTCTTAAGTGCTTGTGAAACAGGCAATGGGCAAATCCAAAAAGGAGAAGGGGTGATGAGTTTATCTAGAGCGTTCAAGTATGCAGGCGTACCAAATATCGTCATGTCCTTTTGGAAAGCAGATGATTTTTATACAAAGTATATCATGACGCAATTTTATCAATTTTTAAAATTAGGGGTTGGCAAAAATGAAGCGTTAAAACAAGCAAAAATAGCACAATTAGCTACGGCTAAAGATAATAAAGAAGCGGCTCATCCTTTTTATTGGGCCAATTTTGTCTTGGTTGGAAATGCCCAACCTATTCAATTTAAACAGCCAATACCCTGGATTTGGATGGCTAGTGGTATCTGCTGCTTAGTTGTTTTGTTATGGGGATGGAAAAATCATCGTCTATTAAAAAATAAATACTTTGGAATCAACAGTTAATACAACCCTTAATAATCAAAAATATTTGGATGGCATTCGTCAAAATAATGCTGGTATCGTAAAAGAAATTTACACCAAATTTTTTCCCGCCATTCTCAATTGGGTCAATAAAAATAGAGGTGGGCAAGTAGATGCCGAAGACATTTTTCAAGAAGCGCTCATTTCCATATTCAGGCGATTAAAAAAGGAAGATCTCGTTATCGAATATGCATTTAACACCTATTTATTTGCTATTTGTAAAAGAATTTGGTTCAAACGGTTAAAAAAACCAGGTTTTAATGTCACATCTCCCGAAGAATTAACCCTAAGTAGTACAGAAGAGGAATTGATTACCAAAGCAATGGAACGAACAGAAAAATATCAGCTGTTTCGCACGAAGCTTTTACAATTAGGAGCAGATTGTCAAAAGGTGCTGCAATTACATTTTGCTAAAAAAAGTTTTAAGGAAATTGCCACTATCCTAAAATATACGGGCGAAGAATATGCCCGTCGTAAAAAATACCTTTGTAAAAATGAATTGACTAAACTAATAAAAGCAGATGTACGATATAGAGAATTAGCGTTTTAAAATAAGTCTAAAATCACTAACCTTATAATATGATGAAAGAGGAATTACAACAACAAATAGAAGCTTATTTGGCTGGCGAGCTAAGTCAACAAGAAACAACAGCCTTTGAAGTTCAAATAGCAGCAGATACAACACTCGCCTCCGAAATAAAACTCTATCGTCAAATGGACGATTTATTAGGAGAATCCGATGTTATGGATTTTAGTACAACGCTTGAATCAGTTATGGGTTCTAATGTTATAGATACAACCAAAGAAGAAGCCGTTATCAAAAAAATGTCCCAAAAATCAACTACCACTCGTAGATGGTTATCCTTAGCAGCAGGTTTTGCTTTAGTGGCAGTATTGGGAACGGTTATTTATACTAATCTAAACCAAATTTCTCCCGATTCCCTATATCAGGCAAACATGGAATTTCCTGTTGCTTTAGGTGGTGGTAGCACCCTCCGTTCTGTTGAAGAACAAGCAATAAATCCTAGCCAATTAGGGCAAATTACAACTAGTTGGCAAACAGCGAATGAAGCTTACCAACAAGCACAATACGAAATAGCCCTACAAGCTTTGACGAAAATAGCATCTATTGATCCTAATTTTGAAGTAGAAAATCGTGGAGATTATTTTTTTAAAAAAGGCTTACTCCAATTAAAACTAGGGCAAATAGAACAGGCTATTACTTCTTTTGAAGCCGTTACCACAGGAGATTATGTCTCCAATGCTACATGGAAACGCGCTTTAGCTTTATTAAAAGTTGATAAGGATAAAGCGAAGATTGCTTTAGAAACTATTGTTAATACGAATCATTCAGAACGAGTAGCAGCTATGGAGATATTGGAAGCTTTGTAGAAGAATATGGTAAGTAATGAAGAATAATTTAGTTATTATTGTCAGTAATTTTTATATCTAGATAACTCATTTTTCAATGATCCCATAAAGCAAAGTTAAGGATAACGTCCTGCCTCACTTAACAATTTTCTAATAATTATTCGTTCTAGATCATTTAGTTTCAATAATTTAATTGTGGCTTCTGCTATTCTATTATTAGGTAACATTACACCTTCTTCTATATCAAAAGAATCAAACCAATCGTGTTTCCTTGGATGAAAAATTCTTACTATATCATTATAAGAGGACAAAAAAGTAGTTAAATCTGTACCTTTATGCTGATTACATTGAGGGCAAGCATAAGCGAGATTTTCCAATTCATCTCCTCCTCCATGTTTTTGACTAATAATATGTTCGACTTCAAAAGTTAGAAAAGAGTCTCCTTCGTGAATTCTACAATACTCACACCTTGATTTTGCTCTTTCTTTTACTTTCCTTCTAATTTTCTTAGAGCGAATGTTCATTGTTTAAGGATGAGTCTAGCTTTAGCTTTAGCTAAAGTAATGAATAAATCCAAAGACATGTAACGTTCTAATTCAATTGATTCCTCAGTAGAAATTTTAGTGTTTTTTTTCTTTTGAATTAATTCATTAACTCGCTTCTGCATCGCAGTAGAAGGACGTAATTCTACTATTTTTGAAGGTGAAATTTTTGCAATAATATCTGCAATATCACCAAAAGCCTCAGCTACACTCATAATTGATTCTTTTATTAAAAAACATTTCTATCAAAGTTAAGGTTTTATTCTTTTAAAAGATAGTAACAATTACACATAGTTTTATTTCTATTTTTCACTTATACCAACTCCCCAATCTGCACCCTCCACAAATCCGCATAAATCCCATCAGCGGCTAATAAATCAAGGTGTGTACCTGATTCTGAAATCTGTCCATCTTTGAGCACGATAATCTTATCCGCATGTCGAATCGTAGACAATCGATGGGCAATAATTAAAGCCGTTTTGCCTTCGGTGAGTTGATGTAGGTTTTGTTGAATAGCTCGTTCCGTTTCGGTATCTACCGCAGAAGTGGCTTCATCTAAAATCAGCATCGGTGCATCTTTTAAAATAGCTCTGGCGATGCTTAGTCGTTGGCGTTGTCCGCCTGATAATTTGATGCCTCGTTCCCCTACTATCGTCGCATATCCATCGGGAAGCGTGGCTATAAAGTCGTGAAGTTGTGCTTTTTTGGCGGCATCTATAATTTCGGTATCCGTTGCATCAGGCATCCCATACGCAATATTCTCTTGAATACTGCCATGAAATAAATAAACTTCTTGGCTAACAAAACCGATATTTTGACGGAGGTTTTTTAAAGATAAATTTTTAAGGTCAACACCTTCTATGGCAATCTTTCCTGATTTAACATCATACAATCGAAGCAATAATTTTATCAAGGTTGTTTTGCCACCGCCCGTTGGGCCAGCAATACCGATTGTTTGTCCTTTTTGGATGTTCAAGGAAATATTGTCTAAAATAACTTGTCCTTTTTTATACCAAAAAGAAATATTTTTTAATTCAATGTTACCACTATTTCTAGGTAAAATTTGAGGGTCAACCGCCTCCTTAATTTGATTTTCGGCATCAATTAACCCAAAAATTCGCCGAGAAGAAGCTTTGGCTCTTTCATATTGGTCAAATACTTCCCCCAATCGAGTAATCGGCCATAGCAATCGTTCCAACATCATGGCTATAAAAGCCATCGAACCAATGGTAAAATTATTCATTCCATTAATTACCCAATAAGCGCCTAATAATAAAGCAGCAGCGTAGCCAAATACAATCACCATCCGAATCAAAGGCACATACAAAGCATTCCATTGGATAGCTCCAAAATTAGCTTTTTGATAAGCCTTAGAGCTTTTAGCCACTCTTTCTGTTTCATAGTCCTCTGCTGTAAAACTTTTGATGACGGCAATGCCTGAAATATTATTTTCGAGTCGATTGCTTAAGGCACCGACTGAAGTTCGCACTTCTTGATAATGTGGCTCTATTTTTCGCTGATATAAAAAACTACCCCAGATGATAAACGGAATCGAAGCCATACTAATAGCTGCCAATTGCCAAGAAAAACTAAATAATGCCCAGCCTGCAAATAAGACTAGGACAATCAGCTGTATGATCTCTTTAAAACTGCCATTCAAAAAACGTTCTAATTGATTGACATCGTTATTGAGCATCGACATTAAATTGCCTGTCCGCTGCTCTTCAAAATAGGCGATTTCTCTACTTTGCAGTCGGTTATAAGCATCTAAACGCAAGTCATGCTGTACTTTTTGTGCCAAACGCATAAAGCCTCTTTTGAACATCCATTCAAAAAAGCTTTCAAATCCAAAAATAATAATGGTTAAAATGGCGATAAAAATGGCAGTTTCCCAAAGATCACTTAAACCTGTCCATCGAGGAATCCAAGCGGGTACTTGCCCACTAACTGCGTCTATCATCCATGCCGTTAGGAAGGGCGGCATCATATCAAAAAGCTTATTGGTTATGGTCGCAAAAACAGAAACACCTACTTCTTTTTTATAGCCTCTTAAGTAGAGAAATAAGCGAAACATCGGATTGGCAGGTTCAGAATTGGATGGCATCTATGGCAGTTTTATGTCGATCAAAATAAGGTAACTGCAAAAGTAGGGGTTTAGTTCCGAATTAAAATATTAATCCCATTGCAACTTCAACCTCAACTTCAACCTCAATCTCAAATTCAAATCTATCCGCCACAGGAAGTTGAAAATTGCCTAACTCCTATACACACTAATCGTATAAGCCGAAGCAGCAACCCCCAATTCATCCAAAGCTTTCACCAAAATCTTTTTTGAAGCCTTCCCTTCTTTCTTAGAAGGCTCTTCGATAATAACATTGGCTTTTCGTTTAGGGTATCTTTTAGCAAATAATTGGATGGATTTTATCGCCGATGCTTGTGCGGTTGCATCTAAAGATTGGTTATAATAAATGGCTTTAATACCTCTTGGATCATCTTTCAGCGTTTCATCATGAAGAATTAAACCTTGCGCATTCTTAAAATTTCCATACAGGTTATTCGGGTCATTAATCGCCCATTGTTTCAGGCTATCGCAAGATAAAGGTGTAATGGGGGAAGCATTGTCTACTAAAATATTCCCATTTTCATCCGCATATACGTGGTCCTCCGAACCAGCTTGCAAAATAATATACTTATACTCCTTTTCTGGTTGAAAAGTAAAGACAAAATCTAGCCAGTTTGTATTATAGACCTCATTACTTTCTGCTAATTTATCCATTTTTTCACAGACCTCATTCGCCCCCCAAATCGTTAGTCTTATGGGTGTATTATATGCCTTTTCTTCCCCTAATATTCTCGTCAAACTTTTGTATTTGCTAGTGCGGCAAAGACTTAGTTTAAAAAAATAACATTGATTGGCTTTTAAAGGCTTCGACAATTGCTGACTCACCTTCTCTAATCCTCCATTTTCATCTGTTAATAAAGCGATATAAGTATCTCCATCAACCGCTCGTTTATTGACTCCAAGCGAACCACTTGGATGCACATCGGGCAATATTTCTGGATTTTCATTACAATTAATCCATCCTTTTGGGAGTAAACCTGTGCGAGGAATGCCTTCAAAAGAAGGGTTTTTTAGGGAAATGGTGTCGGTTTGGCTGAAACCGATTAGTAAAATACCACATTGAATAAAATGGATTAATCCTATTTTTTTTAGCATGAAATGGCTTTATTTTTTAAAGAGACTGATATAGTATTTTTGTTTAGGAATGCCCATTTTTTTTAGTTTTTCAACTAATAATTTCCGTTGTATTTTTTGTTCTTTTCTAGTTGGTTCTTGAATGATAATATTGGCTTTAGCAGAAGGGTTGTTTTTTATAAATTCTATTATGCTATTCAAAACTACCTCTTTTTCTGTTGCAGTCAAGGTTGAATTATAATAAATCGCAGGGATTAAGGGTAAAGGTAAAGTACTTTCATTTCTTGGCGCATAAACAGTAGCTGTATTCCTAGCAGTTTTATCAATATCTTCCTCATTTATTTTAACAAAAATCCTTTCCGTACCGAGTAAAATAGATGCTTTCTTATCTATTGTCCAAACAGCTACGCTATCATGGGGAATTGGAATAATCGGAGAAGCATTATCAATTAAAACATTACCATTGTAGGGAAAAAGAATTGGAGCATTATAAAAAGCTTCTAAAATTATATAAGCATAATTCATTTTAGGGTAAAAATCAAAAATATAAGCACCCCATTCAGAATGGTTGATTAATTCGGAAGTAACCAATAATTCAGCCTTTTTACAAAAATCATTACCACCCCAAATTCGTAACCTAATAGGTTTTGTATATTTAGCTGGGCTTTTGGTTAATCGACTTGAACTTGTATATACAGGAGATTGACATAAATCAATTTTAAAAATATAATCTTGTCCAGCCATCATAGGTATGGCCAATTTTTGTCCTACTTGCTCCCAAGTATCATTATCTCTAGTAACCATGCCCAAATAGGTTTCTCCATCTGCTGCATATTTGACAACATCAAAAGCACCACTTGGGTGAGTATCTGCTGCTGTTTCACCAGGAAATCCACAATCCCTCCATCCTTCAGGTACTCGCTCTGCCCTAGGATAATCTTCAAAAGATGGGTTTTTTAAATGGATAGTTTTTGGTTGAGCAATAAGCCTAATTGCAAAAAGAAAGATGGAAAGAACGGTTAATAAGACTGTTTTCATGGTCTAATTATTTTAAATGGTTTATAAATCAATGGTTTCTTGCCTATTATTTTTTTGGTAAAGTTAATGATTTTACTTATTTTTATAGGATTACTTTCCACTTACTATCCTGATCTGACAATATGGGTACAAAATAAAATTGACCCAACCAATTTAAGGCGTCCTACCGTCTTTGGTAATAGTTACTACCCCATTCTTAGAAATCAATAAAATTTAAGTAAAAATGATGCGACAAACATTCCTAAACCGAACTCAATTTTTAAAATCCATCCTAAGCACCTTCCTTTTATTAGGCTTATTTTCTTTATCCTCCGCTTTTGCAACAGAATGCGATAATTTAGAAGTAAGTAGCACCAATAGCACCATTCAAGTCAATAATATTACTGCTCCAAAAGCGATTATTAAAGTTTTTGATGCCAATTGGGAACGAGTATTTGAATGCAATGATAACTGTGGGAACAAAATCGAAGTAAACAATTTAAATGCAGGCGATTATCATGTCCAAGCTCAGTTATTTGATGGGGATTGGAATAAGCTATGTGATACGATTATTGACGTTTCTCTAGGCGGTTGTTTTTGTCCCGCTGTTTATATACCTGTTTGCGGAGTTGATGGAAAAACGTATGGCAATGCATGTGAAGCAGCCTGTGCAGGTATAGAAGTAATCGCAGAAGGTGAATGTACACCACCAATGACAACTTGTGATTTATTGTCTAGAATTACTTTTAGTACCGATATATGCAGTCAATGCATTTCCGAAATAGCCGTTTATACCTTCAACAACCAAAATTATTTAGTTTATGAAGGGGATAATATTAATTGCTCGGATGCCTTAACGACGGTGGTAGATTGTGATACGGGTGAAGAATTCTGTTTAATTGGTGGTTTTGCAGGCTTTACTTGTGGGGACTTTTCCGAAGAAGCCGTCAAAATAGAAACGGTACTCAAACAAGATTGCACGCCTTGTATTTGTCCTGAAATTTATGCGCCTGTTTGTGGGGTCGATGGTAAAACGTATGGCAATGAATGTGAAGCAGCCTGTGCAGGTGTGGAAATAGCGGCAGAAGGCGAATGTGCACCTTGTATCTGTCCAGCGATTTACGCCCCTGTTTGTGGCGTCGATGGCAAAACGTATGGCAATGAATGTGAAGCAGCATGTGCAGGTGTGGAAATAGCAGCGGAAGGAGCATGTGCGCCAGTAACTACCTGTGATTTGTTGGCTAGAATTACCTTGCCTACTAATTTATGTGAACAAGGATTAATGGAAATTGCCGTTTATGAATTAAATGGTCAAAGTTATTTAGTCTATATAGCAGACAATGTTTTATTAGCGGATGGACAAACAACTGTAGTCGATTGTAATACAGGGGAAGAATTTTGTGTCATTGGTGGATTTATTGGCGCTACCTGTGATGGATTTTTAGATAAAGCGGAAAAATTAGAAACGATTGTTCAGCAAGATTGTGGCAATTGTATCTGTCCAGAAATTTATGCGCCCGTTTGCGGCGTCGATGGTAAAACGTATGGCAATGAATGCGAGGCGGCATGTGCAAGAGTCGAAATTGCTGCCGAAGGCGAATGTCAACCCTGTGTTTGTGATGCGGAATATGCGCCTGTTTGTGGCGCGGATGGTAAAACATATAGCAATCGTTGTATGGCAGACTGTGCGGGCGTGGATATTATTGCAGAAGGCGAATGTGCACCGGTAACTACGTGTGATTTATTAGCTCGCATTACCTTTAATACCGATTTATGTAGCCAATGTTTGTCAGAAATTGCGGTTTATCAATTAGATGGAAAAAGCTTTTTGGTGTATTTAGGAGACAATATCATTTGTGCAGACGTGCCTAACCGAGTAGTTGATTGTGATACGGGAGAAGAATTTTGTAATGACGGTGGTGGAGAATTACCAAGTACTTGTGGTGACTTTTTTGAGAAAGCAGAAAAAACAGAAACGATACTAAAAGAGGATTGCACGCCTTGTATCTGTACCTTAGAATATGCCCCCGTTTGTGGGGCTGATGGCAAAACGTATGGCAATCGTTGTGCAGCAGATTGTGCGGGAGTGGATATCATAGCAGAAGGAGAATGTCCTTGTATTTGTCCAACTGTTGCCTTACCCGTTTGCGGCGTTGATGGTAAGACTTATATCAATGCTTGTCAGGCTGCCTGTGCAGGAGTGGAAGTTGCCTTTGATGGTAGTTGTGAAGAGTGTTTAGGCGAGGCTAAACCTGATATGATTTGCACAAGAGAATATGAACCCGTTTGTGGTTGTAATGGCATTACTTATGGCAATGCCTGTGAGGCAGAAGCAGCAGGGGTGAAATCTTGGAAAGTAGGTGTTTGCCCAGATCCAGATGATTGTTTCGGTCCACCCATTCCTGAAATTAGATGTGATGGGGAGTTTACACCTGTTTGTGGTTGCGATGGCAAAACTTATCAGAATGAGTGTACGGCTACCCAAAATGGCATCTTATCATTCACAGAAGGGGCTTGTCCACCTGTCAACTGTGAATGCCCGGAAAACTATGATCCTGTTTGTGGAGTCGATGGCAAAACGTATGGCAATGAATGCGAAGCCGAATGTGCAGGCGTTGAAATTGCGGCAAAAGGAGAATGTTCTCTTGACTTAGAATGTGAGTTATTGAGTGTGATTGATTTTGATCCTGATCTATGTGCGAATTGTATAACAGAGATAGCCGTTTATAGTTATCGTGGTAAAAATTATTTAGTACAATTAGGCGACTTTATTAATTGCGACAATGCCAAAACGATTGTTACTTCTTGTTCGCTTGATGGAAATACTTTCTGTGAATTAGGCGGTGACCAATTAGGCCTACCTTGTGGTAATTTCTTTGAAGAAGCCATTAAAATTCAAACCATCTTAAAAGAAGATTGCGAAAATGAATGTCAAGGCTTACCAACACCGGGGGCGCCTTGCGATGATATTTACGAACCTGTCTGTGCTTGCGATGGACGAACTTATGATAATGAATGTACTGCCCAATCTTTAGGGTTAAAATCATGGACAGCAGGCGAATGTCCATTAACGACGATTGAATGTGGAGAAATTACCATTAGCTACGATGCCGAAAAAATTATCATGCAGGGTAATCCAGAAGCTAACTATTTCTTTAAAATCCACGATGTGAATAATGACTACCATGAAATATTTGATTGTTCTATCAATTGCGGCAGTCAACAAACGGCCAATTTACCAACAGGCGAATATTTGGTCAAAATTTATGATGCAACGTGGAATCGTATTTGTGAGCAGGCTATTACTTTGGGTGACTTTAATGAACCCGAAACGGTATCCACAGATGGCTTACTAAATTGTGGAGATGCGATGGTGACGTATAAGGATGGAACCGTAAAGTTAATCGGCGATGCCACCAAAAATTACCACATGAAAGTGTTAGACA
This sequence comes from Saprospiraceae bacterium, assembly GCA_965277445.1. GTDB lineage: Bacteria > Bacteroidota > Bacteroidia > Chitinophagales > Saprospiraceae > JAFMDF01. The sequence continues at coordinate 526,445 of CBDICY010000016.1, read as the reverse complement.
CTAGGTACAAAGAAGTTTTCGCTTGTACTTGGGAATGTGGCAGTACGATTACTGCTAGTAATATTCCAACAGGGATGTATATCGTTCAAGTTTTAGATGGGGATTATCAAGTACTTTGTGAAGAACCAATCAGTATTACGAATACCGCTACGATTAGAGAAACAACACCGATTCAAGTAGCAGCTTATCCAAATCCTGCCCAGACTGAGTTTTTTATTAAAATAAAGAATGAGGAAAAAGAAACAGGTTTGTTAGAAGTTGTCAATACGTTTGGACAGATTATGCATACCCAGACAATTAATCGTCAAAGCCGAGAAACTGTTCGTTTAGATGTCAGCGCCTATCAAAATGGCTTGTATTATTATCAGTTGAAGTTGCCAAAACGGCCAGTTGTCGTAAGTAAGTTTTTTGTGAGTAGGCTTTATTAATTACCGTGTAAACTAAGTAAGTTTAAATGCTGCCGAGCTGCCTCCCGACTAAAGTTCCCCTTCGGCGGGACAAGTTGCGGCAGCTCGGTGAAGGGTTCTTAAGGGGGCGAACAATTGATTTTGCCGTTGAAAAAATCAATTGTTCGCCCCCTTAAAGTCCCTTTTAGGAGCAGCATAGCTGCGTTCGGGGAGCACGTTAAAATGACAACTATTTAATTTACAGAGTATTAATTTATTAAAAATAGGAATCATTCCATAAAATAAGATGCACCTGGTTTGAATAACAAATTAGATGGTTCGATGCCATCTAATTTGATACAGTATTATTACGCTAGCGTTTTTATCGGATACGACAATGAACCATGAAGCATTACTTTATTTTTACTTAAAAAAGGCTGAAGTGTCATTGTTTATTCGTATCCGAAGTGATATGCGTTTCAAAACGAACCCCTTCTTCTGCGGTAAAACCAGGATTTAATTCTATCCGTTTACTGGCTTTAAAATCAACAATAGCTGTGTCCCTGATTAAATAATTAGGCCCAGAACTTAAAGTGTCAAGCGCTTCTACGATGCCTATATCGAAGTACTGTACGGTATCCATTAGGTTCTTTTGAATGATAGGAATATCCTTAAGCGTAGCAATAGTTGGTGCATTTTGATTCAATATAGCTGCATTATTATGTATTTCCGGCTTACCTAATGGGACATCTCTATAATTTAATTCTGGGTTAGAAAAATAGGGGATTACATTACATGTTTGATCACCAAATTTCGGACAGAAGTCATCATCATAAATGCCTAAAATAGTACTAAAACCTACTGTCTCGTTTTCAGACCAGACCCAATTATACCCATGTCCGACTGAGTAAGGGGCATCATCAACTTCACCCTTTAATTCAATATAATGAGAACAGCCATATAGGTGGGCAACTTGATGACTAAGGGCATAATTATTAAGCATACACCAAGCATTAATAGCACAATAAGCCGTAGAAGAATTCGCTAATTCATTATCCTTAAAGGGTAATCCACAAAAATCATCGTTTGCTAACACTAGGATGGCGATATCCGCATGATACTTATTTCTAAGTTCATTGATATAAGTATTTTTCTGAAAAGAATTAAGGTCAGTTATAAAGCAATCTGTTTCCAAAGCTGTTAATTGAATGGTTCTTACTAATTCAACCGCATGATCCACATTACTATACATATAGGCAAGATTTAAGTCGTTAGCTGCTCGTATTATCTGATTTACAGTACTTTTTTCCCCTGTTAAATCATTCACTACTTGATCCGAGTAAACAACAAGGAGGTTTACTTTATTATTTTGAGCATTCACGGCTATCGTCAGAAGAAAAAGAAGAAGAAAAAGAAGAAGAAAAAGAAATGTATTTCGTTGAATTAATTTTTTATATTTTATCGCAAATACCCCTAGAGACAATCGTGCAAAAATAGTTGTCAAGCATTTTATTTGCTCTATTAATGGTAATTCAATTTTTTTCTTTGTTATAGAAAAACTAACACTCATTTTAGGAGACTTAAATATATCTAAAACCTTCATTAATATGGTATTTATTTTTTATCAGAACCAATCCCCCCTGCGTGTGAGGAAGCTTGAGAGCAGCATACTTTATTGTTCATGGCAATTAATAAAAATACTTCTATACATACCAGTATAATCAAATGACTCTACTTCAAATTGACTTCTTCGAGCTATTGAAATACCTCCCTTTTCTTTGTAAACATTAATTCTAACATCTCCTAAATTAGTATTCTCATACAAACTATAGAGGACCCCTCCATTTTGCATAGTATCTCTTGTATTTATAAGCGCATCCTGTATTGTATCTAAAGTAGCAACCCATCCTTTACTACCCGAGGTTGAGCCTTTATTTAAATCAATGTTTCTGGCATCATGCAATTCGGTCATAAAGTAATTTTTAACAGAAGCATTTTCAAGAGAATCAGTCATCCATTTTTCGGTATCCATTCGGCTCACTATTTCTTGTGTAGGATGACCAAACCCTTTTTCGTTTCCTGCTGATACAATACCTAAACTTGAACGAAGTGTTTGCCAAAAAGAGATACTAGTGCTACAACAACTACCATGATGACTAATTTTTTGGGCACAGATATGTCCTGGTGCTTCTACAGGGCGACGATAGATAAGTTTCAACGCTTCACTCAATGGAGTTTCTATATTAAAATATTGGTTACAGTTTGCACTGCAATCGGTATTCATTTTATCAGTATTGCTAAGACCGCCAGTACCAATATCTCCTCCTGTAAAAAATCTAAATGCTCCGTATTTCAATACCCAAACTAAACCCCAATTATTTTCATTTTTTTTTGCACCTTTATTCCTATTTGATCTAGTGATCCCTAATGTGTCAGCTACATCATATATGCCTAATGGTAAGCCAGGGGTATGAACTCTAGCATCCGCCACAACAAGTTGAAGTGTTATTGGAATTCCATTAGCATCTCGACCAAGACTGATAGATCCACCTAAGGCTAATTGAGGAGGAGGAGGAGGAAGTGGTCTCGAAAAAGGAGGAGGAATATAATTGAATGTAGACCCTCTTGATGCTGGATCTACTCCTACTAAGATTCTTCTACCTCTAGCATTACCCAAATATCGATAATTTGCAAAAAAAGTTGGTTTTCTTCCTTTTGTAGTCAAATCTGGAATAGGTTCCGCATCTCCTTTATCTAATAATGCATAATACTTTATTGTTGAGTCTCCTAATACGCCAGAAAAACCTTGATCACATAAAATATCCCTCTTAGCTCTTTCTTTGCTTCCAACCAATCCACCAATGTGATCTTCATGATAGTGGGAAGAAATAATATAATCTAGATGGACATAAATTCCATTTCTCTTAGCATTATCTTTTAAATAGCCCCGAATATCGTTATCCATATGCCTTTTTCCAGCATCTATAAGAATCGAATGGGCAATTTCTCCTGAAGTATCCCGAATATTAATAAGTGCTCCATCACCTGTACCTACATCCAATTGATGAATTTCTACCATAGGTATGGTATCTTGTGCAACTACCAAAAAATGGAGCCCAATCAACAATATTGTAGAAAGTATTTGTTTTTTCATTTTTTAATCATTTTTTTTAATGCATTAACTTCTTGTTGAAGCGCTTCATTTTTTTTCATTAACTGAATCATATATAAGGTCAATTCTTCAATTTTTTCCATGGTCTTTACTTGCATTTCGGCTACATCTAGCCCATTATCAACTACCTCTTGTTCGCTTGGAACATTCGGTAAATGGTGATTTCTTTCAATAAATGCTTCTACTTCTTTTAAAGGCATTAGGTCATACGCTTCATCAAAAACGTAATCTGCCCAACCTGTTTCTACGACCACCTTTTTGGCACGCACCCAACCATTAACCATTAGTTTATAATCTCTTTCTTCATTGATGGTTCCGATGCCTACTTTCCCAGTATTACTTACATAAAAAACACTATCCGTAGTAGTCGCAGTTCCGCCCTGCACTTGGAAAAGACGAGTCGGGGCATCCGTCCCAATACCTACATTCCCATTAAAAGAAGTATGGATAAGGCTATCGCCAGTTGAGGTAGTATCTATGATCCAAGGACTTTCTGCGTTCGACATTTTAGCGGGTGTCCATTGATTATTTTCCCACACCAGTACTTGTCCCTCTTCTGGTACTGAGTCAGATACCAATTGTCCTCCTATTTTATTGGCATTCCAAATTGCAGAATCTACTTGGGCATTTAGGGTAGAGTCCATTAATTCCAATCCTACTCCCGCTTTATATTGTTGGAGGTCAATAGGTGTCCATTGGTTATTTTTCCAAATTAGGGCTTGTCCCTCCTGTGGTATCATCTCTGCCAGCGGGCGTCCTGCTAACTTATTCGCATTCCAAAGGGCAGAATCCACTTGAGCATTTAGGGTGGAATCCACTAATGCTAATCCTGTTCCTGCTTCATATTTTTTGGGGTCAGTAGGTGTCCATGCTCGCCCGTTCCATGTTAAAACTTGTTGACGAGTTGGTCGAATAGTAGCAATCGGATGATTTTGGATTTTAATCACCGTCAAATCCGAGTATTTACCAGATACGTCTCCTCCAGCTTCAGAATTCAATAGCTCTTCGGTTTTATCCGCAGCGATTTGAGCAGAATCTTTTGCCATATTCGCTTCTTCAGCAGCTTGTTGGGCTTCTTCAGCAGAAGCTGCCGCTTCTTCAGCATATTGTTGGGCTGCTTCGGCAGCATTAGTACCTGTCGTATCATTTACTGTTTCGTTACCCTCTTCATTATTATTACCCTCTTCATTCCCATTATCCCCATTATTGGCTTCTTCTGTTGCGTTGGAGGCATCCGTGGCCCCTTGCTCTGCCGTATTCACTCCATCATTAGCAGCAGTTGCACCATCTGTTGCCGTACTAAGGGCATCCGTCGCCGCATCCGCTCCTGTAGCAGCGGCTTCTGCCCCTGTAGCAGCAAGTTCCGCTCCTGTAGCGGCAGCCGATGCTCCCGATGCGGCAGTAGCAGCAGCACCTGCCGCAGCGGCGCCTGTTCCAGCAGCAGCGGCGGCAGCGGCAGCACCTCCAGCGGCGGTAGCTGTACCTGCGGCAGCGGCAGCAGCGCCTGATGCAGCCCCTGCGGCACCTGTGGCAGCGGCGGCAGCGCCTGTGGCTACAGCGGCAGCGCCTGTGGCAGCGGCAGCGGCACCTGTAGCGGCAGCAGCGGCTCCCGTAGCAGCAACGGCGGCTCCGGCGGCGGCGGCAGTTGCGGTTCCTGCAGCAACTGTAGCAGCAGTAGCAGCAGCAGTAGCAGCAGCAGCAGCGGCGGTAGCAGCGGTCGCAGCAGCAGCGCAAGAGCAATCACCTTCTGGGCCTCTGCTTCCCGTATCTCCTTTTGGGCCTTGTTCCCCTTGCTCCCCTTTTTCGCCTGGAGGACCTTGATTTCCTTGAATTCCCTGTGAGCCAAGAATATTATCTATAAAAGTCCAAGCATTATTATTTTTTTGGTAGATATTGGCACTAATCGTATCTAAAAATAAATCCGAGTCCTTGCCAAGTGAAGCTAAAGGAACCCCATCTCCAGTATACCACATAGAGCCATCTACACCAGGTCTTCCTTGTGTACCTCTTTGTCCTTGAATTCCTTCGGCCCCAGTTATATTGTCAATAAAAGTCCAAACAGTTTCTATTTTCTGATAAATATTAGCTGTAACTGTATCTAGAAAAAGGTCTGAATCACTCCCCAACGAAGCTAAAGGAATGCCTTCTCCTGTAAACCATAAAGAACCGTCTATTCCAGAGGGGCCAGTTATTCCTCTTGGCCCTTGATTTCCCTGATTTCCTTTTGGCCCAAGGATATTATTGGAATAAGTCCAAACAGTATCTATTTTTTGGTAAATATTGGCAGTAACTGTGTCTAGAAAAAGGTCTGAATCACTCCCTAAAGAAGATAATGGAGTACCTTGGCCTGTGTACCAAATTGAGCCATCAGCCCCAGGCATTCCACGAACCCCTCGTCGCCCTTGGCTACCTTGATCTCCTTTGGGGCCTAAAATACTATTGGTATAAATCCAAGAATCGTCTATTTTTTGATAAATATTCGCAGTAAGCGAATCAAGAAATAAGTCGAGGTCTTTTCCAATAGTATCTCTAGGAAAATTCTGTCCGATGATCCAAGTTGCTCCATCAGTACCTGGTCGCCCATTTATACCTCGAAGTCCTCGATTCCCTTTATCGCCTTTTGGCCCCATAATATTATTGGTAAAAAACCAAGTCGTATCTATTTTCTGGTAGATATTTGCTGTAATAGTATCTAAGAATAGATCCAGATTATTCCCAATAGAATCTGGTGGATTCCCATTTCCTGTGTACCATAAAGAACCATTATTGCCTCTTATGCCTTGTGACCCTGCCTCTCCTTGATCTCCCTTGTCGCCTTTTTCTCCCTGTGGCCCTAGCTCGCCTGAATCCCCTTTATCACCTTTGTTCCCTTTCTGACCCTGTGGCCCTACTTCTCCAGTATCACCCTTGTCGCCTTTGTCGCCTTTGTCGCCTTTGTCGCCTTTGTCGCCTTTGTCGCCTTTGTCGCCTTTGTCGCCTTTGTCGCCTTTGTCGCCCTGTGGTCCTGGTTCGCCTGAATCTCCTTTATCACCTTTGTTCCCTTTCTGGCCTTTGGGTCCCTGTGGACCTACTTCTCCAGTATCACCCTTGTCACCTTTGTCGCCCTGTGGTCCTGGCTCGCCTGAATCTCCTTTATCACCTTTGTTCCCTTTCTGGCCCTGTGGCCCTACTTCTCCAGTATCACCCTTGTCGCCTTTTTCTCCCTGTGGTCCTGGTTCGCCTGAATCCCCTTTATCACCTTTGTTCCCTTTCTGGCCTTTGGGTCCTTGTGGGCCTACTTCTCCAGTATCGCCCTTCTCGCCTTTGTCGCCCTGTGGTCCTGGCTCGCCTGAATCTCCTTTATCACCTTTGTTCCCTTTCTGACCCTGTGGACCTACTTCTCCAGTATCACCCTTGTCGCCTTTGTCGCCCTGTGGCCCTGGCTCGCCTGAATCTCCTTTATCACCTTTGTTCCCTTTCTGACCCTGTGAACCTACTTCTCCTGTATCACCCTTGTCACCTTTGTCGCCCTGTGGTCCTGGCTCGCCTGAATCTCCTTTATCACCTTTGTTCCCTTTCTGACCTTGTGGCCCTACTTCTCCTGTATCACCCTTGTCGCCTTTTTCTCCCTGTGGTCCTGGTTCGCCTGGATCCCCTTTATCACCTTTGTTCCCTTTCTGACCCTGTGGACCTACTTCTCCAGTATCGCCCTGTGGTCCTGGCTCGCCTGAATCTCCTTTATCACCTTTGTTCCCTTTCTGACCCTGTGGGCCGGCTGACCCTGTATTCCCTTTGTTTCCTTTTGCACCGGGAGGGCCTTGTGGACCGGGAGGCCCCTGTGGACCAGTTTCACCTTGTGGACCAGAAGGTCCCTGTGGACCAGGAGGGCCGGGAATATCAGCGCTAGTTGTCAAGACTATATCTGTTATAACGGACTGTTTAGAAGTCCATTGAACAGATACTACATTTGAAAAATAGGAGGGAAACTCAATGGTTTGAAAAAGGAAATTATTAGAAGAACAACAATCTCCATTAGTTGTAAAAGTATAAGTTACTGCATTTCCAGAAGCAAAGAGGCCTGTAAAAATGAGTGTTTGTGGACCAGAAAATTCATCTAATTCTGTTATCCGAAGCGAATTAAGATCAAAAGGTATGGCCTCATTATTAGTAATCCGAATTACATCTGTTTGGTGTTGCGTATAAATCGCTTTTGAATCAGATCCTAATATTCCACCTGATTGGATGGTATTGCCAGACTCATTAGATACTATATAGCCTTTTTCTTGATAGCTAGTTGAATTATTTGAAACTATATTAGAGAAAGTAATCGTATCTGAATCAATTAATAAATTTGTTGTAATAGGATGGAGAGCAGTATAAATACTTAAATTGTTAAGCCTATTCGTATTTTTGTTATTCGTTCTTTCTGAACTATCATCAATTGTCGTACTAAATGCTAATGAATAATTCGAATCAAAATCGGAGTGAGCTAAAACCTTTGGGAGAAAAAATAGAAATAGTAGTTGGATAATAGCAAAACATATCCCCTTTGTAGAGAGAGTCACATTACTGTTCATTAGTTATAGGTTTTTATCTTGGAGTATAATGGAAAGAGTCAAGAACAGAAAATAGTTTTCCATCTAAACCAATTCATTTACACAACAAATATACATAATAATACTATATAAATCTATATTATTATCTTGTTCTTGACAAAATAGCTCTTATGAATGGAGTTGCTTTCTTTTTTAGTGAACCGCTATAGCGAAGGATGCCTTTTAAGCGTATAAAAGAAAGTTACTAGATTGGTTAGGTTATATTTTACCGATCTTGCTATAGGTTTTAAGCAATGGTCCATGCATTAGGTGAGGTATCAGGTGGCGCTTTTAATCCTACAGTTGCAACGGGTATTTCTATGGCAGGTATCAAAGCTTGGGCAGATATATGGGTGTTCTTAGTAGCTAATTTAAGTGCAGGTGCCGCAGCCGCTTTTGTCTTTAAATATGTGAATGGGCGAGATTAAAAACAGTTATCGGTTGTCGGTTATTAGTTCAGGCTGACCGCAAATGCGAATTCGTAACCGCTCATTTCAATTGACTGGTTGAAAATCAGCACTTTACATATAACTAGCCAAATGAATTTGACTGTTACAAGTTATTTGCGGTCAGCCTGAGTTGTCGGTTATCAGTTGTCAATCCTATAACTGACAACTGATAACCGATTTTACTTACTCCTGCCGTCTAGCAGGCGCACTTCGTCCATGAATTTTCATCTCAATATAATCATTGATAGAAAAGTCCTTGGAGTCATTTTTTCGTTGAACTCGATCAATAAAAGAAGGTGTTACGCCATGTACGCGCATTTCAACTAATTTATTAATCGGAATATTTTTAAGTCCTAAATCTTGGAATGCTTCTATATCATCAGGATTGACACCATGCACTCTAGCTTCTACGATTTTAGATGCAGAAAGACCTTCATATCCCAAATCTCGGAAGCCTTCCACATAATCTGCATCTACTCCATGCACCCTTAATTCTATAATTTCAGATAGGGAATTTTTCCCAATTCCTAAATCTTGAAAGGCTTTAATCGTTCTGGGGTTCACTCCATGTACCGCAGCTTCTACTATTTTATCTGGGCTAAGGTTATCTAATTCTACTTCTCTTAAATCTCTAATATAGCCTGCATCAATGCCATGTACTCCAAACTGGATAATATCTTGAAATTTCAAATTATCAAAACCCGCTTTAGTCGCTTCTATCACAAAATCTGTATCGATCCCATGTACTGCTGCTTCTATAATTTGTTGTTTGTTAATCCCTAAATCAGCAGCAGTCAAAGCTTTAACATAATCGGTTTCCACTCCATGCACCGCAAATTCAATAATATCCCGAAATTCCATATTTTTATAGCCTAATTGGTGAATTTCTCTAATATAATCTGGCTCTACCCCGTGAATAGATGCTTCTACGATTTGTTGAATAGATAAATCGTCAAATAAATCACCACCCATTTCTTGCAAATAATCGGGAGAAATATCATGGATAACCAACTGCACTAGCTCGCTCATTTTGGGTTTATCCAAATCTAATTTACTAAAAGCCTTCATATAATCTCTCAATACTTCTTCTCTCACTCGATGATGTACCAAATGTTCTAAATCTTTTTTAGGTAAATTCCCATAGCCTTCTTGCTTTAAGAAAGCAAAATAGCTCTTATCTACTTCCGAAATATAAAGGTGTAGCATTAAATTATCCGTTACATAATCATACCCCTCACTAGTCAGATAATTTCTATAGCTAGCATCTTCGGTAAAAGTATATTCCCCTCGTCCTCTTTTTCCTCTAAAATCTCCATTTAAAGTCAATGTTCCCGCAGCTCTTTTTAAATTAAAGGGGCCTTTAGCATCTGGATAAACCGAAGGGCCAAAATCTCTATCACAGAAACTAAGCGAGAAGCTATAATCTTTTACACGGTCATCACTAGATAATTGCAAACAAAGTTGATCGCCATTAAATTTTCCAGACCAATCGCCATTCGTAGCAAAACTGTATACTTCTCCATCAATACTTACAGTACCTCTATGCACTACAATATCATCGTCGTCAAAAGAAGACTCTCCACTAATGTGAATCCCTACCTTATCTTCCATCACCACTTCTCCATTCACCGTTGTTTGACTACTTGAATTAGTCGTCCAATCACCAATCATAGTAGTCCTAGAACTTACACCATTTGGCGGGGTAGGCGGACTTGGTGGTGCAGGTGGAGCAGGTGGACTCGGCGGTGTAGCAACACTCGGTGGTGCTGGCGGAGCGGGAGGAGGTGGTGTACTCCATTGGTTCCATTTATCCCAAAAACTGGTCTTTTCTTGTTTCTCCTTGTCTTTTTTCGCTTTTTCCTCCAGCGATTTAACGGTTTGTGATTGTAATTGAACAGGGTTTAAAGTAATAACAGTCAGGGCAAGTAGCGGAAGTAATAACAAATATTTCCAACTGCTACTTGCAGATGATTTCTTAACATTCATCATAGCAATACGTTTTTTTAAAAATGATTGATTATAGTTAGTCGTCAGGTTGAGTGGTAATTGGGGTACCGAAACACGAAGTAAATTCAATTGATATACTTCTGGTTCAGTCCCTTTATCTAACATATTGAAGTCGGTCAGGTATTCTAAATTATTTTCTACCGCTTTTCGATACAACCAAGCAAAAGGGTTAAACCATTGGGCGATGACCACCAATTCAGCAATGATAATATCTAAGGTATGTCGTTGTTCGATATGGATTTTTTCATGGTCTAAAATCTGGTCGTAGGTTTCCCAATCGTATTTGGTTGGATTGATAAAAATACTATTCCCAAAAGAAAAGGGTGCTTTATCTTGGTTGATTTCCACAATCGTAAATCGACCATCTAGTAACTTAGGATTCGTCGCTTTTTGGAAAAAGATTAAAGCCAACTGAATCAAAAAATTCAATAAGAAAATGATAATTCCACCAAAATAGACATATTGGATAATTTGCCAAAAGTCTAAAGAAGCACTCCATTCAGCCCATGCATGATCCGTCGTTCTTTCTTTAACTATTGCTGCGGTTTGTCCTTCCTTAGCATTCGTCGCAGCCACTTCTCCCCCATCAGGAACTGCTGTTTCTACCTCTACACTAATAGGTTCATCAATGATCACCTCTTTCAAAGGGTTAGTCCCCAATTCTGGATAATAGGCACTTTCATCAGGCGAAATTTCCTGTTGAACTACCCGCTGCTGCAAAGACCATCCTTCAGGAACAGTCAGCAAGGGTAGCCCAAAAGAAAGTAACAAACAAGTAATCAAAATCCAGCGATTTAACTGGAAATAAGTTTCTTTTTCCCACAACAAGCGATAAAGCAAATAGCAGGTGGTGATGAGTAGGGATACGTGAAAAATATATGGTAACATAATAGTCGGATTTAAAGGTATAGCCATTTTAAGGTAACTGGGTATCGGGTATCGGGTGTCAGGCTAGATGTAAATAACGTATGCTGACCTGAAACCTAGTACCTGCAACCAGAAACCTTATTTTTTCTTCTGAATCATCTCCATAATTTCCTTCAATTCTTCTTCGGATAGTTTATCTTCTTTCGCAAAGTGTAGCATCATTTTAGAAGGCGAGTCACTAAAATAAGTTTTTAGGACATTGCTAACTTCCGTCTTTTGATACTCCGTTTTTTTCTCAATAATTGGAAAATATTGATACGTCGTTCCAAAGGATTTAAAACCTATATATCCCTTGTTTTTTAAAATCTTAATGATTGTAGCAACGGTGTTATAATGAGGTTTAGGTTCGGGAAATTCCGCTATAATTTCCTTCACAAAGGCTTTTTCTAATCGCCACAAAATCCGCATTATTTGATCTTCTCTTTTCGTTAATTTTTCCATCATTCTATTTTTCGATAATTAAGTGCTTACAAAAATAGCACAATGCAAAGTTAAACTAAAAAATTAGTTAAATCAACTAAAATTTTAGTTTTATTCAGAAAAAATTAGTTCAAACCCAATTAAATCATTAATAATCAGTACTTTACAAAACAAATATTTATTTTAAAATATGACTAATAAACATTTCTACTTTCTATTACTTCTCTTTATTTTCATTATTTTTGTGACAAACTAAAAAATTCGATAACATGAAAATAGAGCATTTAGCAATATGGGTCAACGATTTAGAAGGCATGAAAAAATTCTATGAAACCTATTTTCATGGTCAAGCCAATCCCAAATATCGAAATGATAAAAAGCAATTTGAATCTTACTTTTTGACTTTTGAAGAAGGCTGTCGATTGGAATTAATGAATCGTCCTGATATCCCTCAAAACCTTAATGATTTGGTAAAAGAATATATCGGCATTATTCATTTTGCTATTGCTGTAGGCAGTAAAGAAACGGTCGATACCTTAACGGAAACACTTAGAAAGGCTGGTTACCCAATTGTCGGCGAACCTCGTTGGACAGGAGATGGGTATTATGAAAGCCTTGTTTTAGACCCTGAAAAAAATCGGATTGAAATTACTATTTAATAAATGATAAACGATGAAAGATGAATTCGGAACACAACTTATTAACTCTGTTCCAAACTTCAATCCTTCAAACCCTCTTTCCTTCAATCCTTATAACTACTATAGAAAACGCCAAAATGTCAAAAACACTTCAACTAAAGGTTCAGCCCCTACATATTCCATTGAGAACTACCTTCAAACAAGCTTCAAGTACTAGAAATTTAGGCGAAAGCATCTGGTGTGAGGCACATCGTGGTAGTTTAACTGGTTATGGCGAAGGTTGTCCTCGAATCTATGTCACCAATGAAACGGTTGAAACAGGACTTCTTTGGTTAACCGAAAAATTATCGGAATTGGTCAATGAATGCGATTCCTTAGCTGCTTTAAAAATATGGATGACTAACAATCAAGCAACCATCAACCAACATCCAGCCGCATTTTGTGCTATTGAAACTGCTTTATTGGATTTATTTGCCAGAGAAAAAGGATTAAATGTCGAAGCATTACTGGGTTTAACACCTCCCCAAAATGTTTATCAATATACGGCTGTTTTAGGGGATAGTAACGAAGAAAAATTTCAAGCACTCGTTCAGCGCTATTTGTCAATGGGGTTCACAGATTTCAAAGTAAAAGTCAATGGGCAGTTAGCAGAAGATCAGCAAAAACTAAAAAACATACAACTTCTTTGTCAAAAAAATAAAGTAACTAATTACCGTATTCGATTAGATGCGAATAATCTTTGGGCAGGGCAAACCAATATTGCCATTAACTATTTAGCCCAATTAGAAGGATCATTTTTAGGCATTGAAGAACCCATTGAGCCTAAAAATTATCCAGCCTTAAGTCAAATTAGCAAAGCACTAAATATACCCATTATCTTAGACGAAAGTCTTTGTAATTTAACGGATTTAGCCAGGTTAAATAAAGTATCTGGTCAATTTATCGCTAACCTAAAAGTATCTAGAATTGGTGGGGTCTTGCGTACGTTGGAATTAATAGCCGCTTTGAAAAAAGCTAATAAAAACATTATTATTGGCGCTCATGTTGGCGAAACGTCGGTTTTAACCCGCGCAGGTATGCTTGTTGCTAAAGCAGCTAGTCAAAACTTAATGGCACAAGAAGGTGGTTTTGGAACGATTCTTCTAGAAAAGGATAGGGTGTATCCGAGTTTAACCTTAGGAGCTAGAGGTAAAATAGATTTAACTAAACCATATCCTATTAAAACGGTAGAAAAGGTAATCGATATTCTCCCAGATAACTGGGATAAGGGCTGGGGATTGATTAAGTAGGCGGACAGAATTAAATATACCTTTAGAAAAGTCTCGACTGCACAACGGGCAAGTTCTATCTAAAGAAATAGGAAAACAATTTTGTCTAGGGAATTAGAAATAAATAATATACTCCAAACGGGTTAAAAAGTGATTTTGAATTTGATGTTTTGTACGCGCATAGCTTTTGCTGGGAGCAAAAAAGGAGTAGCCTTATTCCCTTGTAGTTGCCCTGTGACTAGGGCAACCACAAGGGATTGCCCGTACAGTTCCAGAATCACAAATTTACCCCATTCAAAGTATAGTGATAATTAGAACCTAATTAATTTAACTTTGCGGGTTAAATCTTCGTCTATATTTTCTATTTGGGTAGAAAGGTTTTGTAACAATTTTTTACTGTCGGATTCCACTTTTTCTAAAAAGCTAGCTTTTTTTTCTTTATCTGCTTTATCAAACTGTTTAACCTCAGTAATTAATTTATCTTGAAAGGTCGCTTTACTATTTTTTAATCCTTTCCAAGAATTGGTTAAGCGAGACTTGATACTAATTAAATTAGTACTCACAAAGAATAAAAAATTAGAAAAATTACTTTCTATCTCTTGCATTCGTTCCTCATTATTTAAAATTTCCTTTTCTGCAAAATCAACTAATTTATTGACCCTAGTATTCAGATCAGCGTCATCTTCTAATTCCAATGAAGGGGCTATTTTTCTAAATAGGCTAATTAATGCTTCCGTTGAATCAAATAGGGAACTTTCGATGGTAGCCAAATTCGTATTTATGGATTTTAAACTTAAAGAAAAGTCATTATCTATGGCTGCAAGATTATCTAAAAATAAAAAATGTTCCTCTAATTCGTCTACAACCTTTAAAGAAGCTTTCTGAATGGCTTGTCCGACTTTTTGAAGTCGCCTTTTATTTTTTCCAAAAATAGAAGTAATCACAGTAGATAATAATCGAAGTCCTTCGTCCACTAGTCCTCTAAATGGTAATACATCCAACAATCCTATTTCTCCTTTTGTCGTATGTACTTTTACGTTTCCAACTAGGGAATCTACAAAATCCATACTCTCTGTTTTAATTTTTCCTTCAATTTCTTTGACTGCGAATTTGAAACGATTGCTTAAAGTGTTTTTAATCAAATTTTGCGTAGAATCACCTAAAATACCAGATTGAGGATTATAGACTTGTCGAATTAAAGTATTAAAACGTTCGCTTTCCAATTTATTTTTCAAAGCTAATTGTTCATTGGAAAGAAGATCTAATAAATCAATCAACGCTCTTAAGTTTTGTTGTATAGACATGATTTGAATTTAATGAGGTAATTTTTTTGTAGATTCTATCTTTAAAATTAATTGATTTTTTTTAATTTAAAATTCGGAAGGTCAAAAAATCCAGATTTTAGTTAAAAAAATGCTAGGATTTTCTTAAATGATTTTTAGCTTATCAGATATGGTTTTTACCATCTATAAAAGCACTAATATTTTTCAAAAAACTTTAAAATGAATAGATGTATTTTGATACTTATAATTTTTTCTTTTTACACAGGCTGTAGTTCATCAGAAAATTCACCCATTAAAAAAGATTTAAACAAAGCATCACAAGTAACTACTAAATCAGCCCTTCAACAGTTAGCTAAAAACGCAAATAAGAAAGGAGAGTGGTTAAAAGCAGCTCAGTTTTATGAACAAATTTATCTAAAAGACCCTAGTAATGAAAAAGTGAATTATGAAACAGCAACGAATTACCTAAAAGCCAATTATCCACAAAAAGCATTAGCAATACTAACCAGTTTTAAACCAACACACCAAGATACAAGTGCTGAATTTAATGGTCGAATAGCTCGAATAGCCAAAGCACATTACCAATTGGGGCAATATCAATCGGTACTAAAATTGGTAGAAAATTATGATTATCCCAAAATGTATAGGGGGTTGGCTAGAGAACATTTAAAAGCACTCATTCAATTAGGCAAAAAAGAAGAGTTATCCACATTCTTATTAACATATCAACAATCTGGGATTTATGATGATAAAGGGAAGTCTACCAATATGGGCTTTTTGTACCGAGCGATTTGTAATGAAGTATTACTAATTGATGATATGGACTTGTTGGCAACCTATGCTGACCAATACCATAAATGGGCAATTAAGCGCCTCCCTAAAGACCAACGAAATGCCGCTTTTGCCCTTCTCTATCAGCAAGATTATGCAAAAGCACAACTACAAACAGCAATTGCCACAGAAAAATCTGCTCGACACAAAATGGAATTAACGGGTTTATTAGGCGTCTGTTATGCCAAAAATCAAGCAGTAGGAAAAGCGATTGCACAAATTCAAAAAATTCATTCGATGGGTGATTTGCCGCCTCGACATGATACTTTTGGCGCTAAGGATTATCATCAGGCTCGGATTGAAGTGGCTTTAGGGCAGTCCGTAAATGCTATTCAATCGCTAAAAAAAGCTTTGGCGAATAATGCGGAGTTTTGGTCGAATCGGTTCAAAGAGGATGGCTTACTAAAAGACTTATTTGGGAAAAGAGAATTTGAATTATTGACACGTTTTTCGAAAGCATCAAATCTTTGAAAAACAAGGATAATTGGTTAAAATTGATGGGCTTGTTATTAAAAATAATAAAGTTAACAGCACTAAATAATTGATAATTTTCATAAGTTTTTTTTACTGATTTCAAAAAATGGTTAAAAGAAAAGGGGAAGGAATGGAGGGAAAGAAATTGGTAAAAAGAAATAACAAAAGTTGTTCCAACTAAATAATGTTAAATATTAAAGATTAATTGCATATACATCCTTCCATGAAGGAGTAAACTTATAATTGCTTACCTCCTGTAAACAATCGCACAATCCTACAATTATATCATCAAAAAACAAGCAATTAAACTATATTTTTCACTCCTTTTCTCTTTTTTTATTACCTTCATTCTTATTCCTAATCAATCCTATCAAATATGAGAAATCACCTATTCCTAATTATTGGAGTATTCATCCTACACCTACCCGTTTTTAGTCAAAATTCAACAACTTTCCAACCCGCAGAAATAGCCCGTTGGGAGCAACAAGCTAAAAATGTAGAAATCATTCGAGACAATTGGGACACGCCACATGTCTATGGTAAAACCGATGCAGATGCCGTTTTTGGGATGCTCTACGTGCAATGCGAAGATGATTTTCATCGCTTGGAACACAATTATATTGATGCACTAGGTCGAATGTCCGCAGCTTTTGGGGCAGATTATTTATACCATGATTTACGAGCGGCAATGTTTATGGATGAAGCAACCGCTAAAGCCTATTATGCCAAAAGTCCAGCTTGGATGAAAAAATTATGTGATGCTTTTGCCGATGGCATTAATTATTATTTGCATACCCATCCTGAGGTCAAACCTAAATTGATTACCCGTTTTCATAATTGGATGCCCTTCTATTTTAGTGAAGGTAGTATTGGTGGCGATATTACTCGAATTTCTTTACGTGGATTAGAAAATTTTTATGCCAATGAAGGCATGAGCTATATAGATAATCGCTGGGCATTGGAGGAAGCACTGACTGGTTCTAATGGTTTTGCGATTCATCCATCCAAATCTGTGTCTGGGAATTCGCTATTTTTGATTAATCCACATACCTCTTATTATTTCCGTTCGGAACTGCATGTCAATAGTGTACAGGGTTTAAAAGCTTACGGGGCGGTCACTTGGGGGCAATTTTTCATTTACCAAGGCTTTAATGAAAATTGTGGTTGGATGCACACTTCTACTTATGCCGACTGTATCGATCAATACGAGGAAACCATCAAAAAAGAAGGAAACCAATTTAAGTATAAATATGGTAATGAATGGCGAACCGTGACGGAAAAAACGGTGACCATTCCCTATAAACAAGGAAATCAATTAGCAGAAAAGAATTTTACTTTTTATAAAACGCATCATGGGCCAGTTATTAGAAAACAAGGCGATAAATGGATCACTTTTCGGATGATGGAACGACCATTGGATGCTTTACGCCAATCTTTTTTGCGCACCAAAGCCAAGAATTATCGACAGTTTAAAAAGACGATGAAAATTCGCACCAACTCTTCTAATAATACCGTCTATGCCGATAATAAAGGAAATATTGGCTATTGGCATGGTAATTTTATTCCCAAAAGAAATCCTAATTACGATTATAATGGTTTGATTGATGGTAGTAATCCAGCAACAGATTGGAATGGTTTGCATAAACTAAAAGAAATGGTCTATGTCAAAAATCCAGCATCTGGTTGGGTACAAAATTGCAATGCGACGCCGTTTACCGTTGCAGGCAAACATAGTCCCAAACAAAGTGATTATGCTAATTATATCGCACCCGACCGAGAAAATTATCGAGGCATTAATGCCGTTCGAATATTGAGTAGGGAAAATAAGTACACCCCAAAAAAATTAGCACTAGCTGCTAATGATCCTTATTTAGCCGCTTTTGAAAAACTGATTCCTGACTTGGTCAACAATTACAGAAATTCAAAAAATAGAGCTAAGTATAGTATTGAAGATGCCATTGATGTTTTAGATTTATGGGATTTTAAATACGGCGAAAAATCAGTCGGAACTTCTCTAGCTATTTATTTCACAGAAGACTTGTGGAATAAAATGAATCAACCTAATCTAAGAGACATTCGTCGAAACATGCCAATGGATAATTATTTAATAAAATATGCTTCTACAACAGAAAAATTAAGTGCTTTACAATCTGCCGTTGATAAATTAACCAATGATTTTGGCACATGGAATACACCTTGGGGCGAGATTATGCGCTTCCAACGATTGACGGGTGAAGTGCAAGAAAGCTATGATGATGATAAAACCAGTATTCCAATTGGTTTTACTTCTGGTCGTTGGGGATCTTTGGCATCTGTTTATGAAGACCGCAATGCGAATACCAAACGACGGTATGGTCGAGGTGGCAATAGTTTTGTGGCGATTGTAGAATTTGGCAAAAAAGTAAAAGCACAGTCGATTATAAGTGGTGGGCAAAGTAGTGATCCTAATTCTCCCCACTTTACAGATCAAGCAGCGTTATTTTGTAAAGGAACTTTTAAAGACGTGTTGTATTATAAAGAAGATGTGTTGAAGCATCAAGTGCGCAGCTATCAGCCAGGAAAGCCGTGAATCATTAGAAAAATTAAATAATGAAAAAGGTAGAACAGCAGTAATAAAAATAATTATGCTGTTTTACCTTTTGAATTTTAGTATTGAAAATTATCGTAGCCTTTTCCAAAATTAGGATGGGCTTAAAACGTAATCACATATAGTCCCAATTATCTGGTCTCCCGGAAAATCAAGCGCAGTAAATGTCAAACGACCACTTAAATTACTATCCATTTTGGTTAAATTACCTGAAAAACTCATGGTAACACCGACTTGTTCAATACCATCATAGATATTTAAGAACGTTACTCCAACTGCACCTTGAAAGTAAAAAGTGTCTTCTTTTTTTAGGGTTAAGCCAGCTGTGCTTACTGTAGCTGGAATTATTATAGGGATAGTTAGCGGCGTGAATCCACCAATACTCAGATGCACACCATCATCATTATCCGAATCTGCGGTTATCTTAAAAGTAATATTCTCATAAAAATCACCCGAAGGCAAACAGTCTGAGGTCGTCACATTAAAATTTCCAATATAGTCATCTCTGAGAAGCCGACAAGAACCATCGTCCACAGTAGCGGTGCTTAAATAATTGACCGAATCAGGGTTCGTACATCCACTAATAATTTCGGCATCATCGCCACAAGCAGGCAAAAATAATAAGGAAAGAAAACAAATTACGTACTTCATTTTTTAGGGTTTAAACATGAATGAAATGAAATCGCAATTTAGTGGCTATTAGCATCAAGTGAAAGGGCAATTAAAGTGGTATAGTTCTTAAAAAACAGCTTATTTAATAAAATAATAAATATATTTAAAGCTTACTATCAATACATTGATCGAATTTTACACAATTAGATAATTCTAAACAAATAGGTTTTAAAAGTAAAAACAAAGAAAAAAGGACAGCCCCAAATAGAGCTGCCCCTTTCCCTTTGACAAATCATAATTGTCAAAAAAATCTATTTTATTGTCTCTTGTTTAATAAATCACTATCTGCCCAGGCAATCCAAACACCACCTCAGAGTCTGGTGGGCAAAAACAACCAAATTCACCAATACCAGGTGCACCTAAAACAACTTTTCCTCTATTCGTAATCAACACAGCATCCCCAACTCTTTGCCCATTAGCTATGGCGTCTGGGAGGTCAACCGACTCAATATGCCTCCATTTTTTAAAATTTTTTTCATAAACATGCACCGCATCATTAACATTCCCATCGGCAACGGTGACGACTGCTAAATCCCCTCTAAGTGCTATCCAATGCGTATTGGTAAAAGGAACTTGTCCAGGAATTTCCATTTCCCCATCTGCTTCCCAAGCACCATTTTGATAGGTAAAAACATAGGATTTATCCATTGGAATTAAAAAATTAGCCGCAATTGTTGTACCCTGAATCGCCACCGCTCTAAATAGTAAAGCACCTGGCACCTTCAACACCGCCTCTTCTGCCCAAGTGCCCTCCGTTTCTGCAAAAACATATACCGCAGGGCTAAGAAAGTTAGCTCCACCATTTCCGACAAGTCTATTGCCATCCATCGCTAAATCCCAGAAAAATAGATTTTCCCCTAGGGTAGTTGCCAATGACCATTGACTGTTGGATAATTCATAAACGTTGAGTCTACCTAGAATTCCTTCTTGTTCATGCGCTATTAGATTATTGCCATGCATCACAAAACGGAAACCTAACAGCGTGGCTTCTTTTCCTGTTATTTTTTGGGAAGTGACCCATTGGTCTCCATCTCTCGCATAAATATAAATGGCGCCTGCCATATCATTTTCAAAGGGCGCACCGATTGCTAACCAATTACGGGTAATCGCCACTTTATAGCCAAATCCATCGTCGGCATTACCTGTAATCACTTGCTGCTCGGTGTATTTGCCATTACTTTGATGGTAAATATGTACCGCCCCATTATCCCCTACAAATAAAAAATCTCCTTGTTGAGCTAAGCTTTGCCCAAATTGCAGGCTACTAGTAGCGGAAATAGTTTGAGGAGTCGGTGCGCCTCTATTACTAGCAGTAGTAGGCAATGGTGCTTTTTGTAAAGCTTGAATTTCGGTTGGTAGAATTCGCCGTTCTTCCGAAGATAAATTATCAATAAAATCATTCGCCAGTTGCTGCATTTTAGGGTGTTCCATTTTAGTAGTTGGAATATCAAAAGCTTGAGTTAGAACTAATTGGCGTAACTTCGCATCATTTAGTTCCTGCTGTTCTACAGGTACTTCTTCAATACTTGTTTGTTGGAGCGTTTCTTTCTGACAAGCGGAGAAAAGAAAAATAGCAGTTACTAAAAGTAAACAAAAGGAACGCCATGGAATTTGAAAAAATGGGGTTGGTGTTGGCATAATTTAAGGTTTTTGTAAAAAGAAAGAACAGATAGGAGTTATCTGCAATACTGATTGAAGCAACTTATAATACAGCATACATCAATCTTTTATTTATACATTAAATTTAAGTATCACTTCTCTTTATAAAGCAATACTTACAATTTGTAAATAATTGGATGCAATTTATACAAAATCGCTACGTAAACGAAGGACAAAAAAATGCAATAATTCTGAAAAAGCATATCAATTATTGTTTAATAAAATATTTAGTGAGTTGTTATTAAATAAGTTATTGAGCAATAGATAATCAGATAGAAAATTGATAACAAGCCATGTCTGGATGTTTGAAAAAACTCTTGATAAGTTCCGTGTCATTTTTCATTTCATTTAGCGTTTTTGTGACAAGTTCTTTGAGTTCGCTGGTTGTTTTTACAAATTGATTGGCTAATTTCTTTTTCAAATAGCCCCAAACTTGTTCAATTGGGTTAAATTCGGGGCTATATGGTGGGATATTGCTTAACCATACAATCGGATTATCTTGATTTTGATTCATCAAATAGGCTTTCATTGTTTTTGAATGATGAGCAGGCGCATTATCCCATATCATGGATATTTTATCTCTACAATCCGCTACTACATTATCTATAAATCGAGTAAGTCCTAGTTGTTTAAAGCCTTCGCTTTCCCTGATTTCAAAATAAGAATAGCCATCAGGTGAAATTCCTCCTGATATACTAACAAATGCTTTGTTTTTTGAATCGCATTCTAATTCGGGCGTTTCACCTTTTGGCGCATAAGTCTTTGCTATACAAGGTAGTAAACGTACTGCTGATTCATCTTGAAAAATTATTCGCCTATTTTCATCTTCGGCTTTTTTTTATATCAACTGCCGTTTTTGATTTGAAAACCTCTACTTTTTCAGCATCTTTTCGGTAATCTTTCACTTGCGGTTTCTGAGAAGTATAATTTATACATTTCATTAAGTACCATATATAATTTTCGTGGTAATCGACCTCAAATTCTTGTTTAATCAAAGATTTTATACTCCATTTATCCCATGTGAAAAAACCATAATCTTTTGGTGATTCTAATAAAAGTGATTTTAATTGTTCTTTTTCTGTATTCGTTAGCCTTGATTTGGGGCCTGTTTTTGTTGTTTCTTCTTCTAAACCTCCATTTTTTATGGCTGTAATTATCTGACTAACAGCACTTTGTCCAATAAAGAATATTTCGCCAATCTCTGTTTGGGACATACCTTTCTTGTGACATTCATAAATCGATTTGTTTCTTTCTAATTTAGTCATATAATTTTTTATATAACTAGTTCAACAACCGTGCGAATTATTAATTCTTTATCTGATTATCTAAAAAAATATATTAATTTAGTTCCAATTAATTTCAGTCGTTAAAGGAGTAAAAGCTTATTAAAATATTGCTTATCTATTAATACTTAAAGCTATTATTTATATTTGGCTTTCCTACAACTATCACAAAATTAATAGGTTTTTAAAATAGGTTTATCAGTCATTTTTCTTCCTCTCTACTATTTGTACTTAAAGACAAAACAATTTCACATTTAAGTATAACCAATACCGTTTTATGATGCGCTTTATTTTTTAAAGACCAATAATTCTAATAAAAAGCGATGACTTTAAACCATTTTCCCAACAAAACTACTTTTTAATCGAGTTGATGAAATATTATTTTCACACTATCCTAAGCCTCTTGCTATTTTTTAACTCCATCAGTTTGTCCGCACAAATGGAGACTACCCTGAATAAACGAATTATTTTTTCAGAAAAACAACAGTATCCTATTAGGCAATACACCATCAATGAAGGTTTATCAGATAATATTATAACAGATCTACTACAAGATAAGAAAGGTTATATATGGATAGGCACAAAAGATGGCTTGAATAGGTTTGATGGCTACCAGTTTAAGAACTTTAAATACCGGCCTAATGTTACCACTAGTTTAAGTAATAATATCATTAATGAATTATTCGAGGATAGAAATGGACAATTATGGATTGGAACGAGTGGAGGGGTTAATCTTTTTGACCCTATTACCGAAACTTTTCAACATTTTCAACACGACCCTACGGTAGCAAATAGCCTAAGTCATAATCAAGTGCAAGCGATTTATGAAGATTCGGAAGGTATACTATGGTTTGGTACGCAAAATGGGCTTAATAAATTTGATACAACCAATAAGACTTTCCAATTACATCAACACAAAGCCACCCATGTAAGGTATTATGAAACCAAACCTTCACAGGTGATTAGCAAAATATTTGAAGCAGCGCCAGGAAAATTAATTATTGGTTATTGGGGAATGGGATTGATGCTTTTTGATAAGAAAAAAGCAACCTTTGAGCAAATTACCGTCAGAGGATCAACGGAGCAATTGGGGTTGGGGCTCACTACAGATGATATATTAAAAGATGAAAACGGAATCATTTGGGTTATCGCAGGTGGAAAAATCTTTCAGTATGACTCCGATAATCAATTAACTCAACTTTGGGGAGAAGGCACCGAATTAGGAAAACACGTTATTAGTTTTGCTTCAACTCCATCTAAGCAATATGTATTAGGTGGAAGTTATGCAGAAAAGGGGCTTCGAATATTTGACGAGCACCTTACTTTATTAGAACAATTTCGTCCTGGTCTTTCTAATCCTAATCATAATACCATCAAACCAATTATACTAGACCGAGCAGGAGATATTTGGTTTGGCACAATAGAGGCAGGGCTTTTTCATTTACAGACACGAAAGAACCCTTTTACAAATATTGCTAATTCAGATAATACAGAAAAAAAGCGCCCGCCGATAACTGGTTTAATTGAATTAGATAAAAATCACCTTTTGGTGAGTACTAGAAGACAAGGATTACAACTATTTGATAAAACAAATAAAACCTTTCAGCCCACACCTTATCCCTTATCTTTTCCAGAAGGCTTGCTTACTTTAGAATACGGTACGGTTTATAAGGATAGTAAAGATAATGTTTGGTTAGGTACTTGGGGAAGAGGGCTAACTATTTATGATGCTAAAAATGCGACCCTTCGGTATTTGCGTTATGAATATAAAAACGATGCAACCCTATCTGACAAATTTATTAGTCAAATCTTAGAGACGCAAGAACAAGAAATTTGGGTAGCTACGACTACAGGCTTATCCGTTTTATCGGATGCAGCAGCAATTGAGCAAGGAATTTTTAAACGCTATTTGCCCGATGCTACAGATTCGACTAGCCTAAATCATCCCCGTGTCACTTGTCTCTACCAAAGACAAAATGGACAAATCTGGCTTGGAACGCTTGATGGCTTACACTTATACAATCGAGCGCAAGATAATTTTACCATTTATCAACATAACATTCAACAACGACAATCCGTCAATGGCAATCAGATTCTCTCCATTCAGGAAGATCAGCATCAACAATTATGGATAGGTACAGAAAGTGGTTTAAACAAATGGATAGATGATGAGCAGGCTTTTACATCGGTCAGAACTGAAAATGGGTTATTAGATGGAAAGATAGAAAGTATCAAAGTCGATGAAAAAAATCAATTATGGTTAAGTACCAAAAAAGGGGTTGTGCATTATCATCCTAGCATTAGAAGTACAAAATTGTATACGGAAAAAGATGGATTATTAAATGCTAATTTTAGAAGTAGCGCATTCTTAAAGTCTAAGGAGACAGGGCAAATTTATATTGGTGGAACGGAAGGTATCAGTATTTTTCACCCAGATAACCTCCGAGAAAATGATTTTGTGCCACCTGTTGCTATCACAGGGTTACAAATTTATACAGAAGGAGCCACGGAAACGGTAGCCACCAATATTACAGGAATTGATTATAAAGAAAAAATTACCCTCTCCTACCAACAAAATATGGTGGCTTTTCAATTTGCCGCCCTTAATTTTCAAGCAGCCAATGAAAATCAATATGCTTATAAACTAGACGGATTTAATGATAATTGGGTCAATATTGGCACAAAAAGAGAGATTACGTTTACCAATTTAAATTCGGGTAATTACACCTTGCAAGTCAAAGGGAGTAATAATGATGGGGTTTGGAATGAAACAGGCACACAACTTAAAATGACCGTTTTGCCGCCTTGGTGGAGAACCAATTGGGCCTATTCAATTTATGCTTTATTAACCTTAACCATTTTATACCTTATTTATCGAACCTTATTAAAACGGCAAGAATTGCAATACGAATTGCAATTAGAAAAATCCGAAGCTAGTCGCCTCAAAGAATTAGATAGTTTTAAAACCAAATTATACACCAATCTAACCCATGAATTTCGTACACCGTTGACTGTTATCATGGGGATGGCAGATCAAATTCATGCAGAACCAAAGCGGTTTTTGCAGGATGGGTTGTTACTCATTCGCCGCAATGGACAGAATTTACTGCAATTGATTAATCAATTATTGGACCTTTCCAAACTAGAAAATAATGCCTTTCAACTCCAGTACCAACAGGCCGACATCATTCCTTATTTACAATATTTAACGGAGTCTTTTCATTCTACTGCCAAT
Source organism: Saprospiraceae bacterium (assembly GCA_965277445.1). Classification (GTDB taxonomy): domain Bacteria; phylum Bacteroidota; class Bacteroidia; order Chitinophagales; family Saprospiraceae; genus JAFMDF01. The sequence continues at coordinate 500,580 of CBDICY010000016.1, read as the reverse complement.
AGTAGAAATCTATCCCTACGTTTTTTTAGCAATGTAGAAAATTTGGTCATGGATTATGATATAGAACAGACTAAGCAAATCATGACTAATTTGATTTCCAATGCTTTGAAATTTACCGTTTCAGGTGGGAGTGTAATGGTTCGGGTACAAAGAAAGGAAAATGAATTATCCGTTGAAGTAGAAGACAATGGCATCGGAATCGCCGAAAAAGACATGTCTTATTTATTTGACCGCTTTTTCCAAGTAGATGGCTCGATTACTAGAAAGCGAGAAGGTACAGGTATTGGCTTATCACATACCAAAGAACTGGTCAAATTGATGCAAGGACAAATCGACGTGCAAAGTGAATTAGGGAAAGGTACTTCTTTTAAAGTCAACTTACCGATTCGAAATACGGCTCAATTAATTGAAAAAATTGAGGCGATTAGTAATTTTAAAACTACTCATACAGTAAATACCATAACGTCCGCCTCAGCAGCAGCAATTACCTTTGAGCAAACAAAACCTACCAATGGTCAACTCCCCCAATTATTAATCATCGAAGACAATCCAGATGTCGTCATTTATCTAAAATCCTGCTTAGCTGATTTTTACCAATTGGAAATTGCTTATAATGGCAAAATTGGAGTAGAAAAGGCCTTAGAAAATATCCCTGATTTAATCATTAGTGATGTGATGATGCCCGAAAAAGATGGTTTTGAAGTTTGCGATATACTCAAAAATGAGGCTCGGACTAGTCATATTCCTTTTATTTTATTGACCGCCAAAGCAGATGTCGCTTCTAAAATTGCAGGACTAAAAAGAGGCGCAGATGCCTATTTATCTAAGCCCTTTAACAAAGAAGAATTACTCGTTCGTTTGGAAGCTTTATTGAAAAAGCAAGCACAATTACAGCAATACTTTATAAAGCCCCAAGAAAAGATCATAGAAAATACCGCTGCGCTAGATGCAGAGACACAAATGATTGTAGCGGTAGAAAATGAATTTTTACAAAAAGTCAACGCTATCTTGGAAAAGCATTATGCAGACAATACCTTCGGTTTACCTCAACTCTGTCAAAAAATCGGTATGAGTCGATCACAGTTGTTCCGAAAATTAAAGGCATTGGTCGATACTTCTCCATCTGCTTATATACGGTCTTTCCGATTGAATAAAGCGAAAGCCTTATTAGAAAAAGGGGAGCTAAATGTATCAGAAGTGGCATGGGAAACGGGTTTTGTGAATTTAGCGCATTTTTCTAAAGTTTTTCAGGAGGAGTTTGGGGTTTCGGCTAGTAGTATTACTGGATAATACCGTCACTTTTTGCGAAAACTCTCAAAGATTCAATTATTTTCCTTCGGAATCTATTAAAAAAAGATACATTCCGAAGGAAAATAATGATTATCTTTGCTAAATGGCAACTCAATTAATTGGTCGAACACAGGAAATTTCACTATTAAAAGAAGCTTTACAATCGGAAGAAGCCGAAATGATTTCTATCATTGGAAGGCGACGAGTGGGGAAAACCTTTTTAGTGCAACAAGTATATCAACAGCATATTATCTTTGAAGTTTCAGGCTTACAAGATGCGGATAAATCTGAGCAACTCCGAAATTTTACGGAGCGACTGTTAGAATTTTTTCCAGATGAAGCTATGCAAGTTCCTAAAGATTGGCTAGATGCTTTTTTCCTATTGGTTAGATTATTGAGGAATCGGAAAACAATAAAAAAGACCGTTGTTTTCTTTGATGAAGTCCCTTGGATGGCGACTCAAAAATCAGGTTTCTTAAAGGGATTAAGTTATTTTTGGAATTCTTGGGCAGTTCGACAAAATATGGTAGTCGTACTTTGTGGTTCAGCGGCTTCCTGGATGATTCAGAAAATCTTACGTAATAAAGGGGGCTTACATAATCGAGTGACCAAAAGAATTAGATTACAACCTTTTTCCTTAGTGGAAACTAAAGCCTATTTAGAAAGTCGCTCTGTTTATTTTGACCATTATCAATTACTTCAATTATATATGGTGATGGGAGGGATTCCTCATTATCTTAAAGAATTGAAAAATGGAAAAAGTGCAGTGCAAAATATTGAAAATATCTGTTTTAAGGAAGATGGTTTACTACGAGACGAATTCCTAAGTTTATATCCCGCCCTATTTAATCGGTCAGAATATCATTTAGCGATTATTCGAACCTTAGCCACTAAGCATAATGGCCTGACTAGAGGAGAAATTTTGCAAAAAGCTAAGTTAACCGAAGGAGGGCATTTGACTAAGGTACTAGACGAATTAATGCAATCGGGTTTTGTGCAAGTATATACACCTTTCGGCAAAAAGAAAAAGGGGCAATTGTATCGGCTAATTGATGAATACTCGATGTTTTATTTGCGATTTATTGAAAAGAATTTGCGTAATCCGCCAAGTTGGTCAAGCTTAAGCCAAACCCAATCCTATAAAGTTTGGTGTGGTTATGCTTACGAAAATATTTGTTTAAAACACCTTCCTGCTATCAAAAAAGCCTTAGAAATTGGCGGTGTTTACGCAACGGTCTCTACTTTTTATACAAAAGGAAATGACACGAATAAAGGCACTCAAATTGATTTGGTGATTGACAGAAATGACCATATTATCAATTTAGCCGAAGTTAAATTCTATAATGTTCAATTTACTATTACCAAAGACTATGCACAAACGTTAAGAGACAAGATTCGAGTTTTTCAAGAAACGGAAAAGCCTAAAAAACAAATCCAAATGGTCCTTATTTCTACTTTTGGTTTAAAATCTAATAAACATAGTTTAGGTTTGATTAATGCCGATTTTGGAATGGATATATTTTTTACTGCTTAAATTTTCTCTATCATATCGAATCCTATTAATGCAACCTACAACCAATTAATAATCAGAAACTTACCAAGTCGTCGCACCTCCAAAATGCAACCAATAGCACAATCTTTTTTTCCCCTCCGCAACCAATACCACAATTTTTGAACGCTTTAGCAAAAGGAGTTTCCTGCTTTTGCCCACATCTTTGCACCATCACTTTTTTTAATCAAATTGGTCAGAAAATAGGGAAATAAAAAAACCTCAAAAAACCCTTTTTACTCGCCAATAGATTCGCCGCTTTCCACGCAGGAAAGGGCCTATTTATTCACGTCTTGCATCCTGCAAGACCTAAAAATCTATGTAAAGATGAAAAATTTAAAGAATCAAAATGCTCAAGAAAATGTTGCTTTATTAACTGCTGTTAGATTGGGAGCGTATCGGATTATTATTGAGGATAGTATTGATATTTAATCAATTTATGTAGGAGAAACGGTTAGGTTTCTCCTACAAATTCATTCTGGATTCTTGCTATCCAATTAGCTTTATTTTTTATCCAAGGTCTATTAGAGATAGTAGCTGTCTTTTCTAAATCGTACTCAAATTTCGATAAACTTATTTTTTGAGTCTTAAAATCAATTAACTTTTTAAAAAACTTTGAAAAATTGAGATAACCCAATTTTTTAGTCGATGAAATCTTTTCTTCTCTTCTGATATTTCTTTCAAAATTTTCTATCTGCGTAACTGTGAAATTATGATAGCTTTCATCTTGAAGATATAATTCAAAATAAGATTTAAGCAACAATAATTTACAGCGTAACTTATCAACAATGATTGAAAATGAATTTATAGATAACAATTCAATGACATAATTATAGTCTTCTAAATTAAAATATAGGTTAGCTTTAGTTAATATTACAATCTCTTCTCTTCTTTCTTCGTTTAAGAACTGCTTATAATTTTTAATAAAATCTAATGTGAATTCAAAGTCTCTTAAAAAAGAACTAGACCACGCAATATTAATAAAAGTTCTTTCTGTCATTCTATTTTTTGTAATTAAGAGATTGTCAGTCAAACCAACTTTATAAAGAGTGAGACCTTTCTCCACATATTCTTCATTTCCTTCGTTCGTTTTTCCTAATACAAAATTGATTAAATATTTCAAAATAAACGTCTTATCCTTTTCTCCTAAATTATCTTTTTTATCAAAAAAAGCATCATACAATTGATTAAAAATTTCCTCGGTATCTTGTGTTTGAAATAGCTGAATGACCAATGAATACAAATGGAAGACAGAAGTCTTTTCAAGTTCCCTATTTTTTATTTCTTGAGCAATAGGTTCATAAAAAGGCAATGTTTCCTTTACTTGATAGATATGCTTTGCCGATTCCAAAACACTATTCAACTGCATTTTTTGTAAAAAATAAAACTGATCTAACTTATCCGACATTTGGAATAATTTCGGAATAAAATCTTGTTGAGGATTAGTAGAAGGATGTGCAAAAAGTTGATAAGCATTCTGATACTGCTCCAAAAAATAATCCTTATCCCGGTAAGGTAATTTATCTAAATCACTTGTTAGTTCCTCGCTATTTTTTTCAAACAAGCCATATAGATTTCGCTGCCCCAATTCCTTTGTCAATATTTTTTTGCGTGCAAATTTATGCTTTTGGAAATGTTGCGCTACCATAAAATCCTCTACTAAAGTCGCTAATTCGTGCATGAGTTTCCGCATTTTTTGTGGCGAAAATTTTTCTTTGGGGAAGAGGTATTGGAAAGTTATTTCTTTGGCTAATTTAGGTGAAGCTAGGTCAGGATAATACTTTTTAATGTATTCAAAAAGGCGAAGTACCTTTTCATTGGTATTATAAAAAGGGGATTTTAAAAATTTGTGTAACCACCTAAATTCCGAAGTGTCTAAACCGCTGATTAAGGTTAATAATTTGCTCGATTGCATACCGTTTATTTTGGAGTTTTCTACGCCACAATTTACACAATTATTTGGAATTATTCCGTACTATTTTCATTCTCACAAAACACTAATTATCAAATATTTATACATAATTATTTGTATCAATTATACTTTGTTTTTAGAATTATTTAGTTTTTATGTCTTTGTTTAACCTATAAATAGTGTATAACTTGCCATCAGTATTTATAAACGGTAGCGATTGATTTATAAGTAAACATTACCCTAAAAAATTCATACATTATGACCGACTACCCTAGTGTATCTTTACGGGGATTAGCCGAAACCATTTTTGTTAATCCAAAAGAAATTATTTACGCCTTGGCTGATGGCAATTACACCATTATCCATTTAACGAATGATCGCTCCGTCAAAATACTCCGCAAACTCAAACAAGTTGACCAACTACTTCCCAACAAAAATTTCATCCGCATTCATCGCTCTCATCTGATTAATCTCGAACATCTTAAAAAATATGATGAAAGAGAATCAGTCGTTCTGAGCAATGGACAAAAATTACCTATTTCAAGAGCTTGTAAAAGCAGCTTTACCCAAAAATTTATTCGATTGTGAAGCGAGTTGCGGGTTGATGAAGTAATTTATTACTCTCTAAACACTTAAGTGCTCGAACAGGTCTAATGAATAATAATTGTTGAATTGTTTGATGGCTATATTGTTGTGTCGCAATAGATAAACAGATTGAAAAATGATATTATGAAAATTAATAATAGAATTAAAGAATATCCAATATCCGTGTCCCTTCATCTATCCGTGGTATTAATTGCTACCACGGATAGATGAAGGGGCACGGATGTTCATCATTTTTTACCTGACGCTCTAAATACATTACAATAACAATAAAACAATCTTAACAATATAACAATTCTATCCTAGCATCTACTGACATTTCTAACTAATAGGAATCCGATACTACCTTCTGCATAACCCCAGAAGATAAAGGCTCAACGGTTTTATCGCCGTTGGGCTGTTTTTAAAACCTGCATTTAACCACTATAAACAGCTTTCAATTGAGAAGGCTATTTAATTTTTTCATCACTCACAACAAAAACCAGCTAATCTGAGCAAATAGGCGATTTTCTTAATGGATTCAAATTTACCTACGCTTCACCAATTTCGTCTTTTGCAGGATGGATGTGTTTTTCTCATTTTTTACATTTTAAAAACCTCTTATGAACCGAAGTTTCATCCTTTTCCTATTGCTATTCTTTTTAAGTTCAGCAAGTATTTACGCCCAAGCAAGCAACGATAATTTATGCGACGCCTTGGCCATCGAAATCGGCGCAACTTGTACCGATGTACCAAATATTGACAACACTACCGCCACCGCCGAAGCCAACGAACCAGAAGTATCCTGTGCAGAAGGTACACCAGTCGTGAGTAATTCCGTCTGGTACAGTTTTGTAGCAGGTGCCAATCCTGTTTATATCTTGGCAACACCAGACAACCCAAATATTGGGTTTCAGATGAATTTATTTACTTTAAATGGCAACTGCACCAATTTAGATTCATTAGTTTTGGTTAGTTGTAATACCCCTATTACGAATATATTGGTTGCACCAAGTATCATTGCAACTTTGACCGAAGGCACGACCTACTATGTGCAAGTATCAGGTCGTTTTTTTGAAGGACAAGAACCTGTCCCTAATGTTGGAACAGGTTGTTTGACCATCGCCGAAATTACCACACCTGCCAATGATGATGCATGTAATGCAACGCCCCTAACATTAGGCGCAAGCGCTCAAACTTTCTCCAATCTTGGTGCAACTAGTCAAGAAAATGAAGCATCAATTACCCCTCCAGCGGGTAGTTTTTTTGATCCAAATAGTAGTGGTTGGTCAGATATACCTGTAATTGACAACTCTGTTTGGTTTACGTTTACAACGCCATCAGCAGGCGCTAATGTTGTCATTGATTTGGAAAGTTCTCTTGATTTAGCAAGTTCTTTTAATAGTCAAGTTGCGCTTTATGAAGTAGGAGATTGTGCCGATTTCAGTTCTTATACCCTCATTACTGCCGCAGATGATGGCTTCCTACAAGATCCTAGTGGTTTCGGTAGCGTGATTGCCCACCCTAAAACAACGGCTTTTTGTTTGCCGGGAGATAAAACATATTATCTATTAGTAGATGGAGGCAGTACCTTTTTCTTTCGACCAATTACAGATCAAGGAGAATTTTCGGTAGCACTATCTACTTTAGAGGTTGAACCAATTAGCCTACAATCGGTCATTTCTGGTCCCGAATGTTCTGGTGGCAATGAAGGTAGTATAGCCATTGGTGTAGCAGGAGGCGCAGGCGGATATACTTATGCTTGGAGCACAGGCGATTCGATACCGAATTTACTTGGCACTTTAACAGCAGGTGCTTATACGCTTACGGTTACGGATCAATGTGGCGTGGAATTAGTGGAAACTTTTGAAGTACCCAATACGGCAAACGGCCCTGTTACTTTAACCAATAGTGACCAAACGATTTGTGCGGCTGGTTCAGTTACCTTAACCCCTGTACCTACTGGAGGCATTACTTTGGGTACGAAAAATCTTTACTATCAAGACCTACCTGGTTTTCCCAACATTAATTTAAATAAGATTTTTGTCCAACAACCCGCTATGGCGGATATCATTAGTTCCAACACAACAGAGGACGTTAGAGTATTTGAGATGGAGTTTGTAGGCGAACAATTATATGGAATTAATTTTAGGAATGAACTTTTTAGGATTGATACCAATACAGGCGACCTTACGCTAGTAGATACTTTAGATTTGGGCGATGACGAATTTGTAAGAGTTGCAGATTTAAGTTTTGTTCCATCCCAAGTAAAATTATATGTCACTTCTTCTAATGGCGATGTTTATGATTTAAATTGGGCAACAGGGGAAACCACATTGGTTTTATCCACGGGTATCACAGGCATTCTTCAGATGGCAATAGATAATTCTGGGACTATTTATGGTCAGACGACTGCTGGACAACCACAAGGTATTTTTAAAGTAGACCTAGCCACAGGAACTTTAACGACGATTGCCCCTTCCACAAGAAGCGATTTAGGATTTATCGCCTTAGAAGTAGACCCTTCTACGGATAAATTATATGCAATGAATAGTAAAAGGATTGGGGATCATACTTATCTGGAATACACCGAATGGGATAAAACGATCCTACAAGTCACTAATACCTTTAGTGATTTATCGAATAGTGCAAGGCCGATTTCTTTTGCTTTTAAAGCTGCTGAAGCCCCAGCCTATCAATACAGTTGGGCGGCAGCCGACGGGATAACCGACCCAAGTTTGGCAACCCAAACGGTAATGGTGAATGAAACGACTGATTTTATCGTCTCTGTTACGGATGCTTGCGGAACAACAACAGCATTGCCTTTAAGGGTTAATCTAGTAGAAAATATCCAGACAACTGCCGAAGCTACGGTGATTATCGGGACGGATTTTAATGGTATTCCGATTAACAGCGACACCGTTGTCATGCAAACTTTTGTAACCGCCAATGGTTGTGATAGCATCGTTACAACCACCGTCACTACCGTACCACCGCCGCCAGCGAATGATGATTTATGCAATGCAACTGCCTTGACGATTGGCGCTGCCTGCGGGGAAGTCGCAAATGTAGACTTAATTGGCGCAACGGCTCAATTGAATGAACCAAAAGTCGCTTGTGCAAGAGGAACGGATTCCGTTAGTGCTTCCGTTTGGTATAGTTTTGTTGCACCAGCCAATCCTGTTTTCCTAACATTTACGCCTGATCAAGGAACAGGTTTATTCCAAATGAATCTATTTGCCGCCAACGAAGATTGTACGGATTTAAGCAATTTGGAAAATATTGCTTGTAACACCCCACCTACTAATTTACTGATTGCACCATCTTTGGTCGCTGATTTAACCGAAGGAGCCACTTATTATCTCCAAATTTCAGGGCAATGGTTTCTGGCGGATGAATTTAATCCTTTCCCTTTTCTCAGTAGTGGAACGGGTTGTTTGACCATCAAAGAAATTACTGCTGCTCCTGCTAATGATGATGTATGTAATGCTATTTCCCTTGAATTGGGCGCAGGCGCTCAAACCTTTTCTAATCTGGGCGCAACTACGCAGGAAAATGAAGCCAGTATTACACCACCAAACGCACCTACGCCTATCGCCTTGGAAGGTAATGGTTGGGCAGTACCACCGTCGATTGATAATTCTGTTTGGTTTACTTTTACCACCCCACCCGAAGGCGGCAATATTGCGATTGATTTATCTAGTTCTAGTAATTTAGTAAGTGGATTTAATAGCCAAATTGCCCTTTATGAAGCGGGCGATTGTGCAGATTTTAGCTCTTTTTCTTTGGTGACTGCTGCCGATAATCGTTTTGCAGGTTTTGGATTAAATGTTCATCCAAATACCACCGCTTTTTGTTTAGCAGGTAATCAAACCTATTATTTACTAGTAGATGGTGCGGATTCTTTTTTCTTTGATCCTATTGCTGGCCAAGGAGATTTTAGCCTTGCCGTCTCTCTTTTGGAATCAACCCCGATTACCGTTAGTCCTGTATTTACTGCACCTGCCTGTCCTGGTGATACGAATGGAAGCATTGCGTTGGGGACAAATGGAGGAGCTGGCGAATATACTTATGTCTGGAATACGGGAGAAACAACGCCTATCCTTTTAGGAAATGTGGCTGCTGGTGATTATCTAGTAACGGTGACAGACCAATGTGGAGAAGCCGTAGTAGAAGCAATAACGATAGCAACTTCCGCCAATGGCGCTATTCAAGCAAGTCATACAGACCAGACAATCTGTGAAGCAAGCGAACTGACAATTAGTCCAAATCCAGTTGGCGGGATTCCATTTAGCGAACAGAATCTATTCTTCCAAAATCAGGTAAATTTTGAGGTACAGAGTTATGGCAAAACCTTTGTACAAAATCCAAGCGTCGTAGATACCTTTTTTGTTGGAGAGGCTCCTCGCTTAGGAGAAATGGAATTTGTAGGAGAAACGTTATACGGAGTCGATTTTGAAGGCAATTTCTACCAAATAGCCACAGATTCAGGGACAACTACCTTATTGAGTACTTTAGACTTAGGAGAAGGAGGCTTTGTTTCGCCTGCTGATTTAAGTTATGTCCCTGCTAGGGAAAAATTATATGTAACGGCAAGTACAGGAAATATTTATGAAATTGATTTGACAATGAACACCACCACCTTCGTTAGAGCAATCGGTTTGGATAATGTCAGTAATGGCGCTATTGATAATTCAGGCATGTTATTTTTCCGAAGTTTTGGAGAAACAGCTATAGAAATCTACAAATTCGATATAGATTCGGGTGAGCTGACCCAAATCGGTTCGCAAACATCCATTAATTTAGGTTTTTTAAATCTAGAAATTGACCCCAATACGGATAAGTTGTACGGTATGGTAAGTGTTGGCGTTGGCTTACGAGGATTTACTTTGTTGGAATATTTAGCATTAGACAAAAATACTTTCCAATCAACTCAAGTATTCTCTGAAGCCATTGAGTTTAAGCGCCCAAGTGCGATGGCATTTAAACTAACCGCTGCTCCGACTTATCAATATAATTGGATGATAGGAAACGGCATTGTAGATACAGAGTTGACTGCTCAAACGGTCATGATTAATGAGACGACCACTTTCCCTCTAACGATTACAGATGCTTGTGGAACTGTGCTAGAAAGCAGCATTACCATTACGTTAACTGATCAAATCGAGACCATCATTGATACGGTTATCGAAGTGGGTGGAATGTATAATGATCTTACCATAACTGCCGATACGGTTTTGACGGAATCGTTTGTGACTGCTACGGGTTGTGATAGTCTGGTAACGATTAATATTTCGACGACCACCACTTCGATTGAAACATGGCCACAATCAGCGATTCAAATCAGTCCAAATCCTGCGCACAATTGGTTAAGATTGACCACCTTGAATCTAGGAGAAAGAGCCGTTCAAGTTTATGTCAGAGATATTTATGGCAGAATCTTGTTGACTACTCCGCTAAATTCAGCAACGATGCAGTTGGATATTTCCAATTTGGAAGCGGGTAATTATTTTGTGGAGATTCGGTCTAAAGATAAAATGGCGGTTCGGCGTTTTGTGAGGATGTAGAAAAGATAGTTAGGGCAGGGCTGTCATGGGACAGCCCTGTTTTTTAGTATGTTTTAACAACTTATACTACATCTTCTGTGCATTTTGTTATAAACCCCAATATTTTTCTTATACTTGTTTAAATATTACGATAGAAAACCCTAAAAGACAAACATCTATGACGAGAATCAGTTTTTTATTAGTGGTATTTACCTCCAAATCACCCTTTTCCATTGGATTCGGGGCGCAGTATGGTCCACAAGTTCGGAAAATTACGATCAATGAAACGGAATTGAATTCGAGTGCTTGGAAATTTGGGATTACTGCTTCAATTGATGTGCCTATTTTTAATTTGTTTAGTCGGTAAAAATACATCACTCAAGAGCATTCTGTTACAGTACGATGAATCTATAATACGACTCCTCCTGAGTCGTACTATATATTGAAATCCCCATATCTTCAACTATTTAGGATACAAAATTGCCTAAGATTCAACCTGCAACCGAGAAGCAGCCAAATCAGCTGTATAATGCTGCGAAGCTTTATAATACAAAAACATCGCCCCAATTCCAGTAAGGTAAGTAATTGTAAAAGCCCATCTTAAAGAATATTGTTGATAAGTAGGTTCTAGAAAATCACTAAGCATTCCAATAACCATTGGGCCAAATCCCAGTCCAATCAAATTGAGGACAAAAAATAGAATAGCCGAAGCAAAAGCCCGCATTTTAGCCGTCACCAAATTATGGATAACTGCCAAAGATGGGCCTAAAAAAATTCCTACTGCAAAGGTGGAAAAGAAAGTAGCAATGAGTACCAGTTGTGCATTCTCACTAAAGAAAAAAATAGTAGCAGGAATTAACTTAAACCCACCTGCTATAATCGAAATCCATAAATACCAACGGACATCTTTTCGCCCTAATTTATCCGCTATATAACCGCCTAAAAAAGTACCTAATCCGCCGCCAATACCAGAAGTCAAGGACAACCAAGTGCCAATAGTCGCACTATCTAAACCATGTACTCTAGCTAAAAAAGGAGGCGTAAAGTTACCGACTCCATAGGAACCAAAAGTCGTTAATCCGCAAGCAAAGGCTAAATAAACAAAGGTTTTATAGGATAATAAGTGCTTGGTGACCGCTATTAAACCCGCTACGTCTTTCACCTTTTGAGGTGTTTTATCCGCTTGTCCTCTAACAGGTTCTTTTACCGTAAAAAACACCACCAAAGCATAGATTACTCCAGGAATACCAATCGCCATAAAAGCCATCCGCCAACCAAAATATTGATTGATCCAACCGCCTGCTAAATAGCCAAATAGAATACCGATGTAAATTCCCATCGAATAAATGGAGAGTGCTGTGGCTCGTTTTTCTGCGGGAAAATAATCCGAAATAATGGAATGGGCTGGCGGGCTGCCGCCTGCTTCTCCAACACCTACCCCGATTCTGGCTAATAATAATTGCCAAAAATTTTGCACAAAACCAGAAAGTGCCGTCATCGCACTCCATACCGTTAAGGACACCGCGATGATGTTTTTTCGATTACTTCTATCTGCAAATCTGGCAATTGGAATGCCCAAGGTTACATAAAATAGCGCAAAAGCAAAACCTGTCAATAAGCCCAATTGCGTATCTGATAAACCCAAATCTGCCTTGATTGATTCCTGTAAAATGACTAGGATTTGGCGATCGATAAAATTGAAGGTATAGACGCCTGTTAGGACTAATAAGACATAGTCTCGGTAGGTTTTACTTTGCATGTGTGTGGTTCGTTTTGACCAGTTGTGAAATTCAAGTTAACCCATTTCTCATTTACTTGTTCCTTCTTTTTTACAGACAAGCATCTCTGCACTACTTCACATCTACCTCAATTCGCTTATCTCGATTTGCTAACTCCCAAGCGGTATGAAAAATTAAGCGACCAATTTTTTCCATTTTTTCAAAGTTGATCTTTTCTATCGTATCCGAAGTCCGGTGATAATCCGCATGCGTGCCATTAAAATAAAAGATGGCAGGAATCCCTTTTTTAGCAAAATTATAATGATCCGACCGATAATAGAAACGATTCGGATCGCTCTCTTCATTATAGGTATAATCTAAAACTAGATTGCTATATTTATCATTTGCCGCTTCATTGATTTTATGCAATTCGGTACTCAACCGATCTGCTCCAATCACATAAATATAATTTGGGTTGTCCGTATATTTTTCATGTACTCTGCCAATCATATCTACATTCACATCCACTATGGTATTCTCCAAAGGAAAAACAGGAAATTCTGAATAATACTCAGACCCCAACAAGCCTTTTTCTTCGCCCGTTACCCATATAGTCATCACACTTCTACGGGGTCCGACACCCGCTGCTTTTGCTTTGGTAAATGCTTCGGCAATTTCTAAAACCGTCGTCGAACCAGAACCATTATCATCGGCTCCATTATAAATCGCATTGCCTCTTCTACCAATGTGGTCATAATGTGCCGATACTACTACGATTTCTTTTTTCAACTCAGGATCAGTTCCTTCGATGAATCCGATGATATTTCTACCCAATAATTGATTTACTTTTTTAGATTGGGTTAAAGCAATAGATGTTGGCAACGTTAGGGAACGAGCCTTTCCTTTTTTCTCAATTTTCTTTCTGGCTTTGATAAATTTCTTAGACTTTTTGCCAATAATTTCTTTAGCTACCTCAGAGGAAATGTAGATACTATTAGCATATAATTCACTCGTCTTTTCCCCTGCGCCCATTTTCATCCGACCATCTAATAATTGCCCTCTTAATTCCCCTAAATTTTGTTTTAAATTTCCATCTACAATTAATACCGTCGAAACGCCATTTTTATAAGCAGTCGCTAATTTCTTTTTGCGATCCGTTGTCCAATCAGATACTTCTTTAGATTTAGTAATATAAGAAACACCATTTTTTTGCGGTTCGCCATCATAAATCAAAATGGTTTTGCCTTTGACATTTTTCCCTTTATAATCACTATAATTCGCATCATCAATGCCATATCCTAGAAATACCACCTCTTTAATATTTTGGGCAGCACGATTACTGTTCAAATTTGCAAAAGCATAATAATCCCATAAATGCCGAAAGGGTTTTCCGCCTACTTTTAAATTGATGTCTTCCCATAATTCCGCTGTAAATGCGATATTTTGAAAGTATCCGCCTAACTTATCTACTTTTGGAATGCCTTTACTGGCTAATTGACTAGCGATATATTCCGCAGCTTTGTCGTTGCCGGGCGTACCTGTTTCTCTGCCTTCCATATCATCGGCTGATAAGACGGTCAAAATCGTTCGCATGTCTGCTTGGGTAATAGTTTCTGCAAATGGAACGGGATCATTTGGTGCAGATAGTTGGAAATCAGTCGCTTTTTGGGCATTTATACTAGATGTCCATAAAAGGCACAGTAAAATTAATTGGCTTATTTTAGTCATTAGGCAATTGTTTTTTATCAATATTTAGATATTCAACGGGAAACGGAAATAAAGGTTAATACATCAATTACGCAATCTTTTCCCTGTTTGAATCCTACAAAAATACTGCTTCTACACTAAGAATAAATAAGAATTAAAAAAAACAAAACAATTAAAATCCTTTTTGGTTAATAAACCATAAAATACCTTGTATCTTGCCCCACTAAAATTTTCATACTGAAATAAGCAATAAAGCATGACTGAGAAATTTATTTATGGTATCCAACAAATAGGTGTTGGTGTTGATGATGCAGCAAAAGTTTTTGAATGGTATGCGACCAAGTTAGGTGCAGATGTCAAAGTTTTTGATGATAATAATACCGCCACGCATATGGCGCCTTATATGGGTGGAGAAGCGCATGATAAAAGAGCCATCTTAGCCATGAATATGCAAGGAGGAAGTGGTTATGAAATTTGGCAATTTGAAGATAGAGTGCCACAACCACCTAAAGACCCTATCCTATTAGGAGATACGGGTATTTTTTCGATCAAAGTAAAAACTAGAAACGCTTATAAGGCATTAGCTGATATTAAAACAAAAGGGGTTGTACCCATGTCTGAGATGGTCGTCTCCCCTAATGGCACCAAATCTTTTTATGTCAAAGACCCTTGTGGAAATATTGTGCAAGTCCAAGAATATAATAACTGGTATGGCACAGGGAAAAATATGGGCGGTGTATGCGGTTGTACCATTGGGGTAACAGATATAGAAGCGGCTAAACAATTATACGTCAAGGTTTTAGGTTATAACGCGGTTGTATATGATAAAACTGGCCCATTTGAAGACTATGCTCCATTAGCTGGTGGCGACGAGACTTTCCGAAGAATCGTCCTACAAAAACAGGAAAAAAGAGGAGGCTTTTCTAAGTTATTTGGCTCTAGCCAATTGGAATTAGTGCAAGTAACTTCTCGAACGCCTAAAAAAATATTTGCAGATAGATATTGGGGAGATATTGGTTTTATCCATTTATGCTTTGATGTCCGAAATATGGATGCGGTCGTAAGGGATTGCAAAGCAGCAGGTTTTCCATTTTCTGTATTAGTAGCAGAAGAATTTGACATGGGGGATGCTAATGGCAAATGGGGGTATTTAGAAGATCCAGATGGTACTTTAATCGAATTTGTAGAAGCGCTTAAAATTCCGCTAGTCAAAAAAATTGGTTGGTCGATTAATATGAAAAAACGAGATCCTCGTAAACCTTTACCCAATTGGCTCATTAAGGCGATGTCTTTTAATCGGGTAAAGTTTAAAGATCAAGCGTAAGTATACTTCACACGGTGTAAAATTGTTAGATGGTTTGATTGCTAGATGGCTTGTATCACATTGACAATCAAACAATCTGCCGATAGCTATCGGCATCAAACAATCATTTTAAAAATCACTTTTTTATCTCGTTTAGCGTGTAATTATCAGTAAAAAATAGATTTTCATGAATACCAATACACAAAATACAAGAATTACTAAACGCTTTAGTCTCGAAGGCAAAGTAGCCATTGTTACGGGTGCAAGTAAAGGCATCGGCGAATCTATCGCTAGAGGAATGGCAGAAGCAGGAGCAAAAGTAGTCGTTAGTAGTAGAAAACAAGCCGCCGTTGACGCCGTAGCCGAAGGATTTAAAGCGGATGGATTGGAAGCAACGGGCATTGCTTGTCATGTAGGAGATGAAGCGCAATTGCAAAATTTGGTAGATAAAACGATGGAAGTGTATGGGCGAATTGACATCATCGTCAATAATGCAGCTACTAACCCTGTTTTCGCCCCCATTGCACAAGTCGAAGGTACTATTTTTGATAAAATAATGGGGATTAATGTAAAATCACCTTTTGCTTTTTCTAATATGGTCTATCCAATTATGAAAAAACAAGGCGGTGGAGCGATCATCCACATTAGTTCGGTAGAAGGTCACAAACCAAGTGCAGGATTGGGTTTATATAGTGTCAGTAAAGCTGCTTTGATTATGCTGACTCAAAGTCAAGCAAAAGAATGGGGGCAAGATGGCATTCGAGTCAATGCGATTTGCCCTGGTTTAATTCAAACCAAGTTTAGTGCAGCCCTTTGGCAGAATGAAAAGGTTTTAAAAACTGTCGAAAATCATTTACCCTTACGTCGAATGGCGCAACCTGATGAAATGGCAGGATTGGCTTTGTTTTTAGCATCTGATGCTAGTAGCTATTGTACTGGTGGAATTTTTGATGCGGATGGGGGGCATATGATTACTTAGTAACAGATAAGAGTTGCTTATTTTAGATTCCCCACGGATTTATTCCCCCACGGATTTTCCTATTTTAGATTTCCATTACTATTTAAACTGATAATGAAAAGGTCAGATTCTATATTGAGAGTCTGACCTTTTTAAGTGTATTAAAGTTGATCATCCACCTCTCTCAACTCATCCTCATCATAATCTCCAAACCATTTATCCAGTTGCGCCCGAGCATTCGTTTTTACTTCATCGTTAATATAAAAGGCAATGGTCGCTAAACCTAAACCTAAAATACCAATATCGTCGGTATAACCAATAAGCGGGGTTAAGTCGGGAATAATATCAATAGGTGCAATAAAATAACCCAATACACCGAAAATGACCCTTTTTGCCCAAGCGGGCGTATCACTTCTTTTATAGGCATAAAATAGCAATAAAGCAGAATAAACCGTTTTCAAACCTGCTTGTTGAGCGTAGTTTTTTAGTTTACTCCAAAGTTTTACCTCTGAAAAGCGATTCTTATATTTTTCTATTATTTTCTTC
Source organism: Saprospiraceae bacterium (assembly GCA_965277445.1). Taxonomy (GTDB): domain Bacteria; phylum Bacteroidota; class Bacteroidia; order Chitinophagales; family Saprospiraceae; genus JAFMDF01. Next base: position 483,469 of record CBDICY010000016.1, on the reverse strand, counting down.
AATTTCATATTCATTACAGGATGACAGAATTATACAGGATTTACAAGATGTAATCACTACGGACAATCCTATTTAGTGAAATAATGCTTTCTTAAAACGTATAAATACGTATTTTAGTTTTTACTCGAAAGATAAGGTCTTTTTAAAAAAAAGCAACATTAATTAGATTAATGCTTCATAAAGTTAGACTTTTGAAGCAAGTTTAAGTAACAATATCTTTTGGTGCTTTGACAATTTTTACATTTTATTGGATGGTTGACCTTCAGTCAACCTGTTACCTTTTTAAAAGTCAACATTTTCGGTTGACTGAAGGTCAACCATCCACTTGATTTAGCAAAAATTGTCAAAAAACTTATCTTTTTATAAGATTATAAGACCACAACTAATGAAAAAAACTATCGCTTCCTTATTATTACTTAGCCTACCAATCCTGATTTTAGCGCAGTCTATCACCTTAATGAGTTATAATATCCGCTATGATACGGATAGAGATTCTTTAGATGCTTGGACACATCGAAAAGCTTTTTTACGCAACCAAGTCCAGTTTTATCAGCCAGATATTATGGGGACGCAAGAAGGCTTGAAACATCAATTAGATTATTTGCAAGCAGGATTAGTTGGGTATGACTATAAAGGCATTGGTCGAGATGATGGACAAACCAAAGGAGAATATACCGCCATTTTTTATAATACCAATAAATTCAAATTACTAAAAGAAGGTACTTTTTGGTTATCCGAAACACCCGATACCGTTGGAATGGGTTGGGATGCAGTTTGTAATCGAACCTGTACTTATTTGTTATTGGAAGCTCAACAAAGTCAGCAAAAATATTGGGTTTTTAATACCCATTTTGATCATAGAGGAAAAGTGGCTAGGAGAAATGCGTCTTCTTTAATTTTGAAAAAAATCAAACAACTCAATACGGCGAATTTACCCGTTATTTTAATGGGCGATTTTAATGTCGAACCAACTGATCCTGTTTATACGATTTTAACTGATGGGTTAGCAGATACCAAAATGGTGAGTCAATTTCCTGCTTTTGGTAATGAAGGTACTTTTAATGGTTTTAAATTTCAACAACCCTTAACTCGTCGAATTGATTATATCTTTGCAGATACGAATCAAGTGAATATTTTAAAATATGCGACTTTGAGTGATTCAAAAGATTGTCGATATCCTTCTGATCATTTACCTGTTTTTGTGGAGGTTTCGGTGAAATGAGTTTAGCAACATCAACATCAACATCAATTTCAATTTCAATTTCAATTTCAAACACCTAAAAATTTGGCTGGACTTTATATACATATTCCCTTTTGCAAACAAGCTTGTCATTATTGCAATTTTCATTTTTCTACTTCTTTGAAGCAGAAAGAGGTGATGGTACAAGCTATTTTACAAGAATTAGTCTTGCGAAAAGCGTACATCGGAGGAGAAATACTATATACCATCTACTTTGGTGGAGGTACGCCTTCTTTATTAACGCAAACAGATTTAGGGCTTATTTTTGATAAAATCAGTCAGCTATACAAGGTTGATGAAAAGGCAGAAATTACTTTAGAAGCCAATCCCGATGATTTATCTAAAGAGAAATTAATCGAATTAAAAAATACGCCGATTAATCGACTAAGCATTGGTGTACAATCTTTTTTTGAAGCCGATTTACAATTTATGAATCGAGCGCATAATGCAGAAGAAGCCAAAACTTGTATTCAAAATGCTCAGTCCATTGGTTTTAATAACCTCACAATTGACCTGATTTATGGATCACCAACCACTAGTCACGAACATTGGCAACAAAATATTCAAACGGTACTCAATTTTGACATTCCACATATTTCCTGCTATTGCTTGACCGTTGAACCCAATACAGCTTTGGATTATTTTGTTAAAAAAGGAAAAGCGGCACCCGTTGATGAAGAAAAAGCGGCTCAACAGTTTGAAATATTAATGACTACGTTAAGGACAGCGGGATATGAACATTATGAAATATCGAATTTTGCAAAACCCGATTGGCATGCTCGACATAACTCTAATTATTGGTTAGGGGCAACTTATCTAGGCATTGGCCCAGCAGCGCATTCTTTTAATGGGATTAGTCGCCAATGGAATGTTGCGAATAATGCCAAGTACATGCAAGCCATTACCAACAATCAGCCTGCTTTTGAAAAAGAAATATTAAGCAAAGAACAGCAGTATAATGAATATATTTTAACTGCCCTGCGTACTAAATGGGGTTGCAGTCTCCAAAAGATTGCTACTTGGGGAAGTGATTTTGAAAAACATTTTCAAAAAATTAGTCTAGATTATATAACCGCAGGCTATATTCAACAAAAAAGCAATATTTTTACCTTAACAGATACAGGGAAACTCTTAGCCGATAAGATTGCTATGGATTTGTTTGTTACCCAATAATGATGAAATATAAATAAAGGTTGTACGAAGTTTTCAATATTGACGTTTTTTTGTAGGGGCAATACCTTGTGCTTGCCCTTTTTGCGAGATATTGCACTAGATTGGGCAACCACAAAGGAATTGCCCCTACCAAATCTGCAGAAAACGAAAAATTTCATCAATTTTCATAAATTTCGTACCCTTCTTAATATAAATAGTGAACGATGAATTGAATCAATGAAATTTAAATTACCTAAAATAAATATAGACAGGGCTGATATTCAAGCTTTTTTGAAAACGGATAATGGAATTCTCCTTATCAGTATGGGGATTTCTTTATTGTTTTGGTTTTTGATTAAATTATCGCAAAACCATAGAGCCAATCGAGAAGTTACCATCACTTATTCCTTGCCCGCAAATATGTCTTATGTCACCATCCCACCTAAAAAAGTACGGGTGACCCTTTCTGGAAGAGGCTGGGATTTGATGTACGATTTTTTTGGCGGCAGAAACAGTCAAATCAATTTTGACCTCGCTAGTTTACCCAGTCAGACGATTACCAATAATCAATTAAAAGGGAAAATGGTCGAAAATGCGCAATCTTCTAACGTAACCGTAGCAGATATGAGTTTCGATTATATTACCGTTGAATTGGGGGAAAGCGCTAGTAAAAAAATACCTGTTGTTTTAGATCAACAATTAAGTTTTGCGCCAGAACATCAATTAAAATCGCCCATTGAAATCCTACCAGATAGCATTATCATTAGCGGTCCAAGTGAGCTTTTAGTAGACTATGATTCTTGGTCCACTACCCTATTAGTCTTAGAAAATTTAAAAAATTCGGTGAGTCGTCCGTTGACTTTGCAACCAAATACCAAATCTCAGATTGCGTTGTCTACTTCTATGGTGCAAGTAAAAATCCCAGTAGAACAATTTACAGAAAAATCCATCTTTTTACCCGTTACCGTCAAAAATGCACCTGATAGTTTGAAAGTTTTTCCCAACAAAGTCAAGACAAGTTTTGTGGTTGGACTAAGTCGCTATGATACTATTTCCGAAAAAGATTTTCAACTAGAAGTCGATTTAAAGGGTATTCCTATTAACCAAGTCAATAATACCGCTCCTATCTCTCTCACTAAGCAACCATCCGAAGTTAAAAATATTCGGTTTTCGCCTAAATCGGTACAGTTTCTTTTTGTGAAAGAATAAATTATTTTTAATTTCAATTCATTATCTTTGACGTTTAGCAAAAAATTAAATATCAAAGATATGAAAATCAAATCCCTACTATTTTTAGCCTTATTAATCTGTATAATCAGCAATACCGTTGATTTGGTAGCACAAAACTCCGTCACTACCGATAAATCAACTACTACGATTAACTTACCAACTGCTCCCCCTGAATCCGTCGGTATGTCTTCCGCACGTTTAAAAATGATGGAGGCCAAAATGCACGAATATGTAGACAAAGGGCAATTAGCTAGTGTGCAAACTGCTGTTATCCGAAAAGGAAAAGTTGTGCAATTTGATACGTATGGGTATGAAGATGTAGACAGCAAAGACCCTTTAAAAGATAATAGTATCTTCCGTATATATTCGATGACCAAACCGATTGTTTCGATTGGTTTGATGATGTTGTATGAAGAAGGCTTATTTCAATTGAATGATCCTTTGCATAAATATGCACCAGAATTCAAGAACATGCAAGTACATATTGGGGATGGCAAAACAGAACCTGCCAAACGACCGATTCGCATTATTGATGTTTTGCGGCATACTACTGGTTTTGGCTACGGTTGGGGTTTTCCTGCTAATCATGTAGATTCTCTTTATAAGGTAGGCGCTAAAAGAGTGGGAACTACCAATCGAGAATTTCTAAGAGCTATGAGTACTTTGCCTTTATACCATCAACCTGGAAGTGGTTGGAGATATAGTGTTTCTACCGATGTAGCGGGTGCTTTATTAGAAATTATCGCCAATCAGCCTTTGGATGAATTTTTAGCAGAACGTATTCTACAACCATTGGGTATGAATGATACGCATTTTGAAGTTCCTGATGTTAAAGATGATCGTTTCATCACTAATTATACGCATAAAAAAACCGATGGCAGTTTACAAGCGATTGACCACCCTTCTATGAGTAAATATTGTAAAGAAGTGACGATGTTTTCTGGCGGTGGTGGATTGGTTTCTACGACTAACGATTACTTAAAATTCTGTCAAATGCTTTTAAATAAAGGCACCTTAAATGGTCATCGTTTGGTCAGCCCTAAAACCTTAGCATTAATGACAAGTGACCATACTCAAAAAACACCACATGCAGGCGGACCAATTGTACTACCCGGTAGAGGAACGGCTTTTGGTTTAGGCTTTTCGGTTACGACTGATTTAGCGGCTACTGAAGCCTTAGGTTCTGAAGGTATGTACGGTTGGGGCGGTGCAGCAGGCACTTATTTTAGAATTGACCCCAAAGAAGACTTAGCTATTTTGATGATGATTCAAGTAATGCCTTATAATCATTTACAGGCGCGGGAGAAGTTTCATAATTTGGTTTATCAAGCGATTGTGGATTAAACGAGGTACGGGTTGCGAATTACGGGTCGCGGGTTGGATACTGCTACTGTTTATTATTCGGACAAAATACTAGAATTAGATTTATGTCTACATATCAAACATAGCTTCTATTTTCAACTCGCAATTCGTAACCCGCAACTCGAAAACTCGCCTCAAAAATCCCCATAATTCACCTGCAAACAAGGCAAACCAATATCCAAACGCCACATATCGACTACCTGATTTCGGTCATCTAAGACATATTTCACAAAGAACTGGTCTTTGATGTGCGCCTCAAAAAATTCGGTTTTCACAATGGAATCCTTTCTATTATCTTCATGCTTTCGCATGACGATTTCGTGGAATGGAATCTCAAATTTCTTCAACCAATTTAGGGTCTGTGTTTTGGTCGAATCCTTTCTCCCTGTAAACAAAAAGATATGTGTCCCTTTTGCGTATTCGTCCTTGACAATATTTGCAATTGGTTCATTCAAGGCATCTTGTTCACATAAAGTAGCATCAAATGGCGAACGTCCTTCTATGATTGCCAACGTTCCATCTATATCACAAATAATTGCCTTTGCCAAAGCTTTATCTTGTTCCATATAATATGGTCCTCGTCCTTTTTTATCATCAGGTGCATAAAATTGACGGTGCAATTTTTCAATTTGCTTGCGACCTACAGGTCGCTTTCTCTTAGCATCTCGTTCTACTGCTTCCTGCAATTCAATCGTGAATTCTTTAACCACCACATTTACTTGATGCCCTGTTTGTTTTTTATAGCCGTTGACTAAATCATTAATGCGATTAATGTTTTTCTGTGACAAATTGGTATCATCCACAATCACATGTTTTCCATCTCGTAAGGCTTCTACAATCAACCAATCTCTTAATTTCTTGACAAATTTTTCATTGCTTTTTGAAAACTGATACCCGTCTAACATTTCTCGCATATCGTCTCGATTAATGCGCTTATACATATTTGGATTCGCTTTCACTAAATCCTTTGCATAGGTTGATTTTCCTGAAGCTGGTAAGCCTCTTAATATAATAACTTGTTTCACGTTTTAAGTTTTAATAATGGTTTTTAAATAGATAGGATTCTTAACTGATTGGAACAGATTTAACTGATTGGAACAGATTTTACGAACCACATGTAAAATCCGTTCCTACCCGTTCAATCCGTCTGAATCCGTTTGCAATCCCACCTGTTTCACAGTTCACTTCACAAAATAGTCCTCTTGGGCTTTTTTGCTCGCTCATCCTCCTAGCTCGTCAAATCCTGTTAATCCAGCATAATCATGTTATCCTGTGTGTAAAAGGACGCTCATAAACAGGTCGAATATACCGCCAAATCGTCTCCGAATAATCCTTCCCATCCAACATAGAAAAAAGAATTTTTGGATATTGACAAGTCTGAAAATACAAAGCCGTTTCTTTCCGTGTTGCTAATTCTTTATACTCACTTTTCGCAATATTTTCAATGACTAAATAATCTGCTTCTAATTTTGCTTTGGTCACTTTTACCCAAGTATAAAATTCATCAGGTACTTGTTCTAATATTTCTGTAAAAGGTTGTCCAGCCATTAAATTTTCCCAAATGGTGATGCTCGATACTTGCTGGATAATTCGGTGAATCCGCACATATTCTTCAAATTTCACTTTGATACGGTAATTATTAGCAAAACGAATCACAAAACCTTCTTTATTATCATAAGCTAAGGCTTTTAATTGATGAATATCTTTTACCCCATTGTATTTTTTAACAACTGGAAAACCAATATCCACTAAAGGCAATTCCTTTCGGGTTGCCGTTTCTATAATGCCTAATAAAACCAAGATTTCTTGAGGTCCATAATCCAATACTATCCGATTTTCGGGATAAATAATTTCAAATAAATAAGTAACAGCTGGATTCATTTGGGCTTTGGCAGCAGCATATTTAGTATTCAATAATTCATTGGCTTTCACCGATTGCTCGCTAGTAAATGATCCTCTAGTGGCTATAAAAATTTCTTCATTTACCACATAGCTAATCCCTAATGAACCATCCATTTTTTCATACACCTCAAAGGGTAAATTTGGAATCGGTTTATTAACCAACTCTTCTAAATTAAAAAACTTTGGAAACGGACGTGCTACTACCCTACCCTCTCCATCTAAAATCAAACCTCGGCATTGCAAAGTCACTTCATTCCAAACTCGCTCAAACTGTGCCGTTTCAGAATAATTATAAATTAACAAATCCGCAGTTGGATGCTTTTGCTTTTTTACATAACCTGCGGTAATCATCTTTTCTAATGCTGAAATATTCATTGTTCCTTAATTTTGATTGCAAGTTAAGACACCTCTACGCAATTATTTTGCGCAGTTAAATAAAACCTTCATTTTTTATAATTATTTTTTAAAAATAAACGTTTATAGGTTGCTTGAAATGGTTTTTAGTAGGATTATTGCTGTATTGGAAGTATTCAATAAAATAGAAATTAGAGACCATTTCATTGGGAGAATAAAGATAAAACGGCTAAGGTCAGTAAAAACAAGCAGTACCTTGACAAAATTCCAGTTTAAATCTCTTTTCTCTATTCTCAATAATGACAAATAAACAATCATGCGGATAAATTTAGTTTCCTTTTTCATTAGTTTGGTCATCTTTAGTTTATTATTTAGTTGCGATGATGCTTTTTTGGATACCAATGTCGCACCACCAGAAGAAGAAAATCCAATGACTGAAATGCCGATGGATACGAGTACTAGTCTAATGACGGCTCAAATAAATAACATGGACTGGTCCGCAACAGCCGCAGGGGCATTAATTCAAGTCAATAGAATCGGTATTTCTGGATTAGCTGCAGATGGTTCTATTATTATCCTAAGTTTAGAAGACAAAGGAGAAGGTGTTTATGAACTAACTGAAAATAGTTTAAGTGCAGGTGCTTATACGCTTGGGGATAATTCCAATGCTTTTACCTCCAATACTAGTATGGAAGGTGGAAAAGTAGAAATTGCTGAACTCAATTGGCAAGATTCAACGATGTCAGGTACATTTTTCTTTACAGGTGCAAGAGCCATACCCGCAGGAGAAGTCAAAATAGAAATCGGTCAATTCAATAAAATTCCCGTCCGAACAGAATTAGGTTCTGTAAATGATTTTAATACCATCTTCGTCAAGGTCGATAGTATTTTCTTTGAACCAGAAGCAGTCACGGCTATGATTGACCCGTTTACGAATAATATTGCGATTGTTGGCACCGCAGCAGCAGGTATTCCATCTGTTGCGCTTTATTTACCTAGAGATATTACGGAAGGTACTTATGGTTTAGGGACGCCAGGTTTTGCAGATTATGGCGCTCAATACAATATTGATGATATGACTTTTTTAGGGGCTGAAAGTGGGCAAGTGACCGTTACGAAGCACGATAAAGGGGTGAAAATTATTGAAGGGACTTTCTTTTTTGAGGGGGCTGAGTTGGCTGGGAGTGCTAAAGCTAGTTTGACGGAAGGGCGTTTTATGGTGAGTTATTAATATAGATTTGTTAGTATATCGCAAGTTTCTTTTATCGTAAAAAAGACTTATCTTTATAAAAAATTAAGCTTAAAATGACAGCAACTTCTACCATAAATTTAAAAAAATCGGAATCTAAAAATAGAGTTTTACGACTTGATGATTTAGAAATAGTACATTTAATTCCCGATTTATCAGAAGAGGAGTTTATTGATTTTTGCTTACATAACCCCAATTTAAAAATCGAACAAGACAAAAACGGAAATCTTATTATTATGTCCCCAGTATCTTTTGATTCAGGAAGTCATGAAAATGAAGTCAATGCTGATTTGACCATCTGGAACCGTAAAGCTAAATCAGGGAAGACATTTTCCTCTTCAACTATGTTTATCTTACCTGACAAAGAAAAACGAATGCCCGATGCGGCTTGGATAAGCAAAGAAAAAGTCAAAAAACTTAGTAAGTGGCAACGAAAAAAAATTGCCAAAATAGTCCCAGATTTTATTGTAGAAGTGCGTAGTCCAACAGACAAACCCAAAGATTTAAAAGCAAAAATTAAAAATATTTGGATCAAAAATGGCGTTCGACTAGCCTGGCTAATTGACCCAATTGATAAAGTACATTGGGTTTTCAGAATAGATGGTAGTCAAGAAAAAATTAAAGGAATGAATGCTATTCTAACAGGAGAAACGGTGCTACCAGGTTTTAAATTTGATTTATCCATTCTTATAGATGATGAAGATTAAATCATCAACTCAGTAATAAAATTACTACTGAACCTACCTAATTGAATTATTTAAAATAAAAAGCCAATTCAATAGTCAAAGAACTATCAAATTGGCTTCAACTAACCTTATTTAATTTATTTTAATTTCTCGTAAAAATAGTCTTCAATTGTTCGACTATTTGTCCGCCGCCAGAAACAGAAATCGTATTAATTTTCTCCGCAATCTTTTCCACATATTCCATTTCTTTGAGCTTGAATAACATCTCATTATCCTCCATCAATTTAGCCGTATTGAGCAAACTTCTCGTAGAAGCTGTTTCTTCTCTACGGGTAATAATATTAGCTTGCGCTCTTTTTTCAGCAACCAAGACTTGATTCATAATATCTTTGACTTCTCCAGGTAGGATAATGTCTCGGATACCGCAATCGGTGATTTTTACGCCTAAATCTGCTGCTTTTTCTGCAATCGCTTTTAAGACATAGCCTTGTACTGTTTCTTTTTTTGCCAACAATTCATCCAAAGTCAATGTGCCTACATATTCTCGTAGCACCAACTGAATTAAAATATAAAGTTGTTTGCTGAAATTATTGGTAGCTACCAATGCTTTTTCCACATCAATAACTTGGTATTGAGCAAAGAAATTAATCCGCAAAGCCGCTTTGTCTTTCGTCAATATTTCTTGACCTGCTAGTTCTACTTGCTGCGCTCTTAAATCGGTTTTTAGGACATTGATTGTTTTATCGTTATTCCAAAAACGATAAGTGCCCGCAGATAATTCCTTGACAAATTGCCCTTCTACGAACAATAAACCTGCTTCATAAGATTCAACGATACTGGTCCGAACGAATCCATACAAACTTGGTTTGGTCAGTAACTTTTTATCAATACTTGCTGGAATTTCCAGTTCATTCAAATCAAATATAGGGAAGTCATATTTGACAATGCCTTTCCAATAAGCGTATCTTCCTGGGATTAATACCTTTTGAAAAATGCCTTCTTTAAAGACCATTCCAATTTCATTATCCTTTACAATGATGACGTTCAATAGCTCCGCCAATGTCTTATCTTCCAATAAAACATTAAGTTCACAAGGGGCCATAAAAGGAATATTTAGATTAAATTCCTGTACTTCATCTCCCCATCTGACCCAATATTTTCCTTCGGTCAATACTTTTAGAAAATTTCCATTTCTAAACACTAATCCTACTTTGTAAGCATAAATTTGTACACGTTTCATGATACTTGTTTTTCTAATTTGATTTTAAAATGTCGTATGCTTTCATCGGTAGAAAAGCCTTCAGGCTTTCCCGTCACTAGCCTTTAGGCTAGAAAGAATCTACTTATGAAATGACAGACCTAAAGGTCTTGAACAGGAAAGCCTGAAGGCTTTTCTACCAGTTTTCTAATCTTTTGTAAAATAATGCATCCGCATTTCCATTCAATAGCAGCGGAAAATTTATTAAGTATCTTTTACAAAAACAGGCTATTTTTACAAAAATGGAGTTAAAAATCCAATACATTCAAGTTAGAACCGAAGTCCTACTCTTCGATTTTGATTTTTAAATTTTACCTACCTATCGGCAGGTAAACATTTTCAATTAAAAACAGGCTGCTAAAATAGCCAATACGGTATCCTAAATCCTTCAAAGCAACTACCGAATCAGTTTGTTATTTCCGAAGAGCAACAAACTCAGAAATGCCTTTGCATTAACGTTATTAGCCTATTTTTTAAGAAGTGGCTTTCTCCTTCAAAGAATGATGGATTTAATGTCCATTGCGTTTACCAATTCCGCCATTCCGACGTATCGGAACCAGGACTCGAACCTGGAAATTCAGAATCTGTCGTTCTAACCAACTGAACTACTTAATCCCAAAGATTAAGGAGGGAGTCGAACCCTCGACCTACAGGGTGAAATTTGTTGCTCTTCCAACTGAGCTATTCTGGTAAATTACCAGAAGGAGGAATCGAACCTCCGACACACAAATTTTGGTTACAATACTCAATAAAGTAGCAGCATATTCCACCCAACTGGGCGAACACTACGAGGCTATACAGAAACCCTCATCTGGTCTATCATTACCAAGTGATTGTCATTTTTGTGCAAAGCACTTGTTCTCTTTCTCGGAATCGAACCGAACCTCTTTGCAAGGCACTTCCCGTTGAAGTTAAAAGAGAAAAACAGGAGGCAACATTCGAAAAGCGACTGTTACGTTGCTCTAACCGCTGAGCTACATCGCTGTTTTTTATAAAATTTCACAACTCGGAGAGTTGTGTTACAGCAGCGATGGAGGGATTTGAACCCACGACCTACGGATCTGGAATCGAAGTAACGCTATATTCTACGGCACTCTTGTTTTACAGGATGACAAGATTTACAAGATTCTTATATCCTGTTAATCTAATTAATCCTGTTATCTTGTAAATTGTTTGGCGGTCTATATGAGAATCGAACTCATATCACTCGGGAGACAACCGAGGAGGATAACCATTACCCCAATAGACCGTTAATAATTTTTCAATTTAAAATTTTCAAAAAAGAAAAGGCAAAAGTCGCAGTATCTTCTTTGTTTGGTGTGCTATCCATTTGCACTACATTGCCAATTCCTCAGCAATGACAGGGCTCGAACCTGTAACCTCCAAATTCCTATCGAAGTAGGATGCTACTACGGCACTTTTCTAATGTCTTTAAAACTCAATAGGCAAAAACGAACAATGTGCTATAAACGAATAGGATTCGAACCTATAATAACCAATTGAATCGAAGTAACATCGCTCTACGGCACTATTGACTTTTTTTATATGCTCAAAAAAGAAAAGGTAAAAACCGAATAACGTACAAGGTGTTCTATCCAATTGAACTACATTACTATATTTAGCAATGGCAGGGTTCGAACCTGCAACTTCCCGAGTGACAATCGAAGTAACGTTGCTCTACGACACTCTTCTCTTACAGGATGACAAGATTTTTCAAGATTTACAGGATAGGTTTCCTATTTATAAAATCAAGTCATCATTTTTTGTAATCTCTAAATTTTCTTTTAACGGTTACACTCTGCCCAAAATTGATTAATAACCCTATTTCTACTCTTGTAGCATTTAAATAATTAACCAATTGAATTTCATCATTTTTAGCTAACTCTTTTAGTGTTTTCAATTCTACTAAAATGGTTTTATTTACAAATAAATCGGCTCTATCTTTTCCTATTACTTTATCGTCATAGTAAATATTCAAATACAGCTCTTCTTCTACATGGTATCCCAATTTCTCTAATTCTATAATCATCGCTCTTTGGTAGTGTTTTTCTTTAAAACCATACCCTAGTTTATTGTGTACTTTAAAGGCTGCACCAATAATATCTCCCGTCATTTTTTCGTATTTCATTTTTGTTAGTTTTCTCATTAAAAGCTACTAACATAGTAAACTCTACTAACTTAACAAAATACAACACATCTTTTTCCAACTATACTTCAAAAATATAGTATGATTTCTCTAAGTTAACAGAATTCTGCTAATTCCATTTACGTCCTACTTTCATCCTGTAAATCTTGCATAATCCTGTCATCCTGTAGATGTACTCCCGACGGGGCTCGAACCCGCAATCTCTGCTGTGAAAGAGCAGCGACTTAACCAGTTTGTCCACGGAAGCATTTTAGAAAGAGGGTAACCATTTTAAAAGTCTAGTTTGTTCCGATTTTCTAGCGAAGTAAGACTTTTAGACGACACCTCTTTTTCTTAAAAAGGGGTTAAATTCAAATAGTCAATTTTGGATTACCCAACAAGTGAGCATTTTCTGTTTCTTTTTGTCTATCTTTTTGATGTGGAAAACAAAACTCCATAAAAGCCACAATCAAGTGATCGCAAGTAAATCGAAGTAAGCCTATTTTACGACACCCTTTTTATTATCATTTTTTTATTTTCAAAAGCCAATAGGCAAAAGCAAGCAATGACATGGTGGGATTCGAACCCACAGATCCAATCAAAGCGAAGTAACATTGCTTTACGGCACTATTGATTACAAGATTTACAGGATAGAAATTACGTCCTACTAAATCTTGTGAATCCTCCATAATCCTGTTATCCTGTAAAAAGAGAAGGCAAAAATCGAATAACGTTCATGGCGCTCTATCCAATTGAGCTATATCGCTGTTGCCAGCAATAGTAGGACTCGAACCTACAACCTCCCGATTAAGAGTCGAAGTAACGTTGTTCTACGGCACTTTTCTTATGTCTTTTGTTTCATTCAGCTTTTCGGAAAACGTATCAGATACCTGCCTACCGTCAGGCAGGCTTTCAAAGTATCCGATACGTGTATCTATTTTACAAAGTAATATTGTTGATTTCAGTAATAGCATCTCCCCCATTCTCAATAGCCTCCAATACCTCAAACACTTTATCCGACCAGCCAGCAATTAAGTGGACATTTCTGGATGGAATTCGCAAAGGCGATTGTCCATAGCCTTGTAAGTCGAATAAATAAATTTTGGCATTTGGCGCATACTTTTGGGTATACTCTGCCCACGAACTTTGCAAACTATTTCCGTCATTTCGACTATCCCATAATTGCAAATCGGTAAAGATTAAGACTTTATCAACTTTCAATTTTCGCTTAATTAAGTCGTTAATCACTTTATAGCCGTTCGTTGAATAACCAACTCTACCTTCCATTTTTCGCAATTTCATCGTGTTGGCTAAAATGTTATCCGCTGGTAAATTCATCATTTCCCAAGTATTGCCAAAAATTCCTGTGAAGACATTTTTAGAACGATTTCTCATCAACATACTCAACATTAATCCGATGTCATAGCATTGAATTTTGCTTTTTGGAGAAATTTGGGAATACATAGAACCTGATACGTCCGAGGCTAAAACTACCTTGGTTTTCAAACCAAATCCTTTAATATTTTTAGCACTTGCCTTCACCGCTTTTTCCAATGCTGTTAATAAGTAATTCACATAAGGCAATTTCAATTGCTCTAATTCTCTATATGCTGATAAGAATCTGAAAGGCAATTGTTTCGCACGGCTCACTTTTTCTGCATCGCCTAAAAAACGCGCTACTTTTTTGATATGGTCAGCACTCACATCTGCTTGCAAAATATTTCGCAAATTTCTCATCAATGCCATATACCCCAATCTTCCGCTATCAATCAATTCTTCCCATTTGGCAGTTACTGCTTTTGCTTTAGCAGTAGCAGAAGGATATTTTTCTTGCCCTAATTTGGACAACTCCACTTCCCAAGTATAAGGTGTGGTCAAGGTATCTTTCACTATCTTATTAAAAATCGCTTGTTGCACTTCATCCTTTGCTTTTGGGTGAACTAAAAACAAAGCATCTTTTAAGGTCACGGTTCCTGCTCGGTTATATTTAGCAAACTGATATTCATCAAAATTATTGAAAGCGACACCTAATCCTTTTTGGATTTGCTTCGACAATTTGTTCAATTTTTTGGTGTCTTTTCTATCATTCGCAAATTGGTAGTAAGCCAATAATTCCATGATTTCGTCGGCTCTTTTGACGACTCTTGCCACGGTATTTCTCACCAAACTATCTCCGCTATGAAGCTTCGCTAACTCTACAACCAACACAATTGGAATCGACCGCAAATACATTTTTTCTCTAGTGTAAACGGCTAATTTGGCTACAAAAGTAGGGTCACACTTTTCAATCAATTGTTTGATTCTTGCCAATCGCTCCCCTTCTTTTTCATAAAATTTATTGGTCAAACTAGCGGTCACAACTGCTGTGTACAATGCTAATTCAGGTGTTAACGTCCATGCCTTTGCACCTTGATAATTAGTAATTTGCTTCGTCTTTCTTTTTAATAAATTGAATTTCATGATTGTTGGTATTTGGTTTCGGAAAGGCAAGATTTTTAATGCTTGGTCTTTCCGAGGAGTAATAATTCTAATTTGTTGAATAAAGTTCCAAACGAGTAAAAAAAAATCTTTTTTATTAAAGTAGATTTCTTTTTTGTTGTTTGATGATACAAAGTTGGGAAGGTAGTGCGCAGTATATTTGCGTAGTTAAATATTTTTTTGTTTTTTCGTAAAACTATTTATTACAAAATCGCCAATCCTTTTACTAAAACCCTGACTATCAAATACTTAAAACCAAAATAAAAAATTATTAAAGTTTGTAATTATTTTCAAAAAACCAATTTTCCTTTAAAGAATAACAAATCATAAGTAACCGCCAAATGAATGTCTTGCGGCGTAATGTTGTGACTATTAAACCGACAGAGAATTGTGACTATCTAATCTTAGCTTCAAAGGAGTGAAATATAATAACATGGGGCACAGCCCTATGATTAGAGCATAACGCTCGCTCGGTTAAGCTCTGAAAGAGCGACATAAAGGATGAATTTATGTCACCCCGTTGGGGTTTTGAGACCATTATATTAGATTTATTCCTAGGGCTTTTCGCCCTAGGTTATCATATATCACCCCCTTGGGGTTAAGTAATATCAGTAAACAGCCACAACTTTTTGTCGATTAGTTTGGCTACAACATTACAGCGCATGACATGAATTTGGCGATTACGAATTAATAAATCAACCAATGAATAAAAACGCACTCATCCGCTTCCGAACAATCGACAATTGTCTCCGCAATCGCTTCCGAAAATGGACTTTAGACGACCTCATTAATGCTTGTTCTGATACCCTTTACGAATATGAAGGCATCGACAAAGGTGTGAGTAAAAGAACCGTCCAAGCCGATATTCAACTCATGCGATCGGATAAATTGGGCTATAATGCGCCGATTATTGTGGTGGATAAAAAATATTACACTTACGAAGACCCTGAATATAGCATCACTAATATTCCATTGACCGACCAAGATTTAAATCGGCTGACGGAAGTCGTAGAAATATTAAAGCAATTCAAAGGCTTTTCGCATTTTCAGGAATTGAGTGGCATGGTGCAAAAATTAGAAGACAAGGTTTATACTTCTAAAAATAAACAAGAACGCATTATTGATTTTGAAAAAAATGAAGGTTTGCAAGGCTTGGAATACTTAGATACCATTTATCAAGCAGTTCAGAAAAAGCAAACTTTATCCATTACTTACCAATCCTTTAAGGCTCGACAACCTGGCGAAATTATCTTCTTTCCTTATTTATTAAAAGAATACCGCAATCGCTGGTTTTTACTAGGCATCAAACAAGGTGCGCCAAGAATGATGACCTTGGCATTGGATAGAATGAAAGCCATTGAAACGTCTAATATCCCTTTTCGAGAAAATACCAATTATGATTTAAGCAATTTTTACCAAGATGTTATTGGTGTAACCGTTAGTGAGACTTTAAGCCCTCAGATTATTCACCTATTTGTTTATCATAGCAATGCGCCTTATGTGCTGACCAAGCCTTTGCATCCTAGTCAAGAATTGATTGAACGGCAGGATAAAGGGATCATCATTTCCATTACAGTGCAAATTAATTATGAATTGGAACGAGAGATTTTGGGGTTTGGAGATGCGATGATTGTTTTGAAACCACAAGCTTTGAAGGATCGAATTTGGAATAAATTGCGGCGGGCTAATAAGCATTATGAGGAATGAGTCGTTTGACAAACTAGGTTAATGTTTTTTACCACATAGCACACATAGTTCACATAGTTTTTGACGAGTACAGCTTAGTTTTACTAGAAGGAGGGATAAATATAATTTTTGATTTCCAACCAACCATTTTAATTAAAATCATAGTCTTAGGTTATAGAGGTACTAAATTAACCTACTGTTATGAAATATTTACTATTCTTAATAGGCTTGCTCTGTTTTATCCAATGTAAGAAAAAGGACAATATTGCAGAAGAAACAGCTATTTTCAATAATTGCAAAACTGCTGATGGAGCAAAGTTTATCTCTATTGAAGCAATGTTTCCGACCATAACCGAGTGCTTAGAAGCAGGCATCATCGATTCCAAAGAAATAGGAACTAATTTAATAGGAGAATGGGAGTTGATTGCCTACGGTTGTGGAAATTGTGTAGGCGCAGATAGAACAGATAAAATTACCCTAACATTGGAAGCAAATAAAGGCATATTGGCTATATGTGATGACATTGATTCCTACTTTGAATTTGATTGGAAACTAGAAGCACATAATAATCGTTTTGACCCTCAGAGTGCCTTTATTTTTAGAACAGAACCAAGTCATGCCTACCTAAAAATGGATATTTTCTGTAGTGAATTTATGTTTTTTAATAATAGACCCTATGATGGGTATACGATGCTTTATCAAAAACAATAATTTTATAAAAACTCGACGAGATGCAAAAATATCATTCCTTAATTTTCTTGTTAACAGGTTTATTCTTTTGTCAATGTAATAAAGAAGCCTCCACAACTAATTGTATCTTATCACAAGAAGCAACTTTTGCCGCATTAAACAGTTGCCGAGATAATATATTACCAGAAGCATCAGAAATAGCCGCTAACTTGGTGGGTGATTGGAAATTAGTTGGTTATGGTTGTGGTTTTTGTGTCCCTCACGACCCACCAGAAGCAACGCTCACATTAACTGAAACTAGAGGTTTATTAGCCTATAGAGATGATTTTGATGGCGATACCTTATTGGCTTTTGATTGGCGATTGGAACAAATAACCAATACGCTAGAAGAAAAAGCCACCTATAGGTTCAAAACTGAACCCAATCATTATGCACTAAATATGGATATTTTTTGTAATGAATTTATGTTTTTTGATGAACGGCCTTTTGATGGACAGTTGATGCTTTATCAAAAACAATAAAATCAATATTCACTAAAATTCACCTTTCGCATCCATATTTTCGGGTTATCCATTTCCTTAAATCCAAACTTTGCATACAATCCATGTGCGTCCTTAGTCGCCAATGACCAACTTCTAAAGCCTTGAAAATCGGGACATTCTATAATTGTTTTTAGCAAAAATTTTCCTAGCCCATTTCCTTGATACTCAGGAATAATAAAAACATCTGCCAAATAACCAAAGGTGGTTAAATCCGTAATCACTCTAGCGAACCCTACTTGTCTTTTGTGATGATACACACCAAAACAAATCGATCCTTTAATAGACTTTTTAACCAAATAAAATGGCTTATTTTTAGACCAATAGGCGTCTTTCAGGTAGCCATGAATAGTGGCAATATTTAACTTCCGTTTATCGGTACTAATGGTGTAGTCTTCTTTGACGATTTCATAAACCATATTCCTATTTATTTTAGGGCTTGATAAAATTTCGTTATCAATTCATTGAAGTGTTTCGGCTTTTCCATATTCGGTAAATGGCCTGAATCTTTAATCAATTCAAATTGAGCATTAGGTATTTCCTTTGCTACTTTTTCTACAACCTCTACACTAAAAAAGTAATCTTTTTCTCCTGCAATAACTAAGGCTGGTAGCTCGATATTTTTTAGATAGTCAAAATTATTTCTTCTTTCTGCCCTGCCTTTATGGGAAGCTACTGCCCCAGTCACTTTGGTTCTAGTCATCATCTGAAACAGATGTTGATAAACGTCCGAATCTCCTCGGATTGAAGCTAAATTGATGTATTTATGGATGTCTTTTTGTGTGTAAGTCAACATCCCTATTTTTTGAATGGTCTCCGCTACTTGTAAGCGATTAGCATAACTTTCTGTAGTTTCTGCTGTAGGCGTACTAGCAGCAATGATAAGCGATTTTACCCTTGCTGGAAATAATCGTTGGAATTCTACGATAATTTGCCCGCCCATAGATAAACCAATGAGGTGTACTTTCTTAATGTCCAATTCATCTAACAACAATGCCAAATCCAATGCCTGTTCTTCTATATATATTTTATCAAAATCGGCGTTGGATGCACCATATCCTTTTAAATCAGGCAGCAATAAGCGAAAATCTTTTAAGGCTTCCTCTTGGTATTTCCACATGGTATGGTCAAATGGATGTCCATGCACCAATAAAATGACTTCTTGCTTTTCTTGATTTAAGTCTTTGAAAACTATTTTATTGCCTCTGATTTTGAGTATCTCCATATTTTTTTACTACCGATCTTTCGTACCTACGGCACGTTGGGAACAAATCCCAATTACGCTATTATCTATCTATTTAATAATATTTATGCTGAAATTATTTGTATGACAGGCCTTTCGCTGAATAAAATTTAATCAAACAGCAGCCATTTCTAATTGAACTAATTCGTAAGCCTTGGCAAAAGAAGCCGCAGACCGCTCAATATCTTCGGTCGTCGTCGCCCAAGAACAGACACTAATCCGAATCACTTGTCGCCCCTCCCAAATTGCACCACCAGCCCAGCAGTCTCTTAATGCCTGCACTTTATGCATCACTGCAGTTGTCATTTCATCGGTTGCACATTGGATAATTATTTGGTTAAAAACAACTTCGTTTATAACCGTAAAACCATCTGTTTTTTCAAAAGCAGTCGCAAATTGTTTAGCTCTTTCGTGCATTCCATAAACCATTTCATCCACCCCCTCTTTGCCCAAATATTTAAGTGCGGCCCATAATTCCACTACTCTTGCTCGTTTGGACATTTCTGGCGTGTAATACATGCCTTCCCTTGCTTCATTAGAAATAAGATAACTGGCACTCGTATGCAAAGCAGAAACCAAAGCCTCTTCATCTTGGCATAAAATAATCCCTGAATCATAAGGTGTATTCAAGGTCTTATGTCCATCTACCGCATAAGAATTGGCATACTCAAATCCTTTTGTTAAATGCTTTAGTCGTTTAGTTGCCCCTGCCCATAAACCAAAAGCACCGTCAATATGTATCCAAGCCCCTTTTTCCTTTGCCTTTTTACAAATAGTAGCAAAATCATCATAAGCACCGCTACTGACATTTCCTGCTTGTAATATCAAAATCGTATTGTCATCTATTTCTGGCATAGCAGATGAAATAATTCGACCTTGTTCGTCACATTCCACCATTTCAATATTCCCTTTGCCAAACCCAGCTAAGGAAATCGCTTTTAGTATACTGGAATGAATATGGGTATGCGTCACGACTCTGATTCTTGGCGCACCAAATAACCCTTGTTCGGTCACGTCCCAACCTTTATTTTTTAAAATGCGGTAGCGTGCGGCAGTTAAGGCCGCCAAATTAGCCATAGACGTTCCACTTACAAAGCCAGCTACTGTATTTTTGGGTAACCCAAATAAGTCCACCAACCAATTCTGTACAATTATTTCTAATTTTCCAACAATCGGAGACATTACTTGCATCGCTGCATTTTGATCCCAGTAAATAGTTAAATTTTTAGCCGCTAAACTCGCTGGAATCATACTGCCATTGACAAAGCCAAAATACCTGCCACCAACATACGGCACTACCGCAGGAGAACCATATTCATGTAAGAGGTCAATAATTTGCTCCCCGTCTCCTGTTTTTTCAGGCATCGACTCTTCAAATTTTGATAGGTCATTTAAGGCTGCTTCGGTTGGAAATATATGTCTATCAAAGGCTTTGTTCAAATAATCAAAAGCATAGCTTTCTGCCTTTTTGAAAAGGGTTTTATCTTGCATTTCTGCAAACATTTTATCTTGTAGCGTTTTGTTCTTTTGCATTATTTTCTTTTTTAATAGCTTTTTAAAATAGTAAGAATGTCCAAGCTACGATTTCACTTCATCTAGCAACCGTCGATGATAATTCACCTGCCCTAAATGATAAGTCAAATGGGTGGTCAAATGAACTAGGAAAAAACCTGTGGACATCTTTTCTTTGAATTCAATAATTGGATAGTCTTTGGTTAAATCAGCCGCACTTAATTGACTTAATACTTTTTCTACCATTTCTATCGTCTCTTCTACTTGCTGAATAAGGGTCGCTCTAGGTATATTTTTAGCAGAAAATTCTAAATCTCTTTGTCTAACATAGTCTGTTTTGCCTAGGGTCATTCCAATGAAATGATTGAGGTTGCCCACTAAATGTAAACAGAGATTGCCACCACAATTGGTAATATTTTTATCTACTACCCAGATGTTGGCTTCGTCTTGATAGGCGGCTATTTCTTTTTTGAGTTTGGTTAAGTCTCTTTTAAAAAGAGTTTGCAGGATGTCTATTAACATAATCTTAGAATTGTAAGAGTAAAAAGCGTAATAAAAAGTAAGATAGTAAGCCTAGTGGACCAAATAATATCGTCAATAGTAAGGAGGGGATGCCCCACCAAAAACTAAAGTCATTTGCCAAAGCGTCATTTTTAATATACAACCCGACCATTAGGTCAAATGCTAAAAAATGAACCCAACCTACTAATACAACTTTAGGATTTTTAAAAAAATTGACAATGCCTTGAAAGTCCTTAAAATTACCTTTTGGATACCATTCCCCCTTCGGTGTTTTTTGGACAAATAGCAAGTAAGTATAAATACCACATAGAAGCAAAACAATGATTTGCATGATAAAAGAGTCTGTAAAATTGGATGCGGGGAATCCAATTAAGGCAATCCACCCTATCAAGGCAATTAACATTGAAATTTTATAGAGACGGCTTAAGTTTTTCATAATTAGTCCGATTAAAAGCTGCTCCTCCAGGTCACTAATCTTTCGGAGCAGTTCAAAAGTTTTAGATGATTCTTTTGATTATAATTTTTGTGTCGAAATTTGTCCTGTATTTCCATCGGACGGCGCAGCCATCCGACGGAAATACTCATCTCGTACTCATCTCGTCGGATGGCTGTGCCGTCCGATGAGATAGAAAAAGTAGCTTTTGCCAAAATTGTCAAAGACACTTATATTTTTGGTATCAAAATTTGTCCAGTAACGGGAAGTTACTGGACAAAATCAAACGTCTATTATTCCTTTCATATACCCCACCGCATAGCCGCTAATAAAAACTCTATCGCCTTTTAATTCACAAAACAACTCGCCTCTTCTGGCAGATAATTGTCTGGCGTGTAACCTTGTTTCACCCAATTGACCTGCCCAAAAAGGCACAAATCCACAATGCGCAGAACCTGTTACAGGGTCTTCTGAAATGGGGTCATTGGCATCAAAAACCCTGGATACAAAATCTACTTCATTTCCTTTGGCGGTGCAATTAAGCCCCAAGTAAGGCAGATGTTTGACCATGGGTAGATTGGGATTCAATTCTAAAATTTGTTGTTCATTTTCAAAAATCAACATTAAATCTCGGCTGGCGTAAGCAGCAATTGGATCATGGTTAAAAGCTTCAAAAATTTCTGGCGGTATGGCAACTCTTTTGGGTTTCCAAACGGGAAAATTAAGGGTAATTTGTCCATTTTCAGAATGCCTTGCCCCTAATTCTCCACTTAGGCATGAAAAACATATTTCGTCAGTCGGGTGATTCAATTCATTAAAAATAACATAAGCAGAAGCTAAAGTCGCATGCCCACAAAGGTTGATTTCTCCACTTGGCATAAACCAACGGATTTCATAAATGTCTTCTTTCTTAACAAAGAAGGCAGTTTCTGCTAAGTTATTTTCAATGGCAATTTGCTGCATTAGTTCTTCGGAAATCCACTCGTCTAAGGGGCAAACTGCTGCAGGATTACCGCCAAATACTTTTTGCGTGAAGGCGTCTATTTGGTAAAGTGTGATTTGCATGATTTAACTGGTAGTAAAGCCTTTAGGCTTTCGGGTCAAAGGTCTTTAGACCTGTTTTTAAATAGATAATTTAATCTTCTAAGGAAAATATTCCGACCTGAAGGTCGGTGACGGGAAAGCCTGATCCCGATAATTATCGGGATGCTACCAGTTTTTCCGCTGAATCACAAAACCATTTTCAAATATTCCTCAAAATCTGGTGTTTCGGTAGACAAAACCCATTTTTTCCACGCTTTCACTTCAAAGTGATGAATGACTAATTCGTGAATACAAGCCATGATGGTTTTATCTTCCGCATTTTTTATCGCCGCAAAATCATCAATTGGCGAACTAAACAATTTCTGATGAAGAATATCTTCGTAGCCCCACCAATTCAAAAGAAACCAATTGGCAACTACGCCTTGATGAATAATCAAAAAACCAACGCCATACCGATTTTGAGTCAATGCTGGAGTTGGTAATTGACTGAGTGCTTTTTCTAAAACTGCGGCGGTATCGACTTTCTCCTTTGCGTTAATCGTGTATAATTTTATACGCCAATCTCCGTGCTGTAGTAGATTTACAAAAGTCGTTTTTCTTGATTGAAAGGGAGTAAATTGATAATCCATTAACTCACCATTTCTCCTGCTAATGCCCATGCGACGGCTTGCTCTGCATGAATTTTGGTGGTATTAAAAGTAGGGATCGTTACATCGTCAGGTTTGATTAACAAAGGAATTTCTGTGCACCCTAATATAACTCCTTCTGCCCCTTGATCTGCTAAGTTTTGGATGATTTCTTTATAGCCTGCTTTGGAAGCATCTGTAATAACGCCTTGTACTAATTCGCCATAAATGACTTCGTGGACAAAGTCTCTTTCTTGGGCAGTTGGGATCAATACTTCTATGCCGAATTTATTGGTTAAAAGGTCTTTATAGAAATCTTTTTCCATGACATATTTAGTGCCTAGCAAAGCTACTTTGGACAACCCTTTTATTTTAATGGCTTGTCCCGTAGCTTCTGCAATATGTAATAAGGGAATTTGCACATTCTTAATAATCGCTGGACTACAAAGATGCATCGTATTGGCACAAATCAAGATAATATCTGCCCCCGCTTTTTCCAAACTTTGTGCAGCATTGACCATAATTTTATCTAAAGCTGCCCAATCTCCTGCTCCTTGTAGTCGGTGGATTTCGTCAAATTGTACGGTATACAAAATGCTTTTACAAGAATGAAAACCACCCAATTCTGCCTTTACTTTTTCGTTGAGTAGTTCGTAATATAATTTGGAAGATTCCCAACTCATGCCGCCAATTAAGCCAATGGTTTTCATAATTTTTTATTTTTAAAATTTAGAAATAAACTTTCATTTGAACACAAAAGTAGATATGTTTGTAAAAAAGAAACAGATTCAGTTTTAACTATTTTAAGCATATCAGATTTCAATCAGTTCAACTATCTCCCTTTCAGAATCTCTAATTTAATCAGCTTTTACAACTCAATATATGGTTTCAACAAATAAACAATTCCGTTACGACCAAATTGCTAATCAACTAGAAGACAGCATTTTAAACAATATTTTAAAAGTAGGCGAAAAATTACCGTCGGTTCGTTTATTGAGCAAACAACAGCATGTCAGTCCTAGTACTATTTTCAAAGCATATTATCAATTAGAAGCAAAAGGTTTGATAGAAGCTCGTCCAAAATCGGGTTATTATGTGCGTTTTCGACATGCAGAAAGAGCAGCGCCTTCGGTAGTTTCGACCATACAGCCGAATGCAAAAGCGATTGATACAAGTGAAATTATCAAAGAATTAGAAGAGTTAAGGAATTCTGAAAGCATCCTGAAATTATCCTCTGCCGTGCCTGCTCCAGCATTATTGCCGATAGCTCGACTAAATAAATCTATCGGAGAAGCGGTTCGGACCGAAAAGAATTTTTTGTTGAAATACACGCATCCACAGGGCAATCCAGAATTGCGCCGAGTGATTGCACAACAATTACTCAATTGGGGAGGCAATTTTAGAGCAGAAGACTTGGTCATTACTGCGGGTTGTATGGAAGCATTGAATATTAGCTTGATGATTTTAACCCAACGAGGTGATGTGATTGCCATTGATGAATTGACCTATTTTAGTATTCATCAAGCGGTGGAGCGATTGGGTTTAAAAGCCGTTTCAATTCCTGTTACATCCAAGGGTTTAGATATTCCTTTTTTGAAAAAAGCGATTGAACAATTTCCCATCAAAGCAGGACTTTTTGTAACTAATTTTCATAATCCAACAGGTGTTTGTATACCCGATGCGCAAAAAAAAGAATTGGTCGAATTAATGACGGCTAAACAGATTCCTATTATTGAAGATGATATTTATGGGGAGTTATATTTTGGTAAAAATAGACCGAGTACTTGTAAGTTTTATGATACCGAAGGTTGGGTTTTATATTGCTCTTCTTTATCTAAAACCATTGCCCCAGGTTATCGAATCGGTTATTGTCAACCGGGGCGTTTTGTGGAACAGTTTGCGCATCAAAAACGAATATTATCTTTATCTACCAGTTCTTTGCCTCAAGCTGCTTTATTAAATTTTTTCCAAAAAGGGCGCTATGATTTCCATCTCCGAAAATTGCGAACAGCCTTACATACCCAAGCCTTGCGCTATAGTCAATGTATTTTACAGTATTTTCCTGTAGGCATTTATTTTAGCGTTCCCGAAGGTGGCTTTAATTTTTGGATAGAGTTCCCTAAACAATTTGATAGTTACGAATTATTCAAAGCCGCCAAAAATCAACAAATTGGAATTGCACCTGGGCAAATTTTCTCGGTAGAATCCAATTATAAAAATTATATTAGATTGAGTTTTGCGGAGCCTTTTACGGAAGCCATTGAAGAAGGGATCAAACAACTAGGAATATTAGCCGAAAAGCAATTAGCTCTAGGTAATTAATGCTTTGGTCGTGTATTAAAGTCGTTAATGGTGGGCGATACTTTGAAAGTATCGCCCACCATTAACTTGCACTTATCAACCATTTTGACACATCACCAATGCTTTAACTATTGAAGTAACCAACAGGTTTAAAAAACTTTTTGTATTTTTATATTTTTTAAAAAACATTTAATCGTTTATATAAAAATGGAGCACCACATTCTAAATGGCGACGCTTTAATGGAACAATTTCCGACTGATGCAATTGAAGGTCATTTTATCATCTGTAGAGAATGTTTGATTGACGGCAATATCCAAGGAGATTCCCTAATAGAATTTTGGGATAATAGAGCCAGTTTTATAGAAAAAAATTATGGTAAAAAAAGACGCTATAATGATTATGCTTTACCACAGTTTCAAAAAGTATTGTCCCTCGCTCCAAATGAAGTCATGAATTTATGGTTTGGAGATGATCTTTTTTGTCAAATGAACTTATGCTTTATTGTTTCTCTCTTGGATATTATCGGTCATCGAGCAAACATTAATTTGGTCAAAGCACAACGAAATAATTGGCACGAATTCGGCGGCATGTCTAAAGCAGAATTGGTGACTGCTTACGAAAATCGACAAGCGATGACCGCTTCCGAATTTCAATTGATGTTAGCCTTCTGGGAAGCTTTTCAACAAAATGATTTGGCACAATTAAAAATTTTAGCGACTACTAAAACGGCTAATTTCCCCGTTCTACAAGAAGTAATCCAAGCGCATATTGATCGCTTTCCTACTGATGAACAATTGGGTAGACCGCAACGACAATTAATGGCTATTCAAGCAACCTTACAGACGGATGATTTTGAGTTGATTTTTCAGCAGTTTGCAAAGGAAGCAGGAATTTACGGGTTTGGGGATTTGCAGGTGAAGATGATGTGGGAAGAATTAAACCCTACTTTTTTTACCACATAGATACATAGTTCACAAAGTCCACATAGTTTTTTACGAGTATAGCTTAATACATCGTTCAAAAAGTTATTTCATGTTTTGATCGGCGGCTCACCCACCCGTTGCACGGTTCTTTCACTTGAAAGTCTACTAGACTTTCATCCTACGGAATCGTTCATTCATGCCGCCTCGCAAAGGGATTTTAAAGGGAGCGATTTTTTTGATTTTTCCGTGGAAAAATCAAAAAAATCGCTCCCTTTAAAATCTTACGAGTAGCAGCATAGCTGCGCTCGGGGGACACGTCAGAATTACGAGAAATTTTCTGAACGGTGTACTTAATATACGTTAGCAAATTCTGTTAAAACTATATGCACTATGTGAATCTACTATGTGCCTATGTATAAAAACACAAAATATGAAGCCTAAAATCTACATCCACGAAAATACCGAAAAGGTCTATAACCTTCATAAAAAAGCCATTGAAGAAATTGATAAAAACACGACCATTTTAACACAGTTAACCGCCTTCGCAGACAATCTTTTTGCTGCGTGGATCGCTAAAAACCCTGTCTGCAAAGGACAAATTAATAACTGGCACCCCGATTTTATTGGTAAAGATGTAGACTTTATTTTTAAGGCAAATTTCACCTTAGCTGATGCTCGTTTGTCCATAGCCAAAGATTGTGGTTATGCAAATTGGGAAGCGGTTGCTAGACAAGGAGAAACAACATTTAATATAGCTTTTGAGCAAGCAGTCGATACGCTTTTAGCAGGAGACTTACCTCATTTAAAACAACAAATAACCCAACAACCTGAATTATTAACGCTTCGCTCTCCGTATGGTCATCAAGCCACCTTATTGCATTATGCGGGCAGCAATGGGGTAGAAATGTGGCGACAACAAACCCCTTATAATTTACCCAAAATCGTCCAATTCTTATTGGAGGCTGGTGCAGATAAAAATGCTAAAATGAACGTTTATGGTGGCGAATTCACTACTTGGGAAATGGTGGCAACTAGCGCACATCCTCATGAGGCGGGTATAGTGGAGGAATTGAAAAAGCTATTAGCATAAATTTAAAAATCAACTATTAGAAAATTATAAAATCGCTTAACATCATGACGACCTCTACCTCTCCTTGGCATAAGTTTGTTCTTCGAATTCCTATCAAAGTATCTAAAATAGCTTTATATAATGCTTGGGCTACTGCCGATGGTATTAATGCTTGGTTTCTAAGAAAATGTACTTACTGGGAGGAGGATGGAACCAAATTATCTTCAACTACCCCTATTAAAAAAGGGAAATATCATTGGGTTTGGCACGGGCATTCAGATGCTGTTTTTGAAAAAAGCGAAGTATTGGACAGCAATGGCATCGACTATTTTAAATTTGGTTTTGAAGGTTGTGTAGTGACCGTCCATATTGAAGAAAAAGCCGATTATTGTTTATTGACACTAACGCAAGAAGAAGTCGTGTTTAAAGAAAATCCTGACGAAAATTTATACGTGCAATGTGGTTACGGTTGGACTTTTTATTTAACGAATTTAAAGTCAATTATGGAAGGTGGGTTGGATTTACGCAATAAAGATATGGAATTACTGGGTGTCTTAAATGCTTAATCTACTATAGGTCGTCTTTTCTCCAGACCAAATAAGTGGACAATTTTAAGTTTTAAAAAAATGGTAACAGGTATCGGGTACTAGGTTTCAGGCTTGATGTATTTGTGTTATACCTAAAACCTAGTACCCGACACCTAATTATAAATTTAATTTCGTCCGACCACTTCATAGTTACCAACCTTAAATTTCCTCATGGTTTCGATTAGAAAAAATACCTTTTCTTTTAATGATTTAATCCTAATCTTTGTGTTGAGTTATTTAACACTTAGCATAGATTAAAGCATGAACGATGAATTTACTATCTAAAAGAGTATTGTCAATTGAAGCTTCTGCTACTTCTGGTACGACCGCAAAAGCACGGGCATTAAAAGCGAAGGGGGTTGATGTCATTAGCCTCAGCCATGGAGAACCTGACTTTAAAACTCCACCTTATATCTGTGATGCCGCAAAGGAAGCCATCGACTCTGGCAACTACTTTTCTTATCCTCCTACGGCTGGTTATTTAGATTTACGGACTGCCATTGCCCTGAAATATGCCACCGAAAATAAGGTGCCTTATAAAGCAGAAAACATTGTCGTTTCCAATGGAGGGAAACAAGCTTTATCAAATGTCATGCTCTCTATTTTAAACCCAGGTGATGAAGTCCTTATTTTTGCCCCATTTTGGGTCAGCTATCTAGCCCAAGTTAAATTAGCT
The DNA here is from genome assembly GCA_965277445.1 of Saprospiraceae bacterium. Classification (GTDB taxonomy): domain Bacteria; phylum Bacteroidota; class Bacteroidia; order Chitinophagales; family Saprospiraceae; genus JAFMDF01. The sequence continues at coordinate 454,581 of CBDICY010000016.1, read as the reverse complement.
GGGGCAAAACCGATTATATTAAAAGGAGCTGCTGAAAATAATTTTAAAGTTAGCATTCAACAAATAGAAAACTCCATTTCTAAAAAGACCAAAGCCATTATTTTCTCCTCCCCAAGCAATCCGACAGGGCTCGTTTATCATCGAGAAGCGTTAGCTGCTTTAGCCAAATTAGTTGTTAATTACCCGAAGGTGATAGTCATTGCAGATGAGATTTATGAACATATCAACTATACCTCCAATCGAATCAGCTTTGCGGCTTTACCGAACATGTTTAATCGAACGGTTACCATCAATGGTTTTAGTAAATGCTATGCGATGACTGGTTGGCGAGTAGGGTATCTTGCTGCACCTGTGTGGATTGCCAAAGCAGTCACCAAACTTCAAGGTCATTTATCTTCTGCCAATAGTTCTATCGCCCAACGGGCTGCTTTTTCGGCAATTAAGAGCGGTCTGGATACTGTTCAAGCAATGGTGCAAGTATACCAAAGTCGAAGAGACTTTATCTACGCCAAGCTAACTGAAATCCCTGGCATTAAAGTTAATTTGCCAAGTGGCGCCTTTTATATATTCCCAGACCTTAGTCATTATTATGGAACGTGGTTTAAAGGAAAACAGGTCAATAATTCAATTGATCTCTGTACTTATCTGTTAGAAGAAGCTAATATTGCGCTCGTTCCTGGTCTCGCCTTTGGAGAAGATGCTTGTGTGAGAATTTCCTATGCTTGCTCGAAAGCAGATTTGTTAGAAGCTATGAACAGGTTAACAATAGCACTTGGTAAATTGAAAAAAAACGAACTTAAATAAGATTACCTATGGCATTAATTTATGAAGCTAAAAATTTCCTAGTTGAAGCAGCAGATGAGCCACTTGTAGGCAGAAGTGATGGAGGTCATATTGTCATTAACCCAAAAGTCAGGGTTAGTAATTTACAACAATTTAATGCGACAACGGCCATTGAATTAATGCGATTATTAATGGTCGTTGGGGATGCGATGAAGATGGTTTTAAATCGAAACGGAGTGGATATAGGGAGAATTAATTACCAAGACAATGGCAATTGGGGCGTATTTAAACCAAAAGGCCCTTATCAACATTTTCATTTATATGGTCGAGCCAAAAGTGCTGTTCAACAAAAGTACGGACAAGCTTGCTATTTCCCGCATAAGGAAGAACATCCTGACTCTTATAAAAATCTTGCCCCCCTGACGAAGAAAGATATTAATGATTTGAAGCTTGAAATTACAAACCTGCTGTCCGCTGCTAAATATGCGAATAGCGTCTGGAAACTTTAATTTAAAAATGATGAATATACAAGCCGTTCTTTTTGATATGATTGGCACTACTGTCCAAGAAAAAGTGCCCAACACCATCCGAAACTGTTTTAGATGGGCTTTTGAGAAGCATGGTGTAACACCTGATAATGCCGTTATCAAAGCCAATAGAGGCAAAGACAAAATGGTCATGATTAATATTATACTCGAACAAGGCAATCATCCACCCAATTTGGCATGGCCAATTTTTGTCTCTTTTCAACAAAACATCAATGCCCATCTGGATAATTTTGCAAATGCCAATCACGTAAAGGCGTTATTTGATACCTTAAAAAATAAAGGCATTAAAATAGGTATAGGAACTGGTTTGCCCCGAGCACAGGCCGATAAGATAATCGAGCATTTGGCATGGGAAACCGATAATTTTGATTATATTGGTATTTCTAGCGAATTGGGAAAAGCACGCCCTCATCCAGTCATGATTTTAGATATGATGCAATCATTAAGTCTTACGAATAAGCAAAGATTCTTGAAAGTAGGGGATACTTTAGCAGACATAGAAGAAGGTAAAAATGCTGGTGTAAAAACAGTAGGGGTGCTTTCGGGAACTCAGCCTAAAAGTTTATTGGCCCAAGGGGATCCCGATTTTCTAATTCCTAACATTGGAGCGGTCGCTGAACTCATGAATGCTTAATCTTTCTAACTGATACGCTAAAATTTGGAACTAAAATACTTTAAATTAATCGCCACTATCGTTGCAGAAGGCAGTTTAGCGAAAGCTGCGGATAAACTTTTTTTGACACCTTCGGCTTTGAGTCATCAACTCAAGGAAATAGAAAGTCAACTCAACACTAAAATTTTTCATAGAATCAATAAGCACCTTATTCTGACAGATATCGGCAAATTGTTATTACAATCTTCTACCGTTATCTTACCAGAAGTTGATCGGGTGACGAATGAAATCATTAAACAATTAAAAGGTGAATCAGGTACGATTCGACTAGGCACAGAATGCAATACTTGTTATCATTGGTTGCCCCAAATCTTGAAATTACATCGAGCGTCATTTCCTAATATTGAATTCAGATTGGAAACCAATGGGACTATGCCGCCGCTGGAACAACTGTTAACAGGAAAGATTGATTTGGCCATCGTTTATCGACAAAGCCATGATAAAAATATCGTTTTTACAGAACTCTTTACTGATGATGTAGTTGCGCTCCTTCCTGTGGCACATCCGCTGGCTAAAAAGAGTTATTTGACCCCATCAGATTTTGAAGCAGCGACTTATATTACGCACTCTAAAGTACTCCAAGAAAGTATATTTTTTGAACAATTCCTTCGTCCTGAGCAAATTACGCCAAAACAAGTGATGTATATTCAATTAACCGAAGCTGTTCTAGAAATGGTTAGAGAAGGTTTAGGCATTACCGTTATGGCCAAATGGTTAATTGAGCCTTATGTTGATGCCCGTACTATTAAAATGATTCCGCTGGGAAAATCTGGTTTAAAACGTAAATGGTATATAGCTACTTTAAAAAATGAATTACAATCAACGCCATTGCGGAAATTTATCGAAATATTAAAGGATAATATTTCTCTTCAGTCAGTAAAAAAGAGAGGCTAGGAGCCTGACTTCGTTCTTCTTTCTTGTCACAATTCCTTCATCACCAACTCAGGTCTATCCAATATCGCCTTGGTCAATAAATAATGCTCTGTTTCTCGATAATCTACTTTGGCAATCTGTCCTTCTTGAAAATAAAACACCTCGGAATCAGGTGCTGCCATAATGATGGGCGAATGAGTGGCAATGATAAAATGTGCGCCCGTCTTTTTAACTTTTTCTAAAATCAACGACAATAAACTCAATTGTCGAGCAGGGGAAAGTGCCGCTTCTGGTTCGTCTATTAAATACAAGCCTTTGCCTGTAATTCGAGACGTGAAAAATTTCATAAACCCTTCGCCGTGTGACATCGCCTCTAAGTCTTTGGAATACCGTTGGATAAAACTGTTTCGCTCGCCTTCTAAGGTGCCTAAAGTCAGCTTTATATCGCCGCCCGTAAACGTGGCTTTCACCTCCGCAATTTCTTCGTCTAGTTCTCGAATCTGTCGTTTGATACTCCTAGAAAACCCAATAAAATCTTCGGCTCTAACAAAAAAGCCGTGCCGTGTTTTTTCGGCATACCGCAAACTCAAATAATCGGCCAAACGATTAGAAGCGGCAAGTGATTCATCATCGACTAATCGAAGACTTCCCGCTAGTGGAACTTCCGTATACGCAGCAATGGCTTCTAAAATCGTGGATTTACCGCTGCCATTTTCACCGACAAAGAAGCTGATGTTCTTTTCAAATTGTAGCGTTTCTAAGTTTTTGATAAGGGGGAGGTTCCACGGGAAGGTATCGGCTTCGGCTTCTGGGTAGTTTCTTAGTCTTAGAGTGGATAATATCATCAAAAGCAATTTTCAATTCTCAATTTATAATTTTCAATTTTCAAAATGGTTTAGAACCTAGTCCTCTTCCATTTTCCACCGTTTAGCCACCCATTGATCTCGGCGTTTTTCTTTTAAAAAAGACCAAGCTACAATTCGGCTTTTTTTCTGCCCTTGTCCCATTTCAATGATTTTCACTTCTGTAGCAACGGCTTTTTTTAAGGCTCGTTTGATGCCAATCAAATTAGATTCTTTGGAGACTAAAGTAGAAAACCAGAGACAATTCGGTGCAAACTTTTTACTTTCCTGAACCATCCTTTTAATAAATTGCTTCTCTCCTCCTGGGCACCATAATTCTTTGGGTTGACCACCAAAACTGGGGGTGACCGTTACACTCTTTTTGCCCGTTAAATTTTTGACTTTTCGGATAGCACTTGACTGCGCTTCCAAAGCGGAGGTATGAAAAGGAGGGTTACAAATCGTTAAATCAAAATATTCTTTTTTGTCCAAAATACCATAAAAGATATCCGTTGGATTGATTTGATATTTGAACTTGATCACTTGGTTTAAGGTCCCGTTATTTTCAATGTTTTTATTCGCTGCTTGGATAGCTGTTCGGTCAACATCTGTGCCTCTAAAAGACCAACCATATTCATGGTGCCCAATGATTGGATAAACGCAATTTGCCCCAACGCCAATGTCTAAGCAGTTGATCGTCTTGCCCGCAGGAATTTTTCCACCATTAGAACTGCCCAATAAATCAGCAATGTGATGGATATAATCCGCTCGACCGGGAATCGGTGGACACAAATAATTCGGTGGAATCTCCCAATAGTCAATTCCATAATAATGCAACAATAAAGCTTTATTGAGCATTTTTACGGCTGCTGGATTAAAAAAATCAATGGATTCGTCCCCATATTTATTAGGCGCCACAAAAGGAGCTAAATCTGGAAGCGTGGCTATTAATTCCTTGAAATCATAGCTTTGTCGATGTTTGTTTCTAGGATGAAGTTTGGATTTTATCGCCTTCTTACCTTCCGCTTTCTTTTTCATTTTGCTATTTGTTGCTATCGCTCCTGAAGCTAAAAAAGAGTTAAATTCGATGAATTAAGTCTCCAGACGACCGTTAGTACTGTTTTCGGTCGTCTGGAGACGACAAGATGCCGATTTCCAGTCTGGAGACTGAAAATATCGCAGTCAGATTAAACATAAATCAATCTGACAGTTTACGGTCTGACAATGAAATGGTCTGACTTCTGACTTCTCGCTGCTCACTTCTCCTATTGCTTCATCTCCGCATAATACTGAAAGAAATAAGGAATCGTCTCTATCCCTTTATAATAATTAAATAAACCATAATGCTCGTTTGGTGAATGTAAGCCATCAGAATCCAACCCAAAACCCATCAAGACAGATTTAACGCCCAATACTTCTTCAAAAAGTGCCACAATTGGAATACTGCCGCCACCTCTTTGAGGAATCGGTTCTTTACCAAAAGTCGTTTTCATGGCCTTCGCCGCTGCTTTGTATTCTACTGTATCCGTTGGTGTAACGGCTGGTTCTCCACCATGATGTGGGCGAACTTGAACCTTTACAGATTTAGGCGCAATTTTCTTGAAATGCTTGGTGAAGATTTCGGTGATTTTATCCGAATTTTGGTTAGGCACTAACCGCATGCTGATTTTAGCAAAGGCCTTTGATGGTAAAACAGTCTTTGCCCCTTCGCCAATATAACCACCCCAAATACCATTTACATCTAAGGTTGGTCGAATAGACGTTCTTTCTAAAGTGGTATAGCCTTTTTCGCCACGTACTTGGAAAATATCTAAATCATCTTTATAGGCATGGATGTCAAACGGCGCTTCGTTCATCGCTTTTCGCTCCGCTTTCGTTACTTCTGCGACATCATCGTAAAATTCTGGAATGGTAATGTGATTGTTTTCATCGTGCATCGACGCAATCATTTTACACAAAATATTAATCGGATTGGCTACCGCACCACCATATACGCCTGAGTGTAAATCTCGATTTGGTCCCGTTACTTCTACTTCTAAATAACTTAAGCCTCTTAAGCCCACAGAAATGGATGGGCAATCATTGGCAATAATCGACGTGTCCGAAATCATCACCATATCACAAGCTAATTTTTCTTTATTCGCTTGGCAAAAAGTACCTAAATTATCCGAGCCTACTTCTTCTTCTCCTTCTATCATAAACTTTATATTACAAGGCAAAACATCTTCCGCTATCATGGCTTCAAAGGCTTTCACATGCATATAAAATTGTCCTTTATCATCGGCAGAACCACGGGCAAAAATAGCGCCGTCTGGATGTACTTTTGTTGGTTTAATAACTGGCTCAAATGGTCCAGTTGTCCATAATTCCAATGGGTCTGGTGGTTGCACATCGTAGTGCCCGTAGACCAAAACCGTTGGTAAGGCAGGGTCTATCAATTTGTCACCATAGACAATTGGGTGACCTGCGGTTTGGCAAATTTCTACATTTTCTGCCCCTGCTGCTTTTAACTTCTCTGCGGTAAAAACTGCTGTTTTAGCAACCTCTTCTTTGTATGCTGGATCAGCACTAATAGATGGGATTTTTAAAATTTCGATTAATTCGTCTAAAAATCGCTGCTTATTTTTATTGATATACGTTTGTACTTTTTGCATATTGTGGTTGTTATTTAGTTACGAGTTGTCAGTTGTGAGTTGTCAGTTGTCAGTTTTATAAAAATAATGAGTGACTTACAACTTCTACCCTAAATTAGGAACGCAAATATAATAAGGCTATTTTACAAAAGGTGGAAGTTCGCAGAATTTGCTAGGTTTTCAATTCGTTTCGGTGAATTCGACGAGTACAGATCAAATGCTAATTTTCTTAACTGAGAAGGTAGGTTATGCGGATTAGGCGGATTTTGGTACAGATTTATCATCTTATTTAGAAAAATCCGTATAATATCCGCCCAATCCGCTCCACCTGTACAGCCTATCCCGTCTAATTCGTCTTTGAAATCTGCTAAAAATTTATCTGTACCCATCAAATAAATTCGATAATACATTTCTAAAAAAATTGAAAACCACTACTAAAATTATTAGATTTGGCAAATCAAGTCCTTAAAATAATATTTCATCGATGAACTTTCTACTAGCCCTTTTATACCTAATTATTGCCGCAGGAGTCAGTTATTTTATCTATTTCTGGAGTGCTGCTTTAAAAGTGGTAAGTGATGCAACGATGGAGGAAATTAACGAAGCTGAAACGAACCCAAAAGAATTGGTCAATGAAAAAGAAACGGAAGTTATCAATTATTCTAGTACCTTTCTATTCATCATTATTGGCGTATTGGCATGGACTTTTATGGGTTTATTTGTAGGTAATTTTGTTTAACCATCTAGTCATTTAAGTACCAACTCATAATTAGTTTAAAATTTCAGGGAGATTATTTTTTCGATAGTTTTCTTTAAAAAATCCAGTCATAGCACCGCTACGGCTTGATTTTTTAGAGGAAAATAGCGGAAAAAGAAGCCGCTGAAAATTAATAATAATTGTGTGTTGGTACTTAAGTGCATATAGTTTTTACTTTATAGGTGTCAGTTAAAAAAGTAATACATATCCGTGTCCCTTCACTTATCCGTGGTATTGATTGCTACCGCGGATAAGTAAAGGGACACGGATATTAGACTAAATTAGCTTGTACTAATATCTTCTGTAGTATCAATTCTTTATCTGATTACCTATATCGTTAAAAAACTGGCTAATCAAATAATTTCACCACACTATCTGCATTATCCGCTTCAATCGTCGCCAATAAAGTTCGAGTGCCTACTTTACTCACTTTATAAACTTTACTGCCAACTGGCCAATGCTTGTTGCGCTTTTGTAATGGATTTAAAGGGAAGCCATAACTAAATTTTTGACCTCTAGGCCCTTTCACATACGCTTGGATTCTTGTGCCGCTGTTATTGAATAGTTTAAAGTCGATAAAATCTATTTTTTTGATCGCTGCCTTAGCTTCCGCCGAAGAATAGACTTGACTATCACCTTTTATTTTAATGCGATTTTTTACAGGTGCGTTGGTATAAATAATATCGCCCCCATTCTTTACTTTTCCATCTAATAATTGAACCGCATTGACCTTAGCTTTTCCATGACTCCAAATATTGGCGTACACTTCTTGAACAACTAATCCCGTTGCATCAATTGTTCCTGTTTCAATACCAAATCTTAAGGTATTCGCTTTGCCAAATAATTTGACTAGTCCGACATTATTGGTCACTCGAAATTCATTGGCAGCTATATTTTTTACGGTATAATTGCCATAGCCGCCTGCTTGTAATCGCTTCAAATTGGGCGCGCCAATGGTCAATTCTACTTTAGTTGCTTCCACCCAACCTTTTTGTTGAATGTATAAAATATCGTCTTCCACTTCTATTCCTATATGCTCAAATAAATTGTCGTCGGTGGTCATGCTTAAAGCAGTTGTTGTGCCGCAATCAATGGTGGCGGTGACCGGAAAGTTTACCCGGATTTCGGAAAAATCGGCGAGTGAAATGGATTTTGTTTTTAATTGCCCATTTCCATTTTTTTGAGCGGTTAAAGAAGTGGCGATTAAACAGATGACGACTAACAATTGAGTGATTTTCATGATGACTAGATTTTTGATTGATAAATTGCGGAGGATTTTTGGGAGGGGGTGTTATTCCTCTGCCCTTTGCCAATGCACTCCGCCTACTATTTTCAACAAATTTCAATCAATTTATCGGTGTGATCGCTGCATATTATGATTTGACACGACTCAGATTATGATTTGAGGCATAAAAGTTAATTATTAGACTTTATTCGGCGAAAGGCAAAGGGTTAATGGCGAGAGGGCTACCACACGAATAATTTCAGAATAAACACTATTAATTCACCCAACTATCATATAATATCCTCAAATACATTCAACCAAAACCTATTCATGAAACATATATGTTTTTAGACTTGCATTTTTTCGCTAAAAATTTCCTTACTTGGGCAAACCTTTTATTGACTAAAAGTCTGAAGTCAAATTAAGCAGTAGCTTAAACCAAATAACTGGGCAGAAAAAAACAATATTCGATGATTTTTGCTAGGATTGTTCAAAAAGTGAAGATTTTTGTCAAATTTGTGCTAGTCCTTTGCTTAAAAATGACAGACCTTGTGCCCGTATTAATTAAATAACTAAATCTCCTAAAGACTAATTCTTAAAAATAAATGACCAAAGCCCCAACTAACTTTTCTCTACTGCTAGTATTCTCTATAACAATATGTTTATGGATGGGTTGTGGTAGTTCTGAGATGAAAGATTTTAGTTTGGATACGATTGAGGCGCAATCAGAAGCTCGGCTAAAAATATTAGCAGATACTAGTATTACTTTACCACAAATAGCGCAATATTCGGCTACTCAAAAACAGTTGGATAGCTTATTATATTATGCCGAGTGGGTAAAAGATTATAAAGAGGATATTTCTTTAGTATATGCACAGATGGGGTATGATTTGGCGACAGAGGAAAATTTGAATTTTCCACGAGGAGTGAGTGCCTATCAAATAGCCTTAATTAAAAGTCGGAAATCATTCTATGAAGAAGATATAGAAGATGCACTAGTAGATGCTAGAATAAGTGAACGTTTATTAAAGGAATTTAATAGATTAGATTGGCAAATCCATATTCATAATCTATTGGGCGTTCTATCTCAACAAAAAGGAGCATATGATTTAGCTCAGGATAATTTCGATCAAGCCCTCAAAAAAATTGAAAATTCAAAAACAAGCAAACAAATTGTTAATAAAAACAAGGCAAAAGTATTACAGAATCTAGGGATTAATTATTATTTCCAAGGTGCAGTACCAGAAGCTGCTCTTTATTTTACTCAATGTGATAGTTTATTACATAGCTTTCCAGCAAATGAGGAAGACTTTGTAAGTTTATGGAACGATTGGGCACTTGTGCATCAGGCTGAAAAAAATTATCATCAAGCAGATTCTTTATATAATCTTTGCATTAATTTCTATGAAGGCAACCAAGAGAATTTTTTGCTTTCGAGAGTCTATCAATCAAGAGGTTATATGTATTCCTATCAGCTTCATGAAACAGGAGATTTTCAATATTTTGATAAAACAATTGCTACATTTAAAAAGAGCTTGGAATACGAAAAAGAAATAAAATATTTTATTTATCAGATGATTGGTGCAGCTTTTCACTATATGTCAAATAATGAAATACTTAAACCTAATATTGATTCCGCCGCCTATTATTATAAACTAGCTATCATAAATGCAAGGGAAAAGGGGGCCGAATCAAATTTAAAAAGCGCAAGTGCGAATCTGACCATCTTATGTGCTAAACCAAAGGAGATTAATTGTGAAACCATTCTGGGAGATGCAGCACTAATTTTTATAAATACCAACTATTCCGCCTTATTAGATACGATTACTACCCACTCTAAATCTGCTTTTCAACGAATTAATAAGGTGGAACAAAGAGATATTCGAGTTAATGCTGCCAACACCAGAAAAAATCAATTATATATTGGTTTGGGTATTTTAGGAGCAATTGGTGCTATCTTCTTAGTCCTTTTACAAGGGCAACAAAACCGTCGCTTAAAAGCAGAAATGGAAGCCTTACGAGCACAAATAAATCCTCATTTCATATCCAATAGTTTGAATGCTATCGAAAGCTTAGTTAATTTAGGGAATGCCAAAGCAGCCGCAAAATATTTAGTGCACTTCTCTAGATTGTCTCGACAGATATTGAATGGTTCTCGAACCGCCACTACTTCTTTATCAGAAGAATTAAAGACACTCCAACATTTTTTAGCCTTAGAACAATTGCGTTTTCGAGATAAATTAACATACGAGACAGCCGTTGCCGAAGATATTAATCAGGACTTAGTACTTGTTCCTGCCATGATTTTACAACCTTATGTAGAAAATGCGATTTGGCATGGGATAAAGCCCAAACAAACAGGCGGGAAGGTATTGATTCAAGTGCAGAAAGTAGGAAAAAAATTACGCTGTATTGTAGAAGACAATGGCATTGGTCGAGCAGCGGCTTATAAAATGCAAAAGGCCTCGGTCTTGCAACATAAATCCATGGGCATGCAAATTACAGAAGAACGATTAAAAGGAATGGGGCGCATTAAAGGTTCACAAATAAAAATTGAAGATTTAATGGATGAATTGGGGGAACCTTGTGGGACTCGGGTGATTTTACAGTTTCCTTATAAGTTGAAGAAAAATTAAAAACTCTCATTTATACCGAAAAATTAGTTCCCTTCTTTTTGAAGAGAAGGGTTAGGGATGAGTAGATTTTTGTTGACACTCAACATACTTAAAATAGCCTATAGATTCAAGCCATTAATTTTTTCCAAACAGCGCATATATACCTAAGGAAGAAAGCTATGTTACAATTAGCAAACGCTGTAGAATTTATAAAAAAACAAAAAACCTTTTTAACTAATTTAGACTATCATACTATTTTTTAACCTCAAAATTTAAAATATCATGCCAGATAATCCAATACTACCACCACCTCCTCCTCCTACAGGCAAACGCCCAGGCGACGGAGACATCCTGGTCCTTTTAGTAGGTATCAACGACTATGCGAATATTAGAAATCTAAATGGCTGTATTGATGACCTCAACCGAGTAGAAGGATTTCTCAAAGAACGTTTTGACATTGGTGACGATGCGACTAGCATTACCAATGGAAATGTCACCTCCTATAAAGTAACAGAAGAAGGTTATAATAATTTAAAAATTTGTCGGCTCGAAAATGAGGCGGCTACTTATGAAGGAATTATTGACACTTTCCGAAGTTTTTTTCAATCTGTAAGTGCCGCAGACCGAGTTTGGTTTCATTTTAGTGGCCATGGTACAGAAACACCTACTGCTACCGAATTTTCAGCCTTAGAAAATAATAAAGATCAAGGCTTGATGTGTCACGATTGTATCAATCAAGAAAATGGCGTTTATGATAAGATCTTAGCAGATAAAGAATTAGCCGTCTTATTGCATGAAGTCTCCGAAGGTAGTGGAGGCACACCTCATATTATAGTGACCATTGATAGTTGCCATTCTGGAGGGCTTACTAGAGATGAAGATGGTCCAACGGTACGGAATCAGGAAGTATCGGACAATGCAGGTCCTAGACCTATTGAAACCTACCTTGGTTTTGATACCCATTATTTCAAAACAACTGATAGTCAGCAAAACCAATCGGTCATTCCTAGATCTACTCACATGGTAATGACTGCTTGCTCTAATTTACAATTAGCAGGGGAGGAAAATGGTGGTTTTTTTACGAATAGTTTAATTGACATTCTAGAAAACCAAGAAGGAATTATCAATTATGCGGATTTATTAATTCGGACTAGAAATGCAGTTAGTAGAATAGCAAAGGATCATCCTCAAACGCCACAATTTGAGGTAGTTGGAGATTTGAGCGCCTTTACTAGATTTTTGGAAGGTACCCCCATGGGTAGTCCTGAAAGATATGAAATAAAGTTTGAAGATGGTACTTGGGCAGTAGGTGTCGGGGCTATTCATGGTCTATCAACAACCGCTACGACCAATGGAACGGTTACTGCTGGCCATCAGCCAATCGGTGTAAATATTTATGACTTTGACCGTCCAAATGAGCTAGCGGCAAAAGCTATTATTACGGAGGTTGGACCTCAATACAGTCCAATTCAAATCGCTAAAGGACTTTTAGATACAGTTAAAACAGAACTCCTTGACGAAATCGAAACTGGAAATTTGGCCTTGCCCGAAGCCGACGAAGCAACAACGGAAGCAGACCGAAGAGCAGATCAAATTGATCAAATTACCCAACGTGTTCTTAGCAAGATTTCTACCAAAAAAATGACCGAGATAACGAAGGACATTTCAAATAAATTGAGTAAAGGTCGCTTAGACGGAATCATTACTCAAATTTTAAGAAACGTTACCGAAATTAGTTTAAAGAAATTTTTAGCCAGAGGTAGTGTATCTAAAAATGGTCTCTTTAAAATAACCGAAGCTAGTCTTGCCGAAACGGTTACTACTTTATTACCTCAAATTAATCGCACGATCCAATCGGATATTAATCAAAGTATCTTAGGGGGAATAGGTCAAGGAGCTTTGGATAGTAAAAAAGATTATTTTGGCGTATTGACCGCTTTTCCAGCAGTACCTGAATTTGTATTGGTTACTGGGGATTCAGCTACAGATGTTGCAGGTTTTATTGCCACCGCTAGATTTAATAGCCAATTCGCTATTAAAAATATCTTTTTCTTAGACACCGCATCAACCACAACGCCACACAGTTTGGTCGTGCACATTACGAGTGAAGCATTAGCCATTGAAGATCTCCAAAGAAGTCAACCACTCTCTTGGTCGAGAAAACGTTCAAGAACACATGAAGTATTAGATGCTTTATCCAAAATTGTTAACTGGCGTCGATTTATAACGCTCAATAATCCTAGTTCTAGCTTATTAGCTGATATCGACTTTACAGTAGAACCATCTGGTGGATTTAGAGGAATAACACCTATTGAGTTAAAAGACATAGACTTACCAGAAAATCAAGCGTTACCTCTAGCTACGGCTAATACCATTAAGAAAAATGCCTTGGGCAAGGAAATTCAGCTAATTGCTACCCAATCAAATAGATTCTCTAGAGTGGGAGAACCGACGGATAAAAAGATCGTCTGGACGCCCAAAGTCGAGTTTAGGAATGCTACGACTGGTAGCGACTTATTCACCTATCTTTTTATGTTAAATTCCAATTATAAAATTTTAGGGGTAAAAGAAGTGCCGAAGGAAAGTATTACAAATAAAATAGACTTCCAACAAAAAATTTGGGGCGTAAATGGATTAGAAAAAGAAGACACGCTTTATTTTAAATTGCTTGTTACCAATGACCCTATAGATGTCCATCAATTAATTCAAGGAGATATTAACTCTTTCCGAGATGTTGAAATAGAGGATTTTAATTTGTCCGCTCCTGGATTTAAAGATTGGTGTACCATTAATATCAAAGTACGGCTTATTAATGAGGATGAAATGGTTATTGGGGGATAGGTAGGTTATGGTGTTGCCTTGTTGCTTGGTGAACTGACGTCTAATCTTGTGGTACAATATTTCTAATGCACAGTCTTCAAAATGACCAATGATTTATTGAGTTTGCTATTGTGTGTCATTGCTATTGAAATTGCTATTTATACCATAAATTATATTGTCAATTCAGCTAGGTTGCTCAGACTTACGGAGATATTGAGATATTTCCTCCTTGTTTACTCAGGGGGGACTGATTTTAAAATAGACTATTAAACTTCAATAACAATGGCAATGGCAATAACAATTATCTTGTAAAATCAAATAAGCCAATGGCTGCGCTATTTTTTTTGGGCAACTGGGTATTGCTATTGAAATTGACATTACTATTGCTATTGACATTGAAATTGACATTGGAATGGAGGTTAGCATTGAAATTTAATATTAAATAATTATGGGATTAACCAGAACAGAACAAATTGGGTTTCGCAAAAGTCATGCGTTTGTGATTGGCATAGACGAATACCCATATATGAAAAACAATTTAAATAATGCCGTAAGTGATGCTAGTGCTATTGCCAAGTTACTCAAAGGCGTACAAGGATTTGATAATGTGTTATTGATGACCAATCCTGATAAAGCCCAAATAGAAACTTTATTAACTTGGTTAAAAACAACGGATCGTAGCTCCACCTTTAGGCTAGAAGAAAAATTGTTTTCGGAAGCATTAAAACCAGTAAATAAAAACCGTGTATTTAGGAATCCTCCCTATCGATCGAAAAGTTATTGGCTTAAATTAGAAGAAGAGTTAACCGAAGCCGAAAAAGATCAATTGCAAATATTAGAAAAAGAAGACGCCGACGCTTCAACTTTTTATTTAAAAGAAGAGATCGCAATTGATATTAGCCATAGCCCGTCTATAGGCGAATCAGATTCCGTTGTTTTTTATTATGCAGGACATGGAATTCCTAAAAAATCGGATATTATTAATGGCCCAGAAGGCTATATAGCCCCCACCGATGCCATAGATGACCGATTTGAGGATGAAGATTTACTTCCCATGAGTGCCATTTATGAGGCATTTTCAACACTTAACTGTCATCATACTTTGCTTATTTTAGATTGTTGTTTTGCGGGTAGATTTCGACATACTAAATTGACTAGAAGTGGCGACATAGATGATTTCCTAGGACCAATGTATAATGAACGGTTTGACCGCTTTAAAAACGGAAAAGCTTTGCAGGTAATGGTTTCTTGTGGTCCAGACCAAGTGGCGCTAGATGCAGCAGATTGGGCAGACATTCGAGGAAAATCACCTTTTGCTAAAACTTTAATTAAAGCCCTCGGTGCTGATGGATTGGGGGATATCAATTCTTCTAGCAATAGAGATGGTGTAATTTCAGTTGCAGAATTACGGGTTTACGTTTGGGATAAAGTAGAAGCAATTTCAAGTGGAGAGCTTGAAACTCCCCAGTATCCAGACCTTTTTCCAATGGGTGGACATGGCACGGGGCAATTCATTTTCTTCAATCCTAAGTTTGGTATTAACCAAGAAGAATTCGCAATAAACCCTAACAAAAATCCCTATAAAGGACTTAAGGCTTATACGAAAGTACAGGAAGATGCGGAATTATTTTTTGGTAGAGAAAAAGCGATACAAGAAGTTATTGAAAAGTTTGAACAATTAAAAACCAAGGAGCTTCCTCCTATTATCTTCATCTGTGCACCATCTGGTTACGGAAAATCTTCCTTAGTCAAAGCAGGCGTTTTACATCAACTAGACAAAGCTATTTCATTTAGCAGCCTCAGGCCAAGTGAATTAGCTAATAATTTGGATATTGCTAAATTTGAAGATTTAGGAAAAGAACTAGCAGCACCAACTCAGCGCCTGTTATTAGTCGATCAATATGAAGAATTTTTTGACTTATTGCAAAAAGAAGCATTGCAAGAAAAATTATTCACCTTATTAGGCACAATAGCCCCCCATAAACATAAAGTAATCATTACCGTTCGCTCAGATTATGAATGGCAAATGAGAAAGTCCGCTTTAGCAGCATATTGGAATACTGCCCATATATATCGCTTAGCAGCAATGGACTTGGATGAATTACGTACTGCACTTATTGGTCCAGCTTGGTATTCTATGCGCATTTTTCAAGATCATACCGAGCAACAAGATGTAGATAAAGGAGAAGCATTAATTAATGAGATTTTAGAAGAAGTCGCCAATGCTCCAGGCGCCTTACCGCTATTATCTTTTACCATGCACGAATTTTATGAACTAGCTAGAAAAGAAAATAGGGGGTTTCGGTTGATTCTGGAGGATTATACCGACCTGCTGGGGGGCGTGCAAGGTGCCCTTAGTCGAAAAGCGGATAAAGTATATAATAAAAACCTAGAAGAACCCGCAAAAAATAATGTCGAGGAATGGGAAACACAATATATGCATACCTTGGAGGAACAAGAAATCATGAAAAAGCTGTTGCTTAGAATGGTCAATCCTTCAGGTGGAGCTTATACTAGAAGACGCGTTTTTTATGCAGAGCATAAGGAAGGGCTTGAAAATAATGGGTTAAATGCTTTAGACACTGCTCATTTAAAAGAATTGGATTTTCCTCAAAATTCGGCATTGGTTAAAATAGTTATTGATAAATTAGTAGCTGCACATCTAATCCAACAAGGAGGTAAGGAAAAAATACCGTACATAGAGCCTGTCCATGATTCCCTTTTTAATCATTGGGATACTTTTAAGGGATGGATTGAGGAATTTGGTAAAGAAAATTTAATCCTACAGCGTCAATTATGGGAAGCAGTATTGGAGCGTGAAAAAAAAAACTCAATAACTTAAACAACCAAGAGGAAGGGACGCAAATCAGAGAAAAACAAACACAAAAAGACCTTTTGATTAGTGTATCTGATTTATGGGACAATAGCCCTAAGTTAATGCAGGTACTTAATCATATATTAGACCCCAATCATACATTGCTTAATGCCGAAAACAATCTTTATAGAGAAGCAATTACCAAAAGCTGGAACAATACAATACAAGAAAATGAAATAGAAACACAAAAAACGAATTTACTAGAGTGGATGGAAAAGGAACAAGTTTTAACGAAAGTACCAGCCGATATTCTGGATAAATTTAATCCCAATAACCCAAATGAATTATTTTATTTATTATTAGACCATGGACAACATTGGTTGAATGAAAAAGAAATAGAATTTATAAAAAAAAGTTGGCAGCTTAAACAAGGTCGTTTTGCACAGTTAAAGGGAGAAAGAGACAATGCGCTGAGGATGGTTCGTGCCAATAGCAATGTTATTAAAGCGATTAAAATTAATTCGAGCAATCCTACTTTAGCTTTGAAAATGGCCGAAGTCAATCATCTACTCTATCCCGAATCAGCACCAGCCTTTACCATATTCAATCAATTTTTTAATGATCATGCACTTGCAAAAATAACACAAACAATTAAAGAAGCACATGGTGGAAAGGTCCGTGCCGTAGCTTTTGCTCCAGATGGACAGACTTTTTTAACAGGATCAGATGATACTACCGCAAAACTGTGGAATTTAAAAGGTGAAATAATCACAACTTTTGAGGGACATGACAAACGAGTTGTTTCCGTTGCTTTTGCGCCCGATGGAAAAAGTGTGTTAACTAGTTCTTTCGATGCAACGGCGAAACAATGGGATTTAGCAGGTAATATTAAGCTAGATTTGGAAAAACATACCAAGCAAGTAGCAACCGCTATCTTTTCGCCTGATGGGCAGAAAATATTAACAGCTTCTTGGGATAAAACGGCAATATTATGGGATTTGCAAGGTAGCATCATCAAGACTTTTGCGGATAATACAGCTGGAATCAGATCCACCGCTTTTGCACCTGACGGACAATCAATACTCCTAGGATTAGGCTGGAAAGCAACATGGTACGATTTACAAGGCGCCGTCAAACAAATTTTCAAGGGACATAAAAATGGTGTAAATGGAGTCGTTTTTGCTCCAAATGGTGAATTCATTTTAACTGGATCTGAAGATAAAACGGCAAAATTGTGGAATTTAGATGGAACGGTAAGAGAAACATTTAAAGGACATCGTTACGCTGTTTATTCCGTAGCCTTTTCACCTGATGGGCAAACTATCGCCACTAGTTCTAGAGACAATACAGTAAAATTATGGGATTTGGATGGCAAAGAAATAAAAAAGGTATTAGGACATCCTACTGATGTTTCCTCCATTGCTTTTTCGCCAAATGGACGAACCCTCTTAACAGGATCATGGGATAAGACCGCAAAATTATGGGATTTACACGGTAGTGCTTTAATAGATTTTGAAGCAGGAGTAGAGTCCGACAAAGTAAATGCGGTTGCTTTTTCGCCTGATGGTCAACATATTTTAATTGGCTCAGATACTACCGCAAAATTATGGGATAATAAAGGAGTCCTAATAAAAACTTTTGATGCACATACTAAACCGATAAGAAGTGTGGTCTTTTCGCCTGATGGTCAAAAAATCCTAACAGGTTCTGACGATCAGACCATAAAGTTATGGAACAAAGACGGAGGGGTTTTACAAACTTTCGCAGAAAATACAGGACAAGTAACCAGCCTATCCTTTGCCCCCGATGGTCAAAGGATATTGGCAGGATTTAGTGATAGAATAGCAAAGCAATGGCATATCAACGGAGCACTATTACAAACTTTCGCGGGTCTACATTCCTTATTTGTAGCGGCTGTAGCCTTTGCGCCAGATGGACAAAGTGTGCTTACGGGTTCTTGGGATGGGAAAGCCATTTTATGGAATACCCAAGGGGAAGTTTTACAATCTTTTACCGCACGTTCAAGCAAGGTGGTTGCGGTTGCTTTTTCTCCGACTGATCAATCTATTGCAACTGGTATGGACAATGGAATGGTGAAATTATGGGACTTAGCAGGTAAGGAATTAAACGCTTTCCCTACGCACCTTCATGGGTTATCGTCTCTTGCCTTTGCGCCAACTGGTCAACATATTTTAACAGGAGGATGGGATAATACCGCAAAACTATGGAACCTAAAAGGCGATATTTTACAAACGTTTCAAGGGCAGGACAAAATTTCTTCCGTTGCATTTGCACCTGATGGTCAAAGTCTTCTAACGGGTTCTTGGGATAATAAAGCCACTACTTGGTTACCCTTATGGGCTTATCTCGAAAAAAGAGTGGAAGAATATACCATGGAAATTCTCCAGGAAAAAGGATTGGAATTTGAACCTGCTGATTTAGCTAAGAAAAAAGAATGGAATAAAAATAAGTAGCAAATCCAATTTGTCTATTTTAAAATATAAGTAATAATGGCAACTAAAAATAGTAAAACAACCGACACCTTTTTGACCAAAACTTCTTATCTCTGGGATAACAGTCCTAAGTTACAGCAAGTACTTAATCATATTTTAGATCCTAAACGTATCTTATTCAATCCTGAAAACAATCATTATAGAGAAACGATTACCAAAACGTGGAACAATACCTTACAAGAAAAGAAAATAGTAGCACAAAAAAAGATTTTACTAGAATGGATGGAAAAAGAGCAAGTTTTAAAGAAGGTAGCTCCCAATGTTTTGGATAGTTTTAATCCAAATAATCCAAATGAATTTTTTTATTTATTAATTAATCATGGCCGTCATTGGTTGAATAATAAGGAAAAAGAATTTATAATAGAAAGTTGGGAGCGACGAAACACAAAAATTGAACAGCTTAAAACGCAGCGAAATTCCGCAAACCTTTCTCTAGCAAAACTTTATGAAGAAAAAGCAGAAAACGTTTTAAAGCAGGAGAAGTACCAAGAAGCTTGGCTCTATAATTTAGCGGCACTTAACATGGAAATTGGAGGAAATGTCCTTCCTGAATCCATGGGTAAATTATTACTTCCCGAAATAAGACCTTCTATTGTTTATGATAAAGGACGAATTATCTTAGATACGGCTGTTATCTCCGCAGATAATCGAAACCAATTAATAGCGTTTGGTGGTTCTGGATTTCAAATTCATATTTACGACATCAATCAAAAAGCAATAATTAATGGATTAGTCATAAAATTTATAAGACATTCTATCAATGGATTAGAAAAAAATAAACTCGATATCCAATCATTATTAGCCTTACCAGATGACTATTCTTTTGATAAAGATTTATCAAGTCTAATTTTTGATATAGCTTTTCATCCAACAAAATCCATCCTTGCTTTTTGTGTGTCGTGTTCTGAAGATAAATTATACAACCATGATTCTATTGATGCTGAGCCCCTCTATGAGTATTTATTTATTTGGAATTATGCTCGAAGCGCAAAACCTATCATTAAAAATTTACGAGCAAAAATTAATCAGTTAACTTTTAACTCGACTGGATCTAAACTGGTTTTAAATTTAGAAGGAAAAACTATTGCTTTTCTAGATAGTACTAATTTTCAAATTACCCAAAGAATCCATAATAACGAACCTATCATTAAAAGTTTTTGTTTAAATGAAACGGCGTCTGTCTTTATTGGTTATGCAAATGGTGATGTAGTAAATTATCATTTAGTACCCCAGCAAAGGGAAGCAATTTATAAACATGATGCTTTAGTTAGAAGTCTTTTATTTGTTAAAACAAAGAATGTGCTTTTTTCTGGGGGGGATGATAAAAAAATTAAAGTATGGGATCATACTAAAAAAGAGCTATTACATCAATGGGAAGCTCATTTTGGTCCAGTTACTAATTTAGCTATCAATACAAACCATACTATTTTATGTTCCACCTCAGGAAATATGCTTCGGCTCTGGAATTGGAAAAATCAAAAATTATTAGCCCAATTTACCACCCTAAGAAAAATTAGTACTTGTTATTTCAATTCAACTTCAGATACAATCGTCTTAGGCACAGATGACGGTAAAATTCAAGAACTTCGGCTAAACATCCAATTATTTAAAGAGGAAGAATCCCTTCATTTAGAAGAACTCCTGCTAATTCCAGGAAAAATAGCTCATAAAAAATATCTACAAAATTTATATACCCAATCGCTAGAGGTTTTATCCTATGAAATGCAAGAATTGAATCTTGTAGTTAATGATCCTACCCTTTCTTTACAAGCGCTTTCTGACTTTTTTGGTATCCAAAAACAAAGCGATAACTATCAATTTAATTTAGCAAATATGGACCTATTTGCCAATAAAGTAGCTAAAAAACATGGTTATCCAAAAATGTTAGCAGAAACAATTCAGTTAACACCTGATCAGATTCCGAGTATGGGAAGTGCTGTTTTTTTAAAACCTGAAATCCTACCACCTTATTTTATCGAATTCGAATATCAAATTCTTAATAAAGGAGGAGGGGGATGGCAAGGTTTACCAGCAGATGGTCTTACTTTTCTCTTTTTAAAAGATAAGACAAGTTACACAATTGATGTGCCAGATGGTGGGTCAAAAGGATTTATTGCAGATGGAAAAGGGTACGGTATCCACTTTGCTACTTTTATGAAAAATTCCCTCTACTTAACAGATGGGTATAGTAATCTACTTTCTAGTTCTAATCAGCTTCCTAAACCTATTTATTCCGATGAAGAATGGCGAAAGGTGAAAATTAAAATTACGAACCAACTCGTCAATGTTATCTACGAAGATCAAGAAATAATAAATTTTGACGGTAATCTAGATTTAAGTTATCGTCATATAGGTTTTAGTGCGGGAACGGGTGGAGCAACAGCTGCTCATAATATTCGCAATATTTCGATTATTAAGTTATAAATAGTTAAAAATTTAACAAATCAAGAATTCTTCGTCAGCCTGCCCAAGCTACCTTTTACCTCATATTTCAAATAAGATAGACTTCTTATCCAACTTTTAATTTTTCAATTTCCCCAACACCAACTCAATCGCCTTCGCCAACTGCGGGTCATTCCCCTCTACCCTATCTTTAAACGTATTCTTTACAAAAATATCAGGCGCAACGCCCGTTTTTTCAAGATTTTTCCCATCCAAAGTATAGCATCCCCAAGAAGGCAAGCGATAAAAAGAACCATCGACCAAACCTTTACCCGATGTAAAAATAATCCAGCGATAAGTTTCTGTCCCCATTATTGTGCCTAATCCTAATTCCTTAAATCCAGCGGCGGTCATTTCGGCATCACTTAAACTTTGTTCGTTGATTAATAAAACGATCGGTTTTGCAGCAGGGGTAAAATTAGGTTGTGACGTCAAGGCACCTTCTCTATATTTCCAATTGAGATAAGGCTTTTGGGATAAAAACTGTAAGACTTCATCGTGGACATTTCCACCTGTATTATAACGTAAATCCAAAATTAAGCCATCTCGTTGATGTCCTTCTGAAACCATTTCTTTCATAAATCGACGCAATTCTCCGCCCCCCATATTTTTCATGTGGACATAGGCAATTTTTTTATCGCTGTCTTTATCGACGATGGTTTGGCGTGCTTGCATCCATTCATCGTATAATAAAGTCCGCTCCGAGAAATAGCTAATTGGGTGTAATTTGACGACTATTTTTGCTCCTGCTCTTAAAAAAGTAAGGGCTATTTCTTGATCGCTAGAAGGTTGCGCAAAATAATGATTTCGATTATTCGCTTTATCAACCACTTCTCCGTTGACCGCCACTAATTCATCTCCTACTTGAATGTCCTTTCCTTTTCGACCAGCGGGACTCCCACTGATAATTCGTTGGACTCGATAGGGGTTGTCTTGGTCAAACTGGATGCCTGTTGCCATTGTTCTTGTTTCATATTGGGTAGTCTCCTCTTTTCCAGAAGAACGGAAACCAAAATGAGAGGTATTTAATTCCCCCAACAAATCATTTAACAACAGTCTTAAATCTCCTCGATTATTTATATAAGGCAAGTATTTGGCATATTGTTCTCTTCGTGCTTGCCAGTCTTCACCATGAAAATTTTTATCATAAAAATTCTCTTCCAAATTTGCCCACGTTTCATAAAACATTTGCTCAAATTCGGCTTGTAATTGGCGACGGAATTTTAAAGCAATGTCAATTTTTTCGACTTTATTATCCCCTAATTTTAGTTCATGGATATTGCCTTGATTCAAGACGTAATATTTGTCCTTTGCCCAACTAAAAGCATAATTACTGCCTTTAGTACTCGCTATTTTTTTCGTTTCCGCTTCTTCAAAAGGTTCTTTTTCCCATTTGTATAAAGCGTATTTTCCTTCATCGTGATTGGAAGAAAATAGGACGGTTTGTTTGTCTTCTTTTTCAATAGCTATCATCCCATATTGCGACCCAAAACTAGGACCGAATCGCTCTACCCTTTCCATAATTCGCTCGGCATCAATGGTGACGGTTATTTTTTCGGCTTCTTTTTCTTCCTCATCTCCCTCTTTTTTGTCATCCGATTTCTCTTCCTCCTTTTGTTCTTCTTCCTTAAATAACTCGTCAAGCTTGTCCGATTTAAAAGGCGCATCAAATTTCTCTAAAGGCAATCTAAACAAATCTGGTTCTCGCAAACCATAAGGGTAAGAAGGCTTAAATGGATTCGCATGAAAGTATAAATATTTGCCATCGGGCGACCAAAAAGGGCCTCCTTCACTTACTCCTGTATTGGTTAAATTAGTTTTCTGCTTCGTTTCTATATTATACACCATTATTTCCTGCTCAAAATTGCGATACACATTAAAAGCCAAATGTTTATCATCTGGTGCCCAAGTTGGTAAGGCATTATAAAAACCCCATAACTCATCTTCCACCAAAAGCGTACTTTCAAAGGTTTCTAAATCCATCAAACGGACTTCATTTCGACCACTCAAATAAGCTGCTTTAGTTTGGTCGCTATTAAGGCTTAAGTTTCTGTTATTCTGATTGTCGGTCGTCAATTGCTTCTCCCCTATTTTACCAGAAGCATCTATCGTAAACCAATTTTGATAACCACCAACGGTCTGATTAAAAAGCAAGGTTTTATTATCTTTTAACCAGACGACCTCCATAACTCGTCCGTCCGTAGCCGTTTTTAATTGCTTTGGAAACTTCCCTTTGATGTCACTTACAAATAATTCACCTCTGGAAACAAACGCCATTTTTTTGCCATCGGCTGCTACACTAAATGCAGTAATATTTCCCGCCACATTATAATCCTTAGTTTTGGATAAAGTATTATTTTTAGCAACATTTACGGCTACTTTAGTGGATTGCCCACTTGCTATATCATAAATAAATAATTGGTATTCTTTTTGAAAAATCACTGTTCCACCATTGGCATTGACAAAAGGACGATGAATCGAATAATCAAACTTAGTCAAACCTGTTTTTACGCCATTTTGGAAAGTATAAAGATTATATTCTCCGTTTAATTCATCCGATAAAAAGTAGGTATTCCCATTTTTATCAATCGTTACTAGAAAATCTTTACCCTCATAATCAGTATAAGTTTTATATTCTTTGTTACCCGGATTATAGGATTTTATATCTGGATTATAAGCCCCTTTATAGCGTTTTCGATTTTCAAAATTGTCACTTTCCCATGTTTCATTAAAGAATAATTCCCCAGTCTGTGGATGTTCCACTAAGTTGTGAATGTTATTAAAATAATGTGGAAATAATCTCTTGGGTGTACCGCCATTTACCGTTACCGCATACGTACTTACCCGATTTTCTCGATTGGAAGAAAAATAAATTGTTGAATTATCCCATGACCAACTACTCACTCTATCTGCCGCTTGATGATACGTTAATTGTTGAACATTTCCTCCATTTAAAGGCATGATAAATACATCCGAATTACCATAAACTGTTCCTGTGAACGCTAACCATTCTCCATCAGGCGATACTTTGGCTAAGGTTTCATTCCCTTCCATGGAGGTGATTTTGCTGGCTAAACCACCTGTTGCTGGCATTTTCCATAAATCACCTTCGTGGCTGAATATAATCGTGGAGGCATCGGGTGTTAAGGTAGGAAAATCGGTGAAATAGAGGTCGGCATTTTGGGCTGTTAATATCGAAAGACTGCTTGTGATTAGGATTAAGAGTAGGGTGATTTTTTTTAACATGTCGGGTGTGTTTGGTAGATTAAAGTGAGTTTTGGATAAGCAAAAGGTCTGGAAGACCGCAACTGTTTGTAGGAAATATTCGGTAATCCCCTCTTAATCAAAGGTCTGGAAGACCGACTCTGTTAGAAATTAGTTGCATACGGGATCGGTCTTCCATACCTTTGGGGGGATTTTGAACCATTTTCTACAAACAGCACCGCTCCTCTGGAGCTAAATATTTGATTCTCAGTTAATAATATCCAAAACTCACGTTAGATTAAGAATATTGATTGACAATGATAGGGAATTAAGTGGCTGAGACCAAATTTTTTCCATTTTCATGGAGACTAATTTCTAGAAAATACTTAGTTGGACACGTTAGAGCCTTGTTGGGTATTGATTGGAAGGTACAATCCATAGCCGTTAGGCTAACGAATTAGTTTGACTACTTTTTTTAAAGTAAATTAGGTTAAAAACCTAAAAGATATTGATTTTAAGATGCAATCTTAAAATATCGACACCATCGTAAATCGTTGATTATCAGAAACAATTTTCTTGTAATGTTGATTGCCCATCACTCATCATTCCCTACCGTTGCGCCCAAAACAGCTTCCAAAAAAGCATGTGATCGCCGTTGTCCATATCTGGTTCCATAAGCAGAAGACATGGTCGTAACGACCATATTCAATTCAGGAATGATGAAAATTTTATTGCCGCCATTTCCAGAAGCGTAGTAATAGTCGATTGTTTGTCCTTTAATGTCTATGGTTGCGATATACCACATATAGCCATATCCATGCGCCCAAGGGTCATTATGTGAAATATCGAATCTTTTTTCAAAGGACTTTTTAACAAAAGCCGAGGATATAATTTGTTGCCCGTTCCATTTTCCATCGTCCAACATCACTTGTCCCAATTTGGCTAAATCTCTCGGTTGAAAATAGATGTTGCCCATCCCCGTATTTCTACCTTTGGGTGATTTTATCCAATAGAATCCCTCAATACCAAGTGGTCCAAATAGATTTTTTCGAGCAAAATCTTCTAAGGTTTGTCCAGACGTATTTTCCACGATGGCGCCCAATAAAAAAGCAACCGCAGAACTATAAGCCCAACGTTCGCCCGATTTGAAATCCATCGGTAAGTCCAAGACAAATTGTACATAATCTTCTGAATCTGCCATATATCCTTCCAAGCCTGGTGAATCATCTTGATAATCATCGGACGCTAATCCTGAAGACATCACTAATAAATCTTCTACGGTGATGTCAGACTTTTCTGCACTTCGATTTTTGATGTTTTTATATTCGGGAAAAAAGGATAATACCTTATCAGTTGGTTTAAATAAACCCATGTCCATAGCGACTCCTGCCAACATGGACGTAATAGATTTGCCTGCTGACCGAATATCATGAATATTGGTGCGTCCAAAAGAACTGAAAAATTCTTCCATGACTAATTGTCCATCTTTTACGATGATAGCTACTCGAAAGTCTCGACTTGGAATATTGTTGTAGGGCGTCAATGCATTTCCTAGCGTATCTTCATTGATCCCTACTGCCGCAGGATTTGTGATCGCAAAACCATCCTTTAAATCTGGTGCATTATTCCATGTACTTGGCTTTTGTGCAGTACATGCATTCAAAAGAATTAACAAACAAAAGACTAAAAGATTATATATTTTCATGATTAATAGAGGATTGATTATTAAATTGTTAATTCAGCTAATTAATCTAAGTTGCGTTAAATTGTTGTATTGCGCCAAGTGATTGAGCCGTTAAGTAAACTAAAAAAGAATTACAATATCCCACCCATACTACCTCCATCTACCTTAATCGCCGCCCCATTAGTAGCCGCTGCCAAAGGACTCGATAAATAAACAATCGTATTCGCCACTTCTTCGACGGAAGCAAATCGTTGTAATAAGGAAGAGGTCCGTACATTGGTAAAAAACTCCGATTCTACTTGTGCTGTGGATTTACCTTCTTTCTCTGCTACATCTGCTAGAAATTTTTCTGCTCCTTCTGATAAAGTCGAACCTGGTATTACCGTATTCACCGTCACCTTCGTGCCTTTCGTCATTTGTGCCAAACCTCTGGACACCGCTAACATGGCCGTTTTGGTCATACTATAAGCAATCAAATCTTCGGGTACTAAAGTGGCACATTCACTAGAAATAAAGATAATTCTCCCCCAATTTTTGTTTATCATTTTGGGTAATAATTGGCGAGACAACCGCACGCCACTCATTACATTTACTTCGAATTGTTCGGTCCATGCTTCATCTGGCATCTCATAAAAAGAAGTGCTTTTGTAAATGCCGACATTATTTATTAAAATATCTATGGGGGGTAATTGCTTGATTAATGCTGCAACGTCTTCTTTTTTCGCAAAATCAGCAGGAATTCCACAAATTTTAGCATCTGGAAATTGAGTTACTAACATTTTCACAGTTTTATCCACACTATGTTGATAACGTCCGTTAATAAAGACCGTTGCGCCTTCTTGTAGGAATAGTTTGGCAGTTGCGAAGCCGATGCCGCCTGTTGAACCTGTGATGAAAACGGTTTTATTTTTTAGTTTTAAATCCATTTTTTTATGAACTATAAATGATGAATGATGAATTCGGTGTGGGTCAAGTCAATGTAAATTTCAATCTGGAGGTCTGAATTAGCATCCATTATTGAAACCGACTCACCCGAAAAGGCGATATAGGCAATTCCGTATCCCCATCTAACGCTAAATCTGCCATAATTTCTCCAATCACACTTGCAAATTTATAGCCATGTCCAGAAAAACCAGCTGCAAAACTCACTTGTGGATGGTCGGGATGAATATCCAAAATAAAATGTCTATCAGGAGAATTGGTAAACATACAAGTTTTAAGGCTCATGGTTGGACCATTCCCAGCAGGAAATACTTTATCCGCTAATATTCGCAGTACTTTTTCATCTTCCAAATTGGGCGTCCAATCAAAAGATTCAGGCGTACCTTTTTCTTCTAAATGACTAAACTTGCCATATTTAAAGCCTGGAACGCCAAAAACAGGAAAACCATAGTAGTGATCCTCTCCTAATTCTATAATGAAAACAGGAAACTTTTCTGGAGTGAATAATTCAGGTTGCATTGGTTGCATCCATACTAAGACTTGTCTTTCTGGAATAGCTAAATCTGTTAAAATTGGTAATAATTGCCCATTCCATGCGCCACTCGTAAAAACAAGTTTAGCTGCTTCATAAACGCCTCTATTAGTGGTTACCCGTACGCCACCATTCTTGGTCGTTTCCCAATGCATTACTTTTTCTCTTGCTTGAATCGTAGCCCCCATTTTTTGTGCAGCTTCTACAAAAGCTACGGTAGCTCTTTCAGGTAAGAGAAATCCGCCATCAGGTTGATAAAGTGCCTGATAATCATCCGGTACTTGATACCCAGGAAAGCGTTTGTTTAATTCGCTCCCCGTCAATATTTCATGGGGAATATTATGCAATAAACAGGATTTAAGAGATCCTGTAAAAACGATGGAATCAGCAGGGCCAATGTCCACAGAACCTGTCTTATAAAAGAGTTGTTCGCCAGCAATTTGTTCGATTTTGTCCCATAATTGATATGCTCGTCTTAATAAGGGCACATAAGACGGCCCTTCGTAATAAGCCATGCGGATAATGCGAGTATGTCCATGCGAAGACCCTTGATTATGGGGAATGTCAAATTGTTCCAAACCAAGCACTTTTGCGCCTCGTTTGGCTAGTTGGTAGCAAGTGGAACTGCCCATACCGCCCACACCAACAACGATGACATCATATTGATTTTTTCCTTCTATCATGATGGTGGTTATTTTTTCACTTCTTGAATAATACTTGTAGCTATTGAAAATATCCAGATAATTTTTTGCTGCTATTTTCTATTTTGAAAAGAAGCAGTAAGGTACGGACTTTAGGTCACTTATTAAATAATATAGGATCAGTTAATGTACAAAATTAGTTTAAAGAGATAATAATTTATAGGGTATTGAATGACTAAAAGAAAAGATAATATATAAAAATAGGGGCTGTTCATTTTATTGATAATGAGCAACTTACGGAATTTATGCATTAAAAATTGGCTAAAAAAACTAATGATGCACGGATTTTTTTGTCTAAAAAATTATTGAATGTATCCTATAGCTTTGTAATATCCTTTTGCTTTTAATGCCTGTTTTTTGATAAAAAGTTAGGTGGCAAAAAAGGATGACAGGGACGCTGAAAACTGTCTAGAGTAAGCAAAATTAAAACTTTATCAAATGTCTAAAAAAGCAATTCCAGTTTCAGAAATCATTAGAAAGCCACGATTAAAATGTCCTGATCCTTCCATTGTAGTCATTAATTCAGGAACTCCTCATTACGATCCTAGCGAATTTAGTAATGCACAAAAAGCAGGTGCTATCAATACTTTTAATTCAACGGCTACTAACAAACGCTTTTTGCACACCATCAGGTGGGAGCCGAAAAGAAAATGCTGTCAAGTGCTAAAAGCACGCCTTGTCGTAAAAATGAAATCTAATTCAAGAGGTGGTTCTATTAACAGCCCTGACGCTGGTAATGACAACATATCTATTGTGCATAACGGAGGTACAGCAATTCTAGGAGAAAGAATTTATAGCGATCATACTTTTCCTATTCCAAATGGAACGCCTGCTGTCAAAAAATGGACGTTATCTGGTAGTCAATTAGACTGGCTCAATACCGCAAACAAACTCAGTCTTTATATTCAAGATGATACTTCTGTTGTTTCTATTAAGTTGAAACTTTGGGTATGTTGTTTGAGTGAAATAAATAGAGCGGAAACGTAACTTAAAATTACTTAAATAAGTGCTTGGAAAACTTTAAGTTGTAAAAAAAAGGTAACAGGTATTGGGTGTGAGGTAACAGGTGTGGGCAAATACGTCTAGCCTGATACCTGGTACCTAATACCCGAAACCTAATAATCACCTAAACCCTTTTTTATCCAGAAATTTATAGGGTGAACAAGTCAGCCCCCCCTTGTTTTAGTTATTTTACCATTGCTTTAGTCCCAACAACTTCTCTCCCAACTCCGTCAATTCCGCCGTCTGATATTTGGTCTGTTCCCAATTCCGTGGGTCACCCGGAAAAGCATAGCCTTCTGGCGCTATCCGATGTTTCCAAGAATTGACGCGCCATTCTTTCAGGGCTGCATTGTCTTCTTCCGCTGGCATCATCGAAATATATTGCGCCACTCTCACTTTGTCTTTGGAATAATTTCCTCTAATCCCATGTGGTTGCCGAGAATCCCAAATAACTAAATCACCTGCTTCCAAGGGTACTTTGACAATTTTGTCTTCTAAGCCTGAAACATCGGGTCTAAAATTATTTCT
Organism: Saprospiraceae bacterium; assembly: GCA_965277445.1. Taxonomy (GTDB): domain Bacteria; phylum Bacteroidota; class Bacteroidia; order Chitinophagales; family Saprospiraceae; genus JAFMDF01. Next base: position 424,449 of record CBDICY010000016.1, on the reverse strand, counting down.
ATCGGAAGGCTGCGTCATTTTCCAAGTGTCATAATTTCTAAACAACCAAGGAATGCATTGAAAGCCACCCATATTTTCATCCATTTGGTCATCTAGTGCCAAGACACCTTGCACGTTTTGCGGCTTCGTTTCAGGGTCATAATCCCAATGAATAAAACTCTTATATTCAAAACCTGGTCGGATTGGGAAATTTAAGTTCGCTCGGTCAATCGTTACCCATAATTTTTCCGTTCCCCATAAGTCCACAAAGGAATCATAGACTCTAGGCATTTGTCGATTATTCCAAAGGCGTTGATTATTGTAAACTTCGACCATACCTGTGCCTGCCAATTCTTTCATTTTCATTTCTGCACGGGCAGCGGTATACCAAGTGGACTGGTCATCCGCTTTTTTATCTTCAAACTCCCATAGAAAATTAGCGGAAGCTAAAGCTTGTTCCCTTGGCACAGCATTTTTAATGACGATGTAGCCATTATATTTCCAGAACGCCCAGTCTTCTTCACTAAGTACTCGCAGCGGGTCGCCAATATTTCGGTCTGCTAATTTCTTTTTGCTGCTCTTTGCAGTTGATGGATTGCCTGGAATGTCTTTATGTGCATTATTTGGAATCATGGTTGGTGCCATCGTTTTATTGGTATTTTCCATTTTTTTAGCATTTTAATCATTAAAAAATCTTATCTGCAAATAATTAAAACAAAGGTAAGAGCGATTATCAATAATCTGTTATCTTGATATTGATTAATAATTGTACAATATTGATTTTAATATTCATTATTGATAGTTTTTTAAATAATTTTGTTAAATAATCTAAAAATGCAACTAATTAAACACAAATTACATTTAATAATATGTATCACGAAATAAATATGAACCTTATTAGCATAAATGGTCAAATTACTTGAAGTAAAAACGGATCAAGCGTACCAAGTCGCTGTCAATTTGTTTAAAGAATATGCTGCCCAAATTGGCGTTGATTTGTCTTTTCAAAATTTTAATCAAGAGCTTGCTAACCTCAAAAATCAATATGCCAGACCTAAAGGCGCGCTGTATATTGCTTATGATGAGGAACAAAACCCAATTGGTTGTTTTGGTATTCGATCTTTCAAAGATTCAATTGGTGAGCTAAAAAGAATGTATTTAAAAAGTAACTATCGCGGGCTTGGAATAGGGAAAATGTTATTATTGAAATCAATTGAAGTTGGAAAAACATTGGGGTATACAAAAATGCGTTTAGACACTTTACCTACTATGCAATCAGCAATAGGCCTATACAAAAACATCGGGTTTTACGAAATATCGCCTTACCGATTCAATCCTATTGAAGGCACAAAATATTTTGAAATAGTACTTGGAAACAACTAAAAATAAAGAATGAAAATACAATTAGAAAATATTAGTCCAGACGTCAATAGTTCTTTTCGGCTACTACTCAATCCGAAATTAAACGATTTATTCTACTGGCATTTTCATCCAGAATTTGAATTGGTCTACATCGAAAATGCTGATGGTACAAGGCATGTAGGCGATCATATTTCCCAATATCAAGGTAGCGATTTGGTGTTGATTGGCTCCAATATCCCGCATTTAAATTTTGATTATGGCGTTAAAACAGATTGTGAGAAAGTCGTTTTACAAATTCATCCAGATTTTAAACAGCAGACTTTTGCGAAATTGCCAGAACTAGATAGTATCAATGAACTCTTTGAAAAGGCTCAACATGGCATTGCTTTTCATGGGCATACTAAAACGATGATTGGCAAAAGATTACTACGTTTTCGACGGTTGGCCCCCTTCAACCAATTTGTAGAAGCCTTATTTCTATTTGAATTATTAGCCAAAAGTAAAGACTATACCCTACTCCACGAACAGCCTTATATCAATCAATACAGTCAAAAAGAGCAAGATCGTATTCGACAGATTTATGCCTATATCGACCAACATTATCAAAGAAAAATCATCTTAGAGGAAGTAGCAGCATTAGCCAATTTAGGTCGAGAAGCATTTTGTCGCTACTTCAAAAAAGCAACAGGTAATACCTTCGTTGGCTTTTTAAATCAATATCGTATTAGCCAAGCCAAACGCCTTTTATTAATGGATAAGAATGTTAGCGAGACTTGCTTCAATTGTGGGTTTGAAAGTCTGTCTTATTTTAATCGAATTTTTAAGAAGGTGACAGGAGAGAATCCTAGTGCTTTTAAAAAGCGGCATTTGACTTAGATTTCGGATAAGAAACCTGACAAACATATACCTACCTAAATTTGTGGGGAATTCCTTATACCATTTCCCCACGGATTTTTTATTTAGAATGTTTTTCCCCACAGATTTTAATGCCCCACGGATTTTTTATTTAGAATGTTTTTTCCCTACGGATTTTAATGCCTCACGAATTTTTTATTTAGAATGTTTTGCTCCACGGATTTTTTTATTTTAAATTACTTGTCTTTTTTGCGTAGAACCTGGTCCAATTCATTAAATTTACTTTCTGAAAAAATCTATTACTGGCTAAATGTGGTCTTTTTTGACAGATTTAGCCAAAGATAATTTTTATTACTGGCTAAAAGTGCTATTTTTATAGAGATTTAGCCACAAATAACTTAAAGCTCTTCTCGTACTAAAGCATTACTCATACAATGCGAACCACCTCTCGCCCGTGACAATTCCGAAGAAGATAACAAAATCAAGGTATCTGTTAAGTCTTGAATATTTACCGTTCCATCTTGTAATTGAGGAATCAAATCTTGGGCGTGAATAATCGTAAATCCTAAGCCCTCCTTTTTATCCGCAAACGCAGCAATCGTTTTATCATTTCGGTCATAACCAACCACCAATCCTTCTTGTAGGGCTAGTAAATTACAGCTATCCGTCCATTGTTCTCGTTGGTCATAAGGGAATGCTTTATCGGCACTATAGATAATTTTTACCGAAGATTCCGCCATTCCAAAATCCTCTGTACTTACGTTTATCAACAAATCCTCCAAGCTAGGGAATTCTTTATAGAAATAATCTTGTCCTTGAATGTATTTGATAGATTTTGGTTTATAGAATTGAAATACCCGCAATCGGTCATTCCCATTCCCCTTACTTTTTCCTTTAAAAATAGTCGTGTAATCTCGCTTTTGCGCTTGTTTTTGTGCTTCGACAAATTGAGAATACCCGCCATACATCACCCACGCGTTTCTTTTAATTTGAGTAAAAATAGTATCAATGTGCATCTGTGCTCGAACTGCAGGAATTTGAACCACCGATATTTTTTCAACCTTCAAATCGGATAAACTAAACAACTTATGTATGATGGCATCCGCTGCACTTTGGCTCGTTCTTTCACTACAACCAACAATCAAATGTCTCGGTGCAATCATCATCACATCTCCACCTTCAATGCTAATTACTTTTTCTTTTTGTACGGCTGCATCTTCTAAAAAGAAATCGCTATCTTCTGTTATTTCAATAATTTTTTCGGAGGAATTCCCAAATAAAAGTGGGTGATAGTAATAAATGTATTTGGCAATTAAACTGTCTCTTTTTCGAGCTTGCGTCGCACTTTTGCTTAATAAAACATGGTCTTTAATCGTAATGCCAATATCTCTAGTAAAAACCAAATTTGGAACGGGCGGAAAAATAAAGGTCTCTTTTTCTCCATCTGATAAAATACCCGTAATCAAGGCATTCGCCAATCGTGTAGGTGTTAAGGCTTCTAACTGTTGTTGGATGGCTAAATTACACCCTTCAATGGCACAAATGGCAGAAATCAAGCGTATTTTTACTAGTTCCCTGATTAAAATATCGCTCAATGCTTTCTGGACATCAATGACTTTATCCGAATTAAAGTATTGTGGATGATCTGGTTTGAATACATCATATCGGTCTCTACTTTTATGTTTTTTCAAATGTTCCTGTACCACTTTCGCTTTGGGAGGATCTATAAAATAGAGTAATAATTGGAGGTATTCGTTATACTCTTCTCGCATCTTTTGCAGATGCACCGTATCGTCATACAACCACTCTTTAAACTTACTCGGAATAATTTTTCCAATGCCGTCATCTGGACTGTGAATCAATATTTTTTTGATTTTTCCTAATTCACTCGCTACGTAATTTTCCATATTCTTGGTTATATTTCCTGTAAAATAAGGGAAGATAATACGCTTAATTCTTCTCATTTCCAAATGGTTAATTTGCTTCCCTTCTAAATTCACTCGCTACTTATTAGTATAATTCAGCATACTTCTGCTATTTTTACCCCATTAAATAACCAATTCCTAATCAATGCAGCATCTTTTCTTAGCATTTTTGCTACTCCTAACTGTTAATAGCTTTGCGCAAAACGATTATTTTTTCCCTGCCAATGCACAATTTGACCCCAATATTCCCACACCTGAACAATTTCTAGGGTACGAAATTGGTGATTTCCATACGCGTCATGACCGTATGGTGTCTTATATGGAAAAATTAGCGGAAGTATCTGATAAAGCTAATTTTCAAATTATTGGCTATACCAATGAAATGCGACCGCAAGTGGTGCTGACCATTACCACACCAGACAATTATAATAATCTTGAAAATATCCGACAAGCACATTTAAAATTATGCGACCCCAGCACCGATAATGTAGATGTTAGCGATATGCCCGTCATTATTTTGCACGGCTATAATGTGCATGGTAATGAACCTTCTTCTACCGAGGCTGCCATGTTAACGGCTTATTATTTAGTGGCGGAAACGAGTGCAGAAACTCAAGGATTTTTGAAGGATGCGGTCACTTTTATTGACCCTGCTTATAATCCTGACGGTCGAGACAGACATACCAATTGGGCGAATATGCACCACGGTTTCCCACCCGTTGCCGACCCTGCGGACAGAGAACATAATGAGGTTTGGCCGAGAGGAAGAACGAACCATTATTGGTTTGATTTAAATCGAGATTGGTTGCCTTTGGCACAAGTAGAAAGTCGCAATCGGATGGCTTTTTATCATAAATGGTTACCGAATGTCGCAACGGATTATCACGAAATGGGCGCTTCTTCCACTTACTTTTTTGAACCAACCGAGCCTTTTGGTTCGGAGAATCCATTGGTTGGGCGGAAAAATTATGACGATATAAATAACCTGTTTGCCAAATATTTTAAAGCGGCTTTGGATGAAGTCGGTTCGCTGTACTTTACAAAAGAAGCTTTTGATAATTCTTATCCTGGGTATGGGTCTACTTACCCAGATATGCACGGTGGATTGGGTTTAGTTTTTGAACAAGCTTCCTCAAGAGGTCATATTCAAGAAACGACTACTAAACCAATCACTTTTGCTTTTACCATTCGCAATCATACTCGAACAAGTATTGCGACTGTTCGAGCAGCCGTAGAAAATCGAGAATTTATGTTAAATCATCAGCAAGATTTCTTTAAGGAATCTTTGCAGATGGCAAAGAAAAAAGGTGTTAAAGGTTATGTTTTTGGCGACAGTAATGATAATGGAAAAACAAAGGCATTTTTAGATTTATTATTAAAACACCAAATTAAAACCTATCGGGTCAATGAAAATGTGGGTGATTTCCAAAAAGGCAATGCTTGGTATGTGCCTGCCGAACAAGCACAATATAGAATGGTCAGCACCTTCTTTGAACCTGTAAAATCTTTTTATGATAGTGTTTTTTATGATGCTTCGGCTTGGACGGTCGCTTTGGCGTTTGATATGCCTTACCAACGATATTCCTCAGGTAAAAACTTATCTATTGGGAATGAATTAACTGCTAAAAGTCTATTGCCTATCCCAACTGCTTTACCAACGGCAGCATATGCTTATTTAATGGAATGGAATGATTATAATGCCCCCAAAGCATTGTATCAATTGTTGAAATATAAGGTCTTTTGTAAAACTTCCTTTAAACCTTTTTCAGCGGAGGTCAATGGGCAAAAAAAAGATTTTGGATATGGAACTATTATGATTTCCATAGCGGACCAAAATCGCACGCCTGAACAATTGCGCATTATTCTACAAAGTGTGATGAATGAAACCAATGTGCCGATTCATGGCGTGAATACAGGTTTTAGTTTGCAAGGTATCGACTTAGGGAGTCGTAATTTCCAAACTTTGGATTTACCTAAAGTAGCGATGTTGGTTGGTGATGGCGTTTCTGGTTATGAAGCTGGCGAAATTTGGCATTTAATGGATACTCGAATTGGGATGCCTGTGACCAAAGTGGAAACTAACCGTTTCGGTCGATTAAGCCTAGATGATTACGATGTTTTGATTTTAGTCTCTGGTGGCTATGGTAATTTAGGCGAAAATGGGGTGACTAAAATAAAGGATTGGGTCAAAAAAGGCGGTACTTTAATTACCCAAAGAACGGCTACCCAATGGGCGATTAAGAATGGGTTGGCGAAAGCGACCTTAAAAGAAAACAAACCTACTTATCCAGCTAAAATTGCTTTTGCTGATGCTAGAGAAGTTCGAGGGGCAAGAGCTATTGGTGGGTCGATTTATATGACGGACATTGATATTTCTCATCCTATGGCATTTGGTTATAGTCGGTCTCAATTGCCTGTTTATAGAAACCATACCGTTTTTGTAGAACCTTCTACGAATCCAGTTGCCAATGTTGCCACCTATACTGACAATCCGCATTTAGATGGATATATTCATGCCCAAGGCTTGGCGACTTTAAAAGGATCTGCTTCCTTAATGGTGAGCCAACAAGGTCGTGGGCGTACCATTTTAATGATGGATAATCCAAACTTTAGAGGGTTTTGGTATGGCACGAATAAGTTGTTTTGGAATGCGGTATTTTTGGGTGGGGTGACGAATGTGCCAGGGTTTTAATTAAATTTTAACTGGTAGCAAAGCCTTCAGGCTTCCCGTCAAAGGCCTTTAGGCCTGTTTTTGTGTGGATAATTTAGTGTTTTATGCAACTATACATTCCGACCTGAAGGTCAGGCACGGGAAAGCCTGAAGGCTTTACTACCAGTTACCTTATTATGCAACAATTTACTAACATACGAAATCTTTACCTCCCAGTCCAACCCACAGTCAAAGCGACTGCTGATAAAGTATTATATAGAGAATTCCTTCCTGCGACAAATCTACAACCTGTCATCTATTGTTATTGGCAATTAAAAACAACTGTACCTTTGCAAGAAGCCTTTATGTACCGAGTGGTTTCCGATGGTTGCATTGACATTTTTTTTGAACTCCATCGATCTGAGTTGAGTTCGGTGATGGGCTTTTGTAAAAAGTATACACAATTTCCATTAGACCCTTCTTTTAATTTTATTGGGATTCGATTTTTACCGACCATGTTTCCACAATTGTTTGGCATTCCTGCATCTACTTTGGCGAATCAAGCGGTAGATTTAAAAACCGTTTTGCCTGAAACAGCGACTTTTATCCAACAACAGCTTAATACCCAAAAAGAAATATCGGATATCATTCCACAACTAGATCAGTATTTTCTAAAAAAATTAGCTAATTGTTCTTTTGATGATGATGCTCGACTCTATGAAGCAATTGCAATTATTTTAAAAAATTATGGGGTACTGAATATCGAGACAGATTTAAATACGGGCATTAGTCCTCGTCAATTACGTCGATTGTTCAAACATTACATTGGAGATTCTGCCAAGACTTTTGCCAAGGTCGTTCGCTTCCAAAATATTCTACGAGCTAAGCCTTCCAAACAAAGTTTAAAACAGAATAAATTATTTTATCAAGGCTATTATGACCAAGCTCATTTTATCAAAGAGTTTAAGAACTTTTATGGAGTAACGCCTGGAGTGGTTTATGGTAGATAATATTTTTCAGTTTCCCCTCCCCTATTTCATTATGTCCGATTTTTACAATAGATGAAGGAAGAAATGCCTGAATTTTGTGGTATCAATAATCTAAAAAGTGACATCATGAAAAAATTAATCAGCATTCTTTTTGTAGTTATGACGATCTCTATTAACTTGATTGGACAAGCTACTACGACCACTAAAAGTCCATTTAACATGAAATTAAATGCAGGTATTTTAACCGAAAAATTAACGGAGACCAAAGCTTTTTATACCGAAAAATTGGGCTTTGGGGTTACTTTTGAAAATGAATTTTACCTCTTATTACATACGCCTAACCACGAATCAGAAATTAGTTTCTTATTGCCCAATCATCCTAGTCAACAACCATTTTTTCATCCTGCTTTTCAGGGGCAAGGCGTTTATTTAACGATTGAAGTTAAAGATGTAGACGGTTTGTATGCAGACTTGAAAGCGAAAGGCGTTAATATAGAAATTGAAATAAGAGATGAGCCTTGGGGCGATCGTCATTTTGCAATTAAAGACCCGAATGGAATTGGCATTGACTTGGTTCGTTATACTGCACCTACAGCAAATGATTGATTGCTATTCGCAAAGACAAGTTAATTTTGGCTAAAGATAAGGCGGTTATTTCTTAGTATCGCCTTATCTTTAGTGTAAAAGAACATTTATAGTCACCTAAAACCTCCACCTTGACCACCACACAATCCGTCCAATTTTTCGTAGCTCTCAATTTATTAACCATCGGTTTATCCCATTTTTTACAACCTAAAGTATGGATTGAGTTCTTCCAGTATTTACACCAAAAAGGAAATGTGGGAAATATACTAAACGCCTTAATCGCCCTAAGCATGGGGACATTTATTATCGCTTTTCATTTTATTTGGAAAGGACCGATGATTTTAGTCACCTTGTATGGAGTGACACAATTAGTTAAAGGTCTTTTATATTTAACGGTTCCATCGATTGGTCTAAAAAGTATTGGTAAAGTGGACGAAAAAACTTACAAATTTAGATGGGTTGGTCTAGTGATGACGACTCTTGGTATATTATTGCTTCTTCGCCTTTATAAAGAAGGCATTTTAATTTAGTATTTTTAGATAAAACCAGTACTTTAGTCATTCATCATTCACCCGATTTCATTAAAAAAATACCCTAGCTCCAATGGATATTTGGATTATGCTAATCACCCTTTGTTGTGGCATTGCTAACGGTCATCAATAAATCATCTGCTTGGACTACTACTAAAAATTGATAGGTATCATTTGAATACTCCTGCTTCTACTCATCCCTTATTTTGTCAAGGTAGTTTATAGCTTCCTGTTTCTATTTCTTGCTTAATTACTTTTAAGCGGCCTTTAAATCCATCAGGTGAAATAGGATAGGCGGCTTCTAATAATTTAAGCGCCTTGTCTTTATTGCCTACAAAATAATTACAAATACCATGATTTAGTTTAATATACCATTCTGCTTCATGTTTCTCCATTGCCTTTTCACTCAGTTTTAAAGCTTCTTGATATAATTGGTTTCTTAACAAATAAATAGTTGTTCCATTATAATCGGAAGCTTTGGCATCGACCGTATATAAATCCTCAATAGTTTCTTTGGCTGCATCTTTTAATCCTAGTTTATTCTCTAAGCGTATTTTGGTAGTCAAATTGGTTAAGTTTTTATTAGCAGCAAAGCCACTATATCCACCAATGATAGACCGTTCTGCCCAAGTTAGGGCTTCTTCTAAATTGGTATCATTTCGCAAACACCAATTGGCGGCATCGTTCCATGCTTCCCAACGGTAGGTGTTCGCACCTCTTAATTCTTTTCTAATACTTTCTACTACCGTTTCATTTAAATTCACGCTGACGTTAAATGCAATTCTTTTTGTTCCCCATTCAAGTGCAATGTCCAGACTATCATTATTCCGATTCAAAAACTCAAAATCTAGTTGTTCAGACTTCGGACATTCCGTAGCTTTTACCGCTACCTTTAGCGTCACATCTTTTTCTATATCCAAGTAATAGCTACCCCACAAATCATTGGCATGGGCAAAAAGCAAGGTGAAATGATCTGCTCCATCTGGAATTATATGAAAACCATATTTACCTGCATTTAAGGCCTGTCCTTCAATCATTACATCGGTACTAAAAGAAATGGTTGTATTCATATTCGCACCGACCCGCCAAGGATAAGGTTTACCTTTTTGCGGGATGACATTTGGGTTACTCCAAACAGCTCGATTTCTCAAAGCAGGGCTGGAATAATTTATTTCGATTTGGGTAATGCCTAATGCTTGTTTCTCAATAACGTGTGGACTAGCACTTGGTAGAGTTAGGTCATGAAAGGCAGTTTGAGCAGTTGCTAGGAATACATTTAGACATAAGAAAATTAGCAAGATTAATTTTGAGTGCATATTGTTGTTTTGATTTATGAATGTTCGCATACGTTAAAATTTTTTTGTACAAAAGACGCTCAGTAGGGCAGCAAATTCAATTAATTTTCCTTAGAAAACTTGCGGATTCGTGGAATTCGGAGAAAATAAGAGGCAAATCGAGGAAAATCGAATAGTAGCCGATTTGTTTTGACTATTCTGTTCCCTAAATTGACCAAAATGTTTCTAATCATTGGTAGTATATTTGCTAATTCAATGTACAAGCCCACCCAAAACGATTTAGGTTGAGATAAAAACAATTAACACTAAAGTGTCAACCAATTAGTATGTCCAAAATTAATAGTCGAAAATTCCTTTTCGTTTCATTTATTTTCTTATGCGTCCTCCAAAATATATCTGCTCAATGTCCTAACAATAATAATTCGACTTATACCTCCTCTGGAACGTTTATGGTACCAGCAGGCGTGACTCAGGTAACTATTATTGCTAACGGAGCGCAAGGAGGGGATGTCCCCTCCTCAATCGGTTTTGGAGGAAACGGAGCAAGGGTAACAGGTACTTTCACCGTTGTTCCTGGGGCAGAACTGATGGTATTCGTTGGTACTAAAGGAACTGCCTCACCTGGAAATGATTTTGGTGCAGGAGGTGGTGGCGGTTCTGCTGTAACTTATCCTAGCGCGACTCAACTTTTATTAGTCGCTGGCGGTGGCGGTGGTGGTGGTACAGGCGGTGGTGGTCATGCAGGAGAAGGTGGTGGTACCGGTTTGGTGTCAAATACAGGTAATAATGGTACTGCTGGAACGACCAATGAAGCAGGTGGTGGTGCTGGATATAATAGTACAGGTACACCAGCGAGTGCAGGATTGCTTGGAGCGATAACTGGCTCTTTGACTAGTAGTAGTACAGGAGGCACAGGAGATCGAAAAGGCGGTGATGGTTTTAGTGGTGGAGGTGCAAGTCACGGTAATGCGCTTGCTGGCGGTGGCGGTGGTGGCTATAATGGTGGAGATGGAGGAACTTCGATTGCTGTAAATGGAAAAGGAGCTACTTCATTTTACAATACAAACCTTGCAATTGGTATTCCTACCAATTTGCAAGGAGCAAATGCTGGAGATGGTTCCATTCAAATTTGTTGGGCAACCCCACCTTGTACCATATCGGGGATTAGCCTCAGCAATATTTCTAGTTGCTCTTTCAATGGTATTACTTCAACTTTTACTGCAGATGTGATCATCACTTTTATTACGTCACCTAGTACAGGTACGTTAGATTTGACTGGGGGGGGTACAGCAAGTATAGCTGTTGGGATGCTTAATAGTGCAACTACCCATACCTTCTCTGGCGTCACTTTTTCTGCAAATGGACGATCTATTAATTTGAGTGCTACCTTTTCAGCGAATAATACTTGCACTAGGAATGCTACTGTTGGAACTGCGCCTATAGCTTGCCCACCCATTAATACGATTCAAGGTAATTGTGAACAAGCCCAATTGGTGCAAGATGTTTCTTCAGGAGGAGATGACCTTACTCCAGAAGAAATGATTGTTTTTGATAATCGACTATTTTTTACTGCACGTAATTCCAACTTTAACATAGGACGAGAATTATATGCGTATGATGGAACAACGGTCAGTTTAGTAGCAGATATTAATTCAGGTACTTCCAGTTCTGATGCAAGGCATTTTGTGGTGTTTAACAATAAACTCTATTTTGCTGCAAATGATGGGACTCACGGAACAGAACTTTGGGTATATGATGGAACAATTACCTCTTTGGTACAAGATATCAGAAGTGGTCCATTGGGTTCTGCGGTACGGAATCTAATCGTTTTTAATAATAAAATTTATTTTTCTGCCAACGACGGAGTGAATGGATTCGAACTTTGGGTCTATGATGGAACAACAGCTTCAATAGTACAAGACATTAGGACTGGATCAAGCGGTTCTAGCCCAAGCAATTTTATTGTTTTTAAAAACAAGCTCTATTTCTCTGCTAATAACGGGACGAATGGTAGCGAATTATGGGAATTCGATGGAACAACTGCTTCCTTAGTACAAGACTTACGGCCGACGACTAGTAGTTCAAATCCAAGCAGGTTCATCATTTTTAATAATCAATTATTTTTTATAGCAGACCCAGGAAGCGGCAATCAGTTATATACTTTTGATGGTACTGCCATTACGAATCAAAATCTTGGCATTAGCTTAGACATCGGAACCTCTTTTATCGAATTTAATGGAAAATTGTATGTAAATAATAGTGAAACGGCGACAGGAAATGAATTGTGGGTATATGATGGCACGACTTTTTCCTTACAAGCGGACCTGAATCCTGGACCTTCCGATGGTAGTCCAAATGGTTTTATTGTTTTCAACGATGGTTTATATTTCTTTGCAACCGATCCCATACATGGTTCTGAAGTATGGTTATTTGATGGGACTTCGGCAGGTTTATTTCAGGATATTTACTCAGGTATAGATGGCTCGGAAGGAGAAGGCTTCGTCATTTTTCAAGACCAGTTGTTTTTCTCTGCAACGGATGGCATTTCTGGGATGGAATTTTGGGCGATTCCCAATTGTAGTACGACTACTCAGATAGCTCCACCAATTCCAACAATGAATCAATGGGGATTATTGATTATAGGATTATTGATATTGAATTTGAGCCTACTTTTCCTTCGACAGTTAAATTATTAGCATTTTAACCAGTTAATTATTTTTTCTCCTCATAAACTCTTATCCAATCGACGTACATATGTTGCGGAAATACTGTAGTGGCATCAGGGCGACCAGCGTGCCTTCCACCAACGGCAATGTTAAGCAATATAAAAAATTCCTTATGAAACTCGGAAAGTTCAGCTGCAGTTATGGAAGTTGATGCATATTGAGCTCCATCTATCAACCAAATCATTCTTTTTTCAGTCCATACTAATTCAAAAACATGGAAATCATCCGCAAAAATGCCCTGTTCTAATTTATAAGAGACCGTCTTCATCATCTGATGAGCATTGGACTGATTAGCATAGTGAATATTAGCTTCTACTACTCCATCATCTTTAGAACCATACAACTCCAATATATCAACTTCCCCGCATTGTGGCCAAGGCGTATCTCCTCCATTTTCATTGATGTTATCACCCAGCATCCAGAACGCGGGCCACATACCCTTTCCTTGTGGAAGCTTTATGCGAGCAGCTATTTTTCCATATTTCCACGCTTGTTTTCGAGCAGTATTTAATCTAGCGGAAGTGTACTGATTCCTACCATGGGAATCACTCTCATGAATCGCTTTAATGACCAAGCAATCATCTTTTACATAGGCATTTTTATCACTATTGGTATAGCGTTGCCATTCATCATTAAAACGTCCTGCTTCTTCTATCTGATAGTTCCAATTATTTACATCAATCTTATCGCCTTTAAATTCATCCGACCAAACTAACCTCCAATCTGAACCAACTTGGTAGGTATCCTTGGTTGATATTGACCTATTTTTTAAGGTGGTGCAGGCAGATAATGTTATTAAGAGTACTGAGATACTTACAAATCCTAGTGATATTTTTTTCATGTTTAAAATTAGTCGTTTAAATTCTTAGAATAATAAAATTTATTTCCTGACCTCCTATTCCATTCTCCTTGATAAAAGGAAAATGATTCCTTAATTAAAGGAGCATTAATATATCGCCATTCGCCATTATATGTTTTATGAATAAGATTTTCCCCTCTTGGCACTAAAACATCATTCAATTCTATTTCTTTATTGTAAGTTACCTCTCTTCTCAATTTGGATCCAGAACCTGTATTCATTCTTATCTCAATTATATTGTTTTCTTCGTCTAAGACATATTCAATTAGCTCTCTAACAAAGGTTGGAGATGACATGATTTTCTTATAGGTGTACTTTCCCCCACTAATTTGGTATTTAAATTCTTCTTTATTCACAAATCTCCAATCAGTATCAATATTATTTTTATTCTTATGGATTTTTTGTAATAATCGCCCCTCAGAATCATAAGTATAATTATATATCACTTGGTCATAGCCTCCATTATCAAAATTGAGTACCTTCTTTTCTAAAATTAGCCCTTGTTTATCAAGTATAAAATCGAAAACGTAATTCTTTACTAATTCCTTCTTAGCGCTATTCCATTCAAATAAAGTCTGTTTAATCAAATTTAAATCATCATCATATAGGTAGTCCAATTTTACAGTAGCTATAAATCCTATTGCTTCAATTGTCTCTAAAAATATTTTAGATTTTACGATCCCATTCGTTTCTGATCTAATCCAGTTAGTTCCGTCATAAGGTATCCATTCCGAACTTTCTTCATCCCACACAGCTTTAATTTCTTTTGTTATATTACCAAATTTATCGTAATCAAATGATTCTTTAGTACTATTTCTCCAAGACTTAGGCTCCTTCTGACTTTCCTTATATCTAAAGTTCTTTTCAATTAATAGAGAGTCTTTATATTGATAATTTTCCAAACTGGAAACAATACTCTCGTCTCTTCTAACTTTCATCGAATAGCTTTGTATTAATTTTGATCTAGTATTAAAAGAGTCTATTTTAAGCTCCATATTTTGCCAATCTTTAGTTCTTTGGCTATATTGATATTTTTTAAAAGTCTTTATATATTCCAAACTATCTGTCATTTTAAGTATTGAATGTTTACCTGTCCAATCTCTATCATGATAGTTGGCACTCAACTTTATTTGCTGATTTTTACAATTAATTCTAGATTCAGTTCGAGTGTTAAATTTTTTTTCATCGGGTAGATACTCACTATAAATAATAGTCAGAAAATTCTTTTGATTATTCTGATTTAAATAGTTTATTGTTTTATTATTTAATTGCCAAAATCCAGTAATACCATCGTCATTAGTTTTCCATAAATATTTTAAAGCAATGGTATCGACTTTATTTTCCAAATCGTAAAAATAAACTGTCTTTGTTTTATTTATCCAACCTCCTTTTAAATCTGATTTATAATTGATTAGGCTATCTAATCGCCATAAATATTCCTCTGAAGCATCTTTTTGAATAATATTTGATTCAGCTTTGTTTTGAGTAAAATCTAATTTATACTCATTTTTTAAACAATAAAACCCCAAAACAAAAATTAGAATTATGAATCCAAACTTAAAAAATAGCTCCATACATATTTCTTTTTTTACTTTTTAAATGGAAAATTAATTGCCCAGTAGAACGAAGTCTACTGAGCAATTTAATATTCTTTAAGAAAAAATTCTTCTTACGGTCGCAGCACCTTCACATCTCCACGCTCATCCAAAATAACCACCTCATAACCCAATGCTTCTAACTTCGGTCGGTTAGTTGCTTCATCACCAACGACTAGGATGTACATATTCTCTGGTTGTAAATATTTCTTCGCCAAGGCATCTAATTCCTTTTTAGTAATATTTTCAACGATTTTCGTTTGCTCATCCACAAAAGTTCGATCTAAATCATAGTGTACAATTCGTCTTAAAAAACCTGCTTTCTGGCGAGGCGTTTCGTAGTTTCTAGCATCTCTTTGACCAATAGAACTTTTCATAAAGGCCAATTCATCTTCTGAAATACCATTCTTTTGGTACTCTTTGATTTCTTTAATGAATTCTACTACACTACTATCCGTCGCAACTGCTTTCACACCTGCTCTTGCCGTATACGAACCAATTTCCTCATCTCCAGAGAAATAAGAACGTGCACCATAAGTCCAACCTTTATCCTCTCTTAAGTTCAAGTTGATTCTACTATTAAATGCACCTCCTAATGGGAAATTCATTAGGAACGACTTATAATAATCTCCCGTTACATCATAGGTTAAATCGGTTAAATAACCAATTCTAATTTCAGATTGTGGTGCATCCGTTTTGTCTACTAAGTAAATTTTCGTTTTCTCTGGCTTTTCTTTAATCGCCACAGAAGGAATGTCTACTTTCTTGCTTGCCCAATCTTTTAAGAATTGAAGTTGTGGCATTATTTCTTCCTCTGAAACATCACCTACCACAACCAATTCTGAAACAGAAGGAGAGTAGTATTTTTGGTAAAAAGCTTGTACATCTGCTAAAGTAATCTTCTCAACAGAAGCTTCATCTCCACTTGTAGAAATACCATAAATATGATCTTTACCGTATAATAATTTACTGTATGCTTCATTGGCAATCGCTCCTGGATTTTTTCGACTACTCTTGATACCTTCTATTTGTTGGTTTTTCAAACGGTCAAAATCTTCTTGTGAAAATTTAGGACGCATTAAAATCTCTTCTGCCAAGGCCAATGTTTTAGTCAAATTCTTTTTTAAAGAACTTACAAACATGGTCGCTTGACCTCTGCCGCCGCTTAGTCCGATGCTACTTCCTAATTTTCTTAATTCTTCTTGAATGGCTTCCGCAGTGTAATTTTCGGTCGATTCATTTAACATACTAGTCGTCAAAGAAGCTAATCCTGCTTTTTCTTTATTGTAAGCATCTAGCTTGTGTCCACCATTAATCGTCAACTGTAAAGATACCGTTGGGATTTCATCACTCTTCGTACCAATTACCTTCATGCCATTATCGAAAGTCGCATCCCAAAATTCAGGAACTTGCACCACAGGGTTTGCACCTAATCCTGGTCGTTGGGTTCGGTCAAATTTATCACCTGTTGCTTTTTTGTAAGTTAATCCATCGTAATTTGTTGTTGGAAAAGGATTCTCTCCTTCAGTCGGAATTTCGTAATTATCTGGCTGCGCAGGTTTCATTGTCTCATTTGCTAATACACTCAATACAATATGCGACTTACCTTTGATGTATTTTTTAAATACCCGCATCACATCTTCTTTCGTTACCGCTAAATATCTATCCAAATCTCCTTTTATCTTATTTGGATTACCCGTCAAAGTTTGGTAACTCGCTAATTGAGATACTTTCCCACTCACACTTGCCAAACCGTTAATCATATTGGACTCCATATCCGCCTTAAATTTCTCAATGTCTGCGTCTGCAACACCTGCTGTTTCAAAATCAACTAAGATTTGGTCTACAGACTTTTCAAAATCGCCCAACGTTTGTCCAGGAAAAGGTAGAACAAACATTGTTAATTCTCCCGCTAACTCACTCGCAGGATTATTAACGGACGCTTGAATGGCTTTTTGTGTTTTGACAAAACTCTTATAAAAATAAGAACTCTTTCCTCTACCTAAAATTTCTGCTAAACAATCTAATGGTGCTTCATCAGGGTGAAATCTTGGTACCGTTGGGTAGGTAAGAATAACCGCAGGAAAGCGAATATTTTTATCTACATAAGATACATATCTATTTTTCTCTAAAACAGGAGCAGCTAATTTCATTGGTTCTACTGCTGGTCCTGAAGGAATCGTACCAAAGTATTTTTCTACTTTAGCAATTACATCCGCGGGGTCAACATCTCCACCTACCGTCAAAGTCGCATTATTAGGACCATACCATCGCAAAAAGAATTTCTTCAAATCATTGACATCTACTCTATCCAAATCCTCTAATTTCCCAATAGTTAACCAAGAATACGGGTGCCCATAAGGATATAATGCCGCTGCATTTAATTCACTAAATGGTCCATAAGGTCGGTTATCATAACTTTGACCTTTCTCATTTTTTACTGTTGCTCTTTGTACTTCAAATTTTTCCTGCGTAACGGCATCTAAAAAGAACCCCATTCTATCTGCTTCTAACCAAAGCATAATTTCTAATTGATTACTAGGAACCGTTTCGAAGTAGTTGGTTCGATCCCGATTAGTTGTTCCGTTTAAAGTACCTCCCGCTTCGGTTACGATTTTAAAATGCTCTTCGTCTGCTACATTTTCTGACCCTTGAAACATCATATGTTCAAAAAAATGCGCAAATCCAGATTTTTTCAACTCTTCTCTGGCAGAGCCTACATGGTACGTCACATCAACGTGCACCAATGGATCAGAGTGGTCTTCGTGAATGATTAGCGTTAAGCCATTCGCTAATACATGCTTTTCATAAGGGATGACTAATTCATCTCCCGTTTTTGTTACTTTCTCTATTAACTTCGTTTGTGCGAAAGTAACGGTTGTTAAAAATAAAAATAAAAGAACAGGCCATTTTTTCATGTCTGGTGATTTAGTTTATGTTTATAATGTTTTCGATAAGGCCACAAAATAAAATAATATTCTAATAGTCTTTCTCTATTTAGGTGTAAAAGCATTACTTATGGGAATTATTTTACAAAGAAAATGGTAATATATAAGGTTTACCTAACAACTAATTTATTTTTTTCACCTACGCTCAACCTTTTAATTATGCTTACGTCCGACATCAAAAAATACATCGACCAGTCTATTTTATGCTGGTTGGCGACTGTTTCTAAAGATGGGATTCCCAATGTTTCCCCAAAAGAAATTTTCACTTATTTGGATGATAAACATATCGGTATTGCTCATATTGCCTCGCCCAAAAGTATGCGCAATTTAATAACCAATCCGAATGTTTGCATTTCTTTTGTAGATGTCTTTGTGCAAAAAGGCTATAAATTGGTCGGTTGTGCCGAAATTATTCCTAAAACGACAACAAATTTTAATATGGAAGCAGCTAAAATTTTGAAGATGGCGGGAGACGCTTTTCCTGTTCAAGCTTTGCTAAAAATTAAAGTGACTAAAACCACACCGATTTTAGCACCAAGCTATGTCCTGTATCCAGAAAAGACGACGGAGGCGGAACAGATTAAAGGCGCCTTGAAAGCTTATAAAGTAAAAGAACTACTACAGAATAGTCAATAACTTATCATTTGATTACAACGCCAATGCTCCAAATTCCTCTTCCAAATTCTGAATAAAGTCTTGGTAGTATTTTTTATCGGCATTGTCCTGATGAAAAGTCAAATAATGTTTTCTTTTTAACCCTTGGTGTCCTAGTTTTTTAAAAACTAAATCCTTTGGCACTTTAAATGGTTTTAACGTCCAACTCGGCATACACATAATGCCCATGTTAGCATTCACCAATTCTAGTGCCACTTCTGTTAGGGGAATCGCTGTAATTTTCAAAGGTTCTACTTGATAAATTTTCAAAAAATGTTCATATACAGAGACCGTTTCTAGGGGAAAAGAATGGATGATTAGATGCGCTTGACTAAAATCAGTAGCGGCTAAATACGGCTTTTGATTTAAAATGTTTTCTTTATGTAAAACAGCAAATATTTCGTCTTCCATTATCTCTATAGACACTAAAGCATCATTTACAGGCTTGGTGGTTACAATTGCCATATCTAAGTCTTTAGATAAAATTTTTGAAACAGGTCGATGCGTCGCTTCCACATCCAAATCAATTAAAATTTCAGGATAGAGCAAGCTCATTTTTTGAATAAATTGGGGCAATCCTTGATAAAAAGAATAACACTCGGTACTAATTCTAATTTGTCCCTTTGACCCTTCTTTTATTTTTTGAATATTCGTTAACCCTTTGTCTATTTCTGCTAGCACCCTATTGGCCAATTGATAGAGTTCCTTTCCTTCTTCCGTTAATTTCCATTGATTGCGTTTGCGCAAAAAGACTTTGAAACCCATGCGGTCTTCTATGTCTCTGAGTTGGTGACTTAAGGCAGATTGGGTTAGAAACAATCGAGTTGCCGAGTTGGAGATATTGCCTTCTTCGGCTATGGTTTTGATGAGTCTAAAATATTTAAATTCCATTTTTTTGACGCTGATTTCGCTGGTTATTATGATTTTTTCATACCTGTTTAGCTAGTACCAAAGGTAAGGACTATAATGCTTTAGTTTTATGAAATAATTTCAACTAAGCCCCAAAGCTATTCAATTTCAAAAATAGTATTGCCTTACACTTACCGCTAATTTTGTTGTCAACAACTATTTAATTTTTAATTATCTAACTAGTCAAAACTATGTTTTCTATGTGAAAACTATCTGACTATGTGTAAAAAAACTCAATCATGCAAAAACAATTAAAGCATTACCAAGACAAATTAGCCTACGAAATGGATCCGTCTGATTTATTTGCCGCTATCGAAAACGGGGAAGCAGTCATTGCCATTGATACCCGTCAAGCTTTTGGTTATGAAAAAGAACGGATTCCAGGAGCAGTAAATATCCCACATCGAACCATGAATGAAGCAACAACCAGCCATTTAGATAAATCCAAAACCTATGTCTGCTACTGTGATGGTATTGGCTGTAATGGTTCTACTAAAGGTTCGCTCAATATGACCCAACTAGGTTTTAAGGTCAAAGAATTAATTGGTGGATTGGAATGGTGGATAAAAGATGGCTATGCAACGGAGGGCAATTTTGCGACGGATGGTACGCCAATTCAATGTGCGTGTTAAACGGGTTGCGAGTTGCCAGTTGCGGGTTAGTGTGGAAGTTTTAGCTTAATATTAGGGAACTAAGTTTATTAATTGATGTTTTATTAAATAACAGCAGTAAACCAACTGGCAATTCGTAACCCGCAACTCGTAATATGAAATTACCGAACATTAGATTTGCTATTCCTAAAGATATGCCTAGGGTGATTGAACTTTGTGCAGCACATGCCGCTTTTGAACAGGCTGATTATCACGCTACAGGAAAAGCTCAGCAATTATCCAATGCACTATTCCAATACCCACCTGCAGCATACTGTTTACTCGTTGAAATTGACCAGCAAATAGTCGGCTATGCCACTTTCATGAAGCAGTTCTCTACTTGGGATGCTGCTTTTTATTTGTATTTAGACTGCTTGTATTTTACTCCCGAAGCTAGAGGCAAAGGCTTAGGCAAATTGGTCATGGATGCTATTTGGGCATTTGCCAAAGCAGAAAATTGTTTTCAAATTCAATGGCAAACACCTGATTTTAATGAAAATGCTATTGGTTTTTACAAAAAAATTGGTGCTTCCGCTAAAAGTAAGGAGCGTTTTTTTTGGTTGGTGGACAAGTATAAAATTAACGAAAACTAAGTACGATTCGAGTATTCTATTTTTTAACAATGGATTAAATTAACAACGGATTTAGACTTACATGGTTTATTATTACCTTAGGGCTTTCTTTATGTTTCCCATTATAAAATGCCTTATTCATGAAAAACCTTATCCTAACCTTCTGTTGCTACTTTTTGCTGCTGCCATTCGCCTTTACTCAAATGGATAGCAAAAAAGAAACTGCTACCATAGACCCGATTGCGGAAGTGTCTATCACTAAACAAAGTGTAAAAATTGATGGCGTAACCATTCCCTTAACTGCCAAGGCAGGCACGATGCAATTACGAGACGAAAATAACGAACCAATTGCCTTATTTGGTTTTACCAGTTATACTAAAGACGGTGTCAACTCAAAGCAGCGACCGATTGTTTTTGCGTATAATGGTGGTCCTGGTTCTTCTTCTTTTTGGCTACATATAGGCGTCTTGGGACCAAAACGAATTGTGGTCAAAGATCCTGAATTCACCCCTGCTGCGCCTTATGAAATCGTTAATAATAATTGGTCTATTTTGGATGTGGCAGATTTAGTAATGATTGATCCTGTGGGTACTGGATTGAGTGTCCCCATTGGGAAAGCGGAGTTTAAAGATTTCTGGGGCGTCGATGCAGACATTCGCAGCATCAGTTTGTTTATCACCCAATACTTAAAAAATAATGGGCGCTTTAATTCGCCGAAATATTTATTAGGCGAGAGCTATGGTACTTTTAGAAATGCTGGGGTGATGGACAAATTATTGAGCCAAGGCATCGCCATGAATGGGGTCATTATGGTCTCCGCTGTTTTTGATTTAAGAACCCTTATTTTTCCACCAAATGATGATTTGCCTTACATCGTTCATTTTCCAACCTATGCCGCTACTGCTTGGTATCACGATAAGATTGCTAACAAAACGCCTAATTTAACCGACTTCATCCAAGAAATTCGGGGATTTACAGAAAATGAATATGCCCCTGCCCTCTTTAAAGGTGATCAAATTTCAGCGACCGATAAACAAAATTTAGCAAATAAATTAGCTGCCTATTCAGGTTTATCTGCCGATTATTGGATGAAAGCGAATTTACGAGTGAAAAACGGTGAATTCTTTGCCGAATTTTTACGAGCCGAAAGTGGAATAGTCGGTCGGTTGGATTCTAGATTTACAGGAATTAATATAGATGGCATCAGCCAAACGGGGGATCATGATCCACAAAGTTCGGCGATTTCTCCTGCTTATATTTCTGGTTTCTTAGATTATTTTCACGGTGAATTGGGTGTTGATCCTTACCATAATTATTCCATAACTGCTGGTAGACGAAAAGGCTTTAAATGGGATTGGTTACACCAAGGAAATATTGGTTGGGGCACACAAGCGGCTATTAATACGGGCATTGATATGGCTAGAGCCATGACGCGTGATCCAAATATGAAAGTGTTGATTTTAAATGGCTATTATGACATTGCCACCGTCTTTTATGGCGTAGAACATTCCATTAATCATTTAAATTTGCCGCCTAAAATCAAGGATAATATTATGATGAAATACTACGAGGCAGGGCATATGATGTATACGCATCAACCTTCTTTGGAGCAATTTAAACAGGATGTAGCTGGGTTTATTTTAGATACATCTAAATAATATAAATATGGAAATCAAGGTACTTTTTATCAAAAATATGGTTTGTAACCGCTGTATTCTAGTGGTTCAAAACGAATTGGAAAGGCTTGGTTTCCCTGCTAAGAAAGTCACTTTGGGGGAAGTTATTTTAAAGAATGCCATTTCAGTTACAGAACTAGAACTATTAAAAATAAAATTAGCGCTTTTTGACTTTGAATTATTGGAAGACAATAAAAATAAACTCATCGAGGGTATAAAAAGGCTAATTATCGAATTAATACAAGAGAAAAACAATCGACTCCAAATCACTCTCTCCGACTATATAAGCCAGTCGCTACATTATGATTATAACTACTTAAGCAACCTGTTTTCTGCGTCCGAACCCAAAACAATTGAACAGTTTTACATTCATCAAAAAATTGAAAAAGTAAAAGAATTGTTAACCTATGACGAGTTTTCCTTAAAAGAAATTGCTTACCAACTACACTATTCTAGCGTGGCACATTTAAGTAGACAATTTAAGAAAATTACAAATTTAACCACCACCCAATTCAAGCAATTAAAAGAGAAAAAACGCAAACCTCTAGATAAACTGTAAGTTATGCAAGCTTAATAAGAAATAGTGTAACCGTTCCTAGTTTATTTATCCGCACTTTTGTTCCATCTATTTATCAACTAAAACTATAGACTTATGAAAATAGTCATCTATATATACAACGGAATGACCATGCTAGATGCCATTGGTCCTTATGAGGTTTTGCGAAATTTAAAAAAAGCAGACATTAAATTAGTCGCCAAAAAGAAAGGAAAGATTATTGCTGATTCTAAAGTAGTACACTTAGATGCTCAATATGGTATTGATGATATTGATAAAGCAGATATTTTATTGATTCCTGGTTCTGGGTTAGCTTTTGTGCAAGAAGTGAAGGATAAAAAAATCTTAGATTGGATTCGGAAAATCAATAAAACTACACAAAAAACGGTTACGGTTTGTACGGGTTCCGTCATCTTAGCCGCTACAGGCTTATTGAATGGGAAAGATGCGACTACGCATTGGGGCGCTACCAAGATGCTCACCAAATACGGGGCGAACCCTGTTCATGAAAGATATGTGGAACAAGGCAAATTTATTACGGCTGCAGGAGTTTCAGCAGGCATTGACATGGCAATTTATTTGATTCATTTATTACAGGGAGAAAAATCAGCTAAGGCCGCACAATTAGCGATTGAGTACGATCCTTCGCCGATGTATGATTCTGGAAACGCACAAACTTGTGATCCTGAAATAAAGAAGCTGGCGGAAAAACAATTGGAAGCGACAACTATGCATGAATTATCACTTTGGGATAAAATCAAAAATGCCTCTTCGATTGTAACCATGTTGAAACAAAAGTCTTAAGCATGAACAATTTAGAAAAACCACGCCTTGCCCGATTAACTGCCATTTTAACGCAATTACAATCTAAACGATTAACAACAGCCCCTACCTTGGCTAAAAAACATGGCGTTAGTGTGCGTACGATTTATCGAGACATTCGGACGTTGGAACGTTCGGGTGTGCCTATTGTCGCCGAAGAAGGTAAGGGCTATACGCTGGTCGAAGGATATTATTTACCGCCCGTTTCTTTCACCGAACAAGAAGCCAATGCCTTGATTACTGCCGAACAATTAATTGCTAGAAATAGAGATGCCTCGTTTATCGAACAGTATCGGCAAGCGATGACTAAAATCAAAGCCGTCTTGCGCCATCAAGAAAAAGAAAAAGTAGATTTCTTAGCAGAAAGAATCGTTTTTAGAAATAATGAAGGGAATCCTAAAACTAGTAATTATCTAACAACGATACAGTTGGCATTGACTAATTTCCAAGTACTTCACATAACTTATACTTCTTTAAAGGGAGAATCCTCAAAGCGCAATATTGAGCCTTTTGCCATGTATAGCACCAACGATAATTGGGTATTAATTGCGAACTGCCAACTGCGAGCTGATTTTCGACAATTCCGAGTAGATTGTATCCATCAACTAACGCTATTAAGTGAAAAATTTGAACCTCACCCCGTCTCTTTATTAGAATATTTTAAAAAATATACTTAATGTTTTTCTACCCCTGACATACCCTTGTCATTCGCTCGATTTAATTTTGTGTATTATTAATAGCTGAAGGATTTGGGCGTAGGGCAAAGGGTGCATACACTAGTATCTAAAAAATGTTTCTGTAAGAAGCTTAATTTTCACTACTCTGCATTCCTCTGCCAAATGTCCCTCGCCCTTAGCCACAAAAATCTAGGAATGACTACTCAAAACACCACCAAAATCCTCCAACAAACGCTGCATACCGCCACAGCGTTTTTAGACAAAATTGACCAAACACCACCCAATGTTCCTTTTGAACATAACCTAAAAGAAGGGCTTCCTACAAGTGGTTTAGGATTTGAAGCAACAATGGCGCTTTTTCAAAAAAATTATGCGGCTGCTATTTCTGCTTGTGCTGGACCACATAATTTCGGCTTAGTCGTCGGTGGTGCTACCCCTGCTGCTATTGCAGGAGATTGGTTGACGGCAGCTTATGATCAAGTGAGTCCCGCTACTCAAGTATCTGCGCAACAGGAGTTGCATACGCTTGACTTGTTAAAAGATTTTTTCGGTCTGCCAACGGAGTTTGAAGGGAGTTTTGTAAGTGGTGGCACTATGTCTAATATGGTGAATTTGGCGACTGCTAGGCAATGGATTGGTTTACAAAAAGGGATAGATGTTGCTAAAGATGGGGTGGCGGAATTGGGCAAATTAAACATTTTTAGTGCAAGCGCTCATTCTTGTGTTTTCAAAGGATTGTCTATGATGGGTTTGGGTAGAAATAGTTTGACAATGATACAAAAACTACCCAAGAGAGAAGCGATGGATTTAAATGATTTGGAAAGGCATTTACAAAAACTTAAGGGCGAACCCGCCATCATTATTGGTAATGCAGGTACGGTCAATACAGGGGATTTTGACGATTTTTCAGGTTTAACCGCACTCAAAGAACAATACGACTGTTGGCTGCATATTGATGCTACTTTTGGTGGCTTTGCAAGTTTGTCTCCTCAATATCAATCACTATTAAATGGTTGGGAACAGGCAGATTCTATCACCATTGATGCACATAAATGGTTGAATGTACCCTATGACTCCGCCTTTCAATTTACTCGACACCTCGATTTACAACAACAAGTTTTTCAAAATAGTGATGCGCCTTACGTAGAAGATTTGGGCGCAAAAAGCTTTATTAATATTACGCCACAAGGCAGTCGGCGTTGGCGATCCTTACCTACTTGGTTTACGTTAATGAGTTATGGTAAGGCAGGTTATCAAGCATTAATTGAGCGCAATTGCAGACAAGCCAAAATGGTCGGCGCCTTCGTTGAACACCATCCCGCTGTTGAGTTACTTGCCCCTGTACACTTAAATCAAGTTTGTTTTAAAGTGGTCAACCATCAAGCCTTATCCACCCAAGATTTTTTACAAAAATTGAATGCTACAGAACAAGTCTTTTTAACCCCAACTGTTTATCATGGTACTTACGCCATTCGTTGCTCTATCTGCAATTGGCGAACAACCGATCGGGATATTCAGCAATTAATTCAATTAATGCAATCCATTTTATAATTATCCATTTTTATAATTATGGGCTTTTTGCCACTTTACTAGATTAATGACTTCAATCAACAATCTAATATTTCTTACTTAACAACTCTTATAAGATGAATCAAACTATTCAACAACTCGACGCTTTTAACATCATTGGCATCGCCATCAAAACCAGTAATGCCAATGGGCAAGATTTGGGTAAACTTTGGGGACAATTTTATAGTCAAAATATCCTCGATCAAATTCCTAATAAAGTAAGTCCAGAAATCTATGGCATTTATACCGATTATGAATCAGATCATCTCGGTAAATACACCGCTATTATTGGCTGCAAAGTTCAACACTTAAAAGAAATACCTGATGGACTGATTGGAAGAATTATTCAAGGTGGCACCTTTCAGAAATTTATTGCCAAGGGAGAAATGCCCGACGCTGTTGGTACAGCTTGGCAAGAGATTTGGGCTACTGACCATTCTCTTAATCGGGCGTATCAAGCAGATTTTGAAATATATGGCGCAAATTCACAGAATGGGGTCCATTCGGAGGTTTCAATTTACGTTGGGGTAAATTAATTTGTCAAAAATTGTCCAGAAGGAAGGAGTAACCCCTCCTCCCCTCTGGTTCAACATCTCAATGTAATAGTTTGTAGTTTGGGGTTATGGGAGAATTTGTTGTAATTAAGTTATTTCAAAACCAATCTCGAAATAACATTGTTATATTCAACGACAATTTTCTATTCTTCTAATTCTAGCATTCAAATGTTTATTCATATTTTGGAATTTCTTTATATTTCCATAGACCTCTTTCTTTTTAGAAAAAGAAATCCTTACTTTAAAGAATTACCTTCTTTAAATATTTTACGCCTATACGATAGGGTGAGAAATGAATAATTTTAATAAAACGCTAGAAAAATAGTAGGGGATTTACTTTTTAAAATATTTTTTTACTATTATTTTATTCTGCAATTTATGCTTTTATTATCATTACTGGCTGCCAATAATGCAATAAAACCGCCAAAATCATTTTTCTTATAATTCTTCTTATTTAATCAAGTGGCTTCCCTAATTCTAGTACCACTTTGATGAATTAATTTACTAAGAACGAGATACGATCAAAGAACAAGAAAGAATTCAAGCAAATTTAAATTTTTCTTATCTTATCAAAAAAATTGCAAAAAAATCTTAGATAACACCTTTAACGCATCCAATAAAAAAAACCTTACTTGAAGAAGCTACTCAACAAATGTTTCTTGTGTTAAGGCATTGGTTTATAGACCGATTAAATCGTTTATAACAGCAATTTTTTAAAGCATCCTAAAAAAGAAAAAAAACACCCTCAGCATAAACTGAAGGTGCTCTAATCAATCGACTTTAAATAGTCTATATTAATTTGTTACGACAAGTCTAGTGAAAGTCATCTTCTTTTCAGAAGTAACTCTAATTAGGTAAACTCCGCTTGCCATATTTCCTGTTTGAATCTGATGAACATGCTCGAAGTCTGCACTTGCATTGCCCTCAAAAACTTTCTGAATTAAGCTTCCGTTTGTATCTATGATGTCTATCAATACATGCATTGGTTTATTCAATACATAGCTAAAGGAAGCATGGTCAAATGCAGGATTCGGTGCTACTCTGGATAGCGAAATATCAGTGGTTCTATCTACCTCTAATAGATTTGAATTTGGATTTAAATTTAAATCTTTAAGAACAACAGCGTCAAGTCCCCCTTCCTCGTCAATGTTATCAAAAGTAATTCGCTGTGTAGCTTCAGTTGTGTTACCTGAGCAGTCCGTAGCAGTCCATGTTCGCTCTACTTCAAAAGAAGGACAGCAATCTTGATCGAAAGCAAAATCACCTGCTACCATCAAATTAGGGAAATTTTCTCCATCTACCACAAGATTACCTTGTGCGATAAACCAACCACCGTTACCAAAATTTGAATTAACATTACTAGCTCCAACTCCTACTTGGTAAGCAAAAAGCTTATTAACTGGTGCGTGAATTAAATTAAACTGTGATCCAGCTAAATTCCCATACCCTGTTAACGTCGCCTCACCAGGCGTAATCAAGTAATAAGTCCAATCTTCATGGTTTCCTGTACCACATTCATCTTTGAAATTTGTAGGGAAATCTTGATTAGACCATTCCTCCCAACTCATTCCTTGCTCAAACATTACATCTATAATGAATCCACCATCCGAATTTGTGTTATCGGAAACTGTACCTGTAAGCTGTGCAGTACCATCTGGGAATTCAACGAAATTGGCTTCTACTGTTGAGTAATACTCCGTTTCAGGCAAGTCAAATAAGACCATAGACCAATTCTCTGTATCATGACATGGATCGGCCGGCTGACTCAATACACAATTAACAGGAAGCCCATCAATTGTATCCTGTGAGAACGTTACGATAACCTCATCATCACAGTTGTCAATAGCCGTTACTTCTGGAGCAACAGGAATTTCTGCGTCGCAATCCAATACTAAATCTCCTGGTACTCCTACCAATTCAGGAGCAGTTGTATCTCTAACAGTAATCGTATAACTAGTTGTTGCCAAGTTGCCACAACCATCATCAGCCGTACAAGTAACTAGAATGACACCGTTTCCACATTCATCTAAATCGGCTGTTTCTACACAAGTTACTTCTGGTGTTTGACAATTGTCAATTGCCTCTGGAATATCCAAATCTGTTATATCATCCGCACACTCAATCGTAACATCTGCTGGTGCTACAGGGAAGGTTGGTGCTTCAGTATCTGTTACAATTACAATTTGACTAATCGTAGTAGAATTGCCACAGTCATCCGTAGCTACGAAGGTTCGGACAAATGTAAAACCACACTCGTTTGGTAATTCCGCTTCTGTAATTTCTACGTCAACCTCTTCATCACAATTATCTGTAAACACAGGCTCGAAACTTGGTATTTCTTCATCACATTCAATCGTAACAGGAACGGGGGCTGCTGGTGCAACTGGTGCTTCCGTATCTTCTACCGTAATGGTTTGACTTACCATACTTGAATTATTACATTCATCTGTAAACGTCCATGTTCGAGTTACCACAAAACTATTTGGACAATCGCCGTCTGTTCGTACATCCGTTGGCACGCCTGTGATCGTACCACTACAGTTATCTTCCGCTGTCAATACACCTGCTGTTGGTACATCATCTGCACATTGTACCGCTATTGGGGCTGGTGCCTCTGGTGCAACTGGTGCTTCCGTATCTTCTACCGTAATGGTTTGACTTACCGTACTTGAATTATTACATTCATCTGTAAACGTCCATGTTCGAGTTACCACAAAACTATTTGGACAATCACCGTCTGTTCGTACATCTGTTGGTACACCTGTGATCGTGCCGCTACAATTATCGGTTGCGGTTAATTCCGCTGCCGTTGGTACATCACCTGCACATTGTACTGCTATTGGCGCTGGTGCCTCTGGTGCAACTGGTGCTTCTGTATCTTCTACCGTAATGGTTTGACTTACTGTACTTGAATTATCACACTCATCCGTGAACGTCCATGTTCGAGTTACTACAAAACTATTAGGGCAATCACCGTCTGTTCGTACATCTATTGGTACGCCCGTGATCGTGCCGCTACAGTTATCGGTTGCGGTTAATTCCGCTGCCGCTGGTACATCATCTGCACATTGTACCGCTATTGGGGCTGGTGCCACTGGCGCAACTGGTGCTTCCGTATCTTCTACCGTAATGGTTTGACTTACAGAACTCACATTATTACATTCATCTGTAAACGTCCATGTTCGAGTCACCACAAAACTATTTGGACAATCACCATCTGTTCGTACATCTGTTGGTATGCCCGTGATTGTTCCGCTACAATTATCGGTTGCGGTTAATTCCGCTGCCGCTGGTACATCATCCGCACATTGTACTGCTATTGGCGCTGGTGCCTCTGGCGCAACTGGTGCTTCCGTATCGCTTACTCCGATTGTGGTATTTACTGAACTTTCATTGCCACACTCATCTGTAAACGTCCATGTTCGAGTGATCACAAAGCTATTTGGACAATCACCGTCTGTTCGTACATCTGTTGGTATGCCCGTGATTGTTCCGCTACAATTATCGGTTGCGGTTAATTCCGCTGCCGCTGGTACATCATCCGCACATTGTACTGCTATTGGCGCTGGCGCTTCTGGTGCAACTGGTGCTTCCGTATCTTCTACCGTAATGGTTTGACTTACTGTACTTGAATTATCACACTCATCTGTGAACGTCCATGTTCTTGTTACCATAAAGCTATTTGGACAATCACCGTCTGTTCGTACATCTGTTGGTACGCCTGTGATTGTTCCACTACAATTATCGGTTGCGGTTAATTCCGTTGCTGTTGGTACATCATCTGCACATTGTACTGCTATTGGCGCTGGTGCCTCTGGTGCAACTGGTGCTTCTGTATCTTCTACCGTAATGGTGCGACTTACAGAACTCACATTATCACATTCATCTGTGAACGTCCATGTTCGTGTTACCATAAAGCTATTTGGACAATCACCGTCTGTTCGTACATCTGTTGGTACGCCTGTGATTGTTCCGCTACAATTATCGGTTGCGGTTAATTCCGCTGCCGCTGGTACATCATCCGAACATTGTACTGCTATTGGCGCTGGTGCCTCTGGTGCAACTGGTGCTTCCGTATCTTCTACTGTAATGGTTTGACTTACTGTACTTGAATTATCACACTCATCTGTAAACGTCCATGTTCGAGTGATCACAAAGCTATTTGGACAATCACCGTCTGTTCGTACACCTGTTGGTACGCCTGTAATCGTGCCGCTACAATTATCCGTTGCGGTTAATTCCGCTGCCGTTGGTACATCATCTGCACATTGTACTGCTATTGGCGCTGGTGCCTCTGGTGCAACTGGTGCTTCCGTATCTTCTACCGTAATGGTACGACTTACTGTACTTGAATTATCACACTCATCTGTGAAAGTCCACGTTCGAGTCACCACAAAACTATTGGGACAATCACCGTCTGTTCGTACATCTGTTGGTACTCCTGTAATCGTGCCGCTACAATTATCCGTTGCGGTTAATTCCGCTGCCGCTGGTACATCGTCTGCACATTGTACTGCTATTGGCGCTGGTGCCTCTGGCGCAACTGGTGCTTCCGTATCTTCTACCGTAATCGTCTGATTTACTGCACTCGCATTACCACATTCATCCGTGAAAGTCCACGTTCGAGTGATCACAAAGCTATTTGGGCAATCACCGTCTGTTCGCACATCTGTAGGTACACCTGTAACTGTACCACTACAGTTATCTTCTGCAGTCAATGTTTCGGCTACTGGTACATCATCTGCACATTGTACTGCTAATGGTCCTGGTGCATCTGCTGGTGGACCTGGTGCCTCCATATCATTTACCGTAATTGTTTGTGTACAAGTTGAAACACTTCCACAAGCATCCGTTGCTGTCCATTCTCTCGTAATGGTCATAGCACAATTTTCTCCTTGCATTGTTTCGTTCAATTCTATGCTGACTATTTCTAGATCACATCCATGCGTAACTATCGGATCAACTGCAACTGGTACATCTGCGATACAATCATAAGTTGTATCAGCTAGACATTCCATTATTGGTCCATTTTCATTAGTCAAGTCAATAATTTGAATAACCGTTGCCGTATTCCCACATTTATCCGTAGCAGTATAAGTTCTTTGAAGCGTACCTAAACAACCAGGAGAGAATTTTGTCTCTTCAAAGGTGATCGTAACATCTCCACAGTTATCTGTAGCGGTTATTCCTAAATCTTCGATGGAAATCTCTCCACATTCTCCTTCAATGAAAATATCAAAGTCGTCGAATACAGGAGGGGTTGTATCTGTACAATCTTCACACGACGAATCTTCTGTACAAGCTGGATTTTCGTCATTTTTGACGGTTATTATTTGCTCGCAAGTGCTTTGATTCCCACAAGAATCAACGGCAGTCCATGTTCTAGTGATGATAGTTTCACATTCACTAACCGCTTCACTATCAACGAAAGTAGGCGTTACAGGACCACAATCATCTGTAGCAGTTGCTACTCCTAACACCATTCCAATTGAAAGTTCTGTTCCGTCTTCTGTGGCAATGGAGAAATTATCCAAGGCAAAATCATTACCACCACCTGCGTCATTCTGGTTTAAAATACAAATACGAACTGAACCAGATGTTGTAGCCGTCCAAGAGGTAGCAAGTTCTGTCCATACACAAGTAGTAGCGGAAGCGTTATGAACCTCTCCTTGTGGCTCATCACCTACGGCAAACTGAATCATCGCAGGACTAAATGGTTCAACCGAAGCCACCATGACGCTCATATTATAAGTGGTTCCTGCTACGACATCTACACTTTGACAATATACCGCAACCCCCGTTTCAGGTGCTCCATTAAATACTAACATCTCCCCATCAGGATTACCATCTGCATCATCACAATCATCAAATAAATCATGATGTGCATTAGGATTACTTGTTACTATCCAAGTACCAGTTGGGTAAAGTGCCATTTGCCCTAATGAAGTATCGGCCTGCTCATATTCTGATTCAAATCCTCCAAAAATAGACTCTTGCAAATTTTGAAGCTCCGCAAACTCCGTAGCAGTTAAGGTGATATCTTCTGGACAAGTGATCGCTGGTGGCGTGTTGTCTCCTGGGCAAGCTTCACATTCCTCACAATTAGCAGCTAAAGATATAATTAATGTTCCAGTAGTCGTAAAATCAATTTGACAATCTTCCAAGCCACCATATTCTACTATATAACCTTCTATCCTCTCATTGCCATTAAACCTTTCTCCAAACCCTGTTAAAGGGTAATCATTCCATTTCCCTGGAGCTACATCAAATCGAATATGAAGAAACTCTTCTCCTGTATCAGCATTATTAGGTTCTCCTTCTCTCCAGTTCTGATAGACGCCTGGAATAGCGTTACCACCAATATTCCCGTCCCAAAATTGCAAGCCTAGACCTTCTTCCATTCCTCCTTCTGGGCCTGTAACCCAACGCCATTCACCTGAGGTAATAGAACTAACTTCACGACCTCCAAGCCAACCACGACCTTGTAGTTTAGTTTGGATAAAATCATTCTCCGCTGAAGAAGTAATCGTCGCTAAATAACCTTGAAGGCCGTTCAATGTGCTTGCTGCTGCTGCATCTCTTGCATCTGTCCACGCAATATCTTGACCTGCTACAAACTCATAGAAATGTCCCGTTTCACTAAAATACAAGGAGTTATCAGCTCTTTTTACAATATAACTCAATGCTACATCACCAATAAAACCTGCCGCTGGTGTAAACGTCCAAGTTCCATCTTGATTATCCACTAATTCTCCATCTGCTGCATTATTCAAGATTAATTCTTGAACTTCCAATGAGTCTCCATCCGATGCCATATCGTTGGCTAATAAGTCTGCTGCTGTTATCATAACTGCTGTTTCAGGGCAAGTTGATGCGGCATCAATTCCAGCAATAATAGTCAAGGTTGAATCACACCCAACTTCAGTAGCAAAACAGGGTGCTCCGTTTTCATCTAAAGCCACTTCAATTTCAAGCGCAATGGTGTCCATGCAACCATCCGCATTGGTGACGATAAAAGAATAAGCACCAGCAGGCAATAGCTCATAAATCGTATTTTCTTCATAAGTGGTTACGCCTTGAGGGCCCATCATTTCTATCGTGAATCCTGGCTCTAATGGGGGCGTACTGGAAAATACGATCCTTGTATTTTCATCCGCTACAATTGGTGCTGCTGAAACTGGTGCTCCGGGTTGAACCCAATCGGTATCGGGATCCATATTATTAAATACAGCCATATCGCCCGATTCTAAATCTGTAGCAGCACTACCTGCCCCATCTTCAAAACTAAAATATAGTGCTAAGGATTGTTCATTACCTGTAAGCGTCGTAAATCTATTGTCCTCAATTTCTTGTTGTGTTAAGGCGCTATCCCATACCCGAACTTCATCTATACTTCCCTTGAAAAATCTTTTAGTTCCATAATTGAAATTATCATCATTATGCTTCCCCATAATAAAAGTAGGGTTTGCATCAAGTGGCGATTGGGTAAAATCGAAATCATCAATCAATTGCCCATTTAAATAAGTCTTTACATTTCCATCGGTATATACACAAGCAATATGTTGCCAAGTATCAACCTGTAGCCCAGCGTCCCGAATATATCGGAATCCGTTTTCATATTCAACCGTAATGATATTTTCATCTGCGTTCACATTGGCCCCAAAACCGTGACCAAATCTACCTGGGGTATCATTACTGATTACATTATTGGGGTATTCTGAGGCAGGATTACCAACATTTCCATCATCTCTCAACTCAGGATTGACCCAAGCTTCAACGGTTAATGGAAATTTCAATAAAGCACCAGTTGTTTGGCTTTGAATGAAATCATCTTCCCCATCAAAATTAAGTCCCCAAATGGTAGATTGGGTCATTTCTACACAATTCGCAGGAGTTAAATCATAGGATACTTCCATACATAACGTGCCATCATTAATATTGCTGTCATCATTTATAATGGTTCCTTCGGCAGCACGACGAGAAAGGATCTCTAGTAAGTCCTCATCATCAATACCCAATTCTTCTCCACTTCGCCTTGGTAATAATTCATACGTAGAATCTGCTAATAAAGTAACAAGAAAAGTTTCATCGGATTCTATATCAACGTCTCCATTGACCATAATTTCTAGGGTTGCCGAAGATTCTCCTGCGGCAATAAGGCCCATCCCATTATTGACATCCACAAAATCCATTGAATCGGCTGGGTTCTCCCCGTTTCCTCTTACGCTATAGAAATAGTTCCACGCCTTTTCTGTTGTTCCTGAACGGGATACGTTAAAAGCCAAAGCTGTCATGCCATCGTTCCCTTCATTCAAACTTGAAGCTTCCGATTCTGCTATAGTAATGGTAGGTAAATTGGCACTCACCTCCATACAAGGGAAAATCTCAGGTTCGCCTTCATCATTTACCCCTAAAAAAGAAGCCGCAGGTGCATCCGCTTGTATAATATGCTGATCTACTACATTTCCTGTAGCATTATCTATACGTTGAATCACCCCATTTTCGTAAGAGAAACGACAAGTACTACAAGATGAAGTAAACCACCCTGCGCTAACAGCATCCCAAACATAATCTCCTGAAGGGTTGCGATAGATACCAATATTGCCATCAACAGATTGAAAACGCAATACAAATTCTTCGTTAGGAGAAAATTGATCTTCCAAGTTTTGATACCTACCACCCTCAAGATCCGTCTCCAATTCTATTTGGATTTGAAAACCATCATTTGTTTTGGTTAAAACATCCATTTTAAAAGGAGCATCTGCGGAAGTTAAACTTTGTCCCGCTACATAACTAACAGCATCTAACCATTCCGTGGAAAGATGGTTTTCTGGATCGGGAGGGGCTGTTCTAAAATCCAATTGGATTGGACGTAAATTAGGGGATGGATTTCCTTCTACGGTATAGACAATTAAGCGATCTCCTTCCTTATTTAAATAGTTATCGTTACCTTCTTTAAAGTCATCTTGTTTTAATATATCTTGACCAATCTCTACAACCCATAATTTAGCATATACATTAGGGTCAGGTATAACAATCATAGATTGTCCGCTTGTATTAGCTATTTTTGCAAGATCAATATTATAGGTTCCTTGTTTATTCAAAAAGCTAGTACGACCTTCTGCTAACCAGCCATATCGAAAAAGATGGTATCCCAAAAAGTTTCTAGCCCCTCTAGCATCTGCCATCATCCCGTAGCCTCCTACCAAGTGAACTTTGTCGTCACCTAAAGGATAAAGATCAGGAGACCCAAAGCAATGTCCTATTTCATGGAGCATAATAGTATAAGAGTCATTATAAATACCAGGCGCAACCGTTACCATTGTTCGGATGCCGTTGTAATTAATATTCGTATGAGCACCAGATCCAACACCTCCAAAATCAACCCCTTCATCAGGTACTACAACTGCAATCGTGTTAGAAGAAAAGGGACCCTCTCCTATTAATGGTGCACTATCATCAATATATGTCCTAAAATCCCAGTCTCTGTTTCCGAAAAAATAGGCAGAGCGATTTTTAGGCATCCGCTTCCATTCCTTTTGGATGTTCACAATCAGATTGCCTTTAAATCCTTGCCTTTTGAAGGACTCCGTCAGTTCGCCATTACTAGTTATTTTCGACCATAATTCATCAAAATCAGCATCTGTATCTGTGGTAGGAGCAGGAGCATCGGCCCAATCTACAAATATAACTTCTAATACTAGATCTCCATCCGTAGGGGTTTCTCCATTAGTTCTTACCCCTTCAGAGCCGAATGGCAACAATTGAGGTCCTGTAGGGCCAGGGTCACATTGCCCCATTGCAAAGGAGACTATGCCTAACATAGCCACTAAAAAAAGATAGAAATTTTTTTTCATAACTGTTTAAAGATTTGATTAGCGCCTACTCTTTTTAGGATTTTCGGCTTCCTCCGTTAAACATTTTTGGGGTTACGGCGATTAAAATCATCGCCTTTCTAATAGCTCTTAGCATTGAAAGTCAGAAGAAAACGTATGCTACACTTCCTTCCACTTAGACCTCTCAATGTAAAAGTTTGTGTTTTGGGGTTTCGGAACTAATTAAGTATCACGTGTTGATTCATTCGGAAATACCGAATTAATTAGTAGGCCGTACTCATTATGTTGAACTAATAAAAATTTGTTTTAGGAGACATTTTGTAAGATTTTGAAATTATTCAATAGGGTTTATTTTGTTATATACACTACACCTTTATAACTAGCATAGGTTTGACTCTATAAGATTTTGATGTTATCTTACTTTTTTAAAGTAGCTCCTTAATTTTTGGACTGTTTCTATCTATACCACCTGAACACTAATGTGTTTTCCACAATAGTTATTAGGGGGACCAACTGTTCTTTGGGCAGGTGGTCATTTCTGTTACCGATTTTGCGTGCTGAATTTAAAATTTGTAGTAGTTATTGTGTTTATTCTGGAATTATTTGCTTGGCAGTCCTCTCGCCCTTTGCCTTTCGCCGAATAAAATCTATTGTGTTTAATTTCTGTTCCAAGATATTTGCTAACAAATGCATTTTGGTAAAAGGAAGGGAACTATAAAAAATTGAGTAGAGAGAGGGAGTCTTGTATTCAATGTAGCAATCTAGTGTCGTTGGTGCGAGGTATTAACGCCAACCTGCATCTTGTAAGACTTGCAAAGGCTTTACGCCAAATTCTCTTTCAAATTGACGAATAAAGTAACTGGTATTTCTAAAACCAACTGAAAAACTGGTTTCCTTTACTGTTTTAAATTTGCCATTTATCAGGTATTGTCTAGCTCGTTTTAATCGAAAGCGACTGACATACCTCTGAGGAGACAAATTCGTTATCTCATTTACTTTTCGGAATAAATGGCGTTCGCTTATTTCTAAAGCTTCCGCCAATTGCTCATTATTTAAAGATGGATCAGATAAGTTGTTATTGATTATAGCGTGTAATCTATTTAACCACTTTTGTGAACCAGTCATATAAACTAAACTATTTGATTGTTTTGAGGTAATATTTTTTTGAGTAAGCATATTTTTTGGGGTTATACTTTTATGTTACAAATATGCCACTAATACCTCCATATAGCCAAAGACAATTCTAATAAATTACCACAAAATATAGTAATTATAAAATACAAAATTCAATTTAACCAACTAACCATCAATTAATTACAAACATTTTAATAGTAATGAAAAAATAACTTCTTCCTTCTTTTTTTGTGAAAAATCATATAAAAAGTGAGCAATTTTAAGAAAAGAATTGATACTTGGAATAGGGAGAGAATATAGTTTAAAGAACTGGAAAAATTAAATCCACCCAAATTAATGCTTATTTAGCCCTTGCTCTTAATACTACTTTGTCAGTTTAGGTCGATTTTAACCTAGTTCTCTGTAACAATATAGCAATTTGACAATACAACAATTTAACGCAACTTAGATTGTCTATTGAGCAAGGACACAATATTAACCCTGTCGTCACTAGCGCTTCAACAAACTTATCTCAACAATCAATTTTCATTTGTAAGACCATTGGAATAATGGAATTACCGAGCGTTGGTTGTATAAATTTCATGGTTGATTGATCATAATTTACATCTTTAGGCAAGCGTAAATATGCGCCAAAAACAGCTTTCAGTCGATCTAAAAGAGGGCCTTTCATTTTACCAACTCGTTTCATATTCGCCCTTAAATTTGGAATAGGCTTCGCAGAAAACAATACCACAAGATGCTCTATCCCCACTTGTTTAAATTGCAATCCTGCTGCGGTTCCCGGTATATACAGATCAACTTCATTAAAAGGTAAACAAGCACTTTCATTGCTTTTGGGCCAATAGGTTTTTACCGCACCATCTGGCTCTACGCCCATTGCATAAAGATACGTATTGGCCGTTGTCTGAGAAACCAATAGTTGAAAAATCGTTCCTGTCGTGACTGCTTGACTTTGTAATTGGTAAATACCTTTTTTTAAGGCGACTTTCTCTTCCGAAAAAAGGGCTTCTCCATTCGTCATCATGGCTTCAAAACGGCGCAAACTAAATTTTCCCGCATATTGTTGCTCCTTTTTAAAATTAGGAGATAAATCCATTTGAAAACCATAATGCACATAGTTCGCAAAATCTTCATAGCGTATCCACATATATCCTTTATTGCCCCAGGTTTCGCCCCAACTATTCATTACTTCAAAGGCACCTCGGCTATCATCAAAACCCACCACCACCAAGGCATGTCCACCAAACCGTTCTTGATCACCACTAGTAGGATTCCAATAAGTATCTTTGCTCCGAAGTGTCGCAAAGTTATTCAATAAATTGATGCCAATTACAACGGGTCGATTTTGCACCAAACTCAATTTCACTTTATTCACTTTGATTTGTTGGCTCGCTTGATAAGCAAATAATGTCCTAAAATCTATAATTTTATTTTGTGCCGCCCTTACTAAATCTTCCGAGGTTGGCATCACCGTACAATCATTGATACTCTTATCAAAATCCCTGGCTAAGACATCACCTTTTTGCTGTAGTAAATTCATTGCCGCATCAATATAGGCGCCTTGTTGACAATCCGCTATTTTGATTTGATTGTAAATAAACATCGGCGAAAATGCGTTTTTGGTAATCAAATCTGTTTGTCCTTTCCAATTATTGGCAATGGCTTGCTGTATGGTCAAGGCGGCGTACCCAACCGACCATCCTACACAATTTCCCGTCGATCCTTGATGCCTTGGTTTAGGGCAATAGGCTTTTAAACTCCATTCCGTAATGCCCGTTAACGCTTTGTCTTCCGTCTTTCCTCCATCATTAAAATCGGGTTGTCTAGGTAAATTTTCGTATCGGCTATTGCTTGCTTCGTTGATGAGGATCCCTTGGGCGGAAAGGTTGGTTACCGTGCAAACCGCTAGAAATAGTAGGTATCTTTTTGGTGTTTTATACATTGAGATTGCTATTGAAGTTGAGATTGAAGTTGAATTTGATCGGCTCCAAAGTTACATTGATACTCGATTGCCAATGGTTAAAGTTTGTCCAACGTAATCGAGATTATTGGATTGGGCTGTAAAAAATCATACATCTTAAATCATAATTCATACATCTTAAATCCGTTTAAATACATACGTGACGGATTTATGATTTATGATTTTTTCTATCTACCAAACTGATACTGCAACTGTACCCCCACAATTCCCTGTCGGTCAGGCAAAGCTTGTTCCCAATCGAACGTAGGTTGAAAAGTCAAATTATACTTCTCTTGATATCGTTTCAATTTTGCTTTATTAAACGGCTTAGCCAAAAGCGTATACAATCCGCCAGCCATTAGTGCGAGTCCAATAGCAGATTTATCGACGCCTTTTTTATAAGCAGTATTCGCCGCTATAAAATGTGCATCACAACTCGACATTGAATTATCGGTATTAATTCGTGCTAAAGCAGGAGTATAATTAGGAGAATTGACATCACAGAAGGTATAGTAATATCGAATAGGGTCTGTTCTAGGAGTGGCTTCGATGTTTATTTTTCCTTTTTTTAGCAGAGTTCGGAAGCCAAGTGCTGCCATATATACGCCTGCGCTACTGACAGCTGTTCCTAAAACAATATCTACCGTTGGTTTGGGGGGAATTGGAATAAAGGTGGACCTTGCTCGAATCTTAAACTTAACTTCGCCAATAATTTTCTCTATATCTATAAAATAATTCCAAGTAATGCTGCGGTTGTTCTTATATTTTATATTCAAGCCCACATCTCCCGTCAAGGCATCCATGCTTGGGCGTACTTTTACGTCCCCAATCATCGCTGTAATTTCAATATCGTAATATCGTTGATTGTTGACTTTGGCTAAATCATAGCTAATTGTGTAGGTGCCATTGACGGCATCTTGTTTCGCTTTAATATTTGTTACCTGTCCAACGGAGCTTAACACATACAGGATTTGGCAAAAGAAAAGAATACTTATTTTTCTCAACATAAGGCGTCGTTTTTAGGGGGAGTTAGAGGTTATTACTTCGTGTTATTCGAGGTTATTATTTCATGTTATTCGAGGTTATTGGCGAAGGGCAGAAGGTGAGTCTCAAAGATCCTAGGTTTTCGCCCTTCGCCCTCTGCCTTTCGCCCTTTGTTAACTACTTCACATAATAAATAGCTAGGTCGCCTAACTCATTAGATAATAGCTGTGGATGCTGGGTTTTATTTTTATTAGTCCTCACTAAAGCAGGCACTCTGACTCGGATGTATTGCCACAACTCATTAATCGTGATGATATAATTATGGTCTCTATCTGCTCTATATTGCAGTAATCCTTCGATAATGGCTTCGGTAAACGCACCATTTTTCCATTGATCATCTTCATAAGAAATTTCACCGCCACTACTGGAGACCATCGTCGTGATACCTTGTAGGGTATTATTCAGTTGTTCAATTTGATATTTGACATCTACATCCGCTCCTTTTTCCCCACCGCCACTATGACAAGCATCAATAAAAATCAATTTTTTACAAGGAATGCCGTCCAAAATTTCTATAATATCTCGTTCGTAAGATACGGAGGTTGTTCGCCAAGCACCGGGGTCGTAATCATCGCCTTGTATACGCAGTTGTCTACGGTTGTCCAAAAAACCATGAGAGGATAGGTATAATAATAGGATGTCTTTTTTGCCAATTCGCCCGTTTTTAAACTTTGTCTCTAAGCGTTCAATGGCACTTTTGATTGCAGTCGCAGTCGCCTCCCCTCCCGTTATGGTATGAATGTCTATCGTATTAAATAATTGCCCACCCATTTGCCTACTTTGATTTTGAAATAAGTTAGCAAAATCTTTTGCATCCGCTGTGGTATATTCTAAATTGGTTTGGGGACCAACTGCCAATAAATGAATATTTGGTCGAAAAGGAGAAAAATTAATGGGTAAGGGTTCGGAAACAATCGTACCGCCTAATGGAGATTTTATTTTAATCGCAATATCCATCATTCCCTTACCTTCAAGTGGAACAGTATTGGTTAATTCGTATTTTCCTGGACTCAACTCTTTTAAGATAGCCGACGTAGCTAAAGGTATTTTAACAATTTGTTGGCGAACGACATAAATATCTTTTTTCTGAATGGCTACAGGGGAATTAATCAGTACTTTAAATTTAAAAAATGGGTGGTCTATGACTAAAGACGTACTTTGCCACCGAGGATTCTGCCAAAAAATACCTTTTTGATCGCTCTGATAATTCTGAGTAATTTCTTGTACTTCCTGTCCCGATTTAATCAAAATCTTAGTTAGAGAATACTGCACCGTTGAGTCGCCTAAAGCAACCCCTACTTTCAGTCTATTCTCTCCTTCGATTAAAGGTACACTTACCGAAAAATTGATGGTAGTTCCTGCTTTATTACTTGCTCCCAATTTGACGACATCTGCTTTTTGTCCTAATTTTAGGTCATTTAGTAATACAAAAATGGCAGATTTGGCTATTTTTTCGCTTGCTTCTATAACCACTTCAATGGGTAAATTGTCCCCATCTAAAGGAATGGCCGTTGCTTGAGGCGCTAACCAAATAATTTTTATTGGCTTATTTTCTTCTTGAGCGTGGATAGTTAAGCAAAAGCAACAGCAGATTAAGAGGTTGGTGATTAACTGTTTCATCTTAACAATTTTGGTGGCTTATTAACGGATAAAATACTTTAATGTCAACTTCAAAC
Source organism: Saprospiraceae bacterium (assembly GCA_965277445.1). GTDB lineage: Bacteria > Bacteroidota > Bacteroidia > Chitinophagales > Saprospiraceae > JAFMDF01. The sequence goes on along the minus strand of CBDICY010000016.1, from coordinate 381,862 downwards.
TCAACCTCAAATTCAAACTCAATATTAATATTAATATTAATGCACTTCGCTTTGCTTTCTCGCTGAAGGTGGTTGAAAATTGAAAATTCTAAATTGAAAATTGAAAATTAAAAATTCCCCACCATTTACTCTAGTACCTCCTCCAACTGCCAAAGCTGTCCAATTGCCATAGAACATTCTCGCATAAAAGCAGCACCATCTTTTTCAGGGCTCGTTTGTTCATTTCCTTCTAAACAATTATTTTCATGCAAGGGCGTCCTAAGTCGATAATAATCCTCTCCCATAGGTTCCAAATACCAGATTTGACCAATTACGTTTTGGTGGCTATTCATAAAAGAGGCACCATTCCGAACGGGAGATGCCGCCCCATTGGCTTCTAAACTTAAATCATCGCCACTGGCTTTTGATTTTAATCTAAAAAAACCATTATCCAACGTATCTAAACGCCAAAGTTGATGAGGTGTGTCTTCGTTTACATTCATAAAGATTCCACCATTCATTATACGGGTAAGGCCCAGTCCGTCTTCCAAACTCTCTCCCCCACCACGAAATTTCGTTTTTAGGCGATAGTATCCAGAAAAAGTAGGGGTTTTAGTAGTTTCGGCGGTTGAAGTTGCTGTAGTGCAATCCCCTGATGGGCAATCTAAATGTACTTCCGCCAATTGGCAATTGGTTATTACCAATAAGGATAGACAATAAAAGAAATAATTTTTTTGAGGCATAAGGTGTGGTTTTTATCGCTGTTATTGATGGTGGACATAACGGCGATATTTTATTACATCTTATGTCTACTTGTTCCTATTAAATAAATATTAACGTTGTTTAGGCGCTTTTTTTAAAATTTTCTTAAAGTCACTAGTTTGGGAACTTGGCTAGTCATTTAAATACCAAAAATTATCTAATATCATTAATTTCACTATCTTTAGCCCCAGAAAATTACCTTATCGAATGGCTATATTTGCTTCAAAGTTTGTCCAAACGCTTAAAACATTTTCAGAAGAGGACTTGAAGTCTTTTGATCAATGGCTGCGTTCGCCTTGGTTTAACACCAATAAAAATGTCCCGAAATTATTTGAGAAATTAAAAAAACATTATCCTGCCTTTGACAATCCCAAGTTGACCAAAGAAAAATTATTTAAGCAAGTCTTACCCAATGGAAAGTTTAGTGATCGTCGGATGAATAATTTATTATCGGAAGGGTATTTGGCCGCCGAGCGATTTCTGATTTTTCTAAATTTTTCTAAAAACGAAAACCTACAAAGAGACCTACTCACCCAAGAATTACAAAATCGACATTTAGAAGATTGGTTTTTTCGAGATGTACAAATAGAAATTGACCGCCTTGAAGCGAAGCCTGTGAAAGATTGGGAAGACCATCTAGATTTATTGCGATTGCATCGACGGGTTTATCATCATCCGAATCAAAAACCTCGGGTGCAAACTGGAAAGCAAATCATTAACCAGATGAGTGAGCAATTAGAACTAGTATACTTGCTAGAAAAAGCAGCTATTATTAATGAAAAAATCTCTCGAAACCGTCTTTTCAAAAATGATAATCATGATATTGAATCCGAATTAAAAATTTGGTTGACTGCTAGTGAAGGAGTTGAGCATACTGCTATTGAATTCTATAAAATGCGCTTTGCTTATCAGGAAGAAACAATGTTAGAACAATATTTTGAATTGCGAGCAATTTTTTTAAAACGATATGAAGAATTAAATGAAAAAGAACAGAAAGTCCATTTGATTTCATTGATTAATGACACTTCTATTTTTGTAAGAAAAGGAGTAATTGAAATGTCTGAAAGCCTGCCAATTTACAAAATTGGATTAAATAAGGGGATTTTTCTTACTAGTGGAATTCTTGCTCATAAAATTTATGTTACAATTGTTGCCTCTAGCAATTCTATTTCCTCATTTAATTATACTGAACAGTTCATCAAATATTATACTAAAAACTTAAGTCCTGAATTTCAACTTGATGGTATTAATTGGGCAAAAGCACATACAGAATATTGGAAAGGAGATTTAAATGAATCATTAAATATTTTAACTAAACACAATTTTAGAGTTTACCATTTCCAACTTTTAGGTAGAATACTAACCACTCAAGTATATTTTGATTATTATCTAAACGATGATTCATATCAGTCTCTTTTATTTAATTATTTTGATTCCTTTGAAAAATGGATTCAGAGGGAAAAATTTCATGCAAAATTTAACAAAATATCTTTTCTAAGATTTGTCCAAAAATGTAGAGCTCTAGCAAAACATTATTTGAATGCAAATTTTTATCCCGAAAAAGTAATAAATTTACTAGAAAATGAAAAGAATATACAAGCATTCAAATGGCTTGAAAGTAAAAAGGATGAAATAATAAAAAAAAGAAGTAGAGGTTATCTAAAATCTAGATAACCTCAGTCCAATTTAAATAATCATATCATCAATAACAATAATCTTAGGAAACTTCCCCTCATCACCAACTAAGTCGCAAGTATTTTCAATGTTATTAGTAGTAACTAAAAAAGCAATAGCATTTAACATAATAATAGGGTTTTAAGGCTCGGTCTAGCCAACTAGGGCAAAACCGAGGACGGATTGAAAAATAAGAGATAGGATTGCCTGCTCACCGAGTGGCAAGTCCTGTTTATTTCCGTCCCCAAATCATCATGTATACCTGATGTCTTGAGAGTAGCACATAGCCCGATTGGGTGTAGGGAGAGCGACTCATTACACGATCGGCGGAGTTAATTTTTTAATGTTTAATTTTTAAAAGGCAAAGTGTGGTAAATGCTTAAATTCAAACTCAACCTCAACCTCAACCTCAACTTCAAACTTAAAAATGAAAATGAAAATGAAAATATTGAAACGAATCTTCAAATTGAAACTTCCATTTATTAAGCACTTATAAAATGGGTAGCTAATTGCTTTGTTAGCAACCTGGCTTTTGTATTTCCATATTTAACGGGTTAGAAATACAAGCTGTCGAACTTTTGCGATGTTTAGGAAAGGTGTTCTCTTTGTTCGTACACCTACAAATGCCCAAGAGGTCAAAAAAGTGACCCCTATTTTTAATCTTTTTTTTATTTTTATTTTTTTAAAAAACCTAACCTGTTGACAATCAATATTTTAAATCCTTGTAAAAAATAAAAATTAGACTACACTATATGGTAGGTTTGGACACAGCGTACACAGAGAAGGCACAGAGAATACAAAGTAGTCCATCAAAACTCTGTGACCTCTGTGTCTCCTTTGTGGCCTCTGTGTCCTTAAAATGGTATGGTAGTGATAATAAAGATAATACTCATTAATTCTCCGCTGCTAAGCGTACAACAAATGCTTCGACAAAATAAGTATTGGTCTGTGTCGCATCTTGAATAACAACATAATATCGACCAGGAGTTAATAAATAAGTTTGTTGGAAATTAAAAAGGTAAGTCGTTGGATTCGCTTGTTGCAAATTAAGTGGGTGTGTACTAATAGCCGTTGACCTATTAAAATTAGTCTCCTCATTATTATAAAGATGGAGGTGTAAATCAGCTTTTAATAAAGGTAAGTCACTTGTAATTCGGTTCGTCAACTGAAGGGGTAAACTATCATTTGAAGTCGCTATTTCAAACTCGGTTTGCCAGTTGTCTGCCGTTAATTGAAAAGAAGGGTTTTCGTTATTTTTTTCGATCAATGCTTCTAAAGCTGGATTGGGTTCAAACGCTAATAATTCGGACGGTGGCGCTGAAGCCACAGGACCAAGCGTATCAGGAGGAGTTCCTGTTGGGACTACAGTAGAGATTGAATCGTCTGCTTCTTCAAAAATATTGTCTGGAGGAACTTCCGATGGAGGTGTTTGCAATAACCACCAAGCACCGACTAGTAAAAAAGGCAATAGTCCTACTCCCCATTTCCAATTATTCCCTTTTTTCTTCGGTAGTACTACTTGTTGATTCAGCGCTTCCAAGTTCTTACGCAAAGCATTCTCAAGGGTATCCGCCAACATTTCTTTTACTTCTCGTTGAAAGGCGACCTCTGCTGCTAAAGCTTGGTCGTTCGTCAATTGCGTTTCAAAGGCTTGTAAGTCAGTTCCTGTTAAACTACCGTTTAGGTAATTATCTATTTGTTCTTGTAGGTCTGGTGTTAACTCCATTTATATAGTCGTTGTGCTGGTTGCTGGTTTTTAAAATTTAGCAAATCGTTACTGCAACAAAGCCTGATAATTGGCATCTTGCTTAATCAATTCCATTAAACTCCGTTTACATTTGTATTTTTTCCGCTTTGCATATTCCTCCGTGTAGCCCATCGCTGCCGCAATAGCTTTGCCCGATTGACCATTAAATAATAGCTCTAAAACGGTTCTACATTCTTCGGCTAGTAATTTAAATTTCTCATTGAATAAGCGCCATTTTTGTGTTTTTAGAAATTTTTCGTCAAAATCTTCTTCGTAAGCTAAGTCTTTTTCTTCTGGTAAACTTACCGTTTTATACTTATTTCGACTGATCTTTTTTAGCCAAATTCTTTTACAAACACCAAATAGATATACATGAAAACTGGTCGTCAATACCAATTCTTCTTTTTTGACTTTATTAAAAATGACTAAAATTGCTTCTTGAAAAACGTCTTTGGCATCCTCTGTTGTCCCCGAATTCCTTTTGATATGCTGAATTACCTCAGGTAGGGACGCTTTATAAATTTGCTGTAAGGTCGCAAAATCATTTTGAGCAATCCCCGTTAAGTAATCTATTTCTGTAGTTGTACTCATATTTTGTGTTTGTCGTTCTCTGTTGTCAGTTACGCTCCAACAGGCAACAAGAAACTGGTAACTGGCAACTGGCAACTGGCAACTGGCAACTGGAAATATCCTGCAAAGATAGCAAAGAAACCTGCTGATTTATACCACTAGACTGCCAATTTCGATTTCGCTATTATTTCTTCAAATTGGCTTGCAATACTTTAAACTCTGCTGCGGTCAGGTTTCTCCATTTCCCTACTTTTAAATTTCCTAAATGGATATTCATAATGCGCACTCGCTTCAAGGTGACCACTTGATAATCTAGCACTTCACACATACGACGAATCTGCCGATTTAAACCTTGGGTCAAAATAATTTTAAAACCCATTTTGCCTCTTCGTTCTACCACACATTTTTTGGTTCTGGTGCCTAAAATGGGCAATCCATTACTCATTCTTTTAATAAATTGTGGCGTTATTGGTCGATTAACGGTCACTAAGTATTCTTTTTCGTGATTATTTTCTACCCGCAAAATATCGTTAACAATATCTCCATCATTAGTTAATAAAATTAAGCCTGTAGAAGGTTTGTCTAAACGACCGATAGGAAAAACCCTTTGGGGATAATTGATAAAATCTATAATATTGGTGCGGTCTTTTAAATCGGTCGTGCAAGTAATCCCTGGTGGTTTATGAAGGGCGAGATACACTTGTTTAGGCTTGTTTTTCAATGGTTTGCCATCCACCGTTACGGTATCCTCCGCTCCTACTCGATTACCTCTTTTGGCAACTACGCCATTAATTTTCACTTTCCCCGAATCAATCCATTTATCCGCTTCTCGACGAGAACAGATACCTGTTTGACTGATGTATTTATTGAGGCTGGTGGAATTGTCGTTGGTCATAATTCGTTAATCGTCATTAAATCAATAAACGCAAAAAGTTGGTAAAGAACGTGAGTTTTGGATAAGCAAAAGGTCTGGAAGACCGAATCTGTTTGTAGAAATAGTTGATAAATCCTTCATAATCAAAGGTCTGGAAGACCTTTAGAACATTTTTGCCCCATTTTCTACAAACAGCACCGCTCCTCTGGAGCTAATTCATTGATTATCAATTAGTATTATCCAAAACTCACGTTAAAGAAATTTCGAACCAATAGTCTATGGTGACGAAGCTGCGCTCCTTTGAAATCATTTAGTCATTCTTTCTACAAACAGAGTCAAAGCTACACTCTTTTTGAAAAACTAAAAGAGCATCGCTCCGAAACGGTCTGTAGAAATTATCCATACTAGACTCCTTTCTATAAGGAGCATCGCTCCGTCACCTCATACTATCTTTTTTCGGTCAATATCATTAGGCATTACTCCTTGCAAAGTAAAGGAAAAAATGGATTAGTCGGTATAGATTTTCATTTCAACCTAAAGTTTTCTATTTTTCCGAAAAATTAAATCATGGTTTCACTTAGCAAAATAGTCGAAGAAATGGACCAGATGGAAGGGATGGATATATACTTACATCTTCCAACGGGCAATATTTTTCAATTTTTTGAAGGCGAGTCTAGTTATAGTAGTTTATCCGCAAAAGACATTGCAAGGTTGTCTCTCGAAGAACAAGCCAATGCTGCGATTGCATTGAACTTTGATGATAACGAAGATGACTTTCAGGAATTCCCTTCTAAATATGAGGTCAATGAGTACCAGATTATGGAAAACTTCTGCGACTCGGTCACTAACGAACGAGTGCAAAATACCCTAGCTCGTAGTATTCAAGGAAGAGGGGCTTTTCGTCGATTTAGGGATACTTTAGACCGCTTTAATTTGACACCCAAATGGTATGCTTTCCGAGAACGTGCCTTTTATGAAGTGGCGGCAGAATGGTGTCTTGACAACAAGATTGCCTATGTAGACGATCGGCCGATGCCTAAAAAATCAAAACGAGATTGGGACATGACACAAATCGTTAAAGATTGGGAACGAAATGCGGAAAAGAAAAGCGATGTCAATTTTGCTTTTCTGACTTCGTTAAAGTTTAAATCCTCAAAAAGAGTAGATAAAGTCTCGAAGGAAATGCATGAAGCCGCTTTTCAGAAAATTGATTGTAAAAATTGTGCGAATTGCTGCAACACAGCTAAGCCTAGTATGCAAGCGGACGACAAAGAACGGATTGCCGAACATTTGGACATCCCAATAGCAGCATTAGAACGAGATTACTTAACCAAAGAAGAAGATGGTGAATGGGTCATGAATGCCCTACCCTGCCCTTTTTTGAGTGCGCAAAATTTGTGTACGATTTATGAGGCTCGACCAATCGCTTGTCGAGATTATCCCAATACGGGAAAAGATAGGTTTACTTCTCGTCGATACCAGCATTCCAGCAATGCCGAAATTTGTCCTGCTTCCTATTATATTGTCGAAAGAATGAAAGAATATTTTGGAGGATAAAGGATTTTGAAATGATGAATGATGAATGATGAATTTGTAAAATAATAAACTATGAAAGCAGCTACCGTCAGCGAATTAAAAAAGGAATTGAGTGGTCGTTCTGAAAAAGAACTAATAGCGCTTTGTTTGCGTCTCTCTAAATTCAAAAAAGAAAACAAAGAATTACTCACCTATTTACTCTATGAATCGGACGATGAAATGGGCTATATTCGCACGGTACAGCTAGAAATAGACACACAGTTCGAGGAAATTAATACCAGAAGTTACTTCTTTATCAAAAAAAGTATTCGCAAGATTCTGCGGAATATTAAAAAATACATTCGCTATTCTGGTAAGAAACAAACCGAAGTGGAATTATTGATGTACTTCTGTCGTAAACTCAAAGCCATGACGCCTTCTATGCGTCGCAGTACCGTTCTGGTCAATATTTATGAAGGGCAAATTCGGATGATTCGAAAGGCAATGGCGAAGTTGCACGAAGATTTGCAGTTTGATTATGAAGCGGAGTTGAAGGAGTTGGTTTAAATCATGAATTAATCAGTTTCATGAATTTTTTGCTAAATCGAATAGGATGGTTGACCTTCAGCCAATCTAAAATATTGATTCTCCAAAAGATAACAGGTTGACTGAAGGTCAACCATCCAATAAAAATACAAAAGCTATAACTCAAAGTAAATCCTCTATTTTCAAAACAAAAACACCTACTTTTTGCTTTAGTACTACCAGCAATTCTGCTAAAAGCTAAAAAACAACCTTTGCCAGTCATCCAAAGTCGTTTCCAATCCAAAAAGTGGCTATTTCGAAATAGTCATATTAGCACTATCTATGCCTCCTTGATTCGTAGATGGATTCCACAAGTGAAATTCCAACGAGAACGCTTAGAATTGGCAGATGGTGATTTTTTAGATTTGGATTGGTCCAAAAAAGGGAGTAAAAAATTGGTGATTGTTTTGGCTGGTTTGGAAGGTAAATCGAAGAGTATGTACGCTCGTTCGTCCATTAAACATTTTAATGACCAAGGATGGGATGCGCTTGGTTTAAATTATCGAGGTTGTAGTGGCGAACCGAATCGACTTTTGCGAGGCTATCATATGGGAGCAAGTGAGGATGTAAAGGTAGTTGTGGAACATGCGCTTAAAAAATATGGTTATCAGGAGATTGTCTTAATTGGGTTTAGTTTGGGTGGAAATTTGGCGTTAAAATATGCGGGTGAGGAAGGTATTTTATTACCCAAACAAATTAAGTCGATTGTTGCCTTTTCTGCGCCGATGGACTTGCAAGCAAGTGAAGAACGCATGAATCGTTGGTATAATTGGCATTATGTCAAATGGTTTATGTTGACTTTAAATTGGAAAGCTAATCGCAAAAAACGACAATACCCAAAACAATTAGCTAGTTACCGAGGCTTTTTTATGTCGGGTAATTTTATCTATTTTGATACGCATTTTACCGCACCTGCGAATGGTTTCCCTTCCGTTGATGCTTACTGGGAAAAAAGTAGTTGCCGTCCGCATTTAGCTAACATCCATATTCCTACCTTAATTATTGCTAGTAAAAATGATACTTTTCTCTCCGAAAACTGTTATCCTGCTCAAGCTGCAAACATAAACCCTAATTTGTATTTAGAAATACCTGAGACTGGTGGGCATTGTGCTTTTATTCGCTATTTTAATGAACAAGTTTGGTGGATGGAGGAACGGGCTTTTGAGTTTGTGACGACTGTTTTTGAGCAAGCAGGAATTTCTGCTGAAACTGGTAATTCGTCTGTTGTGGATAAAGTTCGAGCATAAAAATAGCCATCTATTTAATTTAAATTCCTCCATAAGGCTTTAAATAACCAATATTTTTAGACTATTAACCGAGCTTTAACACCAACAAATTGTCGATATTTTAAAATGTCGATAAATTTTCAATCTCAACCTCAACTTTCCGCCGAAGGTGGTTTAAACTTGAAGTTGAAGTTTATTTAGACTCTTCGGACCTTCCTAACTCAGAAATTAGATACACTAACTGAAACTTCCTGCATTTTTTAAAAAATTATTTAAGAATTCTCTTTATTTTTCATTAGATTTACACTAGTCTAAGAAAATATCTGGCTACACAACTATGAGAAAATGATTAACATTACTGAGAAAACAAGCAATTACACACATTCAATCTTTGTATTTAATTCGTAAAAGATAGCTTTCCTCTTGATAAAATTATCATCTCTCATCATTATTATTGCTTAATAATTAGCATAGTACTTACATTAAGTTTTGGTTAAGATTTATTTCTATTCCCTATATAAATCTGTCAAAATAAAATTAAAATTGTGTGATTGGGTATTTATAACCTATTTTCAATAATCCATACTCTTTCTAACAAACTATGGAAACAATTATCTTAGTACGCAATTATTTCAAAGAAAAGTTTACAGATGTTAACTTACAAAATGTAATCTGTAGCCTTAAGGATAGTATTAACATTGATTCTACACTCTACAATGAATTATGTCTTTTGCAAAGTCAATATGCAAAGTTAAGTAGAGATCAAAATAAATGGGGGATTCTTTCCCGTGAGGAGGCGGACTTAGCATATAACAAAATACATTATGGAATCATTCAACTTATTGATTCCATTAAGAAAGAAGATTTGAATAAGATTCCAACTTCTTTTGATGAGGAAGAATTGGCAAAAACTTTCCCTAAAGTGACTATTTTAGAGGAGAACGTAAAAAAAAGAGGTATAATTCTATATCGAATTCCTAGTGTCATGACTACTAAGGAAGATCAAAAATGTATTATTAGAATTGCTTATTATGACGAAGCGCTGGGTCAAGAATCCTCTGTTAAAGATAATAATGTAAATACAGAAGAAATAAGAATCGCCGATACAATGAAAGTTTCCCTTTCTAGTACAAATCAGGATTCATTTTCTTTCACCACCCTTTCCGAAAGACAGTATTTAGAACAACAAAATTATACAGAATGGGTTTTTTATGTTAGACCTAAGACATCTGGTACTCATAAGTTATTACTACAAACCTCTATCTATGAAAGAATAAAAAGTGAAATAGTTAGCAAAGATTTTATGATTGCAGAAAAAAAGATTACTGCTTTCAGAAAAGAAATTGGTGAGATTGGTCATAAAATTGGCATTGAATATGAAAAACAAGAAAATGAAGAAGCATCTAAAGAAGAAGGTAAGTCTTTAATCAGTTCCCTATTCAAGAAAAGTCTGCCTCCTGTTCTTGCCTCTATGGTAGCTTTGGGATTCGTTCTTTCGAGAAAATCTTTTATTATTGAAGCCCCTTTTATCGCCCCTTTAGCTCCTAGTCCGTCCTATGACTATAGCTTAGATATTGACCCATCTTCTAATCCTATAAATCCAAATATAGAAGCTAATCCAAAAAAGACTTCAACTTATCAGCATAAGAGTACTTCTAGATCTTCTTCTTTGGATAATTTTGTAGAGGCGGTGAAAGATGTTATTGGTAATTTTTCAGCCGCTGGCTACCTATCGATGGGTGGATTCCTAATAGCAGGATTAATTACGGCAATATTATTAAGTTTATTGACTTGTAATCCTACTTTAAATTTATCTTATGATGACCAATTATATACCGATTCTTTAAATATTACAGTTAATGGAGACAGGCCACCGTTCAATTTACAAATCAAAAATAGGAATCAACTCATTCCTATTGACACTTCCTTTTTAAAAAATGGATCGAAGAACATTGCCTTTAAGGATTTATCTATTAAAAATGGCGATACGACTTATTTCTATGTCACAGACAAAGGGAACTTCCTTGTTACTTTTTTAAACACACACACAGACTTATTCAAAACTTATTTGACTAAAATTGATACTTTGACACAGGATACTATATTTAAGCCTTACGTAGCCGTAAGCTATAAGCCTGTTCTTGGTACAAATTCTTTAAAACTAATTGCTGACGGCAATCATCCTCCTTTTAACTTATATTTAAAACGGGGAACGAACACTTCTTTTTTTGATACGATTCAATATACACAACCTGATTCTCAAATCTTTGATTTTAATCAACTTCAAATAGGACGAGGAGACACTATTTCTTTTTACGTACAAGATAGAATAGGTCTTAAAGATACCATATCTCTTCATTCTTTTGTGGATATTGACTACACACGTGTTGGCACAGATTCCTTGATGTTATATTTTACTGGTACACATCCGCCCTTCAAGGTCACCATAAAAAATGATTCACAAAACCAACCGTTTAAAACAAAAAAATATAACGCTAGTGGTAATGATCAGTTTGATCTTCGTGCTTTTCTAAAAGAAAAAGAAGACAGTACTTTGCTTACTTTTTACGTTGAAAATAGTATCCATTTAAAGGATTCCTTTAATTTTGGTTATACCGACTATGAAGAAATTGTTACTGCTATTCCATCTTTAGATTGCTCCTTTAATAACAATACAAAAATTTTAACCCTCACTTTAAATGGTGGTTTTTCTGCTGACCAAATTTTCGCTAAGCACAATACAACGAATAAATCTATTACCACCTTTAAGCGTACAAATATAAGTCCCAATAAGATTCGACTTGACTTGAAGCATCCAGATTTCAGATCAGGTGAAACTTATATCGTCGAAGTGATAGATACCTCTTCTGAAGGAAAAATTTATCAATGTGAGGCTATTAAAATTCCAAAGATTGTATATCCTAAAGCTTGTGATTTTTCTATGACTTGCAATTTTAGTAAATCCACCAAAAAGTTACATGTTAATGTACAAGGAACCTGTCCTCCTTTTAAAATTTTTGTTAATGATGAACAAATAGCTTCTTTACAGAAAAGTGGTGACCATTATGAAGCATATCCTACGAATAATAGGCAAATACTAAATATAAAGGTAGTGAATAAGGTAGATAAAGTACAATCCTGTACCAAAACTATTGGGGATTCTTGCTATGTGCAACCTCTTGTTAGCCCATTCAAAGGATATGATTGTATTGATATGGATAATTTAAGTGATAATAGTTGTGCGATTGTGTATTTATATCGAAAAAATACAAGAGCTCATTGGAAAATGAAAACTCAAACTTTTAATAATTGTGAACTCGTTCGGAAAATTGAAGAAATTGGTTTTAATTTTCACAAAATGGATATTGCGTCTATGAATGCTAATTGCTCCAAGAATTATTTCACACAATTAGGCGATGTGACTACGTTTATCTATAGGGGACATACAAACGAAATTGAAAGAATAGATAATTTTATTTCAGCAGCAGCATTGCTTCCATATATTAAGTGTCGTACCATAGTAGATCCCCCCCCCCCTCAAATTCCTGCTAAAGTTCTAGGTTTCATTCCAAAAGAGAATCAAATATATAGATATGAAGGGGGCTTAAATGCCAGTAAATTACATGTAACGCTAGATAACAAGTCGAATTTTTATGTCCGCATTCTAGCGGAAGAAAAACCAAAAAATTCTACAGGTCAGGAAAAAAAATCAGAAAAATTTCATGGCACATTAGCTAGCCTCATAAAATTAAAATTTAAAGACCCACGTCCTATAATTTATGTTAGTCAAGATCGTGATTATTGGTATGTATATTTAGGTAGAAATAATCTGAATAAGCGAGAAGACGCCGAAAAATTAAAAGAGGATTTAAAAAAGGAAGAATCTCTTAAACTAAATTTCTTGGGAGAAAGGATAAAAGATATTTTTGTTTATCCACGCAAATAAAGAACATTTTACCAAAAAAGCAGCAACCCAACTTTAACTCGGACTGCTGCGTAAAACTCGAAAAATGAAATATTTTTAATGTAGCCCAGACATTCCTGTCTGGGAAAACCTGCTCCCAGACAAGAATGTCTGGGCTACTTTTACTCTCTTTGCCGATTAATCGGCGCATAATCAATCTTCTCTGGCTCATTATCCAGATAATACACTTGCACATCTTTTCGCTCAAAAGCTAAAACTCGGATTTCTGTCCGACGATTGTATTGGTGCTCTTCTTCGGTACAATAAGTATCGTCCTCACAATGATTTCTTAACTGGGTTTCGCCGTAGCCTTTGGCTTGTAGACGGAATTGAGAAATGCCTCTATCCGTGATGTATTTCACCGCAGATTTGGCTCTTTTTCTGGATAACCAATTATTATAATTTGTTGTACCTCTGGAATCTGTATGAGACGTTAGTTCCAAAACTAAGGATGGATATTTTTGCATCAAGCGTACCACCCAATCCAAAGATTCTGCTGAACCAGCACGGATGTAATATTTATCAAAATCGTAGTAGATGTTTTTTAGTTCGATGGTATTGCCGACGGTTAGGTCTATCGGTTGCGGGTTGCGAGTTGCGGGTTGTGGGTTGCGAGTTGCGGGTTGCGAGTTGCGAGTTGCCAGTTCGTCCTTACCTAAAGTAAAGATCAGATTTTCGGTAAGAATACCGCCCAATTCACAGCCATCTTTTAAAGTATTGGTCTCGGCATTCGCTGTTTTAAAATAGTTCTTTTCTCCAATTAACAAAAACTCACATCGGCAAGGCAAACAAGGAAAGGTATAATTGCCATTGACATCAGAAATGGTCGTTTCTTCTTCACCTGTACAAAGATTAACTAAAGTTATTTTGGCATTCGGAATCATACTTTCGTATTTACCATTAATGGCTTTTCCTTTTAAAATCATACACCTTATTTTAGCTAAAGGCATACAGAAATCTATTTGTTGCTGCAGGTTCTTCGATTGGGTTTGTAATGGATATTGAGCAATTTGATAGCCATTCTTTTTGGCGATGATTAAGTAGTCCGTATTTGGGGCTAAGTTGGCGATGATTGTACCATCCTTATTAGTTGTTTTTTGGGCTGCCTCCTCCCCTACTTCCGTTAAATCTTTGGTTAGTTTTAATAAATATTCATTATCAATTTCAGTTTCTACCAAACGCATGGTAAAGTCTTCTTCCAAATCATCGCCGTCTTCAGTTGCCGCCTTTTTAATAAACATTTCTACGCCTGCTAAACGTTTATCGGTATATTCATCATAGACACAAATGGTCGCTTTAATTAGTTGATTGCCCAATTGGTTTTTGTCCTTCATATTGAAGCTGTAAATATCGTCTTTGCCATTGCCGCCATCTCTAGCGGAGGACAAATACCCCTCTGTTCCGGTCATATTTAAAATAAATCCAAAATCGTCTTTTGGGGAGTTAAAAGGCGTTCCGATATTTATCGGTGTTTGCCAATCATTTACTCCAGTTTTCTCTGTAGAAAAGATGTCCAAACCACCAAACCCGCCCCAACCATCAGAAGCAAAATAAAGCGTTCCATCTTCGTGAATAAAAGGGAAAATCTCGTTTCCTGCCGTATTAATGGTGTCGCCTAAATTAACGGGCTCGCCCCATTCCCCCCCTTGAAAATCAGAATAATACAAATCCATTCCCCCAAATCCTCCAGGTCGATTAGAAGCAAAGTATAGCCGACTGCCATCTGCGGTTAAAGTAGGATGTACTTCTTCGTATTCTTGCGTATTCCATGGCATTTCTTTTTCATTGACCCAATCATCTCCCGACTTAATAGCCGAGTAGATATTCATTTTCATGATGCCTTTTTTATCTGTTCTTTTTTTACCTTTTAAATATTGATTTCTACTAAAAAATATACGTTCGCCTGATTGATCAAAGGTAACTGGTCCTTCGTGGTATTTGGTGGATAAATTGCCTGAGAAGACTTCCACATTGGTTAGTTCTTTGGCTTCATTTTTAGTAGCAAAATAGAGCGTCATGAAGTTATCGTTTATCCATAAATCCAACTCTTCATTTTCTTCTTTTACTTTTTTTAATTGCCCATTTTTCCGACGTTGTTTCGGGTCTAGAGTAGAGACAAAGACAATACCCTCGCCATAATAACTTGGACTAAATTCTAGTTTTTGGGTATTAATCGCTTCCTCATTTTTTATCTGAATTGGGGTATGTTTAAAGTCTTGAATTTGTTCTATTGCATCGGCTAAGTCTGTGCCTCTTTGGTCGGGGCCATTGCCGCCCATTGCGGTTTGATAGGCTCGATAATATTCCTTTGCTACCTCATATTTTTCATTACTGTGTAACGCTTGTGCGTAATGGAGTAAATGAATGGCTTCGTTACTTTCTTCCACTACTTGGGAATACCATAATTCTGCATTTTCTACATCGTGGTTGAGGCGATAGGCATTGGCTATTTTTATGAGGTCTTCGGTTGAAAGATTGTCCTTATTTTCGAATAGGGGAATAGCTGCTTTATAGCCTAATTCTTTGTAGGTTTTATTTGCTTTTTTTTGTTGAGCAAACATCGTTGTACTCAACAATAGCAGGATGATTGGAAGAAATCTATTTTTTAGCATATTGCTGTATTTGACGGTATTTCATAACTATGTTTTCTAAGCCCTGAAAGGGTAGGGTGTTCAAAATATCGTATAAAAGTTGCGTTAGTTTTAAGCCACAACGTGGCGGCATATCGTAGCATAGGGCAAAGCCCTATGCGGGTAATTAGCTACATTTTTAAGCGCTGAAAGTGCGACATATAAGCCATTTATTCGTGTTTTATGTCGCGCTTTCAGCGCTTTTAGGCTGTCATGAGCTTATTTATCCCCTAGGGTTTGCACCCTAGGTTACTATATTTCGCTCCGTTGGAGCTAAAAAGTGACGCAACTTTACTCGCTCATTTTGAACACCCTACCCTTTCAGGGCTATGTGATTTAGAGGCGTTTTTCATGCCATAGGGTTTGCACCCTATGTTACGATATTAATTTGCTAAGGCTCTTTATACTTCTGAGTATAAGCAATCCCAGCCTTTGGGGCTTGTCAGAAAAACCTCGGATTCGTACTTCCTCGTTGTTTAGAAATCAAGCAGTATTCCATCATTAATTCGTAACTGCCCGATTGGTAACTACGAATGTCTGATAAGGTATAATCGTAAGCAATGCCTACTTTTATTCTATCGGTAAAAACCATTTGCAGCACAAAATCAATGGACTCGCCTGCGTTGCCTTGGAAACCACCAACTCTATAAGTGGCGCCAACATTTACTTTGTCGTAAAAAATGACGCCTGCGTGTAAGTCTACATCTAGCGGTGAATTATTCGCATATTTAATCAACATGGCTGGCTTTAATTTGACGGCATCACTTACGGGTAATATCAAGCCTGCCATCCCAAAAAAATGTCTGGCCTCTTTTGAGAAATCTGTATTTTGAATATTGCCATCATATTGAAAAGTTAGGTCATTATTCAATAATCGAGGCATGGAAATTCCTGCATAAAAGTATTCGTGTCCGTAGTAAATCCCAAAACCAAAATTGGGGATCAGCTTACTATCTTCTCTTACTCCATACAAAGCATCTCCAGAATGAATCGCCGATACGTCTCGCCAATCGACCCGATAATCCCGAATTTGCCCTTGTACACCAAAGGATAAATCACCTCCTCCTATTTCCGTCCGATAGGCATACATCATGCTGTAATTCCACGTATTCGTGGGTCCAATTTTGTCATGGTGAATATTGATCCCAAAACCTACTCTTTTGTGGAAAAAAGGGGTATGAAAACTAAAATTCTGACTGACGGGTGCCCCTTCTAAATTGACCCATTGCGTTCGGTATATCCCTGAAAAACAAGGCACTTTATGGCTACCTGCATAGGCTGGATTGAACGCCAGTTTGTTGAACATAAATTGCGTGTACTGCGCATCTTGTTGGGCGGACAACCAGATGGTCAATAGTAAGGCTACAATTGTAAATATGCTTTTCATAATGTCAAGGTTTTGAGGTTGCAAGGTTACAGGGTTACAAGGTTACAGGGTTGAAAGAGGGGGGCTATACCTCTTTACCTTGTCACCTCGGCACCTCGTCACCTCTTTACCTCTGCAAAAACAAATATCCATTCAGCACCGTCCCCGATGCATTATTCACTTCTAATAAATAGTAATAAGTACCTGTTGGCAATAATTCATCTTCGTGGGTGCCTGCCCAGTCATTTTGGTAATTATCACTGCGGTAAACTTCATCTCCCCAACGGTTGAAAATGGTGATGGAACTACCTGGATGATTGAATAGACAAGGCACTATGAAACTGTCATTAAACCCATCATTGTTTGGCGTCACTAAGTTGGGCGCTTCACAATCTACGTTTTCTCCTATGCGGATAACGGCAGTTGCCGTCGCACATAAATCAGGGCATTCTTTATTACAAATTTCGTATTCAAACACTTCTGTACCGACGCTGTTTTCGGCAGCGAAATAAGTAAATCTGGATAAAGAATCTGCTAGGTTATTGGCAAATTGAATGTCTTCAAAGTTTCGTTGGGTTTCGCCTAAGGCAAGTGGCGTATTGATGTAAATATTGACATCTCCACCGCTTAGGATATCATTTCTAATGAGGCCTAAATCAATCACTTCGTTGACGCCAATATTGAAGGTGTCATTCATCGCTTGTGGCAATACGTTGTAAGAAATGTTTAGGGTGTCGGTAGAAACAGTCCCACAAACTCCATTGTCTAAAGACCACACCAATTGCGTGACGCCCGTTTCTAGATTTTCTACAATGGTCGCTGCTTGCGTTGGGTTAATGATGGCAGCAGTACTATTAGGATCGGCCACACTCCACGAGCCTGTTGCCACTTCTGGTGCAATCGCTGCAATGTTTACTTCGGGATCACAAGAGAAAATTTCTGCTCCTGCATAGGCAATTTCTCTCGTGGGTATTTCGATACTGACTTCGGTAAATGCTTGGGCAATCGCTCCTTGATTATTAAATACTTCGCTGGCACAATTTCCAATAGAAGCGACTACATAATATTGCCCTACATCTTCCCCATTCACTCCTTCTACTATTAAGGGCGCTCCTTCTCCAATGAATTCATTGGTATTAATTCTAAACCATTCGTAGGTTACTAAACTGTCTGCATTGGCTACATTGAGCATTAAATCACCATCTTCACAAACAGGACTATTATTGCCTGCAATGGGCGAATTGGGTTTGGCCTGAACGCCAATATCTATCGCTGAAATGGAAGAAGGACAGTCTTCAACAATAATTGTCAATTGATATTTCCCTCCTTGCGCAACGGTCACTTCATTGATAAATGGATTGTATAAATTGGAGGTAAATCCATTCGGGCCTACCCATTGATAGGTCGCTTCGTTATTAAATATGGAGTTTAATTGTAAAATTTCTCCTTCACAAAGCGGATCAATAATCGAAGCATTGGCGCTTACAACTGGTTGTGCTGGCGATGGCTTGATTTGTAATGGAATTGGTGATGATGGTAAAGAGAAACAACCTTCTATACCTACTCTTAAAGTATATCCACCCGCATTGATGCTATCTGCATTTTCAATCAATGGATTCTGTACGTCAGCAGTAAATCCATTTGGTCCTGTCCACTCGTACACTAGATTACCAATACCTTCCGTATTCGATGCGGTTAATTGTATCGGCATGCCTTCACAAACAGGGCTATTATGATTGACCAAAGGTGTTGCTGGTTGCTTATTGATTTGTACTTGCGTACTGACCGTATTCGCCGTACAACCATTTTTACTAACCGTCAAGCGGTAACTACCTTCATTCGACGCTGTCGTATTGATCAAAATCGGGTCTTCTAAGAAGGAAATAAATCCATTCGGGCCTTCCCAATTATAAATGGCATCCTCAATGCTTGGTGCAGCTAACTTTAAGGTGTCCCCTTCACATAAGCCACCTTGATTTAATGGTAAACTGACTTGTGGAATTTCTTTGACTTCCACTTCCGTAAATTGACCTATTTCGGCTTGACAACCGTTGACGGTTACCGTTAAGAAAAATTGTTGTTTGCCTACGGATAGTCCACTAAAAGTAGGGGCTTGGCTCGTCGAGAATAAACTAAAGTTCGCTGGGTCTATATCCGTATTCACAATAAACCATTCGTATTTTGCACCGTCCACATTTCCAGAAAACAACTCCACCGTTTCGCCTTCACAAATTGGTCCACTATTCGATAATAATGGTACTTCTGGTAAAGCATTGATTTGAATATTTTTAACCAAAGACAATTCAGAAGCACAAGCATTTTCATCAATCACTCTTACTTGCCATGCCCCCGATTCATATAGGGTAGCATTTTCTGTGCTGGTTATTATCGTGCTATTATTGCTTGTCCATAAAACCGTATCCGCTACTTCATTTTGTGTCGCTGGGAATTGGTCTACCGAAACCGACGGGGCAATCCATTGATAGGTATTTCCTGCTATTGGATTCGGAACATTTAATTCGATGGCCTCGCCTTCACAGATTTGTGTGGCCGTTACTAAACTTGGTCGATTTGGTCTCGCCCTAGTAACGACTTCTGTACTTGCGGTTGCTGATTCACAACCATTTTCTATTACACTCAAGGTATAAATACCGCTATTTTGTAATAGGGCATTGCCAATAATCATCGGTTGTTGAACGTTCGCAGTAAAACCGTTTGGTCCTGCCCAATTATAGTCCATGGCAACCGTCGAAGTTGTTAACTGAATTTCTGTTCCTTCACAAGCAACAATTAAAGAATCTAATTGTGGCTTTGCTGGTACTGGATTAACGGTTAATAATTTAACGGGTGATATTTGCGACAAGCAACCATCTACTTCTACCGCTACATTGACCAATCCGCTTTGGTTCGCCCTTGTATTAGCAATAAATAAAGTCGGTTCAAGCGTACTATAATTGGCTGTTGTATCGCCATTAATTTGCCAATAGAAGGTTACCGAATCGCCTTGATAATTATTGGTGGATAAGATGAGTTCTTGTCCTTCACAAAACTCATTGGCGCCCAATAATAATTCAGGCGTAGCAGGCTGTGTCATGATATTGATAAACTGTTCTGCTGTATTGGATACACAACCGTTGGCATCGCTTATTTTTAACGTATAAGTTCCAGATTGAGCATCTGCTAAGTTGGCTAAAACAGGCGCTGATGCTATTGAATTAAAACCGTTTGGTCCTATCCATTCATAGTTATATGGCACTTGGCCTCCATTCACTTCTGAAGTTAAAGTCAAGATTTCATTGACTTCGACACAAGCTAGACTGTTACTGGTTATTGATGCGGTTAACCCTGCATTGACATTGACGGCAAAAGGCGCAGAGAATAAAGACGCACAACCATCGACAATTACCCGAACTTGATAGTCTCCATTAGCAGCAATTGTTGCTCTTTCCAAACTTAAAGTTGGGTTGTCTAAATAAGTGCTATCTAAAGTTGATCCATTCGGGCCAATCCATTCATAACGCACATCTGTTCCTGCATAAAATGGAGCAGTTAAGATAAGGTTTTCGCCTTCGCATAATGCGCCATTCGCTGTAATAATCGGTCGATTTGGCAAGGTCGAAATATCTAAAACCGTTGATTGACTGACTTGACAGCCTCCACTATTGCTGGCTGTTACAATATAGGTTCCTGCCAAGGCGTTTTGAGCATTTGGCAATACTGGGTTTTGTGCGGTGGAAAAGAAGTTATTCGGGCCACTCCATTCGTAGGTATACCTTGCATTCGTATCGGTTGGTGTCGCGAATAATTGAATGTCCGCATTTGCTAAAACACATTCAATTCCACTATTGCTTATCGCAAATTCAGGCATGGTATCAATGGTCACCGCAACTACTGCTGAGGTTAACGTTTGACAACTATCGGCGGTAATAATTACTTGATAGGCTCCGCTATTTGCTGCTGTTACTTGGTCAATAATTAGGAATGGACTATTTGGGTAATCACCGTTAGTTGTAGAAGTACTATCAGGCCCTAACCATTCGTAATTAACTTGTCTACCGCTTAATTGCAAGGTCGATAATACCAATTGTTCCCCTTCGCAAATTGCGCCATTATAGCTAATAAATGGTTGATCTAAAGTGGTGCTAATCAGCGTTACTTCGGTGGTAGCAAAATTAGAAGTACAACCATTTTCATTGGTGATTTTCACAACATAACTACCTTCATTTACAGTAGCAGGATTCGCAATAATTGGATTCTCTGCATTAGAAACAAACCCGTTTGGTCCTGTCCATTCAAATAAATATTGGGCATTGCTATCTCGATTGACTAAGTTGGTAAACAACTGTAAATCATCTCCGCACAATCCGCCATTATGGGCAGGATTCGCGCTTAGTTTATCATAAATAATGACTTCAATCGAATCCGAAATATTTTCACATTCATTGACGATAATTCTTACTTGATATTGTCCCGAATCGCTGGTATCCACAGGGAAGATCGTCCATTCATTGGTAGAACCTGTTCCGACAATCATACTATCTTTTATCCATTCGTAGCGAATTTGATTCCCTTCATATAATTGGGTAGATAAAACCAATCTTTCATCGCTACAGATCGGTCCATTGGTGCTTAAAATTGGTTGATTGATACTTTCTGTGATGTCCACTTCGATCGTAAAGGCATCTGATTGACAACCATTGGCATCCGTCACAAAAACGGTATACGAACCATCCATACTGCTATTCACATTCACCAAAATAGGGTCTTCTGAAACAGAGAAGAAATTATTAGGGCCAACCCATTCATAGGTATAAGGCGCAAGACCACCCGTTACATGGGCATTTAATGGCAACTCTTCCGTTCCAATCGCACATAAAACAGGCGGTATAGAATCTATCGTAATTTGCGGTCTTTCATAAATATCTAATTCATAGATTGAACTAGATAAGGTACATCCATCGACTATAATCGACACATAATAATCACCTGAATCTCTTGGTAGTGCAGGATCAATAATTAATCTTGGTTGGTCATTATTTTGAATAATCAAACCGTCTTTTATCCAAGTGTATAATACATTCGATCCAGCATATTCATTTACTTCTAAGACGACTCGTTCTGAGGCACAAACAGGGCCATTGGCATTAATAGCTGGAATTGCCATTGGATTTAAAATGGTCGTAATTTCCGCTGAACCACTTGCTTGGCAACCATTGCCGTCTGTAATGACCAATCTATAAGTCCCATTATAATCAGCGGTTACATTTGGAATCGTTGGATTGGCAATGGTCGATCTAAAATCATTTGGTCCCGTCCATTCATAACTAAAAGTTGTGTCAGCGCCAGAAGTTACATTGGCGAACAACTGCAAATCAGTAGGGGCGCAATCGTCATTCAACGTATAGAGGGCATTGGGGGCAACCTGAGGGGCATCCCAAACGACTACGGAAGTTGTAGCGGTTTCAGCCACGCAACCTAAGGCGCTGACGGTTAATTCAAATCGGGTACTTTCTTTTATATTAAGTACTAGGGGATTTTGCTCTGTTGAAATAATGGTGGTGTCTCCTGCTACTCGCCATTCATAACGAGTTGCGGGTTGCGAGTTGCGAGTTGCGATTAACTGCACATCACTACCTTTACAAACTGGGCCTTCGTTGAAGGCTTCAGCAATTGGGATTCGATTAATAACAATTTCTATTTCCTCCGATTCTGCTTTACAGCCTGCTAAATCGGTTAATCGTAATCTCCAGTTACCCGCTAAATAAGCAGGATGACCTGGAGGGATTACAGTTTGTCCATTCGTTGTCGTCAACCCTGCTAAATCTAAGGTCGTAATACTAGACCCTAGTGGGCCAATCCACTCGTATTTATCACCAAAGGAACTAGAGGTAAAGACTAAATCTTCGCCTT
Source organism: Saprospiraceae bacterium (assembly GCA_965277445.1). Taxonomy (GTDB): domain Bacteria; phylum Bacteroidota; class Bacteroidia; order Chitinophagales; family Saprospiraceae; genus JAFMDF01. The sequence goes on along the minus strand of CBDICY010000016.1, from coordinate 359,060 downwards.
CACAAATTGGGCTATTGGTAACAAAACTTGGTACTTGTTCATTGATTAGAATACTATCCACTAAGACGACATCTATTGCAGTACATCCACTTGAATTGGTAACGGTGACAATATATTCTCCATTAAATTGAGTCGTAATATTGGTGATTAATGGATTGGGTAAATTAGAACTAAAGTCGTTTGGCCCTGCCCATTCAAAACTATTGGCATTCGTTGCATTCGCTCGTAATCGAATCGACCCACCTTCACATATCGTATTCGCAGAAGCCGTTGGATTCACGGTTGGTGGCAAAATCGTATTTAAAAAGAAGGTATCTGATTCTATCGTACAATCATCTAAAACCACTTCTATACTGTAAGCACCTTGATGGATAGTACTATCCAATGGATTGATAAAAATAGCATTGGTATTAAAACCAGAAATACCGTCAGTTACACTATTGGGTGTTCGCCAAATATATTGTACATTTTGACCAACATAAGGGATAATACTCAAAGACACCGATTCGCCTTGACAACCTGGATCACTTGCCATAATCACAGGTTCTGCTAAGCCTTCTGTAATGTCTACTGCTGTTGAGGTAATATCACTTACACAGCCATTGGCATCGGTCACGATTAAGGTATAAATCCCACTATTTTCATTCGTAATATTGACTATCGTCGCAATTGAATCACTAGAGAAGAAGTTATTTGGCCCTCTCCAATCATAACGATAGGGTCGTTCGCCTGCTACTACAATGGCGCTTAGATCTAAATCATCGGAAGTGCTAGAACAAACTTGTGGTGCGTCGAAAGCAATTTCTGCAAATGGCTTAGCATACAATCCTAAATCAAAGGTATCTGAATTCGCCACACAACCATCTACGCTTACTGTTACCGAATACTTCCCAATGTCTGATAATTTGACGGGTGTAATAATCAAAGTATTATTAATGCTATTTAATAAAACCCCATCTTTATACCAATCGTAATCGACACTAATACCGTTGTATTCCTGCACATTTAAAGTCACAGCATCATCCTCACAAGTAATGCCTGTGGATTGAATAATTGGTTCATCCAAGCCTTCCGAAATATTCACCGAAACGGATTGTGGGAAAGACTGGCAACCGTTCGCATCTGTTATAACTAGCGTATAAACCCCTGCATTATTTAAGTTGGTATTCGTAATTAAAACCGTATCCACATTAGACGTATAACCATTTGGTCCTGTCCATTGATATAAAAATGGTGCAACGCCCGTGATACTGGTCACATATAATTCAAAAGCTTGCAAACCATTGGTACAAGTTTGGTTAATATCTCCTAATAAGGTGACCGTTGGACGATCATAAATTTCAATATCTAAAGTATCTGAATTAGCCGTACAGCCATCCACTATTACAGAAACCGTATATCGTCCATCATCCGCTACCGTCGCTGGATTTAAAATTAATTGATTATTGATATTATTTAATAAAACGCCATCTTTATACCAATTATACATCACCGTATTTCCAGTATAAGCTTGGGTTGATAAAATAATTTCGCCTCCTTCGCAGGTTACCCCTGATTGACTTAAAATCGGTTCGGCAATACCATTATCAATGTCAATGTTAGTGGAAGTAATATCACTTACACACCCATTCGCATCGGTAATTTGCAATGTATAAGTACCACTCATTACAGCCGTAATATTCGTCAACATCGCAATAGAATCCGTTGCCGTAAATCCGTTGCCCCTCCATGTGTAGGTATAAGGCGCAACACCTCCGCTTGGCAACGCAATCAACGATATTTCTTCCGAACCAGTCACACAAGCTTGTGGCGCAACATCGACAATTGAAACACGTGGTTGTTCGTATACTTCAATATCCAAAGTATCAGAATTGGTGCCACAACCATCCACAACTACCGTTACGGAATAACGTCCATTATCTCCAGTCGTCGCTGGATTAATAAGGTATTGATTACTATTATTTGCCAATAAAATACCGTCTTTGAACCAATTATAGCTAACCGAACTGCCATTATAAACAGGTATCGTCAAGGCAATTTCGCCACCTTTACAAGTGATGCCCGATTGGGTTAAAACAGGTTCTTCTAAACCATCTGTAATCGTGACAGAAAGAGATTTTGCAGGACTTACACAACCATTGGCATCTGTGATAATCAAGGTATAAACACCCGCATCGGCTGCTGCAATATTGCTTAATCGGATGGTGTCCTCGTTAGACCTAAAGCCATTCGGTCCCGTCCAGTTATACTGTAATGGGGCTATGCCTGTAATATTCTCTGCTTGAAATTGGATACCTTCTAAACCGTTGGTACAACTTACTTCGATGTCATTATCTAAGGTAAAATCAGGTTGTTCGTAAATCGTTAATTCATAAGTTGAACTATTTAAAATACAGTTTCCTACTGCCACCTGTACCGTATAAGTACCTGCATCCGAAGGCATTACTGGATTAAAAATTAATTGTGGGTTATTATTATTTAGAATTGGATTGCCATCTTTTCTCCATAGATATATCACATCTACTCCCGAGTAGGCAGAAGTTTGCAAGACGACTCGTTCATTCGCACAAGTTGGCCCCGTTGCTAAAATAAATGGAATATTCGCAGAGTTGGTGATGTTATTAATTTCCGTTGCACCCATTGCGGAACAACCATTTTCGTCGGTAATGACTAGGCTATAAGTTCCATTATTTGCTGCCGTTGCATTGCTAATAATTGGGTTTGGTAAAGTGGAAGTAAATCCATTTGGCCCTGTCCAATTATAAATAGCAATCGCTCCCGAACCAAGTGTGACATTTGCCATCAATTGTAAATCTTCTGGAGAACAATCTGTTTGTAGTGTATAGGTCGTTGTCGGTGCAGTTGTTGGTGCGTCCCAAACGATGACCGTAGTGGTATCTTTAGCTGAAAAACAGTTCGCTGCAATAACGGTTAATTCATAACTAGTTGTATCATTTAGCTTATCAAAAATAGGATTTTGTACCGTTGCAATAATCGTTGTATCGCCAATTTTTCTCCATTCATAGCGAGTTGCGGGTTGCGAGTTGTGGGTTGCTTCTAGTTGTACTGAACCACCTGGGCAAATCGGACCGTTATTAAACGCCTCCGCTACTGGAATTGGGCTGATAATGACTTCGATTGGTGCTGATTCTGCGATACAACCTGTCGAGTCAGTCACTCGAACTGACCAAAGTCCTGCTATATACGGCGTACTTCCTGCCGTAATCGTTGTGGTATTGGTGGTAGTTGTTAATTCAGGGTTATTTTGTAACGTTCCCGCACTTCCACCTAATGAGCTAATCCATTCAAATTTAGTTCCCGTTGTACTTGTACTTAAGACCAACGCTTCGCCTTCACAAATTGGACTGTTGGTCGTAATTGTTGGTAATTCAATGGCAGTCGTAATGCTATTAACCGTGATAAAATTAGTTGCCGTACAACCGCTACTATTCGTGACTGTTATGCCGTATTGCCCGTTATTTAATCTAGTAATATTATTGATGACTGGATTTGGCAAAGTAGCCGTAAATCCATTTGGTCCTGCCCATTCGTAACTTACGGCATCGGTCGCATTGGCAATTAGTTGTAAATTTCCGCCTTCGCAAATATTGGTAAAATTCACCGTTGGGTTAACCGTCGGTGCCGATAAAACATCCAATTGGAAAACATCGGAAGTAACCGTACAACCATCCACTAATACGCTTACAAAATAATCGCCTGCATGAATGGTAGTATTGACTGGATTGATGACAATACTATTGCTATTTAAACCTGTAATATTCGTCGTCGTTCCTGCTGGCGTTGTCCAAGTATAAGTTACATTAATACCATTATAAACTGGTATACTTAGAGTAATTTCTCCACCTTCGCAAATTGGTCCTGAAGTGCTAATAATTGGCTCAACCAAAGCGTCCGTAATATCAATATTTGTAGAAGCAATCTCACTCACACAGCCATTCGCATCTGTAATTTCTACCGTATAAACGCCACTAAATCCACTATTAATATTTGTCAACGTAGCTATAGAGTCCGTTGCTGTAAATCCGTTGCCATTCCACGCATACGTATAAGGTGCAACACCGCCACTTGGCAAGGCAATCAAGGCTAATTCTTCTGATCCTGTTACACAAGTTTGTGGAGCAACATCGACAATCGCAACTGTTGGTTGTTCATAAACAGTAATCTCTAAAGTATCAGAATCAGTACTGCAACCATCTACTAAAACAGTTACTGAATATTGTCCATTGTCTGCAATAGTCGCTGGATTAATGAGGTATTCGTTGCTATTATTATTTAATAAAATACCGTCTTTAAACCAGTTATAGGTAACCGAATTACCAGAATAGACTGGAATTGCTAAGATAATTTCTCCTCCTTCACAAGTGATACCTGATTGAGTTAAAACAGGTTCTACCAATCCGTCCGAAATCGTTAAGTTTAGAGATTGAGCGATACTTTGACAACCATTCGCATCGATAATCATTAAGGTATAAACCCCTTGAATCGCTTCTGAAATATTGGTTAGTATAATCGTATCTTGGGTAGAAACAAATCCATTTGGTCCTGTCCAAACATATTGAATAGGTGCAAGTCCTGTGATATTTTCAGCTTGAAATTGGATGTTTGAAATACCATCCGTACAAGGAATCGTTAGATCGTTCTCTAAGGTAAAAGTTGGTGTTTCGTAAATGTCTAAATGGAATTCCGTACTATTTAGCACGCAACCATCAACGGTTACTTGCACCGTATAATTACCTGTATCGGAGATACTCACAGGGTCAATGATAAATTGACTATTATTGCTATTGGTTAAAGTCACTCCATTTTTTTGCCATTCATACATCACCGATGCACCACTATAAGCTGGGATTTCTAATAACACATTTTCCCCTTCGCAATGGAAATTAGTCCCTGTAATAAATGGTACATTGACGGCATCCGAAATATTGGTAATTTCTACCGCTGCTAAATGGGTACAACCATTTTCATCGGTGATGACTAAGGTATACGTCCCATTATTAGCAGCAGTAGCATTGGCAATTACCGGATTCTCCAAAGTTGAGGTAAAGCTATTTGGTCCTGTCCAATTATAGCTTGTAATATTGGCAGTACCTATAGTAGCATTTGCGAATAATTGTAAATTTGATGGGGCACAATCCGTATTTAAAGTATAAGCTGTTGACGGTGCAGCCGTAGGCGCTTTCCAAACGATTACCGTGGTGGTATCTTTTGGAGAACTGCAACCTGCTATAATGACGGTTAGTTCGTATTGTGTGGTATCCTCTAAGGTATTGATGATTGGGTTTTGTAAAGTGGAAATAATGGTGGTATCTCCTACTTTTCGCCATTCGTAGCGAGTTGCCAGTTGCGAGTTGCCAGTTGCTTGTAGTTGCACAGAACTATTTGGGCAAATTGGGCCATTATTGAAGGCTTCCGCTAGTGGGATTTCGTTGATAACTACCTCAATTGGGTCAGATTCAATAATACAACCTGTAGAGTCTATTACTCTAACAGACCACATGCCGTTCACATACGAATTGCTACCAAAAGGGATTATGGTACTTTCTGTTGTAGTTGTTAATTCAGGGTTATTCTGTAAAGTCGCTACACTTGCACCTAATGGGCTAATCCATTCAAATTGAACACCCGAAGCACTTGTATTTAAAACTAAATCTTCGCCTTCGCAAATCGGTGCATTACTCGTAATTGTTGGAATTTCTGTTGTCGTTCTAATAGAATCAACCGTAATAAAATCAACCGCAGCACAACCACTTGCATTCGTGACCGTCACTCCATATTGTCCATTATTCAATAAACTGATATTATTGATACTCGGACTTGGTAAATTAGACGTAAAATTATTTGGGCCTGACCATTCATAATTAACTGCGTTCGTCGCATTCGCCATTAGCTGTAAGGTACCGCCTACACAAATATTGGTAAAGGTAACCGTTGGATTCACCGTCGGAACGGGTAATAAGTCAAAATCAAAAACTCTTGAATCTATAATACAACCATCTACTGTTACTCGAACGCTATAATCCCCTTGATGAATGGCGCTATCAACTGGATTAATAAAAATTTCATTGGTATTTAACCCTAAAATATTCGTGGTAACATTATTTGGGGTCGTCCATTCATAGGTCACATTAATGCCCGTAAATTCGGCAATACTTAAAGAAAATTCACCGCCTTCACAAACTGGCCCGCTAGATTTGATAACGGGTTGAACTAAGCCATTCGTAATGTCCACAGAGGTTGAAAAAGCATTACTCACACAACCATTGGCATCGGTTACCACTAATTGGTAAGTACCACTAAAATCATTACTAATATTTCTAACCGTAGCAATAGAATCCGTTGATGTAAAATTATTTGGTCCTTTCCATTCGTAGCGATAAGGGGCTATTCCACTAGTCGGTAAAGCCGTTAAGGTCAAATCTTCCATACCGTCCACACATTGTAATGGCGCAATTGTGGCAATCGTAGCGGAAAGTTGTTCATGAATAGCCAAATCAAGGGTATCAGAATTAGCTTGACAACCATCTACTCGCACCGTTACCGCATACCGTCCAATATCATTTGTGGTAACAGGATTTAAGATTAATTCATTATTGTTATTGACAATTCCAACACCGTCTTTATACCATTCGTAAGTGACAAAAGTGCCTGTATAAACGGGTACAGTAAGAACGGTTCTTTCGCCTTCACAAGTAACGCCTGTGCTATTTAAAATTGGTTCCGCCAAACCTTCTGAAATGGTTACCGTCAACGATTTAGTCGGACTTTGACAACCATTGGCATCGGTAATCTGTAAGCTATAAACACCCGCATTGGCTGCACTTACATTATTTAAAAAGATCGTATCTTCATTAGAAACAAAACCATTTGGTCCAGTCCAATTATATTGTAAAGGCAATGCACCAGTAACATTCTCAGGCTGGAATTGTAAGTCTGATAATCCATCTGTACAAGCTGTTGCTATATCATTATTTAAATCAAAATCAGGTTGTTCGTAAATATCTAAGTGATAGGTCGTACTATTTAAGGTACAGCCATCGACTATTACCTCCACCGTATAATTTCCTGTATCTAACACACTTACAGGGTCAATAATCAATTGTGCATTATTGCCATTGGCAATTGCTATTCCATTTTTAGCCCATTCATAAACAACCGATGAACCACTATAAGTTGGAATTTCCAAAGCAATTCTTTCCCCTTCACAACTAGGCCCATTGCCTGTAATAAACGGTACCGATGCAGGGCTGGTAATGATGGTAATTTCAGTTGCGCCAAAAGCAGTACAACCATTTTCATCCACTACCGTCAAGCTATAAGTACCATTATTGGCATTTACAGCATTGGCGATAATTGGATTTTGTAATGTTGAAGAAAAATTGTCTGGCCCTGTCCATTGATAACTCGAAATATTATTGGATCCAAGGGTTTCATTGGCAAATAATTGTAAGTCCGAAGGCGAACAATCATTACTCAATGTATACGTCAAAGAAGGGGCAACCGCAGGTGATTCCCACACTATCACCATTGTTGTATCTTTGGTAGCCGTACAACCATTTGCGGTTACCGTTAATTCATATTGGGTCGTATCATTTATATTATTGAAAATTGGATTTTGTTCCGTTGAAATAATGGTTGGGTTACCGACGATTCGCCATTCGTAGCGAGTTGCCAGTTGCGAGTTGCCAGTTGCGGGTTGTGGGTTATCAGTTGCCTGTAGTTGAATCGAACTACCAGGGCAAATTGGTCCATTATTGAAAGCTTCGGCTACTGGAATTTCGTTGATAATCACCTCAATTGGTGCAGATTCTGCCACACAACCATTGGCATCCATTACTCGAACCGACCAAGCACCCGCTAAGTAAGCTGCACTAATTTCCGCAATAATCGTTGTATCATTAGTTGTACTTAATTCAGGATTCGCTAATAAAGTACCTTGACTACCACCTAGTGGGCCAATCCAATCAAAGTTTGTTCCGACAGCACTAGTCGTTAAGATTAAATCTTCACCTTCACAAATTGGCGCATTACTCGTTATTGTTGGTATTTCTGCTGCCAAAGTAATGGTATTCACGTCCACAAATCCAACGGCTTCGCAACCACTTGCATTCGTTACCGTCACCCCATATTGTCCATTATTTAATAAGCCAATATCGTTAATACTTGGATTAGGTACAGCAGCCGTAAAATTATTTGGGCCACTCCATTCATAGCGTATTGCATTGGTCGCGTTGGCCATCAATTGCAGCGAACCACCTGCACATACCGTACTTAAATTCACGGTAGGGTTCACCGCTGGCGGCGGCAATATATTCAATTGGAAAGTATCGGATTGAGCCGTACAGCCGTCCACCGTTACTTCCAATGAATATGTCCCGGGATGGGTCAAACTATCCACCGGATTAATAAAAATCATGTTTGTATTTTGCCCTGTGACTCCGATGGTAGTATTGTTTGGCGTAGACCAAGTATAGGTCACATTATCGCCAGTATATTGGGCTATGCTTAGAATAATTTCTTCTCCATGACAAATCGTATTGGAAGCAGTAATAACTGGTTCTGCTAATCCATCTGTAATATCGACTTCGGTGCTTGCTATTTCACTCGTACAACCGTTGGCATCTGTAATTTGTAAGGTGTAAGTACCGCTCATCGAAGCAGTAATATTCGTCAAGGTCACTATCGAATCCGTTGCCGTAAATCCGTTGCCGCTCCACAAATAGGTGTAAGGGGCTACTCCGTTCGTTGGCAATGCTACTAACTCTAGTTCTTCTGTTCCATCCACACAAGTTATCGGTGCTACTGCTTGAATACTTGTTGTTGGTTGCTCAAATACCTCCACCTGAATCGTGTCCGAATTTGCACTACATCCATCTACTGTTACAATTACCGAATATTCGCCAATATCTGCTGTTGTTACTGGATTGATTATTAGTTCGTTACTAATATTGATGATCGGATTGCCGTCTTTTTCCCATGAGTACAATACATCCGTTCCTACGTAATTTTGTACCGCAAGGGTGATTTGCCCTCCTTCGCAGACTGTACCTGTGGTCGTTAAGATGGGTTGGTCGATGCCGTTTGTAATATCTACTTCGGTGCTGGCGATTTCACTTGTGCAGCCGTTGGCATCTGTGATTTGTAAGGTGTAATTTCCAGAGGCGGCACTTGTAATATTTAAAATGGTAGCTATAGAATCCGTCGATGTAAATCCGTTCGGTCCGCTCCACACATATGTATAAGGTGCTACTCCATTCGCTGGTAAAGAGACAGTATTTAATTCTTCCGTTCCTTCTACACAGGTTATTGGTGCTACTGCTTGAATCGTTGTTATTGGTTGTTCAAACACCTCTACCTGAATCGTATCCGAATTCGCGCTACATCCATCGACTGTTACAATTACCGAATATTCTCCAACATCTGCTGTCGTTACTGGGTTGATTATGAGTTCGTTATTAATATTGGTGATTGGATTTCCATCTTTTTCCCATGAGTACAACACATTCGTTCCAACGTAATTTTGTACAGCAAGGGTGATTTGTCCACCTTCACAGACTGTACCTGTGGTCGTTAAAATTGGTTGGTCGATGCCGTTTGTAATGTCTACTTCGGTGCTGGCTATTTCGCTCGTGCAGCCGTTCGCATCTGTAATTTGTAGGGTATACGTGCCACTCATAGCAGCAGTAATATTCGTCAAGGTCGCTATTGAATCCGTTGCCGTAAATCCGTTGCCACTCCACAAATAGGTGTAAGGTGCTACCCCATTCGTTGGCAAGGCTACTAACTCTAATTCTTCTGTTCCATCCACACAAGTTATCGGTGCTACTACTTGAATTGTTGTCGTTGGTTGTTCAAATACCTCTACTTGTATCGTATCTGAATTAGCGCTACAGCCATCGACTGTTACAATTACCGAATATTCGCCAATATCTGCTGTCGTTACTGGGTTGATTATTAGCTCGTTATTAATATTTGTAATTGGTTTACCGTCTTTTTCCCATGAGTACAACACATTCGTTCCTACGTAATTTTGTACCGAAAGAGTGATTTGTCCTCCTTCGCAGACTGTACCTGTCGTCGTTAAAATGGGTTGGTCGATGCCGTCTGTAATATCTACTTCGGTGCTCGCTATTTCACTTGTGCAGCCGTTCGCATCGGTGATTTGTAGCGTATAAGTACCGCTCATCGAAGCAGTAATATTCGTCAACGTCGCTATTGAATCCGTTGACGTAAATCCGTTGCCGCTCCACAAATAAGTGTAAGGTGCTACTCCATTCGCTGGCAATGCTACTAAATCCAATTCTTCTGTTCCTTCAACGCATGTTATCGGTGCTACTGCTTGAATACTTGTTGTTGGCTGCTCAAATACCTCCACCTGAATCGTGTCCGAATTGGCACTACAACCATCTACCGTTACAATTACTGAATATTCGCCAATATCTGCTGTCGTTACTGGATTGATTATTAGTTCATTATTAATATTTGTAATCGGATTACCGTCTTTTTTCCATGAGTACAATACATTAGTTCCAACGTAATTTTGTACCGAAAGGGTGATTTGCTCACCTTCGCAGACTGCGCCTGTGGTGGTTAAGATTGGTTGCTCAATGCCGTCTGTAATGTCCACTTCGGTGCTGGCAATATCGCTCGTACAGCCGTTGGCATCGGTGATTTGCAAAGTATAATTTCCAGAAGCCGCACTTGTGATATTTAAAATCGTCGCTATGGAATCCGTTGACATAAATCCGTTGGGACCACTCCATGCATAAGTATAGGGTGCTACTCCATCACTCGGTAAAGAGATGATGTTTAATTCCTCTGTTCCATCCACACAAGTTATCGGTGCTACCGCTTGAATTGTTGTTGTCGGCTGTTCAAAAACATCTACTTGTATCGTATCTGAATTGGCGCTACAACCATCGACTGTTACAATTACCGAATATTCCCCTATATCTGCCGTCGTTACTAGATTGATTATCAATTCATTATTAATATTTGTAATTGGATTACCGTCTTTTTCCCATGAGTACAACACATCCGTTCCTACGTAATTTTGTACCAAAAGAATGATTTGTCCGCCTTCACAGACTGTACCTGTCGTCGTTAATATGGGTTGGTCAATGCCGTCTGTAATATCTACTTCGGTACTGGCTATTTCACTAGTACAACCGTTGGCATCTGTGATTTGTAACGTATACGTCCCACTATTCGCAGCCGTAATATTAGTTAATGTGGCAATAGAATCCGTTGATGTAAATCCGTTGCCACTCCATAAATAAGTATAAGGGACTACGCCGTTTGCTGGCAATGCTACTAACTCTAGTTCCTCTGTTCCTTCTACACAGGTTATCGGTGCTACCGCTTGTATTGCCGTTGTTGGCTGTTCAAACACCTCCACCTGAATCGTATCCGAATTGGCACTACAGCCATCCACCGTTACAATAACCGAATATTCGCCAATATCTGCTATCGTTACTGGATTGATTATCAATTCATTATTAATATTGGTAATTGGATTTCCTTCTTTTTTCCATGAGTACAACACATCCGTTCCTACGTAATTTTGTACCGAAAGGGTGATTTGTGCACCCTCGCAGATTGCGCCTGTGGTCGTTAAAATTGGTTGGTCGATGCCGTCTGTTATATCTACTTCGGTGCTCGCTATTTCACTTGTGCAACCGTTAGCATCGGTGATTTGTAAGGTATACGTTCCGCTCATCGAAGCACTAATATTTGTCAACGTCGCTATAGAATCTGTTGATGTAAATCCGTTGGGACCACTCCATGCATAAGTATAGGGTGCTACTCCATCACTCGGTAAAGAGATGATGTTTAATTCCTCTGTTCCATCCACACAGGTTATCGGTGTTACCGCTTGAATTGCCGTTGTTGGCTGTTCAAACACCTCCACCTGAATCGTATCCGAATTAGCGCTACAGCCATCGACCGTTACAATTACTGAATATTCCCCAATATCTGCTGTCGTTACTGGATTGATTATTAGTTTGTTATTAATATTTGTAATCGGATTTCCGTCTTTTTCCCATGAGTACAACACATTAGTTCCAACGTAATTTTGTACCGAAAGGGTGATTTGCTCACCTTCGCAGACTGCGCCTGTAGTTGTTAAAATGGGTTGGTCAATGCCGTCTGTAATATCTACTTCGGTACTGGCGATATCGCTCGTACAACCGTTGGTATCTGTAATTTGTAACGTATAAGTACCGCTATTCGCAGCCGTAATATTTGTCAAGGTCGCTATAGAATCTGTTGAATCCATAAATAAGTATAAGGGACTACGTTGATGTAAATCCGTTCCACCTGAATCGTATCCGAATTAGCGCTACAACCATCTACCGTTACAATTACTGAATATTCGCCACTCCAATCGGATTACCGTCTTTTTTCCATGAGTACAATACATTAGTTCCAACGTAATTTTGTACCGAAAGGGTGAGGGCCTGTGGTTGTTAAAATGGGTTGGTCAATGCTGGCGATATCGCTCGTACAACCGTTGGTATCTGTAATTTGTAACGTATAAGTACCGCTATTCGCAGCCGTAATATTAGTTAATATGGCAATAGAATCCGTTGATGTAAATCCGTTGCCACTCCATAAATAAGTATAAGGGACTACGCCGTTTGCTGGCAATGCTACTAACTCTAGTTCCTCTGTTCCTTCTACACAGGTTATCGGTGCTACTGCTTGAATCGTCGTTGTTGGCTGAAACACCTCCACCTGAATCGTATCCGAATTGGCACTACAGCCATCCACCGTTACAATTACCGAATATTCGCCTATATCTGCTGTTGTTACTGGATTGATTATTAGCTCGTTATTAATATTTGTAATTGGAGTACCGTCTTTTTCCCATAAGTACAACACATTCGTTCCTACGTAATTTTGTACGGAAAGCGTGATTTGTCCATCTTCGCAGACTGTGCCTGTGGTCGTTAAAATGGGTTGGTCGATGCCGTCTGTAATATCTACTTCGGTGCTCGCTATTTCACTTGTGCAGCCGTTCGCATCGGTGATTTGTAGCGTATAAGTACCACTATTCGAAGCAGTAATATTTGTCAAGGTCGCTATGGAATCCGTTGAGGTAAATCCGTTAGGGCCACTCCACGCGTAGGTGTAGGGTGCTGCCCCATCAGCTGGTAAAGAGATAATATTTAATTCTTCCGTTCCTTCCACACATGTTATTGGTGCTACAGTTTGAATTGTAGTTGTTGGTTGCTCAAACACCTCTACTTGTATGGTATCTGAATTGGCACTACAACCATCTACCGTTACAATTACTGAATATTCGCCAATATCTGCTGTCGTTACTGGATTGATTATTAGTTCATTATTAATATTTGTAATCGGATTACCGTCTTTTTTCCATGAGTACAATACATTAGTTCCAACGTAATTTTGTACCGAAAGGGTGATTTGCTCACCTTCGCAGACTGCGCCTGTGGTTGTTAAAATGGGTTGGTCAATGCCGTCTGTAATATCTACTTCAGTACTGGCGATATCGCTCGTACAACCGTTGGCATCTGTAATTTGTAACGTATAAGTACCGCTATTCGAAGCAGTAATATTTGTCAAGGTCGCTATGGAATCCGTTGAGGTAAATCCGTTAGGGCCACTCCACGCGTAGGTGTAGGGTGCTGCCCCATCAGCTGGTAAAGAGATAATATTTAATTCTTCCGTTCCTTCCACACATGTTATTGGTGCTACAGTTTGAATTGTAGTTGTTGGTTGCTCAAACACCTCTACTTGTATGGTATCTGAATTGGCACTACAACCATCTACCGTTACAATTACTGAATATTCGCCAATATCTGCTGTCGTTACTGGATTGATTATTAGTTCATTATTAATATTTGTAATCGGATTACCGTCTTTTTTCCATGAGTACAATACATTAGTTCCAACGTAATTTTGTACCGAAAGGGTGATTTGCTCACCTTCGCAGACTGCGCCTGTGGTTGTTAAAATGGGTTGGTCAATGCCGTCTGTAATATCTACTTCAGTACTGGCGATATCGCTCGTACAACCGTTGGCATCTGTAATTTGTAACGTATAAGTACCGCTATTCGCAGCCGTAATATTTGTCAAGGTCGCTATAGAATCTGTTGATGTAAATCCGTTGCCACTCCATAAATAAGTATAAGGGACTACGCCGTTTGCTGGCAATGCTACTAACTCTAGTTCCTCTGTTCCTTCTACACAGGTTATCGGTGCTACTGCTTGAATCGTTATCGTTGGTTGCTCAAATACCTCTACTTGAATCGTATCCGAATTCGAACTACAACCATCTACCGTTACAATTACCGAATATCCCCCTATATCTGCCGTCGTTACTGGATTGATTATCAATTCATTATTAATATTGGTAATCGGATTTCCGTCTTTTTCCCATGAGTACAACACATCCGTTCCTACGTAATTTTGTACCAAAAGAATGATTTGCTCACCTTCGCAGACTGCGCCTGTAGTTGTTAAAATGGGTTGGTCAATGCCGTCTGTAATATCTACTTCAGTACTGGCGATATCGCTCGTACAACCGTTGGTATCTGTAATTTGTAACGTATAAGTACCGCTATTCGCAGCCGTAATATTAGTTAATGTGGCAATAGAATCCGTTGATGTAAATCCGTTGCCACTCCATAAATAAGTATAAGGGACTACGCCGTTTGCTGGCAATGCTACTAACTCTAGTTCCTCTGTTCCTTCTACACAGGTTATCGGTGCTACCGCTTGTATTGCCGTTGTTGGCTGTTCAAACACCTCCACCTGAATCGTATCCGAATTGGCACTACATCCATCCACCGTTACAATAACCGAGTATTCGCCAATATCTGCTATCGTTACTGGATTGATTATCAATCCAGTATTAATATTGGTAATTGGATTTCCTTCTTTTTTCCATGAGTACAATACATCCGTTCCTACGTAATTTTGTACCGAAAGGGTGATTTGTGCACCCTCGCAGATTGCGCCTGTCGTCGTTAAAATTGGTTGCTCGATGCCGTCTGTAATATCCACTTCGGTGCTCGCTATTTCACTTGTACAGCCATTCGCATCGGTGATTTGTAACGTATAATTTCCAGAAGCAGCGCTTGTGATATTTAAAATCGTCGCTATGGAATCTGTGGATGTAAATCCGTTGGGACCACTCCACGCATATGTATAAGGTGCTACTCCATTCGCTGGTAAAGAGACAATATTTAATTCTTCCGTTCCTTCTACACATGTTATTGGCGCTACTGCTTGAATTGTTGTCGTTGGTTGTTCAAAAACATCTACTTGTATCGTATCTGAATTAGCGCTACAACCATCGACTGTTATAATTACCGAATATTCGCCTATATCTGCTGTCGTTATTGGATTGATTATGAGTTCGTTATTAATATTCGTAATTGGATTTCCGTCTTTTTTCCATGAGTACAATACATTAGTTCCAACGTAATTTTGTACCGAAAGGGTGATTTGCTCACCTTCGCAGACTGCGCCTGTGGTTGTTAAAATGGGTTGGTCAATGCCGTCTGTAATATCCACTTCGGTGCTCGCTATTTCACTTGTACAGCCGTTCGCATCCGTAATCTGTAAAGTGTAATTTCCAGAAGCAGCGCTTGTGATATTTAAAATCGTCGCTATGGAATCTGTGGATGTAAATCCGTTGGGACCACTCCACGCATATGTATAAGGTGCTACTCCATTCGCTGGTAAAGAGACAATATTTAATTCTTCCGTTCCTTCTACACATGTTATTGGCGCTACTGCTTGAATTGTTGTCGTTGGTTGTTCAAAAACATCTACTTGTATCGTATCTGAATTAGCGCTACAACCATCGACTGTTATAATTACCGAATATTCGCCTATATCTGCCGTCGTTACTGAATTGATTATCAATTCATTATTAATATTTGTAATTGGATTACCGTCTTTTTCCCATGAGTACAACACATCCGTTCCTACGTAATTTTGTACCAAAAGAATGATTTGTCCACCTTCGCAGACTGTGCCTGTTGTAGTTAAGATGGGTTGGTCGATGCCGTCTGTAATATCTACTTCAGTACTGGCGATATCGCTCGTACAACCGTTGGTATCTGTAATTTGTAACGTATAAGTACCGCTATTCGCAGCCGTAATATTAGTTAATGTGGCAATAGAATCCGTTGATGTAAATCCGTTGCCACTCCATAAATAAGTATAAGGGACTACGCCGTTTGCTGGCAATGCTACTAACTCTAGTTCCTCTGTTCCTTCTACACAGGTTATCGGTGCTACCGCTTGTATTGCCGTTGTTGGCTGTTCAAACACCTCCACCTGAATCGTATCCGAATTGGCACTACATCCATCCACCGTTACAATTACCGAATATTCGCCAATATCTGCTATCGTTACTGGATTGATTATCAATTCATTATTAATATTGGTAATTGGATTTCCTTCTTTCTCCCATGAGTACAACACATTAGTTCCAACGTAATTTTGTACCGAAAGGGTGATTTGCCCACTTTCGCAGACTGCGCCTGTGGTTGTTAAAATGGGTTGGTCAATGCCGTCTGTAATATCTACTTCGGTGCTGGCTATTTCACTTGTACAGCCGTTGGCATCTGTGATTTGTAAAGTATAATTTCCAGAAGCAGCGCTTGTAATATTTAAAATTGTCGCTATGGAATCCGTTGACATAAATCCGTTGGGACCACTCCATGCATAAGTATAGGGCGCTACTCCACTTGGCAAAGCAATTAATTCCAATTCTTCATTACCTGTCACACAGCTCTGTGGGGCAACGGTCGCTATCATCGTTGCTGGTTGAGCATAGATTTCAACAAGTAAGGTATCAGAATAAGCGGCGCATTCATTAACAATGACCGTCACCGCATAATTGCCTGTATCTGCCAAACTAACTGGATTAATTACCAATTGATGACTAATACTATTTAAGGTATCACCATTTCTTGTCCAAATAAATTGAACTTGTTCGCCTGTATATTCTTGAGTCGTTAAGGTCATAGTCGTACCTTCACAAGCAGGACCAGAATAGCTTAAAATAGGTTCATCTAAAGTACTTCTAATAATTACTTCCGTCTCGGTTAATTCACTCACACAGCCATTAGCGTCCGTAATTTGTAGGGTATAAATACCAGACATCTCCTCCAAAGGATTTAGTCTAGTGACGATAGAATCCGTCGAAACAAAACCATTAGGGCCTGTCCAATTATACACATAAGGAGCGACACCCATTTGTGGTAAGGCAATCAATACTAAATCATTAGGTCCAACTGGACAAAGAATTGGGTTTTCATTATTGATATTGGCAATAGGTGTTTCATTTAAGAAAACAGCAACGGTATCGGTTACCATACAACCGTTAACATCATTCGCTGTTAAAACGTACTCCGTATTTTGTGTTGGATTGACAATAATGTTAGGGCCAAAGAAAGCTGCACCGCCAGGGATCGTCGTCCAAGTATAATTAATAAACCCTGTTTGTCCGTTTAAATTGACGATTTCTCCTACACATATTGTTATATCCATCCCAGCGTCAATACTAGAAGGTGTTAGAATGGTTACCGTTGTTTCTAGAGAATCAATACAATTATCATCGCTAACGACTACTCTAAATGTAGTGGTTTGCGTTAGCGGATCAGTTATATAGGTCGATAAATCGTTAGCATTGGCATCAATGATATTTCCATTCGGACCATCTAATATTTTCCACAAATAAGTCGTTCCTCCTGAAGCGATCAGGGTCGCTTGTTCGTTAGGACAAATGCTTTGATCCGCAGAAACCGTTATTGGTAAATTTCCTACATTGATCGTTTTGGATAAACTATCTTGACAGTTTTGGTCACTTGTTACCACTAACTTCACTTCATACATACCTGCGACGGTGTACGTATAACTTGGGTTTTCGTCCGTTGACATGCCTACCCCATCGCCAAAATCCCAAGTATAAGTCGTAATCGAACCGCTACTAATCGTAGAAGTATTGGTGAAATCAATGGCATTTAAACCGCAACTTCCTGTTACGGTAAAGGCTGTTGTCGGGTTTGGATTCATCATTACCAATAAGGTATCTAGCACCAAACAACCGTTGACATCATTCGCTTGTAGTGCAAATTGAGAAGTTACACTTGGGCTAACCATGATGCTTTGTCCCATGAAAGTTGCACCATTTTGTAGGTTCGTCCAATTATAACTGGTAAACCCATTTTGTGCCGTGAGTGTTTGTAATTCCCCTGCACAAATCGTTTCATCATTCCCCGCGTTTAAAGTGGCTGGTGTAAAGATGCTGACCGTGGTTTCTAAAGAATCAATACAACTACCATTATCAAAAATAACTCGGTAGGTAGTTTCTGTTGTTAAAGTAGGGGTAGTATAAGTTGAAGCTGTACTTAGATTATTATTAAGGATATTACCATTCGGCCTATCTAATTCTCTCCAGATGTAATTATCCGCTCCAGAAGCGACTAAATTCGCAGATTCATTTGGACAAATTGTTTGATTAGTGGTCAATACT
Source organism: Saprospiraceae bacterium (assembly GCA_965277445.1). Taxonomy (GTDB): domain Bacteria; phylum Bacteroidota; class Bacteroidia; order Chitinophagales; family Saprospiraceae; genus JAFMDF01. Next base: position 340,516 of record CBDICY010000016.1, on the reverse strand, counting down.
GGATTAATAGCATTTACCGTGATGGATTGTGTCAAACTATCCATACAACCAAGATCGCTCTCAATCACTAATTTCACCGCATAAGTACCTGCGGTAGTATAAGAATAACTTGGGTTTTCATCCATTGACGTGCCTGTCCCATCTCCAAAATCCCAGTTATACGTTGTAATATTTCCTGCTGAAATACTGGAATTATTGGTAAAGCTTACTGCATTTAACACACAATCTCCCGTAGTTGTAAAATTAGCAATAGGAAGTGGATTCACATTTATTTGTAGTGTGTCGAACACCAAACAACCATTGGCATCATTGGCTTGTAAAGCAAATTCGGTCGTATCGGATAAAGTAACAGCTATCGTTTCCCCTACTGATAAATTACCTGTCATCAGGTTTTTCCATTGATAATTGGTAAAGCCTGTTTGTGCGGTTAAATTGATGGTTTCTCCTGTGCAAATGGTTTGGTCGTTCCCTGCATTTAAAGTGGCTGGCGTAAATATGCTGACCGTCGTTTCTAAGGAATCTATACAATTTCCATTATCAAAAATAACTCGATAGGTGGTTTCCGTTGTCAACGGTATAGTTGTATAGGTGGATAAACTACTTAGATTATTATTGACGATATTTCCATTGGGTGCATCCAATTCTTTCCATGTATAGTTGATTGCTCCAGAGGCGAATAAATTCGCCTGTACGTTGGGGCAAATAGATTGACTTGCACTCACTACTGGATTGCTACCATTGACAACGATAAACTGCGTTAAACTATCGGTACACCCTTGGTCGGTTTCCACAATTAATTTTACTTGATACGTTCCTGCGATGGTGTAGGGGTAACTTGGATTTTCTAACATAGAAGTACCTACTCCATCTCCAAAAGTCCAGTTAAAAGTGGTAATATTTCCTGTTGAAACACTTGAATTGTTGATAAATTCAATGGCATTTAATACACAATTTCCTGCTGTTGTAAAATCAACTATTGGCTGTGGGTCGATATTGATTTGTAAGGTATCGTGTACTAGACAACCATTTCCATCATTCGCTTGCAGGGCAAATTGAGTTGTTATTGCTGGACTGACCACTATATCTTTTCCTGCAAATAAATCGCCTGTCGTTAGGTTATTCCATTGGTAATTGGTAAAACCTATTTGTGCGGATAAATTAGCGGTTTCTCCTGCGCAAATCGTTTGGTCATTGCCTGCATTTAAAGTCGCTGGCACAAATACATTGACGGTTGTTTCTAAAGAATCTATACAATTATTATTGCTGACGATTACTCTAAAAGTCGTCGTATCTGTTAATGGATTCGTGGTATAAATTGGTAAATTGCCTGCATTCGCATTGACAATATTTCCAGCATCATCTAAAATTTTCCATAAATATGTATCTCCTCCTGAGGCGACTAAATCAGTTGTTTCATTCGGACAAATTCCTTGGTCAGCAGAAACCATTATTGGTAAATTGCCGATGATTATTTCTTGAATGCTACTGTCTCGACAACCAGTATTACTTTCTATTACTAAAGTAACTAAATACGTGCCTTCATTTGCAAAAGGATAGATTGGATTTTCGTCCGTTGAAGTGCCTGTGCCATCCCCAAAATTCCAAGTGTACGTATCAATAGTACCATTTGTAATGCTTGAATTATTGGTAAATATAACTGGATTTAAAGTACATTCGCCTGCCGTAATAAAATCAGCAATTGGGCTTGGATTGACGATAACTTGTACTGTATCATGCGTTAAACAACCATTAACATCATTGGCTGCTAAAGCATAATCATTGGTTGCTGTTGGGGTCACTTCAATACTTTGTCCTGTAAAAGTTAAACCATTATTTAAGTTGACCCAAGCGTAATTGGTAAAGCCGCTTTGTGCCAATAACGTTGCTGTTTCGCCTTCACAGATATTTTGGTCTGTTCCTGCGTTGATGGTCTGTGGTGTATTAACAGTCACCGTCGTTTCTAATGAATCGGTGCAATTATTATCGCCGACGATGACTCTAAACGTGGTTGTTTCCGTTAAGGCTGTGGTGGTGTAAGTTGCCTGATTTCCTGCATTCGCATTGGTGGTATTGCCATTTGGCGCACCTAGAATTTTCCATAAATAAGTCGTTCCTCCAGATGCCACTAAATCAGCGGTTTCATTAGGACAAATACTTTGGTCGGCAGAGATGGTAATTGGTAAACTACCTACTACGATTTCTTGGGTAATGCTATCTGTGCAACCAAAATCTGTTTCTACAACTAATAATACTTCATAAGTTCCTGCTGCGATGTAGGTATTGCTTGGATTTGGAATACCATCAGATGTATTGCCATCACCAAAATCCCATCTCCAATCGGTAATCGTTCCGCTTGGAACAGTTGAAGTACTGGTAAAATTAATTGGGTTTAAACCACAACTGCCCATAACCGTAAAGCTAGGAATAGGTTGTGGATTGACGATTACTGCTATTGTATCTATTACCGTACAGCCGTTGCCATCGTTGGCAGTTATTTCATAATCCGTGGTGGCATCGGGCGTAACATTGACCGTTTGTCCAATGAATAATGCGCCTGTGGTTAAGTTTTTCCATTGGTAACTAGAAAAGCCGATTGGGGCAGATAAGTTAGCCGTTTCGCCTCCACAAATATTAACATCGTTCCCCGCATTTAAAGTGGCTATCGTAGAAATGGTTACGGTCGTCTCTAAAGAATCAAGGCAATTGTTATTGTCAAAAATAACTCGGTAAGTGGCATCTGCACTTAATGCACCTGTTTGGTACACACTTAGATTACTTAAATTGGCATCAAGGATAGTTCCGTTTGGTCCGTCTAATAATTTCCATACATACGTACTCCCGCCTGTTGCGACTAAAGTTGTACCTGTATTTGGGCAAATCGTTTGATTAGTAGTTAAACTTGGCGCAATGGAATCTATCGTAATATTTTGTATTAAACTGTCTTGACAACCTTCGTCAGTTGTGGCAACTAATTTGACCGCATAAGTCCCTTGTGTCATATAAATATAACTTGGGCTTGCTTGAAGTGAAGTACCTGCACCATCTCCAAAGTCCCAACTATAGGTAGTTCCACCCGTTGAATTATTGCTAAAAACAACTTCGTTTAACACGCATTCTCCTGCATGTGTGAAGGCGACGGTTGGTAAAGGATTAACCGTGATTTCCAAAGTATCAAAAGTTAAACAACCATTGAGGTCTTCCGCTTGTAGTGCAAAGAAGGAAGAAATGGCAGGACTAACTGCAATAACGTCTTTACCATAATAAATTAAACCAGTATTAGTGTCCTGCCATTGATAATTCGTAAACCCAACTTGGGCGGATATATTCGTTACTTCCCCTGCACAGATGCTTTGGTCATTGCCTGCATTAATGACTATTGGGGTATTGATCGTTACGGTTGTTTCTAATGAGTCAGTACAATTATTATCGCTTACAACGACTCTAAAAGTGGTGGTTTGGGTTAAATTTTCGGTGGTGTAGGTTGGTAGATTTCCCGCATTGGCGTTGGTAATATTGCCGTTTGGTGCATCTAGAATTTTCCAAGTATAAGTTGTTCCTCCTGAGGCAACTAAAGTTGCTGGTGTATTCGGACAAATAGATTGATTGGGCGAAATCGTAATTGGTAAATTGCCAACCGTAATCTGCTGTGTAATACTGTCTTGGCAATTGCCAACTGAGGTAACGATTAATTTTACCTCATAAATGCCTGTACTAGTGTATGTATAACTTGGGTTTTCATTCGTTGAAGTGCCTACGCCATCTCCAAAGTCCCAACTATAAATAGTACCGCCCGTCGAAGTACTAGTAAAATTGATTGGATTTAAACCACAACTACCCATGACCGTAAAATTCGCCGTAGGGTTTGGATTAACGGTGACTTGTAGTGTGTCTCTAACGATACAACCGTTATCATCATTGGCTGTTAAAGCAAATTGGCTAGTAACGGTTGGATTAACAATAATGGTTTGTCCTGCAAAAATTGCGCCGTCTGGTAAGCTGACCCAGTTATAATTCATAAAGTTATTTTCGGCGACTAAAGTCGTCGATTCACCTTCACAAATGGTTTGGTCATTTCCCGCCTCAATTGTATTGGGCAACCAAACAGTCACTACAGTTTCTAAAGAATCTATACAATTATTGGTTTCAATAATAACTCTATAAACGGTAGTTGTCGTTAAAGGGTCGGTGATAAAAGTCGCTAGTGTACTAACATTATCATCAATAATATTTCCACCAGCACCGTCTAATTCTTTCCACACATAAGATTCACCACCAGAGGCGACTAAGGTCGTCGATTCATTCGCACAAATATCATGATTTGGGGTAATAGAAGCGCTAATCGAATCTATGAATATATTTTGAGTGATACTATCCACGCAACCGAAATTACTGGTCAGGACTAATTTTACAGGATAAGTACCTTCTGCATTATACATGTACGTTGGGTTTTCATCGGTAGATGTACCGATTCCATCCCCAAAATCCCACGCATAATTATTAATAAACCCACTAGAGACGGTCGAATTATTAGTAAAATTAATGCCATTCAACACACACATACTGTCACTACTAAAAGCAGCAGTTGGTTGGCTATTGACAAAAACAATTAGGTCGTCACTTACTTCGCAGCCATTCGGATCCGTTGCCGTTAAAGTATAAGTGGTATTGATCATTGGACTAACAAAAACAATTCTACCCAATAGGATTTCGCCGCCTGGACTACCGACCCATTGGTAATTACTATGGCCAAATTCACCGACTAAAGCAGCCGTTTCTCCATTACAAATCGTTTGGTCACTTCCTGCCGCAATCGTATTTGCTGGAGCAATCGTGACGACTGTTTCCAAAGAATCCACACAAGTGGCATTGCTAATAATGACTCTATAAAAACTGGTAGTTGTTAAACTTCCTGTGTTATAAATGGAAAGGTTGCCCAAATTTGAATTGGTAATATTGCCATTGATACCATCTAATTGTTTCCAAGTATAATTGGCGCCACCTGCTGCTATTAAATCTAGATTGTCACCTACGCAAATCGTCGTTCCTGGTGTAATGGCGGTATTGATCGTCCCAATTGCAATAGTTTGAGTATAAACATCGGTGCAATTATTATCGCTCGTTACGGTTAATGCTACCCTATAAGTTCCTGCCGCAGCATAAATATGCGTTGGACTTGGACTAGTTGAAGTGTTCCCATCTCCAAAATCCCAACTATTACTGGTAATATTGCCACTTGCAAGAGTGGACGTATTTGTAAAGGTTACCGGATTTAAATTACAGTCTCCGTTGACAGTAAAATTCGCTTCGGGTGTTGGATTAACGGTTACCTCAAAACGACCTGTTACTTCGCAGCCATTAGCATCGACTGCAGTTAGATTATAAGTGGTTGTGACCAATGGATTGACGGTAATGGTTTGACCAGAAAAGGTTGTCCCATCCGTTTCGGCGACCCAAGTATAATTCGTAAATCCTGCATTAGCAGTTATGCTCGCTGTTTCACCTTGACAGATAGTATTATCGCCACTTGTAGCAACTGATTGTGCCGTAAAAATAGTAACAGTTGTTTCTAAAGAATCTATACAAGTGCCATTGTCAATCACTACTCGGTAAATTGTCGTAGCCGATAAATTACCTGTATTATAAGTTGAATTTGTGCCTAAATTATTATCTATAATATTCCCTCCTAAACCATCAATTCTTTTCCAAACATAACTTGTTCCGCCTGAGGCAACTAAAGTTACGGCTTCATCGGGGCAAATACTTTGATCAGCAGATAGAGATGCGGTAATCGTTCCTACATTAATTTGTTGGCTGATACTGTCCACACAACTATTCGCATTATTGGCGATTAATTGGACAGTATAAGTGCCGACTGTACTATAGGTATGGGTTGGATTATTATCGCTTGAGGTTGCAGTACCATCACCAAAGTCCCAAGTATAATTAATCGCATTGGTTGAATTATTAGTAAACGAAATTGGGTTTAATCCACAACTATTATTGACCGTAAAGGCTGGAATTGGTAAGTCATTCACCGTTACCAGCACGATATCCATTGCCATACATCCGTTGCTATCCACCACCGTTAAGGCATATTCCGTGGTCATCATTGGGCTAACTGTAATCGTCGCTCCCGAATAGGCTTCCCCACTTGGAATCGCTACCCAATTATAACTATCAAAACCTGTTTGCGCCGCAATCATCGCTGATTTCCCTGCACAGATTTCGGTATCTGTTCCTGCTACAACCGCTAACTCGTCTAAGACCGTAATTGTTTTTTCTACATCATCGGTACAACCAAAATCAGTTGTGGCGACTAATCTGTAGGTTGATGTATTCGTTGGATTAATTACTAAAGATGTACCATTCCCAACAGGAACCCCATTTTCAAACCATTCATAAGTGGTGCCACCTGCAGCAAATAAAGTAGTCGTTCCACCTGCACAAATAGTCGAGTCTGAAATAATCACAGGATTGGCTTCGCCTTCTACAATGATACTTAAAGTAGCTGTATCACTACATAAGTTTGGATTAATATTACTACCAATAAAATAGAAGGTATACACACCTGTTGCCGTTGGCGTAAATAATGGATTTAAAATATTGACATCACTTAAAGTGGTGCTTGCTGGCGAAGGGTTAGCAGCTAAGTCAATCGCATCTTCCCATTGAAAATCAGTTACATCACCTCCGACACTTGCGCCTAACTGTAAAGACGTTCCTAGACAAATTCTTTCAATACCTGATGCAACGGAAACAGTACATTCATACTCAATAAAACCTGCATCTAAGGTCAATACCTCATCACCATTGGCAATTAATTGAGGGGGTGTTTGTAGGGTTGTTTCGTCCATATCGCTATCAATCTCATCATTGGTGCTATTATTAGCAGTCGTTGCGGTGAAGTTAGTTCCTGGTTGGGCAAAACCAATCACGTATTCTCCTGCTGGTAATGGATTGAATAAATATTTTCCACTAAAATCGGTTAGTGTAGAAGCTATTGGCGTCATTAAATTATTAGAGGCATATAAAAAGACTTGTAGGTTTGGAATGCCTGTTTCGGATGGGTCTTGGATACCATCTCGATTTGCATCTAACCACACAAAATCACCAATAGCAGTTTGTTCTGCACAGACGCCTTCGGTTACCGTTTGTTCAAAAAATGCGATACAACCATTTGGGTCGGTGTAAGTCAAATTATAAGTCGCAGCACCGCTAAAAGTAACTTCAGTAGTTGGACTATTGGCATTGGCTAAACCTGTTGTCGGTGTCCATTGATAATTTGAACCATCCGTTGGACCACTTAAACTAATTGGGAAACCTGCACAGCCTAGGGTCGAAATCATATCATCCCTCTGTGGAAAAATCGTTACGGCAATCGTATCAAAAGAATAACAATCTCCTGTTTTGATGGTTCTTAAGGCAAATTTCCAATCTAAATTAGCGCCACTAACATTGACAAAAGAAAGATCGGTTTCTGCCGAATTTACATTTGAATGGCATTAATATTCGAACCATCGACACTAATCCATTCGTAGGTATAGCCTGCAATTGCTGTTGGTCCTACTTGAATGGTTTCACCTGAACAAACCGTATGACTTTTATCAAAAACATAAGTTGTTTGAGCTTGCACAGGTAGGGAATAACTCGTTGGACAAGAACAATTATTGGCATTATCGCTTACCGCAATTAGATTACAGTAAATATTAGCTGGAATGGTAAATCCTCCTGTGATAGTCGTAGAAGTTAAAGCAGGAATACCATCCGTTGTGGTAATCGACCCTAATAAAGAATCTGGGGTAGAGAATTTTCCATTACCGTCAATATCTGCATAAATATCCACCGTCGTGGTAAATCCATCAGGAACAGAAACGCCACTATTATTAAAAATGGTTGCCGAAGTCGTATAGGTTTCATTCGTGTCATCAATGACTGAGGATATTTGAAAATCTGTAAATTCTAACGTTGGTACGGTATACGTTACATTTCTAGCAAATTCATCAGAAGCGGCTCGAACCGTACAAAATTCTCCTGTGGATAGACATTGTACAATCGCAGAAGAAAAAGACTGAATCACCATTTGATAATCCGTACATTGCTGTCCTAGCACTATTGCTTTGACATCTAAGGTAAATTCTGCAGTCATCCCAGCAGATAACCCATCCACCAAATCAATATAAAGCACTTGTTCCCCATTTTCTATTTGAATGACTGGTGGAACAGTTACCGAATTTTGAATATTTTGGTAAGAATTTGGTACATATTCTAAACCAAAAGGCAGCATGATCCGAATGGAATCATTTGGGCTAATGGGGTCACTTCCACTACCTACCGTCAAATTTATATTCAATGGAATATCTTCATCTAAACAAGGGTTAATGGTTAAATCTCCCGCTCCAACATCAGAAATAAAAGGCGCAGTTACACCAATAATCTCAACTACTTCTGCTGGTGAAAACCTATAATTAGTTAGCTGACCACAAGCATCAAAAGCATAACTTAAAAATCGAACGGCACTTCCCGAAGTATAACCACATTGGGTTTCCGTATCAAAACGAACTCGCAAGAAGTTATTTAATAAATCAGTTGTACCAACCAAACCTAAAGAATCTAGGATGGCATTTTGCTCTGTAATATTAATTTCATAAACGTTGCCAAATAAGTTAGTTGGATCATCCATTGCCACGTAAGTTGGGCTGCCCATTAGTGGAACTGGATAGGCTAATTCAAAACTTCCTGGCACATAAATTACATCCTGTGGTAAGAAGAATCGCAAGAATATATCATTTAACGCTCCCAATTGACCACTACTCAATTCTAACTCATAAGTCGTTGGGGTACATAAGTCACCTGTAATCGTACCTGTTGGTTGTAAAATCGTCATGCCTAATTCTGCTGCTACTGGCTGGACTAAAACTACATCACTTTCTACACATTCTGCTTCCTGAAAAGTAGCAGGATAGCCATCACAACTCCAACCTGTATTTAAGGTTAAGCTGTCAATCACACAACTATTCGTAATAATACATAATTGGAATTTCTTTTGAGAATTACCATTCAAATCGCCCAACTCATAAATATCTGTGGTTGGATTAATGAAAAGACTATCACTTCCTACCGTTACTTCTCTTAAACTGGTGACTATAACTGCGCCTGTAGCACTTTCAAATTGTAAAAAGGTGTTACTGGCGTTATTATTATTGGTATTACTTAAAGTCAATTCAAAACAAGAATTTTCTCCACTAATTTCTACCACCGCTACATCCGATTGAACGCCAACTTGTGGTCCTCCTGTGTAAGTAAAATTATTATCTCCTGTGGTTGTTTCGGAAGTTTGTCCAAAGAAATTTGGGTTTAAATTCCATTCAATTTCATAAGGCATATTATATACCCCTGGCTGCGTAAAACAACCACCTCGAAGTCGAGTCCGAACCTCAAATCTTGCGCCATCATCTAAAAATGGAATGCCGCCATTATCCATAACATATTGTTCGACATTCAAGGTATAGTCCGCACCATTGACCAAAACATAAGGCGAATTGGCAGGCAAGGTTTGATTGTATAATTGTCCGCCATTTTTACGTCTTATATAAATTTGAAAACTAATTATGTCTAAATCGGGTTTGGTGACGGTGTGCAATTTTGGAAACCTCCAACTTTCTCGATATTCATTCGGGAAATAATCAAAACCTGCATCGCCACTTGTGCCTAACCAAGACCGTTGTTCCCATTCATGTCGAAACTCCGTACAACCTCCTCTACTAAATTGTCCTTGGATAAAAAAGGTCTCGTATAAACCAATTTGATAAATATTATCGGTCAAATCATTACAACGAAACATGGTTCCACCATAATCCTCGTCGCTCACAAAAAAGCGAGCGGCTAAAGTTTGATTATGCACACCTGCCGTAACATCTTCTAAAATTCTAAAGAAAAAATCTATTTTAATGGAATCACCTGGGGCATAGAAAAAGTCGGTGGGTAAATCCACACAACCTAAGGAAATAAGATTGGCTACACTTAAATTATTAACTAAATTATTCCCATCTTTAAATTGCTGAATAACGCTACAAGTATAAATCGTATCTAAATCCGTATCATAAATCGTCAACTCCGCTCCTAATGGTAGATAATCCGAAATCGCCATATCCAAAGTAGCAAAAGCAAATTGAAAAGAATCGACCCCGTTGACATAACCTTCATAATGTGCCTTTACGGTGTCTCCTCTAATCACTCGATCCAATCGAATCATTGCGGTATCTAAAAATTCACCTGCCTCTGGCATCCCATCATCGTCATTATCTCCTAAACCAAAACTTGCTCGCTGGACATCCATGACCGTATGGACTAAGCCATCACAAGCAGTACAACTTGGGCATTCAATTTCTACCGAATTATCAATCGGACAAGTAATAAATTGAGGCGTACAATTGGTACAAGGCGGCATATAATAACGAATTTCTTGTCGAATATTCGCCACCGTTCCTTGCGAACACATCACTCCTGTTTCATCGCAATCACCTACATATTTTAATAAAATGGCTGAACCACCACCACTTGGAGAAAATCCACTCGGAGGTGTCCCTGTCCATCTTACGGTTAGCATATCCATAGTACCACCACCGCCATTAATCCCATTATCAGTATAATCATAAAAATCTGGTGTCCACATATCCCCATCATCATCTACCCACATTAAACCCGTCACATCCAAACCATTTCCAATTTCATAAACCGCTTCTATATAACAAGTTGGACAATCTTCATCTATAGTATTGGAGTAGAATGGAATATTATAGGTATTCGTTCCTCCTTCTCCTCCATTGATTTCAACAGGTGCTTCTAAAAAAGTGCTTAAAGACACCCTTTCTCCGCCAAAATTATACTGTCCAGCATTAAAAGTATTAAATCCACAAAGGTCTTGGTAACGAGGATTACTAGTACTCTCCCCTAGTATTCTCCAACTATTGACATTTCTAATTTGGCAACCATTTCCTGTACTTTGATTACAACCACAACCCGTATATCGGTCGAAGCGCACAAAAATAGTATCGCCAGGTTCAAGAATAAGGTTGCCCATATTGAACCGCAAATTACTACTGAAACCTGAGCAATTATTTCCGCCTACACTTGCAGGCGTTAGAGTACTTGCTGTACCATTTTCTCCTAATTGGAAAGTAACAGAATTTTGGTCAAAACCTGTTGTTCTTGCACCACCATGTGGGCTATAATCCGATAAACGGAAGTCGATATTGGTCGCTGGTGCTTGTCCATTATTGGTAAAATAAAGACCACTCACAATGACATTATCATTATAGCAAAGCGGATTCATATCCGTGCTAAAACCCTCATAAGGCTGGAAACTAACATTCGGCTGTTCTGCTCCATATTCTACATTAGAAGAACGGGTTGCCTCTTCACAAATTTCTCCTTCACAGCCATAATTCACGCCTCTATCCAATCTTCCTGGTGAAGCATTACAAGAAGTCATTTGATAAACTTCTTTTATATCAAAAAATTCATTAAATTCCAATAAAGTCGGGTCATTATTATTATTTAAAACATCTACGGCTTCCGCAATCAAAGCACCGTCTAATACAAAATAAGTTCGACCTCCTGTTTGTCTAGCACTAGGAATAGAAATACCGTTTACCAATACATCTACAATAGTTAAATTTGTATGATCTTCAATAAAAAATTCTAAGGAATCTAATACGCCTTGTGAGCCATTCACAATTCTAGTCGTAACCGTATCTATTTTATTGAGGAACATGTCCAAGGTAGTCGGTGTTGTACTTGGAATGGTTAAAGTGGCTTTGGCAACTTCAAAATTAGGAGATTGTTGGGTAAATATATTTTGTCCGCCACCAGCACAATTAAAGGTAATACTTAGATTTTTATCGCCTGAATTATTTACCGTTGCAATACCATCACAATTAAGTCCTAAATCAAGCATAAAAGTGATGATTTGATTCGGGTAAATCGTATCAATAAAAAAAGTAGATGTAGTAGCATTAGCAACCGTGGCATCTCCAACTAAACTACCTGACACATAGAAAAACCCAGGTAATAAATTGAAATTCGCATCTATATTTGCAATGGTATCAGAGATTAAATTTTCTACCGTCACCGTAATTGTTTTTTCAGGCCCACAAACACTAAATCTATCAATGCCCGATTGTGGTACATCAATCGTTACATTAAAATTAGAGCCTTCTAAAATAATTATTTTGACCGTATCTCTGACTTCACAACCGTTTGCATCATCGGCAATTAATTCATATTCTGTCGTTTCTGTTGGACTAATTGCTACGGTTTGTCCACTTAAAATAGGGCCGCCCGTTAATGCTTGCCAGCTATAGTTGGAAAAACCTGATTCGCCAACTAAATTAATCGTCATACCATTACAAATCGTTTGGTCTCGACCTGCAAAAATAGGAATGGGTACAAAACGAGTGACCGTCACTTCTAAAGAATCTTCGCAAGTTATATCGACCGCTCGATAAGTCGTTGTAACGGTTGATGTGCCTGTGGTATAAGTGGCGGTCGTACTTAAATTAGTGTTCACAATCGCACCATTTGGCGCTGCTAATTGTCGCCATATATAATTGGTACTTCCTCCATTCGCCGTTAAGACAATAGATTCCTCTGGACAAATACTAGTGTCTTGAGAAATCGACAAAGAAGGCAAGACCGTAACCGTTATTTCTAAAGAATCTTCACAAGTTACATCAACTGCTCGGTAGAATTTGGTATTGGTCAAAATCCCTGTATTATAAGTGGCGTTGGTACTTAAATTCGCATTAATAATTGCACTATTAGGCGCTGCGATTTCTTTCCATACATAATTTGCACTTCCGCCAACTACCGCCAAATCAACTGCCTCATCAATACATAAAGTTGTATCATTAGAAACCATTAATTCCTCTAAAACGGTGATGGTGACTTCTTCTGGTTCATTACAAATATTATCTAGTAATCGAAAGGTTGTGGTAGTCGTCAAATTGCCTGTATTATAACTCGTGCCTGTTCCTAAATTATTGGCGATTACATTCCCATTTGGTCCATCTAATTCTTGCCACACTCGATCGTTACTGCCGCCTGTAATGCTTAAAGTTGTAGCCGTATTATAACAAATGGTTACTGGAGTAGAAATGATTAATTCGTCTAAAACGGTGACAGTCGTTTCCAAAGAATCTGCACAATTTCCTTCGCTAACAATAACTCGATAAGTGGTGGTTGAAATAGTCCCTGTATTATAAGTCGCATTCGTACTTAAATTCGGGTTAGTAACGGTTCCATTTGGGCCAGTCAATGCTTTCCATAAATAAGTAGTTCCGCCCGTAGCGGTTAAATCAATAGCATCCTCAAAACAAACAGTTGTATCATTATGTGAAGTAATGTTAATTGAATTTATTAATAAAGGCGTACTACTGGTTACTTCTTCACAAGTCGCACCATCGCAACCATAATTAGCCCCTCTGACAAAAGCAGTTGGGCTAGCCGTACAATCATTTAATTGATAGTTTTCAATAATTGTAAATGCTTCATTTTGTTCAAATAAATTGACATCTCCACTATTCATTCCATTATTCGCTAAAGCAATCAATCCACCCGAAATGGTATAGAACGAAGTATCGCCCGATGTGCTATTTGGGATTAAAAGGTTTCCATTAATGATGGCAGATGTTAAAGTAAGTTGGGTTGGTTTTTTAATATAAAAAGTCAACGCATCTAAAGCCCCTTCCGTAGTGTTGGTTAAAGTACTGGTTATCGAGGCCGTTTCATTTAAAGCCAAATTCAAGCTCGCAGGTATAGAACTAGTGAAATCTAAAGTAGGTTTGACTAAATCAAAATTGGCAGAAGTTTCAGAAAAAGTACCTGTGCCACCTGTATAAGTAAAATCAGCCGTTATATTTTTATTACCTACTGTATTAATTTCAGTAACCCCCTCACAATTAACGACCGCATCAAAGGCAAAACTTTTTTGAATAATTGGAAATAAAGTATCTATAGTAAAAGAAGGCGTCGTAGCATTTAATAAGATTGCATCGCCCGATAAAGAACTTGGTACATAAGAAAATCCAGTTAATAATGGAATGGAAACGGTTACATCTGTCAAGGTATCTGTAATAATATTTTCAATGGTTAAACTAATTGGTTTTGCTTCACCACAAACAGAAAAATTATCTACACCTTGGGTTGGGACAGTTATATTAACTTGTAAGTCTTGCGCAAACACAGCAGGAGCTTGAACTATTATTAAGCATAGTCCAAGCATAAATAATGCGCATGTATCTTTGATTGACTTTTGTCGCAGAAAAATCTCCAGGCTTTTAAAAAGCATAGAGACCTCTAGCAGATCAAGCCAATTCGTGTATTTTTTCATTTTTCGAGTCTTTACCAATTACTTATAACCAATACAGTAGTGGTCCATTTTGGTAGTTGACGTTACCAAATGGTTCAAATAGTGACAAACATCACTAACTAATGTGATACCTTTGTGTGTATTAGATTCTCTCTGGGTAAACTAAAAAGTAATTTTGCTAAACAGCGAATACTGTTTATCTAGTGAGGTAAGTAATAGAAATAGTTATCAACCACTAGTTTTTGTCTTTATACGACATCTACTAATTACCAATTAACTAATCGCCAATCACCAAACTAGCTTGCTTAAGTGTTTTTCGTTTACAGTAATAATAAATTGAATACTCGGTGCTAAATTTTAAAGAAATGCCTGCGTTGTTGGTAAGAAAGGGGGTATCCTTTCTGAAGTAAAAGTCAAGATGTTGAATACTATATATTCTATCTGTGACTTTTATAGTACTCTAAATTTATAGGTTTAACTTTGTATCTAACAAAAATAGGGGGAGTTACAGATCGATGCCTATCAAAAAAAAACAAAGTGTGACTCGTATTTAACCAGAGGCTCACTAAATACATATAGAACATAATGATAGCTTACATATAACCATATATACACTTATGACATTCAAATGCTTACAAATTAATTTAAATCATATTTTTATAAAGAAAGAATATCTTCCTAATTATAGTGACAAAAAGCGGATAAAGTATCATTCAAAATAAAATATTTAAATGCATTTAAATTGATAATCAAGCACTTACATCTTTAAAAACTACATATAACAATGTTAATTCGTAAACAGCAAGTTATAAAAAAAACACCAACGGAAAAGAAAAGGATTATTTTAGAATTTATTTCCTTGTAATTTTAATCTCTTTTACTATCTTTGTTCAACAGAATACATACTTATCAAAAGTATAGTCTTAATTTCCACTTTTCATGTCAATCTAATCTACATACAATAATCTACTTTTATAATTAAGTCTATAATGATTATTTTAAAATAGTAGAAAACACATTAGCTACATACAAACAATCATTCACAATCTAAACATCCTATTACTTTATGCATTCACATAATATGAATTTATACTTCATTTTATAAAATGCTCCTACTGAATTTTATAAAATAACCAAATACATATGTCTGCAATTCCCCCTATTTTCATTCCGAAAGAAAAAGCCTAGCATTACGGTAAAAACTGATGTCCATGCCCATTGGTTACCAGGAATAGATGACGGCCCTAAGACGATGTCGGCATCTATCGAAATGCTTCAATGCTTTCAAAAAGCAGGATTTAACAATTTAGTCGCAACTCCTCACATTTTCTGGGAATATCATCCCAACACACAACAGGCGATTATTGATCGTTTTTTGGAGGTTCAGTTTGAAGTAAAGAAACGAAAAATTGACCTTAACTTGGATGTTGCCACAGAATACTATTTGGATGATTATTTTGCCAATCTATTAAAGAAAGTATCTCTTCCTATCAATGAGGAATCTTTGCTGACTTTTTCTAATAAGTCTCTTTTAGTAGAATGTTCTATGCTTGGTCCCACCCCAAAATTACTAGAGCATATTTTTAATATCCAAGTATCAGGGTACCGACCTGTCTTAGCTCATCCTGAGCGGTATTTGCATATGCAAACATCCAATTATGAGCGATTAATTGAACAGGGGCGTGAATTTCAAATCAACTTACTTTCTTTAACCAATCATTATGGCTCAGAAGTAAGAAAAAGAGCTTTGTTTTTATTGAATAAGTCTCCCATTAAATATTTAGGTTCAGATGCTCATAATGTCAACCATATTCATAAAATTCAACAATTTTTAAATTCTTCGCAATCCCATAAGGTATTAAAAAATAAAACATTCTTTAATGAACAAATCTTTAATGAATCACACCAATAACTAAAATTCAGCGTGAGGGTAATACAAAAGCGGGGCTAAAAAGAACGATACACAATTTAGCCTAAAAAAAGGGAAAAGTCTCCAAGTAAATGCCCTACTCAGTTCATTGAAATCCCAGTTCTACGAGAGTTAGTTCATTCTTTTGAATGATTTTTCTGGCAGCGTTTAGACTTTTTTGACGCATTCTTTTTTGATGCTGCTCCGAGTTCATGTAATTAAATGCCTCTTTTTTGGTGGCCATATTGTAAATAATCGAATATATAAGTAATAATAGTGTTTATCAGTTAATAGACCAGAAAAAAGAAATTGTTACTAAGCCTCAGACGGCTTAAAATATTCGATTTTAAATACAATAAGAGAATTATCTTTAAAAACTCGCTAAATCGGTAACTGATGAGTAAGTATGCTAAATAATAAATGTTTAAATAAATTATTCTTTGTCTTTGTATTTTTGTTAAGTAGACAATTAGGAATTGCACAAAAAGTAACTACTATACCTGTTACACCTGCTCAATTGGGTTTCCTCGGACTTATTTATACGCCTTCTACCTATTTTAATCCTTGGAAAACAGTAGATGTAGGATTTACTCATTTTAGTACAACTGCTTCTAAGACTTATGAAGCCGGAGAATCTCCCGAAAGAGCTTTTATAGCGAATATTACTTTTTTACCTTTTGCTGAAGTTTCCTTAAAATTAACTCGACCTTACCCTAATGAAACGGATAGACTACCTGGAGATTTAAGATATTACGGGATAGGTGACCGATCGGTAGCTGTACGTTTTCGTATTTTAGAAGAATCGGTAGTTAGCAATTTAACCATGTTATCGTATTTTTGCTATATTTGAATTATCAAAAATATTATAAATAAGAATATATGTTTTGATTGATAATAATGTAAACTTTTTGTATTTTTATTGAAATTTTGTAAACATATAAGTGATGACCCTCTATGGCAGAAATACGGAATAATAATACGCGTGCAGTTGTAGAATTGAAAGCAAAAAAGGAAAGTATCCAACAAGGCAAATTTTATGCTTTAATTATTGGTGTTTCAAATTATAAACACTTCCCTTCTTTGGAATTCCCTGTCAAAGATGCTCGAAAAATAGAACGAATTTTATCTACTCGATATACTTTCTTAAAAGAGGATATTACTTTTTTAGAAAACCCTACTCGTAGTAATATTTTAGATACACTAGATGGTTTTGAACAGATTTTGCAAAAAAAAGATAGTCTCTTAATTTTTTATGCTGGACATGGACATTGGGACGAAAAACGAAATCGTGGCTTCTGGTTACCCAAAGATGCAAAAATTAGAGCACGATCTGCTTGGATTTCTAATTCTACCCTGCAAGATTATTTAATGGCTTACGAATGTCAACATGTTCTGGTTATTTCTGATTCTTGTTTTAGCGGCGCTTTACTCATGAATCGAAGTGCCATGCAAGATGCCAGTAAAGACTTTCAGGTTTTGTATAGTGCTAGAAGTCGAAAGGCGATTACGAGTGGTGTGAAAGAAGAAGTGCCCGACCAATCCGTATTTTTCAAGGAACTAAGTAATTTTTTAAAGCGTAATAAACAACCTTTTTTATCCGCATCTGAACTCTATGCAGGGATTCGAAATAAAGTGATTACTCAAAGCAGGGTCAACCAAAAACCACAATTTGGGGCGATCGATGAAGTAGGGGATGAAGGTGGTGATTTTATTTTCATTAAAAAAGGAAGCATAACGGAACTAACCATCAAGCAGCTAAGCCCTTTTGATGATTTAATGAAAAACCCTCGCATTAAAGATCGTTTACTCGCTTTGAGAAAACAATTGACAAGGGATATTCCCACCAAATCCTTAACGGGTAATTTATTGGTCGCTTCTTGGAATATTTTGGAGTTGGGTGGGGATAAATATGGCGCTCGAACGGAAGAGGCAATCGCATACATTGCTACCATTATTTCCCGATTTGATATTGTCGCTATTCAAGAAATCTATGGTAATTTTAAAATATTAGATAGCATTAAATATTATTTAGGAGAACATTGGGAGTATATTTATAGTGATACTTCTCTAGGTTTTGGTGGCAATGATTATCGCTTGGGCTATTTTTTTGACAAACGAAAAGCGGTTCAAGGCGGCATTATTAGCGATTTGATTTTACCCTCTGTTCGGTCCAGAGATGAACAGGGTCATTTTCAATTTACGCCTGCGGTACAACTCTTACGCCCTCCTTTTAATTGTGGTTTCAAAATCGAAGATAAACGCTTGATTCTCTGTAATATTCATTTAGTTTTTGGACAACGTCAAACCAAAGAAGAACGCTTAGCAGAACTACAAAGTGTCTTAGATTTTTGGAAACGTAGAACGAGTATTAATACCGTTTGGTCTAAAAATGTTATTTTATTAGGCACTTTACAAACGGCTAAATTGAGTGCCAAAGAATTGCACATGATCGCAGAAAGTGGGGTTTTTAAACAAATTCCACCATTGAAAGTCGCTTCTAATTTTGCTAAAACACGCCATTATAATCAAATGGCTTTTCATTTAGGTGACGCCAATTTTTCTTTGACTAATAATGGTGGCGCTTTCGATTTTTTTGAATCTATATTCCGATTTGAAGACGTGGACGCTTATCGCCCCATGATTGAACGTACGTATTTCTTTAATAAAGATGGCGAGAAACGCGTATTTAGAAGCAAGACTTTTTATTATAAAACCTTTTGGCGGACAGCTCAGATGTCTAATAATTTGCCTATTTGGACAGAACTGACTACCTAGCTCTAGCTGGTAATTTATGGATAATTCAATAGCAGACGTGCTAGGAGGATTCACTACGGATTTAGACGGATTGAACGGGTGAGAACGGATTTTATCTTAGTCGTAAAGTTCTTAAATGCTGCTACTTTGTTTAGAGACAGCCCTAACAACCTACACTTAGAAATAGCCATAGAAATAAAACTAATTGACTAAAAATAATATAGTAAAAACTCGTATCTTTAAGTTTAGAATAAAACTTTTTAATTACAATCAATTTTTGTCAGCATGGAAGCCTACGCACAAGTCCTCTTATATGCCATTCCTGGTTTTGTCGCCCTCATCATTATCGAAGCCATCTACGCCTATTTTAAAGGCAGTTTTAACTTTCGGAGTATGGATACCATTTCCAGTTTAAGTTCTGGAAATACGAATACCTTAAAAAGTATTTTAGGCTTGAGCATTGTCATTATTAGTTACAGTTGGGTGCATAACAAAGTGGCTTTAGTGGAGATTGAGACGACTTGGTTGGTCTATTTACTAAGTTTTATTGCGATAGATTTTGCCAGTTATTGGAGTCATCGACTGAATCATAGCATCAATATTTTTTGGAATCGACATGTCATACATCATTCCAGCGAAGAGTTTAACTTGGCGGTCGCTTTGCGACAAAGTATTTCAGGGTTTGTGAGTTTAGGTTTTATCTTTTTATTTCCTGCTGCTTTATTGGGCTTGCCGCCAAAAGTAATTGGTGTGATTGCGCCACTCCATTTATTCCTACAGTTTTGGTATCATACGGAGCATATTGGTAAATTAGGTTGGCTGGAATACATTATCGTTACGCCTTCTCAACATCGGGTGCATCATGCCATTAATCCAATTTATTTAGATAGAAATTTATCTGCTATTTTCTGTATTTGGGATAGAGTGTTTGGCACTTTTCAGGAAGAACTCGACGAAGAACCTTGCGTCTATGGCGTTACTCGCCAAGTGAATACTTGGAATCCAATTAAAATCAATTTTCAACATGTTTGGTTGCTCATCAAAGATGCGTGGCGGACTAATAATTTTGTGGACAAACTGCGCATTTGGTTTATGCCAACGGGCTGGCGACCTGCCGATGTCATTGACAAATATCCTGTTCCCTCTTCCTCTCCAAAAGGCTTTGTTAAATACGATACCGAAGCGTCCACCGCTTTAACCGTCTGGTCTTGGACACAGTATTTAGTGATGAATGCGCTCTTGCTTCATATACTCTTAAAGATTGCAGATATTCCAAGAGTCGATCTGTTTATCTATGGTGCTTTTATGTTCTTGGTCATTTATAGTTTTACCACTTTAATGGATCGAGACCCGAATGCTATTTGGATGGAAGCGCTTAAATCGCTGGTTGGTTTAGGTATTATTTATAGTCAGGGCGATTGGTTTTTATTGGATGAATTGGTGGCTGGTGGGACTGTCTTTGTGGCGGGTTATTTTGTGGTTTCTGCTTTGGTTGTTGGATGGTTTGTGATTTATGAGATTGGGTGGGAGCGGAGTTCTGGGGTGGAGAAGGTTCGGGGGTAATTTTTTGATATTAGCCATAACTACAAAAGTCTTACCTTTACGTTTAAAATAAAATTTCGTAAATGAAACCAAAATTAACGATAAGTAGATTAAAAAAAGCGGCAAAGGACTTCTGTAAAATGGAATCAATTCATAAGAATAAAGATTTATTTGGTGTTACAGATGGTAAAGCTATTGGAACATATATCGAGCATAAATTTCAAGCGTATCTTTAACAACATTATACTTACCAGAAAGGTTCGTCCGCAAAAGGTATTGACTTACCAGGAAAAAATATTAATACAGATATAAAAGTAACTTCAATTAAACAACCCCAATCTTCTTGCCCATTTAAAGATGCTAAACAGAAAATATTTGGATTAGGCTATAATTTACTAGTATTTGTCTATGATAAAGCAGATGATAATGAAAATAAAGAAGCTATTTTAAATTTTGTTAGTTGTGCTTTTTTAGATAAAGAAAGTACTGCTGATTATACGACTACTTTTAGAATTCGAGAGATGATAAAGGATGGAGCTAATAGAGATGATATTGCAGCCTACCTAAATGATAAA
This sequence comes from Saprospiraceae bacterium, assembly GCA_965277445.1. GTDB lineage: Bacteria > Bacteroidota > Bacteroidia > Chitinophagales > Saprospiraceae > JAFMDF01. Next base: position 319,368 of record CBDICY010000016.1, on the reverse strand, counting down.
AATATTCCTGTTGACGAAGCAACCTTATATTCAATTGCCGATAGAATTCTCCAAAACACACCAAGACAAGGATATTTAACTATTTCTAATGCACTTCAATGGAGATTACAATATGGTAGAGTAGTAAAATTAACAGAAACAGTTAAAGGTATTTCAAAATTGATAGATAAAGTAACTACATGACTATATTTGAAGCTAATATATCGCCCCTATTAATTGACTTCTTTAAAACAAATTTGAAGCAGACTAATACTATTGAAAAAGCAAATAACTTTTTGGGAGATTTATGTGGTATTCAGTTATTTTTTACTAACGCTACTGAATTTGTGGCATTTCAAAGTAAAATTGAAGAAACTATTCCTGCTCTTGAAGAGCCTAATAGAAGAGCTTATGGAGATTTTCAAACCAATAAAGATTTAGCTTATCAGGTAACTCAACATATTTCAATAGAAGAACAATCACCAGCATTTTTAATTGAACCTACCTGTGGAAAAGGTAGATTTATTGTTGCGGCACTTAAACAATTTAAATTCTTAAAAAAAGTAATAGGAATAGAAATTTATGCGCCTTATATATGGGAGACGAAATTTGGGATACTCGAACTCTTTTTAAGAAAAGAGGCTGTTTGCAAGCCTGAGATAAAAATAATCCATGAAGATATTTTTAATTTTGATTTAACCACATTAGCCAAAGAAAATAAAAATTCCAATATTTTAATTATTGGTAATCCGCCTTGGGTAACCAATTCTGAGCTTAGTACGCTGGAATCAAACAACCTGCCTAAAAAGTCTAATTTTAAGAGTCATAAAGGAATTGACGCAATCACAGGTAAAGGAAATTTTGATATCGCAGAGTATATTACCCTACAATTATTGCGGAGTTTTAATGAATTTGAAGGTAGCTTTGCTTTTTTAGTCAAAAGCTCTGTTGTGAAGAATATCCTTGTTGGTCAAAAGAAAGCAAAGTATCAAATCGGAAATATTAAGAAACTAAATATTGATGCAAAAAAAGAGTTTAATGTTTCTGTTGATGCTTGCCTTTTTCAGTTCAAATTGAACACTCCTTCCGAATATACTTGTCAGGAACTTGATTTATACTCGAAAGATAAGATAACGGAATTTGGATGGTATCAGGATAAGTTTGTTTATTCCATACCTTATTATAATAAAGTAGGAAATATTGATGGTAAATGTCCTTTTGTTTGGAGGCAAGGAATGAAGCATGATTGTGCTAAAATAATGGAATTTAATCGCTCTAATGGTCATTATATCAATGGATTTAAACAAGAATTAGCACCAGAACCTGACTTACTATTTGGTTTATTAAAAAGTTCTGATTTAAAAAATAAAATTGTTGATACGTATCGAAAAACGACTATTGTTACTCAAAAAAAAGTTGGACAAGATACCAGTTATATCAAAAGAGAATACCCCTTAACTTATGCTTATCTAAACGAAAATAGAACCTATTTTGATAGGAGAAAATCTTCTATCTATCGGGGAAAGCCACCTTTTTCAATTTTTGGAATTGGGGATTATTCTTTTGCAAAATATAAAATAGCTATTTCTGGAATGTATAAACGAACTACATTCTCATTGGTATTACCCGAAAATGACAAACCGCTAATGTTAGACGATACGTGTTATTTCATTGGATTTGATAGTCTAGAAAAAGCACAGGTTGTTCAGAAAATACTAAATAGTGAAATTGTTCAGAATTTTCTAAAAGCTATTATTTTTCCAGATGCTAAAAGATCTATTACCAAAGATATTTTGATGAGGATTGATTTAGAAAAGGTATACAATCTACTACTTTTAGATAAAAAAAAATTGAAAATAAACTGGGAATTATTTGGAGAATTACTACAAAAAAAAGAATCTAAACAAATGACTTTATTTTAGTTTTTGAAAACAAAAATAAAAGACTAGACTATATCTTATAAAATGACCACCAACCAAAGAATTCAACTAGCCAAAAAATCCTTAAAAGGCCTATCCATAGGCGATGCATTTGGCGAAAGTTTTTTCGGCGAAACCAATCAAATGATGCAAGCTGTCAAAGAAAGAGTTATTCCTAAAACAACGTGGGAATTTACGGATGATACCGTCATAGCAATTGCTGTTTATGAGCAATTGGAAATACACCAAACAAACAATCAATCAAAACCAACTCGCTCAACAATTTTCGATTAACCATGCTAAAGATGTCAACCGAGGATATGAAGCAACAGCAAGAAGAATTCTAAGAGAAATTGAAGCAGAGGGTAACTGGAAAAAAATTGCTCAAGATGTGTTTGGATACCGTTGAAGATTTTGAAACGAGTGTATTCAAAACAAATAGATAATGTCAACATCAGATATAGCAAAAATAGAAGATGCCCTCAACTTTAAACTGCCCCAATTCTATATCGAAACAATGTTGAATTATCCTTTCCCTTTAGATTCTTTTGCAGCGGAATTTTTACTCTGTACAGATGTCCAAGCAATAATAGGTAAGAACTCGCTATTTTCACCCGAGGAAGGAAAATTTGCCATCAGCGGTGACGGTGGTGAATTAACTTTTTATATCAAATTAAATGGTGAAGAAAAGGTATATATTTATGATTTAGAGCGATCTTCTATTCATCATACTGTAGAAACCGAAACTTGGAATGACTATGTGAAAAGTATGCAACAAACGGAGGAAGAAATACTCCAAGAGGAGTTACTAGAAATTGAAAGGAAAAAACATAAAAAATGGTGGCAATTTTGGATATAAAATAAAAATATGAAAAATAATCGTATTTTGAATTATATTCCAAATTCCGTATTTTTATAAAAATTTTGTTTATGAAAACGATTCAAACAGATTCAGGGCAAATAAAAGTAGAAGACTTATTGAATAGTATTGCTCAATTAAAAATTGCTGATTTAGAAGGGTTTGCAAAACAAGTAACTAATATTCTTAAAAAGAAAAAAGCACCTATTCTCAAAAAGCAAGAGCAAGACCTTATTGATAGAATAAAAAATGGCGGTCCTTCCAAAACGTTTCTAAAACGACAAAGAATTTTATTGGAAAAGTCAGTTAAAGGCTTAATTACAGAAACAGAACATCAGGAGGCATTAGCTATGATTCCTATTGCTAGTAAATGGGATTTAGAGCGAATTAAGTTAATGTTACAACTAGCAGAACTAAGGAATACTACCTTAGAAGAAGTTAGAATTAGCCTAAAAATAAATCCACCTGAAGACGTTTATGCCTAGAGAATATATCCAAAAGACCATCCGTGATAAAATAAAAAAAGCAGCTAATAATGCATGTGAATACTGCAAAGCTATAAGGACTTATAGCTCTTCTCCTTTTGCCATTGAACACATAACCCCTGTCGCTAAGAAAGGGTCAAATAAATTTGAAAATCTAGCCTACTCTTGTAACAATTGTAATCATGCCAAACATACTGCCACCTCAGCTATAGACCCCATAACAAACAATGAAGTTCCTCTCTTTCACCCCCGTAATCAAATTTGGCAAAATCATTTTAAGTGGACAGCAGATTTTCTAGTAATGGAAGGATTGACACCCGTTGGCAGAGCTACCATTATCAAACTAAAAACTAATAGACTAGAGAATTTTAATTTGAGAACTGTTCTTGTCGGCATTGCACATCCGCCCTAATTGTATTAAGATTTTCAACGCATAGCCTGCCATTAAATGCCCGTCAATATGGATGATTAATTCTTTGTTGAAGGCAGGGAAATTGGCGTCTTGTTTAAAGTCGGTAAAAGCCTGATGACTTTTACAACTGATGAATAAACATATGAGGAGTGCAATTGGTAGGAGGTGTCTCATAAATAGTATTTGACGTCTTTAAAAAACTTACCGCATCTCCGCAGGAAACTTATCCCCAATCAAATTCAACGCTATGCCATGTTCCAAATACGCTTTTAATCCAGCTAAGACGATGGTAAAACCGCCCGTGGAATCCCTAATTTGGCTAATCAACTCAACAGGCGAAGCAGCTTTAAAATCATCATTGCGAATGGAGACATAAGTTAAATTGTCATTAATGGCTTTAAACGTCCATTCGACGGTGGATTGTTGAGCAGCTTCCCCCCACTCTATTATAATGCTTTCGTTAGGAATTATCGCCTTTACCCATACAGGAGCAGACACATTATACATTTCCCATGCCCACTCTACTTTTTTGTTGACTTCCAGCATACTAGAACTTTTGGTAAACCAAAATTTAGTGGTAATCGCAGGATTAATAAAAGCTTCAAATACTTTGGCAATAGGTTTTCGGATAGCCATTTGGGCATCCGCATAGTGGTTGTTTGTTTGAGACATGGTGAGGTGATTGATTGTATAAATTTATTAGTTAATGTGTATTCTGTTCTATTCTTTCCATATTCCATTTTTGAACAACTGAAACCATTTTTCAAGGGTTTCTTCATCATATAAATTTACTTTTTTAAAAACTTCACGAGCAAATTCAATTGGTGCAATTCCATTAGCTGTTATAATATTTTCATTTGTGATCGCTAATGTATTTTGATAGTGATTTTCTCCTTTGTATTCCCGGGCAATCCCCTTCAAATAATTTAAGTCATTACTCGTATGCATTAAGTCATCCAATATGCCTAATTTCCCCAAAAAAGTTGTTGCTGCACAGATTGCTGCAATTGACTTTTTTGAATGGTACACTTCTTTGAGGAATTTCTCTATTCCTACAGGATGCTCTTTTTCCCAAATTTCGCCCCCAGGCAGAATCAATAAATCTACCTCCTCTATGCTAATTGCACTTAATGAACTGGTCGGTTTTATTTGTACCCCCCCCCATTGATTTTACAGCATTACCATTTTCAGAAACATAAATCAAATCATGATTTTTACTCTTGTTTAGTTCCGGTGTTAAGTAAGCTATTTCCCAATCAGAATAGCCATCAAATAAGTATAAGAATATTTTTCTTTTCATCAGTTCGATTTACTGTTTTATTTCATTTTATATATACTCCTCAATTTGATTGATCCACTAGCGACATTTTAGCCTTTGCTCTCCACAGGATTCTTTTTTCTGTAAATTTTTCTTGGATAATCTGAAATTCGAATCTTCTCCCGTGTTAATTCTTTCAAAGCATTATTTGCTATCCATTTTGCAGTTTTATTATTCATTTTTAAAATTTCTTCAGATACCGCAATTGCTTTTAACTTCAAATCGATATTCCTTTTTCCAATATTTCTCAAAGCCCAATTAACTGCTTTTTTAACATACACTCTTTCATCTGTACATTCTCTTTTGATGATTGGAAAGAATTGCTCGAATGTATCATTAAGCGCTTCTTTATCTGCCATACAATAGGCAGCAATTATTGTAAACCCAGCCCTTTTCTCGAATGCTCTTATCCTCTTTGTCCATTCGATCGCTTTTGGTACAGCGTATTTGCTCTTGGCAAATAATCCCATGCAAAACGAATCACATATCTCCCAATTCTCAAATGTACTCGTCCATTTATCCATCAAATTTTCAGTTAGATTTTCAGGATTAAATATTTTGCTACAAAGTAATCTTGCTTCATAAATATTTGATTCAAAAAGCTCAATGGCTATCTTATCATTTTTTGGAATTCGCTTTGCAAGTTCTTTCAATTCTTTGTGATAAATTCCTAACGCATTATTTGAGGTGATACCAAATTTGGTTTCCTTAATCAAGATTTTATCAGGATTGGCATCTTTTTTCAATAGCTCAATAATCTGGTCTGTTGTCATTATTTATTGGCATTAATTTGATTATCTCTTCATCCTACTCGGCTTTTTGAGGTAGCACTCTTATGGCTTTTTAGTCGAAATAGGTTAGCAGTAGAGCTATCTATAGACTGAACAAATTTACAAAAAATAATTAAAGAGCAGCTTGAGGATTCCAGCTGTCAGAAGAGGCAATTTTTGTGGCTTCAGGCAAAAGTATAGAGATCAATTGGTTGATTTTAAGAAAGTAGAAACGTCTGGAATAGCATCTAGTGGTATCATTTATAAGTAATTGACAAGTTATTCGAGTGTATTTTTTTGTTAGGCAAGGCGTTTATTTTTTTAATAGCCGTAGCTATTCAACAAATAAACAACGCAGCATAACGAAAAAAGACGTCGATATAAATGTCAAAGATTTATGAAGGATACCACTAGGTATTTCCACTAGACAGATGCCTTACCAAGCATCTTTTAGCTACGGGTAACAAGGTAGCATCCACAGGAAACGCTAATTTCGTTTCAATCGAATAAACCGCAGGTAAAGTTAAACTTTTTCGAGCTTTTAATAATTCCAATTTAATGCTCTCATAAGTCGTGACAAAACTGCGCGTCCATTCATTCACAAAAGTCGAACGTAAAGAACGGAAGCGGTCATTCGTTCGCTGAAAAATACTCATTTTGTAATTATACACTTTAATAGATCGACTGCCATCCGATAAGAAAAAATACCCTTCTTCTTGATGGTGGGGCAAAATACCTACAGGCGAAATGGACAAACTATTTTCTACATAATCATAAAATTCCGTCCCATTACTAACCGTATTTTTCATCTCTGACATCGCATATTGCACAATGTCTTCAATCTCTTGCATCAAGCGGGTATCATCGATCATTTCCTCATAAATCAAGTGAAGTTTTTTTAGCTGAATTCCCGTTAATTTTTTAGGAAACTGACTTTTAACCAACTGCTTATTCTCTTTAAACGTTTGCAAATTTCTAAAATGAAAAATCAAATCTGCCAATTGTGGATATAATTGATTTTCATTAAAGGCTCGATTAATCCGCTGTAAATAAGCGAGTAAAGTGTATTTCTTCGATTCAAAATCAATATTCCCTTCGATAAACCAAGTTTCTGATAAAAAATTCATAGTATTTATTGTTGTATGGTTTTATTGTTAAATCGTTAGATATCCTACCCATATAACAATTCAATAATAAAAAAATTGTCATTTATATAATAAGCATTTATTACATTTTATAAAATATTATTCTTAATTGCAAGTATTCTGCCAAATCTAAATATAAAGACTTATCATTTCTATTAATCGTCCATTATTGAACAAGCTTCGTCCATAATCGGACAATAAATCAATATTTCATTTTACCTTATTTCTCATAAATAATTAATAATCAATCATTTACAATATTGGCATAACCCTTGAAAATGAGTAAATGAAATCACTCGACTGTAAAAACACGAAATCCAGCAGCGGGCATAAAATGAAGGGCAAGGGAGTACTCCTCTTATGCCCTTCGCCCCAAGCCTTCCACCAAAATCTTTTCAGTATGTTAAAAAATCACCTTAAAATAGCTTTCCGTCAATTGTCCAGAAACAAGGTTTTTTCTGGAATCAATATTTTAGGTTTGGCATTAGGAATGGCTTTAGCTATTCTGATTGCCGTTTTTATCAGAAGTGAATTTACTTACGACTATTGGATGACCGATAGTGAAAATACTTATCGAGTCTATCGAAATTGGGGAGGTGATGGTGGTACAGTTTTTACGCCTCCACCTTTGGCGAATAAATTAGTGACGGATTATCCTGAAGTTATAGCTGCAACTGGCTTTTCTCCCAATGGCGAACAGCTAATGGAGTATGCCGCCAAGCCCTTTTATGTTGAAGAGACGGCAACGGTCGATAGTACCTTTTTTAAGGTATTCGGCATGCAGTTAGTACATGGAGACATCACAACTGCCTTAAATCGACCGAATGATATGGTTATCTCTGACCGGTTGGCAGCCAAAATTTTTGATGAAGAAAATCCCGTCGGACAAGTCATCAAGTATTATGGAACGGATGATTATATCATTACAGGCGTTCTTGATACGGATGGAAAGAAATCCCATATCAAAGCCGATGTCTTTACTCGTTTTACAGATACGGGTAATTATTGGACAGGTAATAATCGGTATGCCTATGCTCGACTTGCGCCTAATACAGACCTAGCTAATCTGGAACAAAAAGTAACCACAGATATTTCAAAATTAATCGAACAAGAATATTTATCTAATAATTATACGCCAACTGCCGAAGATATTCCAAAATGGATGGTGCAACCGCTTAATGAAGTCTATTTACATTCTGACGATTTTTTCACCTTGGGGGTACAGGAAGGAAGCATGCGCAATATCTATATTTTTGCCTTGATTGGTTTTCTCGTTTTATTTGTCGCTATCATTAACTATATCAATTTAACCACCGCTCGATCTAGTCAACGTAGCAAAGAAGTGGGGGTCAAAAAAGTAGCAGGAGCTGGTCGAAATTTGTTAACGACACAGTTTATCACAGAATCTATTTTACAAGCAGGTGTCGCTGCAAGTGTGGCTTTATTATTAGCAGAAGTATCTTTGCCTTTTTTCAATAGCGTTGTAGATAGAAAATTAGAAGTCTTAAACGGAGAACCAATTAGTATCCTCATTGGATTGCTTGGCTTAACAGTCGTAACGGGTTTATTGGCAGGTGTTTACCCCGCTTTTGTAATGTCTGCCTATCGACCTGTGGTCGCCTTGAAGTCTAGTTTTTTAAAGGCAGGCGACAATGGTTTATTCCGTAAAGTATTGGTGACGAGTCAATTTGCAGTAACGATTACTTTACTCATCGTCATGGCTTTTATTTATCGACAGGTCAATTTTATGATAGATAAAGATTTAGGATTTAAGCCCCAGCAAGTCATGACCATTCCTGTAAATTCTAGTCAAACGCATCGAAAAGTAGCCACTTTTAAGAATAGATTTAAGGAAATAAACGGTGTACAAGCAATAACAACTGCTTCTCATTTCCCTGGTCGTTTTTTACCAGATTGGGGGATGCTGATTGAAGGCAGAGCAGAAGGTGTTAATCCTAATGTCATTTTTGCCGATGAAGATTTTGCCAAAACCTTGAATATAGAAATGGTAGCGGGTCGCTTTATCAATGATAATATTGGTGCAGATAGTAGTAGCAACTTTATTGTCAACGAGACTTTCTTAAAAAGATATAATATCGAAAACGCCATTGGTACAGCGGTCAAATTTACTTCGGATACCACTTATGGACAAATTGTTGGCGTCATGAAAGACTTTCACTTTCAAGGTGTTGATCGTAGAATCCGTCCTTTAGTAATGTCTGCCAATCATTGGCGAGGCTATACAGGTATTCAAATATCTACCACTAATATGCCGCAAACCATTGCACAAATTGAACGATTATGGGCAGAAATTGAACCTTTGCATCCAATGCGTTACACTTTCTTAGATGAAGAATTTGCCGAACAATATGCTGAACAAAAGCAGTTTGGCACCACCATTTTATACAGTACTTTACTCACTTTATTTATTGCCTTATTAGGTTTATTTGGATTGACTGCCTTTACGGTGGAACGCCGAACCAGAGAAATTGGAGTCCGCAAAGTATTGGGTGCTTCAGTAGCCAATATTGTAGGCTTATTAGCACAAGATTTCGTCAAATTAGTTGGTTTTTCTTGCTTGATTGCCTTGCCTATTGGTTACTATTTGGTTAGTACTTGGCTAGAAGATTTTGCGCTGCGGACAGAGTTGGTTTGGTGGATTTTTGCAGGTGCAGGTTTGCTGATTCTAATCGTTGGATTTTTGACGGTTGCTTTGCAGAGTGTGAAAGCTGCTTTGACGAATCCTGTTCAGAGTTTGCGGAGTGAGTAAATAGGAAGTTATTGGACGTTATTATAGGTTATTAAAGGTTTGATTCCTTTTAATAACCTATAATAATGTCTTGTTTTTGGGATTTAATGCATGTACATTCACGTTTCGCTGAAATGAAAAAATAAAAAATAAATTCGTAAACTCGCAGCATGCAAACAAAAACAGAGCGAGTAGACGATATTCCCGTATTGGTAAGAAAATTTGAAGAGAGTGATTTAATCAAATATCTAGACCAATATTTTCCAGACCATGGGAACTGGAAAGGGATAAGCGGTGGGAAAGTCACCGTTGGATTTTTGACATATGTGTTGTCTTGTAGTGACCACCGAATCAGTCATGTAGAAACATGGGCGGCTCAGCGACTAATCACGTTGCAATATTGCATGAATAGTCCAAGTATGACCAGTAAAGATTTTACGGATGATAAATTAGGCGCTTTATTAGACAGATATTCAGACGATGATAAGTGGGTTAAGTTTGAACATGCTCATAATCAACGACTAATTAACGTGTACGATCTTAATTTAACATCCGAAGCTATTCGATTAGATGCGATGATTACTCAATCGCATCGAAAAGCATCGGGAAACTTTCAATTCGGACATTCAAAACAACATCGGTCGGATTTACCTCAATTGAAAACGATGGTAGCTACTTTAGATCCTTTAGCCATGCCCTTGTTTTCAGTTACGGTTCCAGGCAATACAGCCGATGATGTATTGTATTTACCAGTTATCAAGGAGTTAATGACTAATTTACATTTGTTACATCAATTATTTGTAGGAGATGCAAAAATGGGAAGTTTAGTCATAAGGAGTTTTTTACAGCTTAACAATCAGTATTATTTGACGCCTTTGAGTAAAAAACAATGTACTCCAAGTCAACTAGCTGATTATCTAGCGCAAAAACCTAAAAAATTAATTCCAATAACGACAAAAGATAAACAAGGACAGGTAATTCTTAGAGCTCAAGCCTTTGAGCAAATAGAACAAATCGAAGATGAAATCAATGGTATTTGCTGGGAAGAAAGACGAATTATTGTTTATTCTCCAACTTATGCCAAAAGTCAGCAAGTCAGTTTTGAAAATCGCTTAAGCAAGGCACAAAATGAGTTATCACTTATTTTAGAAGCTTCCCAAGGGCGAAAAAAACTAAATACTAAAGAAGCCGTTCAAACCGCTGTTACTAAAATCTTGACGAAGTATCGAGTTAACGACTTCATTAGCGTCAAAATTAAGGAGCATATAGAAACTAAAAATGTAAGAAAATATAAAGATAAACCTGAACGAATCAAAGAAATCAGTCATTTTGACCTTGAAATTTCACTAAATGAAGCACTTAAGGAGGAACATTTACAAAAATTAGGCTGGCGAGCCTATGCCTGTAATGCACCCAAAGAAAGATTAAATACTATTCAAGTAGTAGAATGTTATCGAGACGAATATAAAATCGAACATAAATTCGATGAACTACTCAATAAAATAACCGCATTGATGCCTGTTTATTTAGGTAAACCAAATAGAATAAAGGCGTTAATTCGACTTTTACTATTAGCCTTAAAATATGTTAGTCTAATTCAGTACCAAGTACGGTCGGAATTGAAAACTACAAAACAATCACTCAAAGAACTTTATCCAGGTAACCCTGGAAGAGCTACTGATAAACCGACAACGAATATGATTTTAAGTGCTTTTAAAAATATTCATTTAACAATTGTATCAATAGAAGATAAAATTTATGTCAAAATAGAGGATTTAAAGCCAATTCAGCAGAAAATCCTTGATTTACTAAAAGTTCCGCCTGAATCTTACTTGGGAATGAACCAATTGTTTTTTTCTCATTTTGATTTCAGCGAAACATGAATGTACAATAATAAATAAGTAGATATTGAATTACTGGGTCGGAGGATTGTTCCTTATTATCATTTTGGAATATTTTTCTATACCTAGGAACATAGTGCAAAATATTCCACTTTTCGATTCAAAAAAGGGCTTTAGCCCTACTACTGTCTGTAGATCTCAGGACAATTTACCCTAGTCTTTTAAGGGGCATCGCTCCGTCACCATCTGTTGTACATTAGTATACTTACGGAAGTAGATTTCTAAGATTTGACATGGCTCGATTATTATTCAAAACTCTCTAATAAAAAAGCGCATCCATAGTTACGATAATATCAACTTGTGCATAACTATACTGATTTGGATTTATACCATAAGTAGTTATTAAAAGACAATTTGGTTTTCATAATGTTCTCGAATTAAATAAGTTTTTCCAACTCGGCAGCGACCTATAATAGACAATAATTCTGCCTTATTAGAAAAAGATAAATTGTCTAATTTTTGCCGTTCGCATTTTCTACCTACCATAGTTATATTTCACTCAATCTTCCTTTTCTCAATGGTTTAATAATCATTACCAAAATAAGCTACTAAAAAATTAGTATATCTACTATTTTTTTAGTAGCTTTGTTCTAAATAAAGAAATAATGAAAGAATTGACCAAAAGAGAAGATCAGATTATGCGGATTGTCTGGCGGCTTAAGAAAGCTTTTATCCGAGAGATTATTGAAGAGTTTCCCGAACCCAAACCACATTATAATACGGTTGCTACCATCGTTAAAATACTGGCGAATAAAAAGGGATTTTTAGTGGCGGAACTTATGGGCAACACCCATCAATATAGTCCAAGTAGCGATTTTGAGGCTTATCTCAATAATGACCTCGCAGATATTAAACAAGATTATTTTGGTAATTCGCTACCGAGAATGTTTGCTCATTTTGCTAAAAAAGAAAATTTGACCGAGGCGGAAAAAGAAGAACTGATTCAAATTATTAAATCGAATAAATAAGGTACAACGATTCCGTATCTGACACCTCCAAAGGTGCCTGATACGTGTATCGAATTATTTATTTTTGGGCATTATCAATCAACGTATCAGATACTTTGAAAGTATCTGATACGCCCTAAGCAAAATTTTCCTAAAATTTCAATATTATGATTACCCTACTGTTAAAATCATCCTTTATCATTATTGTCTTATTGGCATTTTATAAGATTTTCCTTGAAAAAGAAAGTTTTTTTGCGGTTAATCGAACCTATCTATTAACTTCTTTAGGTGTTGCTTTTTTACTGCCTTTTGTCACACTTCCTAGGCTAATAGAACACCAAGGCTATCTGTCAACGCTATTGGAACCAACAAATACGAAGGAAATTGCTACAACTATTCCTGATAAAATAGCAACCAAGCAAAATGTAGCTACTATCAATCAACCAGAAACAACAATACCCACTCCAGTAAAAGTGGAAGTAGCAACGGAAGCATCTACTCCTAAAAATGTAGAAATAACTCAAAGTACCCGACTTCCAGAAGCTAATAACTTAACTACTCACGCCCTGAAAATCCCCACGTATTCCTATACAGATTGGGCGCTCTTAATTTACCTTTTTGGCGTTGTGGTTTTATCGCTTAATTTAATTGCTCAGATTGGTAGTATGCTTTTTAGAATTATTAAAAACGCTGATAAAATTTATGATAATGACGGCATTATTGTCAACATGAATGGTGTTGTAGAACCTTGCTCTTTTTTCAATTACATCTTTATCAATCCGACTAGTTACGATTTTGAAACTTATGAGCAGATTATTGCACATGAAAAAATCCATGTGCAGAAAGGACATACATTCGATTTGATCATAGCAGAAATAGCAGTAATTGCCCTTTGGTTTAATCCTTTTATTTGGTTGTTTAGAAAAGAAGTAGAAAAGAATATTGAATACCAAACAGATGCTTTATTAATTAAAAATGAACCCCAACAAAAGGAAGACTATCAAATGAACCTCTTAAAAATAGCGACTTATAACAAACCGTTGACTGTAGTCACCAATTATAATCAATCTCTCATCAAGCAAAGAATTTTAAAAATGAATAGTAAACAATCAACTCCATATAGCTATTGGAAATACGCCTTTATTGCGCCCACTTTATTGTTAACTTTATTATTTATCAATAAACCACAAGTCACTTTTGCGAATGGAAAGGTGACAAAAATTGAAGCGCCTACATTATTATCTCCAAGTGCTGAAAATACGCCACCTTCAGTTAATAAACATACTCCACCTCCCGCTAATTCGGAGAAAGAAAAGAAACCACAAAATCCAAGAAGACAAAGTGAACCACAATTTATACCAGCAACGAATGAACCAATATCAAATTCCCTACAGGAAAGTAGCTTTTCTAAAGCACCTATAAATGAGGTCGTAAAAACACGGAAAAACTCCACTAATTGTGATGCTTTGGAAGCAGCAGCTAAAGCAGGAGATAAGGCAGTCGTTAAAAAATTATTATTAAATTATGATGTAAAATGCCTATCCGAACAAAACGAAAGTCAAATAGATAATCTTGATTTAATCAGAGATTTAGTTCACAGAGACGCAGAAATATACCTAGAAAAAGAAACTGGAAATATTACCCTCAGAGGGGCAACATGGACGATTTGGTCGGATGCTCGCCACAAAGCGTATAAAGCAGCACATAATCAAAGTAACATTAATAATCCTATTCGGCATCCTGAATTAGATGCAGCAATCAAGGAAAGTAATGAGTTGCAAGCCATTCAAATTATTAAAAATTTAGATGCTAAATATTTAGTTTATCAAGAGGAACAGCATTTAGCGCATTTGAAATACATGAAGTATATTTTAAACAATGGTGGTAAATTAACGACTAGTCAAACAACTGTTTATATCAAACATGATGATAATGATTTTCATGTAAAACAAGACAGCCCAAAGGAGGAACAGGTAACCGTTACTTATCCCGATAGTTATGAAGGAAATTCGGATGCTAGTTGTGTAAAATTACTAGCAGCTATTAGTGCAGAAGATATAACACAGGTAAAAGCCTTATTAAAAAATACTGATGTTAATTGTATTGATTCTAATCCTGGTTATGAGACCAAAGAATTAGAGAATGGGATGACTTGGCGAAGAAGAAAACCACAAACACCTTTAGTAGCGGCGGCAAGAATAGGTAATTTAGCTATAGGAAAATTATTGGTAGCAGCAGGGGCTAAAATTGATTTTCATGGTAAAAAGAATGAACCACCAATTATTGCCACAGCAGAGATGGGGGATAAAGAATTTACTAAATATCTCCTAGCAAAAGGAGCGGATTTAAGCTATAATTCTAATGCTTATGGCTCTGTTCTGAACGCCGCTGCTAGAGGAGGGCATCCGGAAACGATGCGTCTTTTATTAAAAGCAGGCGCAGACATTGATGCTACGACCAATGGGCAAGGTACGCCACTAAATGCAGCGGCAAGAAATGGACATATTTCTGCCATGCAACTACTCATTGATAATGGAGCAGATATCAATGTCCAAAATAATGGACAAGGTTCGGCTTTAAATGCAGCGGCAAGAAATGGGCATTTGGAAGCAGTAAAATTACTTTTGGACAAAGGAGCAAATATTAATCAACAAAACAATGGACAAGGTTCGGCCTTAAATGCGGCTGCAAGACATGGGCATTTAGAGTTAATAGAATTACTATTGGCAAAGGGTGCAGATATTAATGCCGAAACCAATGGACAGGGTTCTGCCTTAAATGCAGCAGCAAGACATGGACATTTAGATGTTTTAAAAGTCTTATTAGAAAAGGGTGCAAATATTGATGCCGAAACCAATGGACAAGGTTCGGCTTTAAATGCAGCGGCAAGACATGGGCATTTAGATATTCTAAAATTCTTATTGGCAAAAGGGGCCAGTATTGATGCTCAAACTAATGGACAGGGCTCGGCTTTAAATGCAGCAGCTAGACATGGGCATTTAGACATCGTACAATTTCTATTGGAGAAAGGGGCAAATATTGACCAACAAAACAATGGACAAGGTTCGGCTTTAAACGCTGCTGCGAGGCACGAGCATTTAGAGATAGTAAAGTTGTTATTAGCTAAAGGAGCCAATGTCAATAGAATGAATAATGGGCAAGGAACTGCACTAATGCAAGCAACTAAAAATAACGACTATCAAATGGTTGAATTATTACTAAAAAATGGAGCAGATCCTTATCTAAATCCAAGGCATCAAAAGAGCCCAATAACGTATGCTTATGATGCAAATAATAAACGACTAGTCAATTTGTTGAAAGAATATATAAAAGAGCATTAAGAAAACAAGATTTTCTTTTTAGAGCGTCAGACAAAAAATGATAAATACCTATGAGTCAAATAAAAGATAAAACAAACAACAATAAATAAACGATTCCTAATCACACTATCCGTGGAAGTTATCCGTGGGAAATTTAATCCTTTAATTCCCACGGATAACTTCCACGGATGTCAACTGCTGTCTTTCAATTAAAACAAGTATAATAATCATAATAATCAGCGAAATCAGCGTCAAAAAAAGTAATGCTGTAACCATTCCAATATTCGCCAGTACCCTTATCGAAAAAATCACCCGGCTGTAAAAGAAATCACCACAAATCACCCATTTAAGATGTTAAAAAACCATATCAAAATTGCTCTCAGGCAGTTAAAAAAGCACAAAGTCTTTGCTACTTTAAATATCCTTGGCTTGTCTCTAGGCATGGCTTTGGCAATCCTGATTGCGACCTTTATTAACAATGAATACCAACATGACCGCTGGATGGAAGATAGCGAAGAGACGTATCGAGTGTATCGGATTGGTAAACGAGGCGAAACGGCTTGGACACCAACCTTATTAGCACGAAAACTAGAAGCAGATTACCCAGAAGTTGTGGGGGCAGCGGCTTGGCGGCCTTTGAATGAAATATTATTAAATTATGGAGACAAAGATTGGTACATCGAAGAACCCGCCGTTGTAGACAGCAATTTTTTCAAGGTAGTTAAAATGGGCTTTTTGCATGGCGATGCCGCAACCGCTTTAGCTGGTCCAATGGACATTGTCTTATCCGCAAAATTAGCTACTCAAATTTTTGGAGGTAATAATGCAATGGGAGAAACGCTTACCTTAAGTGGCGGAGCTGATTTCGTCGTAACAGGTGTATTGGATAATAAAGAACGAAAGTCGCATATTATGTCTGATTTTTTTATTCGGTATGGTGGTTATGGCACTAACTGGGCAGGAAACAATCGAGCCACTTATGTCCATTTAAAACCTAATTCGGATGCTAAACCATTAGCCGCTAAAATCCAAAAGGATGTCAATGAATTAATACGTCAAGAATATATTGCGGATGGATTAACACCCAATGAAAATGATTTTTATAAATGGGCTTTACAACCCTTAAAAGACGTTTATTTACAGTCGGAAGGCTGGACCGCTTTAGGCAAATCAGGTAGTATTCGCATTGTCTATATTTTTGCTTTTGTAGCGTTATTAGTCATCTTCGTAGCAATTATTAATTATGTCAATTTAACCACAGCAAGGGCTAGTCAAAGAGGCAGAGAGGTAGGAGTAAAAAAAGTAATGGGCGCAGAAAGAAGTTTATTGACCACCCAATTTTTAACAGAATCGGTTTTGCAAGCATTGATGGCAGGAATGTTAGCGGTATTAATTGCAGAAATCTGCCTGCCTTTTTTTAATGGCATGATGGACAGAGAATTGCAAGTGCTTAAAGGCGCACCTAGTTCTATTATTGCCATTACGATGCTCTTGGCTTTGGCTATTGGGGTAATCGCTGGTAGTTATCCTGCTTTTGTGATGTCAGGTTTTGCACCAACAACCGCTTTAAAATCTAATTTTTTAAAAACGGGCGAAAAAGGCTTGTTTAGAAAAGTGTTGGTGACAAGTCAATTTGCGGCTTCCATTACGCTCTTGATTGTGATGGCTTTTATTTACCGACAGGTCAATTTTATGTTAGCAAAAGATTTAGGCTTTCAACCTGATCAAGTCGTTACCATTCCTATTAATCAAGATGGCACTTTCCGTAGAGTGGACCAACTGAAAGCTCGGTTCAAACAAATTCCAGGCGTCCAAGAAGTTACTTCTGCCTCTAGTTTCCCAGGTGACTTTTTCACAGATTGGAAATTAGTCATCGAAGGAAAAGAAACTAGCAATGCACCTTATGTGCTATTTGCAGGAACGGATTATGGCAAAGTGTTAGGCTTAGACATGGAAATGGTACAAGGGCGTTTTTTTGATCCCAATATTAGTGGCGATACAATTAATAATTATGTGGTGAACGAAGCGTTGGTGAAAAAATATGGTATTAAAGATCCAATTGGACAAAAGGTTAGATTTTCATGGGCGAATGAATTTGGACAAATTGTTGGTGTGATTAAAGATTTTCATTTTCATGACGTTACTAGAGAAATTGAACCGTTGATTATGAGTGCAGGAGATTGGCGAAATCATGTTGGGATTAAATTATCTACGAAAAACTTACCCCAAACTATTGAAGCTATCCGAAACGTTTGGACTGAAATAGAACCCACTTTCCCAATGCGTTATTCCTTTTTAGACGAAGATTTTGCGGGGCAATATGCCGAACAACAACGCTTTGGTAAAAGTATTTTATATGCGACTATGTTGACCTTATTTATTGCCCTATTAGGTTTATTCGGTTTGACTGCTTTTACAGTAGAACGAAGAACTAGAGAAATTGGCATTCGTAAAGTATTAGGCGCTTCTGTTAATTGTATTATCGGTTTACTGGCGAAAGACTTTATGCTTTTATTAGGTTTTGCTTGTGTCATTGCTTTGCCATTAGGCTATTATTTATCCAGTCGTTGGTTAGCCGATTTTGCACATCAGACGAAGTTAGTTTGGTGGATCTTTGTGGGTTCAGGTTTAATTATTTTATTGGTAGGGTTTCTGACCGTTGCTATGCAAAGTGTGAAGGCTGCTTTAGCGGATCCTGTGAAGGCGATTAAGGCGGAATAATAATAATAATAACAGTACTAGTACTAGTACAGTATCTCTTAAACCAAATCCTCAAATACTTTATCAATATTCAAGACAATTTTAGTAGTAGGGTCTTTTAATTCGCCAGTCGTAAATAAAAGATGTTCTTTCTTTGGAAAAATAACTTGAATGGCTTTCAAAGCAGGTATAACTATCCAAGCCGACTTCACGCCCATTGGAAAATAAAGATTGTGCGTTTTATTGATTAATTCGTCAATAGATTGGGAAGGGGATTGAATTTCTATAGTTGTAATAGGTGCTTCCGCTTCTTTAGCCTCTAAATTAATGACACTTAATTTCCTTTTTGGGTAAATACAAATATCTGGAGTTGAGCTCGGTGTAGTAGCTAAACTCAATTCATTTGGAAATAGAAATTTGTCTTCGTATTGATTACCTAGTAATCTACTTATTTTTGATTGTAAAACTCCATGTACAAAATTGGGCATTGGTTTGTTTCGTTCGATTTCGTAAAGAGAAAGATTAGTTGCTACTGCCATAATCAAATTGTTTTATACAAATTTAAGCTTTTTGAGGATTATTTCAAAGACCTTATTACAAAACCAAATGAAGGAGTTTAGCTTCGGCACTTGGAAAACTATTCTGTGGGTAATGGATAGAACTCTAAGCCCGCCTGCCTAGTCGGGCAGGTTCTGGAAGCACTATTTTTTAAAAATAAAGTCTGTTCCCGACTATTTCAATAATTACTTTTCAAATTATTTAGATGGTGGTAATTATGATAAATAATCATCCAAAATAATAGCCCTCTAACCCTCATTTTTCACCCTAATGCCTAAATAATGAAATATCCGACCGCCATAAAATCCTATTATTGCATCTATTAAAGAATCTACCTGTCCATATGATTAAAGAAAGTCCTTCTCATTTCAAAACTTTATAAAATATGAAAAAATCATTATTCCTTATCGTTTTTCTTGTTGCTACAAATTTTGTTTTTGCTCAATCTGATACGGATAGAGTTGGTGTAGAAAGAGCCTGCCTCAATTATTTGGAAGGCTTCTATGAAGGCGATACCCTAAAGCTAATTGCTAGTCTTCAACCATCCTTATATAAATTAGGATTTTGGAAAGATAAAACGACAGGCAAATACAAACAGGATGGTTATATGACTTTTGAGCAAGCCAAAAACTACGCAAAAAATGTCTTAGCAAAAAAGAATTTTCCTAAGGCGGACGCTCCAAAAAAAGTGGAAGTTTTAGATATACTGCCCGCTATTGCAGCGGCTAAAGTAACAGGTTGGTGGGGCGTTGATTATATGCTGTTATCCAAAACAGGAGATAAATGGATGATTGAGGAAGTCTTATGGCAAGGACCTTTGGAGAAAAATGTTGAGAAAAATTAAGTTTTCATTCCCTTGGTATTTTTTTTGATGGCAAAATATATCTACCTTCACTCCATATACTACTGAATATTTACTATTTTGTGCGCTTTAATCAATTTGTATATTTTGCAAACCAGCGTAGATAATAAATGGAGGTTACACCAAAAAAAGGGTTTCAGGGGTTAATTGAAAATTGGCAAAGTGATTTAATCGCTGCTGTAAGTGTCGCACTTATTGCCTTACCACTTTCTATAGGTATTGCTTTAGCGGCAGGTGCCCCTGCGATGTCAGGTATTTTTTCGGCAATTGTAGGTGGTGTGGTCACAACACTTTATCGAGGCGGACATATTTCCGTCAACGGTCCAGCCAAAGGCGTTATTGCGGTTATCCTTTTGGGGATTGCCATGATGGACGATGGTTCAGGGCAAGCCTTTAACTATGTATTGGCGGCAGTCGTTATTTCTGGAGCCATTCAAGTAGTATTGGGCTTATTGAAATTGGGGCGTTTGGCGGATATTTTCCATTCTTCGGTGATTCATGGTATTTTAGCGGCGATTGGGATCATCATTTTTGCCAAACAAATTCATGTTGCCTTAGGGACGCATTCTGATAGTCCAAACATCATACAAAATTTGGTGGATGCGGTTGTATACTTACCGCAAGCCAATCCTTTTGTGGTCATGATTTCTTTAGTTGGTTTATTATTATCCCTATTTCACTCGAAAATCAGCTATCGGTTTTTCCATATTTTGCCTACGCCAATGTGGGTCATTGCCCTCTCTATTCCGTTTGCTTATTTTTTCAATTTTTTTGAAGCACATACCCTTTCCTTTTTGGGAAAGGCTTACGAGGTGGGGCCCAATTTATTATTGGATATGCCTGATAGTATTATGGACTCCATTTTGCATCCCAATTTTAGTAAAATTGATACTGTAGAATTCTGGACAACTGTTTTGTCCATTTTAATGATTACGAGTATAGAATCATTAGCCATTGCCAAAGCGATTGATAAAATTGACCCTTATAAACGAAAAACGGATTTAAATAAGGATTTAATGGGAATTGGTTTGAGTACGATGGTGGCTGGTTTTATTGGAGGTTTACCTATTATTGCCGTAATTATTCGAAGTACAGTCAATGTCCATAATGGGGCCAAGACGAAGTGGTCTAATATGTATCAAGGGCTTTTATTATTACTTTTTATCGTAGTTTTAAGCCCAATTATGAAACAGGTACCACTTTGTGCATTTGCAATTTTACTGGTTTATACAGGATTTAAATTGGCTTCACCCGCCGTCTTTAAACAAGTTTTTAGTCATGGTATTGAGCAATTGATTTTCTTTGTGGGGACGATGGTTTTGACCCTTTACACTAATTTATTAGTTGGTTTATTTGGTGGTTTATTATTGGCATTAGTTAGTCATATGCTATTGGCAAAAGTATCCATTCCTCGGTTTTTTAAAATGATTTATGATTCAGGTTCTAACCTGGTGATGAAACCAGATGGTAGTTATGATTTAAAAATTAGAGGTATTGCAAATTTTTTAGGTATCTTAAAAATCAATAATTTAGTGGCTCAAATTCCTACGGGGGCAACCGCCACTATTGATTTATCAGAAACTCGATTGGTTGGCACTACTGTTTTAGAGGATTTATACGATTTTCAAAAAATCCACCAAAATGCTGGCGGAAAGATTAACATTCAGGGATTAGATAAACACATCTCTAGTACTAATCATAAGTTAGCGACTAAAATAAAAATTGATACGGTGGAGCCACTTAACAGTCGGCAAACCATGTTGAAAGAAATGGCAGAAAGTTATGGCTGGAGTTTTCAAGTGGGGCCTGTAGAAGATTTGGAGTATTTTCAGTCCTTTTATTTTTTCAAAACCCGTCCAGTCGAAGGGGAATCTAATTGTATCTCTGATCACGACAAAGACATGCACATGGAATTAATTGATGTGACCTTTGAGGAAGGAGCAGATATTTTTCCTGATGAATATAAAACGACTGTTGGCTTATTGAAACTTTCCTTTCCAATTCCAAAATTCACTATTGAGAAAAAAGATTTCTTAGATAGAGTCCTACATATTTCTGAACACAAGGATATTGATTATTCGCTCTATCATAATCCTCCGAAAAATTATACGGTAAAAGTGGGAGATATTGCCGCAATGGATGCTTTTATGACGGATAAACTAAAAGTTTTGATTGAGATTAGTGGCTTGCATCATTTTGAAAGCAATGGAGAAGCTATCTTGATTTTTAGTAATCATTTTTCTCCTGCTCAATTCAAAGATTATATCAATATGATTCAATTTGTTGAAAACTTTAAATCAAATTTTAAAGAAGGCAAATAAAATCTATCGCTAACTATTTCAATTGATTTTATTCTGAAGTGGGAGTCCTACCAGCACTCCAAGTGCTGGCAGGGCTTTCCTTTACGAAGAAAATTAGAGTAAACACTAATAATTACTTTTCAAATTGTTCAGGTGGTGATAATTATGATAAATCATCCAAAGTAATAACTCTCTAACCCTCATTTTCCCTAGAAGTGGATGCCGCAATAAGTAACCATCTAAATCTGCTTCCGACCATTCACTAATCACTTTTGCTAATGCTTCCCCTTGTTGTTGGAAAGTCGCTAACATATTGGCTTTCTCTGAAGCAGGATATTTTTTCCCTCTAGGTACTAAAGTCGGAGGAATGTTTTTTAATTCCTTACGATATAAAGTTACAAGGCTATCATAATCTCTCTCTGCTTGATTTGGCTCCCCAAATTGCGTCCGAAGTACCGCTTTAGGCAATTGTAAACCATTAGTAATTTGCTTAGCAGAATTCATTAAATGATCAAAATGTTGACTAGTATCCCATTTCCCAACTGGTCCTTGCTCAAATTTCTCATCGGGTTGCGCTATTAACCAATCAGCCACTTCTTGAAAACTTTTCAACACATTTTGGACAATTTCTTCTTGTGTATGTATCATGCTATAAATATTATCTTTATGATTAATTCAATAATTGCTCAATCTCATTTCCAATAGTGAAAGCCTTCATTTCCTGTTCCAGCACCTCAAACTCATCGGGTAATACTTTGCGAATAAACTGCCCTTCTTTTAGTAAATGAATTTCTGTACAAGTTTCTTTTAGCGTAGAAAAAATATGGGATGAAATTAAAATTGTTTTTCCTAAAGTTTCTAATTGGTGAATGATTTCTGTGATAATCAAATTACTCTGAATATCGACGCCATTAAACGGCTCATCTAAGATTAAATAATCGTTTTGCTGCAGCAAAATAGCGGTCAATGCTAACTTCTTTTTCATCCCTGTAGAATAGGTAATCGCATATTGATTCAAAGGTAACTTAAAGATGTTTTTTTTGTCAAAATTAGTAAGGGCTATTTTTCGAGCATTACAAAATAATTGCAAATATTCCTGTCCTGTAATCTTAGGAAAAAAATAAGGATTGGTTTGTAAAAAACCTAAATGATTTTTTAAGGGTGCTAGTTCACTTCTGACTATTCCTTCGTGCGTTTCTAATCCTGCCATACAACGAAATAAGGTAGTCTTCC
Organism: Saprospiraceae bacterium; assembly: GCA_965277445.1. Lineage (GTDB taxonomy): Bacteria > Bacteroidota > Bacteroidia > Chitinophagales > Saprospiraceae > JAFMDF01. The sequence continues at coordinate 295,911 of CBDICY010000016.1, read as the reverse complement.
CTGCCCCATTTGCACCGACAATGCCATAGACTTTACCTTTCCCAAAACTAATATTGATGTCTTTGAGTACTTTCTTAGTACCAAAAGATTTGCTTAAATGTTGAATTTGAATCATTCTAAAATTGGGCTTAATTTTTTAATGGATTGGCGATAAAAAAATGGAATGGTAAATAATAAAAAAGGGGGAAAGAAAACGGATGCTATTATAAATATCGTTTCTGGCAAATTCATCGCTCTTGGAAATGCCGCATATTTAGCTAAAATAATCGTGCATAGATAAATATATCCTAGCCCTTGAAATGCTAAAAGCAGCTTTATTTTTTCTGGAAAATAATAGCCTAAACTCAACAATATCGGTAATGCCAATAAAGTGATATAAAACAAAGCAATCTTTATTTTATCCAACAAAAACCTTTTCGATGTAGATGAAAATATCCAAACATAAAATTGACTATCAGGCAAGGCATAAAAAGAAAAATTTGTCAGAAAAATGAGCAATAATGCGAACACGCCTAAATTAAAATTACTGACAGAAATAGACATAACCGTTAAGAAATAAGTCAATAAAAACATCGCAATATTCGTCCTGAAACCAACCGTAAATTCAAAAGGATATTTATAAAAAGGCGTCGGAATGGTATAATTTAGTTGATTGTTAAAATGAAAACGTGCCATCAATCCTGCAATTATTACTAGACCAAGCGCTATTAACCATTCTTGTTGATACCCTAAAAACAATACAAAAGGAAATGCTATCAATAGATTCTCCAGCAATCGAACTCTCCAATAATCCTTGTCGATAAAACAAGTTTTTAAAAAATCATTCCGCTTTGTTTCACTTAATAAACTAAGACTCGATACCACAAAAAATGGATAGATGTAAGTCGCATATTCCGTTTTGTAAAATAAAAAAACAGATACGCCTGCAAAGAGAATTATGGCTAATACATAACCGATAATCGGCGGCAAACCAAATTCTTTTAAATGCCGATTGAGCATTCTATATTGTAGGATAAAATAATATTTCAAAGGTTAATATTTTTTGATGCTGTTTTCGCTTTTAATAGCCGAACTAGGAGGATGGGTGAACGGATAGAGACGGATTGAACGGGTGAAAACGGATTTTGACGTACTAGATGTGGTGAATAACTCATTATTTTTTTTAAGAATTATTTACAAATTGCTCGTCTTAAGTTCTAAGGAAAAACCCGTCAAAATCCGTTCAATCCGTTAACCCATCCTCCTAGCTCGTCCTTCCTGTTAATCCTGTAAAATCAGGTCATCCTGTAGCTATCTTTTCCAATGCATCGACAAGATAATCAACATCCGCCTTAGTCATATAAATAGATAGAGAAATCCGCAGCGCATTTAGACCAAACGTAGTCATCGGGCGACAATCAATATTAAATTCATCTGCAAGCCGCTCTTTTACTTCCCGAACTTCTTTTCCAACTACTTCTACCACTTGAATTGCAACAGACAATTTATCATCCACAGGCGTTTTTAGTTTAAAAGCAGGATTCCCCTCCAACTTAGACCGAAAGTAGGCTTTCAATTCATAAGAACGAGCATGAATTTTGTCTATTCCAATTTGGTTAATAAATTCTACTGCTGCTCCTAAACCTAATAGTTCGGGCAAGTTTCGCGTATTATAATTTTCCAATCGGCGAATACTAGGGTCATCATACCCTCGACAAACGATTAAGGGTTTTAAATGTTCTTGACTACTCTCTTTGGCATATAAAACGCCAATTCCTTTGGGGGCAAATAGCCATTTATGCGCACTTGCTGTGTAAAAATCACAACCTAAATCATACAAATCAAACTCAAACATCCCTGCCCCTTGTGCACCGTCCACCGCTACTAAAATCCCTTGTTCATGTGCCATTTCAGATACTTCTTTGATCGGCAAAATCATTCCATTGGTATTTACGATATGGCACATTGAAATTATCTTCGTTTTAGGGGTAATCGCTTTTCGATAAACGTCCACTACTTCTTCGACTGTTTTAGGCAAAATCGGCAATTCTGGACGGACCAATTTAACGCCTTTCATCTCTTGAAAAACTTCCCAACAAACACGCCCACTTGTATGTTCATGGTCGGCTAAAATCACCTCATCGCCTGGTTGCAAATCAAAACTTCGAGCAATCAGATTCATGCCTTCGGTGGTATTATGAATCAAAGCAATTTCTTCTGCATCTACTTTTAATAAATCCGCAACTAATTGCCGAGTGTTTTCCTTTTCTTCTTTCCATCCGCCCCACATATATTTGGAAGGAAACCCATCTAACAATTCTCGAAAAGCTTTAGTATTTCTTTGTACGTAGATAGGCGAAGCACCTAAGGAGGCATTATTAAAATAGCGGAGTTCTGGCGCTAAAATAAATTGAGTTTTGACCAATTCCCAAAAGGCTTCGGATGTATCTGCTTTTTGATTGGATAAATCGACAATTGCTGTAGAAGTCGTATTACTAAGGGCTATATTTGGTAAAGCAAGGCTTCCCGCAATACCTGTACCAAAGGTTTGGAGGAATTTTCTACGGTTGTTATTTTTCATCTGGTGAAGGTAAGGAAAAAGTTTTTATTGAATTATTTTACGCTTCTTTTTTCCCTGCCAGATAATAAAGCCCTTTGTCCAAACCATACCGATAATCACTCATTATCGTTTTATTGGTATAAGTATAAGTCGTGCTTTTCAGTTCTTTTATCGGAGCAATTTGGTCGATAACCAAATCTTTTGGCGGATTTAATAAAAACTCTACGGCTGCATTATATCGTTCATGATATTTGGCGAAGGCCTCACTTAATTCTGGGTTGCTATTATAATAAATACTCCCAAAATAATCGGCATAACTTTGCGTAGATTTGAGTTTTTCTGGAACAGTTCGAATTACAGTAATATGCATCGCACCTTGTTTGTACGCCCATTTCGCAGGAAGCGGGTCGCCCCAACCGCCATCGAAATAATCCACCTTATTAATTTTGTGAATGCCTTTTGTGACAAAAGGCAAGGTACTAGAAGCGACCAGAATATCTAACCAATTCTGTTTATTGGGCGTTAAGTAAGCTGGTTTGCCTGTTTTTCTATTGGTCGCTACAAAATAAATAGCGGCATTTTTAGCCGAAGTCATGGCTGCATTCAAATCAAGCGGCACTTTTTGTTCGGCAATATTTTTTAAATAATCAATGTCCATATAGCCTTCTGCTCCAAAAGTTCTGGCAAATTGGGTAAATTGCTCGTCTTTGGCTAATAATTTCAAGGCTTTAATGCATTGCCGATATTGCTGACTCAAAAAATACGAAGCAGTAATCGACCCTCCAGACACGCCAATAACTTGATCGAAAGAACGATGATTAGCGACTTGGAAAGCATCTAAGACGCCAGAAGTAAATCCTGTTTTAAAGCCCCCACCTTCTATGATTAGACAGTTCATTTTTGGTTGATTAATAACGGATAAAAATAAGTTAATAACTAAATAAGCTTTGCTGGTTAGGACTTTTAGTCCGACACCTCTATTTTTCTTGCCTCTGGCAAGCATTATCAATTGAAGTATCAAAAAATAGATGCACTAAACTCGCCAGAGGCGAACGAATATAGGTATCGGATTACAAATCCTAACCAGCAGTTAGTAATTGTTTCTTAGTTGATTTAATTGCCTACTAGCACATCCTCAATCCTTCCTGCTACTTCCAACCCCGCATTTCGTCCCGTATCTTCTAATAAAACGCTCTTTGATTTTTTATCAACTAACTTAACAGAAATCTTCGCCGTCATACTTTCCTCAATCCGTCCATCCATAAAACCAGAAATCGGGGACGCCAAAGCTGTGGCTGCTTCTCTTTTAGCATTAATTTCTAAGCGGTGTCGATTATTTTCCATCACTAATTCTACTTTGTCTTGATCTGCATAAGATTTACGCAAGCGGGTAAAATTATAGGTGGTAAATTCTATCAATCGGTCGTGTAACCAAATGCCTGCAATAAAACCAACAAAAGAAGTCCCCATCCAAGGAATTTTTGCCACCGAAGATTTTAAAGAAATGCCTGCTTCCGAAAAATGATTGGTTTGCATCCAAATATAACCACTTGGGAAAGAACGCCCCCAATCTTTTTCCATATACCCTCTACCGCCTGTAAAATCAACGGTTTCGCCATGAATTTCTAATTGTCCTTCAATCGTATGATTCATGCTCAAAATACCATGATAACATTGCATAAAAGGCACAAAAGAAAAAGGACCCATGATATTGGGTGAATACCAAGTACTAGACCAAGGAATCTGGTTTTTAAAACGGAGTTCCCCTTTGATGTTTGGTAAATCTAGTTGAATTTGTTCCCTTCGAAAACGACTATTTGCTATACGGACATCAAATTTTCCAGCAGTAGGGACAAATTGAGTAGCATCATATTTATGATAAGCAGCGGTTAGTTTTTTACCATCTAATACTTGGATAAAGGCTTGTTGTTCCTCATTTTCGTCCATCGCAATGCCTGGGATAAAAGCAAACGCTTTATCTTCTTTGGCATTTAATACCTTATAATACCAGCCTTCAAAATATCTTTTTGTTTTGCCCCAGCCGTGGTATTGTTCGGCGTTGAAGAGGGCTTGGAATTTGTTTTTTAGCATGGTATAAAGTTAGGGATAAATGATTCGGTTGTCCTATTAGTCATCTAAAATAAAATCCGTTGTCCTCATTCATCCGTTGGAAAAAAACAACCAACGGATGAATGAAGACAACGGATAGCGTCATGTAATAATTTAATTTTTTGTATTCAACTAAAGCTATTTTAGAAAATTATTGAGGCATCCTCTTTTCATATTTATCCCAATTCTCACACAACTCCTTCACCACAGGGCTACCCACCATATAAGCCGCCTCCAAAGAAGGAATATAAGCCGAATAGCCTTTCCCTGTCAATTTCTCTCCTGATAAACTTTGATAAGCAGTAATGCCTGGATGTTGCATCGTAAAATTAGAAGCAGTTCGCAAAACCAATAAGCGATTTTTATTGACTTTTTTTGCTTTATGCAATCGGTCTAAAGCATGATAAACGCCCATTTCTTCCATCGCCGAAGTCACAAAGTTGCCTTGTCCTTCCGACCAATAATCCACCCAGTCATTTGCCCAATCGTTTAATAACTCGCCATGCCAATAAGTCGCAGCAGCTAGTTGGTCACCAATTAAAACGTGGGGTTTCATGGTGGCAGCCGCATAGCCTTTATACTGTTCTCGCATCCCTTTAATTTCTTCGTTATCTGGCAATTCCATATCCTTCGTTAAATTGTAAGCCCATTGGACTAAATTGGAATCTAAACGAGCAATCACGCCTTCATTATTTTTGGAAACTGGTTGTGCATAAGGAGTCGTTCGACGTAGTGGAATATACCCTGTTTTCCAACCTTTTTCAATTTCCCTCGCATCAATTTGGTGGGATAAATCACCATCGACTAGAAAATTTGCCCATGCGGCAGAACCCGTAGGTGCATCTGCTGGGTCAACGCCTGCAATTCCTGCTACTAGCCAATAAGTATTCGTAAAATCAAAACGGTCATCTGCGCCTAATGCCATAACAGAAATCCCTGCTTGGGTATTGCCAATACCTGCGACCATACCTAATACGCCTAACTCTTTATTATAACGTAGGTTTCTATCAAAGCCATAGTCAAAAGAAAGGGTATCTTTTAAAGGTAAATTTTCTACCCAATATTGGAATTCACCTGGTCTATCGCCTTCATCATTACCTTTTTCAAACATCGAGAGGACAACTACCTTGATAGGAATTTTGGCGGGTTTTATTGTTTTTTGAACGTTTAGTTGGCAGGCAGTAAATAGTAAGCAACTAAAGAGTAAATAAGTGAAGTACTTCATGTTAAGTTTATATTTTTTAGACCTTGACCTTGAAGCGCCTTTAAGGCCTCCAAGTGTCTTTTTATTTGCACTAGACGCTTGGAGCTTAAAAAAACGCTCCAAGGTCTATTAATTCATATTTTGCAAGGTGGCTTCCACAAATTCAGCCCATCGCTGTTCCCAAATAGCCATCGCCTTCGTCTTCTCCACATCCGTCAAAGCAGCGTATTCAATGCTATTTCGAGTCAATTTTTTTAAACTAGCTAAATCTAATTCCCAAGCCAAAAAGACCGACCAAAAATCATAACTCAGTCCTTCATAATCAAAAATTAAAGGGTCATCTGAGCTAATCACACAATTTACTCCTCGGCGTAAAAAAGTACTGGCAGGGTGCATACGTAAGTCTCGAATATATCCCAATACTTGATTGCTTAATGGGCTAATTTCTACACAAATATCTTTTTCTTTGACGAGTTCGATAAGGTAGGGAAAACGGAATAAATTAAAGCCATGTCCAATTCTTTTCGTACCTAGTAAAATAGCATCATATAGATTGGCAGTCGATGCCCAATTACTTTCTCCATCATGTAAATACAAGGGCAATTCTATGCCTGTTGCTTTTTTTAGAGAATCTAATAATAAGAATTGTTTGGCATGAAAAAGAGTCGTATGTCCATTATCTTCTTCTGCGACTAAATCAAAACCACGCACCCATTTAGGATATTTTGTTCGGTATTCATGAGCCGCTAAGACCTCTTTCTCAATAACACTTTGGTCAAAAAATCGCAAGCCTTGTTGGATTAAAATAAACGTAAAATCTGGGTCAATTGCTTGGACTCTTTTTTCTACCGTTTCTAATATTTCTAAATATTCTTTTTCTGTATTTTTATTACCTTCTAAATCGTAAAATCTAGAAGTAAAAAAGGTTCTAAATTCTGCATGTTGGATATTATCGGCAATTAATATTTCTGCGCCATGCACTAAATAATCTACCGCTACTTTTTCATAGGTCAAAAAGCCATTAATCCGTTGAAAAACATATTCAAACTCTTGCCAAATATCTACTGAATCCTGATCAATACTTTCATCAAAAGTTAATAAATCAACTAACTCGCTTTTAAAATTGGCATTGGTCTTGGCTATTTCATGCGCAGGTCGAAATCCTTTTGGTGCTTTGTCTTTTGCATAAGCTTGTAATTGCCCTTTGGTATATTTATCATTCGTTGCTTCCCAAAAAACGTGCATTTCTGGCGTATCAATTGCTTTTTGTGCCATCCAACGAGGATTCCCCATTGCGCCACTATGCAAATGTAAAATGCCACCCTTTGGCATTTTCTTCAATAGCTTGAATAAAGGTGTTTGCTCAATATGTGCTTTGGAATTATAAAAATTTCTGGCAGGTGGAAAAAAATGATTGGCTTTATAATCTGCAATCATATTTTGCTGTAAAGTGACTAATTTTTGATTGAGTTGTTGTTCTTTTGGCGTCAACTTAACTGTTGCATCAAAATAGAGTGCGCTATCTGCTTTTAATAAAGCAGTTCTCTTTTTCAAGTAATTATCATAGCTATTAACGAATTGATTATCAGCAACTTGTTTTTGCGCAGAACAAGCCATAAAACCTAGTAAGGAAAGGAAAAGAAGAAAAAATAATAGCTTTCTCATGATACTTTTGACGAAGGTTGATAATTTAGAAAGTCAAAAGTAGGGAAAATCTGATTATTCTGTTTATTACTGGTAATGAATTGATTTTTTAAGATACTACTGACTTTATAATTGGCTTAATCTATGTATTTTTACTAATATTAAGCCAATTACAATTTTTATAATTGGCTTAATCTATGTATTTTTACTAACATTAAGCCAATTATAAAAATAATAATGAGTAGTATATTAACTGGTCGAAAGAAAGAAATTGCTATTTTAGGAAAAGCCTACCAATCTAATCGAGCAGAATTGGTAGCAGTTATTGGAAGGCGAAGGGTAGGAAAAACATTTTTAATAAAGGAGATTTATAAAGCAAAAATAGATTTTGAACTAACAGGTTTACAAGATGCCCCTTTATCAGAACAGCTACAAAATTTCAGTTATCAGTTAACTGAATTTATGGGCGCAAAAATGCCATTGAAAGAGCCTAAAAATTGGTTGGAAGCATTTCGGATGCTGATTAACTATTTAAAAGAAAAAAAAGGAAATAGAAAACAAATCGTATTTTTAGATGAATTACCTTGGTTAGCTACGCCAAAATCTGGCTTATTAAGAGGCTTAAGTTATTTTTGGAATAGTTGGGCTGTAAACCAAAAAGTAGTAGTCGTTATCTGTGGTTCAGCTGCTTCTTGGATGATACAAAAAGTAGTGAATCATAAAGGAGGATTACACAATAGGATTACCAAAAGAATCCAATTACACCCTTTTAGTTTATTGGAAACAGAACAGTATTTAAAAAACAAAAATATTACCCTAAACCGATATCAATTAGTTCAGATTTATATGGCAATAGGAGGTATTCCTCACTATTTAGAAGAAATAGAAACGGGAATGAGTGCGGTGCAAATTATTGATACTATCTGCTTTTCAGAAACAGGATTATTAAGAGATGAATTTTCTAAATTATATCCTGCTTTATTTGATAATGCAGAGAAACATATTGCTATTATTAGAGCATTAGCGCAAAAAAGGCAAGGCTTAAGTAGAAATGAACTTATTAAAAAGAGTAAACTAACCAATGGAGGAAGTCTGACCAGAATTTTAGATGAACTTACCCAATCTGGATTTATCGCAAACTACCTATCTTTTAACAAAAAAAAGAAAGATACTTTATATAGATTAACAGACGAGTATTCTTTATTCTATTTACAATTTATTGAAAAAAATCTAGGAGATAAAAAAAATGTCTGGCAACGATTAAGTCAGACACAAGCCTATAAAACATGGAGTGGATATGCTTATGAAAATATTTGTTTAAAGCATATTGATCAAATAAAAGAGGCATTGAAAATTGGAGGTATTTATTCAACTGCATCTTCTTTTTATAAAAAAGGTACTAGCGAGGAAAAAGGAACACAAATTGACTTATTAATAGATAGAAACGACCAAATTATTAATCTTTTTGAAATAAAATTCTATAAAGAAGCAATGCTTTTATCGAAAGCAGATGCCACAAAACTGTCAGATAAATTGACCATTTTTCAAAGAGCTACTAAAACTAAGAAGCATCTATTCTTATCGCTAATTACTACTTTTGGTATAACGCCAAACAGTCATAGTATTGGTCTAATTGACCAAGTATTAACCTTAGAAGATTTATTCAAAGCATAAAACCAACTAGCTCTTTAAAAGAACTAATTGGTTTTTATTACAATTTTAGTAGACTTTTTCAACAGCATTGTCTACGCTTGACACTTACCTTTACCATACCTTATCTTTAGATTCTCTAGGCAAAGCAACCGCCTTCTTCTGATTCATCTGCTCCCCTATCTGCTTGGAAGCCGCAAAAGAAGTCACCATTTGCGACAACATATCACTCGCTGCGGACGGAGAATTCGGTAATAAAATCAAGTTACTATTCGTACTTTCGCCCATCGCTTGTAAAGTATCATAATGCTGCGTAATCACAATTAACGCAGATGCTTCCTGAGAATTAATCCCTACCTTATTCAACACATCGACAGAATCTTCTAATCCTTTGGCAATTTCTCGTCTTTGATCGGCAGTACCTTTACCTTGTAAACGCTTGCTTTCTGCCTCTGCTTTCGCTTTGGCAATGATGCGGATTTTATCTGCTTCTGCTTCGTACTCTGCGGCTAATTTCTCTCTTTCAGAGGCATTGATTCGATTCATCGCTATTTTCACTTCTGCATCAGGGTCGATATCCGTCACTAAAGCTTTGACGATACCATAACCGTATTCCTTCATCGCTTCTTCTAATTCTCTACGAGTGGCAATCGCAATATCATCTTTTCTTTCAAATACTTCATCTAATTTCATCTTCGGTACTTCCGCTCGAATCGTATCAAACACATAAGAGGTAATTTGCGCCTCTGGTAATTCTAACTTGTAGAAAGCATCAAATACTTTATCTTTTAGGATATTGTACTGAACGGATACTTTCAATTTGACAAATACATCGTCTTTGGTTTTGGTTTCTACCATCACATCCAACTGCTGTATTTTCATACTCACTCGACCAACTACATTATCAATCAAAGGGATTTTAAATTGTAGGCCTGGTAAAGCGGTATTGCTAAATTTCCCAAAGCGTTCGACAATGGCTATCGTTTGTTGTTTGACAGTAAATAAGCCCGAAATCATAATCGGGATGGCGATAACTAGAATAATTACAATGGTTTCCAACATGGCGTTTTATTTTAAATGGTTTATGAAAAATGGGTTTAAAATTTAGGCTATACAGAATAGTGTTATCTGCATACCTAAGGTATTTTTAATAATTGTTTAATCATGAATAATTTAAGAAATCAAGTAATAATCAATCGTTTACTCAAACTTTTGCACTATCGCTTTCTCGGTTCTATTAAATAAAAGCACCACTAAAAGAATTAAGGTACTCATAGCTACTATTGTACTAATCAAGACACCTTGAAATAAGGGCAAAAAACCAAGTATCGCAGTCAATAGATATAAACTCCCCCACTTAATCATCTCTTTGGCCGAATACCTTTGCGCAAAATCCCACCGTTCTTGACTCTTCATTGAACTTTTAGTTCTATAGCCATAAAGGTGGTTGATCTTTTTTGGTGGAAATTTTAAGGTTATGAACCCCATAATAATAAATATTAAACCAACCAATAAAGGAATAAGAATCATAGGGTTTGATAGCTCCATCTTTATAATTTTTATGGTAAAACAGATTGTTAATCCGTTGGATGATTTAGAAAGTCACAGCTTAGAAAACTGTGTTATTTTTGGTAGGCAAAGCGGCAATTAATTAACTGCCACTTTTGCCCTCCTCAAAACTGCCTACGAAACGAATAGGGGAATCCGTTGAGGCTGTTTGTTTGGTAAAACGGATGTTACTCCGCTCTTATATTTGATGCGAATTAATAATTCGCTTTATTTTTTCAGTAGGCAAAGCGGCAATAATATTACTGCCACATTCGCCTTTTTCAAAACTGCCCACGAAACGAATACGATTATCCGTTGAGGCTGTTTATGTCTTATAAATAACTGTTAAACACACTTAATCAACACTTCAAATATACCCCTCTTTTGCCCTGAAAACAACTTTTGTCGATTATCCAAGAAGGAATCTCGACGAACCAAGGAGGAATTCAGTTGGCAGTTTTCAGTTGGCAGCTCGCAGTATTATTCACACATAATAAATCAATCCTGTCAAGTTCGTCACAAAATAAAGGCAGTTCACCACATCCATTTTTTTAAACGTTTTGATGCGCTTATACTTGTACTATCTTTTAAACATTAAAACCCGAATTATGAAAAATGTCCTATTGCTTTTATTAATGACTTGTTGTTTGTTTAGCTGTGATATATCCACCAGCTATACCGTATACGTTAGAAACTCTACTGGAGAAGATTTAACCATTGCGTATAAAACACAAAATGATGTCAGAGGCGTTATCGAAGAAACGATTACTTTAAAAAATGGCGCAGCAGAAACGATTATTAGAACAGGTGATTTGGAGGTAATGGAAGGAAGCGCTGGCAAAGCGCCCAAACCTTGTGAATTTGTAGCAGACTATATGAAATTTACGATTAGAGGCAATATAGAAAGTAAAATAAAATGGTGTGATTCTGCTATTAAATTAGAAACGATAGATATTGGGCAGGATGAGTTTGGATTGGATTTTATTTTGGCGGATTTTCCTGTAGAAGAATAGATTTAGAAGGTGATGAGTTAATGAGTTTATAAGGTAATGAGGTACAATGTAAAGTAATCACAAAAGTGAATCAATTATGCGAGCAATTACTAATAGAATAGGGCATTTTTTAGTTACGAATACAACTTGGTTGTTTTTGACCGCCATTGTATTTGTTAGTTATATTCGAGTTTTAACGCTTCGGAATCCAAATACTTTTGAAACACTTGTTTATTTAGAAATCGAAAAATGGCAATTATATGTCCAATTTATAGGTTCTGCTGGTTTATTGTTTTCACCGGTGCTATTATTTAGTTTTTTTAGACCATCTTTAAAAAAATCATTTAACCAATGGTTCTTTCGTGGGCTTTGGATATACTGTTTTATTATCCACGCTATATTAATGCTTCATTTTAATATAGACTTATTTTTTCCCGCTTTACGAACACAAGTAGATACGCCAGTTATTTTTGGAATGGCTTTATTAATAGTAGAATTAATTATCCATTTTAATGATTTCCTTTTAGAAAAACTAAAAATAGGGCAACAACTTAAATATCTCAATATAGAAAAAATTCTTTTATTACTAGTACTATTTGCCGCTTTATATTGGACATATGCAACAACTCTAGGAGAAGATTTACGGTATTTACATATAGCTTTCTGTAAATGGTTCGCTGTCATTTTTAGTTGCTATGCTTTTTATTGGTTAAATCACTATCTATTAATTGAGTACGTATTCAAACATAAAGGGTTTTTTTATTATTTGCTAGCTTTTGGTGGACTTGCTATGTTGTTTTTTCCTATAGCTGCATTTTTCTATAAATATGTCCACTTTAATACTTATCACGCTCCTGCATCTATGTGGATTCCCAAAGGAGAAAGAACGACTAGTTTTTATTTTTTCCCAACAGAAACAGTATGGGCAAGTATGTTTTACAGTATTCCCATTATTTTAGTCTACCAATGGTGGAAACAAAAAAATGACATCATTACCTTAGAAAAAGAAAAATCTGCCACCGAATTAAATGCCTTAAAGCAACAAGTCAATCCTCATTTTTTATTCAACACCTTAAATTCCTTATATGCTTTAGGCATCGAAGAAGAGAGTGAAAAAACAGCGGATGGTATTGCCAAATTAGGGATATTAATGCGCTATAATCTAAATGATGCCCAAAAAGAATTTATTTCTTTGAATAAAGAAATGGATTACATCAAAAAATACGTAGAATTGCAAGAATTGCGGATTACTCCGAATAATAAATTGCGGATTAATCTAGTAAAAGGGAATCTTGATAATTATCAAATTGCTCCTTTATTATTGATTCCTTTTATTGAAAATGCTTTTAAATATGGCATTAGTACAACCGAAGAAACGTTTACGGAGTTAACTATCGACATGCATAAAGGTTGGTTAGTAATGGAGTTAGTTAATTCAGTCGTAGCACAACAACACAAAGCGGCTAGCAATGGCATTGGCCTTAGCAATACCCGAAAACGGTTGACTGCTTTATATCCACAGCAATACGAATTGATTATTGAAGAAACGCCGAGTGAATTTGAGGTGCATTTGGAAATAAATTTAGCGTGATTTTTTGGACACAGAGAGCAGAGAGAAAACACAGAGGGCACGGAGATTTGTGAGGCGCTGTGTCTTCTAATTTGAATTAAGTTGTAACTTATAAAATGTATCTTTTTATACCGTCTTTTAAAACTCTAGAATGGAAATTCAGTAATAGGCCTATTTTATGTTTTCCTAATTTCATGTAGGTTAGCACTTGGGCTGTATGAACTGGGGCTAGTTTTTCTACACACTTGATTTCAATAACTACTGTATTCTCAACCAATAAGTCTATTCGGTAGCCTTGTTCAAGTTTAACTTCTTTGTAAATTAAAGGTAATGTTTTTTCTTTTTCAACGAATTAACCTGCTTCTTTTAGTTCATAGAAAAGGCATTCTTGATAAGTACTTTCTAATAATCCAGGACCAAGCGTTTTGTGAATTTCAATGGCTTTGCCAATAATAAGGTGTGTAAGTTCATTTAAAGTCATAGTTATGTTTGTTTAAATTTAGAAAACGGGGGTACACTACAAAGACGCTTAAAAGAAGCAATTTCCACGTTTAAGCTAAATTTTATTCAGCAAAAAACTCTTGTGCTCTCTGTGTCTTCTCCGCGCCCTCTGTGTCCAAAAAAATAAAATTATGCTAAAAGCCATCGCCATAGACGACGAACCAAGTGCCCTAACCATCATCAGAAGTCACGCTGCTAAAGTCTCTTTCCTAAACTTAGCAGCAACTTTCACCAATCCCTTTCAAGGCATTGAATACATCAATGACCAAGTACCAGATATTGTCTTTTTAGACATCAATATGCCCGATATTTCTGGTTTGCAGTTATTAAAAAATTTGACCAAAAAGCCTTTAATTATTTTTACGACCGCACATAGTGAATATGCCGTCAAAAGTTATGAAGTAGAAGCGGTAGATTATTTGTTAAAACCATTTGATTATGCACGATTTTTATTAGCGGTGACGAAAGCCAAAGAAAAGTTGACGGTCAATACGAAGTCTACGAACTCTTTCTTTTTTGTCAATACAGGCAATCAAAAACAACGCCTTTTTTATGACGATATTTACTATATCAAAGGCGACGGAAATTATGTAAATTATCATACCGAAAAGGGGAAAGTAATGGTGCGATCTACGATTAAAAAGACTTTGGCATTATTACCTACAGATAACTTTATTCAAATTCATCGCTCTTATATTGTTGCATTGCCTTGGATTGATAAAATTGAAGATAATCATGTCTTTATTGCAAGGAATCAGCTGGCTATTGGAGCGACTTATCAAGCTACTTTTTTGAAAATCATCAATGGACTAAATGGGTAACTCTACTTTTATTAAACATTACGATTTTTCCTATCTTTACATCAAAAAATAAGATGAAAAGTTACTTTCTCCTTTTATTCGCTACTATTACTTGCCTTACTGCCTGCCAAGAAAAAACAGCAACATCTCCAACTTTTGCCGACACCATCTACTTCAACGGCACTATCCTAACTATGGAGGGAAATGAGCCAGAAACGGTGCAAGCAGTAGCCATCAAAGATGATAAAATATTGCAAATCGGTACGTTAAAAGCATTAGAATCGGTGGTCAACGATAGTACAGCGTTAATTGACTTGGAAGAGAATACAATGTTACCTGGCTTTATCGAACCACATCTACATCCATTATTGGCGACTATTTTAATTCAAACGGAAATCATTGCTTTTAATACCTGGGATTTACCACATGGTCAGTTTGCTGGTGTAAAAGACGACGAAAGTTATATGTTAAGTTTAGATGCTGCTGTTGCTAAAGACTCTAATCGAACAGAACCATTTATTACTTGGGGTTTTCATCAATTATATCACGGAGACATTACTCGTTCAGATTTAGATGCTCGATATGGAAATGAACCTATCGTTATTTGGCAATATTCTTTTCATGAAGTGATTATGAATACGGCGGCAATGAAATTATTGCAAATTGATGAAGCAGCAGCAGGACAGCATCATCAAGTAGAATTGGAAAAAGGGCGCTTTTTTGAAAAAGGGATGCAGTTTTTTGTAGCACCTAAATTAATGCCTTATATTTTAAGTCCGCAACGAGCTGTCAAAGGCTTACAATTAACTGCTAAAGCGATTCAGAATGGAGGCGTAACGACGATTGCCGATATGGCGATGCCTTTATTAAATTTAGATTTGGAATTAAACTTAGTCAAAGGGGTCTTGGACAATCCACAAGTACCTTTTCGAACTTTTTTAATTCCAATGGCTTCTAGTTTTACGAAAAACTCGGAAGGCTTGGAAGCTGCTTTTACCATCATTGATAGTTTAGAAAAACACAATACCGATAAAATAAAATTTGTCAAGCATATCAAATTAATGGCAGATGGGGCTTTTTATTCGCAATTGATGCAAATGGCAGAACCTTATACGGATGGGCATCAAGGAGAATGGTTAACCGAACCCGAAGAATTTGCCAAATACGCTCAGTTTTTCTGGGACAAAGATTACCGAATTCATGTCCATGCAAATGGAGATAAGGGGGTAGAAATGGTGTTGAATAATTTAGAAAAATTACAAAAAACAAGCCCTAAAGAAGACCACCGTTTTACCCTACATCACTTAGGGTATGTCCGAAAAGACCAAGTAAAACGCATGGCAAAATTGGGTGCACAAGGCAGTATCCAACCTTATTATTTATATAGTTTAGGTGGTAAATATGCCGAAAGTGGCTTGGGCAAAAAACGAGCAGCACGCATTTCTCCTGTAGGTTATTTAATTGAAAATGACATCGTCACCTGTTTTCATTCAGATTTCTTTATGGCGCCCGTTGAACCGCTAACCTTAATGTGGGTAGCCGTTAATCGAAAAACGATGGATGGTCGAACTTTTGGGAAAGAACTACGGGTGAGTGCTTGGGATGCCTTAAAAGCAGTTACCATTAATGCGGCACACCATTTAAATCAAGAAGACCATATTGGGTCTATTAAAGTAGGCAAAAAAGCAGATTTTGTGATTTTAGATAAGAATCCTTTGACGGTTAATCCTGAAACTATTAAAGATATTCAGATTCTTTCGACTGTTTTTGAGGGGGAACGGTTTTGAGAGTATAATTTTTTATTTTATGTTTTTTAACGCCTCAGCATCAGTGGCGATGGGAATTTTTGTTGCCCATTATACTTTCCTCTATTGATAACCATATTACCTATTGTAAGCATATTCCTTGGTGATATTTTCAAATTGCCAGCAGTAAAGTATCTTCCAGTTATTCTATTTTTTGCCCATTGGTAATTGTTGGTGATTTTTAATGGCGTAAATAAATAGTTAGAGGCAAACTCCGCAATACTGCTTTTGGATGACTCACTAATTACTGCTCCCATTATCATTGGTGCAGTACCCGTATAAAGCCATTTTTCCTTTGGTGCAAATGCCATCTTTTGGTCAAGTCCATATTTTACCCAGTCTTTTTGGTTAAACATTTTTTCTTCGCAATCAGGAAAATCCATATCTCCAAAAAATTGCTCGCAACCAATTCCTGTTCGCATAGTTAATAAATCTTCGACTGTTATTAAAGGTTTTCTATTGTCCCAATTTTCAAGATTTTCTTTATTATATTGAGGAAGATAAGTGAAAATAGGTTCGTCAATCTTCAAGATTCCTTTATCTATGGCTATTCCTGTCAACAGAGCAGTTATGGATTTAGTCGTTGACCGAACATCTTGCAAACTATCTTTTCCATAACCATTAAAGTATTTTTCAAAGAGTAAGCTATCATTTTGGGAAATAAGTATAGCATTGGTTTTTGGATAACCTCCTTTTTCTATTATTGTAAATAACTTACTGATAAGATCATTTTCTTCTGTATTCTTCTGTTGTTTATTAACACCTGAATTGCATGAATTGAATAGTATTAAGAGCAAAAGGATATAAAATGATTTTTTCATTAGTTTTATTTCTTTAATTGGTTCCAACATCTTCTTACAAACCAACTAGTTCATATACCTATAATGCTTTTAAATTTCAAATATCCACATTTGCATAATCTACGAATCTAACAAATTGATTAGCTGTAATTTATTTTAAATGCGTTTAATTTAATTATCATAAACAAAAATAAAATAAATTGAACAAAATAATGATGTCATATACATATAATGTCAAAATATAGTTCTAAATCATTCAGAGATTTTTTTAATTCATTTCTAAGTTTGTTAACAACAAGTAGATAAAATTCCCAACCTCTATAAACTTTAATCTGAGACCTCCCCATTCCTTTCTCCGATAATTTAATCCTGTTTAATCTTGAAAATCCTGTCATCCTTTAGTTGATTGGCATGATTTTAGAATTACGAATAAATTATAAAATAATAATTATGTATTTAACTGTTTTATAAGTAAAATGTATAATTATTATTTTAATAATATTTGGCTATGAGAAACGACTAAGATTACACAATCAATTTTTCAATTACCTATTACTTTACTAATCCTCTCCGTTTCAATAGACCAAACTACCGATTTAAGTACACAACAAATTATCTCCCATGACAAGAACTATACCCTCCGTGGTTAGTTGTTTATCCCTATTTGTATTAGGCTGTTTACTGTTCCCTTTTCAGTTAAAAGCAACCCTAACGGAGGCATCGTTTACTAATAACACGCTTGGCGATACGCTTATTTTTTCCCTGCAAGATTGCGAGAAGGAGGTAAGTATTTGTTTAGATAGCTTACCCCTAATCGAAGCCATTAACTTGTCTTTTATGGTCAACGGTTCACCTTATCAAAAAACGATTGCAGGTTGCAATTTTGATACGATTAGTGCTTATACTTATACCACTTTATTTGGACAAGGAGCATCTGGACCTTATGAACTAACTGCTTGGCAGGTTGGAGATACGACTTATACAGGGCAGTTTGAAACCATTCCAGAT
This sequence comes from Saprospiraceae bacterium, assembly GCA_965277445.1. Taxonomy (GTDB): domain Bacteria; phylum Bacteroidota; class Bacteroidia; order Chitinophagales; family Saprospiraceae; genus JAFMDF01. The sequence continues at coordinate 277,741 of CBDICY010000016.1, read as the reverse complement.
TTAGTGGATTCTATGAATTTATGGGATGCAGCAGGAAATTGGGTGTTAGATGAAACCGCAAAATTAATTTCTGGAGGAAACGGAGGCACGAGTTATAGTGATATGTCGGTTCAAGTAATTGCTATCAATACGTCTTCTTTTATTGGCTATAATTTTGGGATGGAAGCCAAAGGCACAAAATTAAGTTTTGGTGCAGGCGTGCATCAAGTTGTTATTTTAGACAATTCCAGTAATACTATACGAAGTACCGTCGTCATCGCCACTTGCAGTAATCAACAAATTATCGAAGCACGGTTATTACCTGGCGAAGAAATGACGCATTGTTTAGTCAATGATAATTTAGCAGCAATTGTAACCAGCACTTCTATTTGTAATCCTTTATCACAAGAAAATGTGGTCTTTGAATTGACGGCTAATGATTCTTGTGTTCAGTTTTCTGGAAATCAAATAGGTTTCGATACTGCCTGTGTTGTTGTTTGTGATGTGCTTGGTTTTTGTGATACGACAATTTTGATTGTGGAGACCTATGATGTGTCGCATTTCCGAACAGATACTTTAAATTTAGTAGTTGGCGCTACCCAAAATTACTGCTTGGACCGTACCAATCTAACTACTCCAATTAGTCAATTTTCAGATGTTTGTACTACGCCTAATGAAGACGTGATTAACTTGACTTTAGACACCGTCAATTATTGCGCAATCATTGATGGTCAAATTGTAGGTCAGTCTACAAGTTGCCTAGTTTTGTGTAATGAATTTGGTATTTGTGATACGACCCTTTTGTCTATCAATGTCCATGCTGCGCCAACAACAGTAACTATTGAGCAAACTTTAGTGCTAGGAGAAAGCCTTGATATTTGTCCTGAAACCGAAGAATTAACGGGTCTTGTGACAGGGATTGATAATTTTTGCAAAAATAATTCAGCCGAAACTATCATCTTTACTATAAATGATGTAGATTTATGTTTCAAAATAACTGGACAAAATTTAGGAAAAGATTCTATTTGTACAGTTATTTGTGACAATAATTTAATATGTGATGCAACTTACTATATAATTTCAGTTGTATCCAATACCCCTTCCCTCACAGCTACCCCAGACTTAGACACGACCTCCATTAATTCCCCTGTAGTTATTGATATCCTCGGAAATGATAGCATTCCCGATGGCATTATTACAAATATGGAAATTATTATTCCTAATGGAGCACCAACTAATGGCACAGCAAGTATTAATTTGGACGGATCATTGACCTACGAGCCCAATCAAGGCTTTTGTGGCGATGCTGACGAATTGCAATATCGCATTTGTAATGAAACGGGCTGCGATACTGCAACGGTTCAAATACATGTTAACTGTGCAACACCTCCGACTTCCATGAAATTCTATTCAGGATTTTCTCCAAATGGAGATGGACAAAATGACTTTTTCACTATTGAAGGTATTAGTCAATATCCGAATAATGAACTAACCATTTTTAATCGTTGGGGAACAGAAGTGTTTAAAATGAAAGGCTATAAAAATGCTTGGGATGGCACTTGGAAGGAGCAAAGGTTACCTGATGGTACTTATTTTTATGTATTGCAAGACGGAGAAGGCAAGAAATACCAAGGGTTTATACAGATTAGTAGATAAAATTGTTAAAAATTAGCAGTAACGATAAGCTGTTTAGAGCTTGGAATAATTATTGATTTATATATGAAGATTTAGTAAGTGGTTGACACTAAAACAACTAGCCTACAAGAAAATTCATAACTATTATAAATACTCAGCAGGCAAATTCTCCCATCGGGAAAGCGTCTAAAAAAATACCCTCTGACACTTGAACAGTTAATAACCATCACAAATTACTAAAAGTTATTATGAGAAAAATTTTAACACTCCTCTCATTCCTCATTATTGGCGGAACAGCATTGAATGCTCAGCAAGATGCTATGTTTACCAAATACATGTTCAATAGTCTGGTGTATAATCCAGCCTATGCAGGGTATTACGACCACATGTACATTAGCGCACTATATAGAAATCAATGGTTAGGCGTGGACGGCGCTCCAACTACCCAAACCTTGACACTCCATACTCCATTAAAAAACAATCGCGTTGGTGTTGGGTTTCATGTTTTAAATGATGCTATTGGTCCAATAGAAGAGACGAAGGCATTTGCTGCTTATTCTTATAAAATTCCTTTAGGTGGTACTAAGCAATTAGCTATTGGGATTCAGGGTGGCGCAAGCTACCGTAGAGGCGATAGAAGTAAATTGAATTTAGAACAAAATCAAGATTTAGCATTCCAAGATATTGGAACGACTACAGTCAAACCTAATTTTGGTGCGGGCATTATGTATTATTCTAAAAGTTTTTACTTTGGGGTTTCTTCTCCTAGTTTAATTGAGCATGATTTAAGAACAGATCAAACAATTGAATCTGAATTTTATGCTAAACAATTTAGACATTATTATTTAGCAACGGGTGCTGCAATTCCATTAAATGGAGATTTATTGATTTTTAAGCCATCTATTTTAATTAAGAATGTAGGTTTATTATCTAACTTGAGCAAAGATGAAGCGTTCCAAAGTATTGGCGCGCCGACTGAATTTGATATTGATTTATCTTTCTTATTCTATGAGCAATTTCAAGTAGGGGTTTCTTTCCGTTCAGCGATAGAAGCCTTTGATGATACAAGTTCTTACGATTCTGCGGATATTTGGATGTCTTATTTCTTACCAAACGGTCTGCGCATTGGTGCAGCCTTTGATTATCCATTAAACGATGTTCGTAGTGTAAGTCCAGGTTCTTTTGAAATCATGATTGGCTACGAATTTGATTATAGTGTGAAGAAGACCGTTACACCACGTTACTTCTAGATAGGCAGTCTGCAATAAGCAGTAGGCAGTTTGCCGTAAGCAGTATCTAGTCTGTCTACCGCAAACTGCCTACTGAATACTATCCACTCATTCTTACTTTTCCAAAAACTTATAAAGCACTAATAATCAACAAGTTTTGTCAATAACTGGCAAAATGCGGTAATACTATTGTCCTTAACCAATATCGGTAGGATTTTTGCTATTATTAATTAACGTTGAAAACTATTTATAAAAGAGTTCCGAAGTAAGCGGTTTCGTTTTATAACGCATACCCCACAATTCGCAACTCGTATTTTAATAAACATAGGAAAGTGGCTGTCAAAAACCATCGTCTACTACCAGCCTCCGTAACACCTACTTTATTATGAAAATGACAAGCTCTATGTTAAAGAAATCCCTTTTTACGGTGCTGATACTCTTTGTTGGGTTATCGGCTACTTTTGCACAAAGTAGTAAGTTAAAAAGAGCCAAAAAATTATTCGATGGCTTGGCTTATATTGACGCCATTGAATTATACAATCAAATTCTGGAAAAGGATGATAATGCGGAAGCTAAAATTTATTTAGCAGATGCTTATCGTAAAATTAATGATACAGAGAATGCAGAATATTGGTATGGACAAGTTGTTCGATTGCCAGAAGCTCAGGCTATTCACAAATTGTATTATGGTCAAATGCTGCAAAGAAATGGCAAATGTGATTTGGCGAAAGAATGGTATGAGCAATATGTTGCAGCCGTTCCTGATGAGGTCCGAGCACAATACTTAGTACGTGCTTGTGATTATGAAGAAGAGTTAATGACCAAAAACGTTAGCTCTTTTGAAACGACGCATTTACCATTCAACTCTAATATGGATGATTTTAGTCCTGCTTTTTATCAAGGCGGAATTGTCTTTGCCTCTGAACGAGACAAAGGATCAGCCATCAAAAGAGAGCATACTTGGACGGGTAATCCATTTTTGGAATTATTCTTTGTGGATGCTAAAGCGAAAGGCGGAGAAGATGCGCTTTGTCAATTTGATTATGGTCGTCCAGATAAATATTCAGATGAAGTAAATGAAAAATATCACGAAGCAGCAGTTAGTTTTTCAACTGATCAGAATGAGATTTTTTATACGGCGAATAATTATGAGGGAGATAGTGATGATGGTACTAGAAAGTTAAAAATCTACTCCGCAAAAAGTGAAGGAGAAGGAAAATGGGGGGAGCGAGTAAGTTTACCATTTAATAGTGATGAATATTCTGTAGCACACCCATCTTTAACGGCGGACGGCAATCGGTTATATTTTGCTTCTGATATGCCGGGTGGATTTGGTGGAATGGATTTATACTATTCTGATTTAGAAAGTGGCAGATGGGGACCTCCAACTAACTTAGGTCCTGCAATCAATACAGAAGGACACGAAATCTTTCCTTATTATGCGTTAAATAATCGTTTATATTTTTCTACGGATGGACACATTGGTTTGGGTGGTTTAGATATTTTCTACATTGTAGATAAAGGCGAGGGCGAATGGAGTTCTCCAGAAAACATGGGCTATCCAATTAATACAACGGCTGATGATTTTGGCGTCATTTTTAACGAAGAAGGTACTTGTGGTTTCTTTTCTTCTGATAGAGATGGTGGTTCTGGTAGAGATGATATTTATAGCTTCGTGAAAACCGCTACACCTATAGAAATTTTGGTTTACGATGAAGCTACTAAATTACCTCTAGAAGGGGCAACCGTCGTTAATGATTGTACAGGAGAAACACTTACTACAGATGTAAACGGTAAAATTGTAATAGATCAGAAATTAAATACTTGCTGTAATTTTGAAGGAAGTTACGATGGGTATAATAGCAATACCAAAGAAGCTTGTACAGAAAATGTACAATTAGGTGATCTTGTTAGAGTAGAGCTACCATTAAAACGAAATTTAGTATTTGATATTGAAGGAATCGTTTTCGATCAACAAACGGGTTTACCTTTAGAAGGAGTAGAAGTTTCGGTGACGAATGATTGTTCTAAAGCGGCTCCTCAATCGGTGGTAACGGATGCTTCGGGTCAATTTAGATTCGATTTAGATGCCGAATGTTGTTATAGCGTTAAGGCTTCTAAGGATGGGTATTTAATTGCTCAAATTGATGACCAATGTACTAGAGGTTTGGAAGAAACGACCACTTTACAAGCAAATATTAATTTACAACCATTTGTTGTAGATGATCCGAATTCAAGTCGAGTCATTAAAGATCCAACAACTGGAGAATGGGTAGATACACAGACTGGTGAATTAGCAGATGGAAATATCAATGGATTAGTTTATAAAAATGGACAATTGATTGGGCCTGATCCAGATAATCCAAATGCAGTTGGTCCAAGTAATGTGGATCCTTTTAGTACTGATGGCAGGGTTCACTTCTTACTACACATTTACTACGATTTTAACCAATCGTACATTAGAGAGGATGCCATTCCAGAATTAGAAAAATTATTATCGACTTTAGAGTTAAACCCAGACTTGATTATTGAGATTGGTTCTCATACCGATTCTAGAGGATCATTTAAATATAATAATCGCTTGTCTCAAAGAAGAGCGGAATCTATTGTCAGATGGTTAGTTAAAAATGGTATTGAAAAAAGCCGTTTGCAAGCCAAAGGATACGGGGAGAATGTCAATGTTAATAATTGTTCTAATAACGTGCCTTGTAGCGAAGAAGAACATCAATATAATCGACGGACAGAATTTAAAGTCATTGGTTGTCAATCTTGTGATTACTTAGATCAAACGATTTCTGCACCAAGTGATAATGTGATGACGGAACCTTGTGTTGGTTGTCCTTTTGATGATTAATCGACGGTATACGGTTGAAGGTATACGGAAAACGGTGAATAGTTCGAGAGCGGATTGTTCACCGTTTTTTTGTTACGAAAAATGGTGTCAGGTGCTAGGTGTCGGGTATCAGATTAGATGTATACACGTCACGCTTAATACCTGACACCCGATACCTAAAACCTAAAATAACTATATCCAATTATCTCGATTTATTCACAAAAAATTAAAATCTAAATAAAATAAATCATCACTCAAGTTGGTCTAATAATTGCCTTATAGGTATATGTTAAACATCGCTTTAGCAAACTGTTAAGCATCGATTTGACAAAGAAACTAATCTGAAACCTAAGCGTGAGTATCTCTGATATTTGCGCTTTTTTTATGTCCATTATTCTATTCAATTAATCTTTTGTAAAACTAAATTTAGTGACGGTGACGAAGCGATGCTCCTTAGAAAAATTTAGCCTATTCGAATATCTACAGACAGAATCGAAGCTAAAGCTCCTTTAATAAATCAAACCCCGCTCCGACTTTACCAGAAAGAACATCGCTCTGACTCCGTCTGTAGTATAGAATCCAACAAGATTTCTCAAAAGAGCATCGCTCTGGCTCCGTCTGTAGCACAAAATTCAACAAGATTTCTTTAAGGAGCATCGCTCCGTCACCTTATTAATAAGCACTACCCTTTTTGCACTACCTAATCTTTTACTATCTTCGCAATTCTTATTAAAAAAATACACATATAACCATGAAGAAGATAGAAACCATTATTTTCGACTTAGGCAATGTTTTAATTAAATGGGATCCGAAACGAGTCTATAGAACCATTTTTAAAACAGATGCCCAAATCAATAAATTCTTAGCAGAAATCTGTACGATGGAATGGAACGAACAGCAAGACGCTGGTCGCTCCATAGCAGAAGCCAATCGAGTCTTAATAGAAAAATATCCTTTATACCAACCAGAAATAGAAGCGTATTATGGACGTTGGACAGAGATGTTAGGTGGCGAAATTTCGGGTACGGTAGATATTTTAGAGGAATTAAAAACTTCTAGAAAATATCGTTTATATGCCTTAACCAATTGGTCCGCAGAGACTTTTCCAGAAGCCCTCAAACGCTATGAATTTTTACAATATTTTAAAGAGATTCTAGTCTCTGGCAAAGAAAGGATGAAAAAGCCAAGCGCCGAAATTTATCAATTAGCCTTGAGTCGTTTTGGTATTGACCCTGCAACCGCTATCTTTATCGATGATTCTGCTAAAAACGTGGCAGGGGCAGAAGCCGTTGGTATCCAATCTATTCATTTTAAATCAGCGGAACAATTGCGCCAAGACCTAACTAATTTAGGCGTTTTAAGGAAAAGTAATCATTATCAAAATAAGCAAACAATGACACCAAAATACAAAGACTTTTTAAGCAAAGAATTACCTGAAAAATTGAGAACTTTAGCGAGTGATCAGGAACCTAATTTTGGGTTAATGACGGCTCAACATATGACGGAGCATTTAATTTATGTAACGAAAACGCTTTCTAGAAGAGTAGGCGAACCGACAGGAGAAACAAGCAAAAGTCAGCACTATTTTCGCAAATTCATCAATGCAGGTTGCCCTTTTGCCTATAAACCAAAAGAAGGTGCTAGTAAAGCTGATTTAAAGGAATTGCGTTCAGCCAATATAGAAGAAGCGATTCAAGGTTTGGAAGCAGCTACGGCTCAGTTTTATGCACTATTTGAGTCAAATCCTGACCATAAAAGCTATAATCCAATGATGGGAGAATTTGATTTAGTAGAATTGGAATTATTTAATTATCAGCATGGGCGGTGGCATGCGTATCAGTTTGGATTGATTGAGGAATTTAATGCTGCTGCAGTTTAATTAAATAATTAACCGCAAAAAAAGGCGATAACTCTGTAGTGGCAATCCCTTGTGGTTGCCCATATCAAGTTTCTTTTCGACGATTTGGGCGAGCACAAGGTATCGCCCCCATAGCCGTCAGGTGGTTAGTTCAAAAACGTAGAAACTTCTGCCTTAACGGGTTCTTTTTTAAAGAAATTTCTTCTTTTAACCAATTGATTATCAGAAGAATGGTCATTAACCCATTGTTCTAAGTCGGTCATAAAAATACGTTCTATAGCCGTTGGAATCGTCGTTAAAAGTTCATTTGTATCTATGCAATAAATCACTAATTCCAAATTTAATTTCGTTAATCCTGTTAAAGCAGAATGATTGGCGATACTTTTATATTTACCAAACAGACTTTCAATAATATCAGAACTTACATGAATATTTCTAACATCATGTTGGTCTATAAATTCATCATATAAATTGATATATTTATCCAGATAACTCACAAATGTCTTGACATACCCCTCCTGTTTTTTACCTACCTCAATCATTTGTTTAGCCGTTGCTAATGTTTTTTTATTTGCTCCTTGTTTCTTCAAGGGAACTTGAATCCGCTGGCCTATATCTAAACAAGCCGATAAATGCTTAATCATAGAAGAATGTTGCGGTAATTGTTCAAAAAACGTAAGTGATTTTTTATCTAATTGACTAATGCGATGGGTTAAAATTTCTGCCCAATCTACAATAGCCGTTTGGTTCATAAAACGAGCTTTCTTACCTAGTTTTGGCGGACATAAATAACTAAAATCCTGATTAACTCCTTTGTAGATATAAGTAGCCACTAACTTCATAAATGATTGATAGTCCGCATCTTTTAAAAAAGTTTTTTTCAAACAAGTCGCTACTCCATGGGCAATATCAGGGATATGGCTTAGCTGACTTAAGTTGGAAAAATTAATTAAATTTTTGCCTTCATCACTCAATACATTTTTTACTATTACCTTTTGACTTGTCTTCAAAAAAGATAAGGTCTTTTCTATCTCTTTACCTTTCCAACTTTTAGCGCCTTCCATATGAACTACTTGAACGTCTTGAAACGTTAAGGATTCTTCTTTCTCTTTTTCAAATGGGGCTAATAAAACAATTAATTGTTTCTCTTTTCCTTTTCTTATACATTCATCTACTATCAGCGTTACTTGTTCACTAATTGGTTCATTAACAGCTCCTTGCAGGGTATCTAATCCTACTTTTGATGTCCAATTTTGTACCGTATTTGCACAAGGTAGTTTATGCTGCTCTATTAAATTACATAGTAGCAATACTTTTAATACTCGAACAACTCCTCGATAAGAGCAACCACCTTTTACTCTAAGTAGTACGCATAAGCTAATTAGCGAGCGTCCATAATGATGACGTGTCACTTTTTCATCTTTAGTTAATGCTACCCTTAACTTTTTGATTGTCTGTTGGTTATGTTTATATTTGCCTTTCCAGTTATTCCGCCCCTCCTTTAATTCCGATTCTCGTTGACGCAGGCGTTTATTCAATAACCTTACTTGTGACAAAGTTTCCTTATCCATACTTCTCTTTTCTTCTAGTTTTTCGACTTTTCTCCCTAATTGTCTTATCTTTACTTGGTATTCTTTTTCTGAATACATTAGACTTTCTTTTTTGTTGTGGTTGAATACACAAAAATAGAAAGTCTTTTTTTATTTCTTTTGAACTATCCACCTGACGGCTATGGGCATCGCCCCTACAGGTTTTCAATACTTATGAGAAATACTTTCATCAATGACCACTTTCCAAGATTTCTACAAAAAATACAACCTAAAAACCTTCGACGAATGGCAAAATATACATACTGAAAATCCAATCCGACCTTTTCGTCCAGACAAGCATAAAAAATTATCTTTTGGCATTCTCCCAGGTTATAGAAATTACGATCTATTTTATGAGCGATACCGAAGTGGTGTGGAAATTATCCAAGCATCGGGTGTTTTAAAAGACGGTGCCCAAGTTTTAGATGTTGGTAGTGGTGAGGCTTTTTTTAAGTTTTTCTTTGATGCCATGTGTCCTGAAAAACTTGACTGGCATGGCGTAGAAGTTTGGAAAGAACGAGCGGAATTTTGCCGACATGTTGGCTATACGATAGCAGAAGAAACCTTAGAGACAGGAAAACTACCCTATAATTCGGAAACCTTCGATGTTGTTTTAGCCTCTCATGTCTTAGAACATTTGCCAAATCCAAAAGCAATTATTGCTGAGATGGGTCGAGTCCTTAAAAAAGGAGGTGTGCTCTTAATTGGAACACCTACGAAGCCGCCGATTATCGCTAATTTAGATAGTTTGTACCATCGACTCAGTAATCGGAATACGGGCGATACGCAACAAGCCTTTACGCATAATAGTTTGGAAAGGCTTATTCTGGAAGCGACCAATTTACCGAAAGCCAATGTGATCGAGAAAAGAGGGTTTAGAATCATTTCTGGTCGAAAGAAATTGCCTTTGGAGAATTGGAAATGGTTTTATGATTTGTCTGTTTTTCTAGGTAAAAAATTATTACTTCTTGTACCCGAAGTCAATATTATATTACGCAAATGACTTGCTATTTTTTAAACTTAAATTCTTTAACGTACTTTTTCTCGGTATAAATCATATAGGCAACCCCTAACAAAATTGGCGCAAGAAAATTTACAGTTGTATTACCAAATACATTCTGAATAGACGCAAAAGCAGAAAGTGCCGCAATAAAAGAAACAATCATTCGTCCAGAATGCTCAAAGAACCAATTCATTTGACCAAAATCTTTTTTGTTCAAAGGCTTATTGAAAATATATTTAGCAATGTCTTGACTAGTAGACATACCAAAGAGTAATCCAAAGACCAAAGCAATAATACCAAAATTCTGATTCGCACTCATCAATATTTTAGCTGCATATCCCAATAAAGAAAGCGCAAACAAGCCTCCTAAGATCATTACTCCTTTATCAAATAACTCGACAGAAGCGCCCTTTAACATCGCAAATCGAACACCTGTTAGTACATAATAGAAACCAAAAATTCCAATAATGGTAAAGAGTAAACCTCCAATATACGCCCCCGATACTAATAAGCCAATCCAGCTAAATAAGTAAACTCGGCCAAGAATTCTGTGTGTTTTTCCGCCTCTCTTCAGGATGAATTGGAGCAAACCACTTATAAAAACTAATATTCCTAAAATACTATGAACAAAAACAACTTGATGATGCGGCATATTTAACTTTTTGGTGAATTTAAAAAATAAAAAGAATATATTTGTTAAACTATCTTAAAAATGAACCATAAATTACATTCATATAAATCCATTTTCACTAATTGGTTATTGTATTTAACCTTAGTGTGGTCTGTTGCCCTATTTTCGGGCTATGTATATAATGACTATTTCTCCTTACCGTCCCTTACTTCTACAGAATTAGTGGAGCCAGAGAAGCCGGTAAAAACAACTATTTCTTTTTATGAAAATATTGCTGATATAACTCAACAGCAATTAGTCCCCTTTTTATTTCTCTCTAAAACAGCCTTACTTGCCTATCATCAATTACAACAGGTGCAATTTATTGCTTGGACAAAAAAAAGGTATTTAGATCGTTTTTTATTTAATTACTTACCAATTAAGACCATTCCTAACGACTCAAAAGAAATAGTATTTGCTTCCTCAGTAGGTTAATTCCAAACCTATTTTTAACCATTTTTCAAAAGGTGTGACATTCGCTTAGTGCTGCTAGGTACTCAACATGGGTAGTCGTTTCCTCGGAAATCCCCTATTCCTTTTTTCGTGCCGTAGGTACGTAAAGGCTCCCATCTTACGTACCTACGGCACGAGCAAAAGGAAACATAGATTCTTTTCGTTGCTACCGATCTTTAGTCCCACTGGGACTTTGGGGCTAGTCTTAACCACACTTCTTTTCAATTTTATAAATCTATCAAGAAATGAATCGATTCACGAAAATGGGAAGGCGATTATTATTGATTGCCTTAATCCTTTTAGCAGGTGTTGGAGTAGGCTTAAGTGGCGGTGTACCCATTCCAAGAATTGGGAAAAAACGAGATAAATCAGCAATTAATAACGAGTCCGTAAATAAGGAAGGCAAAATAGAAAAAGCCTCCGCTGAACTACGTGGCTAAAAAATAAGACAATGAAAATTATAAAAAATATAGCTAAAGTTATCGGTATGCTAGTTCTTTTATTGATCCTTAGTGGGGCTGTCTATTTATACCATTCAGGCCCTACCCTACCCAATGAAACAACGGCTATTATTGAATCGGTCGTAAAGAAACCATTACCCGAAATCATTAAAGGACAAACGGGTATCGTTCAAAATAATGGGGTCAATATCTGGTACGAAAACCAAATGCCTTTGGATACCCCGCAAGGAACTATTTTATTGATCATGGGTATTTCTAATGATGCCTTAGGCTGGCCACCTGCTTTTTTAACTGCTTTGGTGGATGCTGGATATCAAGTCATTCGCTATGATCATAGAGGTACAGGTTTATCCGATTGGGAAACGCCTATGCCTTATGATTTAGCGGATATGGCAAAAGATGGAATTGTGATATTAGATAAACTGGGGATTCCAAAAGCCCATATCCTCGGCGTCTCTATGGGCGGCATGATTGCCCAAGAAATGGCCATTAAACATCCAAATCGAGTGCAAACATTAACGTCTATTATGTCTTCTGGTGATATTTTTGATCAGGATTTGCCACCAATCTCTTCTGAAATAGCGATTGAATTAATCAAAGTTGCAGCAAAGTATGGTATTTTAGGAAGCGAAAAGAATTTGATTAAATTACACCTCGCTAGTAGAATGATCTTAATGGGTTCGGCTATACAACCGCTTAACCTGCCAGAGATCGCTACCCATGTATTATATAATATCCGTCAACGAAAAGGCTATAATGCCAATGTCTCTGCTCAACATCAAGCAGCAGTACAAGCTTCTAAGGCTAGATATGCCGATTTGAAAAAATTGACGATTCCTACCTTGGTTATTCATGGATCAGCAGATCCTTTTATTCCTTTAGCGCACGGGCAAAAAATGGCTAGAATGATGTCTACTGCTGATAGTTTGTGGGTGGATAATATGGGCCATGATATTCCTGATGGGTTGATTCCGCCTATTGTGGGTAAGATTATTGGGCATTATCAATTTGTTAGTGAGTGAGTAATTTAGGTGTTTTTTTTAATTTTTCATGTCTTCTTTTTCACAAAATCAATTCCAACTCTTACTGGATGAGTAAAAGCATGATTTGCCATTCTTTGAGTATAATTAGAACGAATAGTTGCAATATAATTTAGTTCTTTAAAATCAAAATCGGCTTCATTATTATCAGTTTCTATTCTAGAAATTTCAATCTTATTCTCAATAATTTTATTGTTTGTTACGTGGTATTGAATCGGTTTAATATAAATTGGCTTATGTTTATATTGTTTGTAATAGTCAAGTTCAATTTGATATTGCTCCATAGTAGCTGGTACAACTCTATTTTCGTCAATTTCTGGAGCAACCCATGAGATAATCTTATTATTGGGTAAAAAACTAATGAAACCTGAGTCACCTAATTTTAATGCTAAATCTCTATCTATCGGATTCCCTTTAGCAAAAAAGAAATTATTCTTTATCTTATCAGGTCTCAAACAATCACATAACGCAGTTAAACATAAATAATAACTATTAGTGCCATCTATAAAAACGTCTCCAAAATTTAAAATAAGTTTGCCATTGGTACTTACTGATGATGTAGAGTTATAAAAAACATTCATGGAACATAAAGCTTCATCAGAGACAGGTGGCGTTATTCCTTGATTTTGATTATCCAAAAAATCACCTTCAAGAAGAGACAATTCAGCAGTCCTTAAACTCATTGAAGCATGTTCGATTAATACATTCTTAATTAGTGATTTGAATGGGATATCAGAGTTCTCTCTTCTCAAGATATCTTGCCTATGAACTATTAAAGCTTCTTTAGAAACATTCAATAGATTGGTATCTATGAAAGAGCTATTTTTTCTAAAAATAGATTGCATTTCAAACCCAAGTAATTGAATAAAACTATTTTTAGAATTAGCAATTTGCTTAGATAGTCGATTAATTAATTCCGTCGAATCTTCATCTTCATTTTTATCTAAAATTGTGATAATCGTATTATTTATTACAAGAGTTTTATTACTAATTGAAATTAATTCGGGCGAAGGAAGTTTATGGCTGGATTTATGAAGCTTCGAAAAGGCAATTTTTAAATATTTCAAGCATCTTAACGGATCAGGTGTTTTGGTAAATGTTTTTAAATAATTCAAAGTTTCCACATCAAAAGATCTTATAAACTGACCAATTAAATGTCCATTTGCATTTAAATCGTAAATATTAAATTGTTCTAATATTGGTATTAACTCTTCCTCATTCGCTTCAAATTCTGCTTTTAAACTATTATAAAAACTATCGTCTTGTTCTGAAAAATAATTGAGTATATTGAGATATATTTCGTCTAAATTTGGAGTAGAAGTATAAATAGCACAAAAATGAAGGTGAGAACTATTTACAATATCAGATAGCATTTTCAAAGCAGCTTCTTCTCCTGTTTGATCATCTAATTTCCAGTCTAGTAGTACTAAATCTCTATTTTCAAAAAGGTATTGTTTTAATACTTCATTTTCTTCATCTCCATTTGAAAAATTATGAATAGCTAAAGAAATACCTTGTTTTTTAAAATTTTCATATAGTGCAACTGAAAGTCGTTCTTCTAAGGATGGTGTTTCCACAATAATAGGAAGTGAAAAAAAAGATCTAGCATTCTCATCAATAAAAATTGCCGATTTAATTGAGTCTCTAATTATTTGATTTGCTTTTTCTTGATAGCGTGTCATTTTCATTTATTTTAATGGTTTTATTACAAAACAAGCACCTTTTAGTACGTTGTATTCTTTGTCATTTGTTGCGTAAATATCTAAATATGCTTCATTTAAACTTTGCTTTGCTAGATATAATCCAATACCTCTACCATTTGGTCTATTTGAATAAAAAAGACCAAATATTTTCTCTAATCGATGCTCCTCAATTTTAAAACCTGAATTACAAATAATGATTTCCTCTGTTTTGGGATTATAGTCTAATAAAATTTGTCGAAACTCCTTATTCCGCATCCAGTAGATCGCATTATTGATAATATTGATATAAACAGTATGTATTACAGGTTCTTTTATTTTTATAATATGTTCTCTAAATGCAGTAGTTACCTCAAATTGAATTTGATAGTCTGCAATTCTTCTCGTAAAAAATTTTAATAGATATTCATAAATTTGTTGTCCACTAATGTCTTTAGCGACTACACCCGATACCCGATAAAGAGGTGATAATAAGGCATACTTATCTTCTAATTGTTTAAAATATCTATGAAGAGATTGAAAATCGTTTTCACTCTTAAATACGTTATTGACCTTTAATTTTGAGAGTACGTGATTTATTTGGGCATACAATTGATTAAATTCATGGTCAATAATTTCAACGGCAATCCCTAATTGAGCTGTTTCTTTAGTTTGTGCCCATTCATATTTAATTGTCTCATATTCTGCTTTATAAGCACCTTGTACCAACTCTTCGTCAATATCAAAACTTAGCTTATTTAGATGTTCAACCAAAGGAGTTAATTCTTTACTAATTTGACCTCTTAGGAATTCAAATTTCTCTTTTATTTTTTCTCCATGTAGAAGCACTTTTTCTTTAGAGTCTATAGAATCTATGATTTTTTCTTTATCAAAATTTAAGTCATCGATAATTCTTCTAGAACGAAAAGAAAAATCCTTTTGTAATTTATTATAGCTAGATTTTAATAGTTCTCTGTTTTCTGAGACTATCTTTTCAAGCACCCCATTATATTTTTGATAGTTTTTAGTAAACTCAATTTTTAATTCTTTAATTTCAAGTTTTTCTTTTACTTTGAGCATTAATTGCTCACTATTTTTTTTTGTTGTCTCTATAAATTGAATAAGTTTTGTTTCATATTTTCCTAATCGGTCTAACTGAGTTTCTGTAGGTTTATATCTTTTTGGAATTTTAGGAAGGAGGTTCTTAAATTCAATATCTAGTTCATGAATTCGGTCTAAAATATCTTCAATATCCGAATAAATAATAAAAATCGTTTTCGTTTTATCTTCTAATTGTTTTAATAATTTCTTATATTCTATTTGATATTTCACTAGTTTTTTAGGATATTCACTTAGTGAACGAGTGAATGCTTTTTTAGCTTCAATTTCTCTTTTTTTGTCTTTCTTAATTACTTCTTTTTGATTCTTTGTTTCTGACTTTTTATCAATAAATATTGATTGGTTCGCATCTGTTCCAAAGAATTCCCGTGCTAGTTCAATAAAAAATGATTTTAAATCATTTTTAAAGGCTCTATAGGCCGAATTATTTATTAATCCTTCTCTACTGGATTTATCTTCAAGTCTTTTGTTTTTATCTCTTGTTAAGGCAATATAGCCAAACATTCTCCTATGTGAAAAATAATAACTACCTGCCCTTTTTGCTCTTCTTTTTTCAAAACCTAAAAAATCAAAATCAGTTCTACCATATGGAAGTACTCTAAAATTGTCTCTATAAATATATAGTCCACCATTATTACTAACTTTTGTATTAATTCTTGACCAAGCATCCCTTGATAGTTTTGATTCGCTTTCGATTCCTTGTGATACTCCAATTTTTAATGGAAAAGCTCCATAATTATTTCGTTGATCTTTTTTTCTAGGATTTGTATATGTGTACGGAAACTCTGTATCATATATTTTAATCGTTCCTTGAAAAGAACCCAAACCATTGAAAACACCATTTATGATTACATCTGCTAAATCATAATCTTTAGCAGTAAAAAATAAACCTTGCGAAGTAAGAAGATCAAACTCTGCAACATTCTTTTTAAAGACAGGAAAACTGGTTTTAACAATTTTATTGTTTTCTATAAAATCGTTTGTTAAACCAGAAAGGCTAGAAAGTAAAAAGTGCCTATCATCTAATCCATCTTCATCATGATCGGTTAAAGCAATAATTTGTTCGTTTGGTTCAAAAATAATAAATCTCGTACCATGGTCATTTTGGGTTTCAATTAAGTTTTTTAATAATTTTTTAATCAAAAAGGAAGGCAGTTTAGAATTTTTTAAAGAAACCTCAATTTGATTTTTTAGCTTACTTGATTTGTCCCAAATTTGTTTTTTCTCGTCTGAATTTTCCCCTCCAAAATTATTAGCAAAGGATTCTTTAAGTCTTTCAAATTTTAGGATAAACTCTTCAAGGTTATTTATACTCTCAATAGGAATATCTACATCTTCAATAAACAAGTCATAATTTTCTAATAACCTCCAGTCTATAAATAATGCCTGTAAAGGATGTCCTTGTTTTTTGGTGAGCATTAACATAGGATTGCCTAAAAAAGCAACTGATAATCGACCAATTCCTTTTTCACCAGATTTAATTCTTGGCTTTTTCCAAAGTGTTTCCTCACTTTCCCTTTCTTCTAAGACTGCTCTACTTTTAGAATCTGTTCCTAACACCAACCATTTTTCAAAAATATCTCTTCTTGACATTCCCTTTCCATCATCCGTCATCACAAATAATGGCGATTCAAGCCCTTTATAACCTTTTAAATAAATCTCAGCAGTCAAATTATCCGCATAAGCATCATACCCATTTTTCCATAGCTCAGTAATAGCCGTAGGTAAATCTGCAATTTGTCCTTTGCCTAGTAAATCTACTGCTCTTGCTTTGGTTCTAAACTGCATGTGTATGGTTATTTATTATTGTTTTCCCTATTCTTTTGGCGTATTCTGGTGGTACAGCATTGCCAATTAGTCTAGCGATGGATGAAATACTAGAACCATGAAATTTGTAAGTTACAGGAAAAGATTGCAAAGTAGCCCCTTCCCGAATAGACAAAGCTCTATTTTCGTCAGGATGCACAAACCGACCATTAGAAACACTAAAGAATTTAGTAGTAATTGTTGGAGAAGGTTTATCCCACCACAATCGACCAAAAGTATCCTTAAATGAGTTATCTTTTCCTTTAAAGCATTCTAATTGTAATTCTGGGTCATCGGCAAAATCTAACCTAGTGCCGCCATCTTTTCTTACTTTCTTAAGTCTTCTTAATGTTAAGTCACTAACATTTGGTACCGTATGCATAAAGTCTGTTTGATCTTTATGCCCTGCCTTAATTTTAGGAAAGCCGTTTTTTTCTCCTAAAGCATCCTTTACGGTAAATCTCTTTCTAGATTTAATCGGTGCTAATGCTTGACTCGTAACTCTATTCGCAATAAGGGTAAACCTTTTCCTACTTTGAGGAACGCCATACTCTGCAATATTGTGAACTTTAAAATGAACAGTATATTTATTTGATTCTAACCAAGAAATAAATTTAGCTAATCCACTTTCCTCTTTTTTAGAGAATAACCCAGGAACATTTTCTACTACTACATAGCCTGGATTAAAATATTGTACAAATCTTTCAAATTCAACCAATAGATTTTTGGATTGCGTTGACTTACTTTTATCAGTATTGATTATACTCCAAAATTGGCAAGGACTACAACCAATTAATAGCAGATTATCATCGTCTTTTTGTAAATCTAGTTTGACCTCTAATTCTTTTTCGGTAAGATTAAATACATCTGCTTTTATAAATTCTGCACCTTTAATATTAGCCTTGTAAGTAGCTCGACAATTTTCTTCGTAATCAATTCCTGCCAAAACTTTAATTCCTGCTTTTTGCATACCATAACTCATCCCTCCACCCCCACAGAAGAAATCTACCGCTTTAATTATTTTTTTTGGTTGTTTCATTAATTAGTTTAGGTTGTTTTGTTTCTCATAGTAAAAACCTAATTCAACATAAGGCTTTGAAATTCAATCGAATACAAAAAATACACTATATGAAAAAATCAATTTACAAAATTAGTTTTAAAAAAGCATCTTTCAAAATTAATTCTTTTTGTTTTTAAATTTTAAAAAATAAAAAAAAAGTATTATATTTAAATCAAATCAAATATTAATTCTAAAAATAATTGCCATTATGAAGACTTCAAACAAATATAAATTCATTGATCTATTCGCAGGAATTGGCGGCATAAGAATTGCTTTTGCACGAAATAATTGTACTTGTGTTTTTAGTTCAGAATGGGACAAATATAGTCAGAAAACTTACTTTGAAAATTTTCGAGAAATCCCTTTTGGAGATATAACTAAAATTGATGAGAAAGAAATTCCTACACATGATATACTAACAGGAGGTTTTCCTTGTCAACCATTTAGTTCTATCGGAAGACGTGAAGGTTTTCAACATCCTACCCAAGGAACATCCTTCTATGACATCGTTAGGATACTTAAGGAAAAAAGACCGAAAGCATTTTTGCTAGAAAATGTTGATGGATTGCGAAGCCACGATCAAGGAAGAACCTATAAAATTATTTTTCGAACACTTCAAAAAGAATTAAACTACAAAGTAGATGCTAGGGTTTTAAATGCGGCTAATTTTGGCGTACCTCAACATAGAAAAAGAATTTATCTAGTCGGTTTTTCAAGAGAAATTTCAGAAATAGAAGGTTTTACATTTAATTGGCCCTCTAAACATGAAGAACCAGTCGGTATTGGCCAATTTATCGAATCCCACAAAAAGGGATATTGTATTACAAAAAATTACCAGAAATCCTACATCTACAAAAAAGACGATGGCCGCCCACAGGTAATAGACACAAATTCAGATATTCAAGTCAAAACTTTGTGTTCAACCTACCACAAAATTCAAAGACTCACAGGCACCTTCGTCAAAGACGGCGAAACAGGTTTACGCTTATTATCCCATAATGAATGTAAAGCGATTATGGGCTTTCCAAAAGATTTTAAATTTCCAATTTCTCGAACGCAAATGTATAGGCAAATGGGAAATTCTGTGGCTATTCCGGTCGTACAAGCAATTGCAAAAGAAATGATTCGGGTACTGGGTAAAACCACTTTGAAACAAAAGAAAGGTAATTTTACTAAAAATAAGCATACGCCTAATTCAAAAACGCTCCGACCAAGTTTACTTTAAGGATTTTAATAAAAAACGTGGGCACTCAATACCAAAATATTTTGAAGTCACTCCTAAATTAGAAAAACCAAACAACTACAACTTCTTAGGAATATTATCCCCCTTCTCAATAACCCACCGTTCTCCATAAACAGATTCGTATTCAATGATAATTTGTAAACTATCTGTATTTAAAATACTGTGCAATCGGTTCGCACTCTTCATTTTTCAGAAATACTAAAAGCTGTTATTAAGATATGCGGCACAAAATATAAAGACAAAATATGCCTTCTTAAATCTTAAAAAAGGGTGATTAGGACATGGTCTTTAAATTCCAAGTGGAATAAAAAAAACCTAGGTGGCTATCTTGAGCCTAAAATTCCACAAATAATTATATCTTAGCACTTAGTAACAAGTGAAGAATTGTGAACAAAATAAATTAAATGAAAATTATTAAACAAACTATTTGGCTATTTAGTCTATTTCTCTTTTTTCAAAATTGCTCTCCAAAATTACGTGTAAATACTGGTAATAAGGCAACTTACTTAAAATCTATCCAAGCAATAAAAGCAGGGCTTGATCAAGAAGCTATAGAAGCCTTTGAAATGGATTTGGTACTGATACTTTTTGGAGAACATTTTTTAGAACCTAACCTTGATTTACAAATTAATTCTATTCTAAAACTAAAGGAATCCAAGGAAGAATATCTTATTCAGCGGCTGAATCATTTTACTTATGATGCTATTACGAAAAAAGCTGCTTGGATTGAAGAAGCATACAATAGCTTGCAAGCCAGTAAATTAAAAGCTTATGATGATCGTACAGCAATATTCAATAACATAATTATAGATAAGGTTGAATATTTTCATGAACCCTATAAAAATCAGGAGGAAAATCTATACCCTTATTTGGTATGTCAAGTGTTTAATAAAAATGATTTTGATATAGCGGTTATTGGCGCTAATGTCCATATAACAAATGATAATAAGCCATTTTATGAAGCAAAATTCCCTCATAAGTTTAAGGAAAACTTGAAGAAACGTTCGGTAAAAGAAATTCAGGTTTCTTTAAATAATTATAATAATCTTTCGGAAATAAACACTTACTTAGAAGGTAATGCTACGATAGAATTGACACAAGTAATTGATAGTGACGGTGCTATCCGAGCAACAATTCATAAAAATGAACCCGTAACTATTAAGGATGCCTTAAGTCTTATTTGGTTTAATTTAAGTATGAATAACTCTTATTTATTAGGATTAGAAGATAAAAAACGGAATAAGTAAACAATTTTAGAATGTTGCTCTTACCTGCGCACTCCCCAAATGCACCGTTCGACTATCCCCCGTTTTTCGCCCTTCATAACGTAAACTCATTTGCACATTAGTGGCTATTTGACGATTTAAGGTCAATCCCCACAAGAAGTTCCTCCCTTTTTTCAAGCCCTCTAATAAGGTCAATTCGAGCGTAGGATTGGTGTCTCCAATAACGGAAATATTAACAAAAGAAAAATCACTTTTCAAAGCTAGTTTTTGTGCTCGATTATATGCCATTTCAAATTTAAAACTGTGGAATTTAGCCAAGGTAGGAAAATCAACTAGGGTGTTTTCCGCTCGTTGATATTCGTACTCCATCGTTGCTTCGTATTTCTGATTGGGTAAGTAAGTAAATTGTGGGGTAATCTTTTGAAAATTGATGTCAAAATCTCGGTTATCAAAGAGTTCCGAATCACTATTTTTATTGCCAATCGAATAATTAATTTGACTGCTAAAAACGGGGATAATGTTCCAACGGCTGCGAATAAATTGCTCGCTGGTTTGGCGACTTTCAAAACCTGTGGTCAGCACATTTCGATTTCGGTTATCCGATTGCCCTAACTGAAAATCATATTTGGGATGATTGCGATTAAAAAACAAAACATTTCGAACAGCAGAAGCGATGGTCACTAAACTAGTATCCGAAATCGTTAAATCAAAAGGATTCCAAGCAGAAATGACGTCATCCAATTTGACCTTTCGATTAATTCGTAAAGTAGAGAGCGTAGAGAATTTACTGACCACTTTTTTCCAGCCTTTTTTATTGAGCCAGATAATTCTTGGCGTCAAGCGCAAACTCTGATTTAAGCCTACATTATTGGTGCGAATAAAATCATTCGTAAAGGTATTGATCCGCACATAATTGGCTTGGTCTCGAAAAGGGGCAACAACAAATTCATTGATTTGTGGAATGCTATCGCCATTTAAATCGTATTGTTCCGTCGGTTCCCAAACGAAGGTACCTTCGCCTTTGTTGACTTTAATAAATTGAAATTCGACCTTCGCTTCTTGCCCTGAACCAATTTCATAATTGGTATTAAATCGCAAAGCTCCTCGCCATAAATTCAGGGTATAATCCAAGCGCCCTAAATAGGTTTCTTGTGCCGTTTGATTGGTTAATTTTTCATCTTCAACCGTTAAGTTTCTATAGGTAAAATTCCATTTTAATTGACTGGTTCTTTTCTCCTTCCAATGACCGTTGATATCAATTTCATCGGCTACGGTACTTTTTAAGAAGTCTATATTTTGAGGAGCAAAATTGGTTTGCCGAGTGTAATTGATATGCCATTGAAAACGATTATTATCGGGGCTTTCTAAATAAACTTTATATAAATCCCAATAAAACCCCGTAGCTTTTAAGGTATCGGTTTGGACATCACTTATTTCATTTCTTTCCCGTTCTCCGTAAACGCCCAATTTCCAATTTTTTAATTGTTTAAATGTCTTAGAAAAATCGATTCTTGGGCGAAAAAATTGACTATTTTCTACTTCCGTTTTGCTGGTCAAAGCACTCCCATAAATTCGCAAATCATAGCCAGCTTTTTGATAAAAAAGATCAAATTCCTGTTTGAGTCCATCGTAAATATTTCCTCGATTAAAGAAGGATAAATCGTAGGCTATTTGCCATTCATCGGTTTGTCGTAAAGCTAAACCACCTTTACCAATCTGTTCATTCACGGCAACTTGGTTATTACCAAAATGGATGTTCCAATCTCGATTAAATTCTGCGTTCCGATAAGGATTTAATGCTCGGAAATTTTGCTGTACCAATTCGTATTTAGCTTTACTTTGGAGTACTAAACCTTTCTTTCCAATTGGTTTACTCAATTGATAATCAGCAAATAAAGCAGTTCCTACATTGTCGTTATTATCTACGTTAGAAAAACGATTTAAATCGGTATTACTCAGCGCAATTTCTGTTCGTAAACTTGAATGCTTACTCAACTGTAATTCCGAACCGAGCGTTAATAATTGCTGTTTTTTCGGGGCAGTTAATTGTTGAATGGGTTCAAAATCTCCGTTAGGTAATCCTGTTTGTTCATCAGGGGCGATCCATTCATAGACTCTGCCATTGGCATTATTGGCAGTCGTTAAAATATAATTGCCACTCCCCTGCCCTACTTGGGAAAACCGAGCCGTATATTTTGCATTTTGAGGATTGGTAGAAAAGACCAAAATTCCTGTGAGCACGGTATCATTTTGATTCGTATTTTCATTAAACACCTTATAAAAAGTATCCCGCAATTCATACTGTACCCTTGCTTCATTAAATCCATCCGCCAAAGTATCTATACTACTTACAAAAGCATTCTCCAAATTGTCTCCAATCTCTCGCAAGGTCATTCTCTCCGAAGTGGACAGTTCCGTATCGCCAACTGCATTTTTGCTGTCTTGCTGCGTAAATAAGCCAAAATAAAAGCGATTTTTTTCAGTTTTCAATTCACTATTCACCGCATATAAAGCACGTTGAAACGTCTGATCTAAATATTCAAACTCCACGATAATTCGACTATTCTGGGTAATTATTTTTTTATTGGTAAACGCCAATTCGCCTTGATTATAATCAATGATATAATCTTCTTCAATGCCTCTTTTAAGGAGAATTCCATCTAAAATAACTCGTTCTGTTCCCGCTAAAACGATAATGAATTGTTCGCCGTTTATACCCGTTAATTTATAAGGACCTTGATTGCCTTCAATTGCCGTAACCGTATTTCGAGCAAACTGCCCTCTGGAAATCGCAAAACTTGCATCGCTTGCCCAAGTTCCTTTTTTGAAAGCAGCCTGAGTCGTTGAAAAGGTAGTCCCTTGTAGCTTTTTATAATACTTCATAAAGTATTTATCCCGACTACTAATCTCATAATCCCCTGCCGTCAAACTGGAATTCTTGCGATTAATTTGGATAAATATTTTATCAAATTCTTGGAGTTGTTGAGTATTACCTTCTGCTTGCAAGGGTATGTTTTCGTCAGTCAATGCCGCCACTATTTCTGTGTCATCGCCCAATTTACCAGATAATTGCAGATTGAATTGGGAGTTCAATACCAAATTCTGACTATTGCCAAAAGAAACTCCTCTGGCAAAACTACCGCTGTATTGTAAGCCGCTATTATTTCTTAAAATCGCCGTTGATTTGCTGCTTGCTTCAGGGGTATAATCAAAACCAATATAATTCCCTTGATAATCTTCGGCAATTAATAGAGTATCTAAATGTTGGACGGGTTGTTGAAAATCAAAAGGGAAAACTCGGTAGCTTATTTTTAAAGAATCGGTTCGCTTTAATTTATTTTTCTCAAAGAATATATCTTTGATTATCAGTAAATTATAATCAATTTTTAAATTTTCTGAAAAAAAATCTGTTGAATTGGAAAGAATACGATTCGTTGCTCCGTCATTTATTTGTAGCGTCCCTGCTACTATGGGATTGGTGTCTAGTCGAAGCGTATCTTTTTCTGCAATCACCACCTTAACCCGCCAATTAGACAAGGTTTGTTGTTGCCCGAACAGACTGAATCCTATGGACAAGGTGATTGCTATGATTAAGATGCGCTTCATTTTTGTAAAAACGCTTAAAATTGAATTTATTTCATTTTTTTCAGGTATTTTTAAATATTTTGTTGAATTTATGCACAATTAATAAAAACCTATTTCTTCCCCTTCTTATAAAACTAATCAACTTCGTCACTATCTTATTCACATTAACCCCTTCCGCATCCGCTAACTCATTCAGTTTTCTGAAGTTTGTGAGCGTAATTTTTTTGTCTAATACTTTGATAGTGCCATCATTCCAATGAAGTATGTTTCTATCATCTAGAATAAATTTATCAGGATACTGTTTAGCGGCTTTCTTTTGGGTTTCATTCCAAGCAACACCTAAATCTCTGGCTGAAGTTACTGCTGAAATGGAATCTAATTGAAGTAGGACAGTTTCTTTTAAAGGAATCGTTCCGTTAGGCAGTTTTAATAGATGTTCTAACATAAATTTAGAAAGTATTTTTTTGGGTACAAGTGCCATAAAATCTATTTTTTACTTAAATATTTGATCTGTGTCCAAACTCATCACTCATCACCCATCATTTATAATTCATCACTCAATTACCCTTCTTTAATCAAAGCCAACAACTCCTCCGAAGACAAACGCCCAATTCGCTCCGTTCCTTGCAATAAACTATCCGCCAAATCTCGCTTATGATGATGCAAAGCGACTATCTTTTCTTCAATCGTATTTTCTGTCACCAAGCGATAAATCGTTACAGGGCGCTGTTGCCCAATCCGATGCGCACGGTCGGAAGCTTGATCTTCAACGGCAGGATTCCACCACGGATCCATGTGAATCACATAATCAGCCGCAGTTAAATTTAAGCCGACACCACCTGCTTTTAAGCTAATTAAAAAGACATCGCCTTCGCCTGCTTGGAAGGCACTAATGCGGTCTTCTCGTCTGCTTAAAGAAGTGGAGCCATCGAGGTATTGGTAGGAGATATTCTTTTCTTTGATGAAATTCTCGATAATCTTTAAGTGACCAACAAATTGACTAAAAACGAGTGCTTTATGCCCATTTTCAACGAGTTCTTCTAATACTTCGCCGAATAATTGCAATTTAGCACTTGGAATTTGAATGTTTTCCTGTACCAATTTCGGATTACAGCAAGCTTGTCGCAATCGGGTAATTTGTGCCAATATCTGCATACCAGGATGTCCTGCTTTCTGGTCGTCTGATTCGATTTGCTCAATGGCTTTTTGGCGCAAAGCCTCATAAAAAGCCCTTTCCTCGGTAGACAATTCAACGCTTAACGTAATTTCTGTTTTACTCGGTAATTCTTCTAAGACATCATTCTTTCTTCGTCTAAGAATAAAAGGTTGAATCAGTTTTTTCAGACTATTCTGTGCATCTTTATTTTTATATTTTTCTATCGGCAAGGCATATCTTTCTTGGAAAGATTGGCTCGTACCTAATAAACCAGGATTGATAAAGTTGAATAAATTCCATAATTCGCCGAGGTGATTTTCTATCGGTGTTCCTGTTGTAATCACCTTAAAATTACCTTTTAAACTCATCGCTGCTTTGGAGCGTTTGGCTGCCTTATTTTTGATGGCCTGTGCTTCATCTAGAATAATCGTATTGAATTTTTTGCTGGCAAATAGTTTATCCTCCGATTGTAACAAACCATAAGTACTAATCAACAAATCATAGGCTTTCAATCCTTTAATGGTTTCTTTTCGGTCGCCTTGTCCAAAAATAATGGGATTCAACGTAGGAGCAAATCTTCGACATTCTTTTCGCCAATTCCGACAAACGGAAGCGGGAGCAATCACCAAAGCAGGCCCGTTTTTCGCTCGTTCTACCAACATCGCTAAACCTTGTACCGTTTTTCCTAAACCCATATCATCTGCCAAACAAGCACCAACGCCCCAATAAGCCAATTGGGTCAACCATTGATAGCCTTCCAATTGATAAGGGCGCAAATCTGCTTGGAAAGTAGAAGGAACTTCCGTTTTCATTTTTCTCGCTCTTTTTAAGCGATTAACTTGTTGTTTCCACTCTTTAGCAACTTCTAATTCTTTCACTTCTGACGTAAAATCTTCCAATGCTGCCGCTGCCAATCCGTGTACCCGAATACCATCTTTGGTCTGGTACATTAGGCTATTCATTTCCGCTAATTGTTTTCGGAAATTTTTAGTTAAGGCGACAAATTGCCCATCACTAATTTCCACAAATCGACTGTCGGTATTTTCTATTAATTCCAATAGCCGTTTCATGTCTAGTACCTTATCATTATCTAGCTTCAATTCCCCTGTGACGCCAAACCAATCATTATCTCTGTCAATACGCATCGAAAATTGACCAAAACCAGCATGTTGATTGAGTCGGACTTTTTCGCCTTTAGGCCATTCTAAAGTCACCAAACCACTTTCTTTTAGTGGTTCGAGTTCTAATAAAATATTCAAACAAGTTTCTGTTTCATCAAAGGTCCATTCTCCTTGATAGTGTTCCACTTGTTGCAGCGTAGGGCATTCTGTTTCTACTTTACGAGCATTGTCTTTTTCTTTAGAAAGGGTTCGTTTGACTAGCGTCCGTTTCTTCTTAACTTCTGCCACAAATTCTTTTCGGCCTTTTCCTGGTTTAAAATAGGGCGGTTCGGTGACCAATGGTTTCGCAAACATTTCCAATTTAAAGCCATCGCCAAAAGGCATGATGTGGACATGAATATTTGCATTGCCTCTTTTAGTGGGTAAATCTTCTTCTGCATGTGCTAAGGCGGAATGTACAGGCACTAATCCACCTATTTTTTTCAAAATACCTCCCAATTGTTTTTTAGCAGCACTTGGAATGGCAATAGACGGTCCACCTAAAGCTTTGGCTATTTTTAAATGGGCAGCCGTTGCATTCACTAGATTAAAACGGGTGGGGGTTTCTTGCGTAACGGATACTTCTCCTTCGGAAATGGGGTGAGAAAATTTCACCTCAAATCGACCTGGTTTTTCTTCTACAATTAATTCAGGTTTAACCTCTGTTAGTTCTATCGGAATCGTTGGATTATCATACCGAAATAATAAAGGATGCCCTATCATTGCTCTATAGGTCTTGATTCCATCAAAATAATAATCTACACTTCCATAATAGCCATAACTTCTATCTACTCTAATCGTTTTGGCTATTCGATGGTCTTCTGCGCTCATGGCTTCGACTGCCCCTTCCTTTAGGCGTTTTAAAGCAATATTTCTTCCCTTTGACCATTTGCCACTTTTACCAATTTTTTGTTCTTTAGGTTGAATGTAGCCATTTTTAAAATCTACCAACCAAGCAATTCTTACCTCATTTTCTTGTTTGGTGGTCATTCCTTTTGTACCACCTGTCATTGCTTCCAACGAACGGAGGACTCGCTCCCATTGTTCTACTTTTCTGACTGCGGTAATCATACTTTGAATACCTGTTTCTTTTTCTAAGGCAGCGGCTCGCTTGGCATAAACTTCTTTATGTGAGGCTTTTTTGGCTACTTTAGCAAGAACACTAGCAAACTCTAGTTCTAGCCACTTCAGTCCACTTTTTTGGGCAGCCATAAATTTTTCATCCAGTAATTTTAAGTAGTAATCTGCAAATTCTACTTCTGTCCAATAACCCGCCATTGCTTGAAATACTAAGTCAAAACTAGAAGTACATCCTGTGTCTAGTAATTTATGTGCTTTTTCATTTTCGTTTTTCAAGTAGTAAACGACCGCACTCAAATAATTGAAAGCAGGTTTAGTTTCCTCTACTTGTGCATTTTTTGCATGCTTTAAAATAGTTGCATAATGACTCGGTTGATTGGATTTTAATAATGCTACTAAATGAAGAGGAGCGGCAATGTGTTCCAGATAGATTTTCTTTTTACGGGTTGTTTTTTTGTATTGATTAAAATCTTCTTCGAATAAGGTAATCGCTTTTTCATTATCTCCTCTCAGAAATGTAACCCAAGCTTGTTTGCTTATATTGCCAAAAAGATGCTCATTACCTTTTAATTTACCTTGAAAAATCAAGCCATTTGCTAAGAATTTTTTAAATTCTTCTAGCTTTGGATTATTAGTCGATTCTTCTACTAAATACGACAAAAGTTCATCAATTGGTTGTAAATTATTAATTTTCCCAAAGAGCGCCTGATAAAGTAAAGTAGTTTGAAAACCAATGGGTTGTTGTCTTAAGAAAGGCTTGTTGAGTGGGTCAAAAAAGAAGTAATCTTCTGGCGGTGTTATTTTTACATCTTTTATAAAGCGATGTAAAGCCGTCGCTCTAAGGCTTACATATTTATTAGGATTATTCGCTAAAAGCCCAAACTGCATTTCCCTTAAACAGGTCTTATAAGAACGAGGTCCACGCCAATAGGTCTCTTCCATCGGATACAGTTCTCGGATAGCCAAGACGGTAGCTTTCCAGCGATTACTAAAAAATGCTTCTTGCACTAAATGGCGGCGATAATATTCTTGGATGCTACATTTGCGTCTACCAGAAAAATTGACAAAGCGCTTGGCAATCATTCGCTCTGCAATTTCTTGCACTTTTCTAACGGTAATTAATTTTCCGTTTACTTCATCAATCCCTACTTTTTTAAGCACTTTCGTGAAAATATCAATCGTCACCTCTTCAAATATCAAGGCAAGCACTTGAAGCATGTCTTTTTCAAAAATAGATAAAGCATCGTATTTAGGTTTAAATTCTTGATAAGTTCCTCTTTTCATGTGTATTTTTTCTCTAGTCAAAAGTAAAGTTATTCAGAAGGACAGCGAAGATATTCATTTCTTCCATTAGATGGAAGTATCTATTCTCATTTTTGAAAATAAGCTCAACCAGTATATTATCGCCGTAAAAATTTATCAGAATAGGTAAAACGACGTAACTGAGGCATGGCATTAAAAAGTTGTTCCGCAGATTCATCCGTCAGAGCTATTTTATAAGCAGTAATTTCTCGTAAATTTTTCAGCTCTTGAATACTTTCTGGTAAGGTCTCAACGGGACAGCCGCTAATGACTAATTTTTGGAGTTGCGTTTTTTGATACGCTTTCCATCTCAATAGAGCCCTGTTATGGTGTCTGCATTTTTGATAGCCGCTCGAATGGAAGAAGTCTCTGTTAGCATTTTGACGATTTAAATGGAAAATAAAAACCAAGGTAAATCATTCTACTACTAAACAAAAATTAGAAATAATAAAATCCAGCCCCGAGCCTAAGCCCAGAACTGGAAGTTTTACAACGTGTTTAATTGTATGAAGGTAATTACTCGATCTGGAGCTTATCTTGTGCCTTTAATGATTCGCTCTGTATGCGGCAATTTCCCTGCTTCTTGAATAGTTAAGATATAAGCACCGTCTGGTAAATTACCTAAATTTACTCGATGGTAACCTTCATCCTCTCCTAATCTCTTGACTAATACTTGCTTACCAGAAACATGGTAAACTGTTAATACTGCTGTATTAGAAACTGTTTGATAGTCCACATTTAAAACATCACTTACAGGATTCGGATAAACCGAAACATTAGTAATTGGCTCGTCTTCAATGTTAATTATTTCAGCATCTGTATCTATTGATGTACTGTTTCTACTTTGTGCACTTCCATTAAGACTAGATGGCGTAGAATAAGCCAACCACTCTGTATATTCAGAAACACTTCCATCTTGACAAATAGTCTGTATTCTTACTTCATAATCTCTTCCAGAAGGTGCAAATACAAATACTCGGTTGTTACTGATTCTAGCTCTGGCAAGGATTCTGCTCTTTCCAGCAAATCTAATTTCAATACCGTATTTTCTAGCTCCTGCTACTCTATCCCAATCTAATCTAGTTCTTCTAGCATCTATACTAGTTGCGCTTAAATTAGTTGGTGTAGGACATACATTTTCTGCTAATTGTGGATTACCACAAGACGCAATTGTTTGTCCAACAATCTGGCCTCTAATTTCTCCTGGTACATTTACTAGGCTGTGAATATTTACATACAATCCTTCTGTAAATAAGGCAGCTAATTGGTCTCTATTTAAAACAAACTTGTTGTTTTGTGGTAAGAATTCTCCATTTCGCTTATCTGCTGCTAAACGAATATTTAATGGGAAAACAACTGGTCCATTTTCGCCTTTTGCACCAAGGTGAATGTGTCCACCTCCTGCTAATTCTGTGTTTAAGTTTCCTTCTAAGTTGTTGAAAGTTCCACTCACATAGATCGTGTTTTGACCATCATAGGTGACATGAACTCGTCCATCAGAAGAAACATTAATCGCGGGTACTTCTTGCTCGCCTTCTAAGTTCGCTACAAAGTAAGTTGCTCCTAATGGCGCAATTTGTCCTCTTACCTCTCCTGGGCGATTGTCTTGAGAATGGAAATTGATGTATAATTCTTGTTGCTTCAAGTACGTCAACTGGCTTGGTGTTAGTGTAAAAGTATTATTAGCTGCTTCTAAACGTCCACCTTTATTATCATCATCCAATGTAATATCAAAAATCAATGCAATGTCTCCATTTCTTCCTGCAAATCCTCGGTGAATGTGACCACCTCCTGCTAAATCTGTCGCTACTTCACTAGTAAATCCTTCGAAAGCACCTGTTGCTATTAACTCATTGCCTCTCAATTCTAATAAAACATTACCCGTTGCGTCAGATCCATTGGCTGGTACTTCGTTGATTCCTAATAAATTCGCTTGGTAATAAGCATCTGCTGGAGGTAATAATTGTCCTCTTAACTCTCCACTTGCAAAAACAGTTGTATGGATATTGATATATAATTCTCTGTTCTGTAAGTATCTTACCTGCCCTTCGGTCAAAGTAAATGTATTATCACTCGCTCTGAATGTTCCTCCTTTTAAATCAGCTGTTGGTCGAGTTGTCAATAATAATTCAACTGCACCATTTCTTCCTGCTGGTGCAAAGTGAATATGCGCCCCACCTGCTACATTAGCATCGAAATTACCGATCATGTTATTAAAAGAACCACTTACTTTTAAAGTATTTCCTGTTAAAACCGCTTCTACTGAACCATATCCTGTTGAAATTTTAGGACATACTTCTTGAGAACCTGTAAGTTGAGCTGTATATCTTACTGGAGTAGCTGGAACATCTGCTTCTTGACGAACTACTCTAACAAAATTAGTAGAAATCGTCTCACAAGCACCGTCCGTCAAGGTAGAAATATTATCACCTCTGATTGGGTCGCCTTCGCCTCTATAAGACCAGCCCCAAATTCTACATACGCCTGGAGGTGCTGCGCTTAAATCTAAGGTTGCATTATCTGTTGGAGAAGCATCGCCTGGATTGAAGAAATCTAAAATATTGTCATTGTCATCTGTAATAATATACCAGTAACTTAATGCTGTTGCAGAAGTTGTTCTAGTTACAGGAACCATTACGTTTCCAGCAGTTGCCGTATATTCTGTTCCACCATTTTGTAAAGTCACTCGACCACCATCTGGTGTTTGTCTAATGACTTCAATTCTGTTAGATAAATCCCAACATCCTTGTAAGTTATTTAAGTTTTGTCCTGCTGCTAATCCTTGTAAACCATCTTCGTAACGGATGTAGTAAATGAAACAAGTACCTGGTCCTGCACCGTCTAAATCAAATGGTGATGCTGCTGGTAATGCTAAGATATTTCTTTGATCATCCGTAATTACCCATCCTCTATTTGAACCGCTTGGGTTACCTGATACGGTTACATTGATTGGATCTGCAATTCCGTCTACACAGATAGAAGTTCTATCAGTAGTTGAGATTGTTCCTCCACCTACATTACAATCATCTCCGCCTGTATCTGCTAAGCGATTTACCGTAACGAAATTATCAGAAATCGTCTCACAAGCACCATCCGTCAAAGTAGAAATATTATCACCTCTAATTGGGTCACCCTCGCCTCTATAAGACCAGCCCCAAATACGGCATACGCCTACAGGTGCGCCACTTAAATCTAAGGTTGCATTATCCGTTGGAGAAGCATCTCCTGGATTGAAGAAATCTAAAATATTGTCATTATCATCTGTAATGATGTACCAGTAACTTAATGCTGTTGCAGAAGTTGTTCTAGTTACAGGAACCATGATGTCGCCCGCAGTACCCGTGTAGATTGTTCCTCCACTTTGTAAAGTTACTTGTCCACCATCTGGTGTTTGTCTAATTACTTCAATTCTGTTAGATAAATCCCAACATCCTTGTAAGTTATTTAAGTTTTGTCCCGCTGCTAAGCCTTGTAATCCATCTTCGTAACGGATGTAATAAATGAAACAAGTACCTGGACCTGCACCATCTAAATCAAATGGAGAGGCTGCTGGTAATGCTAAGATATTTCTTTGATCATCTGTAATCACCCATCCTCTGTTTGAACCGCTTGGGTTACCTGATACGGTTACATTGATTGGATCTGCAATTCCGTCTACACAGATAGAAGTTCTATCCGTAGTTGAGATTGTTCCGCCATCTACGTCACAATCATTTCCACCTGTCTCTGCTACTCGGTTTACGGTGATAAAATTATCAGAAATCGTTTCACAAGCACCATCTGTCAACGTAGAAATATTGTCTCCTCTAATTGGATCGCCTTCACCTCTGTAAGACCAACCCCAAATACGGCATACACCTACTGGTGCGCCACTTAAATCTAAAGTAGCGTTATCTGTTGGAGAAGCATCTCCTGGGTTTAAAAAGTCTAAAATATTGTCATTATCATCAGTAATGATATACCAGTAACTTAATGCAGTCGCTTCTGTAGTACGGGTAACTGGAACCATTACATTACCAGCCGTTGCGGTAAACTCTGTCATTCCTCCTTGTGTCGTTACTCGACCACCATCTGGTGTTTGTCTAATTACTTCAATTCTGTTAGATAAATCCCAACATCCTTGTAGGTTGTTTAAGTTTTGTCCTGCTGCTAGTCCTTGTAAGCCATCTTCGTAACGGATGTAGTAAATAAAACAAGTACCTGGTCCTGCACCATCTAAATCAAATGGTGATGCTGCTGGTAATGCTAAGATATTTCTTTGATCATCCGTAATCACCCAGCCTCTGTTTGAACCGCTTGGATTACCTGATACGGTTACATTGATTGGATCTGCAATTCCATCTACACAGATAGAAGTTCTATCAGTAGTTGAAATTGTTCCGCCATCTACGTCACAGGTTGGCACCTCACCACCGCCGTCACCGCCAGTAGCACAAGCCATTGGATTAGCGTTTACCGTCCAATCAGCTGCGGCAAAACCATCACCACCTCTATCTAAAGATTGGCTACTGTTAAAAGCTGATGCTGCATTTCCATCCCATATACCATTTCCGATTGCCAATCCTGCTCTTTGGTGCCCTGAAGCCCCCCATTCTAAATAAGAAATCAAGGCACTTGCGTCTCCAAATGAATTTCTAGTATATAAGCCTAATTCCGAATCATCTGTTTCGTGTAAACCTGGAGCGGTTAATACTACTTCTGCTCCTGCTGCTAAATTCAGATCTCCACACTCCAATGTTAATTGATCTAATCTTCTATAATCGGGGAAATCACAAATCCAATAACTACTTACATTGACGGTACTGTTCCCCGTATTTCTCAATTCAAAAGTACCGTTAGCAAATACTTCACTAATAATAACTTGGGCGTTAGTTGTGGTATAGCCAAAGACCAATAATAAGGTTAAAACGAATAATTGTACGCTTTGTGAAAGACGTTGGGACAATACATATCCCGGTTTCCAATAGGAAACAAAGTAATTTAATCTCATGGTTAATCTAATTTTAGGCATTAAATGATCAGGACAAGCAGAACAAAAGAATGCCCACTAGCCGATTTAACGCTATTTATTTAGGTGAAATATATTAGGCAAATACTTGCCTGTTAAGTAAAATAGTGCTGTAATTTACTTTATTACAATACCTTTTATTGCTCCAAGAGGGAGGTATCTTAAATAGTTTCAGGTAATGAAACAATAAAAATATTGCGCTATCAATAAAATCAGCGGTTGTAAATAATCGATTTTTGGTATGGCGCTGTATCAAAACATCTGATTCTAACGGATTCCGTGGTTTCACAAAAAATGGTTGCTGGTGAGGACATTTTGTCCGAAACCCTTATGTTTCTTGCCTCTGGCAAGCGTAAAAAGTTAGTCTAATTAAGTAAACCTCGCCAGAGGCAAGCCAAATAGGGGTGTCGGATTGAAAACCCTAACCAGCAACCACAGAAAAAGTTAGAATTAGCGTCTTTTGATACAGTATCTTCTTGTAATAACGTGTTTAGTAATTTAAAATAGTTGGTAATTATTAAGAACCGAGAGTAAAGAACAGAGGTTCATTTTTCGGAAATTTAATCATTATGAACTCTTTAAGTCAATATTTACTGATATTTAGTCTCTTTTCTCTTAATTTAATGGTCTCTAATCTCTATTCTGAATAGTCCAATAGTTGTTTTATAAAATGGTATACCCTTATTTTTATATAGTAAATTATTTGTTATATTATTTACCTCAAATGGAAATTATATCTTAGTTGTATGCCAGAGGTAAAAAACTTAATTTGTCCATGCCCTATACCTGTTAATGGGATTTGGGCATAAGGGGCAATTTGCAAAGAAGAATTATCCGAAAATGGTAGACTATAACCTAAGGATATTTCTCCTATTCCAAACCAATGTTGGTTTTCATTCTCTGTTCCCCATCCTCTACGTAAACCATCTTCGGAGGAACTGTACTCATAATCATACCATTCTTTCAGCATAAAATAAGAGGACAACCCTGCATTTACGTAAAAGCCTCTTTTGGCGTGTCCGTTAAAAAAATAGCTTTCTGTGATCGACATTTCCACTATATTACAAAATCCTTGTGCGGATTGCGGCGCAGTTGCTTTAAACCAAAACCCTTGTGGTGCGCTGTATTTGGTGCCACTCGCTAAATATTCTTTTTGACTATAACTTCCTTCTAGTCGAAGGCTATGTTTACCACCAAATCGATATGCTAAACTAAGTCCTGCTTTCCATTTAGGAGCACATAATCCTTTGTCTACAAAAGATTGCTCTCTCGCTAATAATAAACCAACCACAAAATGATTGTCATTGATCGGTTTTATAACTGGTGGAATGGGGGAAGTCGTTTTTAATAAAGCGGTATCTAATAAAACTGGTTCATCTGTAAAATCAATTGTACTAGGTAATGTAGGTAAAGCATCCAACGTAAAATTAGTCTTTCTATTTTTTGAAACTAACGTTGACGTATTTTCCTTTGCTGTACTTTGTCGGGTTACGGGTACTTTCGGATTAACGGGTAAATTAGTGGTCTTTCGTTGCCCTAAAGTGGTAGCTTCCGTTGCTAAGCGCTTAGCAGTTGAAGCCGGAAGTACCGTTTTAGGATGTACAGTAGTTGTTGCAGTTTGCTTTTCAGCGATCGTAGTGAATGTGTGTTTTTCTGGTGTTTGAATTGTTTTAGAAGGGGGATTTTCTAATTTGTTGCTTTGTACTTTTATTGATTGCGTTATACTTTCGGGGTTAATCTTGGCATCATCACTATTAGTCGTTTCCTTTTTTAACCTTGTATTTTCTCCTTTAATCTGAGTAGTTAGTTGTTCTTCTTGCTGTATTTTGGATATTGTTGTTACTTCTATACTAGTTTGCTTTTCAAGATTAAAAAGATAAATTCCACCAATTAGTAAAACACCTAATAATCCACCTAGCAACCACCATAAAAGATACCTTCTCCTCCGATTTCGGTCATCGAGCAAAACCTCCATTTTACCCCATGCGGCTTCATTATACTCAAATTCATATTTTTTTGAGCCATCCTGAAACAACTTATCTATTTCTTCTGGTGTCCAATCAGACATACTGGCTATTTATTTTTTGAGTAATCAATTCTTTTAGTTTTAATCTGGCTCGGGTTAAATTGGATTTAGAGGTACTTACTGTAATGCCTAACATATCTGCAATCTCACTATGCTTGAATCCGTCGATTACGTATAAATTAAAGACCGTTCTATAAGCTAAGGATAAAGATTGTAAAGTAATAATTAGGTCTTTATAATTAATTTGACTTAAAATCTCTTCTCTACTTGATACTTTATCCGCTTCATCCAAATTCACTTCCATCTTATATTTCTGTTTTTTTTTGATGAAATTGAGTGCTGTATTCACCAATATTTTTCGAAACCAAGGTTTAAAAGATTGATTTTTATCAAACCTTTTGATGTGATCAAATACTTTTAGAAAAGCATCATTCACAATGGTTAGCGCTTCCTCTTCTGTACCTACATACCGAATCGCAATGCTCATGCCGTAAGCATAATACAATCTATAGAGGGCATTCTGACTGTTGCGTTGATTGCGACAGCAACCCAGAATAATTTCTGGTAGCTCCGATTCTGTATTTGGTTGCATTAAGGAAAAATGTTTTAATGTTATTGTCACTACCCTATACAAATGATAAAAAGAAAAGGCTGCGTGAACTTTAATTTTTTTTTCTAATAATTTCTTTACCGAAATCCTTATCTTGTAACAAGTGTCTGCTATTCTATTTATGTGCCCACAGAGTCATTATTTTATGGACTAATAAACCACAGCACGTTAGTTTTCTTCCTACTACCAATTTTGGCGTTAGATTCTATATTTTTGATATTAGATAAATCAAACACTTAGCTCTCAAACACCTAAATGATTGATTCCAAACTACTTATACATCAAATTAATTACACCTAATCAGAATAAGTCTAACATCAAATATCCAATGTTCAGTAATAAAGTTAGTTTGAAAAAATATAATACAAAGGTATGTTTCTCAACTCCTTATGG
The DNA here is from genome assembly GCA_965277445.1 of Saprospiraceae bacterium. GTDB lineage: Bacteria > Bacteroidota > Bacteroidia > Chitinophagales > Saprospiraceae > JAFMDF01. The sequence continues at coordinate 240,538 of CBDICY010000016.1, read as the reverse complement.
CAAATAGCGGTAATCCATCTGTTCATTTAGACTAATTATACTATTGTGATAATTGATAATTCTGTGATTAACAGTTTCTAAATATCACAAAAGTATCACGAGAACACCACAAAAGTATCATGTTATACACAAGTAAAATTTGGCTTTTTTTCAATTGTCAATTGACGGACATTAGGCTTTTTTCTAAAATATTTTTTAAAAAAGAAGCTCTCCTAGCCTCAAAATCTCCTGTAAGTACCTTTCCCAGATAATCGCCCCTTCATTGAAAATGGTTAATTAGCTTACTTTTTCTTTTACAAAATGAACAATAATTCTATCTGTAAAAAATAGCCTGCCTATTGAATGGCTCTATTATCTTCCAATCTACCATAATAATTATTGATTAATCAGCACTAATGTTTTATCATAATTTTATCTACCTTGCAGTTCCCCTTTAAACGAAAAAAATGACTCAGAATGAATATTGATTTCCCACAATATTTTAATAAGAATCCAAACTTTGAAAGCCTTCTGATAGGTTCAGAAAAGTTTGTGGAATATGCCCACCAATTAGATTCCATTAAAAATGTTCAACTAAGCATTAATCAAACCTTTTTGGTTTACGTGGTACATGGGCAAGCTAAATTTGTTACGCCTGAAACAACAACGTTTGCGAATGAGGGAGATGCGGTCTTAGTTAGGAAAGGAGCTTATATTATGTCTGAGAGTTTATCGACGACTAATAACCAATTCAAAGCCTTCTTATTTTTCATTTCTGACCCAATGGTTATTAGTTTTTTTGCGGAGAACCAATTGGAATTTTCGCCTTATGCTACCAATAGAGAAGAAAGTGCAACCGTTCCCATTTCACTTAATCCTTCCTTTCAGGCTTATTTATTTAGTATTCGATTACTTTTAGATGAAGCCAAAAAACAAGCAAATCAGGCGCGTTTTCTTGAATTAAAAGCCAAAGAATTATTATATCATTTAGTCAATACAGACTCGAAGAAAGAAGTAATCGACGTATTTTCCTACAGTTATCCAGGTGATTTGATTAGGCTAAAGAAAGTAATGGAGACCAATTATATTCAAGCTTTGGATATTGTTGATTTGGCTTTTTTATGTGAGATGAGTATGGCTACTTTTAAGACTAAATTTAAAGAAGTTTATCAGACGACTCCCGCTAAATGGATAAAGGAGAAAAGATTGCTTAAAGCTCAACAACTCTTAGCACATACCGACTTTAGTATTGTAGAAATTGGAAAACATGTGGGATTCGCTGATAAGGAAAGTTTCCTGCAAGCCTATAAAGCCAAGTTTAAAACTACGCCTACTCGTCATTTATAAGTGCAATTACCTACTACTTGTAAGTTTCTTTTGTTATTTCTCTGAATGTCAAATAAAAGACATTTTCAAAAAAGCTAATTGGTTTGCCTATTTTTCAAACTCATCCCGTGATACTTTTGTGATATTTTTGTGATTTTTCTGTGATAAATAACGGGATTAAATTGTTTTAATCAATAAAAAGCTACTTTCTAAAGAACAGCGCATTCGTATTTTTATAAGAAATCAACCTACCTTGCTATTAAATTTTAAATCCTCAACCATTGGAAGGAGCATTTATACTACTTCAACTGAGCGGTTTATCTAGGTTATCAAATAAAAAATTAATACTTATGTCCAACGAATTATGGCTACCATCTTTAATTACTGACACGCCTCAAGCAGGTTTTGAATTAGCCGTCAAATTGTCTAGAATGGGTGTAAAATCTACCCAACCAAATGTAGATGTACTTAAAAAACTTCGTCCAGATTATGCAAATAATGCGGATGGTTTAACTGCTGCCTCACAAGTAATCGCCCTTAATTTTCAAACTATTTCAGCTGCTAATAATTATTGGAGATAAGATAAGTAGTGTAGAGAGTAGAGACGAGAGGTCGTATCAAAATACCTGATTCTAACGGATTCCGTGGTTTTACAAAAAATGGTTGCTGGTGAGGACATTTTGTCCGAAACCTTTATGTTTCTTGCCTCTGGCAAGAGTAAAAAGTTAGTATCATTAAGTAAATCTCGCCAGAGGCGAGCCAAATAGTGGTGTCGGATTGAAAATCCTAACTAGCAACCACGGAAAAAGTTAGAATCAGTATGTTTTGATACAGCCCCTTCATTAAGAAGAGAGTTAGGCGTCAGATAAAAAATAAAATCCGCATTTGAAGCTATCCGTGTACCTTCATCTATCCGTGTTAAAAACTATTCTACCACGGATAGATGAAGGTACACGGATAATTATTTTTTAAATCTAAAGATTAAAAGGAGGAACTTATTTTTCAACATTACTAAGTATTCTTATTTAGCAACCACGGCTTTATTACCATTCCCTCCTTTCTGCTGAATCAAATCCAAAGTAAACGCCATCACCACATCTCGCCCGTCAATCATATCTTGGATACTTGGTCGAACTGGATAATCTGGTTTTACGCCATAGCCTGTATTCTCAAAAGTGGTATTCATTTCCCATTGCCAAAAAGGCATGACAATTCGATTTCCGGTATTAGGTAAGGTCATTACCGCTTGTAAACCACTTGTATTCGTATTTGGATTTCCTCCTGGTTCTTCGCCAATAAATACGGCTCTATGATGGCTTTTTAAAATGGACGTCATTTCGCCTGTAGCCGAAAAACAGCTCGCATTGGTCAATACATAAACTTGTCCATTATAAACCGTTTTATTTGGTTTGGATGGTTTAAATCCTTTCACCCCAAATAACCCAATTAACCAATTTGGTTCATATTTATCGCCTTTCTTTTTGAATCCTGCCTTATACATCGTTCGATAGAACCAGCCAATGCCATACAATTCGTTGTCTGTTATTTTACCAATATTAGAGGTAACTTTTTTATAGAAAGTAAAAGGTTCGGGATGTAAATGAGCAAATAATTCAATGGTTGGCACAGGGTCGCCACCGCTATTATTTCTAAAGTCAAGGATTAAATGTTCGATGCCTACTTGCTCAATTTGCTCAAATGACTGTTGGAAGAATTTTTTAAATTTCTGCCCTTTGTCTTTATAATCCCCCGTACTCCAGGAACGAATCGTCATCGTAGCAATATTGCCATCAATGGCTAGTTCCAACGCCTTTACATTCGGATCTGCTTCCCAATCTTTTTTGGCGTTTGGATAACGTATTTCCTTAGTGGCTTTCATTGCTTTCATCGTTTTAGGTGCAATAACAATAGCTTTTTTTTGACCATTGGGGTGTTCAATTTCTAGTTCAAAGTTTTCTGGCAAGTCTTTTAAATAAGCATACCATTCATTAAAAATCTCATAACCATCTGTTTCTGGAGCAGTTTTATTATAGCCATCTCGCCAAATTTGGCCTACGAAAAAATTATAAATATCCATTGCCTTTTCGCCATTAATGCTATGAATAATCGTCCCATCTTTTATAGAGGTATCATCGGATAAATTCTTTAAGACATATAACTGTCCATTATCCACATAAACCTCAAAAGGAAAGATTTCCCATTCAAACAACACGCCGTCCATATACCCGATGGAAGGAATTGGTCGAGTATGCCCATTAGCAATCAATTTATTTAAGGGGAAGGTTAAGCGGTGAAATGCCACATCCGTCATGGGTTCGGTAATGCTATTTTCTAGTTGCTGAAAAAAAGCATCAAACTCCGCTTTGGTATGATAAACATATAAGCCCGTATGTACTTTTTCTAATTGGGTTTTATAAGCCGCTAAATCTGCTTTTAATTCCTCAATGGAATATTTTTTGTCAATATTATAAGGCGTTTTTTGTTGGGCAAATGTAGCGGTAGTAATAGCCAATGCTACTAAACATACAATATATTTAAGGGTCTTTTTCATGATGCTACTTTTTTCGGATTCTAGTTAATTTTATTTAATCAGAGTTCATTATTGCTAAAACCGTAGCTTGGAAATGAATTTCCAAGGAAGCAATTTTAGTCATATTTTTCTTGGAAATGAATTTCCAAGTTACGTTAACCAAATGAAATCACTTAGCGCCTTTTTCGACTAAAACACCTCGCCAAAAAAGGCGAGGCTAATAAAATATTCAATTCCGACTGTTTATTCTTTATCGACTGCTAATACTTGACAATTAGTAGCCTGATTTTTAATCAGCTCTAAAGTAAAATTCATGACCGCATCTTTACCTGCCAATTCATCTGCTATACTATTTCTAACTAAATGCTCGGGGATGACGCCATGTCCTGTATTCTCAAAATTGACTTTCATTTTTTCGTAGACCAATGGAATAATCATCCGCACGCCACTTGTCGGCAAAGTCAGCATTTGTTCAAAATCACCAACTTGAGAATAAGGATTCCCACCCGCTTCTTCCCCAATTAAAATCCCTTTATTGTAGGTCTTTAACAAGGATGTAAATAAACCACTAGCAGAAAAAGACCAACCACCAACTAAGACATATAAGTTGCCGTTGTATTGTAAATCAGCAGGTTGCTTCTCTCCTATTGATAAACCATTCTTTTTCGCTGCAAAAGGTCGAGCAGCAAATTTATTATTCGCTACCTTTTTTAACCCAAAAAGCATTTGTAAATGGGTAAAAAACGGACTGCCTTGATACAAATCTTTATTGGGGATTTTTCGAGTTATCGTATGTATTTCTTCCATCAATTGAAAAGGCTGGTCGTATAAATAGGAGAATAATTCGGTAGTGACGTCTCCATTTCCACCGCCATTTGCTCGAATATCAATAATCAAATCGGTTACGCCTTTTCGTTTGATTTCTAAAAAGGCATTTTGGAAATATTGTCGGTAGTCTATATTATAATCCTCCAAAACACCAAAAGCAAAAGTAGGAATTGTTAAAGTAGCGGTTGTGCCTTCTATTTTTAATTGATAGGATTGATCTTCCATGTCTTTGTACCAAGGTCTTTTTTCATGTTGATACCGTTCCTTGCTATAGGTTCTCATTTGATGAATGGACAAGCCTTTAATCGTATAACTTTTCAGTACCCCTTCTTCTATTCCTATGATTTCAAACTGTTCTGGCGTCCCAAATACATTCGCGTAGAATTCTGAAAAATCTTGGGTAATCATTTTGGCTGGATAGGTTCGGTTGTAACCATCTTTGGTCCAAACATCAATTAAATCGTTATAAACTTCGATGGCTGCTTTTCCATTGATTTCCAAAATTTCAGTACCGAGTTGAATCTCCTTATTTTCTGATAGATTTCTCAATACATAAACCTTTCCATTATCCTCATAAATATCAAACGGAAAATTCGGTAATTGCTTTTCTACCGCATCACTCCAAGCACTTGGTGGAATAATTAAGGTGTGCCCATTTCTGATTTGATTATGCAATGGCAAAACCATTCTATAAAATTCCACTTGGGTCATTGGCTTCGTAATGTTTTCATTTAATGCTTGAAAAAAAGCATCGAATTCTGCTTTGGTAGTATAGGTATATAAACCTGCGTGAATGGCTTCTAAATTACTTTTTAGAATGGTTACATCTTGCTTTAATTCAGCAATAGAATATTTTGTATCAATAGCTGCTTGTCCAAAACTGCAATAGTTCAATAAGATAAAAAAGCAAGGTAGTATCAACGATTTTATATTTTTCATATGCCTAATTTTTACTGTCGGATTAACTCTTTAATTACACTATCAAAAATAGATACAATACTCCTTGAAAACTTAACTAATCAGGTCAACTCGTGAAATAGCAGGTGAAGGCATTCTTTTTTTAGGCAAACAAAAAGCGCTACAAAACGGATGCTTGTAGCGCTTTAGTACGGTCGAATTATTGAGATTCAGAAAATAATGTACGGTTTTGAAAAGGTCAAAACAAGGCGGTTGTAGGAAACAACCGCCTTGTATGGGCTTATTGGGCGGTTGTTTCCCACAGCCGCCCAATTTAAAAACCTCACTTTATTTAATTAATTCCAATCATTCGACCTAGAAGATAGATGCTCTTAACTAACATTATAGGTTGTACGGATTAGGCGGATTGAGCGGATTTTATACAGATTTTTTTTAAATAATTTTATAGAAATCCGTTTTTCATCCGCCTAATCCGCTCAATCCGTACAACCTATGCTATTTATTTTTGTGTTGTGGATAAGGTCTCATTCCGGTACTTAATCAACATTTGCCACATTTTAACCACTTCGGTACCATCCGTATCTGAATCTGTATTCGTCATTAGTAGACAACCAATCCCCGTTTCAGGATCAAAATACATAAACGATAAAATACCAGGATCACTACCTGAATGACCTATCTCTCCATTGCCTGTTTTTCCAAAAATATCATAAAAAATACCGCTTCTACCTTCCGCCTTCGTTATAGAATTTTTCAAAGGTGCTTCCTCAAATTGATTGGTTAACATGGTCTGAAAAGCAGATGCTGGCAAAAAATCACTACTTCCATTATATCCTTTTATCAGCTCCATCAAATACTTGCTTAAATCCGTAGTAGAACTAATTAGACCTCCATCTGGGTAAGTGGTTAAATGATAATCAGGAACGGCTTTTCCTTTGATGTATCGACTCGCAAATTGAGTTGTATCCACCTTTGCTTTTGTCCAGCCCGAAGCATTCATTCCCAATGGTGTCAGAATATTTTGTTGCACATAATCAGCGTATGACTGCCCTGATACTAACTCCACTACATACCCTGCTAAGGCTGCACCGATATTGCTATACTCTTCCGTCGTTCCAGGGGAAGCTTTTAAATAATTCTTCTTTTTGTACCATTTCCCTTTTTTAGATAAGGTGTTTTCAAGAAATTCTCCTAAGGAAACATCCTCATTTTTCAACATTTGTTTAAAGTGGATTTTATACATCAACGGCAGCCCTTTTCGATTGCCTTTGGCCCCATCATCAGAGACATAAGCCTTCAAATCATAATTAAACGTTCGGTCTCGAATAGAAGCAGTATGCGTTGCTAATTGTCGAATGGTAATATCCACTTCTGGATGATAAGGATTGACGACTTTGAAGGGTAAAATATCATTAATTTTAGTATCCAAAGTCAGTTTCCCTTGCGCTACTAATTGTATAATCGACACACCAATAAATGTTTTTGAAGTCGAGCCAATATTGTGGATGGTATTTTGCGTATACGGTTTTTTAGTGGCTAAATCGGCATAGCCAAATTGATTTTGATAAAGGATTTTATCTTGATTAACAATGGCAACCGCCATGCCTGGGATATTGGTACTTTTAAAGGCAGACGTCAACGATTGATCAAAGGCTTCGGCAGTCGTTTGCCCGCATACAGAAACGGAGAGACCTAATAGAAACAGGAAAGAAAAGATAGTCGCAATTGAGTTATTCATCTTCGTACGATTTCAAATTGTAAATTTAGTCGAGTGATTTCGTTACAAAGATAATCGTAAAAAGAGGAGTCTATTCCTACAAAAAGGTCAACTCCGTAATTTTAAAGTTGAAAGGGGGCAAAAAATAGGTGAGGAAAACAGTTGCCAGTTGCCAGTTTCGGTAACAAACTGGCAACTGGTAACTCGCAACTGTCTTACGCCCAATCAAACTCCTGCCCTTTCAATTCCTCTAATCGTTTTTTCAACTGCGCATCAATCAACTCTTTCTCCATTTGAATGCGGGCATTATTTTTATAGACGCCTACTTCGGTATCAAATTGAATGTTGTTTTTAATGGCATTGCTCATCAAGGATGTCTTTTCCAAGTTTGCCATTTTAAATTCGTGTTCTACTTCGTGCAGCACATAATCATAAGGGCTTCGACTGGCAATTAATTTCACAAAAATAGGCGCCGTTTCAATCGACACAAATAACAACATGATGAAAATATTTGCCCAAAGAATGGCATCACTTTGATTGGCTAAACGATCCAAGGCATCCATTCTTGCGGCTAAGCCACCATAAGCGCCTCGCTTTAAATTGGTAATTTCCTTGTTAATATTGCTATTAATGGTTTGTATAGCCGTTTCTTGTTCCTTGATGATCGGTAAATAGGACGCCATCAATCCATCCAACTCTTTCTGGGCATTTTCGGCGGCAGCTTTTTTGGTTTTATAAATCGGTCCTAAATTCCGCATCCGAGAACCGCCTGTACCGTCTGCTTCTTGAATCGCCATTCTCTCCAGAGAATCTCGATTGGCGGTCTTTTGGGCAATTTCTGTTTTTAGTTGCTGGATATTGCTTTGATAATCGGCTACTTGTACCGCATATCTATCCCGCACTTGGTCTTCTTGTTTTTTATACACTTCCTGTTCCATTTGCACTAATTCCGCCTCAATTTCCTTTTCAAAAATCTTTAACTCTAAAGGTTTAGAAATCACTAAAGCCAAGAATATCGCCAAAACCAATCGAGGAAAAGCCACCATAAAATCTTTAAACCAAGACCCATTGCTTTTCATACTTAACACAATATAGCGGTCTAAATTAAAAATCATCAAGCCCCATATTAAGCCAAAAATAATCGCTAAAAAGGCATTGTCAAAAACGGTATACATGGCATACCCACCAGAAAAAAAGGCTAACAATCCTGTAAATAACACGGTTGCGCCGATACCGATGTATTTATGTTCATCCGTCGGTGCTTTAGCTAATAGGGAACGGTCTACGCCTGCGCAGAACAATAGGAAGTGCTTTACTTTTTGCATGTGCTGAAGTATTAGGGGAATGATGCAGCTATCTATGGTGTCATCATTCCTGAGGTGTTACAAATAGTACCGTAGGAATGGACACAAAGGAAGGGCTTTTTAGGTTCGTTGGCATATTTCATAGAGGAATGGGGGGAAATTATGGACGAGTTGAAGGTGTTTGGTTGGAATTAGACGGATTGTCTCCACCACTTTGTCTACCAAAAAACACCATTCGTCTGATATAAGCCGTTCATTTAGGGAAAAAAATTACCTTTAGTCGATTTTAAATATTCACCTAATGTTCACCCGATGACTGCCCTAAAAAAAGCCCCTAGAATTATTATTATTGATGCCTTGCGAGGATTTTCCTTAGCAGGCGTTGCCCTCGTTCACATGATGGAACGATATGTTGCAGGTCCAAGACCACAAATATTGGAAGGGCTAGATAGTACCCCTGATATGGTTGTTGGCGGGATTATTGGCTTTTTATGTTCTGGCAAATTCTTTTCCCTCTTTTCCATTTTATTTGGCTTGAGTTTCTTTATCCAAATGGATTCCGCTGCTAAACGAGGAAATGATTTTTCGATGCGCTTTTTGTGGAGAGGTATCTTATTATTTGGGATTGGCTATGTCCATCAACTCTTTTATCGAGGCGATATTTTGACGATCTATGCCCTCTTAGTGCCTTTGCTGATTCCTTTTCATAAAGTATCAGCTAAATGGTTATTGGGCATCGCTGCTGTTATCTTTTTGGGCTTGCCCCGTTTTATTTCCTTTGCTGTTTTTGGTAATGAAGCCCTTTTTGGTTTGCCCGATGGCTTTGATAATCCTTTGGAAACGGCTTATGCGGAATTGCTTTTATCAGGTCCTTTTTCCGAATTGGCTGTACAAAACGCCGTTTATGGGATGAAAGCTAAAATGAATTTTCAATTACTTTATTTCGGTCGATTTTACTATACTTTTGGCTATTTTTTAATTGGTTTATGGTTAGGCAAAATCGGCTTATTTCGGCAATTACCCCATTATTTGCCGATGCTTAAAAAGGTCTTGAAATGGTCGGCAATTGCTTGTCTTCCTATTTTTGGTTTGATTGCAGGTACTTTTGCAACCGCCCCACAACCCGTTGATTTTTCTAGTTGGCAACATATTATCGCTTTCAATTTTATGGACTGGTTGAATATTGCCATGACCGCTATTATTGGCTGTTTGTTTATCATTGGTTACCAAAAAGAAAAGTGGGAAAAACGCTTGCTCTTTTTTGCCCCTTACGGGCGGATGGCCTTGACCAATTACGTTTTACAATCCATCATCGGTGGCTTTTTGCTCTTCGGTTGGGGATTGGGTTTGATTACTGAACTTCGAGCCATTTATTTATTCTTCCTCGCTTTGGTGATGATTGTTTTGCAAACCTTATTTAGCAAATACTGGTTGGAAAACTTTAAATATGGGCCTTTGGAATGGCTTTGGCGATGTGGGACTTATTTGAAATGGCAGCCTTTTCTGAAAAGGGATAAGGATATTTTGTAAGTATAGACACCCCCTCCCTCACCTCTAACTCCTAAAGGAGAAATCTTCCCGCGGGTAGGCATTCCTTTAGGAATAAAAGGTGCGGGATGGCAAATTCATCATTCATCATTCATCATTGCGTATTTCTCTATAATTTCCGCAACTTAGAAACCACTTCTTTTCGACTTCGCACCTCCAATTTGGCATAAATCTTATTGATGTGGGTCTTAACGGTACTCACGCCAATAAACAACTCACTAGCAATCTCTTTGTTGGCTTTTCCTGCTTGAATTAAGGCTAAAATTTCTCGTTCTTTTAAGGTTAGTTTATCATACAGCAGCGCTATTTCCTCTGCCGTATTTTTCGTAGGCACTTTATTTTGACGGGTGAGTTGTTGATAAAAATAATAAGCCATTCCTGACATGACTAAAAAGCCGATGCTTAAACTTCCAATTAACCAATACATCCAATTCGGGGTCATTGTCTGCTCTTCAAAAGCGTAATAATTGAGTTTGCGAAAATAGTTTTTGGTGTAGATAGAATTAGGCAAAATCTGTTTTAATCGTTGTCCAAAATCTTCATAGAAGTCCCTATCAATATCAAAATATTCTTCAAAATCGGTATAATTAACCGCTGCCAAACTAACGATTGGAATAGAACAAGTGTCGGCAAAATATTTTAAATCTTGTTGCAATTTTTCCGCAGATAATTTTTGTTCGGTCGGAAATCGAAAATCATAAAATTCAATACTCGGATAAACCATATTCGACAACTGCCGCATCAATTGGTTGGTGGCATCACCTGTTACCTGATAATTGCCGAAAGGCGAAAAAGCATCTGCTGCTGCATTGATTTCCAACTGGCTTTCATTCTGCAAAACGATGTGAATAAAATTATGGTCATTTAAACCAAAATATAAACAGGCATCATATTCTCTATTTTGCTCTTTCATCAGATACAAACGATAAAATCTAGCTTCCTTAGGTAAGTTATCTCCTGTTAAAATAAAACTTCCATCCGTTTGAATGGGCGCAATACTAATCACCAAATCTGGACTGGCTCGATAATAATCATTGAGTTTATCAATAGCAGATAGGTAAATTTGCGGTTGCCAATCTCCTTGAAGATTGACTTTGCCTTGAATAGTGTATTTGGCTTGCCCAATAGTAGGCAGCAGACAGGAAAAGGAAAATAGTAAAAAAAGGAGTTTAGGTACACGCATAAAAATAATAGCAAGGTATTCGAAACGATACGGAAATAGGCGCTAAAAGATAGTGTTTTTGGTTTTTTTATCAAGTTTTTAACAGATTCCTACTAGGGCTTCAATTCAATTGCTTCATACCCAACTCGAACTTCTCCACTAATCAAACGATTTTCAATATCCAAGCCACTAAACACCCCTTTAATATCAGTTTCTCCTTTATTTAAATAATAAGTTTTGATAAAAACCTCTAATTTGGTAAAAAAAGCAATGCCCGTTAATTGAAAACTAAAATGAATAACTGAACCATTTTGAATTAATTCAAAATTATCTTTTACGATTAATACTCCTTCTGTCAAAGACGATAATTTGAAGGTCTCCGCATGAATAGAAAATTGGAAATTGCCCAATAATTTATTGTCTTGAAAAAGAGTGAACGTATACTTACCAGGAATCTTATCATAAGTAATGCTATAAGGGCTTTTGGACGAAATATCAAAGGTACTATTAGGAATGATCCCATCGTTCTCAATTCTTACATTTCTTAATTCTTGTGCAATATAAGCAGGGATTTTTAAGGTGGTAGATTTGGCAATCATTTCTGCTTTGGAATCACATTTTTCAAAGATTATTTTTCCTGCAACCACTCTATTATTAATATCAAATGCTGAAAAGACTCCAAGCATAAAAGTGTTCGTGCTTGGTTCAGTATGACCAACGTATAGAATATCTTCGCCTCCATCTATCATTTTTCCATCCATCAATGTTTTCGTTCGGACGTGTAGAATATCCCCCCTTCTTTTAGCCGTTCCATAAGCTAGAAATTTTCTAAATATTCCATCCTTTAATGGATATAAGTAGGTGTATTGCAGATTTTTCCAATTATTCAATACAACCACTTGACATTTTACGACTTCTTTATATTCTCCAAAATAGTAGCAGACATAAAAGAAATTCTGTTCAAGCGTATCCTTTTGAATTAAGGCGAGTTGTTTGGCTTTTTCTTGCTCCTCTTTAATCACTTTTTTAGTAAAATCGACAATGCCTTCATAGCCAATATATTGGAAAAGGACGGTTTTATAATAACCATTCAACTTTAATACAGGTTTTCCCATTTGTAGCTCTCTTTGTTTATCATACAAGTACTTACCATTGATAAATTCGCCCGTCAATTTTTCTAATGCTTGCCCTAAACTAGGCAAACTTGCATTATAATTCCCAAATCCATATAGTTGAGTAACTCGACCAGTAACTGCCGCATTTTCTTTATGCGCTTCCTTGAATTGTTTTAAAATCATGGCTAATAAAATTTTAAAGCAATGGGCCGTCATCAGAAGGGTATTACGCTCTATACTTTTCCGATTTTTCATATTTTTTCTGATTTTCTAAATAGAATTACTAAATAAAATAAAAGTAAGTAAAAATAAATGAATAGAAAAAATTCCTACATAAGTTCACATTCTTTTTAGCATAATCTTTCATTTATTTTAAAACTTAACAGGATGAAAAAATATATTTATTTATTATTTCTACTTATTTCGACTTTTTCCTATGCGCAAGTAACGGTATCAGGAACTATCGTTGATGCGGCGGGCGAAACGCTTATTGGTGCTACTATCGTTGAAAAAGGAACTAATAATGGAACGGTTTCCGATTATAATGGAAATTACGAAATAACCGTAGCCACTGATGCTACTTTAATGGTCACTTATACAGGTTATGGCAATATAGAAATGCCATTGGATGGAAAAAGTCGATTAAATATTACGCTAACGGAATCCGCTGAAACATTGGAAGAGGTGGTTGTTAAAGGATTTTCTGGCGTAGTTGGTAGAGCTAGAAAACGAGTCGCTTCTATCCAAAAGATACCAGAATCAGTAACGGCGCTTAATAGTGAGGGGATAGAAAAAGCAGGTATCTCTAACGTAGCCGACTTCGCTGAATTAGTACCTAATATGAAGTTGAGCGAATCTCAAGCGGTAGGCGTTAATTTTTTGGTAGTCCGAGGTATTCCACAAATAAGGAACTCGGATGCACCTGTAGCTTTTGTCGTGGATGGAGTGACTATTCCAGACCCAGCATTGCTTAACCAAGAAGTTTTTGACTTAGCTTTAATTGAGGTAGTAAAAGGTCCTCAAGGCGCCTTATATGGTAAAAACGCAATTGGTGGAGCGATCAACATCTATTCTAAGGAACCTACTAATGAACGCAAAAATAATATTCAGCTCGGTGCTGGTAATGGGGGCTATTATTCTGGTCAATTGGTTTCCTCTGGTGCGATAACAGAAGATAAGGCTTACTATAGAATTTCAGGGAAGTACCAGAATTTTAATGGGCTATTAACGAATACGTTTCTTGATAAAAAAGTAGATTTTAGCAAAGATTTAAATCTACGGGGGCAAGTCATCCTTACGCCTTCTAGCAAAGTAAAAGCGACTGCCACCTTGCAGTATATGAATACGGATGCAGGAGCAACCTATTATTCCATAGATCCTGCAAGCATAGGCTCGGGTGGAGCACCCTTTGTTGCTGGAATTAATCCAAATCCGACGGATGAGAATAGTGTCATCCATCAGGATGTTTTCGGAAATTCTGATATGAAGAATTTATTTGGAAGTGTCAACCTTCAATTTAATTTGGGAAAGGCTAAGTTACAGAGCATCACTTCCTACAGTAAAGTGGATAGAAATACTACTGGTGATTTGGATTTTACGGAAGAGCCATTTGACGGTTTTGTTGACTTTTTTGGCTTAGATCAAGGAGAATTTAATGATACAAAATCAATCAACCAAGAATTTAGGCTATCCAACAATAGTAATGCCTCCAAATTAGATTGGAGTGTGGGTGGCTTTTTTCAAAATGTAGAACGTAATTTTTACCAGTCTGACTTAACTTTTTCGGATGATTGGGCAGTAACGGATTATACGGTTGATTTCAACACCATCGCTTTTTTCGGATTCTTAGATTATAAACTAAGCGATAAGTTAACGGCCTCCTTTGGACTTAGGTACGATATCGACAATTACGAGCAAGAAGATAGATTGCCCTTACTTTTTGGGGAACCCGAGGCAATCGTGAACAAAAGAGATGCGAATGTATTGCAACCTAAAGCATCCTTGAGTTACCAAGCTTCTGAAAATGCGTTGATGTATTTTAATTATGGTAGAGGGTACCGATCAGGAGGATTCAATGCGCAGTTCACCGAACTTTTTGCTGCTGACTTCCGCAAAGAATTATCTGATAATTTTGAAATCGGTGCTAAAACTTCCTTTTGGGACAATCGGTTTCTACTGAATGCCTCTGTCTTCTTTTCTGACTTTACGGACAGACAGCAATTTATCTATGATTTAGATAATTTTGTGCCGGGTAATTACAATTATGAAAAGAGTACGATTGCTGGGTTTGAATTAGATTCAAAAATCAGGTTATCAAAATACCTGGATGTTAACCTAAGTTATGGTTTAGTCAATTCCAAAATTGATCAAGGGGGTACTACTGGTGGAGCGGATGGTACTGCAAGAGACTTAAATGAATTCAATGGTAATTTTACTTCTTTTGTTCCTCAAAATAATTTTAATATCGGATTAGCATCCAGTTTTGAGGTAGGAGAAAATGCAAGTTTAGATATCAATATCAATCTGAATGGTACGGGAAAAATCTATTGGTATGATTCTAATGAGGAAGGCACTATTGCTGATGCCTATCAATTGCTCAATGCCAGAGTGTCCTTAAATGTGAATAAGCTTAGTTTTGCGCTTTGGGGAAAGAATATCACAGACCAACAATATTATTTGGAGACAGATCCTTTTGGTGGTATCGGATGGAGAGGTCGTCCTGCTACGATTGGGGCTACTTTTGGGATTGATTTTTAGAAATAGAAGTCAGACCACTAGGAATGGCAATTCCGAACCCGAAGGGATGGAATGCTAAAATTTTCTGTCAGAAATCAGACCGTCAACCAGCCCGAATGCTCTGGCGGGCGGGTTTCATTGACTATCATAAGTCAGACTTGTCTCGTATTCCACGTCATAAGTCTGACTTCTGACAACGAAGTGGTCTGGCTTCTGACCTCTAAAAAAAAGATATGACCAGTAAACATAGTTTAGAAATAGCCAAAGTAGCGAAGGTCCTTTTAGAAGAAATGTTCCAAGTAAAAAAAGGAGAAACCGTAGCGATTACCGCAGATTCAGGTACTAATATCGACGTTGTCAATGCCTTAGCAAATGCGGCTTTTGCGGCAGATGGTATTCCATTGGTGCTGTGGACGCCCAAAGGAAGAGATGATGGACAAATGGGCATGCCAGACTGGCCCGCTGCCGCCTTGACTGCCGCCCTTTGTGAAGTAGATATTTGGATAGAACTCAATGCACCCATCCTTTTATATTCGGATATTTGGGAAACGGCAATGGCAAAAAATAAAAAGCTACGCTACATTATTTTAGCAGATACGAGTATCGAATCACTCTATCGAGTCATCACAGGCTATAATATTACCAAGCTAGGAATATTATTAAATCGAGTTAAAGACATGGCGATGGCTGCCAAAAAAGTCCATATTACAAGCACTAATGGTACAGCCGTTTCTTATGAGACCGATTTAAATTATTCTTTTGATATAGATGACGGTGATTATTCCAAACCAAAATTTGGAACAGCTCCTGGTTACGTCAATCTTGTGCCGAAGTTAGGCAGTATGAACGGCAAAATAGTTTTTGATACGCTAATGAATGCCGACGTAGCGAACAATGATAATGAAGTTGCTTTTATCATGAAAGACGGCATCATTTCAGAAGTCGTTGGTAATCAAGAGGCGGATAAATTCAAAGACTATTTAGCAGCATTTGACGACCCAAACATGTATAAAATTTCTCATAATATGTTCGGCATGCATCCTCGCATACGAAAACTGAGCGGTGATGTGGTGGAAGACGAACGAATTTGGGGAGGCGTAGATTTTGGTTTTGGACATACCAGCCGAATTGATATGCCACCAAACGGACAACCTGCTAAATCTCATTTTGATGGGATTGTCACTAAAGCAACGATTTATCTAGACGACCAGAAAATTGTGGAGAATGGCGAAGTTTGTCATCCAGCTTTGAAAGCATTGGCAGATGAAATTTTAGCAGAACAGGAGTAGGTTTTATACTTAAATCATGGTAATTTTAACAATCACCATGATTTTTTTTATAAAAATAAAAATGACACAACAAGGCGACTTTACGACTATTCGAGTACCAGAAAATGCCACAGTTGGCGGTTTGAGTATCATGGGCATTATTGTAGGCATAGGTATAACGTTGCCTGTCTTCTATGTGGGGGCAAATATTGCGCAATCCATTGGTTTTTCAGCTGCTTTATTGGTCTTCTTTTTTGTCTGTTTGGTATTAGGAACACTTTGTACCATTACGGCAATTATTGGTCGGCGCACAAGGTTGTCTACTTATATGATTCTGCATTTTCCTTTTGGAAAAATGGGCGTTAAGTTCATTAACCTACTGGTTGCTTTACCTGCCCTTGGTTGGTATGCCATTACGATGGAATTGTTTGGTCAAGCTATAGCCGATGCTTTCAATCAGTTATTAGGTATCAACATTCCTTTATTTGTACTAATTACGACAAGTAGCATACTAATGACTTTAACGACTATTTTTGGTTTTAAAGTCATTGAAAAATTCTCCAATGTTGCTGTCCCTTTTTTAATCCTTTTTGTTGGCTATATTTTATATGTCACGTTACAAGTAGAAGATAGTTGGGATAAAATTTGGGCTTTTGAAGGCAATGGCTCTATGACCATCCTAGAGGCGATCTCTATTATTACAGGTACTTCTATTTTGATGCCTGTTTTTATGCCCGATTTTTCTCGGTTTGCCAAAAAAGATAAGGATGCACTATTAGGCGCATTAGGATTGACAATTGGTACGCCTTTGATCTTAATCGCAGGGGCAGCACCCTCTATTCTGACTGGAGAAGAGGATATTATGAAAATAATGATTGGGCTTAGTTTAACGATACCCGCTTTATTTATTTTAGTATTCTCTACTTGGACCACTAATGTAGTGAATCTCTATT
This sequence comes from Saprospiraceae bacterium, assembly GCA_965277445.1. Classification (GTDB taxonomy): domain Bacteria; phylum Bacteroidota; class Bacteroidia; order Chitinophagales; family Saprospiraceae; genus JAFMDF01. The sequence continues at coordinate 223,154 of CBDICY010000016.1, read as the reverse complement.
CTGCCATTCTAGTATTTTCCACCATTAATAAAAAATGGAAATTTTGGGCAATAGGAGTCGTTGCTAGTATAGTTGCTACGACACTAGCCTTAATGGGCTTCTCGACTTATTTTATTGATATGTTGACTTTTGTTAGTCTGGTTGTTCCTTCCCTAGCGTCTATTTTTATCTTGCATTATTTTTTTGTTAGCAAAGGCGCTTATGAAGTGGAGCAAATTGAGGACTTACCAGATTTTATTTGGCAAGCATTTTTGGCTTGGGGTGCTAGTTCTTTAGTTGCTATTGCTACCCATAATGAGTTGTTTCAATTGACGACTATTTCTTTTATCGATGCTTTTCTGGCAGGTTTGGTTTTTTATGGGGTACTTTTGAAGGTGAAGAAGGATTAATATCACTCGTAACCGCAAAATTCATGTCTTGCGGCGTAATGTTGTGACTATTAATTCGACAGAAAATTGTAACTATCTAATCTTAGCTCCAAAGGAGCGAAATATAATAACATGGGACACAGTCCTATGATGACAGCATAACGCTCCCTCGGTTAAGCTCTGAAAGAGCGACATAAAGGATGTATTTATGTCACCCCGTTGGGGTTTTGAGACCATTACATTAGATTTATCCCTAGGGCTTTTCGCCCTAGGTTATCATATATCACCCCTTTGGGATTAAGTAATATCAGTAAACAGCCACAACTTTTTGTCGATTAGTTTGACTACAACATTACACCGCATGACATTAATTTGGCTGGTTCTACATAATTTGAATCAGCCAAATTTGGCGATTACGTAAGGCACAAAATAATTTCATGTCAAATACCTTAAGTCACCTCCAACCAACTGCTATCTGGAAACATTTCCGCCAATTAAATGCCATTCCAAGAGCCTCGAAAAAAGAAGCACAAGTCATCCAATTTATGAAGGCATTTGGCGAAAATTTAGGCATGGAAACAATAGTAGATGAAATAGGCAATGTCCTCATTAAAAAGCCAGCTACCAAAGGCATGGAAGCCAAACCAACCATTATCCTACAAGGGCATTTGGATATGGTGCATCAAAAAAATGCGAATACGGATTTTGACTTTGCTACTCAAGGCATCAATATGTATGTGGACGGCGATTGGATAAAAGCAAAAGGCACTACACTTGGCGCAGATAATGGCATTGGCGTAGCGGCTATTATGTCCGTTTTAGCAGCCAATGATTTAGCACATCCAGCAATTGAGGCGATATTTACCATAGACGAAGAAGTGGGAATGACAGGCGCAATGGGGCTAAAAAAAGGATTTTTAACAGGAGCTATTTTATTAAATTTAGATTCGGAAGAAGATGATGCTTTAACAATTGGCTCGGCAGGTGGTGTAGATGTGGAGATGGAAGGGAATTATTATGAAAGTATGCTGTCTCCAGACGTTTCTTTTTTTAAATTGAGTATCAAAGGATTATCAGGCGGTCATTCGGGCGTAGATATTCACAAAGGAAAAAGTAATGCTATAAAATTGTTGAATAGATTACTTTTTGAATTGGATAAAAAGCTTAGCATTCGAATCGGTTCAATAAATGGAGGCAGCCTCACAAATGCCATTCCCAGGGAATGCACGGCTATTATCGGTGTTGAAAAAACTGCTATTTCATTATTAAAAAAGGAAGTATTATGCTGGACGGCTTTACTGCAAAAAGAAAATAAAGACAGCGACCCTAAAATGACCATTGAATTAACTACTGAAAAAAAGGAATCTTATGTTTTACCTGATGCCCTCCAAAAATCGTTAATCGCCAGTATTTATAATTGCCCAAATGGTATTTATAGAATGACACCAGCATTAAATAATTTAGTACAGAGTTCTAATAATGTAGCAAAAATTGAATTAGGAAACGGACACTATAAAATTAGTTGTCACACCCGTAGTTTTATCGAAAGTGAGCGAGCTGATTTAGTGAACATGATTCACAGTAGTTTTTCAACCATCAATGCGACAATAACCGAAATAGGCTCCTACCCAGGTTGGGAACCCAAACCCAATACTCAAACCCTTGCCACGATGAAAAAGGTGTATGAACAATTATATGGTCAAGCGCCCGATATTTTTGCCATTCATGCAGGCTTAGAATGTGGCATTTTAGCCGAAACTTATCCCCATTTAGAGATTATTTCTTTTGGGCCCAATATAACTGGCGCACATTCGCCAGATGAGGCTTTACAAATTAGTTCGACGCAGAAATTTTGGAAGTATTTGACTACTGTTTTAGCAGAACTATAACTCGCAACCCGTAACTCGCAACTCGAATCATGTCAGAAAATAATCAATATACCACGTCGAAAGTACAAGCGAAAGATTTCACTTCTGGTTGGACCATTGCTTTAGTTCTTGCAGGGATGGGCTTTAGCTTACCCATTATGTATTTAGGGGCAGAAATTGCCCTCTCGGTTGGACTAAAAGATGCATTGATTGCTTATGGCATCTCAACGCTAATATTAACCGTCTTATGTATTGCTACCACGATAGTTGGCAATCGGTCGAGATTATCTACGTACATGATTTTACGGTTTCCATTTGGCGAACAGGGTGCTAAAATCATCAATTTTATAATCGGATTAATTTTATTAGGCTGGTTTTCTGTTGCCTTAGAATTATTGGCACAAGCCATTCAAGAAACGGGGGGGCTGGTCTTTGATACCACTTTTCCACTCTGGAGTATCGTCGTTTTTACTAGTATCTTTATTACGGTAACGACCATTTATGGCATTCGAAGTCTTGAAAGATTGGCAAATATTGCCGTACCATTGCTCACCGTATTTCTATTTTATGCCACGTATAAAGCATTAGGTCAAAACACAGAAGTGACCAATCTTTGGGAGTATCTACCAAGCCCAAATAATGAAATGTCTTTATTTGATGCGACTTCGGTTTTAATCGGTTCTTCTATTTTGGTCCCTATTTTAATGGCAGATTTTTCAAGATTTATTTATAATGATAAACAAAGCTTAATTGCCGTATTGGGTATTATCATTGGTACGCCACTTGTGTTAATCATTAGTGCCATTACGGCTATAAAAACGGGCGAAGTGGACATTATAAAAATAATGAATTCACTAGGTTTAATATTGCCAGCTTTTGTCTTGTTATTTGTTTCTACTTGGGTTACCAACGCCTCCAATTTATATTCTACGGTGCTGACTTTTTCAACGGTGGAAACGACTTGGAAATTTAGAGCGATGTGTATAGTAACTAGTGTGCTTGGTACTTTGTTGGCGCTGTTTCAATTTTCTAATTACCTGTTTGACTTTTTAGACATTCTAGGTGTTTTTACGCCTTCTATTTCTGCTATCTATCTGTTAGATTTCTTTTGGTTAAAAAAGCAGCAATATGATTTAGCTAAGATTCAACCTTGGGGCATCAAAGGCTTAATCTGTTGGGGCATTAGTTCTATTATCGCTTTATGCACATATTTTGAAGTGTTTCAACTCACCCACGCTCATTTTCTAGATTCTTTTTTGATTGCGGGTTTATTGTATTATTTGTTTTCTAATCGGAAGAAGTAGCCCTATTATTAATTTATTCTAATACATCCTTTATATGTACCCCGTCACAAATGCTAAATTTCTGTCATATCAACAGAAAAAAGAAAGTAGCAGTTGACAGCTAGCCGACAAGCTACTAATTTTGGCTTAGATAAAAACGACTTACACCTTACACATCAATTCTTACACACACCAAGGTTCACCAACCAACACATTGCCTAACAAATCTCGCATATTTGATGAATAGGCAATGACTACACCGTAATGATGCGTTTTATCTGATTTGCCACTTAACGACTACTGATTTTAATTTAACAACAAAACCCTTCAGTATAATTACTGATAAAAACTATGCTTAACGATTAAAGCTAATCGTAAGGTCTCATTAGAACTACACCAAACAAAGAGGTCTTGCCATTTTCGCTTTCCTTACTATCCTTTTCCTACATGTATCTACCTCCGAATAAAAGGATGGCGACGATACTTATTGCAGTTAAAAAACGGTTGAAAAATTTGGGCTTTTCGAAATGGTTAGTTGATCATAAAATTCAATTGACATCGAAAAAGAGTAGATAGCTATGCCTTTACTGTAATTACTGATTTTTCATAACCGACTGTCCAATAGTATCAATATTACTTAGTTACAGCGTACCGAAAATGACTATTAACAATCAAACATTTTATCCCTTAACATTCAGTTTATGCAACACTTTAAACTAACACTAACTTTACAATTCTTATCTTTAAGTACTTTTCTTTTCTTTTTACTCAGTCCTTTTAATTTATTAGCAGAAGGCACCAAATCTATTGCGCCTTCTAATCAAGACGAAGCTGCCTTATTTGTAGGGGCAGGAAATACAGGAACTCGTGGTGGAGATTATGGGCTTTTTGCCTGGAAAGACTCCGATTCTAAACTCTATTTTAATATACAGAATAACTGCGAAAAAGTCTATATGGGCTTTAGTATTCCTAAAAATGATCGCTCTTTTTCAGATGTAAATCCTGTTTATGGCGGCTCAGGTATTGAAGAAAATCTAATTTTTAGAGTGATTGATCCACTAGGCAATCCAATTAATAATTTATCCTGTTTTGGTAATACGACCATTAATGGAGAGGTTTGGCAAACACTAAACTCCAATACCGCTAATATTCCAAATCGGGCAGCTGCAGATAATGGACCTACTCAATTAGGCGGCGCAGCAGGATATAATGGATTTGAATTAGACTTATCTGCTTGTGGGCTTAATTTAACGGGGAATTATTCCATTGAATTTTATACCACCAATACTAGTTATGATCCAAATACGGCGAGATCAGGTTTTTATATTCCTTATTTTGATATTACGGTAGCCAACTGTACGAATCAAGGAGTGACAGGTAGAGTTTGGTCTAACAACTGGGGAATTGGTATCAAAAGAGATGGTAGTGGTTCTTTTGACAGAGCATTCAATGGCGCTCTTTTTGTTTGTTCCAGCGAAGGATTTATTACTAAAATTGATTTTAATACGAATACCAATACTAGAGCTATTGCTGGTAATTCAGACCAACGCTCTGGTTTTCGAGCGGGTTCTTTTAATATTTCCTTTAATCGCCAAGGGCCTGGAAATTCTGGTGACATTTTTACCGATAGACAATCCGTTCCTAATGTCAATGCGCCTAATCCTTTATTACCTGTTTTTTTGAATTTACCTGATGAAACATTTTGTCCTGTCCAAGAGATTGGAGAGATTAAAGCTGCGGCTAATTTTGTGACGGGTTGTCCGCAAGATCGTTGCATTAATGTAGCGACTACCCAACCTGGGCAATTTGAAATTATTATTGAAGGCGCTAATGGAAATGGTGTATTAGATCAACCTTCCGAAAGACGAGTTATCTATCAAATTACCGATGCGGATAAAGTAACGAATCCAGAAACAGCAGGATTTATTTATGAAGCTTGTATTCCTTGGGATGGAAAAGATGGCAATGGCAATGTGCTTTTAGAAGTCGCTATTACCGTAACAGGTAGCTATTTCCAAGGGATTTATCATTTTCCTGTTTATGATGCAGAATTTAATGATGATGGATTTATTGTCGAGACCGTTCGACCAGCTTTAGGAAGACAATTACTATATTATGATGATACAAAAATAACCGAAGCAAGTGGTTCGACCGAATCTAAAGATGGCACTAATGGTTGTGTTGGACCTTGTCACCGTTGGACAGGTGAATGGGGGAATTACGCTGATAAAGATGATAATTACGGTAATTATAATACCATCAATACTTGGTGGTTTGCAAGTACTACTGCACAAGATTTCACCAATAATGTTGGGCAATTATCTCCATTGGCTATTACTTGCCCCGCAGATTTTATTGGTTGTACCAATCAATCAATTGACCCAAGTGTAACTGGACAAGCGACTACTGTTCCAGATAATTTAAATTGTGCTTTTACCTTGGATTATACAGATGCCGTCCTCACTAATAATTGTGACGAAAAGATTATTGAACGAACTTGGTTCGCCTATTTAAATGATTTGCCGAACGAGCGTAAAACTTGTAAACAAACCATTACCTTAAAGGCACCAGTTTTAGCAAATTGCCCTACGGATGTGGTGTTAAATTGTGCAGATGGGAGCACCTACAATTGGGCTTCCCCAACGATAGCAGGGGGATGTGGTGGCACGATTCAGCAAACAAGTGGTCCAGTAAGTGGAAGTATTTTCTCTAAAGGAACAACGACCATTACTTATGAAATTGTAGGTGGTTGTGGTACAACTCAGACTTGTAGTTTTACCGTTACCGTTAAAGATGCAGGAACGCTTGATGATTTAACTATTATTTGTCCAACCGTTCCTGCGGATGCTACTGACGATTGTACAGGAGAATCCTCTGATCCAAGCGTAACAGGTACGCCTACCGTGGTGAATAATTCCAGTTGTCCAACAACTTTGGAATATGCAGACATTGTAACCGATAATGGCTGTGGTGCTAAAACGATTAAGCGGGAATGGGTCGTATATTATACCAATAATCCAACCATTAGAAAAACTTGTTCGCAACTTATTATTATCAATGCGCCAAGCCTTAGTAATTGTCCATCAGATGTGGTCTTAGATTGTGGTGATGGGAATACCTATAGTTGGACGCTACCAACGATTAATAACGGCTGTGCAGGAACGCTACGACAAACTAGTGGACTAGCAAGTGGTAGTACTTTTCCAGTAGGTAGAACAACTATTACCTATGAAATAGGCGATGGTTGTGTTAATCAAGTTTGTAGTTTTACCATTACTGTAAAAGATGCAGGTACGCTTGATGATTTATCTATTAGTTGTCCAAACGTTCCAGCAGATGTAGCAGATTGTAATGGACAATCTACTGACCCAAGTGTAACGGGAACGCCGACGGTTATCAATAATTCTAGTTGTCCAACTACTTTAGAACACACAGATGCAGTAACAGACAATGGCTGTGGGACTCAAACGATTAAAAGAGAATGGGTAGTCTATTTTACTAATAATCCAGCCATTAGAAAAATTTGTTCCCAGCTTATTATTATCAATGCGCCAACACTTAGCAATTGTCCATCAGATGTGGTCTTAGAATGTGGGGATGGGAATATTTATAATTGGAATGTACCAACGGTTAATGGTGCTTGTCAAGGAACGCTGCGACGAACTAGTGGACCAGCTAGTGGCAGTATTTTCCCAGTAGGAACGACGACCATTACTTATGAAGTAGGAACAGGCTGTGCTAACCAAACTTGTAGCTTTACGGTAACGGTTAAAGGCGCAGGTAACCCTGATGACTTGACCATTATTTGTCCAACCGTACCAGCAGATGTAGCAGATTGCAATAGCCAATCTACTGATCCAAGTGTAACGGGAACGCCGACCGTTATCAATAATTCTAGTTGTCCAACTACTTTAGAATATACAGATGCAGTAACCGATAATGGCTGTGGCGCCAAAACAATTAAAAGAGAATGGGTCGTTTATTATACCGATAATCCATCTATTAGAAAGACTTGTTCACAACTTATTGTTATCAATGCCCCTACGTTGAATAATTGTCCAACAGATGTTGTCTTAAACTGTGGTGATGGTAATACGCATACTTGGAATGTCCCAACAGTTATTGGTGCTTGTCAAGGAACATTGCGACGAACTAGTGGGCCAGCTAGTGGCAGTACTTTTCCAGTAGGAACGACTACGATTACTTACGAAGTGGGGGAAGGTTGTGCGAATCAAGTTTGTAGCTTTACGGTTACCGTCACAGAAGGTGGTTTGTCCGTTGCTTGTCCAGATGATGTCGTTTTAGATTGTGAAGCGGGACAAAATGGCGCAACTTATTCGTGGGAAACACCAACCGCAAGTAGCTGCTGTAATAGTTGTCCAGAACCAGGATTGGATTTAACGGATTTTGTTTACATGGGGGCTTTAAATGGGCATCAATACTATTGCTCTAAAGAAAAAGCTAATTGGGCAGCTGCCAAAGCGATGACAGAAAGTCAAGGTGGATATTTAGCGGTTATCAATAGCGCTGAAGAAAATCAAATGCTTAGTAGCTTTTTGAACAATCAAAGTGCTTACATTGGCTTACACGATTTACAACAAGAAGGCGTTTATCAATGGTTGAATAATGATCCATTGACGTATACGAACTGGTATCCCGGTCAACCAAATAATTATGGCAATAATCAGGATTATACTCGTTTATTACCTAATGGACAATGGGACGATATAGCAGGACATTATAAGTTAGAATACATTTTAGAAATACCTTGTTTGACTGTTCAGCAATGTGCAGGGCCCGTAAGTGGTAGTGTATTTCCAGTTGGTACAACCGAAGTTGCTTACCATATTAAAGATAACTGTGGTAATGAAGAGGTGTGTACGTTTAACGTAACGGTAAATCCTTGCGAGACTTTAGCCGATTACTGTGATATAACTGGTAAAAACACGAGTTATTTCTGGATTCGCCACGTTGTTTTGGGAGGAATCAATAATGCAACTGGTGCAAATGGAGGTTACGGCGATTTCACTAATCTAAGTACCAATGTACAAGCAGGATCGGAACAGACCATCATTCTTTCTCCAGGCTATGCTCGAAATAAATACTACGTCAATTGGCGAGTTTGGATTGATTATAATCGAGATGGTGATTTTAATGATGCGAATGAGGAAGTATTCACTTACAGAGATTATAATATTCTAAAAATTAAATTTAGAATACCGCAGCAATGTGCTATTGGACTAACCAAAATGCGAGTGTCGATGAAGTATGGTAATCCAGCTAACCCTTGTAGTGATTTCACTTATGGAGAAGTAGAAGATTATACGATTAATTTGACACCTCCAACAAATGGTTTAAGCGCAATCACCGCTACTACTCGGTCAACAAATGACGTAGAAATAGCAGTAATCCCTCACGAATCTACTGCACCACTTAAAAACTTGTTGCCAACAGAAATGCCTGCTTTAACGGTATTCCCTAATCCTGTAGCAACCAATTTACAGGTTCAATTATCGGATTACCAGCAGGTAGACGGTAGGCTGAAAATTTACAATCATTTAGGGCAGGTCATGCATCAAGAACTGTTGTCACAGGATGACAACCAGCAATTATCTATAGATGTGAATCATTTGCCTGATGGGATGTATTTGTTGAGTATAGAATCAGAGGAGGCTGAACCGATTGTGCGGAAGTTTAATAAACAATAATTAACTCAAGTTGCAGAGAAATTAAAATGGTTATATTGTTTTATGGTTATATTGCTGATGGGGCTAAAAATCTCTAATTAAAGGGTATCCAACAATATAGCAATACAACAATTCTCCGCAGCTTAGATTAATTAATACACGATTTATATTGCTTACAAGGCGGCTATTTCCCATAGCCGCCTTGTTTTGTTTACAATCGTAGCTTGGAAATTCATTTCCAAGAAAAATAGTTAAAAATGCTTTCTTGGAAATGAATTTCCAAGTTACGGTCGATCAATTGACCGCCTCTTCTAATTTCCCTTTTTAATAATCTTCTTCGTAAAAACCTGTCCTTCCAAAGCTACTTCCAAAAAATAAACACCATTAGGCAAAAAGCTAACATCTAGTCGATTTTGATAAACATTCACAACCCTTTTATACCCTAATAAATCATAAATAATCGCAGCAGTAATGGGTGGTGCAGCAATGGTTTTTATTTGTAACCAATCTGTGGTAGGGTTAGGATAAACCTGTAAATCAATCCCCGTAGCTACTTCAAAAGTCGGCACAATTCTATCAATAATATCACAAATCAATTTATCGGGATTATAGTTGCTAAAACTATCGGAGAAGCAACGAAGACTGACCCAAGGAAGATCCGTCGCACATAAAAAGTCATAACGGGGATTTCGATTTAGCAAACTTCCGATCCCCTCAATAATTACATATTCTTCTGGCAAGCCACACCATGCTAAATTAGGATTTAGAGCAACCAAGCTTCTAAAATATTGAATCCGTCTAGGTTGATTAGAAAAATTTTGAATGCCAATAGAATCCAGTACTAAATGAACGGAATCATGAAAAGACCAATTATAAGAGACCGTATCTCCAACAATTAAGTTAAAATTATAGATCAACTCAAATTCCTCACCATTCCAATGAAAAACAGAATCATTGCTTTCATACTCATAATAATAATTGATAAACGCTTCAGTTTCCCCAGTTAGTGCTCGCTCGAATTTTGTAAAGGCAGCTAATTTTTTGACCTGTTGCCCATTAAAAATAGTATCTTTCTCGATCTTCACTTCTATAATACTTTTGCTGCCTGTAAAACCATCATCCACAAAACGATACCAAGTTGCCTGATCATCGTACCAGACTTGGGCAGCTAAAGTCAGCTTCAACAAAAATAAGGGAACTAAAATCAGGGTTAATTTGGTTTTCATATTTTAATTTTTTTGAGGTGATTTTTGATTGTTTGACAATTTTTGAGGATGATTGACCTTCCCTCAACCAGTTATCTTTTCAATATAATTATTTTTAGGTTGACTAAAGGTCAACCATCCAATAAAGTAAAAAAACATTTTGCTAACCTCTCTTCTTTTTCTATTTTTGACGTACAGCAGCTAAAACGAAATCATGCAAATAAAAAACCTAAGCACTACTAATTTCAAAGCGATAGTTGATTGTTTTAACGAAGCTTTCGCCAATTATTTTGTCCCCATCCATGCTACAGTAGACTATCTGACAGTACGCTGGAAAGGCGCAAGAATCGATCCTGAATTATCTTTCGGAGTATTTGATAAAGATAAAATAGTTGCCGTAATGTTCATTGGTATAGATGAACATTACGGCAAATTAACCGCACATAATGATGGGACTGGCGTTATTCCCACCTATCGAGGCAACCGCCTAGTGGATAAAATGTACGACCTAGCAATTCCTCAATTTAAAGCCAAAGGAATCGAACAATGTAGTTTAGAAGTGATCCAAGAAAATATCCGTGCGATTAAAGTTTACGAAAGAATTGGTTTTAAAAAATTAAGAGGTGTTAATTGTTATGGTGGAGAGATTATTCAAACAAATACCCCTACCCCATCCAATTTAGTTATCCGAACAACCAATCAACCCAATTGGCAACTTTACCAAACTTGTTTTGATTTTGTCCCTTGTTGGAATAACTCTTTAAACTGGGTCAAAGCCATTCAGTCGACTTATGACGTGATAGAAATATACGATAACCAGCAATTTGCTGGATTTGGTGCTGTTGACCCATCAGGTGCTTTACCCATTTTTGGAATTGCGCCTGCCTTTAGACAAAAAGGTTATGGTCGGATTTTATTGGAATATATGGCTACAACTAGACCTAAATTAAGAACCAATAACGTTGAGGATACCGCCACCGCTACATTACAATTTTTAGAAAAAATGGGTATGCAGAATTCTATTAATCAGTATGAGATGTTACTTCCCTTAAATAAATAATGGTTCTTTGGAACATTGTATTTTATTGGATGAGACTGTATCAAAAGACCCGTTTTGAAAAAATCCACCATTAAAAGTTCTGATTTTTCAAATTGCACAGAACTTTTCCCCCTTTGGAGGGGATTAGGGGGAGGGTTTTGAAATTTTATTCGGCTAAAAAATATTTGCCGAATGTTTTGATACAACCCCTGTTAGTTTTTGAACATTAATATTTTAGGTTGACTGAAAGTCAACCATCCTGTTCGATTTAGCAAAAATTCTCAAAGAATCCAAATAATTAATCCATCACTAAAGGCTGTAAATACTCTATCAATTCCTTCGCTATAATTTCATGCCCTGCATTATTCCAATGGTACTTATCTCTGGCATGTACGACTTGTCCGTCTGCCCGTGCTTGCCTTAGTACATTGACTGGTTTCATTAAAAAGGGGAAACCAGCAGCCTCAAAAATCCGTTTGAATTCGGTGGTAGACGGTGGCATTCTGTCAGCAGAAAAGGCAATCAATTGCGTAGTAGCAGGTAGTCTTTTTTTGATTTTATGAACGATTTGTTCGGTTATAGATACTGCTTTTGAAAAAGGAGGATAAGGTGTGGTTTTGTGAAGGGGTAAATAAGCTTCTGCTATCTGCTGATCTTTTGCTTGATACGTTTCCCATTTTTTACAAACAAAACTCAAGAATTGAGAATAAGGAAAAAAGCGTTGGCTATTTTTAATTGGCTGCTGATAAATGATTTGATCCGCTAATGTCAAATAAGGTCGCCGCAGACCTACTTTATATCCACTTAATAATTCTAATTCATAATCATTGTCTACAAAATCATTTACGCTGACTTGCCAAATAATAAAATCTGGTTGAATCGTATCTAGATATTGGTCAAGGATTAAATATTCTTGCAGCGTACCATAGCCTGATTGACCATAGGCAAATATTTCCACGTCCAAACTATCTCCGATTAGATGGAAATAAGATTTTTCATTAGACACTTCAATGCTTGACGTATAAGAATCCCCAATAAAAAAGAGTTTGGGCTTTGTGGTTGGTAGCTTTCCAAATGCTTTAAATCCGTTTTGGTCATAGCTCAACTCAACTGGGTAGGATTGATTTTGACTATCTTGCATCGTTCCAGAAAAGATATAATTGGGTGTTGTTTTCCAACCTAATAATTGATCCTTTTGTGCATTATCGTAGGGAGGTCTAAGGATATGCTTTTTTCCAGCCAATTGAAAACCTCTAGTAATCAGTTCGCCAAATAAGAATGCTACCAAGCACATTAAAAGCCCGAAAAGCAAATAGAAGCTACTTGTTTTAGCCAAAGAAAGTTGTTTGTTTTCCATGTTGTGAAATTTGGTGTGCTTACATTGAATCCGTTCAACAAAACAGTCAACAACATTTAAACGTAAAAAAACAAACGACTTGATACCAACCTTGATTTTAACACTTAGTAGTCTTTCAAATTAATACTGTCGGTATCTTTTGATAAAATATTGCCGATAACTTCGTTAAAATTTATTTCCGTAGCGACGGCTATGCAAGCCATCCCGTCCGCTTTGCGGTTCAGAAGTTTATACTTCTTCATGCCTCGTTCTCGACAAATTTTATTCCAAAATCTACCCGTCACTATCAACTTGAAAGACTACTTAGGCGAGCTGTAATTATCCATTAATTCGCCTCCGCAATAATCTTCAACCCATTCATTGTCAACTCCACATCAATATCTTCAAACTGGTCTTTCAATGGATGTAAAATGGAAGAAAGTCCACCCGTAGCAACTGCAATATACTGCGCACCAACTTCCTTTCTAATCTCCGCTAACATATGTTTAACTAAACCAACATACCCCACTAAAATACCACTTTGAATGGCGTGAATGGTATTTTTCCCAACAGGCGTTGCTGGTAAATTCAATGGTACCTCAGGCAATTGTGCTGTCTTAGAAAACAGCGCAGCAATCGCCGTTTTAAGACCAGGCGCAATCGCTACGCCTAGTACTTCTCCTTTTTTAGAAACGGTCGTAAAGGTTAATGCCGTTCCAAAATCGACGACAATACAATCTTTCTTATAAATCGCATTGGCAGCCACCGCATTAGCGACTAAATCTGACCCAATTTCATTCGGGTTATCTATTTGCAGCGAAATAAAAGGGTAAATGGTTGGCCCAACTACGACCATTGGGGCGGGAAACAGTTCTGGTAAAATTTCTTTAAAAACGGGTGTTAGCGAAGGCACTACGCTGCTTAACACCACCTTTTCTACATCAGCAATATCGATATCATGTTCTAATAAATCATTCTTTATTTTCATCGTATAGAAAAAAGGAGATTCATCTCGAATGGTTGGATATCGCCAAAAATGTATCCAATCATTGGCTTGATTGATGGCTAAAGAGACGTTGGAATTTCCTATATCGATGGCTACTAGCATGATTTTGAAATGATGAATGATGAATGATAAATGATGAATTGGGTACACCTTCTATTTTGTAGATTCAAAATTAAGCATTTCCCAACTTTCTTGACAAAAAATAAACTAATCTCGCCTAAACTCCTTAGTCGATTCAATTGTTACTATCTTTGCACAACGTTTTTCATTATTAAATATAGCGCAACGAACATTGATTGATAATAATAAAATAGTAGAAGCCTTACGGAAAGTCATGGATCCTAATACAGGACAAGACATTATTCAGGCACGAATGATTCAAGACCTAAAAATAACGGACGATAATGTCAGTTTCACTTTGGTTTTGCCCTCTCTAAATAGTCCCCATAAGTCTGATTTAAATTTTGCTTGCCAGCGAGTGATCCAAGATGTCTATCCGAGTGTGAACGTAGATGTACACATGAAAGCCAATACCGCACAATCTCAGGAAAGTACGAGTCCGATTACACAGGTCAAAAATATCATTGCGGTTGCTTCTGGAAAAGGTGGTGTGGGAAAATCTACGGTAGCTGTTAATTTAGCTTTAGGTCTAAAGCAATTAGGCGCTAAAGTTGGATTGATTGATGCAGATTTATATGGCCCTTCTATTCCAACGATGTTGGGCTTGCAAGGACAACGACCGAAAGTAAAAGATGTCTACGGCAAACCAAAAATCACCCCTTTGGAGGCCTATGGAATGCCTGTAATGTCTATCGGTTTCATCATCGAACCAGAACAAGCGGTGGTCTTAAGGGGACCAAGATTAGGGGGGATTATCAAACAGTTTTTTAATGATACCTTATGGCCTCCCTTAGATTTTTTAATCGTTGATTTACCTCCAGGTACAGGCGATATTCAATTAACTTTAGTGCAAACCGTACCCGTTACGGGTTCGGTGATTGTGACTACCCCACAAGAAGTAGCAACGGCAGATGCCATTAAAGCAGTAAGTATGTTCCAATTGCCATCGGTTAATGTACCGATTTTAGGCGTGGTAGAAAATATGTCTTGGTTCACCCCAAAGGAACTTCCTAATAATAAATATCATATCTTTGGAGAAGGCGGCGGTAAAAAATTAGCTAAAGCAAGTAAGACGGTACTTTTAGGACAAGTGCCATTGGTACAAGGAATTCGAGAATCAGGAGATGCTGGCAAACCAGCCTTATTACAGGACGATCCTTTATTAAGTGCGCCCTTTATAAAAGTAGCAGAAAATACGCTTCGACAAGTAGGGATTAGAAATGAGACCTTAGGACCAACGAAGATTATACAAGTGAAAGGGTAAACAGCAGCTTAGGCATCTTGCCTGAATAGCAATAAATAACAGCAAAGGTAATTTTGGTGATATTCAAAATTCATTCATTCAACATTCAAAATTAAACCCAATGTCAGCGGTAGAAAAAGAAGCCTTAATCAAAAGAGTAGATATTGCCCTAGATGATATTCGCCCGCACTTAGCGGTGGACGGTGGCAATATTGAGATTGTGGATATTACAGACGAAATGATCTTGCAAATCAATTGGTTAGGCAATTGTTCCAGTTGTTCGATGTCAGCGATGACGATGCGAGCAGGGGTTGAGCAGACTTTGCAGGGGAAAGTGCCAGAGATTAAGGGCGTGGAGGCTTTGAATGGGATGGCGGTATAATTTTCAATTTTCAATTTTCAATTTTCAATTTTCAATTCCCTCCTAGGAATTAGAACTGATAATTGAGCATAATTTTTATACAATAGAGTGTCTGCTAAAAAACATACCAATCCTGCCTACATTAGCCATGTTCATCTAAAAGGCTACAAATCTATCATTGATACGGAAGTGGAACTGCATCCTGGGCTGAATATTATTATTGGACCTAATGGGAGTGGGAAGACTAATTTTTGTCAATTTTTAAACTTAATTTTTAGTTTCGACTACCCAACTATTCATAGTAAATTTGCTTTTGAATTAGCATTTAATGTATATAATAAAAATCATACTTGGAGTGCAGAATTAAAGCAAGATTTACTTAATCCACATACTCAAAAAATAGTAAAAGTAGTTGAAGAAAGTTTCTATGCTAAAAATCAAAAAAAAGAATCTGTAAAAAAAGAATTTCGGTATAATGGTTCAAGAGAAATTACTGGCCAATTTAATGGAGGTCAAATATTTGTAAATACAGATTTTAATGCCTCTAGGTTTATTTGGTTTAACTCGCCTGTAGAATCTTTGAAAGAGACAGAAGGGTTAAATAACCGACTATCGTTTATAATAAATAAAGAAGATTTAAGACCTCAAGGATTAACAATTTCGCATACAACATTTATATCTCATTTTATTTCAGAAAATCTGTATTTTTCAGAGGGTTTAACAGAGGATATTATTAGAGATAAGACACAGCTCTTAGGTTATTTGAAAATAGACGAAGAAATAAGTATAAATTTGAAAAAGTTTTCTCCAATCGAAAAAATACGATTAGATAAAAACTTATCAATTAATGAAAATGAAAAACAATTTCATATTAATTATTTAGGTTTTGAATTTTTTGTTAATGGGATTTGGCTTAATTGGAATCAATTATCTGATGGAACGAAAAGAATATTCTATTTAATAGTAGAAATTACATTGAATAAAGGGCTTATTCTTATTGAAGAACCAGAAATAGGTACTTACCCAAGTCAATATGATAAAATCCTAAATTTCCTAAAAGAACAAGCAGAAGAAAAACAAATTATCATAACGACTCATTCCCCTCGAACCTTAGATATTTTGGAAGATGAGGAATTAGATAGAATTATTCTAACTCGTTACGATAGAGAATTAGGAACAAAGATGCGTCACTTAAACGAAACAGAAATTAAGCATGCTAAAAACAAAGAAGACGGTTTGTTTTTAAGCGATTTATGGACGTGGACTAGTTTTTTTGATGAAGTTGAAGAAATATGAAAAGAATAGGCATAATAAGTGAAAACTATAATAATGATTCCAAGGCAGTTGCCTATTTATTAAAAAAGCGATTTGGTAAACAAGCAACTTTCATTCCTTTATTAAAATCTATTTCTGGAAAAGGGTTAGAAGAAATAAGAAAAGTGGCCGCTATTTTAAAGACAGAAATTTCTAAAAACAGCATTGATTTATTGATATTAGTTAGAGATTTAGATGCTTTAATTTCAGATAAAAAAGAAATTAAACGAGTTGAAAACTGGGCGCAAACCATAAAAAAGAAATTAACTACTGACCAAAAATTATTTATAGTTATTTTTGAGTTAGAAGCTTTGATTTTAGCAGATATTAATACCTTTAACGGCGTTTACAAAACGAAGTATCAACTAAAAACCTCTCCTAAATTTCAATCGGAACCGAAAGAATTACTCAAACAAATCACTAGAAAAACAAAAAGAAAATATAAAGAATCGGACACTCCAGAAATCTTCCAACAACTAAATTTCCAAAAAGTCTATCAAAATCATAAAGGAGAAAATAGCTTCCAATCCTTCATTGACGAATTAACAACCATTTTAAATTAATATGACTAGAGCAGAACTCTACCAACAAATTCAGCTAAAAAAATCTTTCCTATGCGTCGGTTTAGACGCAGATATTAAACGGATTCCCAAGCATCTATTGGATAAAAAAGATCCCATCTTTGAGTTCAATAAGCAAATCATTGATGCGACTAAAGATTTGTGTGTTGCTTACAAACCCAATATCGCTTTTTATGAAGCCTTAGGTGCTAAAGGTTGGGAATCGTTGGCCAAGACATTAGACTATATTCCTAAAGAGCATTTTACCATTGCAGATGCTAAGCGTGGTGATATTGGAAATACTTCTAGTTTATATGCTAGGGCTTTCTTTGAAACCATGGATTTTGATTCTGTCACGGTAGCGCCTTATATGGGGGAAGATTCTGTCAAGCCGTTTTTAGAATTTGAGGATAAATGGGTCATTTTGTTAGCATTGACTTCTAATAAAGGGAGTAATGACTTTCAATTTACCCCACAAGAAGACGGGATGCCGCTTTATGAAAAGGTAATGCGCAAAGCAATGACTTGGGGGAATCCAGAAAATCTAATGTTTGTAGTCGGTGCAACTCATCCAGAAAAATTTACCGAAATTCGAGCGATTGCGCCAGATAATTTTTTATTGGTGCCAGGCGTAGGCGCACAAGGAGGAGATTTGCAAGGCGTGATGAATTATGGCGCAAATAATATGGGTGGATTACTAATAAATTCTTCCAGAGGTATTATATTCGCAGGTGATGGCGAAGATTTTGCGGACAAATCCAGAGCTGCTGCCTTGAAAATGCAGCAAGGAATGGCGGCAAAATTTGCGTAATTCAGTTATCGGTTGTCCGTTATCTGTTGTCGGTTTAACAAACGGACAACAGATAACGGACAACTGCAAAATCACCATACTATGCCACAAGACTACGAGAGAATCACCGAATACCAAGATAAAGACTTTCCAGATTTATTTAGAGAACTGCCTACTTTAGGCTCCCAATTGGAATGCCCGAACTGTGAGGCAGAAATCTTTTCAGACGACATCAATATTGACCGAGCAATTGCTAAATGTCACAATTGCCACCATGTTTTTCCTTTTGAAGAAAAAATAAAAGATAAGCGAAACGCTCGAAGAAGACGGGAGATATTTCAACCCGAAGGTATCGAAATGTTTCGCCTAAGAAGTGAATTAAACATTGATTATAAATGGAGGAATACGCAATCTTCTAATTATTTCATGTTGTTTTTTACCTTGGTTTGGAATGCCATGATTCTCCCTTTTGCTTTTTCTGCAGTTATGAGTGGAGATATTGCCGCCCTCTTAGGCATGAGTATACATATTGGCGTAGGTGTATGGTTACTATTGAGACAACTGAGTAAATTAATTAACTCCACTTTTATTACCGTAGATGAATATTATTTAACCATCGATCATCGGCCCATTAAAAACCCTTGGTTCCCTAGTCGCAAAGTACCTGTTAAGGAGATAGACCAAGTTTTTGTCAAAAAGAAAACGACAGGTTCTGTAAATGGTGTCCCTACCTTTGGCTATTCTGTGGTAGCGATTGAAAAGAAATGGAAACGAGAGATTCCTTTGATTGAAGGGATGAAAAATCCAGATAAAGCACTATTTATTGAACAGGAAATTGAATACTTTTTAGGTATAGAAGATAGAAAAGTGGCAGGGGAAATTCGAGCCTAAATTTTCCTAATCAACTTTTCTTCACAATATCTTTCACATAATACATCTCATAATCCTGTTTATTTTTAGCCGTTACTTTTCCTCTTGGAAGGCAAGTAAATCTTTCCTTGACCAAGGCATAAGTCTCCCCCGAAATATTTACCTCCCCCACTTCACTATGATGTTCCATTTGCTGGGCCACATTCACCGTATTGCCCCAAACATCAAAAGCTATTTTCTTTCGACCAATTACCCCCGCTACAATGGGGCCTGTATGAATACCGATTCTTGCCTCAAAGGAGTACAAATCTTTTTCCCTTCGTTTTTTTTGGCGATCTGCTAGAAATTGTTGAATCTCTAAAGCGGCAAAAACCATTCGTTGCACATGATTGCCTCCACGCGTATACAGGCCACCTACACACATATATGCATCACCAATGGTTTTAATTTTTTGCAAGCGATACTTTTCTGTAATTCTATCAAAAACGGTAAAACAATGATTTAATTCATTCACCAATTCTTCGGGGCTAAGGGTTTCTGCAATTTGACTAAAGCCTTTGAAATCCGTAAATAATACACTCACCGAATCGTATTTTCGGGCTTTAGCAGCGCCTTTGGTTTTTAGTTGCCGAACCACTTCTGCGGGTAACATATTGGTCAATAAATCCTCCGACCGTTTCTTTTCTTCTAATAGTGATTGATTTTTACTGATGAGTAATTGATCATTCTTTTTTCTAAAATAATAGCCCAATAATAAAACCAAGCCTAACACACCGAAGCCTATATATTTTAATTGGGTGTAATTGGCTTCTGCTGTTTCAATGGTTTTAGTTGCTTTTTCTAGTTTCTTTAATAATGACTTTTTATTACGTTCTGCATATTTGGTATTCTCTTCATTTCTTAAAGCCCTTAATTTATTTTCCAAGGCTAGTTCTAATAAAGCGGTTTTAGCCTTCTTAGGGAAGGTACGAGCTTTCTTTTCTTGATTTTGCACCCATTTTTCCAACGCTAAAACCTCTAAAGGCCAATAATGATCAAAGCTAATTAAAGCGCTACTTGTTTTCACTTCGGAAGGTGGCACATAATTCAAAGCTTTAATTTTAAAAAAAGCAGCCCTACTACTACTTTGCTTAAGCGTCAGATAATCAGCAATTAAAGCTTTGAATGGGGCGGAATGATTTGTATTGGCTTGAAAAATGGAGTCTGGGAAAAAACGACTCCTTGCTAATACACTATCTCTATTGGCAAAAGCCAAAAAATAACTGCGTAAGGAATCTATTTTTACTTTGTTTTTATTAAATAATTCCTGATTAGGAGTTGAATTGGCAGTTAATAATTGTTGACTTTCTTGAAATTTCCCTAATGCTTGTAAGTTGTCAAAAGCGGTAGTAATGGCATCTTTTTGTAGGAGTGCCAGACCCGAATTGTGTAATTGGGACGCAGTTTTTCCTTCTTCACCTTGAGCAGTAAGTGCTAAAGTGCTAAAAAGTAAAAGAAAGGAGAACAGTTGGCGCATCAACAAACTAATTTAAGGTAGATATAGTAAAATAGGGTTAATGAAACAGTATAAGTAAGTTGTGAGACAAAATTAGTCAACACTTATTAAATAGTTGCGAGTTGCGGGATACGAGTTGAAAAGATAGCATTTTGAATCTAAAATTGAATTGAATTATTTTAGATTATTCAACTAAAATTATTAGGTATTTGATTGAATTTAACCCGCAACTCGCAACCCGCAACAAATATTTTAGATGATGTTTTATATTTGTTTACCTACTTATCTTGCAATTTACAACTCTATGGTCAATAAAAAAATTGTATCTTCCCTTTCTGATTAGAATAAATTTATAGCTATGTCATCATCTAGAACCATTCATCCAGATTTTTTATTCCATTTGGAATTTAAAGATCAAGCTTTGATTACCCTTTTTAAAGATTTGAGGAAGTACATTTTATCAATACATCCCGACAGCAACGAACTATTATATCATACTCATGCACTCACAACTGCATTTAGCCTTTCGGAAAAATTAGGAGATTGTTTTTGTATGATTCCCATCTATTCTAAACACCTCAATTTAGGATTTAATAAAGGCGTTTTATTGGACGACCCGCATCAATTATTAAAGGGAACAGGAAAACTAATGCGGCATATTCCGATTCATCATTCGGAGGATTATCGCAATGAACAAGTGGAAAATTTGATAAAAGCAGCGATTAAATTCTCGATAAATGATATGGATAAACCTAGTAAATCTATTGGGAAAACGATTTCTAAGATTAAAATGGGAGGCGCTAAGTAAGTGCTTGGGGATTTAGGTAATGATGTTAGATTGGGTTTGAAAAAATCATAAATCTTAAATCATACATCTTACATCATAAATCCATCTAGTTTTTACGTAACAGATTTATGATTTATGAACTATGATTTAAGATTTATGATTTGGATATGCCCAAAAATAGTTGACAAGTTTTGACCTACTCCCCAACCCCACAATTCACCAAACTACTATCCCCATTCATAAAATTAACAATCGCCAATTCGCCACTAGGAAACTGCACTGAATAATTGGTCCAATCTTCATTGTCTTTATAGCGTTCATCGGGTCGATAATAATGGGTGGAAATAAGCTGTGCACCACTTGCAAAAGCAGCCGTCATTTGCGTTTCATCTCCTTCTTTAGCCGCTTTAGTACCATCCTCTGCAAGGGTTCTGACCATATAACCTTTGGCGACTAAATCTTGAATTTCGTTCAAGTCTTTTTCGGGTTTATTAAAACGAACAAAAGCACATTCTGCTTTGCCCGGTTTAGAAAAAGTAAACATTTGACGACCTTCCAAGGAAGGGTGTCCATTGAGGTAATACGATTTTTCAAATCCAGAATTGACTAGCACAAACATAATTTTGCCTCGGGCGTCTTTTAGTTTTGGCCAACCATCAGTCAAGATAGCTTCTTCTAAAGTTTCAAAATCGCCTCTTACTTCATCTGGTGTAATGATTTTTTTGGCATTTTTACCAAAAATTTCTTCAATTTCTTTATCAATAAAATCCAAAGCAGCAGGTGTGATTAATTTAGGGCGAGTCAATAGGTCACCTGGAATTAATAGGGTAGCAGCACTTACATAGGCATCATCTTTTGGTTCGACCAAAATAGTTAAGGGTAAGTGATTTTTATTCGCATCCGACCAATTTTTAACTGCGGTCAAAGCAGATTTGAACGTATAATGGTGAGACATATAATCAAAGTCAGGTCGATGCAAAATTTTAAACCCTGGGTCATTTAATTCAGATACACCTGACGCTGTTGGTTCGCCGACTAAACGATTTCCTGCTCGATGATAAAACAAGCCACCATCGGGATCATAATACACATCAAATTCCAAGCCTCGAATATTATGCTTGTTCAATTGATCTTCTAGCGTTTCATGTGAGTAATCCCATCCAGCAGGTTGCTTGTATTTAGAGAATAAACCTAACCCTTTATCTATGGCATTGTATAACGGTTCATAAGTCTGCATTCGATAACTATTCTGACTGCCGAGGTATTGTAATTGATTGATTCGTAGATTGTCAATTTGTTGGTCGCAGATCGAGCGATTGGTATCTTTTTGGCAACTCCAAATAGAAATGAGTGCAAGGAAAAGTAAAGGTTTTAATAATTTCATGTTGTCTGGTTAAATCGGTGACAGGAGCGAAAAAGGAAGGGGTTTTATTCCGCTACTAATTAAATTCCAGACTAAATTAATTGATGTATTTGTTTTTTTGTTATTTGTAAGGGTTAAATGATAGGTTTTGCCAATTCTAGACATACGGCTTGCTTCAAAATGAAGACTGCTCAAACTGTTACTCGTAACTTGGAAATTCATTTCCAAGGGGAAATTCTTCTTGGAAATGAATTTCCAAGTTACGAGTGTACCGTAAAAAAATGACTTGCTATATTTTTAGATAGTCAGCTTAAAAATTGATATTACAAAAATTAATAATAGAATTGAAGAATATCCAATATCCGTGTCCCTTTATCTATCTGTGGTAGCAATTAATACCACGGATAGATGAAGGAACACGGATGTTTATCATTTTTTTACCTGACGCTCTATTGGGATGTATCTATTTGACCTGTTTCAAAATAAAATGATACAAATCATCTAATATATGAATGCAAGTCATTTTTATAACATAGCTACTAGGCTAATTTTGCATTATAAAATAATTGAAAAAATTAAACCTCCGAACTGTTATGAAAGTATATAATCCTAAAAAAATGGCATTAAAGGCAGGCGTACTAGCTATGCTAATTTATACCTTATGCTATTTGATCCTGCAAATGAATATTTCAAATCAAGTCTTTCTATTAGGCATAACCATTTCTTGTTTAACATGGAGTCTAATTGGTTATTTTTTTGCTAATTGTCACAATAAAGAGTTGATGAAATATAATTGAAATAAGGTGATTACTAGGTATCGGGTGTCAGGTACTAGGTTTCAGGCTAGATGTACTTGAATCACACCTGAAACCTAGTATCCGATACCTGTTACCATAATCATTCCGTCTTTAAACTCTCAATAGGATTCACCAAAGCTGCCCGAGCACTTTGTATGCCTATGGTCGCAAAAGCAATCACCACCGCAGCAATACCCGCTATGGCAAACATCCACCACTCTAAGTCAATCCGATAAGCAAAGTCATTTAACCAATCGGTCATAAAATACCAAGAGAAAGGAATCGCAATTAGAAAAGCAATCAGTACTAATTTTAAATAATCTTTTGCCAACAAACCGATAATCCCCGATACGGATGCGCCCAATACTTTTCGAATTCCAATTTCTTTTCTGCGTTGTTCGATGGTATAAGCAATCAAGCCTAATAAACCTAGACAGGCGATGAAGATAGAAAGCGTGGTAAAAACGCCTAGAATCGAACCGATTCGTGTTTCTGATTGGTATAAACTATTATAATCTTCATTCAAAAAAGTAAAATTAAAAGGTACGCCATCATTAAAGTTAGCTAAAATAGTTTTTGCTTCTTGAATGACTTTGGATTCGCTGCCCTTTTGTAAACGAAGAGCGATAAATTCTTGGTTGATATTATAAGTCTCCGACGACTCGTGGAATAAAGCAAAAGGGATAATTTGATTTCTAAAAGAATGGGTATGAAAATCTTTCATTACACCGACTACTTGAAATCGTTGGTTTTGATTTCCTGGATAGCGAATGTATTGTCCAATAGGGTTTTCCCAACCTACAAATTTAACAGCGGCTTCGTTGAGAATAACAGACCGATTATCTGTACCGTATTGTTTATCAAAATCTCTACCTTCCAATAATGCTATATCCATCGTTTCTACAAAATCATCATCCACCATATAAGACATAAGACTTAAGTCTGGCGCTAATTGGTTGCTTTTGCCATCTGTTTCTGGTACGTAAAAATCGCCAAAAAAGCCTCTAGTTGGTAGGTCCGAAGATCTTGTACTATGAAGTACTTCGGGAAGTTTTTCTAGTTCTTCTTTGAAGGCTTCTGATTGTCCACCTAATCGTTCCATATTTGGAATAATCAAAACATTTTCTTCATTCAAGCCCAAATCATTTTTACTAAATTGAATTTGCTGTAAAATGATATAGGTGGCAGTTATTAAGGCAATAGAAATGGCAAATTGAAAGACGACTAAGCCATTTCTAATTTGATGATGCCCATCATTTCGAGCGGCAACTTTATTTTTTAAAGCAGTAATGGGTTTGAATCCAGATAAGTATAAAGCAGGATAACTACCTGCCAATAAACCAGTTAACGAAACAATGGCTAGAGCGGCAATTAAAGTCCAACCACCAAAAAAGTCAGCCATGGATAACTCTACGCCAATCAAATTATTAAACCAAGGTAAAGTCAATTGGGTAATGGCTAAAGCGACCAAACCTGCAGCTAAACTGTATCCAATAGCCTCTGTCATAAACTGCTGAATCAAATCTCCTCGACGAGAGCCTAATACTTTCCGAACGCCTACTTCTTTGGCTCTTTTCATAGACCGAGCGGTAGACAAATTCATGAAATTAATACAAGCCAATAGCAAAATTAATAAAGCAACAATCCCAAATATTTTTACTTCGGTATAACTGCCTAAATTAGCAACTCTAGAGCTTTGGTTTTCTGAATATAAATGAACCTCTTTGATGGGTTTTAAAGACAATTCCCAACGGTTTCCTTTTTTGAAATATTCTTCTAAATCTTGACCAATTCGCTTAAAGGCTTTGGCGGCATGTTGGCGAACCATAGCTGGAAATTTTGCTTGTATGGCTGCCATGCCAGCTGCATCAACGGGTTGCTTTAATTTAACATGGGTGTCTAATTGTAACCATACCCAACTCCAACTAAAATAATTGACCCTTCCTGCTGCAAGAATGGGTTGCAGTATATCAAATTGCAAAGAAGATTGCGGCGGCAAATCTGCCAAGACGCCCGATACGGTAAACGGCACATCATTTAGTAATAATTCTTTGCCCATTGCCGAACCCTCTCCAAAATATCTTTTAGCGGTAGTTTCTGTTAAGACAACCGCGTTTTTATCTAATAAAGCTGTTTTAATATTACCTTCTAAAAGCGGAAAAGTGAAAAAGTCTAAAAAGTTAGAATCTACCGCCCAAATATGACTTTCGGTATATAGTTTATCTTCATTTCTCACTACCATATCGCCTGGCATAAAATGTCGAGTATAACTTTCGACTTCAGGGATTTCATTTTGCATGGTTTCCCCAACTGGCGGCGGTGTATTGGACGTATTATAGGCATCGCCTCCAAAATTTACAGATAGGTTAACTTGGTAAATTTTGTCGCCTTCGGCATGGAATTGGTCGTAGCCTGTTTCATGTTGCAAGTACATTAATAACAAAAAACAAGCTGACATACCTACGATCAAACCTGATAGATTGATGAGGCTGTAAAATTTGTTATTTCGGAAACTACGGAGTGCTATTTTGAAGTTATTTTTCATGGTATTCTTGATTATTCTTATTCACTTTAGTATTTCGTTTCCATTGGATTTATAAAGAAAAAAAGCTATTTTTGTATAAACTCAAATCTGAATTATGACAGTAGCCACAGATTTAACGCCTTACGAAATCGAAAGAAACAAACCTATGCCAGACTACATACATGGATTACTACAATCACAAATAGGCTTTTTATTAAAACTAGCTTATAATAAAATATATCAATTTCCGAGTGAATTAGCATTAGCCACTACTCCTGGTTCTACACCTGATATATGTATTTATCCAAAGAAAAAAGTAAGTAGAAAGACGACCAAAGCAAAAGCAGAAGACGCTCCACTAACAACTATTGAAATTCAATCTCCTTCCCAATCTATTGAGGAATTACAACAAAAAGCTTGGGATTTATATTTCCCTATGGGGGTTAAGTCTGCTTGGATAGTGATTCCTGCTTTAAAAGGCATCCAGATACTTTTACCTGATAATAAAGAACTTTATTTTAATGCTGGTATCTTAAAAGATCCTGCTACAGATATAGAGATTGACATCAAAAAAGTATTTGAAGAGATAGATTAAGTCGTTTCTAACCCTGTTCTACCAGCTAAGTAGGCTCTAGCGTTATTAGCTATTTTAAAATTGCTTGTTTCCCCACCTGTTTTGCAGTTTCTTGGTTTAAAGATCTCCCAGATTTTTAAACTCAGTCGCCTTTCAAAACCTCTGCAGGATTCATCCGCATCACCTGCCAGACCTTGATCCCAATAGTTATAAAAACGACCAATAAGGAAATCACCCCAGCAGCGGTCAACATAATAGAACTAATACCAGCATGAATATCATAAATACTATCTAACAACATAAAAGACAACCAAGCACCAAAACCACTTCCGACCACAATCCCTGCTATAATCACCCAAAAATAATTGCGATTTAAAATATAGGAGATATTACCGACGGTAGCACCCAAAACTCTCCGAACCGCTATTTCTTTCATGCGTTTTAAAATACTCAAAGACATTAAGGCAAATAAGCCTGTAATGGTCAAAACCATCGTAATAATGGCAAAAACGGACATGGTAGATTTAATATTAGCGGTCACTTCCATCGCATTCGCTAAAAACTCATTTTGGAAATTATGCACAAAAGGTTTGGTAGGGAAATTAGTTTTCCACGCACTCGCCAAAGCCATTTCTACTGGTTTTAAATCCTTAGGGTCAGAGCGAACGGCTAAGTATAAAAATCGGTCAGCTTTACTATATTTTAGCACTAAGGGGCGTAAAGGGTCAAAAAAACTATCCTGCATAAAATCACCTACTACGCCTACAATTCTACAATTTAGGGTATCAAAAAAAGTTACTTCCTGTCCAATTGGGTCGATATTTGGGAAAAAGTCACGGGCAAATTTTTCGTTAATCATGATGGCATTTTGATAATCTGTCTCCATGTCTTCCTTAAAAGTACGCCCTTTAACCGTTTCAATATCCATTAAACTCAAATAGTCAGTACCAACTTCCATATACTCTGCCTCTCCTTGTGGCTCCCCATTTAACGTAAATTCATGTCGAGGACAAGAATCACCAATATGATGGCGGACGCCTGCCGATTGAATGACATTCGGGCTTTTATTAATTTCATTTTGCATCACCGTAAAGGTGGTTTCATCCCCAGTATAAATCGCCTGCGTACTGGTTCGATTAAAGCCCAAATCGGTATTTTGTTGAAAGTCCGCATTTTGGTAAAAAGACAATCCTGCAATAACGGCAATCAAAGAAATCGCCACTTGAAAACCCAAGAGTACCTTAGAAACTAAATTCGTACCACCAAATTTGACGGAGCCATGAAAAATTCGATTAGGGTTAAAAGAACTAATATAAAAAGCAGGATAAGCCCCCGCCATGATAGTCGTTAGGATTACGGTGCTTATCAGAAAAATGATGATAGGCGGATTGTCTGCTAAAACTAATTGTAAATC
This sequence comes from Saprospiraceae bacterium, assembly GCA_965277445.1. Lineage (GTDB taxonomy): Bacteria > Bacteroidota > Bacteroidia > Chitinophagales > Saprospiraceae > JAFMDF01. The sequence continues at coordinate 195,150 of CBDICY010000016.1, read as the reverse complement.
TATATACTTCCACATTTGGTTATACCATTCGGTGGCAAAGTCGGTCAATGCCAAACCAAACACTAAACCTAATAAACAAATCAGTAAGCTTTCTAATAATAATTGACCAATCAATTGTTGCTGTGTTCCCCCCATTACTTTTCTAACACCAATCTCTTTAATGCGTTTTCCTGACATGGAAATGGTCATATTAGAGAAATTCAGGCAAGCCGTTAGCAACAAAAGAATCGCCATGACCATATTCCCCCATATCGCCGAATCTGGTGTGCCAGACATTAAGCTATTCCTACGTACCGCTCTCGCATTATCAATCATACCCACAAAAGGTTCTAGGAAAAATTGTTTGGTTTCAAAATCTGGACGAGCGCTTTGGTGAGCGGCTACATGCTGGTCTAATTGGGTTAAAATATAAGGTGCATCTGATGGATTGTCTACCGCTAAAAAGATAGCATCTCGCCATTTTTTCCAGTCGGTACTCAGTAATTTATCGCCATTGGCGTACATTTGATTATTGATATTGGCAATAAAGTCAAAAGTGATACTGGAATTTTTAGGCGGGTCTTGTACAATACCAGAAACCAATAAATCTCTTTGACGAGTAAGTTCTGGAAAAACAGTAAGGGCTTTACCAATTGGGTCTTCGTCACCAAAGTATTTTTTTGCCATGGATTCAGTCATTACAATAGCGCCAGGGTCATCTAAATTTACTGTTCCTTTCAACAAAGGAAAATTAAACCATTTGGTAAAATTAGCTTCCGTAAAAAGGATATTCTGATAAAAAGTTCGGTCTTCATAATTCACCGCTGCCCCCCAATTATCAACAATAATCGCATCTTTTACGCCTGCGATATTATTTTTTGCAATTGCAGCTAACGGTGCAGGAGCTACCCCATAAATATCTTGATTGCTAGACTTTACCGTTTCTATCCGAAATAATTTATCTGCCTTGCTGTGAAACTTATCAAAATCTGCATCAAATTTCCAGTTGAGGTAAGCCAATATACTCAGCGTAATCCCTAAGCCCAAACCAACTACATTTATCAAAACATAGTATTTATGATGCAAGAGATGTCTGGAAGCCGTTTTAAGGTAATTTCTGAACATGATGAGTGATTTGATAATTGGTATTAATGGGAATTATTTTAGGGTAAGTACTTGGACTATTAGGTGTCAGGTACCCGATACCTGATACCATTTTAATTATCCATTTACTCCCTACCAACACTTTACAACTTCAATGAATATACCAATTACTTAATCATTTGTTTGTCAGTTAATTATGAAATTTATTTTAAAAATAGTTCAAAAAAATCGTCCGAATTTGGACAAAGTTTGTTCAGAAATGGACTAGATGAATTAGCCAACAATTCGAGGCCATAACTCCGAATCAAGCGGATCGCCTGCAACCAATTCAGGTGGAAACGGCGGCATTTCTTGTAAACCTGTTCTTGGGTGAAACACTACATCGTCTCCTGCCCATCTAGAAATATGCGCTCTACGTCGGAGTTCCAAGGATTGGTTGCCAGGCGAACCATGAACGGTCAAACCATGATGCAACGTACAATCGCCAGGCGCTAAATCAAATTGGATAAACTCGAGTTTGGTCCGCATTGCTTCAATGTCAGGTACAGTTGGCAAGTTTTCGGTATATTGGCTATTACCACTAAAACTAGCGGGCTTAAATTTTTGTCCCCACTTATGAGACCCTTTGACATATTCCACCGCTCCCGTTTCCGCAGTAACAGGATCTAAGGCTAACCAAAGTGTGGCAATTTGCCAACCATCGATCGGCCAATAAGTCATGTCGTGATGCCAAGGTGTTTTCGTTATGGTACCAGGTTCTTTAATCAACCATTGGTCAAAGAAGATATTGGTTTTTCTTGATTGTAAAATACTAGCGGCTAACTTTCCTGCTGGCGAATTAAAAACAAAATCTCGACAAGTCTCATTTCGTCGCCAAACAAAGGTGTCGTGGAAAAAACGTCCTTTTTCTTTACGCAAAGTCGCTAATTCAGCATGTAATTCACCTGGTTTGGCAAGCGATGCTTCGGCAGCAATTCGTAATGCTTTTACCCATTCTGGAGAGAATAGTTGGCGTAAACAGACGACGCCGTCTTCTTCGTAGGTGTTTATTTCTTTTTGGGTAATGGAACGGGAGTTAGAGAAAGGTGTCATTGGATAAATTTTAATGGTATATTTTGTCTAATTTTTCAACGCAATTACTTCATAGGTCTTTTTTTGATGATTACCGCTTGCCATAAAAAAATAGATTACTCCATCTATTTCTACTCGATCAAAATCTGCTAAATAGTTAGCTTGTTCATAAATCAATTTAGCCTTTCCTGTAGCATCAATTTGCCAGAGTTTTCCACCATTCCCCACTTGCGTACAAAACAACTGACCATCTTGGTCTATACCTAAACCATCAAAATCAGTTAAAGTAGGCTGTAAAGGAAAAGGAATAATGGTATTTGTTCCCATGGTCATTTGGGCAATATCCCAGCCTGCCACCGTTATTGCTTTTCCGTTGGCGACGACTCCATTGGCATATTGTAATAATTTATCATCTTGAAAAATTTGAATTAATGCTTCGTCTTTTAGTTGATATACGCTATGATTTCCAGAAGCGGTCACATAGATTTTTCCATCTTTGGTAATGGCGACATCATTCAACATTGGATTTTCTACGTCGACTTTAAATGTTTTAACCTGTTGTCCTTTTATCAAATCTATAACGCGTAATTCGTCGATGTCCGCTACATACAAGCTATCTTGAAAAATAGCCATTCCTGTAGGTCGATTCAATGATTTTACCCATTTTAAATCTAAAACATCTCCTGATTTAGACAGTTTAGCAATAAAGCCCTTTCCGTTTTTCACATACCCTATACCATTACTTACGTATATACATGCTCTTTTTGTGTCATAGATAACAGATTCTGGTGATTCAAATTTAGCCTTGGTTTGCCAAACTTTTGTTAGTTTAGTTGATGTTTGATCACATCCAAAAATCATTAAAAACAAAAAAAATATAAAGAATAATTTAAATTTTGTTAGCATAGTTACTAATTGATGAATTATCGATAATTCCATCATTAAAGTTACAGAGATTGTCTGTCATTCCGTATTAATTTAATCCTTATATTTAATTCACCGTTCCTAAAATGTTTTTCAATGAACATTTACCCTATATTAAGAAAGGAATAAATCTATTGAGCAACTCTCTTCTATTTGGCAACACTAGGAAAGAAAGAAGTCTACGCACTCGATTTTTATAAGCAACTCCTCCAATAAAAGCAACTGTAAATTATGTATAGCATTCAATGAAATTCAAATGGGAATTTTATTAACTTGCCATCATCTTCCAAGTTTTAATTTGCTACTTATGAAAAATGTTAAGGCTCCATTGTTTATTAGTTTAATTTTATCCCTCCTATTGTGGACCTGTCAATCTAAAGTAGAAAAACCTCTATCTGTTGATAGCCTTTCTGTTAGTTCTCCACTTGAACCTAATCAAGCATGGAAAAAAGCAGTCAATAATTCTCCAAGTTCTTTAGCTGATTTATATTTTAAAAATGCTATTAAAATCTTTCCAAATGGGGATATAATAAATGGAAATAATGCCATTGATTCTTTCTATAAAAGCCATTCTTTTGTTATAGATTCTATTCAAGTTATTAAAAATGTGGTCGCGAATAAGAAGAGAGGAATTAATTATGAAATAGGTGATTATTGGATAGGTAAGCAAGCCTATAAACAGTTGATTATTTGGAATACTGTCGACACTATTCAAAAAAGAGAACTTGAATTTATAGCTAAAAGCACCCCAAGCCCATCTGTTTTAGAGGAAATTAATTTGAGTAGAAAAAAATGGATAGCACTCTGCAATCAGCATGATGCAGCGCAATTGGTTGCCCAAGTTTATACGTCAAATGCTATTTATTATAATCATAAACCTGCCATCATAGGTCGAAAAGGTATCACAGCAGAATATCAATATATGAATCGGGAAAAATATTCCCTTCATTTGGATCCAATTATTGTGGAAACAGTTACCCCAGAACTAGTTTTTGAAATTGGACAATGTGCTGGTTCTTATCAAGGGAAATATATGATAATTTGGCAAAAACAAGAGGAGGGGGACTGGCAAGTTTTGATGGATTCTAATATATAAATAGATTATCGTCAAAGAGAACTCAGGAAATTTTATCCTAAATTCTGCATAACCTAGCTGATAGACTATAGTGATTCAAAAACTACCTCCAAAAGCTCTTCGATTAATTTATGCCGTAAAGTAGGGCCATCTGAAGACCTGCTTTGATTATTTAATATGGCGATACTTACCTTATTAAGTGGGTCATAAAATAGATGAGAACCATAGCCTCTCATTCCTCCCGTATGTCCCCACATAGTGTGTCCAGCATAGACGTTTTTGCGAACGCCCAAGCCGTATCCAATAAAAGTTGCATGAGGAATATCAAAATAAGAAGTCATCATTTTTGTACGGGAACTTTCAGAAAGTACTGTTCCAGCATATAAATGTTGCGCCCACATGGAGAGGTCAGAGGCGGTAGAAAATACATCCGCAGCACAGTAAAAAATACTATGAAATCCTGCGCCATAATCTGCTTTAATATTCTGTAAAGTGCCATCCCCATTACTATCTCGCCAAGGTGTAATAATTGGTTCTGGGATGGTTTCATTAGCGCCGAAATACATAGTTGATAAGTTAAAGGGCGTCCACAATTTTTCTCTCATTACTTCCCCGACGGTTTTATTGGTTGCTGCTTCAATCATAAGCCCTAATATTAGATAGTTTGAATTAGAGTATTCATGGGTAATACCAGGAGGGTTAATAGGTTCGCCAATAAATTTCGCTACTTCTGTAGGTGCAATAGGAGTGGAACCTTCTGCTTCTACAATCTCCCAAAGCTCTGGAAATAGATACCCTTCCAAGCCTGTAAAATGGGATAGAAGTTGCATAATCGTGATATGCTCTGCTACATTTGGCAAATCTAATTGCAGCCAATCACCAACTGTGTCATCTAGTGTTAATACTCCTTCATCTACCAGTTTCATGATGGTCGCTGCTACAACGGTTTTGGTAACACTACCAATGCCAAATTTCATGTCGGCGGTAACGGGTTGTCCTACCTGCGATATACCACCAACTAACTTCCATCGCTCCTCTGTCCCCACTCTGATGGAAACAGAAACACCTACTAATTTATCTGTATCAGTCCCCACTTTTTCATCAATAATTGCTTGTAATTGTCTGGTGGTGATTTCGGTTTCAGAGATGACTTCCTCATTTTTTGAACAAGCTAATACTATTAGCAATAACACAATAGGTAGCCAATATAAATTGCTTGTTTTACTATTTTTCATACTTAATTTTTTAACAAGATCTAAACCAATTATTAGTAGGATAATATTGGACAAATTCAATTTTACTAGGAGGGTTTTCTTATAAAAAAATGGGTCTCGGAACCCTATTGAGTATAACAAATATTGCCATATCGAATGGCAATATTTGTAAAAAAGGGATTTAAAGGGTGAATAAAAAGTAGATTTTAAAAAAATCTACTTTTTATTCACCCTTTAAAAACCCTTTTTGAATTCTTTGGGCTCGATGCCCAAAGAATTCAAGTTACCAAGCGTTATTTCTATTTTTATAAGAAAACCCTTATTTTAATAGTGAAGGATTCGTCAATTTGGTTGCTTTGAAAATACACAATTCCTTTTCTCACCTCAACCTCTCGATATCCAAATCCAATACCTTAACTAAAAAAGCAAGCTCTTGTGACTGCGTTTCTATTTTTTGTTCATTGGTCGTACCAAAGCCATGACCACCACCCCAAACTATTTTTAGTAAAGCAGGATTTTCACATTGTTGATGCGCTTGTAAAGCAGCGACAAATTTATAGCCATGCTGGGGCGGAGTAGTCGGGTCTTTTTCTCCTACGGTAACTAGCATGGGTGGATAACAAGTATTGGATTTAATCGTATGATAAGGAGACCATTTATAGAGGTTTAAAAATTCTGTCCGATTATCAACGGAACCATACCCATTCGTCCAGCCTTTAAAAGCAGTATATTTTTCATACCGAATCATATCTAAGGAGGGAATGCCGATAAGCGCAGCACCAAACAAATCAGGGCGTTGCATGGTTACAGCCGCAGCTAAAGAACCACTAGCACTCCAACCGTTGGCAACAACCAGACCTGGGGTTGTATATTTTTCCTGGACTAGATACTCCGCTGCACGAATATAATCATCAATGGCATTTTGGCGATTTAATTTTAACCCAGCATCTCTCCAAGCACCTCCATATTCTCCACCACCTCGAATGCCAGGCATGACATAAATACCACCCATTTCTAAGAAGGTCAGTAAATGAGGTTGATACCAAGGAGTAGCGACCCAACCACCAAATCCATAGCCATAGATAAAAGCTGGATTTTGACCATCTAGCTTTAATTCTTTTTTGTGGCAGATATAAATGGGCACTTTAGTTCCGTCTAAACTAGTGTAATGGGTGCTTTTAGCTACATAATCCTCCCGCTTAATGGGCAAACCTCCATCAAAAAAAACTTTAGATTCGCCCGTTTTTAAATCTAAGCGATAGACACTATTAGGCGTCAAAAAGGTATTTAAAGAGTACCAAGCTTCTTTACCATCTGACCGTCCAACTAACCCCGAACCAATCCATCCAGTTTCTAGCGGAAGGGTATGTTCTAATTTCCCCTTTAAATCAAAAATGCGAATTTTAGCCTGTGTGCCTTTCCGATAGAGGAGCGTAAATTTATCTCCAATTAGATTCATTGCGTTTCCTCCTGCCGTACTACCACCAGCCAACGCATCTTTCTGTTCTGGGATGATGGTTTTCCTATTAGCAATACTTGGATTATCTTTATTAATTGCAATTATTTTTCCATTTGGCGCATCTTTATTGGTGTAAAAATAGAATTGATTCCCTTTGCTACCGATGTAATTATATCTATCATCGATATTTCCAACTAAGGTAGTTTTGGAATGGTTGTTGGCTGCAATCAGGTGTAATTTATTTTTATCACCTCTACCTTGTTGAGTTTGTACTACTAGGTGTTGAAAATCAGCTGCGCTACTAATAGAAAATAGCATCAAGGCTTCTCCTGCCTTTTGAGTGGCTTCCATAACTGTTATGTCTTTATCGGGAGCTGTATTAATTTTATGAAATTTAATAGTTGCATTCGGGGCAACTTGCTTTTTGTTTAAAGCAATTGATTTGCCGTATTGGATATAATAAAAACCATTATTATAAGTCCATCCAATACTAGTTGAGGCTGTACCGTCAAGCCTTTCTTCATACCACTCTTTTTCGTCAATATTATATATTTTCAATTGACCATAACTTGCTTGCCCTTTCTTAATCAATACTGCCATAAAATGCCCATTAGGACAAACCGAAAAGCCACCAAAACTTTCGTCTTCTTCCAATTCTTTATTCATATCTAACAAAAGCCATGGCTTTCCATCCAATCCTTTTTGGGTATAAATGACCGTATGCGGCAATTCTTCCTTTTGAATACCATAAAAATAATAAGCACCAGCTTTTACTGGGACTCCATAACTATCGCCTGTATTTCCTAATCGTTCTATACTATTTTTGATTAAGTTATTAGCATTTTCATTAGATAGAAAATCATGCATGGTTTGGTCTTGGGCTTTCATCCATGATTGAACAGGTTCAGTATCCACCGCTTCCATCCATTGATAAGCATCGGTAATTTTAATGCCGTGATAGTTGTCAACTTTGAGTTCCTTTTTTGCTTTTGGATAAGTGATGGTTTGAGCAACTACTAGGTTATTACTCCATGAAAGGATACCTATCAATAAAAGCAGGAAACTAATACAATTTATCTTTTTCATTTTTAATTTTTTAATGCTAATTTTTTCGCACTTTTGTTTAAAAAAATTATTTTATTTAATCTTTTCAAAGTTGAAAGTATAGCTAACTAAGCTATCTCTTTCGTATCCCACAATTGTTCTTTTATAACTATTCTTTGAGATAAATTCATAGGTTACCTTATACGGGTTTTTATAATCGTCATTTTCAAAAACGATTTTATCTTCCTCCACATTTATTGCCTTAAATATTTTGGGATTTGAATTCTTTATGATGCTAGATAAAATAACCTCCTTATTAAATTTTTCAATTCGACTTCTAGCGGAATAACTAGTATCATTTTGTTCGATGTAATAACCCTCCTGTTCCATCCAACCATTGCCATTCAAAGCCCATTTTTCGTGAAGTTCTCCATCAAATGCTTTGGCGCTCCAGCTTCCTGACAGTTTATTATTAAGGTTTAAGTAATCCTTATTATTATTTTCTTCATTACAAGAAAGTAATAATAAGGCTATTAGCATTGTCATTAAATAGTTCATATTTACAAAGTTTTAATTCCTTGAAAAGACAAGGGGCGAAAATTGAAATTTTCAACTGTAGCTGTCAGGATAAGAAAAATAATACTGATAATCAATGATTTACGATGGTATCGATATTTTAAGGTTGCATCTTAAAATCAATATTTTATAGGTTTTTAACCTAATCTGACAAAGTAGCATTAATCAATCGCCCGAAAAATCTCCGCTAATACTTCGATAGAATTATGCGCTTGGATAATTTTAGAGAACAGTTCTTGTTCTGATGTATCAATAGCCAATCGCTCTACAAATAAATCCATCATACCTAGATTTTTCACCCCTTCAAAATGCCCATAAATCCATTGCTGTTGGCTTGCGCCTTGACTTTTGCTTAACCATTGCCGTAATTTCTCCTTTGGAAAATCAGCTAATAGTTTCTTTGCCAACAAACGCACTTCTTTATTTTCATCTTGAATATGCTGACTAATATGATGAAAGGAGGGCAAGCAACCAATTTGATGAAGCGACCATAAAGTAGCCTTGCGGATTTCTGGATTCGTATGTTTTTGAGTTTGTAGTATCGCATAAAAAGACTTGCTGGAACCATATTCTCCGAGCGAAAGCAAAGCCCATTCTTTGACACAATCCGCTTGGTCATTAATCAATGGCAATAAATCGGCAACAGCTTCTTCTTTCTGAATTTGCCCTAAAGCCCAAGCCGCCGTAGCTCGAACCGCTGGGTTTTCGCTGTTTAAAGTGGCAACCAATGGTGGATAAGCTGCAATAACCTGTAATTCACCTAATGCCTTAGCCGCCTTTATTTTAAGGACATCATTAGGACTCGATAATTGTTTAATTAAGGCAGTCGATTCTTTTTGAATAATTGAATGAGATGTGTATTTAAAATTTAAGCAAAACAAAGGTATAATTAAGCCAATTAGTAGCCTTAATATTCTCCAAGAAGGGGTCCCTAAAGAAGGGTTTGTTTCCTTTAAAATGGTACTAATTCGTTCTTTAAGTTGAGAATTATTTACTACGGGAAGCGCCACCTTAGATTGTTGAGCGGGAGTTAAAAAAATAGATTTAGCTAGATCCGTTAAATTTTGGGCATACTCCAAATTAGATATTCCGCTTTCTAAAACAAGTTCGTCACAAGTACGCTCACATTCCAAACGAATTTTAGCAAGGGCTATCCAGATTAAAGGTTGCCACCAATATATTGCTTTAACGAATTGTGCTAAGAGGTTAGTTAATAAATCCTTTTGACGAAAATGCCCCAATTCGTGTAAAAAAACCGTTTTAATTTGTGCAGCTTTCCAATCTAAGGCATTCATTGGCATTAGAATATAATTTTGCTTCAAGCCATAAAAAGCTACAGGAGTGTTTAATCGTTTTGAAAGTATAATTATTGGGACAATAGCAGTACTCATTTCTTTTTCAGAAATTTGCAGTATATTATACCAATTTGCCGGAATTACTCGCCGCCTTTCGTTTGTTATTTTAAGAAGGAAATAATATTCCAATAAAATCAACATTATAAAGAAACTGCAACCAATTGCCCAAATGAAAAATACCACTTCTAGAAAATTTAACCTTTCAAAAAGCGTGCTTTCTTTTTTAATGGATGGTTGGAGGCTTATATTTTTAGTATCCGTTTCCGTATTTTGTAAAACAGATTCATAGGGGATTGGTAGTTCGGAGATGGTTTGAAAAGAATGCTCATCTTGATTGGCAGGAGCTATATGGATGGATGGTAATAAACCGATAAAAGGGAGAAACAGTAATACTAAAAAAGCCCCTTTCCAAACAGTATATCGAATCTTAGCAGTTGAATTGGCTAATAATCGTACTAAACCAAAGGCAAGCAATAAAACAATCGTGGATTTTAGGCAAATATTTATCCCCCAATCCATTAAGGAAATTTCAGACCAGATGACCATCCAATTATTCATTATTTATGTTTTTTCTGCCTAGCTTTTTCAATCATTTTACTAATTTCCTCCAAATCACCAGCCGTTAATTTTTTATCAGATAAAAGGGTAGAAACTATACTAGGTGCAGACTTATCAAAATAAGTAGTCATTAAATGATTTAAGGCTGATTTTTTAGCCACTTCTTTTTTTAAGGTAGGAAAATAGATATATTTATTCTTCTCTGTTTTATGTTGCAAATGTCCTTTCTTTTCTAGAATGTTCATCAACATTCTAATAGAATTGTAACCAGAGGGGTTTACTAATTTATCTATCACCTCATTGACACTTCCTTCTCCTAATTGGTGAAGAATGTCCATGATTTGTCGTTCTCTTTTGCTTAAATTTTTATAATCTGTTTCTGCCATTCTATATTGTTTAAGAACACCAATTTAATTCATTGTTTCTTCTTCAAAGTGCGCACTTTCGGTAGGTGCAAAATCATGTACCTTTTTGCCAAAAATGAAATTTTCTATCATACAATCCAAGGCAATAGGGCGATGATACATAATAAAATGTTTGGTATCATACATAAATACCGATTGTACATTGTCTCGAACTGCAGCGGTTTTTAAATCGGCTAAATGTTGCTGTTTATTCTTTTTTTGGTCTTTTCCAGTAAAGGATTGAATATCCAAAATAGGTGCGGAAATTTTATGTAAATCCTGAGTAAGGTTGACTAACATATTTTCTCGCCAATATTGTAGCATAGCAACCCGATCCGTTGCCATAAAACTCGAAATCAGTTTAATTCTAGTATTCATTCTTTCAGTACTAACACTATCAACCTTCCCTTTTACACTTCCAACACTCGCTCCATTAAATTTACTCCATTCTTCTGCATTACTGAGTTTGGTGCTCCAATTTTGAATAACCTCGTCTGCTTTAGCTAATTGTTCTTTTTTAGTAGTCGGTGTCCAAGTTGTACTTTCAATTGTTCCATCAACAGAGATTACTTTCGTAATAACATCTTTTCGTTTAGCAGCAAATTGAACCGCCAGCATCGTTCCCCAAGAATGACCAATCACAACTACCTCTTTTAAATTATATTGGTCTATCAACTCAGAGAGTCCTGCTAATGCATTATCCCGCCAAGGTGTTCCCTCCGTATTTAAGGGTAAGGTAGGAGTTGGTGTTCCCCCATATCCAGGAATGGTAACCGCATACATTTTATACTTCTCCTCATTTCTTTCCATAAACTCTTCCCAGGCATTCCACCGACAAGACATACAGGGGATCAATAATAAATTGGTTTTTCCTTTCCCAGAAATAACGACTTCTGGTAATTTATCCATAGCCGTTATTTGTTGAGCTAAAAGCAAATAAGGGATTAAAAGAAATCCCAATAATAAGGAGTAAGTTGAAGCTTGTTTTTTCATAATTTAAGAGGTGCGATTTTTTTCGCACATTTAAAAGTAGGAAGGATTTTGGAAAAAACCAATAGAAGTGCGATTTTTTTCGCATTATTTTTTAGACAAAGGCTTCACCATTTCATGTAGGATAAACCTGTAACAATTTATACTTGATTCTTTTTAAAGCGCTTATTTAAATTAAATACAAAAAACAAAGCAGTAAGAAATCCCCAAAAGAACTGGGGAATACCATAAGCGATAAGCGCAGAAGTAAACATGGGAACTATCTCATAAGCTTGGCGAAAGCCTTGAATTTGCGCTTCAATTTGAGCAGCAGTTGCTCCTGAATTCTGTAGCATAGACGTCCAACTTTCCGCCACCATTTCTACCCAAGAAGGGTCAATATAACGAGTATAAACAAACATATAAAGCTGAAATACTAAACGGGCAACCAATACTAATAATAGCACCAATGAAATAGCATTCAAAAAAGTAAATTTTCCACCTTGAAGCCTTTGTACTTTATTAGCCGCTATAGCTACAAAAATGATGGATAAAAGAATAGATATACCTACAAACCAATTGGTCAAGCCGAGCCCAAGCCAAGTTAATATTTGTGTACCAACAGCTACTGCTATACCTAATAATAAACCCCATTTTAAACTGATTTTCACTAACATAACTTCTTGTTTTATTGAGCAATGAAAGTACAAAAAAGCAGTTCAGTCGCAGCATTTATTCGTTAAACAGTATCTTTTTTTTCTACGAACACAATTAATTGACTGACAGATATAATATGAGGGACATAGAATAAACAAATTCATTCGAAAGAAGTCCGTACAAATCGAGTACTATAGGCGATAGACCGTTCGCCACCTGCCCAAGCCCCAAAAGGTCGCCAAGCAATCGGGCTATGTGGATTAAAACCAGGAATTCAACGTTAGAAATATCAAGATTGTAAGCAAAAAGGTAGTTAAGTGTAGTTTAGCAAAAATAATAATAAGGCCTTTTTCATAGTCGGGTGTGTTTTATGATTCGTTTTTCAAAATAAGTATACTACAAAATAACTCTTTATCTGGAATTCTAAACAAATTCTTTGGAAGAGTTAGCACCTACGGCATAATGCGTGTTATAATAATGGTAGTTCGCAACTATTGTTTAACTCGATAGACCTGATGCAGATGCCTATCTAAGTGAAAACTCAAAAACTCTAAGCGCTGGATAACATCCATTGGGCCAGATATTGGGTGTGGGTAGATGGCTAAATGTAGATCAACGCCATTGGCTTGAATCGCTAATTCATCTAATAAATGACTACAGTTTTTTAAGCTATGTGCCCAAAATTGGAGCGAACCGCTCCATTTTGGTTCAGCCACCTTGGGTACTTTTTCTTTAGGTTGCCAAGTTTTTTCTACTATTTGTTCTATGGATAGACCTTTATTAGGAGATTCACCTTCCCAAATAGGTTGTTTATTTTTTAGTCCTTCAATCGCATTGAACATACCACAAATGCCAATTTTTTCCGCCCAAACCAAATGTTCCGTGATTTCTAAAATAGACCATTCTTCTTTAGATGGTTTAAATTTAACTTGTTTATTCGTTAATCCTGATATAGCATTAAGAAAATTGTTTCTAGAATTTGCTATTCTCTGATTTAATTCTGCTAAGGAATAGAGCATAGTAAAAGGGTTTTTTAATTATTTCAATTAAGTGTTTTGGTAATTTTTAAGATAAAAAAATATTTCTTCTTCATTTAAGAATTAAATACTATATTTGTTTTGTCTTCATTTAAGAATGATATTAATTTAACAATAATAAGAATTTATTGGGAATTTATTCATCACCCACATTATAAAAATTTCAGATGCATCGTTTATTAATAATATCCTGCTTCTTTCTAATAGTTTCCTGTGCCAAACCATATCAAATACCTATTACGACTACCTCTAAATCGGCGCTTAGTTTTTACCAAAAGGGGGTTCAATTAGAAAATAGTCAAGAAGAGGAATTAGCTTTTAAGGCGTATCAGCAGGCGATTGCTAAAGATTCCACTTTTGCCCTTGCACATCTAGGTTTGGCGATGGTCAGTAAAGATTTCTCTAAACGAAGGGTTCACGTTGGAAAAGCTATGGAATTAAGGAGTGAGGTTTCTAAAGGGGAACAACTTTGGATTTTAGCCAGAAACAAGTTTTATGGAAATGGAGAAGGCAAAACAGAATTAGCTTATTTTCAACAATTAGTCGATTTATACCCAAAAGATGACCAAGCGAATTATTTATTTGGCTACATAAATGTCCATCATGGAAATAAAAACTTACCTCAAGCGATACAACATTTAGAAAAAGCCATTGCTATCAATCCTAAAATCTTAAAGGCTTATAATGAATTAATATATGCCTATGCAGACAATCGAGCATTTGAAAAAGCGGAAACAACCGCTGCCAAACAAATTGAATTGATGCCAGGAAAAGTGTTGCCTTTGGATACTTATGCAGAGGTTTTAATGCGGCAAGGGAAGTATAAAGCATCCATTAAGGCTTATGAAAAAGTGCTAAAAATCAACCCGCTATATCCATGGGCTATTATGGGCGTTGCCGCTAACCTCAACTTTTTAAATAAACACACAGAAGCCCGACAATTTTTAAACAAGTTAGCAGCAATCGAAGATTTGAGTGATTATGAATTTAGACATAAATGGAAGTCTAGGGTCGTTTCTCATCTTGATGAAGGCGATTACGATGGTGCTATTCAGGTTTTAGGTCAACAAAAAGCAATGGGCATTAAGGAGGTAAACAAACATGAACCCTTTTTTCATGCCTACTATTCCTTTCTTAGGAGAACTAGGTTTTTCTTTGAAAAAGGCGATTGGAAAAATGGCTTAAAAGAATATAGGGAATGGCAGGAATATGTGTTAAAAACTTCCACCAATGAAAAAACACATCAAAGGGTAAAAATGCGAGCAGCTTATTATCAGGCTTATGCTCAATATTTGCAAGGAAACTATACCGACAGTCGAAAGTTTCTTGAAAACTATTTAGTTGGTATTGGACAAGAAAATGACGGTTACCGCCTTTTATTAAGTCGCATTTTACAAGCGGAGCAAAAATTCGATAAAGCACTTGAGTTGGTTAAAAAAACGGATTTGAACAATCCCTATAACCAATATCATTATGCGACCATTTTAGAAGCATTAGGTAATCCAGAAGCAGAAAAATGGTACAAAAAAATTCAACAACTCAATGAAAGGAATGAAATAGACTTAGCACTCATTAGACGATTTGCTGTCGAAAAAAATAATAGTAAATAATAGTCCATTTTTAAAAAATAGCATTTAGGTAATGAAAGGTACATATTTAGGAGAATTTCAAGAAATCGTTTTATTGACCATTCTTATATTGGGAGAGGAAGCTTATGGTGTGATGATTCAAGAGGAAATTGGTACTCGACTGAATCGAGACATTAGTCGTGGAGCGCTACATTCTGCTTTGACCCGATTGGGAGAAAAAGGTTTCATTCGTTCAGAAATGGGTGGAGCTAGTGCTATCAGAGGAGGGCGCAGAAAACGTTATTATAGGTTGACCAACCGTGGCAAAGAAGCCTTGCAAACAGCTAAAAATATTCGAGATAGCCTTTGGAATGCCATTCCAAAGATTTCTTTAAAATTAGAATAAAAACAAACGAGTTAAGGGTTTTCTCATAAAAATAGAAATACCTCTTGGTAACCTGATTTTGCCATTCGATATGGCAAAATTTGTTATGCTGTATGAAGTTTCTAGGTCGATAATTTTTTATGAGAAAACCCTTCAAATAAGTTCTAAAGCATGCTTGGGCGTTTCCAAGGTCATGCAAATTCTTTTTTCATCATTAGTCAAAAGTCATGACACCTGACATCCGACCACCAAAATATTACCAACGATTTTTCCAATGGTTTTGCCATCCTGATTTTTATGAAGAACTAATAGGCGATTTGGAAGAAACATTTACTAAAAATATTCACCGAAAGGGTAAACAATACGCTCGACAACAATATCGAAAAGAAGTTATTAAGCTCCTACGTCCTTCGGTATTTAAGGGCATAAATTTTGATTTCCTTTATCAATTCACACCCGATATGTTACAAAATTATTTTAAAATAGCCCTTAGAAATTTAAAGAGAGATAAGGTCAGCTCCTTTATCAATATATTTGGTCTCTGCATTGGATTGGCTAGTACTTTTTGTATCCTCCTTTTCGTTTGGCAAGAAATGCAAATAGATACTGCTTTTGTTAATAGCGACCGAATTTATCGAGTGACCAATGATGAAAGACCTTTTAGAGAAAGTGGTCGTTTTTTAGCGACGGTATCTCCTCCCTTTGCTCCTACTTTATCAGCAGAACAACCTGAGGTGGAAAGTGCTGTTCGATTTAGAGAAGAAGATGAAGTGCTTTTTCAATATAAAAACCAGCAATTTTATGAAAAAAAGGGGTTTTATGTAGATAAAGACTTTTTTAAATTATTTGACTTTCCACTCAAAAAAGGGAATGCAGCAATAGCCCTATCTGAACCTAACTCCATCATATTGACACCAAATATGGCGCAAAAATATTTTGGTGAGGAAGACCCTATGGGTAAAACCATCCATCTAAATAATGACCGCCCATTAAAAGTAACAGGTTTGTTAATGGACAACCCAAAAAGAACCCACTTAGATTTTGACTACCTTATTTCTTTTGAAACCTTTAAAGTCCCTTTTGGCTATCCTGTTACTTTAGAAAGTTGGGGCTGGATTTCTTTTCATACCTATATATTGCTAAAAAAGGGCGTAAAACCTAAGGAATTTGAATCCAAATTAGCCGATTTTGCCAAGAAGCATATTTATGTCGATCGACCTGTATCTGCTGCCTTTGGCTTACAGCCTTTATCGGATATTTATTTTCACTCTGCCGATATGATGAATACGGGTATCTTTAAAAAAGGAAGTTTGACTTATATCTATGGTTTATTGATGATTGCTTTTCTTATTTTACTAGTGGCTGGATTTAATTTTATGAATATTAGTACAGCTCGCTCTATTAAAAGAGCCAAAGAAGTCGGTGTGAGAAAAGTATTAGGCGCACAAAAATCGAATCTCGTTACTCAATTTATTGGAGAAGCCTTATTGACTGCGATTATCAGTCTTGGTCTAGCCGTTTTTGTCTTTGAATTATTTAAGCATCAATTATCGAATTATTTAGCTTGGTCTTTTGATTTCCATTACAGCGATTATTGGCTACTATTACCTCTATTATTGGGGATTACCTTATTAATAGGGTTTTTCTCCGCTATTTATCCTGCTATTCTATTAGCCCGATTCAAGCCGCTGCAAGTTTTAAAGGGAGTCGTCAAAACAGGAGGTAATGAAATGACGATTCGAAAAGGTTTGGTGATTTTTCAATTTGCCATAACGGTTGGGTTAATTATATGCAGTTTGGTAATCTCTCGCCAGATGGAATTTATTAGCCAGAAAAATTTAGGCTACGATAAAGAACAATTGGTTTATTTACAGTTGCCTGCCAATGATTTTTTACAACGGTATCAAGTTGCCAAAAATATATTTCAGCAAAATAGTCATGTAATAGGCATTACTGCTGGAGATGTGATGGATGGAGATTACGGTTCTGTCCCGATGACTCCTGCTGGTGCAGAACAAGGAATTGCCATGAATATGATGGGCGGTTATTTTGACTATTTTACAACGCTAGGTATTGATATTTTGCAAGGCAGAGATTTCTCTTCCGAACATCCAATAGATACCCTAACGGGGATTCTTATCAATGAAGCAGCGCTCAAGGTTTTTGGTTGGGAAGAGCCGATTGGACAAAAATTGCAAGTTAATTCCAATATTAATGGAGAAGTTATTGGTGTAGCAAAAGATTTTCATTTTCACTCCTTACATGACCCAATTACCCCTATGGTTATTGTTGTTCCTAGAACCCACATGAGCAATATCATCCTTCGAATTAATCCCGCTGATGATATGAATCAACTTATTGCTTCCTTGCAAAAGGATTGGCAGGAAATAGCACCTGAATATCCTTTTCAATTCGCTTTTGTAGATGATAATTTAAAACAGCAATATGAGACAGACCAACAGTTTTCTAGATTAATTAGCTTTTTTAGTTGGTTAGCTATTTTTATTGCAGGTCTAGGACTTTATGGCTTAATCGCCATTATTGCGACTTATAAAATTAAAGAAATTGGCATTCGAAAAGTATTGGGTGCTTCGGTTTATAATATTTCAGTCATGCTTTCCAAAAATTTTTTACTACTGGTCCTATGTGCCAACTTATTTGCGCTACCAATTGCTTGGTGGGTGATGCAGAAATGGTTGCAAAATTTCACTTTTCATGCGAGTATTACTTTTCCAATACTCCTAAAAGCTATTTTAATCAGTCTATTTATTACGTTGATTGCTTTAAGTTATCAGGTGCTAAAATCTGCTTTGGGCAATCCAATCCAGGCATTGCGGGATGAGTAAATCTCAACTGGATAGCTATTAAATATTTCTCAACCGTACATTTTTTGAAAACACCGTTTTAGCGACTAAACAATGGGTTTCGAGGATCATAAAACTAAAATTTTGCTAGCAAAATTTTAGTTTTATGATCCTCGAAACCCATTTTCCAGCACGCAGCGTAGCGGAGTGTGTGATTTATTAGAAGGTGGACGGTAAAGAATTAAATATTAGCTTCAACCAGCTCTAAAAACCTCAATTTATAATTTCGACTAATCGGCAGGGTTTGATTGGCAATATCTACATTGGTCGCCGTATAAGCCGTCAATTGAGCTAATGCAATAATGAAGGATCGATGAATACGGACAAATTGCTTTTTGGGTAGTTTTTCTTCCATATAAGTCAGGCTGGCATGGGTGGTAATTAACTTCTCTTTAGTATGAATTTTTAGGTAATTGCCGATGCTTTCTATGTACAAAATATCCGACAATAAAACCTTTGTCATCTTTTTATCGGCTTGCACAAAAATATAAGGTGCTTCTTGGATCGTATTTAAAGTAGTATTTTGAATGGGCATTATGTCTACTTGAATGACCTTATTCAAAGCTTTTAAAAAACGAGGATAGGCAATGGGTTTTAATAAATAATCTATAATATCCAATTCGTAACCAAGCATGGCATAATCATCGTAAGCCGTAGTGAAAATAACTTTAGGTGGGTGGGTTAAAGAACGCAATAATTCGATACCATTTAAATTAGGCATATTAATATCCAAAAAAAGTAAGTCAACTGATGAGGTTTGTAAAAATTGAAAGGCTTTGGAGGGGCTAGTAAATCGTCCAACCAATGTTAGGGTGTCTAGCCGCTGGATATAATTTTCCAATATATCTAAGGCAACAGGTTCATCATCAACTATCAATGTTTTTATGATCATCTGCTTAAAGGCATTTGTAAATGAATTAGGTATAAATCTTGTTCGGCTAATATCTTTAATTGATGAGTTTCGGGGAATAAAAGGTGCAACCTTTTTTGCACATTTTTTAGCCCAATTCCTCCTGTTTCTTTTATGCTAGGTACGTTTTGGGCGATTGTATTTTCCACTTTGAAAGACAAATTATTGGCATTAATAGTCAAATCTATAGCGATAAAAGCACCATTTTCGGATTCTGTCAGGCTATGTTTAAAAGCATTTTCTACAAATGGCAATAAGAGCATCGGCGGAATTTGTTGTCCATTTAACGAACCATTTACCCCAAACTGTACATTAAACCGATTGCCAAAACGCATTTTTTCTAACTCAATATAATTTTCTAAATATTGAATTTCTTTTTTCAATAATACGCTATCAGCCCTTGTTTCATAAAGCATATAGCGCATTAAATCTGATAGTTTCAAGACTAATTCAGGCGCTTTTTTAGAATTTGCTAAAGTTAAACCGTATAAGGTATTGAGGGTATTAAAAAAGAAATGGGGTTGGATTTGAGATTTTAAAAATTGGAGTTCCGCAGTCGTTTTTTCTTGTGCCAATTGTAGTGCTTCCTGTTCTTTTTGAAACCAGAAACTTAAGATTTTTAAACTTGCCGCAACCGCAAAAACGGAATTACTGCGCACAATGCAGCGTAACATATACCCTATATCCCAAAACGGTGCTAAGGCAGTCGTATTATGGACAAAATAATAATATACATATCGATCCAAAAAACTTTGAAGAATACCTACTCCTAGAAAACCCAGCAATAAATAAAGCGTAAATTGACCATATTTCCTTTTTAATAAAAATTTTGGAATTAAATAATATAAGCCAAAATAAACCATACCCAAACGAGCAGGCAATTGAATGATTTCATAAAAAAAGGATTTTGAATAACTGCCTTCTATACCTACCCAAGTAAAGGTAAAAAAAAGCAAATATCCTAGCCAAAAACCAAGGTGGCAGTAAATTTTATACTTTTTGTAAAAGGCAGATAAAGGCATGTTATAAAAACTGATTTTTGGCTAAAGTTCGAGGTAGTACAAGATAAATACCACTTAATTTTATAAATAATGCTATTTCTGGTTTAAATGACGCTTAAATCAATAATTCTGTTCTCTATTGGCCGTAATTACAACTATTGGTATTCATCTTCTTCCCCATTTGATTTAGGGGCATTAAATGGGAAGTATATTGCTTTTAATCGAGTGAATGTAGATGGCTCCAAGATTTATTTTATGGATTTGAAATAAGCATAAATTTTCTCTTTACTTATCAGGCAAAGACACTTTCTGTAAAAGGATCAAGCCATCAAAATGTTTAGCCAGATTAAGGGTATGACTACTGGATAAATCAATAAAAGTATCATTCACCACAATTTCTTTAAATAACCATTGACTTCCTATTTTTCTTTGTTGGGTAGGGATTGGTAAAAAGCTAGCGTATCCATTTATCTTTTTTATAAAATGCTTTATATCTAGATTTTCTGAATCCGCAGGCAACATTGCTTTTGCTTTTCCTGCATTATTGGCATAACTACCTTCGGCTGCAAAAATGCCAATACTATACATCTTTTCGCTATATTTTTCACTTAAAAATTCACCCATTACCTCCTCTTTTTCATTATGCTTAGCGATATGAAAATTATGCCCTATGATAATTAATTTTTGGTCTTGAAAAATATTTTCTGCCAGCCATTGAACGTTTTCTGCCATCATAGAATCTCTTGCAATCCATCTTTTATTATAATCTTTATCTCTTAAAAATTGTAACCTGTACTGAAGCGAATGCATTCGATTATTTAGGGTTTGTAATGCAAAAAATGTTGATTTGGTAGGTCTGAAAATATTGGCTAATGCTTGATAAACTAATTGATAATCATTTATCAGTTCCGTCGTTGCGGCTTTAATTTTATCAGTATAAATCGTTTTTCTATTGCGTAAACTATTTTGTGCTATAGTATATCTTTCTTCTAAATTGTTATAAAGGATAGTGTCTACTAAAGTTTTCTGTGCTTCTATTTGTAATAACTGATGAAAAGTTCGCCCTGTTCTTTGCGCATCAAAACCAGCAACCGTCATTTTCTCAGTTTTGATATAGTCCATTAACTGGCGAAAAGCCTTGGTTTGCCAAACACCAAATAAATTGCGAGTCATTTCCCTAGGGCTTAATTGTTCTTTATTTAAATCTGCAAAGAACAATTCGCCAATCCCAGATTCAAAAAGAATGATGTCAAATTGTTGCTTTTCGTGTAAGGCTTTGATGAGTTCATTCCGTAATAAAAAGACTTCTTTTGAACCGTGGTTGAATTCTCCTAAAAGAACGATTTGCTTATTCTTTGTTCCTTTTAGTACTTTTTTCCAGTTCGTTTTTAACATACGCTCCTCTTTGGAGATAATTTGAGCATTTCGCTGAATATATCTCTTTTGCTGTTGCCTTAATTGTTGTCCGAAGACCTGTCCATTAGTTAAAAATATTATAGATAGGATTAGTAGGATAGTTCTCATTTATTTTCTTGTTTTGTTAGTATTACTACCTATTAAATTTAGGCTTTTTGAAATTTACTGGATAACGGAAAGTTATTCAGTAAAAGGATGCTAATTTAACAGGCTTCCCCCTAAGCAATCTAAAACAGATACTGTCAAAGACAATTTCTTGTACTGAATAAGAAAGAAGGACTAATGCAATTTCGCCAGTTATTATTCCTATTAGGATGTTTAACCATTTATTCATTTGAATCGGAGTTAGCTTGAAAGATGAATCGCAATCCTTCACTAGCACTTTGTGGATAAGCATTGCCATGGTCATCGGCAATATGACTAAATTTATAGCTAAGCCCCTTAGGATTCAATAATTGTAACGTTTGTTGGAATCGTTCAATCCCTCCCTTATGCGCATCAATTATTTGTTGGTCAAAATCCCCCAAATCAGAAGTACTTAAGAAAAGTTTTTTGTCTATATAATCCACTTTTGCTTGTTCTTTTAATGTTGGAATTAAGTTACCAATCCCAGCATCAGTAGCAATATAATCACTAAATAAATGAGGCTTGGTTAATAGCGTATAGGTCGTAAAAACACCAGCATGAGAATGCCCAATGATTACTTTCTTATTAGAAATTCGGTATTGTTCCTCCATTTCGGGTAATAATTCTTCTTCTAAAAATTTTAAAAAATTACTAGCTTCTCCGCCGTAGGAAGTTGGTAATAGATCTCGGTTTCTAGTTGCTCGATTAGGATTGGGAATACCTACAAAAATCATTTCTGGTAAGCCTTTCCAATAACGTATATAATCATAAATTCCATGGGTGACGTTGAAGCGATAATCCGCATCCAAAACCAATAAAAGTGGATATTCTTGTTGAGAAGTATCGTAAGATTCAGGAAGTTGAATAAGGATATCCCGTTCTTCTTTAAGTATTTTTGACGTCAATTTTATATTTGATTTTAAGGGCTTCTCTTTTTCTAATGTTAATAAGCCTTTTTCTGTAAACCAAGGTCTAATTTTAAAAGTAAATCTCCCTGCTTTCACCGCAGGATCCGCTTCTACCAAAGCCTTGGCAGTTGCTTCATTTTTAGCATTTAAAATAAATAAGCCTCCACCGTCTTGGAAAGGACCAGCTAATAATAGTTGTTGCTTTTGCACTAGGTCTTTTATGTTTGCCAAATGGGCATTTTGAAGATTCATTAGTTCTTCTTGGGAAAAATTAGCAGAAGGGGTTGCAATTAATTCCACAAAAAAATACTGGACAATTTTAGCTTTATTTACTTTTGGTTGTGCCTGAAGATTTATTCCCAAAAAGAATACTAAGCCTAAAGTGATTGAAATTTTGCTATACATAAGTTTCCGTTTTACTAGAAAAAATTGTGTTTAGTAACAGATAAAAAATAAAATCCGCATTTGAAGCTATCCGTGTACCTTCATCTATCCATGTTAAAAACTATTCTACCACGGAAAGATGAAGGGACACGGATAATTTTTTTTAAAATCTAATGATTAAAAGGAGGAACTTATTTTTTCAACATTACTTAGGGAGTTAGATGAGAAAAATAGACACTTTGGTGTAAACAAAAGAAGCCAAAATGCTAAAGACTGCACCTTTGAAGTAGAACCCTATTTTTTGAAGTAAAAAGATTAGCACGCCTATCTTAAAAAGAATAATTTTGGTCGTATGAAGCAAAATATACAGATGCGGCGAAATAGTTGGTTAGTATTAGCTTGGTGTTTAATGATAGGCATCAATATACTTCAATTGGTTTTTTATAAATGGAGAATAACGCCAGAATATGCTTGGAGTAAAGTATTCACTAAACCTATCTTAATCCGTGTCCCTTCATCTATCCGTGTTAAAAACTATTCTACCACGGAAAGATGAAGGGACACGGATAATTTCAAATTAGATATGCTAAATAATAAGTATTAATCTACTAACTAAATACCGCACTATTCTTCAAAGGCAATTGCCGAATTCGTTTCCCTGTAGCCCTAAAAATAGCATTGCATAACGCCGCACTTACTGTTGGTAAAGAGATTTCACCCAACCCTTCTGGATGTGCTTGACTATCTATTAACTCCACGATAACCTCTGGACTCTCTGGCAGCCGAAGCATTGGATAATCATGAAAATTACTTTGTACGACTCGACCGTTTTGAATGGTAATACCTCCATATATGGTCGCACTCAATCCATCAATAATACCGCCTTCAATTTGCGCCAAAGCGCCTAATTTATTTACTACAATACCGCAATCAACCACAGCGTAGACTTTTTCTATAATTGGACGATTATCTTCACCTAAAGAGATTTCTATCACTTCTGCCACATAAGCGCCAAACATAAAATGAGCCGCAAAGCCACGAAATATACCTTTAGCTGCTGGTTGATTCCAATTAGATAAGGCAGCCACTTTCTTGATGACGTTTTTTAACCTAGCCGTTAAATAAGTTGGACCACCATGGTCATCATAAGGCATTTCTTTGTCTGCTTCTCCCAGTAACGCCAACCGAAAATCAATAGGGTCTTTGTCAGCAGCAACCACTAATTCATCCAAAAAACTTTGGTCTACAAAACAGGTGGCATTATGTCCTGGCGCTCGCCAAGCACCTGTGCTTACTTGTGTGGTAATGGGCGAATATTCCATTTTGAAATTGGGAATAAACCCTGCTGGAAAGCCATCTGGAAAAAGCTCTGTCCCATGTGGAGAAACATCAGCTTTGCGGAATAAATAGCGAGAAGTCGTTGCTGCATTGATATGCCAAGCGGTAATATTTCCTGATTTATCCAAGCCTCCTTTCAATTTATACATCCCCATTGGACGATAATAATCATGTTGTAAATCCTCTTCTCTAGTCCAAATTATTTGTACAGGTTTGCCGATTTTATGGGACAAATAGATGGCTTCTGAAGCATAATCTGCTGTCAATCGACGACCAAAACCGCCGCCCGTTCGAGCTTGATAAACCTTTATATTCTCTCTCGGTATTCCCGTTATTTTATTGGCATAATAAGATACGGAACTCGGTACTTGGGTAGACCCCCAGCATTCGATACTATCCGCTTTAACATCTGCGATATAATTCATCGGTTCCATAGTAGCATGGTATAAAAAGGGAACTTCATAAGTCGCTTCCAGTAATTTATCTGCATGCTTCAAAGCCTCCGTAATGTTGCCATCTTCTCGTAATTGAATTTCGCCTACTTTCGATGTTTTTTCATTCATTTGTTGCTGCAAAGCAATAGAACTTTCTGTCGCTCCTTCTCCTAAATCCCATTCGACTTGCAAAGCATTTTTACCCTTGAAAGCCGCCCAAGTATTTTTAGCAATCACCGCTACCCCAGCAACTCGTTGAGTCGGGTTCGCCGCTGCTGAAATTTCTACTACTTGTTCCACACCAGGAACAGCCAAAGCAGCAGCGGACTGAATATGTTTAATAGTTCCACCAAAGACTGGACATTTGACAATGGCAGCGGTCAACATCCCTTTAGGTTTGGCATCTAAACCAAAAATCGGTTGTCCTGTTGCTATAGCTCTACTGTCGACATTCGCTTTGGCAGTTCCAATGATTTTAAAATCTTTCGGGTCTTTTAAGACTGGCTTTTCGGGGATCGTCAATCTAGAAGCTGCTTCGGCTATTTCGCCATAAGTCAAGACTTCTTTATTACTTCGATTAAAAACCTTACCTGATTGGGCATAACAATTTTCAATAGTAATTTCCCATTGATTGGCAGCAGCTTTTATCAGCATTTCTTTGGCACTCGCCCCTACCTTTCGCAAGGATTCCCAGTTGTCTTTAATGGCAGTACTTCCTCCTGCAAATTGGCTACCTAAACTTTTATCAAATTTATAATTGGCTTGCTGTACTTCTATTTGTTCCCAATCGACTTCCAATTCTTCTGCAATTATCATCGGTAAAGAAGTCTTTACCCCTTGCCCTATTTCTGGGTTTTTAGCAAAAATTAGGATGCTATTATCTGCCCCTATTTTTAAGAACCCATTCGGTTCAAAGGTAAAAGTTGGTTTTTTTTCTGTTTGGGCGATTAAAGGGAAACTTAGGATTAAACCTGTTCCTGTTAAGCCCGATATTTTAATGAAGTTTCTTCTATTTATTTTTTGAATCATAGTTGAAGGAATGATGAACGATGAATGATAAACGATGAATTCGAATGGATGCAATGTGGATAAATTTCTGGTTGTCATGTCAGATGATTGTTTAATTTGAACGATTCCAACAATCATAACAATCAAACAATTTCAACAATGAATTACTTTCGTTTAATTTCAGCAGCTCGTAAAACTGCTTTTTTAATTCTAGGGTAAGTGCCACAACGACAAATATTGCCCCACATCGCCCCATTAATATCTTCGTCATTAGGGCTGTCATTGTTATTAATCAAAGCAGCAGCAGACATAATTTGTCCTGCTTGACAGTAACCGCATTGAGCAACATCTTCTTCTATCCATGCTTGTTGGACAGGGTGTAAATCTGAACCATTTGCCAATCCTTCAATGGTGGTAATAGCAGCATTGGCAACGGAGGCAATAGGCAAACTACAAGAACGCATTGGCGTTCCATTCAAATGAACCGTACAGGCGCCACATTGGGCAATGCCGCAACCGAATTTAGTGCCTTTTAATTCGAGTTCATCTCGCAGTACCCATAATAAAGGCGTATCTGGTTCGGCTTCAACTTCGTGTTTTTTTTGATTGATGAGTAGGGTGAATTTTGACATGGATGGCAAATTTTAAGTGAATACTATTTGATAAAATTAATCTTTACTAGCTAGGTGAAAATTGTTTTTATTTAAACGACCGTTTTTTTGATGTGAAGGGTTTATCTTAACTTTTAAAGCCCATTTATTCTCTGAATAAAAACCTAATTTTACGCTTCCATTTTTCATCTTATACCGATTTTATGCATTCTGGTAAATTATTCCTTTCATTACTTCTGCTGCTAGTGTTATCTTCTTGTTCAGATAATTCAGCTTCAAAAACTAAGGCTAAAGAAATCGGCATTCCCTCTAGTCAAATAAAACAACCAATTTTTCAATCTATCTTAGATTCTGCAAAAGTAGAAGGGGCTATTTTAATATATGATCCGCAAAAAGAAAGCTATTATTCCAATGATTTTGAATGGGCAAATAAGGGGCATTTGCCAGCATCTACCTTCAAGATTCCTAATTCGATTATTGCGTTGGAAACAGGAATTGTCAAAAACGATAGCACTTTACTTAAATGGGATGGCATTACGAGAAGTATTAAAAATTGGAATCAAGATTTGATTTTTAAAGAGGCTTTTCAATATTCTTGCGTACCTTGTTATCAAAAGATTGCCCGACAAGTTGGGGTCAAACAAATGCAAACAATGCTAGCAAAATTAGCCTACTCTGGTATGGTAGTAGATTCCAATAGCATTGATCGTTTTTGGTTGGAAGGAGATTCTCGTATCAACCAATTTCAGCAAATTGATTTCTTAAAACGACTCTATGAACAACAATTGCCTATTGCGGATCGAACCCAAAAAATCATGCGTAATATGCTATTGATGGACACCACCGATCAGTATCAATTAAGTGGCAAGACAGGCTGGTCTGTTCAAGATGATTATAATAACGGTTGGTTTGTCGGTTATGTGGAAAACGAAAATGGCGTTTACTATTTTGCGACCAATATTACCCCTACTCCAGCTTTGAAAGATATTCAACAATTTATCAAAATTAGAAAGAGCATCACTATGGAAGCTTTAGCAGCAATGAAGATACTCCACGACTAGTCTTTTCGCTTATCCCGCTTCGTCCAAAAATCTATTTTTACGCCAATTTCTTCGCTGACAAAATTGGGGATGCTAGTATGTTGAAATGCTGCTCCCACCCCGTAGTCGATGCGATTAATTACCGTATCAATATGAATCCCCAAATCTCTTTTATCTTCATAAGTCACTTCAAACGGAAGTGCCATTGGCTTGCTAATTCCATGCATGGTAAAAGTACCCTTGGCGATATAATGGCTAGAATCGACCACTTCAATTTGGTTGGAAATAAAGGTTATTTCAGGATATTTTTCTACCTCAAAAAAATCTACTGAGCGCAGGTGTTCGTCTCGCCCTTCTATATTCGTATCAATACTTTTCGCTTTTATAGCGAAATGGATGCTTGATTTAGTCCAATCCTTGTCTACATAGGTTAATTGTAAATCATGCTCCATAAATTTTCCAGTTATTTTAGTCGCTCCACTCGCAATACTCACTTCAAATCCAATCGTAGAATGATTGGGTTCAATGGTTAGATATTTAGTTTGTGCTTGAGTCCAACTAACCAATAAAAAAGAAATTAGAAGTGTTGTTAATAATCGCATTATAAACGTTTTGGATGATTTAATTAATCAACAAATCTAGAAAAATCATCCAATAAAATAAGGTGTCCTTGAAGTTGTTGGGGTGAAAATAACCTAAATAGGGATTAATTGGCTAAGATTATTATTTATCCTTTATTTTATGGAGCAATCCAATCATCTGCTGTCGGTATCCACGACTAGAACTAAGCGTTTTCTTATTTTTCATGGTCAACAAATATTCCCCTCTTCTCCAATGTGTCCATTGATCTATCGCTTGTGAATTTACTAAAATAGACCGATGAATTCTAAAAAATTGAGGTTCTGGCAATTCTAGGGTCAACTGTTTTAGCGTTTTTCGCATTTTAAAAGAAGTAGTTCTGGTATGAATATGCACATAATTACCTGCTGATTGAATATAGTCTATTTCTTCGACTGGCAATATTTTCTGGGATGACCCTGTAGTTACGGTTAAAAAATTAGGCTTAGAGGTTGAGTGACGTTGTGCTATCTTTTTCTTTTTATCTTGATAAACCAGTATCGAACTAATGCCTACTAGCAACCAATACCAAGCAAAAGATTGAGGAATAGTTGCCAAAATAACCAAGTTTACATCTTGCACTACTTCCATCGGCGCAGTCTCATTCATTCCTGATAAAAACTTTATCGCAAAATCAATATAAATCGCTACAAAGCGAATCAACGGGGCAAAAATAATAGCAATGCCTAAGTGCATTACAAAATGTTGTTTATTCGATGCTTTTAATGGAAATCGGTACGCTAATTTTAATAAAAGCGGGGTCAAAAAAGACCATAAAATAGCAGGAATAAAATGATAAAATGACAAGTCAAAGATGGAAAAAAGGGTCATTTCTTTGCCCAAATGCCAAGCCATTATTACGGAACTGTAGGTAGCTATAACCGCTATCAACAACCATAAGGCGATAAATGATAAATTGATGTTGTCTTTCGTCATGCTAATAAATCTTTACTCTGCTTTCAAACTCTTGGCAGGGTTAGCTAAAGCTGTTTTCAAACTTTGAAAACCAACCGTTAAAATGCGACTACTACCGCAAATATTCCCGTCATCACAAACATCCACCATTGAATCTCGATTCGGTAAGCAAAACCCTGCAACCAATCATTCATAAAATAAGCAGAAATAGGAGCAGCAATTAAGGTGGCTAATACAACTAATTTGATAAAATCCTTTGATAATAAAGCAATAATACCCGTTACATTCGCACCCAAAACCTTACGAATACCAATTTCTTTAGTTCGATTAACCGCAGCTAAAGCAGCTAAACCCATTAAACCCAAACAAGCTAAAAAGATAGACAGCCCTCCTGCCCAGCCAACAATTTGGCTATATTTTTCTTCTGCCCGATAAAAGCGATTAATGTCCTCATCTAAAAAACTATATTTTAAGGGAAAGCCTGGTGCGATCGTCGTCCATTGTTTTTCCATTTTTGCTAAAATCGGAGAAGGGTCTCCTGCCTTGATTCGCACTAAAAATTTATAAGGTTCGTAGTCTTCATATTGGTGAAACATCTGTGGAGTAACGTTCTCTTCTAAAGACCTAAAATTAAAATCCTTAACAACACCAATCACTTTTGGCTGAATACCTTCATTAAAATATCCAGTCAATTCTTGTCCAACTGCATCCTCTATTGTCCAACCAAAATCTTTGACCATACTTTCATTGATGACCACGGAGCGATTGACACCATCTTGTCGATTCGCTTCAAATCCTCGACCTGTTATTAGCTCAATTTTTAGTACGTCTAAATAATCATCGTCCACATAGTATTCGTAGATCTCTTTGGCTGCTCCTTTATAATCAAACCCTGCGCGACTATAGCCTGTATTCGCGCCTAAACTCATATCTGCCGCTGTAATACCCGCAATATTTGGGTCTTGACTCAAGCCGTCTTTAAATAAAGGGTAAATTTTTCTAGTATCTGTCCCTTCCGCATCTACAACAATGACATTTTCTTTGTTAAATCCAGGGTTTTGGCTCCGCAAAAAGTCTAACTGGTTTAGAATAATGACGGTGGCAATGACCAAAGCTGAAGACAAAGCAAATTGAGTAGTAACTAAAGATTTAGTAAATAAGTTTGCACCGCCTAGTCTTATCTTATTTTTTAATACTTCGATTGGTTTAAATCCAGATAACATCAAAGCGGGATAACTGCCTGCCAATAATCCAGCTACTATCGTCACGCCTATAATTAATCCTATCATTTCAGGGAACTGTTGCAATGAAAAAACAAGCGAACGACCCGATAATTCATTAAAAAAGGGCAATAATAATTGGACAAAAACTAAACCTACCCCTATAGAAATCACACTTAATAACATTGCTTCGGTCATAAATTGACTAATTAAAGAAGCACGATTACTACCAATCACTTTTCTAACGCCTACTTCTTTGGCGCGACGAGCGGAACGACCAATTGACAGCGTCGTAAAGTTGATAATGGCAATTAATAAAACACCTGCTGCAATCGCCAATAAAATCCATACATTTTTGGGATTGACCGATGGTATATCACCCAATGTCATTAAGTTAAGGGGACTGGAGAAAAAAAAGATTAGATTAGTATTTTGTGGATGTATAAATAAATTTACAAATAACTAATCTAATCAAAAAATGAATAAAACAAATGTACGAATAATTGAGAGGTTACAAAATTTTTTAAAAAATTGGGAAGACAAAAAAAGCACGTATTGTGAATCGCCTAAAGATTTTAGTCGCAAGCGCAAATTGAGTTTTAAACGGGTAGTAGTATTTCTTATTAATTTGCCAAGAAAAAGCCTAAGTATAGAATTAGGAAATTTTTATGAACAATTAGGGTCGTCCGCTCTAGAATCCTGTACCAAAAGTGCCTTTAGTCAGGCACGAAAAAAACTAAAGTGGGAATTTTTTAGCTTATGGAATAAGGAATTTGTAAAAAGCTATTATAAAGAAAAGGTAATAAAAACTTGGCAAGGACATACTCTAATAGGAATAGACGGTTCAACGGGAAGTCTATTTAATGATAAAAAAGGAGAAATAGCTACCCATTTTGGCAATATGAGTGGCTCAATAATGAGTCGAATATTGAATGGAATAGATGTATTGAATGGAATAACGATTAAAGCGACCATATTTCCAGTAAGAGAAAGCGAAATGGGAGAGGCAAAAAAATGGGTAAAATGTTTTAAAGATGAATTTCCTTACTTAGCCTCCCCTTTACTTCTATTGGATAGAGGATTTGCAGGATTTGCTTTCGCTTGGTTATTACAAGAAGCAGGGTTAGATTTTGTAGTTCGTTATCCAGTAGGTTTTAACGGAATGGTTAAAGATTTTATAGCTGGTGAAGAGCAAGACAGTATAGTGGAATGGAAAATATCTCGGGATGCTTTACGAGAATTAAAAGCAAGCGGTTATGAAGTTGATAATAAAGTAAGCCTGAAGGTAAGATTGGTAAAGGTCTTATTAGATACAGGAGAAACAGAAGTACTGGTTAGTTCTTTATTAGGTCAAAATCAATACGCTCACGAAGATTTTAAAGCCCTCTATTTCTTGAGATGGGGAACAGAAATTAAATATGACTATTGGAAAAATAAAGCACAAATAGAATTAGTGAGTGGGCATAGTGTAAAAGCGATAATGCAAGATTTTCATGCAACTATTTTTACGAGTAATTTAAACTGTTTATTGATTGAAGGATGCGAAAATCAAGTAAAGCTCATCAATGAAACACGAAAAATGGATTATGCCGTAAATAAAAATGTTAGCTTAGGTTTTCTAAAAGGTAGGATAGTAAAACTGTTTTTACTTCCACAACCAGAAAAGATTATAGAGCAACTCAAGCTGCTGTTTATAAAACATTTAGAGCCAATAAGACCAGGTAGGAAGAATAAAAGAAACTTTAAGGCTCATAATATCAATGGAAAATACATGACCCTAACCAATTATAGGCGAGCCATATAAAAAATACTGCTACTAAAAGTGGGCAATAAAAAGAAGGGAGAGGTATGTCTTAATAGTACTTATATTTTATTATTTGTAATTCATAGATTACACAATTATAGGGCATTATATATTTTTGATTTATTTTATAGAAAATAAAAGCCAAACAATTGTATTTATGAAATTTAATTAAATATTTACTGCTTAAATATGAAACTCAATAGGATATATTTTTTAGTATTTATGTTGTTACATATTTTATTATTAAATAATTATTGTTAAGGAGATTAGGTTCCCTCCTTAACTTAATGACATTGGTATATCACCTCCATAAATGGCGGTATCCGTGTGCATCTCTGTAAACGGCTGCATGCGATAGGTTACTGGTGCGCCTTCACCCGCCCAATAGCCTTTTTCTCTTAGTTCCTTTTCTGTATTCGGGTAATATTTATTCCGAAATTGTTGAAGTGATTTTGCATTATTTGCCAATCCACTTCCTTCTCGTAATTTCACAAAAACAGATAAAAAAGAACTACCCCAGTTATCTGCTCGACGTTTGCCAAAATTGGTGTTGGAAAAATAATCCATACTGCCCATAATCTGAAATTGCTTAGAGGAATTGGATGGTACGTTTTCGGCTACTGCTGAAATGGTAAAGGGCACAAATTCATCATCTATTTGTATTTCTAATATTTTGCCTGTTGGAT
Source organism: Saprospiraceae bacterium (assembly GCA_965277445.1). Lineage (GTDB taxonomy): Bacteria > Bacteroidota > Bacteroidia > Chitinophagales > Saprospiraceae > JAFMDF01. Next base: position 162,488 of record CBDICY010000016.1, on the reverse strand, counting down.
TACTTTCTCCGAATAATTGTTGGGCTATTTTTTCGGTTAATACCACATTTTTAGGATCTGATAAAGCGTTTTTTGCATCCCCATACTTTATGGGAAAGGTAAATACATCAAAAACATTTGATTCTACATGACATACCTCCGCTCTACTCGTCTGACCATTCACTTTGACAAAGTTTTCTCCCCATGCTTCTTTCCATCGAACAACTGCTTCTACATCTGGAAAATCAACTTGAAAAGCTTGTCCTAAAGGCATTGGTAAATGCGGATCGCCTTCGGGTTCATCATCATTCATTGCTTCCGTATAGCGATACATTCGATACAATCGATCATTTTCTGCATGGAATCTATCAAAGCTAAATTCATGTACGGTGTACAACAGAAATAAACAAAAACAAGCAAAACCAACACTTAAACCAAAGATGTTAATGAAGGCTAGTCCTTTTTGTTTTAATAGGTTTCGTAAAGCGATTTTAAGATGATTCTTTAACATGGTTTTATTTTATAAAAGTTAGTCATTTTTTAAAGATTCAACAGGGTTAATCATTGCTGTTTTAAATGCTTGGAAACCAACTGTTAAAAAAGCAATAATAATTGTCAGTATACCTGCTAAGGCAAAAGTAATCCATCGAAGGTCAATATGGTAAGCAAAATTTGCCAACATAATCCGTTGTCCTTTAATTATCCGCTGTATTAGAGACAATCAGATTGATGTGATATTTTAAGCAATAATAATATTACTAAATAATGTCTACTATCCGTGTCCCTTTATACTCTGAACGGGATAAAAAAGTGATTTTGAAATAGAGGTCAGAAGTCAGACCGAAAAATAGATTTTTCTGCCAGAAGCCAGATTTAAAGCTCATAAAGTACTGATAATCAATAAGTTAATAAAATGCCATCTGACTTCTGGCAGTCTATGAAATAGACGGTCTGACTTCTGTCATCTAAAATTATTTTCACAAATTTATCCCGTTTGCAGTATATCTATCCGTGGTATTAATTTCTACCACGGATAGATAAAGGGACACGGATAGTATTACTTTTTATCTGACACGCTATAATTTTTCTACAACGGATAATTAAAGGACAATGGATTGATTAATTTATTTGTTGAAGCTTCTTATATCTTTTACTCCGTTTTCAAACTTTTAATTGGATTCGCCAAAGCTGCCTTAATACTCTGAAAACTCACCGTAAAAAAGGCAACGGCAATAGCTGCAAAACCAGCAATAGCAAAAATGCGCCAATCAATCGAGGCGGAATAAGCAAAATCTTGCAACCAATTATTCATCATATACCAAGCAATTGGGATAGCAATGATTAAAGAAACGAACACTAATTTTAAAAAATCTTTGGATAATAAAGCAACCAATCCAGCGGTTGAAGCGCCTAATACTTTTCGGATACCAATTTCTTTAGTCCGTCTCTCGGTAGCAAAAGCAGCTAAACCAAATAAGCCTAAACAAGCAATCAAAATACTCAACTCTGAAAAGATGGTAAACAAGCTACTGATTCGCCGTTCAGAGCGATATACTTGGTCAAAGGATTCATCCATAAATCGGTAAACAAAAGGTTGTCCTGCTGCAAAGTTTTTCCAGTTTCTTTCCACTTCTGCAATTAAAGTAGGTAAATCATCGGTATTCACCTTTAATACTAATTTACTTGCAAAAGGATTTAAGAAGAGGCTAACAGCGCCAATGTTATTTCGCAAACTTTCAAAATGAAAATCTTTCACTACACCGATTACTGTTTTCAGCGGCAACCCTTCTTCTGCCCCCAAACTACCATTATCGCCATACAATTTATAGCCTATCGGGTTTTCTAAGCCCAACATTTTTACGGCTGTTTCATTGATAATTACTGCATTAGAATCAGTTGCCATTTCTGGTGAAAAATTCCTGCCTGCGACCAATTCCATACCCAAGGTCGGAATATAGTCTTCATCTATCTGCCACATCTGTGTTTGCATACAATTATCATCCCTCATTTCTTGGCTTCTACACATTGGGGAGTCACTACGGGAGGAAGGAATGGGTAAATACCCACTAACTGTAGCTTGGGTAATTTTCGGATTATTGAGTAATTCCTTTTTAAAGGTGAACACTTTTTTGCCTAATGGATAGGCATTGTCCAAAATCAATAATTGGTCTCTTTCAAAACCCATTTTTTTGTTTTGAATAAAGTCCATTTGACGGTTAATCACTAAGGTCCCTATAATTAATAAAACCGCAATTAAAAATTGAAAGACCACTAAGCCATTACGCAAACTTAAATTTCCACCTTTTTCTAAGAATTTACCCGATAGTGTTTTAATCGGCTTAAATGCCGATAGATAAAAAGCGGGATAACTCCCTGCTAATAAGCCAACACCCAACATACTCAATAGAGAAATACACCAAAAAGGAATGCTTGCAAAGGGTAAGGTTAATTGTTTGTCCGCTAAATTATTATAATAAGGCAAAGCTAATTGCGCTAAGAGTATCCCTACCAAAAAGGCAAGCCCTGCCATTAAAACTGATTCTACTAGAAACTGATTGACCAAATTGCTGCGCATAGAACCCAATACTTTTCTTACCCCAATTTCCTTCGCTCTAATGGAAGAACGAGCAGTTGATAAGTTCATAAAATTAACACAAGCAATGAGTAAGATAAATAAAGCAGCGGCTGAGAAAATCCAAACGTATTGGATGCTTCCATTCGGATTTAATTCTATCGCCAAATTGGACCTTAAGTGAATATCTGTTAAAGGTTGATAATGATATTTTATAAAAGCGCCTGTCGATGTTGCTATTTCCTCATAGGATTTCCCCATCACTTGTTCAATAAAAGGGGAAATATATTTTTCTAGTAAGTGCGGAAATACTTTTGCCTCAAATGCGGCGACATTTGTTCCTTCTCGCAACACATAATAGGTATGAAAATTATTACTCCCCCAAACCCCATTATTCGCTTCCCTGCCACCTGTAAGTGAAACTAAAAAATCAAAATAGAAATGGGCATTTTGCGGCATATCCTGCATCACTCCCGTAATAGCATATTCCGTATTGTTATCAAATGTGAGTTTTTTGCCGATGGGGTCGTCATTGGGAAAATATTTACCTGCGGCTGTTTGGCTAATCACTAAAGAATTCGGTGGCGCTAAGGCAGTCTTTGCGTTGCCTTTGATTAGGTTTAAACTAAATACATCAAAGACTGTGGAATCGCAATGAATGATATTTTCCTCAATAAAATTCTGTACATCTCGCTTGACTAAAGAGCCGCCATAATTCCGAAATCTAACGGCCGTTTCTACTTCTGGAAAATCTGCCATTAATGCTTCCGCTAATGGGGCTGGGGTTACCGCATATTGTTTGTGAGCACCTGCAAAATTTATATCTGCGGTCATTCGATAAATACGGTCTGCTTTTTTATTCCAGGTATCATAACTTAATTCATCTGCTACCCAAATGACGATGAGCAAACAACAGGCAATTCCGATGGCTAAACCTAATAAATTGATGAGGGAATGACTGCGGTTGCGGCTTAGATTTCGCCAAGCGATCTTGAAGTGATTTTTAAACATTTTCGGGTGCTTTTTTGTGTGTGTGAATGATTGCGTAGGATTCGCTTTAGGCTTTTTATTAAGAGACACACTTATTTAGGGCAAGGTTGCAATAGTAGCACTAAGGGGCACGGATATTTTTTATTGTGGATATTTTTTCCACGGATAGCTTCCACGGATTTTTTTATTCTTCTTTTCCATGGATGACTTCTACGAATATTTTTATGGAGTTACTCCTAATATTTCTAGTTTTTCTTTTCCGAAATGTGCTAAAATGCCAATTGGGATATTTAGTGCTTTTAGGTAGTTTTGAAGATTTTTAATATCATATTCAATATTTTTCTTGAATGCGACTACACTACAAATTATTTGATTGGCTATGATTGGGTGTTTTAATTCAAAATTTCTGATAAATTGTTCTTCATAGACTAGAGGGATAATATTTTCTACTGTAAATGGAATTTGTTGATAGGACAATTCTTCTTTTATTAAAGCTTGATAAATAGATTCACCGTAGCCTAAACCATGAAATTCTAAAACAGTTAAAATTGCGGCACGAATATTCTTTAAATAATTTCTAGTTTCTGTAGTATAGCGTCCTTGTATACTGGAATAGTCTTCCACATAATTAGGTGCTCTCTCTGTAAAAATGACTCGCTTAAAACTTGTTTTAGGGCGACCAAAATTTACTAACATACCTAGTTCTTTTTGCCAACATTTCAAATAGGAGAGAATTTGTTGAAAATTAGCTGGAACAAATTCACTTTGGGTATTCTTTAATTCTAAGATGACCTTATCCGCTATAATTAAGTCCGCTATGAATTTATGGACTTTTACGCCACGATGTTCTAACCAAAAATGCACCTTAGATTGAAATGGAATATTCTCTTTTGCTAATCTTTTTTCTAAGGCAATATGATAACTTTCTTCATCATATCCTGTCTTAAGCGAATTATGAACCTTAAAAATACACCCTTTAATTTCATAAGTCAGTTCTTCATAAAGTAATCCCATGTGTCAATGTTTTCAATAAATAGACACAATTTACCTTTCATTAACCAAATAACATAATAAATTCACAATAATTAAAACCTATCCACAATAAAAATCCGTGGGAGAAAAATAATTTATAACAATAATATCCGTGGAAGCCATCTGTGGAAAAAACGTAATAAAAATCTGTGGAAGCTATCCGTGGAAAATAAAAAATCAAATTATCAGAGGAAAAAACATCCTCACTCAGATTTTATCGACTCCACAGGATTAGCAACAGCTGCCCGCAAAGTCTGATAACTAACAGACACCCAAGCAACGAGTAAGGTAGCTATTCCAGCCCCAATAAATAACCCAATAGTCAAATCCGTTTGATAAGCAAAATCAGCCAGCCATTGTTGCATTAAATACCAAGCAAAAGGCGTAGCAATAAGCGTAGCCACCACTACCAAAACCGTAAAATTTTTATTGAGCATTAATACAATATCAGCAGTATTGGCGCCTAGTATTTTCCGCACCCCAATTTCTTTTCTTCTTTGGGCAATCGTCAAAGTCGCAATGCCAAACAAACCAAGACAAGCAATCAAAATCGCTAAAGTAGTTGCCACGCCTAATATCTGACTCAACCGACCTTCAGAACGATATTGTCGGTCAATATTCTCGTCCATAAATGTGAAATTAAAGGGTTGTTCGGGCGCCACTGCTTTAAAAGCTCTTTCAATATTTCCTAAAGTAGCCGTTACATTGTCTCCTTCGATTTTAAAGGAAAATTTAGGAATGGGCGAATCGTTAAAACCTCTATCTGGAGCAGCTCGAATTAGGGGAATAAAATCGGTCGCCATCACCAATGGCGTTACAGGAGTATGTAAAGATTCGAAATTAAAATCTTTAGCAACCCCTATAATTTGGTGATCGTTAAATGGAGCGGGCAAGGTCTGCCCAATTGGCTGGTCTAATTGCCAAGTCTTAGCAAAAGCTTCATTAATGATGACGGCTTTTTTATCGGTACTAATTTCTTTGGTGAATTTCCTGCCTTCCACCAATTCCATTTGCATTTCTTCTAAGTAGTCATAATCAATTTGTTGGACTTTAAATTGGCGAAATTTATCGAGTGCTTTGTCTCTATAACCCAATTGCGCCCAGCCTTGAGTGCCAAAAGTATGAGAGGAAGCCAGTATATTTTTCACCCCTTTTCCTGCTAATTCATTTTTTAATCTTTCATGAATGGCATTTCCTTCTTCCCAAGTAGTCACCAATCCTTTGCCCGACCCATTAAAAGGCACAACGACTAACTGGTCTTTAGCAAAACCTAAGTTCTTATTTTGTAAAAAATTCATTTGATTTAACATGCCCAACGTGCAGATAATCAAGAAAACAGATAAAACGAATTGGAAACCTACCAAGCCTCTGAGGACTAAATGTTTATCTGTTCCAATGGAAGAGAACGTGCCTTTAATGGCTTGAATCGGTGCAAAACCTGATAAAACTAATGCGGGGTAAACGCCCGATAATAGACCAATTAAAATGGCTAAACTTGTAAAAATAGCTATATTTTGTCCAGTAATTTCCAATACTAATTGTTGGTCTGCTAGTTGGTTAAAAGCAGGTAAAAATACTTGCGCCAACATCACGCCAATCACCAGAGCTACCATAGCTGTAAGAATCGCCTCACTCCAAAATTGAGTCCGCAATTGCCATTTGGTAGCACCTGTTACTTTCCGAACACCAACTTCTTTTGCTCTAGTGACCGAACGACCAACGGATAATGTAGTGAAGTTAATACAAGCTAATAATAAAATTAAAAAAGCCACAGAAGCTAAAATATAAGGGTATCTCGCATCGCTTACTTGGGCAATTCCAACAGGCACTTCACTATTTAAATGAATATCCGTCAAAGCTTGTAAACCGACGACGTAACCTCCTGCTTGGTAATCTTCTTTTACTTTGTCGTCAATGAAAGGCGCTATTTTAGCAGATAAATCGGCTACCTTTGTTTTAGCATCTACCAATACATACGTCTCTCCAAATACACAAGTCCAACAGCGTTGTGCCCCTTCGCCAAAAAAGGTTAAACTATTGTCAAATGGAATAAGGATTTCATGCTGCAAACTTGAATTAGTGGGGGAGCTTTCGATAATGCCACTAATCTCAAATTCTGTCCATTCTCCGCCTACTTGCATGGAAAGTGTTTGCCCCATTGGCGTCTTATCTCCAAAGTATTTCTCGGCGATTGCTTCCGTAATTACGGCTTGGTGTAAATTGGAAAAAACTTGGTCTTTTTTCCCTTTTATTAAAGGTAAATCGAAAATTTTTAAAATAGCAGGGTCTACATAATGGACGGTTTCTTGCTCGGTAAATGTCCCTTTTTTAGTCAAAGAAGACACATTCATATATCTTGCAAATTCCTGTATCTCAGGAAAATTATTTTTTAGTTCTGGTCCTAAAATTAATGGGGTAACAGAATTCCAAATCAATTTTCCTGGTACATATTCTTTTACCCAAGTTCTGTAGATTCTATCTGATTTTGTATGGTATTGGTCGTAGGTCCACTCATTCTTTACGAACAACATAATGAGGATGACCACGGCTGTTCCAATGGATAAACCTGTTAGATTGATAAGGGAGAAGAGTTTGCCTTTTATTAGATTACGGAAGGCTATTTTTAGGTAATTTTTTAACATAATGGTAATTTTTTATTACGGATTTTTTTTATACCACGGATAGATAAAGGAACACGGATATTTGATTTTTTTTATTACGGATGTTTTCTCCACGGATAACTTCCACGGATTTTTTATTACGGATTTTTTTTATACCACGGATAGATAAAGGAACACGGATATTTGGTTATTTTTTTACGAATATTTTTTTCCACGGATAGCCTCCACGGATTTTTTAATAGGGGGAATTGTACCTACTTATTTTTTAAAATGTTGCTATAAATTACTCAGGAATAATCCAATAAGCTACTAATTTCTCAATAGCCAAAATATAAATCATCCGTGGAGGCTATCCGTGGGGAGTATACATTTCAAAGCAAACATCAAACATCCGTGTCCCTTTATCTATCCGTGGTATAATTTTCAAGCAATTCGTTGATTTATTCAGACTTTATCGCTTTAACAGGATTAGCCAAAGCAGCCCGAATACTTTGATAACTCACCGTAGCGAAAGCCACCAAAATTGCAGATAATCCTGCCACCACAAATACCCACCATTGGATATTAATCCGATAAGCAAAATTATCTAGCCATTGATTCATACCTAACCAAGCTAAGGGGGCAGCAATCAATAGGGCAACGACGACTAGTTGTAAGAAATCCTTGGATAACATGCTGATAATGCTTGTAACACTTGCGCCTAAGACTTTGCGAATACCAATTTCCTTTGCTCGCTGTTCTGCCATAAAAGTGGCTAAGCCAAATAGACCTAAACAAGCAATGAATATAGCAGCTAAGGAAGCCGTTGTAAATAATTGACCTCGTTGTTGATCCGCTTCGTAAAATTGAGCGATTTGGTCATCTAAAAAATGATATTCAAACAATTGGTCAGGGTCAACGGAATGTAGAATATCTGTCATCTGAGCAATGGTTCGCTCAACATTATCTCCCGAAATACGAGCGGTGAAATAGTCGATAGATTGAATCGGATTATTCTGATACGCTAAAACTAAAGGTTCTACTTCGTTATATAAAGATTGGAAATTAAAATCGTTGGTAATGCCGATGACTCGGACTTTAACGGGCGTTGCCAACGGTCGTTCTGAGCCTCTATTAATTCGACTTACCAATAAAATTTCTTGCTCACTAGCTTCTGTAATGCCTAAGACCTCTGCTGCTTTTTTATTAAGTATTACCGCAGTAGAATCTGCTAATCGTTCCGCAGAAAAATTACGTCCACTTTGTAAGTCAATTTTAAAAGTTTCCAAGAATTGTTCATCTACGCCTATAAAATAAGGTGTTTTTCCTCGTTGGTCAAAAGCATTAGGCGCTCTGACTTCTGCTTGCAATAAATTTTTCCATTCGCCCGGTACTCGACTGGAAACCGAAACTGCTTCCACTCCAGGTAATTGGGCATAGCCATTGCGGATAATATCAAATCCATTTCTAACTTTACCACTATTGATGTCTACTACCACCATTTGTTCCTCATTAAAACCTAGGCTTTTATCTTGTACATAATTCATTTGTTGCCAAACAATGATCGTCCCAATTATCATGAGTATAGATAAGGAAAATTGAAGCACCACTAAACCTTTCCGCAATAAACCATGACCACTATTACTGCTTTTAAAATTCCCTTTTAAAACAGCAGATGGTTTAAATCGAGTTAAGAAAGCAGCAGGATAACTCCCTGCCAAAAGCGTAATGCCTATTACAAAAGAAGCCAATGTAGGAATTAACCAAGTATTGGTCGAAACATCTAAGGTCAACCCTTTTCCTGCAAAATTATTAAAGAGGGGCAAGCCTGTTTGCACCAATACCAACCCAACCATTAAAGCCAAAAAAGTAACCACTAAAGATTCAGATAAAAAACGAGCAAATAAATGTTTGTTTCCTGCACCAACTACTTTTCGAACACCTACTTCTCGACTATAATTTCCTGCTCTAGCGGTTGCTAAATTTACATAATTGATACAAGCAATACCTAAGATAAACAAACCAATTAAGCTGAATAAATAAAGATAGGTATAAGAACTTTCACTTTCATTTAGTTCTCTAGAAATATCTTGAGACCCAAAGTGAATATCCGATAAAGGTTGTAAAGCTAACTGCCCTTGAAAAGGTCTTTGTTCGGTGGCTCTAGTTTCCGCTAAAGCGGTTAATTGTTTGCCTATACTTTGAGGATTTGTTCCTTGTGCTAAAACGAGATACGTTCCCCAATTTTGTGACCCCCAATCATTTTCTACTCCATTAAAGAAAGGAGCTAAAGTTTTATAGGAAATGAGGGATTCAAATTGCAAATGAGAGTTGACAGGTATATCAGCTAGTAAACCTGTTACCAATAAATCCATGCCTCTGTCACTACGAATTGTTCTGCCCATGGCATCTTCGCTACCAAATAATTTTTTGGCAAAAGATTGCGTCAATACAATAGTATTTGGCTCGGCTAAAGCGGTGGCTCGATTTCCAGCAACAAAAGGGAAATCAAATATTTGGAAAAAAGAATTTTCAGCAGTTATGAAGGGTTGATAAAGCCCTTTGTTGGTTTCGGGGTCTCGAACAATCGCTCTACCCCACATGTACAATTTAACAGCATCTTCTACGCCTGTTAATTCATTTTTGGCAGCATCGCCTACATTAAAAGAAACTGCACCAAAACGCTTCTCTTCCTCGTCTGGAATTTGTTGATGCTGGGTCACTCGATAAATTTGATCGGCTTTATTGTGAAATTTATCAAAGGTCAATTCATCTACTGCATATAAGGCAATAAATAAAAAACAGGCAATACCAAAACCCATTCCAAGGATATTGATTAGGCTGTATAATTTGTGGCGAGTCAAACTACGAAAAGCAATCTTTAGATTATTTTTTAACATGTCGGTTGATTTTCTTGCAAGAAAACAATGTTTTATTATATATCAACCAATGGATATGCCAAGAATATAACTTGTTGATTATTAGTTTTTTAAAAATATTTTTTAATGTAAAATGAAATTATTCTTGTCCGAAAATGGACGGTAAGTGTTCGGATTTGGACTAACAATTTACTCCCCAATTATCCAAGGAAATGCCTTTTTGAAACCCTTTCGCCAAGTCATATGCCAATGTCCTTCGTCTTTTTCAACATCCACTTTTAAATTGGCATCAGTCATCCCTCGTTTCCTTAAAATTGTTGCCATTTTTTCAATAGATTCTACCGTAGGTGTTTCTAGGGCGCCTGCATTCATATAAATCCGTTTGGAAGAGAAATCGGTTACCTTTTTATCCAATTCATAGACTTTATCGTGTACCCAAAAAGAAGGCGAAAAAACAAATGCCCCACCATAAACCTCAGGATAAGTTGTCAACATATAATAAGACATTAAGCCGCCTAAAGAGGCACCTCCAATAAAAGTTGATGCCATCTCTTTTTTAGTGCGATAACGCTTATCCACCCAAGCTTTTAAGTCAGTCGCAATCCATTCCCCATGTTTGTCTCCACTAACCGATTTTTCACTTGGTACATGAGGCGATAAAAATGGTTTGTATTCTGTCCTTCTATCCTCCGCATTATAAACCCCAACGACGATGGCTTGCTGCCCCTCAATTAGCCCTAAACTATCCAATACTTCATCCAATTGCCATTCATTTCCTTCCAATATTTTTTCATCAAAAAGAGACTGTCCATCCATAAAATATAAGACAGGGTAGTCGATCGTATCTTGTTCGTAATTCGCTGGCAAATAAAGGCTCAAGGTTCTTTTAGTTCCTAAATAATCAACGGTAATGGTATCTTTTAATATTTGAACATTAGGAGAAGCGGTATGCACTAAACTGGCGACATAAGCTTTCCATTCTTGTTCCTTTTTATAATCCATGAAAAATTTGACCGCCAAGGCAAGCCCCAGAAGAATAAGTAAAAACAGGAGAATTCGAGATAGGCGTTTCTTTGTCATAATGAATGGATTGAATGAAAGTGAAAATCAAAAATAGGAAAAAAAGTTACAAATTTTTTATTAAAAAAGTATTTACTTACCAAAAGTGAAATAAATATATTACTTTTACAATTGGTAAGTAAATAACAAAATGATGATTAAACACTCTTTAGGCGAATTTCAAGAATTGATATTACTCGTTGTCGCAGCTTTACATGATAAAGCTTACGGGGTTTCTATACTCCAAAACATGGAAGCGGAAGCGGGTAAAAAATATAACATTAGTGCCATTCACGTTGCCTTAAAACGGATGGAAGAAAAAGGTTTTGTTGCTTCTGATTATGGCGGAATAACCAAGGAAAGGGGAGGGCGAAGGAAAAAGTTTTACGTCATTACTGCTTTAGGTAAACGTATTTTGGATGAACAGTATGCCTTGCGCACTAAAATTTATCAAAAAATCCCCAAAATATCTTTCAATCAATGATACCTAAACCACCTAATAAGGCGCTGCGTTTTCTTCGCTGGTTTTGTCGAACAGATTTTTTGGAAGAAATTGAAGGCGACTTAATCGAACTATTTGAACTCGAATATGAAGAGACGCCGAAACGAGCCAATCGGCAATTTACTTGGAATGTGCTTCGACATTTTCGACCAGATTACATTCGATTCTTTCATCAAGACAACCGGGTAAATCCTTTTGCTATGTTCAAAAATGACTTAAAAATTGCTAGTAGAAATCTAAAGAAACAGCCTTTTTTTACCTTTCTTAATACCTTCGGATTGGCTATTGGCATTGCTGGAAGTTTATTGATTGCCTTGCACCTTCATGATGAACTGACTTTTGATAAAATGTTTACGGATGCCGACCGAATCCATCGGGTAAATATTGACCATCGTGTAAATGGGGAGACTAATTCTTATGCTTCGGTATCTGGTCCACTCGCTAGTGTTTTAGAGCAAGATTGTCCACAAATTGAAATGGTCACTCGGTTCAGAGATACGGGAAGTAAATTGATAAGGAAAGCGAACGCCGAACAAAATGTAAAAGAAGAGCACGTTGTAGGGGCAGATTCCAATTTCTTAAAAATGTTTGGTTTGGACTTATTAGTAGGCAATCCTGAAACGGCATTAAAAGAACCGAATACCCTTATTTTAACCCAAACGGCTGCTGCGAAACATTTTTCTACCAATCAAGCTTTAGGGCAGCGATTAGTCTTAGATAATGATGAGGTTTTTATAGTGACAGGAGTTATAGCCGATATGCCAACCAATTCCTTTTTGCGCAATCATAGTCTATTTTTGTCCATTGAAAGTTTTGAAGACGCTCGTAGTCTTGCTTGGAATAACTGGAATTACCCGACGTTCGTAAAATTATTGCCGACTGCTAAAGCAGATGGTTTTCACCAATTCTTAAGCGGAGTTAAAGATAATTATTTAACACCTTGGGCGATGACTTTTATCCCAGGATTGACTGTGGAAAGTTCTAGAGAAGCAGAACGAACTACAGGTGATTTTATGCGATTTAATGCCACCGCTTTAACAGATATTCATCTTCACTCTATTGATAAAGCGGGTGAATTTAGCGCTAATAGTAGTGTGCAAAATATCTATATTTTAGCTTTTATTGGTCTCTTTCTGATATTACTGGCAAGTATTAATTTTATGAATTTATCGACCGCTTACTCTTTGAAAAGAGCGAAAGAAGTTGGTATTCGCAAAACACTTGGTTCGAATAGGTGGGGCTTGATTCGACAGTTTCTTTCTGAAGCATTTGTCATTACTTTTTTATCAGTAGTATTGGGCATTGCATTGACTTCCTTGGTGTTGCCGTTTTTTAATGAATTAGCTGATAAATCTATCCATTTACCTTTTGAAAAACCTATTTTTTGGTCAGGCTTATTATTAAGTACTATTTTATTAGGGCTTATTTCTGGAGCGTATCCCGCCTTCTTTATGTCTAATTTTTCCCCGATTAATGCGCTTAAAAAGCATAATTCTAATAGGGGCAGAAATGGAACAATTAGAAATGGTTTAGTGATTTTTCAATTTTCTATTTCTGTTTTTTTAATCGTCTGTACTTTAGTTGTTTTTCAACAATTAAATTTTATACAAAACAAAGATTTAGGCTATCAAAAAGAGCAAATTTTAGTGATTGAAGATGTCGATGCAGCGGGCAATCAATTGCAAACTTTTAAAGAAACCGTTCAGCAATTAGGACAAGTTTCCCAAGTTTCGTTGAGTAGTTTTTTACCAACGCCTTCTAGCCGAAATGGAGTTACTTTTTTCCAAGATGGTAAACTATTTGACACCGAAGGTGCTTTGGTGATTGAAAATTGGAAAGTTGACCACGAGTATGTCCAAACCTTAAATTTAGAAATGATTGCAGGTCGAGATTTTAATCGCCAATTTCCATCTGATTCGAGTGGTATTATTTTAAATGAATCGACTGTAAAAATGCTAAAGGTAACTCCTGCTGAAGCTATTGGGATGCGGATTACTGATGACTTTCGAAATGTAGAAAAGGAGAATATGAAATTTTCAACGATTATAGGTGTCGTGAAGAATTTTCATTTTGAAACACTAAGAAATAGTATTGATGCCATGAGTCTTTCGTTAGGGACTGGCGCAGATAAAATGATGGTCAAATTAGCGGGTGGAGATTTTGCTAACAGTATTGCAAATATCGAAAAAACGTGGACGACGGTAGCAAAAGGACAGCCTTTTAACTATTATTTTATGGACGATTCTTTTAATAAAACGTATCAATCAGAGCAACGATTAGGTCGAATTTTTGGCATTTTTGCACTATTGTCTATTTTTATTGCATGTTTAGGGTTATTTGGCTTAGCAGCTTTTAATGCGGAGAATCGAATTAAAGAAATTGGGATTCGCAAAGTACTGGGGGCGAGTGTTAGTCAAATCACTTATCAATTGTCTATTAATTTTCTTAAACTGGTTGGCGTTGCTATATTTGTCGCTTTACCGCTCGGTTGGATGGCGATGAATCAATGGTTAGCAGATTTTTCTTATCGCATCGATATTTCTTGGTCGGTGATGGGGGTTGCTGCAATTTTAGCGGTGCTTGTTTCTATACTGACCTTAAGTTATCAGAGTATTAAGGCAGCTATTGCAAATCCTATTAAGAGTTTGAGGAGTGAGTAAGTAGTTAAATGGTGGGCGATACTTTGAAAGTATCGCCCACCATTTAACCTTATTTTACCAAGTTTGCTACCCGAAAAATAGGTATTTAAACTTTAGGTGGTTTTAAAATTATCGAATCTCCTTTGACGCATACCCAAATTCTTCCTTAAAAACTTTTGAAAAATAAGTAGCGCTACTAAAACCGACGTTAAATGCTACTTCGGATACGTTTAATTGGGTCTTTTCCAATAAACCTTTAGCAATATCCAAACGAAGGGAGCGAATGTAATGCGACGTCGAAAGCCCCGTCAATTTCTTTAGTTTTCGGTGCAATTGTGTCCTGGAATGAAACAATAGGAAAAGAGTCTTTTTTATTCAAATTTAATAAATACAGGAATGGAAGGAAATCCAAAAAACCAAAACTTAAACCCGATCAACATTCTCCAAAGTAAATTTCCCAATCTCCGCATGCTGCGCATTGCTTTCCAAGCCTGTATCCAATAAAATGACGCCAAAGAAAATCGCCCAACCTATTGCTCTATTAATCAATTCAGGAGTTGCCCCATAGGCTTTCAAAGCTGCTTGTCTAATAGATGGACTTTCAAATAACATCCATAAACTAGCTAAATCTGTCGCTACGTCTCCATCTGTAATATCTCCCCAATCAATAATGGCGGTAATTTTCCCTTCGTGAACGATGATATTTCTAGGGTGTAAATCTCCATGTAATAAGTGTTTTTCTGTAGGAAAGGGGGTATTTAAAGCCGTTGTTAATAATTGCTCTATTCTCGAAGTAATAAACCTTGTTTTCTTTTTTAATCGAGCCATTCGCTCATTGATGCCCGCTATTTTTTCGGATAATGGCACGCCTCTAGAATGATTTTTAGGTGCATTTTTAGGATTTTTTTGATGCAATGCTTTTAGAAATCGTACCAGCGCAAAAGCTTCTGTTTCATCGGGTTTATTTAGATTAGCAGACTTTCCAGTATACCACGGAATAATGGTCCATTGCCACGGGTAATATTCGTTAGGTTTACCACAGAAAGCAGGTACAGGAATCGGAATAGGAAGTTTTTTTTGCAAATTTGGCAACCAATTTATTTCATTCAACAATAATTGGACGGCTACTTGTCGTCGAGGTAAGCGAATAATATAATCTGAACCTAAACGATAATTTTCATTATCCCAACCTGCATCCAAAAACGCTATTTTTAAATGAGCTAATTGGGGAAATTGCGTTTTTAGTAAATAGAAGATTAAGGTTTTATCTATTTTTAGTTCTGCTTGTGGGTCTTTTTGAATCATTTTTAAAGCGTTGAGCATTTATTTTGTTTCTAATAAATGAGTTGCAAAAGTACTATTCTTCCATTTTAATGCCGCCTAAATTCTTTTGGGCTTTTTCCCGTCCATCGTCTAAATGACCGAATAAAAGAACTCGGTTCGGCATAGTCCAACAGGTAAGCGATTTCTTTAACACTTAAGTCTTTATTTTTTAAATAATCTAAGGCGAATTGTCGCCGCAACTCGTCTAATACTGCTTTATAAGTTAAGCCTTCTGCTTTCAGTCTGCGTTGTAAAGTCCGCACCGATAAATTTAAGTTAGCAGCTACTTGT
Organism: Saprospiraceae bacterium; assembly: GCA_965277445.1. Lineage (GTDB taxonomy): Bacteria > Bacteroidota > Bacteroidia > Chitinophagales > Saprospiraceae > JAFMDF01. Next base: position 146,622 of record CBDICY010000016.1, on the reverse strand, counting down.
TCAATGGTGGGAAATTGAGGTTTAACTAAATTAATAATGGACTGTTTGACAATCGTTGCAAAACCTAATTCTCCTTCCATTGCCGCTAGTTTCTCTTGGGCATATTGAATCAATATTTGTAATAAACGATAATCGCTGGTGACTACTTTTTCAGCGACTTGTTGTTTGTCTAAATAAATAGCGGTTAAAGCTTGGTCGAATCGAATGGGGCAGTTGAAAATTCGTTCATATTCAGCGATTCTTTTAGGTCTTGGATAAGCAAAATGAATCCGATTGGGATAATGTTTTTGTCGAGTCAAGGTATGAAATTCTCGAATGGTAAAAACCATTGTACCATCCATTGTATGTCGAACGCTTGTAGGAGATTGTTCTAACCAAAGTAGATTAGGACTTACCGATAATTCCCATTCTTTGTCCAACTCCTTTAACTGAAAAGGCAAAGCTTGACAACCCAAATTGGCATATTCCACCATGTACTGTAAAGCTTCCAAAACGGTACGACTACTTTGTGCTATTTGTACAATTAACCCTGCTGCGGATAAGGACAAATATTCTCCTAAATGCAAACCGAATAATTCATCCCCACTCAGTTCCTCTGTTTTTTCTACAATCGCATTATAAATCGGTGCGGCTATCATTAACTCTTCTGCACAAAGTTCTGTCATTTCTTTTTGAGTGATGGCTAATAATTTTCTTTTATCGACGCCCTGTTGGGCAGCAAATTGGATGATGTTGGCAATGAATCGGGCTCTAAACATGGTTACAAGATGACAGGATTATGCAGGATTTACAAGATTTCGATAGGATAAAAATACAGGAAAGTAAGTTTAGTTAATAGTTTTTGGCAGCAAATGTCAATTCTTAGGCATGTAGCGTCAATCATGAAAGGGAGAAAGGACTGCATCTTTGTAGTATCATTTACTATTAATCAAAAAATAATGAAAAGCATAAAAACCGAAATAATTATTGACGCACCAGTTGCAAGCGTTTGGGATATATTCATGGATTTTAAAAATTACCCAAACTGGAATCCATTTATCCATATTACAGGGAATGCTAAAGTCGGAGCGCAATTAGAAAACACTATCTTTTTAGCAGGTCAGAAACCGCAAGTGTTTAAACCAAAAGTATTGGAAGTAACCCCACAAAAGATTTTTCGATGGGAAGGACATCTTTTTATAAAAGGACTTTTTGATGGCGAACATTATTTTCAATTAGAAGCGATTAATTCAGAACAAACGCGCTTGATTCATGGAGAAAACTTTAAAGGTATTTTGGTCGGTATGATTTTGAAAATGATTGGCAAAGCAACGGAAGAAGGGTTTAATAAAATGAATTATGCTTTAAAAGAACAATGTGAAATGGCGTTAATTGAAGTCTAATCAACGATAAATTATTATGGAAATATTTTTTAGAATTACCCTTTTTATAGCAGGTATTATCAATTCTATCCCTGCTTTGATTGCTTTTTTACCAAACAAAATTACTGCTTCTTATGGCATTCCCATTCCTGATGCAAACTTTGAATTATTATTAAGGCATCGAGCAGTTTTATTTGGGATTATTGGCGGTTTGATGATTTATAGTGCTGTTACTAAAAAGTACTACGACTTAGTTACTTTCATAGGTTTGATTAGTATGGTCTCTTTTCTACTGCTATATTATATGATTGATGACCCGATTAATGATGCTTTGACTAAAGTGATGAAAATTGATGCTTTTGCTATTCTGTTGTTATTGCTTGGTTGGGTACTTTATAAAATTAATTAGTAATTCACGTTTCGCTGAAATGAAAAAATAAAAAATAAATTCGTAAACTCGCAGCATGCAAACAAAAACAGAGCGAGTAGACGATATTCCCGTATTGGTAAGAAAATTTGAAGAGAGTGATTTAATCAAATATCTAGACCAATATTTTCCAGACCATGGGAACTGGAAAGGGATAAGCGGTGGGAAAGTCACCGTTGGATTTTTGACATATGTGTTGTCTTGTAGTGACCACCGAATCAGTCATGTAGAAACATGGGCGGCTCAGCGACTAATCACGTTGCAATATTGCATGAATAGTCCAAGTATGACCAGTAAAGATTTTACGGATGATAAATTAGGCGCTTTATTAGACAGATATTCAGACGATGATAAGTGGGTTAAGTTTGAACATGCTCATAATCAACGACTAATTAACGTGTACGATCTTAATTTAACATCCGAAGCTATTCGATTAGATGCGATGATTACTCAATCGCATCGAAAAGCATCGGGAAACTTTCAATTCGGACATTCAAAACAACATCGGTCGGATTTACCTCAATTGAAAACGATGGTAGCTACTTTAGATCCTTTAGCCATGCCCTTGTTTTCAGTTACGGTTCCAGGCAATACAGCCGATGATGTATTGTATTTACCAGTTATCAAGGAGTTAATGACTAATTTACATTTGTTACATCAATTATTTGTAGGAGATGCAAAAATGGGAAGTTTAGTCATAAGGAGTTTTTTACAGCTTAACAATCAGTATTATTTGACGCCTTTGAGTAAAAAACAATGTACTCCAAGTCAACTAGCTGATTATCTAGCGCAAAAACCTAAAAAATTAATTCCAATAACGACAAAAGATAAACAAGGACAGGTAATTCTTAGAGCTCAAGCCTTTGAGCAAATAGAACAAATCGAAGATGAAATCAATGGTATTTGCTGGGAAGAAAGACGAATTATTGTTTATTCTCCAACTTATGCCAAAAGTCAGCAAGTCAGTTTTGAAAATCGCTTAAGCAAGGCACAAAATGAGTTATCACTTATTTTAGAAGCTTCCCAAGGGCGAAAAAAACTAAATACTAAAGAAGCCGTTCAAACCGCTGTTACTAAAATCTTGACGAAGTATCGAGTTAACGACTTCATTAGCGTCAAAATTAAGGAGCATATAGAAACTAAAAATGTAAGAAAATATAAAGATAAACCTGAACGAATCAAAGAAATCAGTCATTTTGACCTTGAAATTTCACTAAATGAAGCACTTAAGGAGGAACATTTACAAAAATTAGGCTGGCGAGCCTATGCCTGTAATGCACCCAAAGAAAGATTAAATACTATTCAAGTAGTAGAATGTTATCGAGACGAATATAAAATCGAACATAAATTCGATGAACTACTCAATAAAATAACCGCATTGATGCCTGTTTATTTAGGTAAACCAAATAGAATAAAGGCGTTAATTCGACTTTTACTATTAGCCTTAAAATATGTTAGTCTAATTCAGTACCAAGTACGGTCGGAATTGAAAACTACAAAACAATCACTCAAAGAACTTTATCCAGGTAACCCTGGAAGAGCTACTGATAAACCGACAACGAATATGATTTTAAGTGCTTTTAAAAATATTCATTTAACAATTGTATCAATAGAAGATAAAATTTATGTCAAAATAGAGGATTTAAAGCCAATTCAGCAGAAAATCCTTGATTTACTAAAAGTTCCGCCTGAATCTTACTTGGGAATGAACCAATTGTTTTTTTCTCATTTTGATTTCAGCGAAACATAAATAGTAAGGATGAAAAATAAAATGTACTAATTTCATCCGTGGGAAACTAAGAATGGCTGATTCTTCCACGGATGACTTGATTACAAGATGATTATTCATTTTATTATTATCGTACTTTCCTTAACTGTTTAAAATTTAAAAACATGGACAACAAAAAAATGAGCCTTGCACTAAAAATTAACGCTGCTTTTTCAGCTTTTAATGGTTTGACGATGTTATTCTTCTATGACCAAATAGCTGACTTTATGAATTTTGAGTATCCAATTATCCTCTTGGTCATCGGTATTATCTTATTAGGTTTTGCCGCCTTGGTTTATAAAACAGCAACAGCAACTATCATTTCTGAAAAGATGGTTAAATTTATTATTTTACAAGATTGGTTATGGGTGATTGGAAGTGCCTTGATTATTGCTTTTCAAGCTTTTGGGATTAATCGAACGGGGTTTATTATCATTGGGGTGGTCACTTTTATTGTCGCAGATTTTGCTATTTTTCAGCAGCGGTATTTGAAAATTACTACTTAAAAATTAGGGTATAAGTTTGGGTGAAAGAATTATCAACCCTTATAAAAAACATTAATTATATCTGTGTTCCTTTATTAATCCGTGGTCAATATTTATAACACAGACTAATAAAGGAACACAGATTTTGAATTTTTCCTACTATCTTTGGTGGTAATGAAAATATTAACCATCAGCGGCTCTACTCGTACCGATTCGGCGAATACTCGATTATTAGTCGCCCTGCCTATGCTATTTCCAAAACATACTTTTCAACATTATCATCGGATTAATCAATTACCTCTATTTCAAGCAGAAGTGGATAAACATCCTTGGCATGCTGAAGTGATCAATTGGCGAAAAGTTATTGCAGCCGCAGATGCGGTAATTATTAGCATTCCAGAATACATTCACAATATGCCTGCCTTGATAAAAAATGCCTTAGAATGGGTGACTTCTTCGGGGGAATTGGCGCAAAAACGAGTATTGGCAATGACTTTTACGCCGCATGAACCGAGAGGGGAGAAGGCAATGCAATCTTTGCTTTGGTCTTTACAGGCTTTGGATGCGAATGTGGTAGTTTCTGTGCCTTTGTATCAGCGAGAAATTGAGTTTGATACAAATGGGCAGCTTGTTACTAAAAATGAGGTAACTAAAATGATTGAAGAAGCAATACTTCTTTTGATTAATTGATATTTATTGATCTGGAATAATATGCCAAACTCTAGAATAGGTACTTACTCTATGAAAACTAGAAAAAATGATACCACTTTCTTGAGTAAAGCCATAATTAAAACTAGGTCCATCTGCACGATGACAGTAATCATGTGTAATTAATAATATGTCACAGTAATTTTTCTTTTCAAAGGCATAATTTCGAGTAAATCCTAATTCCGAATGATGACAATTAGTCCTATCTGGTAAAGAGTCATCCTTTCTCTCAGATAAATAAAATAGATGGCAAGCATCATTAAAGATGGTTTCTTTTAAACGGTAAGTTGGAGTCTTTAGATAAAATTTGGCGCCCAATGTGCCAAAAATGCGAGAGGAATCCCAATAATGTAGTACTCCGCTATGATATTTAGTACGAATGAATAATTCTTCTTGTCCGTCAACACTTGGTTCTGTCTGTTGACTATCTATTAAAATCTTTTGCCTCTTATATTGTAGGTAATAAAACAAAGGTGCTTTGCCATCAATATTCGTTAGTTCTTTCACTAGATAGCCATTCGTATCTTGCTCAATAATTTCAATAGACAATGTATCATTGGTAGGTAAACAATAAAGGCTATCTTCTGTTCCTGTTTGTTGAAAGAAATGGTACCAACTCTTTTGTCCAACGGCTAAGCGGTCGAATCGGATATGATTATTAAAAACGACTGAATCTTTGCATTGATTTTCTTCAAATGCCTCAAAGTCAACCTTTTCTTGGCAAGCATAAAAAAGACAAATATTAAAAAATAGCATGGTATAAAATGCTTTCATGGTCTAAATTTTACGGTTTGAATTATTTCTCTAACTTAGTGGTTTCAATCACTAACTGTTTAATCATGCGCCTTCCTTTTCCTCTCTTTTATTGGTTCTTTTGTTTGAGTTTATTTTTTGCTTGTTCTACGCCTACACCTGCCCCAAAGGTTGCGGCAACAGTAACCTCTTTTCCTCAACCAGCTATAGCGATTACTATCGACGACCTTCCTGGCATTAGCTTAAATAATTATCAAGAAGTGACGGATAATTTATTAACGACCCTAAAAAAATATCAAGTTCCAGCTATCGGTTTTGTCAATGAAAATAAATTATATCCTAAAAATAAATTGGATAGCACTCGGCTCAATTTATTGGAAGATTGGTTAGCCGCAGGAATGGAATTGGGCAACCATACTTACAGTCATCCAGATTATAATCGCTTGACTTTTGAGGAGTTTACAACGGATATATTAAAAGGGGAATTTCATACCAAAAGGTTGCACGCAAAATATGGGCAACAAATGCGCTATTTCCGACATCCTTTTTTGCATACAGGCAATACACCTGAAAAGAAAACGCAATTAGAACAATTCTTAGCTGAAAACGACTATGAAATTGCCCCTGTAACGATAGATAATTCTGAATGGATTTTTGCGAGAGCTTATTATTTAGCTCTCAGAAAAAAAGATGCCGAACAAATGAAAAAGATTGGTATTTCCTACGTTGCTTACATGCAAGATAAAACCGCTTATTATGAGGAACAATCCAAACTGCTTTTTGATAGACCAATTAAACACACGCTACTCATTCATGCTAATGCGTTAAATGGTGATTATTTGGATAAATTATTGGAGATGTACCAACAGCGTGGCTATCAATTTATTTCTTTGGAAACTGCTTTAACGGATGAAGCGTATCAGTCGAAGGATGAATATGCAGGACGTGGCGGAATTACTTGGTTACATCGTTGGGCGATGACGAAAAAAGTCGATAAGGCATTTTATAAAGGAGAACCTGCTTGTCCAGAGTTTATACAAGAAATTGCAGGGATTCGGGAGTAAAAGAGTGGTGAGTGATGAGTTATAAGTGATGAATAGAGAATTAAATAACTGTACTGGTATTATAAATACATACTATAACGTAAAAATCATCCGTGGAGGCTATCCGTGGGAAATTAAAATACGCTTAGTTTCCCACGGATAACCTCCACAGATATAATCTTGTATATTTTTAAATATGATTATCAGTTATCAAAATATTATGGCAAAAAAAACTATCAATCCAAGTACTTTATTTAATTCTAAGCAATATGGTTTTTCTCAAATAGTCGTTGCCAAGCCAGGAAAGATGGTTTTTATTTCAGGGCAAGTTGCTTGGGATGAAAACTTAAATATTATTGGTAAAGGAGATTTAGCCCTGCAAATGGAAAAATCATTAACTAATCTAAAAACTGCAATAGAATCGGCTGGTGGTACTTTAGCTGATATTGTGATGTTAAGGATCTACAAGGTAGATTATCAACAAGTCGATGGTGCAATAATTAGTGCTGCTTTGCTCAAATATTTTGGTACAGACAATCCACCAGCAAGTACTTGGTTAAATGTTAAGGGACTTGCCAATGCAAATTTTATGGTAGAAATAGAAGCACAAGCAGTTCTATCAAGCTAAAAAGTATTCGTGTTGCTTCCATCTGTGGTGCTTTATTAATCCGAGGTATATCTATTTTTTATATTACTAAAGCAAGTCCCAATCCGAAGCCTTTTTTATCATTCCAACCGAATTTTTGACCTCCATTTTGACAAATAAATTACGCTTATGGGTAGCGACCGTATTGGTACTCACATATAAGGTATCTGCTATTTCTTGGGTGGTATATTCTTGGGCGATTAATTTAATCACCTCTAATTCTCTTTTGGTAATTCTAGGTATATCACCTGCCTTTGGTTTATTGGGTTCACTTAGGCTTTCAATCATTTTGGTGGTCAAATGAGGACTTAATACTTTCTTGCCAATATAGGCGTCTTTAATCCCCTGAATGAGCGTTTCTTGGTTCGCATTTTTTAATAAATAACCTGTTGCGCCTCTTTGAAAAATAGAAGTAATGATACTGCCTTCATCATTAGTCGTTAATATCAAAATGCGTACTTCTGGAAACTGTTTTTTTACGTGCATCGTCGTCTCCAAACCATCCATAATGGGCATCATTAAATCCAGTAGCAAAACATCTACCGTTTGTTTTTTCAATAATTCTAATACTTGTAACCCATTAGCGGCAGTTCCTACTACTTCTAATTCGGCATCTTGTTCTAAAATGGCTCGGATACCATCTAGTAAGATTTGGTGGTCGTCGGCTAAAATTATTTTTATCATAGAATTAAGGATTGAATGGTTTAGTTAGGAATTGAAGTGCGGAAGAAAAGGATTAATATTTAGTTAAGTTGCGGGTTGCGAGTTACGGGTTATATACGATTCTACTTAAATTTTGAGGAATTAATTAAATCCTGATTATTCTATAATTAGATTCTATTCGTTTTAAACTCGCAACCCGTAACTCGCAACTCGAATTTATTAATCAACTAATAATCAATTAACTACAGATTTTTAGATAGTCAGATTAAAAATTGATATTACATAAATTAATAATATAATTAAAGGATATCCAATATCCGTGTCCCTTCATCTATCCGTGGTATTAATTGCTACCACGGATAGATGAAGGGACATGGATTTTTATCATTTCTTTATCTGACGCTCTATTAGCGGCACATTAATACTCACCAAAGTACCCATGTTTGGGCGGCTATCAATTTCATATTCGCCACCGATATATTGGGCCCTAAAAGCAATACTTTTTAAGCCCATTCCTTTATCAGGCGCAATTTTATCAGGCTCAAAACCTTTGCCGTCATCTTCTACCGTTAAATTTAGCCAATCTTCACTATAGGTTATTTGAACAATCACTTCTTTAGCCTCCGCATATTTGACAACATTATTGAGCAATTCTTGGACAATTCGATAGAGCATTACATTGGTGCTATCGTCCAGTATTTGTTCCTTACCATAGACTTGTAAATTGGCTTCAAAATCATGCGTGCTATCCATTTTTGAGACCAAATCTGCTAATGCTTTTTTTAAGCCTAATTTCTCCAATGCTTGAGGCATCATTTCATGGGCGATTTTACGCACTTCTGTACAAGCTTCGTCTATCATTTCGCTGGCTTTGGTATAAATTTGAGCCGTTTTATTGCTGTCGAAATTAATTTTTAGACTACCCACATTTGCTTTTAAAGTCGATAGCAGATTGCCTAAGCCATCATGTAAATCTCTAGCAATTCTCGCCCTTTCTTTTTCTTGTCCTTCTAACATAGAGCGCATAGAAATAATTTGCTGCTCTTGTTTGGCAGCATTTAATAATAGCTGATTGGCTCTTAATCTATTTTGGTAAAGTAAGGTGCCAATGATTAAGGTAGATAATAAAATGCCTAGGGATAGTATTAGTAAATTCACTTGACTTTCTTTTTTCCGGTTAATAATTTCTTCTTCTAAAAGTCGGCTATTTAATCGTTCTTTTTCATACTTAAGTTTTAAATCTGCCATTGCTTCCAGGCTAGCTTCACTCAATTTACCTTCCTCTTCGTAAGTTTTAAGGGTCAATAATAACTCATAAGCTTTTTGATAATCGCCCTGTATTAAATGCCATTTTCGGCGCACATCCATGATAGATAATTGAAAACCTTTACTCTCTGCTACTCCAGCCACGTTTGCTGCACTATCCAATGCCGCCAAGGAGTTGGGAATGCCAAAATCTTTTAGTTGTTGAACAATACCTATTGTATCTTGACCTTTTTCAGCGGTTTCAAAGGTCATATTAGCGATACTGATTAAGCATTCTGCAATAGCTATATTATTGATTTTTGCCCGAGCCTTAAAGGATGCTAGGTAGTAGGTGGTGGCTTGGTTGAGTTTGCCTAATAGTTTGGAACACGTTCCTAACCCTTGATAAAGCCTGCCAATCTCAATTGGTTTTTCTGGTTTTTCTTGCAACCGATAAGCTAGTGCTTCTTGGTATTTTGTAATAGCCATTTCTGGCTTACCTGACATGTATAAAGCTATCGCCCAATTATTGAGAATGCCTGCTTGTCGTTCTTCATTAGCAGCTTTTGTGTAATAATCATATCCTTTTTGGTAAGCAATTTCGGCATCCCCAAAAGAGCCATAATTCATCAATATAACTCCTTTGGTATCAAAAGTCTTTCCCAGCCCATTTAGGTCGCTTATTTTGGTGAATACCAATTCTGCACTATCTAAAAAAGCCGCTTTTTTATCCATTTCAGCGTATTCGTGACACCAAGCCAAACGATGATAGGCACTTCCAATTAGGGGAGGTTTTTTAAGTTTTTTAGCTAAGTTTAATGCTCGATAAGCATATTGAATAGAAGCTTCTCCATTGTATAACAAATAGGCAATTCTTAAAAAAGAAGCGCACTTTACCGAATCATCCTGCATCGTTTCGACTTCCCGTTTTAAACTATCTAATTCGGATGCAGCCACCATTTTTAAAGGGCATAAAAATAATAGAACGTATAGGTAGATTAATTTCTGGAGCATGATAGCTTTTTAAAAGAGTGTTGTTCAATCTACTCGTTTTCTCCTAGCGTATTATACATACAAAGATACAAGCTTTTGATTTCCAATGATATAGCAGAATTAGGTGATTTTATAATATCACACAATTGTGTTAGAAAACTAGCTTAATTCTATGATTTTTAAAAATCACATTTTTGGGTGTAGCATTCAGCGTTGATATATTGGAACTTTGTGGTATCATTTTTTTAATCATTAAAACCTCGAAAAATGAACGCTTCTTCAAAATCAACTACTAAAATTGCGCAACAAGAAAATGAAATAATTAAGGCGAATGTACCTAATGCGCTTACCTCAAATATGCCGAATGAAGGTATCATAAGAATTGTTAAAAAACGAATTACTTATACGTCTATGTGGAAAGCTATTCAGAAAATAGCACATCCCGTCTCTTTTGAAGAATTAAAGCGATTTTATAAATTATAGTAAACTGTAAAGGAGAATAGAGCGGAGAGACCATTTCATTGAGAGAAGAGAGATGAATCAGAAAAACTACTAATTCAAGTGATTCTTGGTTAATTCCCCTATTTAAATCTCTACTCTCTGTTCTAAAAAATAATAAAACCCCAGAATTATGACATCCATTTTCAAAAAAATCACCCCTTATTTATCCGCTTTATTGTCTTTTCAACGGTTGCTGTGGCATGGAGATATTGAGATATAACATTATTTTTTCAAAGCGATTCCTATAAACAAATGCTTTATGAACCATCAAATCGAATATGCAGCCATTAATGAGCGAGTGGAAAATACGGATGAATTTAATTCTTTACTTGATGTTTCCATCCATCATAAAATTCCGCACTTACACGAATGTGGGGGGCATGGCAATTGCACGACTTGTCGAGTAAGAATATTAGATGGTATTTATAATTGTAGCCCTAAAACAGCCATTGAAAAATCGACCGCTTTTGCTAGGAAATGGGACCCTTCCATCCGATTAGCTTGTCAAACATATCCTACAGGAAATATAAAATTACAACGCTTAATTTGGTCGAGTGCAGAAGTCAATCAACTGCAAAAAGAATTGGCACCAGAAGGCAAAGCAGAGGAAAGACCGATTGCGATTATCTTCTGTGATTTGCGGAATTTTACAGGTTTGTCTTCCGAAAATTTAAACTTCGATATTGCCTTTATGCTCAATCGTTTTTACACGGCTTTAGGCGATCCTATTCTGATGAATAATGGCATCATTTATCAATATGTAGGCGATGAAATTATTGGCGTTTTTGGTACGACAGGTGGCACTAGAGAAAAAAATTGTATGGATGCCATTCGAGCGGCATTGGGGATGCAATATGCCTTGGAACGATTGAATAAAACAGAGTTGAAAGATTTTCAGGTAGAACTAAAATCAGGCATTGGGATTAATTTCGGTAAGGCTTATGTTGGGCATTTAGGACATCCGACCCATCGACAATTTTCTGTCATTGGCGACCCTGTAAATGTAGCTAGTCGGATTCAGGCACAAACCAAAAAAACGGGCGCTAATATATTGATTTCTAAGTCGGTATATAAAAGTGCAACTAAAGGTGCTTTACTAGTTGGGGATAGTTATTGTGCGGAGTTAGCAGGAAAAGAAGAATGTGTCAAAGTCTATGATTTGTTGGGGTTTAAAGACATGGATTTACAGTTGGAATTACAAGCTTCTTTACATCTTATGCTACAAGATGAAGTCGCTTTTGCTCAACTTTTTTATGATAAAGTATTTGAATTAGCACCGATAACCCGAAGTTTATTTAGAAGTAATATGACCGATCAAGGACGACTATTAACCCACATGTTAGGCGGTATCGTTTATTCGCTTTCTCGTCCAGAACATTTAACAACAGGTTTAAAAAAACTAGGACAAAGTCATGTGAAATATGGTGTTAAACCAGCCCATTATCCGATTGTCAAGAAGGCTATGATGGCAACGATTGATGAAACTTTGGGCGACTTAAAAACAGCTAAAACGTTGGATGCTTGGAGTACTGCTTTAGATTTTGTAATGGATGCTATGCAGAATTGGGAGAAGCTTTGAAATGATGAATGATGAACGATAAATGATGAATTTTTAAGGACTAAAATTATTTAATACCCAAATGTTAACCAATCACTAATTAACTAATCACTAATTAATCAATTAATCAATTAAAAATCTCAAAAATGAAAGTACTCACATTCATTTATGGTGTCATTGCATACGCCATATTCTTTGCAACCTTCTTGTATGCAGCTGGTTTTATGGGCAATCTAGTAGTGCCTAAAGACATTGATACAGGAATAGATACCACTGTTTTTCATGCCTTTATGGTCAACACTTTATTATTAGCCATTTTCGCTGTTCAGCATAGTTTGATGGCTCGACCTGTTTTCAAAGAATGGTGGACAAAAATTATTGGAAAGGCAGGAGAAAGAAGTACCTATGTTTTATTTTCTAGTTTGGCACTCATCTTATTATTCTGGCAATGGGTGCCTATCAAAGACGTCATTTGGGAAGTGCGAAATGAGACGGTCAGCCTGGCATTGACAGGTTTATTTTTAGTGGGTTTATTAACCGTTTTATTATCCACTTTTATGATTAATCATTTTGATTTATTTGGGTTAAAACAAGTTTATGAAAACCTGACTGGAAAGCAACCTCGTGAAATGGCATTTACAACTAATTTCTTCTACGGTTTTGTCAGACATCCCATTATGCTAGGGTTCTTAATTATGCTATGGGCGGTGCCTAAAATGACCCTTGGGCATTTATTCTTTTCTATTGGCAGTACTGCTTATATTTTTATAGCGGTTAAATATTTAGAAGAAAAAGATCTTCGAGCAATGATTGGAGAACAGTATGTCGAGTATCAGAAAAAAGTACCGATGCTCATTCCTTTTATTGGGTGGAAATAAAAGAGACAAAACTAAATAATTTTATAGGCTAAAATTATCCGTGGGAAAAGCTTATTTTCGTTTCCCACGGATAACCTTGATGGATAAAAGTTTATTCCGTTTTAACTGTCATCCGAATTTCAGGATGTGTATTAGGTGCTGTCACCGTATTCAATACTTCAAAAGCTAACTCAAATTCCGCAAAACGTTTTAAAGTTTTAACTTCCACTCTCACCGTTTCATAAGGAGGAATAACCACAATGTCTGTATGAGCATGAAAGGTATAATCACTTCGGTTTCCCAAAATATATTCGACGCTACTATGGTTTTTTATATCTATATTGACCACATCTGCTTTACCTTGATAGCCTGCTTTTTCAATCGTCAAAGAAGCTTTAAGTAAAGGGATTAAATGTTCGGGTCTGCCAATCAGGGTATTATCGAAATAGGCAACCGTTCTTCTAGCAAACAAGCCTTCTTTGATGCCATTTGCTGTTTTTTCTTCTCCAAAAACAATGGTAATAGGGCGATGTCCTCCATCTGCTATATCAAATTGATAATCCACTAAACCATGAATATCTGACGTACCCATAATTGCTAAATTATTGTCCAAAGCAATTTGTAAAGCTTCATCAGAATAGGTCAAGTCATTAACCACTTCAATGCCGTGCAGTAAGTTTTCTTTAATTAAAAAACGATGCATATCTGTTAATCGAGCAATGCCGTCTTCTCTTTGGGCAACCCAATTGGGGTGATTCCAAAAAACAAAGGCATCCTGTCTTCTAGCCTCTCGAAAGACTTCTACCGAATCTACAATTTCTAACTTATTGGCATCTTCTATAAAGATCGCATTGTTATGACCGGGCGGCATGTCCCTCGTTATTTCTGCGCCTTTGATGACCATTAAACGATAAGGTCGGGCGTATTTTTCACCTAAAACATAGGAATGATTTCGGTCAGGATTTGGTATTTCTTCTTTATGTGGTTCATATTCTATATGCTCTGTCAAGGAAATTGCATGGACACTATCTCTGAGTGCTTCTTGGACCCGTATATCGGGCCAAACACTACCATCGGAAAAAACGGTATGGATATGAAAATCGGTAATGATGCTTTTATAGCCTGGCACATCAGGGAAGTGAATTACCCGATTATGCGCATGACTATGCGGCTTTTGTGCGAAGGAAAGATTTAGGACAAAAAGGAAGGAGACGACTAGTAAATTTTTCATTGTTTTGTTTTTACTAAAAAGATGCAACAAGTTAAGGTTTTCCTTTTGACTATTTTAATTGGTCGAAAAAAATATTACTTCCAGCGGATAAATACAAGTGTCTTCACAAGTCGAAGTACTTTCATTGAATGAATCAATTAATCATCAAAAGGCATATTCGGATAATTTTTTTGGGGGTGTTTTTCCTTTTTTTTATCAATAAGTTTGCCGTTCGCCCTTGGGTACTTGGGCATGATACGCCGCAATTTCTAAAAATTATCGTTTGGTCGATTCCCAATTTTATAGAAGCTGTTTTCGGAAGTATTTTGGTCACAGGTGGGCTATTTTATCTACAAAATAATGTGGTCTCTGTACCGAAGCGATTAACGGATATTTCTATTTATGTAATAGCCGTTTCCTTTGCTAGTATTTATGTCTTAACACAAGAAATTAAGTGGCATAATCTAGGTGGTCGAAATGTCTATGACCCGAATGATTTTATAGCGTCTATATTGGGAGTACTGTTTATTTTTGGTGTGCTTTGTAAATATGGTTTTAGAGAAAAGTAAATGCCTATTACTGATCTAAAATGAAAGGATAACCTAAATATTTATGGTTCTTTGACATATCCCGTGGAATAAGATTTTATCCGTCCGATGACTGCGTCGTCGCATGGTTAAAATCAGCTCATCCGACGACGCTAGTCATCGGACGAGTTGATTTTTCACGGGATATGTCAAAGATTCAGCATTAATTATTCGTGGGATTTTAAATTCGTGGGGAAATCAAGCATTAATTATTTATGTTATTTTGTATCCGCAACCAATTGATCAAAAGTCTTTTTACCCCTCAAATAATACCGGAATAACATACTATTTTTTAAATGCCCTACTTGATTAGGTGCGCCGATACTGGCTTTTTTGATGAGTTTATTAAAAATTTTTCGTTGCCTCCAAGTTTTACCAAGATTCGCATACATAAAACCATGCGCTCGTAAAATCTGCCAAATATGCGCAAATTGACCTTTTAAAAGGAAGGTAACGCCAACTAATCCATCTAAAACCAAACGCAATGGAATGAGCCATAATAATCTTCCAACGGGTTCATTTTTCAATAAAGTCGTTAAGCTATTTCTATGATTAAGGTAAGTTTTTCTAGGGGATTGATATTGTAAAGTACCACCACCAACATGGTAAACAGTTGATGCAGGACAAGCCATAACTTTATACCCTGCTCGTTTTGCCCGCCAGCATAAATCAATTTCTTCCATGTGGGCAAAATAACCAGCATCCAAGCCGCCCAATTCATGGTATAACTCCCCTTTAATAAACATGGCAGCACCTGTTGCCCAAAAAATTTCTTGGGGTGCATCATATTGCCCATGATCGGTTTCGCAATTGGTTAAGATTCGACCTCTACAAAAAGGCAAACCCCAATTGTCCATCCAACCACCAGCGGCACCTGCATGTTCAAAGGTCGTTTTATCGTGATAAGCCAAAATTTTAGGTTGAGCTGCCCCAACTTTTGGATCTAATTCCATCATTTCAATAATGGGGCGCATCCAATTTTGAGTTACCTCTACATCTGAATTCAATAAGACATAATAAGGTGAATGCACTTGTCGTAAGGCTTGATTATACCCACCTGCAAAGCCATAATTTTCTTTTAAATCTAAGACTTCAATTTGGTCGCTATATTGTTGAGCTAAAAATTCTAGAGAATTATCAGTCGATCCATTATCCGCTACGACTACTCGTAAGTTGGGATAATCGGAGGCTAAAACCGAAGGTAAAAAGTCAGCTAAATATTTTTCGCCATTAAAATTTAAAATGACGACGGCAACTTTTGGATAGTTAAAAGTCGCTCTATTTATTTGCTGTGGTGGTTGCTTTTTAAGTATTTGTAAAGTACTTACTTTATCCGCAGCTAAAGCAGTTTGTAAGGCTTCCAAAGAATCAAACTTTGCATCGGGGCGAATAAATTCGACCAACTCTAAAGTCAATTCATCGCCATAAATGGTTTGATTAAAATCAAAAATATTGACCTCTATGGTTTTATTATCGTGTTCTGGCAAGGTTGGACGAGTACCAATGTATAACATACCTTCATATCGCTTGCCACGATGATGGACAAAGGTGGCGTAAATGCCTTCCTGTGGTAGTAACTTATGGATAGAAGGCAGTTTGAGATTGGCTGTTGGAAAACCGATCGTCTTGCCTATTTGCTGTCCTTTGACCACCGTTCCACTCAATAGGAAATGATGTCCTAATAGTTTTCCCGCTTGTTGTACGTTTCCCGCCTGAATTGCATTTCGAACTTTGGTCGAACTCACCGTAATTTCGTCAATCTGCTGTGGTTCGATTTCATCTACTTGAAAATTGGCTTCCTTACTATAATGTTTCAAGTAATTGATATCTCCTTGTCGATTTAACCCAAATCGGTGATCGTAACCGATGACAATCCATTTTGGATTAAATTTTTCTAATAGAAACTTTTCAATATATTCGTCGGCAGATTGCTGAGAAAAAGCGATGGTAAAAGGGACAATCACCACATTATCAATCCCATATCGCTCTAAAAGTGAAATTTTCTCCTCAATCGTATTGATTAAACGCAAAGAAGTATCTTTGGGATAAACGACCAAACGAGGATGCGGATGGAAGGTAATGACCACACTTTCACCATTGACTTCTTGCGCCAATTCTTTGACTCTATTTAATATAATTTGGTGACCACCGTGTACGCCATCGAAGGAACCAATGGTAATCACGGCATTTTTAAAGTTCCGTAAATTATTTAAGTCTTTATAGACGTTCATTTATTAATTTTGAAATAGAGTACACCTCCAGAAAACAACTCAAAAATTAAGCTGCAAAGGTATTATAGGTTAGCAGGATAAACAAGATTAAGAAGCTATTTAAAATAAACGTAAAATGAAGCCCTATTTATTGCTATTTTTTTTACTAGGAATCGCTCTCCAGAATGGGTGGACACAAAACCCATTACTAGACATTATTAACAAAAACAAAACCACTTTTGGTGATATTTTTGACCGCCCCGACCAATACGAAATACAAATTATTTATACCCAAATTGATCGAGATACAAACAATGTACCGCATTTCAAATCGCATTATTATCACTTGGATTCGACCAATTATTTCTATCCTGCCAGTACGGTAAAAATGCCAACTGCTTTTGTTGCTTTAGAAAAACTAAATCAATTAAACATCAAGGGATTAGATAAGTTTACGCCGATGCGGAATGGGGTAGGGAGTGTGCCACAGACCGCTGCTGCTATAGATGCGAGTGCGGAAAACCTATTGCCTTCCATCGCTCATTACATCAAAAAAATATTTCTAGTCAGCGATAATGATGCCTATAACCGACTCTACGAATTTGTGGGACAGGAAGCTTTAAATCAAAGTTTACACGAAAAAGGGTTTACCGATTTGCGTTTGATTCATCGCCTATCAGCCCCAGGCTATACTGCGGAAACGAACAGACATACCAATCCTATTACCTTTTATAAAAATGACCGAGTCCTCTATCATCAAGGAGAAGTGTATAGTGAAACTCCAACGGATTTAGGGTTGCAAAACGAAATTAAAGGCAAAGGTTATATGAATAACGAAGGCAAAATTATCAACGAGCCTTTTGATTTTACCGCCAAAAATTATGTCTCGCTGCAAAATTTACATGATATTTTAAAAGCGGTTTTATTTCCTGAATCCGTTCCTGAACATCAACGTTTCGATTTAACTGCCGAAGATTATGCTTTCTTATATAAGTACATGTCGATGACGCCAAAGGCCAGCGACTATCCCAATTATGATAAACCCGATGGCTATGTGAAATTCTTTATGTTCGGCGGAGATGCACCGACCATTCCTGACCACATCAAAATCTTTAATAAAGTGGGAGATGCTTATGGGTATTTGACGGATGTGGCTTATGTGATAGATACCAAAAATAAGGTGGAGTTTATGGTGGCTGCAACGATACATGTGAATGATAATCGGATTTATAATGATGGGGTTTATGAGTATGAATCTAAGGGGTTTCCTTTTTTTCGGGAGTTGGGGGAGTTGATTTATAGATTGGAATTGAGGAGGAAGCGAGAGTTCTTGCCTGATTTTGTGAGGTTTTGACAAAATTCCTGCTTGATTTTTAATCATCTATTATCTATTATCTATTATCTATTATCTATTATCTATTATCTATGAATCAAATACTATTGATCCCTTTTATTCTTAAATAGAATACTATAATTCCTGAACAAATCTTGAACTAAATACGCCATAGAAAATAAGCTCTAAAACTAAAAAATAATTGAATTTAAAAAAATAAGATAAAAACTTACCTGACATTTTTCTTCCTTTCCGTCTAGTTTATGAAAGCAGTTCTTTATAGGACAAAATAATAAATTAGCTGCTTTAAAATTCCTTGCCTAATCTCAATAAGGAGAATTGGTAGACAATCTATAAAAGCTAGTTTTTTATAGATACCATACAAAATTACCACTAATGCTTCCTCATTAGGGCTTGGAAAAGTATGCCTTGAATTAAGGCGATCAAATGAAAATTTGTCTATTTTTTTAATCTGAGATTTCACTCTGTGAAACTCACTAAACCATTTGAATTATGTTATTCCAAATGAAGCCTACTGTATCTTGCAGTACAACTATCTCTGTACCTAACCTTATTGATTTTGTGATTACTGATGATGTAGTAATGATTTAGCAGGTATAGGTAAGCTCCGAGTTGATAATTGATAAAGACTCGGAGCAATTTTAGAATTTTTCAATAAGTTCTTTAATCCAACTTCTATTAATGATTTGGGCAAAATTGTTTAATAAATGGGTTAGCTCTTTTTTTCGAGTAGCAATTCGTTTATGAGGAGTTTGATACTTAATGATTTTTTTAAGCAAAAAAATAAAATTATTAATGGCCTCCTTTTTTAATGGATGTATTTGTTTTTCTCTAAGGACGAATTTTTCAAAAGCTTCACAGTTGGAATGAACTACTTGTAGATAAGTTGGATTATCTTCTGAGATATGGTAATAAGTTCTGATTAATAATAATTTAGCGTTTATTTTGTTTAGGATACTAGAAAAATTAAAAGATATTAACAAATCAATTACTTGTTCATATTCTCTTTTTATAAAATGTAAATAACTTTTAGCAAACTGGATAACATCTACTCTATTTTTTACAGCTAAGTACTGTTCATTTTCTATTATGAAGTGTTCCACGTAATCAAATTCTTTTAATTTTGCTCCGGTCATTACAAGATTAAGAAAAGTTTGGTCTGTAATTTTAGTATTTGAAAATAGTAATTTAGTAGAAATACCAATTTTAAGTAGACTAAAAACTTCCTGTATGTACTTCTCTTCTGCTACTGGTAATTGTTGCATAGCAAAATTGAGGAGTATTTGAAAAATGGTCATGCAATCACTTGGCGGTATTTTCTCTATATTTTCTAAAAAACTGCTTTTAATTTGAAAAAATATAGTTTCATTATCTGTTTCAAGTAAACAAATACCTTTCTTCAAAAGCGAATAAAGGATATTTTGATTTTTGAGTGAAATAAATTGTGGGTTTACTTCGAAATCATGACATTCTGAAAATATCCGTTCCCTATTTTTTAAATCTATACCAAGCTTGAGGTATTCTAAACTAAAAAATGATTCGAGGTTTTCAATAGCATCTTTTAGAAACTTAAGGGTATCTCCTTGTTTGGGTGTATGGACATTAAGATAATAATCTTGTTGCAAAAAATATTTACTATAAAAAAAATCGGTTCCTCGATATGGTTGATGCGCTAACTCTTCTAATAACTCTTCTGTTTTTTGTTTGAACACATCATGTATGTTTCGTTCCCCATAAATTTGAGTTAGCATTTTCTTTTTCTCAAATTCATCTTGTTGAAATTTCAAAAAAATTAGATAATCTTCCAAAATTTTTGTTAATTTAAGTAATAGACTACTAAATTTAGCTCCATTATACTTTTGATTGGGAAATAGTTTAGTAAAAACGAATTGTCGTTCTAGACTTTTTGCTTGGAATGTTGGATAATGTTTTCGGATATAATCATATAGCAGTAACGCATCTTCACTTTGGGTAAAAAAGGGCGAACGAAGGTAGCGATAAAATTGCCTAAATTCAGTAGGGGTTAAAACGGTTAATACTTTTATTAATTTACTGTTTTTCATATATCCATTTATAGCTACCGAAAATAGGTAGGTTAGAAAAAGCAGAAAGCTACCTGTAAAATAGATTTTTTCTCTTGGATTACCAAAGGATTGATTCGGAAAAGTCGGAGAGACTAACTTAATTAAAATCTGATTTAAAATACTGTTAATGAGCTACTTAATCATAATTTTTAAAAAAAATTATGAAAAACTTAAAGAGAATGACTTCTTTTTGTCCTAAAAAAAGAAAGGCTATTTAACTAATTTCGCTAAAATTATCGAAATCTAATATAATAGCGACTATTCCCTATCTCTCTACTTTCACGTTTACCTATTTATTCTAAGGAACTTTATTCGGTTATCGAATAGACAGGAATTTTTATCACCAAATCCAATTCAATAATGAAAAACCAAATTTCAGTTATTACATTGCTTTTTGTCCAATTTTTTGCTTTGCATTTATTTGGGCAGGATCCTACTTTTACTACAATTGGCTCCGAAGTTACTAGCTTAGACGAATGTGATACTAATGGATTTAGATTGATTGAAGAAAGTAATATTTCCTCTTCTGCCTCGGCTGTCTGGTGTGATAATATTCAATTGGATTTAAGTGCCTCTTTTCAATTGCAATTTGAAATGCGTTTTTCAGACGATGATACTGGGGCAGATGGGTTGACTTTTACGATGCATCGAGATCCGAATGGATTAAGTGCTATTGGTGGTATTGGTGGAGACTTAGGCATTAGCGCCCCTAATATAATGCCTTCGGTATCTATTGAATTTGATGTTTTTGATAATTTGCCTGATTTCGGGGATATAGCGACTGACCATATAGCTTTTGTTCATAATGGAAATCTTAGTAGCCCTGTGGTAGCAGCGGAAAATTTAGGTAATATAGAAGATGGTTTTTGGCGAACAGTTGATATTAGGTGGGATGCACTTAGTACTACTTTATGTGTAGCCATTGATGGAATGAATATCGCTTGCGATAATCAAGACCTTATAACTACCATTTTTGGAGGAGTTACAGATGAGATTTATTGGGGTTTTACGGCTGGTAATGGCTCATTCTCCTCTAATCATGATATTTGTGTGAATTATTTTGATATAGATTATCATCTGGTTAGCCTTGATTTTGATGGCGTAAATGATAGGGTTTATGCGGAAGATAATCCTGTTGTTGGAGATGTCGATTTCACCATTGAAGCTTGGTTTCTTTCAGAAGATGCAGATGGGGCTAGTACCTGCTCTGGAAATTTTGAGCGACTGATTGGTTTTGGTGGTACTCGTTTTGAATTAGGAGAATGTGGTGGCGAATTTACTTTTTTTTCTGAATTAAGTGGTTTGTTACCTTCTTCTGTTAATACCTTAGATGGCATGTGGCATCATGTGGCAGCTACTAAAAATGGTGCTAATTTAATTGTTTACTTGGATGGCGTTTCAGTTATTACGCATACTTTTACAGGTACTTTTGATTTAAATAATAATTTTAGAGTTGGTCATTGGAGTGCTGCAAATTTGGATGAAACTTGGGATGGTAAAATTGACGAAGTACGACTTTGGGATTTTGCTCGCACAGAGGCAGACATTCTAGCAACTATGAATACTTGTTTGATTGGTAATGAAACAGGTCTAGTAACCTATTATAACTTCAATCAAGGTATTCCAGAAGGAGATAATACGGGTACTACTATTATACCTGACCTCTCTCCTACTGGGAATGATGGTACATTATTAGACTTTGGTTTAATGGGCGCTAATTCCAATTTTGTTGGGCTTGCGCCTTTTGAGATGGATTGTGATATGACTTGTTATGGTAAGGCGGAGTTTATCACTACTCAGCAATGTCTACTTACAAGATTTTGTTTGCTACAACCTTTAAATGAAGGTGCTACAATTTTATGGAATTTTGGTGATGGAGTATCTAGTACTTTACCTAAACCTGTCCATTTCTATGACTGTTCTGGAACTTATGAAGTTTGTGTAATCATAAATGACGGAGATTGTATAGATGAATATTGCACTGAAATTACTGTTGCTAATGGATATCGGATAGGAGAAAATACAACAAATGTTTATATTGAATCAATTACAATCGATGGAACAACTATTAATAACCGAGATAATTCTTTTACTGTAAATATTGATACTTCTTTAATTTTTCCCTTAGGAGTCATCCCTTTTACAGGTACAACAACAATTGATGCTACTTCCAATATTGACTCTGTTTATTGGCGAGTTTCCTTTGATTTAAATAATAATAGAATTAGTGACAATAATGAGGTCGTATTTCAATCAGGAAAAGTATCTGTAGGTAGAGTTATAGGAAACCTTGATTTTGTAAGTTTACAACTCCCACCTAATACCCAAGGCAATTTAATTATTGAAATGGCTTCTAGGGAAGATTTATTAGATGTATGTTATGGCCCTTTAATTCCAGAGGATGAAGCTAGTTCGACTTTAATTCTATTTAGAGTAACCGGTGGGGCAGGAATGTTATCAGTTACAAATACAAACTCTAATAATAATGGTTTATGCTTATACAACTGTTTACCTCTTAATAATACAATTTTATTTTATCTTGAAAATGTGTCGGAAGTATTTTTTCCAGAAGATGTAGATTGGGAATCAAATCCAGAATGGGAATCAGAATCAGTTTGTGATATTAGTATTGATGATGTAATGGTTTTAAACTCACTTGGTGTGGATTTACTTGAAGAACTTGAACCTGTGGATTTTTTTGAAATAAACATTGAAAATACACCAGAGCCTCTAGGGGACATTTCATTGCCAATAAGGCTTACTCCTCAAGCTCGTGCCCAATTTAGAGGAATTTATACTGGTACAATTGAAGCAGAGACTCAAGATGGGACAGTAATTGTTACATATACTACCAGAAGTTGTATAGATGAAAGTGTATCTGAGACTTTTTCTGGATACTTCAGTATTATTATTGGTTGCCCTGATTCTGAAATAAATGTTCCTTGCCCAGATACTTGCTCTTATTATAATTATAATCTTGGTGTCAGTGTAGAAAGTCAGAAATATGTAGACGAAATTAATAAATTCGTTACCTATCCTAATCCTTTTACGGATGAATTTATTATGGAATTTGAATTAAAAAAACGTACCAATTCTAGTATTAAACTTTTTAACATTTTAGGGGAAGAAATAAAACAGATAATTAATAATCAAAGTTTTCCTGCGGGGAAACATCAAATTAGTGTTTCAGGTGAAAATTTAAGCTCAGGGTATTATTTCCTAGGAATATCATTCGACGATTTTCAGTTTGGAAAACCAATAATTCATACGAACAATTAAGCACATCTCTTAAAAATTACTTTGAAAGCTATTTCTTATTCTTTTTAGGAAATAGCTTTTAATCAAATGTAATCATGAAAGTAAAAATCATAGCCTTGATAATTCAAATTTTGATTATTTATCCAGTTTTCTGGTTGCAAGCGCAAGATTTAAAGCAAATGGAAGCACAATTAGACGATGCTTGGCAGAAAGGAAATTTCAAGAAGGCGATTGCTCTTTTTCCAAAAATACAACCACTTTATTTGAGAAATAAAGATAAAGAGTCTTTTGTAACGAACTATTGCTTCAATGGCTATGCTTATTTTTCTATTAATGAACCTAGAAAAATGAAGGTTTATCTAGATTCTGCTATTTATTTTGCGCATAAGTATAACCTAGATTCTTTAGGCGAAGCTTATTCCTTTATTTGGAATTATTCTGGTTGGTATTATAATGAGATAAATCAATTAGATAAATCAATTTTAGCATTTGAAAAATCCTTAAAGATTCAAATTTCTAATGGAGTAGATTCAATTGATGTAGGAATGGCCTATCAGAACTTAGGAACTCAATTAGAAAAAAAAGGAGATTTGCAGAAATCTCTTAATCATTATTATCTTGGACTCCAATACTTGCCTCAAACACATTTGGAAACTGCTAATGTATTTAATAATTTAGCATTGACTTATCAGAAACTTAAAAAGTTAGAATCTGCAATAACTAATTATAATAAATCAATTTTTGTTTTAGACGATCTTGTTAAAAAAGAAGAACAAAGATTATTACGTATTTCTATTTACCATAATTTAGCAACAGCTTATAATGATTCAAATCACCCTAATCAGGCTTTTTCTTTTCTAAAAAAGATTAAATATTTAATTAAACCTAATGAAAATAAATTGTTAGCTAAATATCATTATGTTTTAGCCTATACTTATTTACAAATAGGCAACATCTTAGAAGCTAAAAAACATTATAAACAAGCATTAGTTATTAGAACTAAAGTTCTTCCTAGAAATCACTCAGACATAGCCAATTCTCACAGAGAACTAGCCCAACTATACGCCAAACAATCCCAATACACAAAAGCCCTATCTCACTACCAAAAAGCCCTATCCATCCTATCCCTAGAATTCAATGATAGGATAAATGTCAAGAATAACCCTTCGTTGCAATCCACCGTCAGCGACCGCATAGAACTATTTAAAACTCTCCATTACAAAGCTCAATCCCTAAAAGCTATTCAAAATTTAGAAGCTGCCAAAAACACCTATTTATTAGCCCTAGATCTAGCAGATGAACTCAGACAAGATTATCAAGCAGAAGGTTCTAAATTTGCTTTATTAAATAAGACCATCAATATATTTGAGGAAGCCATAGCAGTAGCGGTAGCCCTAAAAGATACAAACCTCGCTTTTCATTTAATGGAAAGAAGCAAATCTGCTTTATTATTAGAAGGCATCAAAAATGCAGAAGCTAAGGAATTTGCGAATATTCCTACGGAGCTACTAGAAAAAGAAAAAGAACTAAGCGTGGCTATTGCTTTCAAAGAACGGACTTTAGCACAAGCGCATATCAATAAGGAAGAAGCAGAATCTAAAAAACTCAATCAAACGCTATTTCAACTTAGACGGGATTATCAAACCTTAATTGAAAATTTGGAAAGTAATTTTCCTGAATACTATCAATTAAAATATGCTCAACAGTATGCGACTATTCCAGAAGTGCAAGCTTTCCTACCCAATGATCAGACAGCTCTAATAGAATATTTTGTAGGAGATAGCAGCATTTACGTGATGTTTATTTCAAAAAAAGAGCAAACTTTATTGGCTCTTCCAAAAAATGACAATTTTGATGAGACTATTGATAAATTACAAACTAGCCTAAATAGTCCTCAGGACAATATTCAAAACTTTGAATTATTTGCAAGAGCATCTTTTGCTTTATCGCAAGCGGTATTTGAACCTATAAAAACCAAACTAAATCGGTACATCAAAGAATTGGTGATTATTCCAGATGGTCGGTTAGGCTATATTCCCTTTCAAATATTATTAAAACATCCAATTGATACTAATGAATTAATAGAAGCACGTTTTGATACCCTTTCCTATTACGCTAAGGATTATATTTTTTCTTATGCCAACTCTAGTACTTTATTAACACAAAAACAAGCATTGACAAGAATAGAGCAACCCATAATATTTGGTGGTTTTGCCCCTGTTTTTGACCAGCAAGAAGTGGCTAGTATTAGAGGAGGAACTTTAGGAAAACTGGCTTATAGTGCCGAAGAGATTAGTACTTTAAATGAATTATTGGATGGATCGACTTACCTAAAGGAGAAAGCTACAAGGACCAATTTTTTTGAACAAGCGCCCAATTTTAAAATCCTTCATTTGTCCACACATGCCTCGGCTGCGGAAGAGGCGATTCAAACCAAAATCCATTTTTACGATGACTACTTAACCATAAAAGATATTTATAATATTCCTATTAATGCCGATTTGACGGTTTTAAGTGCCTGTGAAACAGGCCTTGGTAAGTTACAAAAAGGGGAAGGGGTCATTAGTTTGGCACGTGCATTTAGGTATGCAGGTTGCCCTAGCTTGGTGACTAGTTTGTGGCAAGTAGAGGATAAAAAGACTTCTGGATTGATGATTGATTTTTATAAGCAACTAAAAAAAGGAAAAGCTAAAAATGTGGCTTTGCATCAAGCACAAATGAATTATCTAGCCAATATAACCGATAGCCAATCAGCACATCCTTTCTATTGGGCAGGATTTATTCAAACAGGCAGTACTCAGGCTATTTTTAATAATTTTGATTGGTTGTATAAAATTGGTCTGGGGGTTGTAGCGAGTCTATTTCTATTTTTGGTTTTATTTCAAATAAGAAAGAAAAGCCTAGCGAATCAACGTTAAGAGTTCATTAGCTTTTGTAGCTGTAGGGTAATTATTATCGATGATTACTTCTAAATTAGCTTTTCCTGCTGCTTTGTTCCCTGCTGCCAAGTAAGCCAAGGCTTGATACCAAAGGGCACTACTTTTATACTCGCCCGATGTATGTTCTATAATCACTTGAAATTTAGCTATACTAGCTTCTGGATTATTTAGCGCCATATAAGCTTCTCCCTGTAAAAGTGCCGCTTTAGGAAATTGAATATCCGTCGAAGGAAAGTTTGCTAAACTAGAAATAACCCTAGTATAATTTTGTTGATTAAAAGCTTCTGAGGCATTGATAATTCTTATTTCAGAAGGGGTTGGATTAGCCGTAGAACGCAAATTGCCAAAAGTTAATTTCTCCGTAGCATCCCAATACTCTTGAGCTAAAATACTAGCATCTTTTTCTTGAAGAAATAGCCTTAAAGCAATTAAACTGACTACAAATAGTAAAATAGCTGCAGCTATGCTAAATAGTTGTCTTCTAGTAATACCTCGTTCATGTTTGATTATTTTGGGTTCTCGGTCATCAATATTTAATTTTAAATTCTTTTTAATAGCCTGTAATTCTTTGGATTGATCAAGAGTTGAATCAATATGTAAATCCATTTCTTTATACACCTGAAATCGTTGTCTGAAATCAGTATCTGTGTCTAATCGATTTTCGAAAGTCTCCATTTCCTTTTCCGATAAATCGAAATCGAAAAAGCGGCTAATTAACTGATAATCTTTTTCTTGATATAGAGTAGATTTATCCATGAATAGGGTGTTTTTGTTTTAATAAAACCTCTAATTCTAATGCTGCTTTTATCTTTAATTGCTTAGTGCATTCATAACGTAATATAGTGACACTTCTTGCGTTTTTCAAGTCAAGGAGTTTAAATAATTGACTGGACTTTTCTATTCCTTGTTCAATAATAGTATTAAATAGTTTTTGGCAATTGGTACTTAAGCGTTTAATCCCTTGTTGCATGGCTTTAATTTTTAGGGTTTCCATATTAGATTCCGCTATAAATTCCATTTCTGTTTTTATATTTTCAGTAAATCGTTCTTTTGCTTGAGTGTCAATATGATCTTCAGCAACTACTCGAAGTTTAGTGGTACTCCGCATATCGTCTAAGCAAAGAAATTTTGCCATCTTGTAAATGTAGCCTTCAATATTTGATTCAGGTAGGGGATGATTTCCAATAACAAATTTTTGCCAAAATTTACTTAGAGCAATGGCAAAATATTCTTCTGCATCTGCCTCAGATTTAGTTAAATTGAATAAACTTTGCTTGCTTTTAACATAAAGTGTACGTAAAAATTGGTTCAACTGAATAGGCTTACCCGCTTTTGCAGCGGCTATCATGTCTTTAAACCGTTCGTTGGTAGTAGCTGTAGCCTTTGTAAAACTCATGCTCCTAGTTATTAATAAGACGTTAGGAATAGAAAAAATCAGATTTCTCTATAGATTAGTTCACAAAATATTTTTTTATTTGTCATTGTCCAACAATTTTCATTTTTTTCTATGATTAACTGGTTTCACGTGGTCAAAAACAAGAAATCACGGTTATTGGTAAAGTCAAAAAACAAAAAAAATCGAGTATGGTACAAATGTGAATTTAATGTATAATAAGTTGGTTATCATTTTTTTATAAAATAAAATTTTCATTTACACTAAAAAAAATCATTAAGACCAAGCAAATTTTGTCTAAGAAAAAGTAATACCGAAGTTTTAAATTTGTTAAAAGCCAATGGAAACAGACAAACCTTCTCTACTTAATTTCATCAGCATTTCACAGTTTTATAGGAACTGAAAAAAACTATTAAATAATAGCCAATTTCAGCTATTTGTTTTTAGGGAATTTGCTGACCTATTTGAATTAGCCAAAACTTAGTTAATCTCCAAAGGCTTACACTTAATTGGTCTTGAGTTGACTCCTCAAGAGGTGGAAATGCTACGGTCTATTAATAGACCCAATAGCAAATATCTATAACCAATAAACTCAACAACAAATATTAAAACCAATGCAATATGAAAAACTTCCTACTCTTCTTCTCCTTATTTAGTACGACCTTTCTATTTGGGCAATTTGACAATCATTGCCTTGATTTTGATGGAATCGAAGACCAAATCACCCTATGGCCAAGTCCACTAAGTGGTTCCACAGATTTTACGATTGAGACTTGGTTTCTTTCTTCTGCTACGGATTCCGATATGGATTGTGCGACTAATTTCAGAAAATTAGTAAGCTTAAATAGCGAATTCGAAACGGTTGATGTAGGGCTTTGTAGCGGCTATCTTAACCTTGGCTGGACCATCAATAATGTATCCGATACGGTGCAAAGTATTGCGGTATCTCCCAATCAATGGCAACATTTAGCCATTGTCAGAGAAGTAGATACTACTCGGTTATTTTTAAATTGTGTAGAAGTGCTAAGAGATACCATTGAGGATTTTGTGGTGGACACTTTTCGAATTGGTCAAGGGATTCATACTGCAACGCCTTTGGACAATTGGCAAGGACAAGTAGATGAAATTCGAATGTGGAATCATATGCGAAGTAAAACGGATTTGGAGGCGCATAAAAATTGTGTCTTAATCGGCAATGAATCGGGTTTATTGCTGTATTGGCAATTGGATCAAGGTGTTGCTAGTGGAGCTAATTCGGCTATTGAATATGCGATAGATGAAACTGGTAATGGACAAAATGGGTTGTTAGATAGTTTTGATTTAACAGGTTCGACGAGTAATTTTATTGCTTCCAATGCAGGATTAGTTTACCCAAATTATAATCGACTAGCATTTGATATTAGTGATGCGGACCAGACAGGATTAATTACAGAAATTGGTAAAAATACACCGATTCATTTTTGTTTGTCTTACGATGATGCAATTCCACAAGCGACAGGAGATAATACGATTACTTGGCAATATAATGATGGAGCGGGTTGGTTAGAAGCAAGCAATTTGGAGTATGTTGGTTTTTGTTCCGTCATTCGCCCTGACCATGTAGCAGTGGATTGTAGTGATGATAATTTGGATGGTTACGTTGACAGAGCTTATCGGGCAATCGTAGAAGTGAGAGATCCGATTTTAGAAGACACTTGTTTTTATACAACAGATACCGATACGCTTCGAATATGTTGTCCCATTTCGGAGACGACGATGATAACTTTATCAGTCGATTCGTTATGTGGCGGAGATACCACAGATGTAACTGTTACCTTGCTTAGTGATGAATTTGTATTAGAAAATGGGCCAACTGTAAATATTCATTGGGACACGAATGGCGTAGCCTTGACGGGCTTGGCAGATTCTACCTCCTTTGTTTTAGCAGATGTAGCAGCTAATTTCGATGATATTTGTTTTAATGTCACCATTACCAATTGTGGTGGCAAATCGAAAACCGCTTCCAAATGTATCCATGTGGATCCGATGCCTATTTGTGGTACCATTACAGGACGAGATATGCCTGACAATCTAATTCAAGATGCGACCAATGCTAATTTATATTATATCTGCCCAGAAAATGATGCCTCTTTAGATACACTAACCCCATTTATCAACTGTATTCCTCAATGGGAATATACTTTTAATCTTGAAGATTGGCATCCCTTGGGCTACTCTAATACGATTCAAAATACCAATGTTTTGCCTACGCCATATTGGGAAGATGGCGCAACCTCTATTTTTTACCGCATTGCTTGCCAACCCTTCTCTACGCCTTCTATTTGTATGCCTTGTTTTGGAGATACCTTAGAAATACAATTATTACCAGCTCCAGATACGGTGGAGATTGTCGGGACTAGCCCTATTTGTTTAGGCAGCAATACCCTTTTGAGCATTAGTAGTCCACAAATGAATGCTGTTTTACCAATTACTTATACTTGGTTGCATAATGGATTAGTGGTGGGTACAGGTGAAACCTATCAAGCCGCCCAAAATGGTTGTTATTGGGTGGAGGCTTCGGATGGCTGCCAAGTGAGTCCTTCCGCACCTTTCTGTTTGGAAGTTTGTGAACTAGAGGCCATTATCAGTTGCCCTTTACTGCCTAATGAATGCGCTTATCAAGGACAATCAATTACCTTATCTGGTTGTGGTTCTCATTCGAGTTGTGACAATGCTTCTTTGACCTACCAATGGACGTATGATAGCGGTACTTTAATTCAAAGCAATGATTGCACCATCGAACATTTGCCTGATCCTAGTGGCACGACTTATACTTTGACGGTGACGGATACGGCGAATGGTTGTACAGACACGACTAATCGTTTTGTGAAACCTTGTGCGAATTAAATTAGCCTAAAAAATTATTGAGTATCAATAAAATAAGAGAAATGAACAAAATATATATTTCCTATAAAATCCTATTTCAATTAAGTTACCTTCCCATTTTATTTTACTTTTTCAGCGGGTCTTTTTCTATATTAGAAGTAAATGAAACAATAAGAAACGAGGGAAGCACAACTTTAATTAATTGTCCAAGTGATGTGATAGTTGACCAAGGTATTTCGTCGATTTTCACAGGGAATCCTACTTTTCCTGATTCTAACTCCATCGACACTTTTTATTATGAAGATATTTCTGACCCTTGCAAATTTATTGAGCGTTCATGGATTGCGATTGACACGCTAGGAAATAGAGATACTTGTTCTCAAATTTTAACTATCCAAAAGACGGTCAATGATATTGTGATACCCAATGATACCACCCTTAATATATGTGATAGTGCAGATTTAGTTGATTTAAGTATTTCTGGTGCTCCTGAAATTTTAGACATTCCACTTTCTGCTACGGAGTACAATTTTGGTTTTATTTTAGTCATTTCTGATAGTACTTTGTCTCCTTTTCAAATTAAAAGGAAATTTAGCGCCCTTGATTGGTGTACACCTAGTCAACCTCCTGCTTTTATAGGTGCTCAAAATATTTTTTTACCTTATTTAAATAGAGCTCCTCTAATTGTATGTAATGATGCTCCTACAGCAATAATTGATGCTAGTGGCTTAATCATTTTAACTTCGGATATAGTTTTAGAAGAAGTTTCTGATTATTGCGGACTTGATACCGTGTTTTTTAATCCAGATACTTTGAATTGTGACGATATAGGAGATAACACTATAGTAGCAACTGCAATTGATCTTCATGGAAATCAAGTTAGTTGTCAAACAGTAGTGACTGTTCAAGATACAGAAGGAAGGTGTTCTTTTTTTACTACAGTCAGTGGACAAATTGTTTCTCCAGAAGGTGAAAATATAGAGCGGGTTAATGTTTCTATCGATGAAAATACTTTCACTACTCAAAACTCAGGAGGGTATGTATTCAATAATATTACTTCAGGGAGTGATATTACAATTATTCCTCAGAAAAATATTAATCCATTGAATGGTGTATCTACTTTTGACCTTGTTTTAATGAGCAAGCATATCTTAGGGCTTCAGTCATTTGATTCTCCTTACAAATACATTGCAGCGGATGTGGACAAATCTGGTTCAATTACTGCATTTGATATGGTGCAATTACGTAAATTGATCTTAAACGTGACTTCTGAGTTCCCTAATAATACAAGTTGGAGATTTGTAGATGCTAAGCATGAGTTTACTTCTGCACACCCTGCTGCTGAGAATTTTGCCGAATTAATAAGTATAGACAATATATCCTCCAATTATCTTCATATAGATTTTATAGGCTCAAAAATAGGGGATATCAATGGTAATGCTGCGTCAAATAGCTTTGGGAAAAGTAAAAATACAGCTATCTCAAAAGCTAGATTTTCATCTGTAAACATTTCTATAGATGAACTTGAAATACCTATCGAAAATATTCCTGATGCCCTTAATATCCCTGTTCGAGTAAGTAATTTTACAGATATATCAGGTATTGAATTTAACTTGAGTTTTGATTCTTCAAGTTTAGAGTTTTTGGAGATAGAAAATATAGCTTCTATAGGTGGGTATTTTGGAACTACCCAAGCTAAAAATGGAAAGATTGCGTATCTATGGTACGACTCTTTAGGTACTAGTAAATCCTTACCAGACAATACTACCTTATTTGAATTAAAATATCGAATGATTAGTTCAGCTAGTACTTTGGTACAATTTGATACGACCAAACGACAGCCATTAATTGTTCATAATGATTTAACGGAATCCTTACCAATATTTGAAGATGGCGAAATCCAAGTTGATTCAACAAATTATAATACCTGCTGCACCGACTCCCTAGCCTTCGTTCAAAATATAGCACAAGGTTGGACAGTAAATATAGATAGTTGTACCGTTACTGTTTCTGCCCCGCAATTTGATTCTTGTCATTGGTTAGGAACACCTATTCTTTGGGATGATGGTACAACTACTACCAATAATTGTACTCAAAGCGATACTTTTCTAATGCAAACGGATGGTGGCTTTTATAGGGATTCGCTAACTTGTTGTGGTGCTTCATCGAATAACCTATTTATGGATGATGGAACTGAGTTTGGTAATTATGTGGATGATACGCCTAGAAATGATTGGTTTACGATTTGTCCGCCTGATGCTTCATTAGGTTTAAAAGTTGTTATTTCTAGTTTTGACTTATCTACAGGAGATACTTTATGTGTTTATGATGGAGCAGATTCAACTTATCCATTAATAGGTGCTTGGTCTGGAGCAGGAGTATCTCAGGCAGGCGGAGGCTGGGCAATAACTAATCCTTGCCCGCCTATCAACCCATCTGGATGTATGACCTTTAATTTCAAAACCAATGGAGATAATTTTAAAGGTTCTGGTTGGAATATGCATCTAGAATGCCAAGATCGACCAATTTTATTGGACGAACCTTGGACACATACCTATGATACTGCGGGTACTTATATTATTTGTACTCAAGTATTTGAAGGGAATCCAAAAGATTTAACATCCTGTTGGAGCCGATTAATGTGTGACACGATAACAATTGATGGCTGTCCACCTATTTCGATAGATACTATTCCCTTTGAAAAATGGTATGGTGATTCTCTAGACAATGCTTTTTGGGATTTAAAATATTTTGACAATGCCATATTCGCAACTGGAATTACTTTAGTAAATGGAAATAGGTTTGCAACCTTTTCAAAGCTAGATTTAGCAGGAAATTTAATTTGGTCAGTAGAATTAGATAGTATTCCTCAAATTTTTCAAGATTTTACTAGAACAGATAATGGTGACTTCTTATTAGTTGGTCGAACGGAACCTTATAATTCTAGTAATCAATCCTTAATAGCTCGAATCAATAGTTCTGGAGTGTTAGAATACGTGCGATATTTCAATCACTCAAACCGAGAACGATTCACCAGAATTGCAAAAAGTAAGAATCCTGCAAACCCTCAATTCCCTTACTATATTTTAGCTCAAAATGTCGTTTCAGGTAGTACTCAAGATGATGTCTTTTTATACGAAGTAAATAACCAAGGAACAATTAATACGAGGTTGAGATACAATGCTGGTACCGATGAAGAGTTTGTTACCGTATTGCTACCACTACAAAGTGGAGGATTTGCCATCATGGGCAATACCCTCAATAATGGAGCTATCGTCAATACCAATAATGCAGGCATTGCTATAAATGCCTTCCAATATAATACAAACTATAGAATTATTAGTGCTATTTCAGTCCAAAATGATGCCTACTACATCTTTGCGGGATATAATATTTTAGGGGTTCCTCATCTAGGGAAAGTAAATGCACAAACAGGTGCTGTTGTATGGACAGCTACGCTCAACGCCCAACAAGGATTTTTCCAAATACAACAGAGTGGCAACGGTGATTTATACGTGTTAGGATATGGTGACAAAGGAGATGGTATTAATCGTTATTGGATGAATAAGTTTATAGATAATGGAAATACTGTTTCCCACGATTTTACTAGATATTTAGATTTTGGCGAAACAAGCTTTATTGGAGGTAGGTTCATCATCCCTCCAAATGACCAAATTATCTATACCCAATCTGGATTAAATCCTAATTTTGGATTTGGAGGACATGATATATTCTTTGGCGTCATGGATTTAGATTTTAGTTTTAGTTTAGATGATTGTTATCGGTACGATACTTCATTGGTGATGAGTACTTTCTCTCTAATTCCAAATCCAATGAATGTATTGACAGATACTGTAGCAACCATAAATTTTGTCGAATCGAACCTTTCTAAACTTAAGAGTCCTTCTTGTATTGCTGTTCCTTTATGTGCAGAAGCTTGTAATCCGATTGTAGAATGCCCTCAAGATACCGTCCTATTCCTAGGTTTAGGAGAGACTTCAGTCATTGTTAACTATCCACTACCTGTTGTAATAGAAGATTGCGAAAGAATAAGTATATCTTGTTTTCCACCTTCTGGTAGCGAGTTTTTCTGTGGTACGACTCCTGTTTATTGTTACATTTATGATTCTTTAGCAATGGATTGGGATACCTGTATTTTTAATGTCATTGTAGATTGTAGCAATACTTGTCAAGTGGACTTTAATTGGGTATTTGATATTAACTGCCTAAAAGTGAACGTTGACGCAACTAATACCATTGGAGCAGCACCCATCAATTTCCTATGGAAATTCCCAGATGCGATGACTTCCAATTTGACCAATCCAATGTGGACGGCACCTGACACAGGCATGTATGAAATCTGTCTGGAAATTATAGATGCCTATGGTTGCAAAGATACGGTGTGTCAGAACGTCCCTATTTACGATAATACGGCCCCAAAAATCAATTGTCCATCCAATATTTCGGTCAATGTGCCTGA
The DNA here is from genome assembly GCA_965277445.1 of Saprospiraceae bacterium. Taxonomy (GTDB): domain Bacteria; phylum Bacteroidota; class Bacteroidia; order Chitinophagales; family Saprospiraceae; genus JAFMDF01. The sequence goes on along the minus strand of CBDICY010000016.1, from coordinate 111,234 downwards.
TTGTGAAAGAGGTAGCTTTGTTAATTTTGACCTTCCCATAGCAACCGATAGTTGCGGAGTGGATAGTGTTTGGTGTAACTATGAAAGTGGTGACTTTTTTGCTTGCGGTAGAACTACGGTTACCTGCTATGCCAGAGATATTTATCAAAATGTAAGTAGTTATCAGTTTTTTGTGGATGTTAACTGCTTATGTGCCGAGGTTCTTGAAACGGACATTGTTTGTGGCGATTCGGCTGCAGGATATGATTTTTGTATCTACGTAAGAAAATTAAATGATGCCGATCCTGGTGCTTGTAGTTTTAATGTAATGAGTAACCAAGAAGGATTAAATATTGAGTATAGTACTAGTTTTCTACCTAATGATTCCGTTAAGATTACAGGAAGTATTGGCAGTACTCGACCTATTCCCACACTACTACAATTGGAAGTGGTCATGGAATGTATTTGTACAGATAACCAGCCATCTAATTGTACCTTACCTGTTAATTTAACAACACCCTGCTGTGATTCTATCTACATCGAAGGCCAAGAAATTTGCGCCGAAGACAATGAGTTTTACTTGTCCTTAAATGGTTCTATTGATTTTAATAATATCGCCCAAACTATATGGTATAAAACCAATGCGCCCTGTCCTGCTGGCCCTTTTGGTGGAAAACCTTATCAAAATACCAATGGCTATGCGGATTTATTATTATTGCCAGAGCATTTAAATGGGGATGTTTGCATTTATGCGGAAGTCATTATGAAAAATGGCCCTTGTAAAAAATTGATTTCCAATTCAGATATTATTGAAGTTTGTCAACGGGTTACTTGTTCCTTAGAAAATCAAGAACATTGTTACACAGGTACTCCAGTTCAACCTGATCCGTTGGAATTAACCATTGTTCAAGATGAGCAAGATTGTGAATATACAGTCATTTGGTTGGATGAAAATGAAGATACCATTCAGAATGCAACTGGTTTAACTTATACCCCTCCAGCTATTAATTTTATGAGTCCAGCCGATACATGTTCTTATTCTGTGACCTATACGGCTATAGTCAACAGCGTTTGTGGCAGTCGTCGTTGTTCGGCAACCATTCGATTGGACAATGACCAAGCAGCAGTTGGTGATTTAACGATTAGCTATCCTGCTATTGATATGCCTTATTGCCCTGGGCAAGATGTGACCTTACAATACGACCCTATTTGTGTAGGAGAAACGCCAATGTGGCAATGGCATTCAAGTGAAGATGGTTTAGATTATGGGCCGATTGATGGTTCAGGTCCTCAAAATCCAGTATATAATACCAATCGACTATTTGATACAACTTGGTTTTTAGTCACCAAGCAAAATGGGGTTTGTGAAACGTTGGATTCTATTGCTTTGAGAATTGATATAAAAGATTCTTTAAGGATTGCTCAATTTACCGCTAAACCTTTGGATCCATGTCGGACAACTGGAGTAGGGATGTCCGTAGATTTTAATCCAAATAGCAATAGCATTGCGAATGACTGTGGGTATCAAGTGGATTGGTATAAAGATGGTCAATTATTAGAATCTGCGGATTATACAAGTAGTCCCGTTACTTACAATTATGTAGAAGCGAGCTTAAATGGAGATTATTCAGGTAATTATTATGTAGTCGTTACCGATAAATGTTGTGCGTATCCACTTAAATCCGCTATTGAAGTAATAGAATCACCAATGGAGGTAAGTGTCACAGGACCTTGTTTTCTTTGTTTTGAGCAAACGGTGGAACTAAATGGATTGGTAGAAAATTCAGGAGGTGTAGCTTGTACTTATCAATGGTATCAATTAATTAATAGTGTTGAAAAATCAATAGACGATATAGGACATTCGGTAACGGGAACGTCCAATTCTACCTTGGCTGTCGATGAAGCAGGAACTTATGTTTTCGAAGCAACTTGTGGTGACTGTACCGAAAGAGCTGTGTTTGTGCTAACTCATTGTAATGATGAATGCGAAGTTGACCAAATTGCCCCAACGGTAGTCTGTCAGACCAATATTACCATAGATTTTGGCAATAATTCTCAATATGAACTAACCCCAGAAGAGGTAGATAATGGTTCTTTTGATAATTGTGAAATTGATACGATGTATTTACTAAATGGTCTATTAGATTGTAGCGATATAGGAACAACTATGATTACTTTAGTTGTTGTCGATAAAGCAGGTAATTCCGATAGTTGTTCGACGTCTATTACCATTACCGATTCTAATAATAATTGTACAAATTACTGTCAGGCGGATACCTTAAATTTTGGAATAGCATCTATCAGTAATAATCAAATAATAGCCGCTAAAAAGGTCTTCTATACTAAATCTACTATTACTGTAGGAAGTAATATAAAAATGATGGCAAATGATTATATTTTGCTACAACCAGGCTTTCACGCACAAGCAGGGAGTACTTTTTCTGCCAAAATTGAAGATTGTGAATCAACGAATGGCTATACTGAAAACTCAGCTACCTTTTCAAGACAAATAGTAAAAAATCCATTGACTAAAATGGATAAAGAAAAAGTGCATTTTTCCGTAGCACCTAATCCATTTCAAACAGAAACCCAATTAAATTTTAGTTTACCAAAGGAAACCAAAGTAGCCATTCATTTATTTGACCAATCAGGAAAATTAGTACAAGAACTAGTAGCACCACAGATTCTAGCATCAGGTCAACATCAAATTACTTTAACCCAAGGAGAGCTACAAAATGGTCTATTCTATGCCATTTTGCAAACACCTAAACAGCGGATGGTGCAAAAAATAGTATTAATAAAAAATCAATAAGATCAAATGTAGGATAGTAGGAGTTATATCTAGAATAACTCTTACTACCTATTTAACAAAATGAAACAATGAAGAATACCCACCCCAGCGAGTCCACTAGTTTTATATTCAATTAAATCGACTCCCTTTCTTTAATTATCCTTGCTTCCTTAGGAATAATTCAACCCTCAAACCACTCCTCTATTAATAATGCGAACTAAGAGTTAAAAAGTACTGATAATCAGTTAGTTATGATTTAAAATACAATAAGTCACAACAATTTAACTACGTGGTTGTTTTTATTAATTGCTGATTATCAGTAAAATACATATTGTTTTCAAAATGTTAAAATTAAATTAATTAAAAATACATGTAACTGATTTACAGTAACTTATATCTTTATTCAACTCTTAGTTGGCATTAATAAGCTCCTTTACTCCTCCCCTACCCCATTCCCCATTTTTAGGAGACCCATTCCCCATTAATAAGGCCATTTTATTAATTACAGCTATTAATTTTGTATATAAAATAAAAGTAATGTGACTATATACATTAAATTCCTGTTAGGCAAATCAACAACAATCACTACACTCCTAATGCAAAATTAATTAGCCAAAGGCCACATTATGAAACACTATACTTTTTAAAACCGAATGAAAACAAATCTAACCCGCTAGTTATTATTTTTTAATTTGAAAACACAAAAATTATGAAGAACGTAACTAATTACGCACCCTATGTCTATGCTTGTCGAACAGGTCAAGACAGCACCACAAAAACCTTTCATGTCTTTGTTTTAGTCCCCATTGCTAAAAGTAAATCTGTTCACTTTTTTCATCAATCTGCATCAGGGATTGAAAGAGGAATTAGTGTAGCAGAAAATACCTTGAGCATTCATTTAATAGCAAAAAGAGGTCATTCTGAATTTGGCGATAAGATCGTTTCCAATAGTCAAACTTTTTGGGCGGGATATATCTCTTTTGAATATACAGGTTCGGATAGTATTCCTGAAACGGATTATGAATACCGTATTAATATCCATACAAACAAAGATGGCGTAGCAGATAAAACCATTAGCGTACTGTATGGTGATGCAGAAGAATTATCGCAAGCAGATTTTAATGAATTAAAGGACGGTGATTTTGCATTGGCTTGCCCTTATGCCTACCTTTACAAAAAAGAAGTCAAAGGTCAAGCTACTTTTTTCTCAGAAACATTGATTCCTGAAATGGAGAAGTATTCTGACGCTACTTCTTTTGATACCAATCAGAATGGAAAAGATGCAACACTTCTTTTACCAACTCGGGTGGTGACATTGAAAAATATAGCGATTCAGGCTGTTAAAAATACGCCTTTTGTAGATGAACAGGAAACGGGATTTATTGAAGTTTCGACGGATATTGATGGCGAAGATGGTTCACTTAAAATTGATTATAAGCATAGTAGCTTACCCGAAGATAATCAGCGATTACTGAAAAAAAGAGGGCCAGGAGAAAGAAGAAAAAAGAAAAAAATGAAGGTGCGAACTAAAGACACAAGCGTTTAGTCGAACATATAATCATCCAAGAGTAAAGCGCTTGTTTTTACATAAGCTTAATTACATATGAATCATCAAATATCTATTTTTTATGGGTGTTTAATTTTTTTATTTTCTATAACTACATTAAGTGCTGCAGAAAATAATCTAGATAGCCTTTACCAGAAAGCGAAAAGGGCTTATCTTATTGACGTGGATAAAGCATTGGGGCTGACACAACAAGTAATTGACGGGGCTAGGCAACAAAAAGATTCGATTAAGCTTTGGGAAGGACTTAGATTAAAAGGTATCATACTACAAACAACAGGCGATTTCACAACTGCCACAATTAATTTACAAGCAGCTTTAGCAATTAGTAATATAATAAAAGATAATTGCGGAATTGGACAAGTTCAAACCAGTTTATCTTATCTCCATTCTCATAAAGGAGCATTTGGTGACGGTCTGATGTATGCTGATTCTGCAATTATTACTTTTGAACAGAATTGCCCCAACCAAAAACTATTAAGCAAAGCACTCAATAGCAAAGGAGGGATTCTAGTGGCGGTAGAAAACTATCGAGAAGCAAAAAGAATCTATCAATTAGCAAAATCTTTGACAACTAATCAAGCTGATTTAACGACAATTAATGAGAATTTAGCGCTAGTTTATTATGAAGAAAATGATTATCAAAGAGCGAAAGATATTTATTTTGATAATTATAAAATTTACGAAGAGTTAAAAGACATCAAATCGCTAGCTCAAGTTAGTAATAGTTTAGGGGCTGTTTTTTATGAACTCAAAGATTTACAACAAGCAAAGGAATATTTTAAACAAAGTATCAGTTTTTCTAAACAAGTAAATAGTAAACTTTTATTAATTGATGCACTTAGTAATTTAGGGTATCTAGAAATTGAGTTGGATAATATAGCCGCTGCTGAAGATTATCGAGTGAGAGTGAATGAGATCATAGAGCAATCAGGAGGTATGGAAGAAAAACTGCGACTAGCTGAGCAATCGGTAGCCGTTTACGACTACTTAGCAATGTATGAAGCTAAATCACAAGCACAAGAAAAAGTTTTACTGTTTTCCGATTCCTTAAACCTCATCGCAAATCAAGATTTATTACAAGAAAAATTGGCCCTACTAAAAATGGCAGAAGTAGAAGCTGCAAGACTTACCCAAAAATTTTATACGGCTTCTCTTGCTGCGGTGTTATTCCTTTCAATCTTGGTTTTCTTCTTTTTTAATAATAAATCTAAAGAAGAAAAAAGACTACTTTTGGAAAAAAACAGCGCAGAAAAAAGGGAATTTCTAGCAAAAATAAAAGAAGAAGAAGCCCTCACCCGGGAAAAGATTTTAGATACTTCCTTCCGAATTAAACAAGAAATTCACAAAAAATTACATGATCGAGTCTCCAATCCCTTGTCTACTGCTTCCATTTATATAGAGTCTTTTGCCGATGATAACACTAAGCTGGAAGATTTAAACATCGCCACTAAAATTGTGGATGAAGCCTATGATATTTCCCGTAGCATCGCTCACGAATTATTACCTTATAAAATTGATTGGGTCGACCGCATTAGTTTAGTCTTGGGAGCATTGGAGCGGTCTAAAGGCATTTTGCCTAAAATTAATTTTACTAGAAAAAGTATCAACCAAAGAACTTTTACACCCGAAAAGGGAGAAAAAGTGGCCGCAATAATAGGAAATTTACTAGTAAATGTAGAAAAACATGCGCTTGCAAAACGAGTCGAAGTAAGCATTGAAAAGCAGGCTGAAGGGGTGCATATTCTGGTAGAAGATGACGGAATTGGCTTCGATGTCAATCAACAAACGGGGATCGGATTATTGAGCATTCGCAGTAATATTAAGGAACTAAATGGCACATTAGAATTAACTTCTATAAAAGGAAAAGGCACGAAGGCTGCCATATTAATACCAATAGCATAATTAACAAAATGGAAAAGCCAATAAAAATTTTCATGGTAGATGACAATCAATTAATGGTTGATTTGATCACAAAGGACATCAAAGAATATCCGAAATTACAATTAATGGGAAGTGCAGCAAGTGGAGAAGAATGCTTGAAAAAAACAAAGCACCTGCCCTTAGATGTGATTTTAATGGATATTGGTTTGCCTGGCATAAACGGCATCGAAACGGCCGAACAAATCAAAAAAAATAAGGGAGAAGGTGCACCGGCTATTATCTTTTTGACAGTTTATAACGATTTTGATTACGCAGAACAAGCCCTAGCCTTACGGTCTTCTTTATTAGGAAAACGAATCAAGAGTCGAGTACTTTTTGATAAAATTATTCAGATTGTCACCCAAGAAGAAATTATTATTAACCCCAATCCCAAAGGAGAAGCGAGCGACCATAAACATCAAGAAAAAGTAAGAAATATTTTACAAAGAGAATTAACTCCCGATCAATTAACGATTGCTGCTTTGATCCGAGCAGGAAAAACGAGCCAAGAAATTATGGGAGAACTAAATATGAAAGACAATAAAGTGCATGATTTAAGAAAGGTTATCTTTAAAAAACTAATGCCTTATTTTGGTAATGTCAATGCGCCGTTATTAAGTACCTTAATGGAGTATAGTGGACTTTGTGAAAAATTATCTATAGTCTTTCCATTAAAATAAAGTATTGTTCAAAGATACTAAACTTGGTTAGCCAATCATCTAATGAATTCGACGATACAAATTGAAAATATACAGCATAGCCCTAAAAATAGTATGGATGTCTCCTAATTATAGGTAAGTGTAACCAGAAAATACTTTTAACTTTATAAAGTATAACCCTTTCAAATTTATTACACTAAAAGTTCCCCTATCAACCTTATTTGAAACCAATTTTCTAAATCATGCGAAAAATGCACAAACATTTTTGGGTAATACTAGGCGTATTGGTACTAACCAGTTTATTCGGATGTTATTACTATTCGAATACCTTATCCAATACGGATAAATCAGTTAAAATAATTGTTAAAGGACTTGAAAAAGTCCAGACACCTAATAACATTCAGGTACATGTCTCAGGAGTTAATTTAGACATTAATGAAGATCCAAGTTTTGATAATTACTTTAGTATAACGGAAAGGTATCAAAGTGTGAGCGATTTAATGAAAGGTTTAGAAATTAAATCTGGTAAATTAAGCCGAGGAAAGTGGCGAATTGCCATTGAATTAATTGGTTGGAAAACAGCTTGTTCTGCAATTATTCAAGACAAAAAAACAACTCAGTTAATTTTCAGTTATCAAGAACATCTTTGTCCATAGGGATAAAGAAATTATTCCTAAAAATAGTATTTGGTATACCTATTTATTGGTAATAAAAAAGTGTCATATATTTTAAATTTGTATTATAAAACGACCTAACTTACTAAGATTTAATAATAGGTCTACATACAAAGGGGGCGTCATTCAACAGGACTGGCATTCAAAAAATCAAATACTTTTTTCAGTTAACTCCGTGGAGAGATAGGCATTTAGTGTTGCCCTTTCTACGGAGTTTTTTTATGCTTTTTCTAAAACAAGAAAAGAGGAGCGAGAGCATAGAAAAGAGACTTATTACGTAACTGAAAAGAATAATTTTAGATAGAATAGCAGAATTATTAATCAATTATTCGTTATTTATTTCTATGTTCTCATTTCTATTCTCTCTTCTAATTTTATATATGGTTTTGAAATATTTTATATTAAAATCGCTAAATGAAAAATCTAAATCAGCCTTCCTTCGTTGTTAAAGATAATATTTCCTAGCAGTACCAAATATTATCCAATGAAAAAATACCTCCTTCTTTTCCTACTAAACAGTCCTTTCTTTGTCTATAGTCAAGCTGCGCAATCAATCGCTCCCCAAAATATCGTGGTTCGGTTTCAAACAAAGATAAAAGCCAAAGCATTCTTTCAAAAATACAATGGTAATAGTCGGAATGGCATTCAAGTAAAAGTGTTGAGGAGAGTCTCTACTATTTTTAATATATATACCATTCAATCCAATAATAATCGGCAATTAATTCAACAATTAAAAAACGATAAAGCCGTCTTAAAAGTGGGCTATGACACGCCCTTAATTTATCGAAATACGGAACCAAATGATGCGGATTTTAGCGAACAATGGAATATGCTAAATGTGCAAGCTGATTTGGTTTGGGATGAAACGACAGGCGGGCAAACGGCAGATGGCAAACGAATAGTCATAGGCGTTTTGGAAAAAGGGATCGACCCAACACACGAAGATTTGGTAGATAATATTTGGACCAATCAAGCCGAGGTTACCAACAATGGGATAGACGACGATGAAAATGGATATGTAGATGATTATGTAGGACTCAATTTATTAGATTTAACAGACGAACATACCCCAACCAAACGAAATGGCAGTAGCACCGCACATGGCATCCAAGTGGCAGGTGTTATTGGAGCAAAAGGGAATAATGGCATTGGCGTAACAGGTATCAATTGGGATATAGGTTTACTCTTATTTTCTAAGGTCAGTTTGGTTAGCGAAGTGCTAGAAGCCCATGAATATACTTATAATTTACGCAAAAAATTTAATGAGACGAATGGTATAGAAGGTGCTTTTATTGTTGCCTTAAATCATTCTTTTGGTTACGATGGGCGACCAGAAGGTATAGCTATGGGAACAGAATTATGTGAAATGATGGAATTAATGGGGCAGGCAGGCATTTTAAGTGTCGTAGCTACGGATAATAAGGAAATAGATGTAGATGAAGTAGGAGATGTGTTACCAAATTGTCCAAGTGATTTTGTGGTTGCAGTTACGTCTTCTAATGAACGAAATGAACAAACGAAGGCTAGTGGATTTGGTAGCGAATCTATTGATTTGGCTGCTCCAGGAGAACGCATTTATACCCTTGGCTTAGATAATACTTATGGTTTGACTTCAGGTACATCTTTGGCTTGTCCCTTAGTCGCAGGTACTGTCGGTTTATTATACAGTTTACCCTGTAATCAACTTGGCGAAGATGCTGTTAATAACCCAGCCTCTACTGCAAGGTTTATAAAATCGGCTATTTTAAATGGTACTCAACCAATTGCAGGATCCAATAGTCGTTCTTTAACAGGTGGTGGTCTAGATGCTTTTGCCGCCATGCAAAATGTACAATTATATTGTGGGCAATCGAAAGGAGATAATTTTGAAATTTTACAACTCTATCCTAATCCTGTTACTACTACTTTGACCATTACTTTTGCCCCCCCCAATTTTGCTCCTTATCAATACTACATCACGAATACTTTAGGACAACTCGTTCAACACAAAACGATTCGACCTGCTAGATTTGAAGAAAATATATTAACCGAATCGGTACAGCATTTTCCCTCAGGAATTTACTTTTTAAGCCTAGTTCAAGGAAAAACGGCCATTACAAAACGCTTTATAGTAGAAAACTAAACCGACAAATAATGCTTTAACAACCGATGAAAATGATGCACCCCTGTTTCTCGTTTAGTCGAAAATCGCCCATCGGTATAAAAGCGAGATTTCAACCCTTTTTGTACGCCTTCTACCACCCATTCATCTTCTTGCTGTGTCTTTTCGCCAACTGCATCCCCAGTCATTCGTTCCCAAATTTCTCGGTCTTTAATATAGTATAAAAACTCTACTTTCGTAAAGTTAGGCGTTACGGGTTTGACTATATTTAACTGCACGCCCCAAGGATAAAAATTCAACATAAAATTGGGATAGAACCAATAATAATAAGCCGTAATATTTTTGCCATAATCGGGGTGAGCTTCTGGGAAATCAAACGTTTCAGTACCCTTATCTGAATAGCCTACTTGTAAAACCATGTGCCCATCACAAATCGTATCATATTTACCATAATCCAACATCCCATTTAACGTTGGATGGACAAAAGGTACATGAAATCCTTCTAAATAATTGTCTATATAAAGTGCCCAATGAGACTGGACATTATAGGTCTTGGAATATTCAGGGGCAAATACAAAATCTTCAACGTTTAGAAACCCAACCATCTTTTCAAGCTCGCTTGCCATCTCTGAAAAGTCAATCTTTGGATCCAGACTGGTAAACAAAAAATTGGCCCATTTATTTAGAGGCAATTGATGTAAATGTTCACAAGGGCGAGGGAAATTTTCTACCTCTTTGAATTCGGGCATAAATTCAAATTTTCCTTCGAGATTAAAGCGCCGTCCATGATAAGAACAAGTTAATTTTCGATTATTACCTGGATAGTGGGAAACAATAAAACCTCTATGGGTACACACATTAGATAAACATCGTATTGCTTCGTCCTTTTTTGTTAGCACTAAGGGTTCTTCTATATATTTTTCTAATAGAAAGAAGGGATAAGTATTAATGGCTACATTAAAGATTTCTTTTTCATCGCCAATGTATAACCAACTTTTGGCAAATACCGCTTCTTTCAACTGTTCCCAAACAGCATTATCGAAGTAAAAATTAGCAGGTAAGGTAGCAGATTGGGCAATGTTATCCGTTACTTGATTCATAATTGAGCGTAGTATGTGTTAATTTAGGTGGGGTTATGGGTCAAATATATTTAAAATATATTTACAAAAAAAGAAAAAGTGTAGGTACAACGTACTTACGCTTAAGTTTTTTGGAAATTATTAGAAGTATCTTTTAACGATTTAATAAATCAAAAATCAATTCATTTGAATTATAGCTTTTCATCACCGATACATTTTGGGTTTATAAAAACAGTTCAAGTTTAGATTAGTGTTTCGAAAGTGATAAAACGTGACCATGCGTAAGCATTTTTTATCAAAAGAACTCAAGATTGGTATTCCCGTAAAAACACTTTACATTACTAAGAAATAGCGCAATATTATCCACTATTTTACATAGTCCTTACCTTCCTATTTTGTAAAACCTCGCTTTCTACGTACTTTTGCGCTTTCAAAAATGGTTGTCTCTTAAAAAATAGTTCTCCCTAACCTCCATTTAATTAAAAACATTTAGCATTGAACGATAGATTCGCCCAACCAACGAATTCATCGTTCATCGTTCATCATTCATCCTTATCAACAATGGCAGTTAAAAAAATCAACTCTGCACTTATTTCGGTATTTTCCAAAGATGGTTTAGCACCAATCGCACAAGAACTCCACAAATTAGGCGTAAAGATGTATTCTACAGGTGGCACGCAAAAATTTATTGAGGGCTTGGGCTTACCTGTTACTTCAGTAGAAAGCGTGACTTCTTATCCTTCTATTTTGGATGGCCGAGTGAAGACTTTGCACCCTAAAGTATTTGGTGGCTTATTGGCTAGACGAGAGGAAGCACACTTAAGTCAGTTAAAGGAATATGAAATTCCAGAAATTGATTTAGTGATTGTTGATTTATACCCTTTTGAGGAGACCGTTGCTAGTACAAATGACGAGTCTGCAATTATTGAAAAGATTGATATTGGTGGTATTTCTTTAATTCGTGCTGCTGCCAAAAACTTTAAAGATGTAGTGGTTGTTCCTTCCAAAGAGGAATACGGAATGATTCAAGAATTATTAGTACAAAAGCAAGGTTTTACGGATGAGGCAGAAAGAAAAGAGTTGGCAAGAAGAGCCTTCAAAGTATCTTCTAATTATGATGTAGCAATCTTTAACTACTTCAACGAAGGAACAGCAGACTTATCTTTTAAATATAGTATTCACCGTTCTGATATTTTGCGTTACGGAGAAAACCCACACCAAGAGGGCGTATTTTTCGGTGATTTTGATGAGATTTTTGTACGTTTAGGTGGTAAAGCCATTTCGTATAATAACTTGGTAGATATTGATGCAGCGGTGCAGATCATGCGAGAATTTAAAGACGCTGAACCAACTTTTGCCATTCTGAAGCATACCAATACTTGCGGTTTGGCCTCTAGTGACACTTTATACAATGCTTGGACAAAAGCTTTAGCTTGTGATAATGTCTCTGCGTTTGGTGGTATTTTTATTTGTAATAAATCCGTTGATTTACAAACCGCACAAGAGATTAATAAGCTTTTTTACGAAGTGTTAATCGCACCAGATTTTGATTCTGATGCTTTTGATTTATTAGCCAAGAAGAAAAAGCGTATCTTATTAAAGATTAAAGATTTTTACGTCAATAAGCGTAGTTTCCGAAGTCTGTTAAATGGTGTAGTCGAACAAGACATGGATTTGAAAGCCGAAGCACCAACGGATTTAACGCAAGCAACAACCAAAGCGCCAACAGCGGCTGAGGTAGAAGATTTATTATTTGCCTCAGCGAGTGTCAAACACCTAAAATCTAACGGTATTGCCTTAGTAAAAAACAAGCAATTAATCGGTATGGGTTGTGGACAACCATCAAGAGTGGATGCCTTAAAACAAGCCATTGTTAAAGCAAAAGCTTTTGGATTCGATTTGAAAGGGGCAGTTATGGCATCCGATGCCTTTTTCCCTTTTCCAGATTGTGTAGAAATTGCCGATAAAGAAGGCATTACGGCGGTTATTCAACCTGGTGGTTCGATTAGAGATAAAGATAGCGTGGCTTACTGCGATGCCAATAATATGTCGATGGTGATGACTGGCACTCGGCATTTTAAACATTAAAAGGAGAAGTCAGAGGTCAGACCACTCTGTTGTCAGACCGCTTCGCTGTCAGATTCTATCAAGTGTAAGTCTGACCTCTGACAATAAATTTTAATTTATGGTCTGACTTCTGACCTCTAAAAAAATATTATGCGAACATTAAGTACCATAGCAGACCCCGTATTTGTCAAAAAAGAATGGAGTAGTTCTGACCAATTCTTTATGAAGTATTTGAAAGACGAACGAGATTTGCCTTTTATTTACTTGATGATAAAATTATCCTTGCTATTCATTACAACAGCGATTGTGTTGTTTACTATTGAAGCAGGTAGTACGCTTTGGTGGGGCTTAGCCATTGCTTATGGCGTTGGCTTGTTGATTTATACGGGACCATTTACTTTAATGCTGCATAATACTAGTCACCGACCGTTGTTCAAAAGAGAATACAAATGGGGCAATCGCTTAATCCCTTGGGTACTCTGTCCGTTTATGGGGCAATCGCCTGATACGTATTTTGCGCATCATATTGGGATGCACCATGCAGAAGCGAACTTAGAACCAGACCTAAGTTCGACCATGAAATACCAAAGAGACAATGCTTTGCATTTCTTACATTATTTCATCCATTTTCTATTTTTAGGCGTCATTCAGTTGGTGATGTACCATCGAGAGACCAATAAAAAGAAGTTCATGAAGCAGGCAATGGTTGGGGAATTAACTTTCCTAGCCGTATGGGCAATCATGTTGTATTTTAATTGGCAAGCGACCCTCTTAGTCTTTATTTTACCAACCGTTATTGTTCGTTTTGCCATGATGTCGGGCAACTGGGCACAACATGCTTTTATTGATGCGAGCCAACCAGAAAATAGTTATTTAAATAGCATTACTTGTATCAATACTGTCTATAATAAAAAATGTTTTAACGATGGCTACCACATTGGTCACCACCTAAAGCCACATATGCATTGGACGGACATGCCGCAAGATTTCCAAAAGAACATTGATAAATACATCGCTCATAAATCTATCGTTTTTGAAGGGATTGATTATTTTGCTATCTGGGCTTTATTGATGGTGAAGGCTTATGATACTTTGGCTGGTTATGTGGTGAATATTGGAGATACTTATAGTTCTAAAGAAGAGATTATTGGGTTGTTGAAGGAACGGGTGAAGAAGATTGGATAAGTGGGTTGCGGGTTACAAGTTACGAGTTGCGGGTTGATTATTCGATTTTTATCCCAAACGGTATAAAAAAGTGATTTTGAATTTGGATGCCTTGTACGCGCTTAGCTTTTGCTGGGAGCAAAAAAGGATTAGCTTTATCCCTTGTGGTTGCCCGTACAGTTCCCAAATCACAAATTTATCCCATGCAAAGTATAGTAACGGATAAAACAACCTAAATATCTAATATCCGTGGTACTTTATTAATCCGTGGTATATCAAATTGAACTTGTTTATATTATTTTATGCCGTTACCAAAACTAGTCAGTTGAATTCTAAAAACATAATTGCACTCCAACAATTCATCCAAAAAAACTATAATAAAAATATAGCCCAACTTGCCTTCAAAAAAGTGTTAGTAGCAGGCTACGAAAATCGCTTTGTCCTCAATCAATTATACGGCAAACAAAAAGCTAAGAATAAACTACCTTACCTTTTTAATAATGAACAAGTCTTATATCCTGTCAAAGTATCCGTAGAACAAAGTTCCTCGGAAAAAACGGCTATTTGGAAAGCAAAGCTAGTGGAAGGAGAGACTCTATTAGATATGACAGGAGGTTTTGGCGTAGATACTTACCATTTTTCAAAAAGAATCAAGCAGGTTACCTACCTTGAAAAAAACACCGAATTATTTGATATTGTCGCTCATAATTATGCAGTTTTAAACGCTGCTAATATTACGACAATTAATGGGGATTCCATATCCTTTTTAGATAATACAAAACAGAAATTTGATTGGATTTATCTTGATCCTGCTCGCAGAGACGATGTAGGCAATCGCAAAATTGGGCTGGCAGGTTACTTTCCTAATCTATTAGATATTCAACCATTATTATTTCAAAAGACAGAAAAAGTATTAGTTAAAGTATCGCCCATGTTGGATATTCAACAGGCTATTCTACAATTGGGAACGGTACAAAAAGTAATTGTTGTAGCGGTGCAAAATGAAGTAAAAGAATTATTGTTAATTTTAAGAAAAAAAGGAGATGCAGTCGGACGACCTCCCTCTTTTGAATGTGTTGATTTAAGAAAAGATGGTACGGTATGGAATTATCAATCCAATAGTCAGCAAGACCTTTCCAATTTAAGCTATAGCTTACCGCAAACCTATATTTACGAACCGAATGCAGCTATTTTAAAAGCAGGTTTATTTAAAGAAATTGCCATTGATTTTAAGTTGAATAAATTGCACCCGAATACGCATATATATACTTCTGAACAATTAGTGGAAGATTTTCCCGGTCGTGTTTTTAAACTAAAAGGAGCTGAAAATTTTAATAAAAAAGCGATTACCCCTTATTTAGACAATAAAAAAGCTAATATTACAACTCGCAATTTTCCTTATTCAATAGCGCAAATCAAAAAGAAGTTAGGGATAAAAGACGGTGGAAACGTTTATTTGTTTGCAACGACTTTGCAAGAGGAGAAACTGGCTATTTTAGTTTGTGCCAAAGTATAAATCGCTACCTATCTAGTTTCTTCCAAAGATTTTAGAGTCTTGGCAATATCCTCCAATAATGGTTTGGTCATTTTTTTAACAGCTTTTTGATTAAAATAATAAACCAATGTAAAGCCAAGCGGTATGATCACACCAAAATAGATAATACTAGACATCAAATTAATTCCAGAGCCTACTAAGAATAAAATTAACCCAGGGAGCATTGGTAGCAAGTACCAATAAAGTACATTCTTATATAATTTTTGTTCTTCTAGAACATACGCTTGATAAGCTACTAATTGGTCTTTCAAGCTCACCATCACATCAAAAGCAGGCTGTCTAGCAGCGGTTTTTCTAAATTGATAAATAACATGGAAGCAATAAAAAAGTAATAGAATAGCACCGATTTTTGCTAGAGGCTCTGACTTAATATAGGCAAAGATGCTATATATAATTATCAAAGCTATAGCTACAGCTATCTCTTTATTATTTCTAGTCGTAATATTTTTTTCAAATTTTTTAATTCGTTCATTCATGTTATTCATATTTATGGAGTGAATATTAATCTGTTGCTTTCTAGCATTAGACACCTGCCAAATTTTTTTTAATTCGTCATCAGTCATGATAATTTAGTTTTTAAACAAACCCCTAGTTTTGCTTTAATTCGCTTAATTTTTACCGCTACATAATTCTCTGATATACCAATAATTTCAGCAATTTCTTTATAGGCCATATCTTCTAAAAAGAGAATAATAATGGCTCTATTCGAAAAATCTAACTGTGTGATACATTCCTTTAAGGCTATAAATTGACTATCATTTGAAGTGTCGGTAGTTGATGATAATTCAAATTTCAAGGCTTCTAAAGAAACCGTCTTTTGTTCTTTTTGTCTATAAAATCGCTTTTTTAAGCAAACATTCAAGGTAATTCGATAAATCCAAGTATTAATCGCCGACTTTCCTGCAAAAGAAGGATAAGCTTTCCAAATATTCAAAATCACCTCTTGTACCAAGTCTTTACAATCTTCTGGAGTAGCAGTATACATGCCGCATATCTTTTGAATACGTTGCTGATTTTCTTCCAGAATTTTTATAAAAGCTTGTTCTTTATCCATTAAATTTTATCCATTTTGAGCAGGTAGCTATTCTATTAGTTCTTGATAAAACCAAATTATGACAAATTGATTCAACTTTTTTTGATTCTATTATTTATTGACTAATTTCAAGCCTCATTTTTCACAACCGTACACCACGAACCTCCGATAGAGATCGGAGCAGGCTGTGTACTGTCAACCGTTTAAAATATGTCCAAACTAAAACCACTATCAGGCAAAGACTTAGATGCTATCCAACCTATTATGGAGGCTGCTGAAAAAGGAATGGGCTTTGTCCCAAATTCCATTAAAATAATGGGGCGGATTCCTGCACTAGTCGGTAGTTTTGGGATGTTAACCGTTAATATTATAGGGCAGGCAGGACAACTGTCTCCATTCGCTGCCATCAAATTGGCTTTTAAAAATATGGGTTGGACCGCCAAGAATATAAAGGATAAAGAAAGAGCGCCTTTGTATCTAAAAAACTTAGTCGCGCATGTGTCTAGTAATGCGAGCGGTTGCCGTTATTGTCAAGCGCATACGGCTGGTGAGGCACATAATCATGGTGCGTCCATCGAAAAAATAGAAGCAGTTTGGGATTTTGAAAACAGTCCTGTTTTTGATGATGCAGAACGTGCGGCATTACGTTTTGGTTTTGCTGCAGGACAAGTGCCGAACGCTGTTACCGAAGAACATTTTGCAGAATTGCGCAAACATTTTTCAGAAAAACAAATAGTAGATTTTGGGGCGACGATTGCGCTTTTTGGCTTTTTAAATCGTTGGAATGATACCATGGGAACCCCTTTAGAGGCAGAACCGATTGCTTTTGCTCAGAAGCATTTGAAGAAAAGTGGTTGGGAAGTTGGGAAACATAAATAAAAATCGCAACTACTTTGGTGGAGGGTAGAAGGTAAAAGGTGGACGGTCAACAACCTGAAACAAGCTAATTGAAACTAAACAAATTAGGAGTATTACCCAGTTTTTAACTATGATTCACCTTCTACCTTCCACCAATCCACATTCTACCTAAGAAATTACCAAAAATCTAAACAAATGCCCAAAATAGTAATACTAGACGGCCATGTAGCGAACCCTGGCGACCTTAGCTGGAAGTCGATTTCCAACCAAGGAGATTTAACCATTTATAAAAGAACAGCAGATAATTTAGTCATTGAAAGAGCCAAAGAGGCGGATATTATCATTGTGAATAAACGGTCGCTTGATGAAAAAATATTAGCGCAATTACCTCAATTAAAGCTCATTTGTACTTTAGCGACGGGTTATAATAATATTGACATTGATGCCGCTAATCATTTAGAAATTACGGTTTGTAATGCCGTAGGATATAGTTCCTCCTCCGTTGCACAACATGTTTTTGCTTTATTATTAGCATTAATTAATCAAGTCGGTTTACATAATGAGACGGTTCAACAAAATAGTTGGGCAAATTCAGTAGATTGGTGTTACTGGAAAAGTCCATTAATGGAATTATCGGGCAAAACGATGGGCATTTATGGCTATGGAAAAATTGGCGAACAAGTGGCGAATATTGCCTTGGCATTTGGGATGAAAGTAGTAGTTGTTCGACGTAGTAACAAAGCACCTAGTAATTCACAAATACAATTAGTTGATTTAAAAACACTATTTCGAGAAAGTGATGTCTTAAGTTTACATGCGCCCTTAACCGATGTAAACACAGGCATTATCAACCAAGCAAATTTAGCATTAATGAAAAATTCTGCCTACTTGATTAATACAGGACGAGGAGGTTTAGTAAATGAGCTAGATTTAAAGATAGCCTTACAAAACGGACAAGTTGCAGGCGCAGGTTTAGATGTGTTATCGCAAGAACCACCACCCGTTAACCATTTATTATTAGGCATTCCGAACTGTTTAATTACGCCACATCATGCTTGGGCAACAAAGGAATCGAGAGGGCGGTTGATTGAAATAGTAGCCGCAAATATTCAAGCATTTTTGACAGGAAAACCCCAGAATGTCGTTAATTTTTAAAACAGCAATTATATATTAATATGACCATTCAAGAAATAGCCACTAAACTTATCCTATTATGCGAACAAGGTCAATTTGATAAAGCCTATAAAACCCTTTTTGCTACAGCTGCCAAATCAATCGAACCAGACGGTACCATTGCAGAAGGCTTAGCAGCCATCCTACAAAAAAGCGATGCGTTTAAAGCCGAGGTGGAATTTGTTGCTTGTGAAATGGGTATTCCTCAATTTGCAGGTAATTATTTTAGTATCGCTGAGACCTTTTATTCTCGGATTAAGCAAACAGGAGAACAGAAACAAATGTCTGAAATAGCAATCTATAGAGTAGCTAATGGAAAAATTGTGGAGGAACGGTTCTTTTACTAACAAGGACACTACCTCCTCCCAAATTTTCTAGTAATTTTTTATTAAACGGCCTCCATGATTAAGCCTTCATGGGCAATAACTACTTCTTCTACGGCAAATGTACCTTTCATTGCATCCAATTCACCAAATGCAATTTCTTTCGGAAAAGCATTTTTTAAGCGCCAAACGAATATTGGAGTATGTTCCTCATTTAGTAACTGAATTGTAACGTCTTGTCTTGCAATCGTATTAAATTTGATCATTCTAAGCCAACTAAAAAGAGCCATATCATTTGCGAACATTCCTTTTTGTAAAGTTATATCTCCAAAAGTTGGCTGTAAGGGCATTTTTACATTTGAAAATTCTTTAGAATTACCAGAACGATATTCTACAATTTCAAATTTAACATTTAGACCGACCACCTTTTGAAAAGCAATCTCTCCTTTATCTCCAATGATTACAGTAAAATGCATATTTGGTACTGGCCAAGGTGTGCCTTGTTTATCTCCACTCATTATTTGTTATTTTTATAGTTGTTCTATTTGAGGAATATATCCCAAATCTTTATAAATGATTAAATTGTGATGTATCTTTCTTTCATGAGTTGCTAACTGTTCATCTACCCAACTAATGTGTACATTAAGGCTAGTCGGTTCTGGTCCTGCAGGCGTCTTTTTTTTATCAGCCAATTTAACAGGATTAATTCTAGTAAAATAGTTAGTTGCTACATCCAAAAAGATTTTAATTTCTTTCCGAGGTGCTAAGTACTGTAAATGTTGAAAGATATTAAGTTTTGAAATGGGGACTCGCCCTCCTACTCCATTAAATTCTTTATCGAAACGAACCCTTACATTCATAGCTGCTGCATCCGAATGATTCTTTATTAGAATAAACAACAAGCCCTTTTCAAAAAGAAAATCAACCAATACATCAGGTTTGCTTAATTCAGCCATAATTGCTCAATTTAGTAATAGACTTGTTTGAAAATAGATAAAATGAATAAAAACACAGAATAGGTATCGTATCCAAAAAGGAAATAACTAAGGAAGGATTCCTAATGGCAGGATGCCATTGGGTCATTGATTTTCTCATATTTTGGGGTTTATTAAAAATAAAACTGGTTTCTTTCCACCCAAATGTAGTTATTTTTCTTGCAATTTCTAGCAATAATTAAAAATTAATCTAGTGCTAAAAATATTATTCTCTACTAATGTCTGTTTGAAAGTAAAATGATTAAGGATTAATACTTACCTTAGTAAGGTCAAGAAATTATAGCATTCCGTTTAACCCTATGATATTCAATCAAAAGAAAGTTAGCACTAATTTTGTCCAGTTATTTATAAAAGCGAAAAATGGAAAATTATTTACAATCCTTCAACCTTTTTAGCGTCGAAGATATCGCTGAATTACTATCCCTTGGCAAGTATACATCGCTTAAAAAAGGTGATTACTTTTTTAAAGGGGGAAAGGTTTGTGATAAAGTAGCTTTTGTATTTTCGGGTACTTTTCGACATTTCTATCACTTAGATTCGGGGGAAGAAGTAACCTATTGTTTTACTTTAGCGGATAATTTTGTAACCGCTTATACTTCTTTTGTTTCCAATAAAAATACGGATGAACATATTCAAGCTTTAACGGATTGCTCGCTTTTTGTCATTCCTAAAGCGTCAATGGAACAACTAATTAATACCCGAAAAAACTGGATGACTTTTTCAAGAATCATTGCAGACAGACAATATATGAAACGAGAAAATCGGATCTTTCTCCTACAAAAGGAAAATGCTAAAAACAAATACGAGCACCTTCTAGCAACCAAACCAGAGTATCTACAAAACATTCCCTTGCAATATTTAGCTTCTTATATCGGTGTTACTCAAAGACATCTAAGCCGTTTACGAAAAGAGCTGTCTTTTTAGACAAATGTCCTATAATGTTGGGAGGATTAATATTTATCTTTGTGAAATAAGTATCTAAAATAGATTCCTGATTTGCTAAATCTAACCGACCTGCTCACAAACATTCAGGCAGATTTAGTAAATCTTAATTTCTTCATAAAACGAATTATCATGACCGCCTATTCAAAAGCTTTGATGGTTTTAATTCCTGCCATTTTCCTCGTCATTATCCTCGAAGCATTATATGCTTATTTTAAAGGTGATTTTAACTTCCGAAACATGGATACCATTTCCAGTTTATCGGCAGGAATGACGAATACCATTAAAAATGTCTTAGGCTTAACGGTCGTGATTTTTGGGTATAATTACTTCTTTGAACACTTTGCTTTAGTAGAGCGAGAAACTACTTGGGTAACTTATTTATTGGCGCTATTATTTTTGGATTTTGGTACCTACTGGTATCACCGTTTAGCGCATTCGGTGAATATTTTTTGGAATCGACACGTTATCCATCATTCTGGAGAGACTTTTAATACCGCAGCGGCTTTGCGCCAATCCATTTCTAAGTTTGTTAATATTAGCGTTATCTTCTTTTTGCCTGCTGCTTTGCTAGGGGTATCTCCAACCGTTATTGCCATAGTAACCCCATTCCACTTATTTGTGCAAGTCTGGTACCATACCGAACATGTAGGGAAATTGGGTTGGCTCGAATACATCATCGTGACACCTTCTCAACATCGAGTGCATCATGCTTTAAATCCGATTTATTTAGACAAAAATTTATCGCCTGTTTTCTGTATTTGGGATCGGCTATTTGGTACTTTTCAAGAAGAATTAGATGAAGAACCTTGTGTATATGGCGTCACTCGACAGGTCAATACTTGGAATCCGATTCGCATCAATTTAAACCACCTTTGGTTACTGATTCAAGATGCTTGGCGAGCAGAAAGGTTTATCGATAAATTGACCATTTGGTTTAAACCTACAGGCTGGCGACCAGCAGATGTCAAGGAAAAATATCCTGTTCCGTCCACTTCGCCTGCCGATTTTGTGAAATACGATACTCCTGCTTCTAACGCCTTAAAAACCTGGTCTTGGACACAATTTATAGTCTTGTTTGCCATGGTCTTCCATTTATTATATAAAATTGCTGACATTGGCAGCCCTGGTATTTTCATCTATGGCGCTTTTCTATTTTTAATGGTCTATAGTTACACCACGTTGATGGATAGAGATACCAATGCGCTTTGGTTAGAAGGGATAAAATCTGCTATAGGTTTGGGTGTTATTTATTCAACGGATAGTTGGTTTTTGATTGATGATGTTATTGCTGGTGGGACGCTTATTGTTGGGGCTTATCAAGTGCTTTCTGCTTTGGTGGTTGGATGGTTTGTTTTGAAGGAGATTGGTTTAGCGGACAATGAGCAACGTATGGAACGAGTTGAGGGGTAGTAGGTTTTTATGATAGTTCATTCATTTTATTTGGGGTTGTATCAAAACATTCGGCAAATATTTTTTAGCCGAATAAAATTTCAAAACCCTCCCCCTAACCCCAGGGTTGTACAGTTCTAAAGAATTATAATGTGATATTTTGAAAAGCGAAAAAGTTGTTTGAAATTGTTGGCAAAAAAAAAACTATGAGTTTACTAGAATGTTTTGAGCAACTAATCGACCCAAGAAAATCATCTGGACTTCGGACTCCTTTACCTGAATTACTATGCATGATAACGATGGGTTATCTAAGCGGTCATACAGGTTATCGAGGTATAGGTACATTCATGAAAGGAAATAAATCGGAATTCATGGAAATGTTTAACTTAAAACATCCGCCCATAGGAAAGACCCAGCTTAGAACTGTCCTACAAAGACTAGATTTTGCCTCCATTAATCAGGCTTTTTTCCAATGGATGAGCACTTTTGTTAGTGTACAGCCTGGAGAATGGTTAAGTGGAGACGGTAAAGCATTAGGTAGTACAGTTAAAGATGCACATGGTAATGCCCAAGAATATGAATTAATGATTCGTCTATTTAGTCAAAAACTTGAAATAGTGACCCACTCTGCTACAACCAAGAGTAAAAAGACCGAGCTAAAAGCTATGCAAGCCTTATTACAAACCCTTGAGGTAAAAGGAGTTATTATCACTTTGGACGCTTTGCATTGTCAAAAAAAACGGTAGAAATAATTGTTGATTCCAACAATCACTATTTAATAGAGGTCAAGGGGAATCAAAAAACACTTTTGAACCAACTAAAACAAATTAGGCAGACCAATACACCTATTGATACTTGCCATACCAAAGAGAAAAACCGAGGAAGGAAAGAAAATCGGTATCATGAAATTTATGTTTCGACCAATACTATTCCAAATGATTGGAAAGCGGTTAGCAGAATTATCTATGTTCACCGTTATGGGCATCGACCAGATAAGAAAAAGGATGATGGATTATATTCTGAACACCATTATTATATTGCTAGCTACCCATTCATCAATGCTCAAAAGGTGGCACAGGGAATCAGGAAACACTGGGGTATTGAAAATAAAATTCATCATGTCAAAGATACTCATTTCAACGAAGACAATAATGGCATTAGACATAATCATGCTGCTGCTATTCTATCCATATTTCAAGATATTACTATTAATATTTACCGATGCAAGGGATTTAACTCCCTTAAAACTGCAACTACTTTTTTTGCCAACAAAATCAATGAACTTTTTCGGTTCTTAAAGGCTAATCATATTAGTGATTTATAGAACTGTACAACCCTGCCCCCTAACCCCCTCCAAAGGGGGAAAAGTTCTGTGCAATTTGAAAAATCAGAACTTTTAATGGTGGATTTTTTCAAAACGGGTCTTTTGATACAGTCTCAGTGTAAAGGGTCACTTGCAAGCGGGTAAAACGCTTCCCCAGTTAATAGCGCAGCACCTTGTATGCAATGCCATCCGTTTTAGCACAATAGAATATCCAGCGTTTGAGCCTTCCCACTTTTTGCAAGGTTACTTCTTCTATCATGCCAATTTCGGTTTACTTGCGCTATGTACTGCATACTTGCTAAGCTTTCCTTCACACCCTGCCATTGCTGACAACGCACTTAACCTCGCATTGACTTCCTTCTGGTTCGGTGTCAGGATTTCTTTCAATCCATTGGGTGGTTGCTCATGCTGGGCAAACAAAAAAGCCCCCCTCCAATGTGCAGCGGAGAGAGGCCATCCCAAAAACCGAATTAAGCATAAGTTTTTATTGGATGCTAGATGCTAGATGCTGGATGTTTGATGCTAGATATCCAATTTGTATATCTTTAAAAGAAAGGGATGGTGGATGTACTTACTTAATTCCGTATTAACTTCGCCATCCACCTAATCCACTTTTTCTTTAATTTCTTTAGCTTGTCATTTGGATATTTAGGGTTAAGTTGTCCCCTAGCGTTAAACACTAGGGGACTATAATTATGGGATTTATTCGATAATAATCATTTTCTTATTCGCTAAGTAATTGCCTGCCTCTAATTGATAGTGCAGCACACCTGTCACTCCTAAAGTTTTGGTGTCCAGATAAATCTGATTATATCCTTTAGTGTATTGTCCTTGGATAATCAGTAAGATCTTTCCTTGCACATCCATTACTTTTAGAGTGGCTTCACTAGCTGTTGGTAAAGTGAATCCAATCATTGTTTCTTGTTGAAAAGGATTCGGTGCATTTTGATCTAGTTGAAAGGTCAAAGCAGTATTATCTGCTTGAAAATCAAACGCTATTTGCATTAGCTCTCCTGCTTTATCATAAGCTTCTGCAAGCGTATAATCAGAATTGATACTTAACAAATCATGTAGATAACCAGTAGTTTTTGCCTTGACAACCAAGTTAAAGAGTACTGCATCATTTGCAGCAACACCATTCCAAGAAATTGTTAACTGATGATTGGTAGGTAAATTTGTATTAAAGTTTTCTAAAGGAACAATTCCTTCGCCCACTTCTAACAGTTCTAATCCAGTAAAATCTAAAGTGAATTGGTAACCTACGATTGTTTCTATTTCTTTTGAGGTGACTGGAATATTAATGGTCTCGCCAGCTTGTACTAAGCGATCTTTTATTTGTAATTTAAAAGTAGTTGGCGTATTTCTATCTTCAGCTACTAGTAGACTACTTGTAGTAGCATTCCCATTCACATCTCCAATCTTAACCCCTACAAAATCTGTCTGCATGAGGTTTTCTGCTAAATTTTGAATCGTAATCACCTCATTGAATTGTTCTGCAGTTGGTACATCCGTTGCAAATTGATAGTTTTTATCCACAAATCTCCAGCTTTGGTTATTAGGGAATTCTGTGTGTACATTCAAAATCAATTGACGTAATTGAACCATATCAAAAGCAGTAATAGAACCAGATCTATTAACATCCGCAGCAATGTATTTATAAGGACTATCAAAAGTATTCAAGCCCAAAATATGTTTACTAATCAACACTAAATCAAAAGTAGATACGCCGTTTAAGACATCGTCATTTTTACTTGGCATAATAGTATAATCTCCGTTTTTAGCCAACATAAATTGATAGTGTCCATCTGCGGCAGTCTTCATCGTGGATTGATTCCCACCGTTTACATTAATGGTAACATTTTCAATCTGCGACCCGCTAAAATCTGTAATCTCTCCTGCGATCATATTCTCCTCATCCTCACCATTCTGACAAGCTCGCATATTGTCTTGAATCAAAACAAAAGTGGCCACATAATCAAAATTATCAGATTGATCGACTACATAAATTCTAACTATTTGCGTACCTAAATAATTACAAGTAAAATCAATAGAACTAGGTAAGGAATCCAAAACGCCTTGTGCCGTTTCAGGTGGGTTAATCCCTAAAGAAATATGCCATATTCTAAATTTCAAGCTATCTTGAATCGTACAATTATCATAACTACCTTGGTCAAAATCATTGGCCCAAATGTCTACGCTTGCAGACTGTTGTGACAATTCAATTGCCAACCCATTCAGAACATAAGGAGTCGGCGGAGTACATTCTTTAAAGGTATATTCTTGTCTCGCCAAAGTCGTATTTCCACAGTTATCTCTAAAAACAAACTCTGCGGTATAAGTTCCTGGTAATACAAAAACAGACATTTTAGCCTCATTCCCTTTTTGGAAATCTACTGAACTATATACTTCGACTGCATGTTTAGCCACGACTTCTGTTTCTGTACCTTCATATAATTTAAAAGCATGTGATAATTCTCCGCCAGCTTCGGTCACACAGTCTCCTGCAAAAGCAGAAAAGGTTTTCATCTCTCCACAAGCGGTAGAATCCCCTACAGAAGTAGCTAAACCATCGTGTACACCAGTAATACAGGTATCAAGATCATCCCTCACGACCACAATAGGTGCTTCGTCATCATTTACCTTAATAACCTGCGTATAAGTAATATAACTAAAATTAGGCAAATCTGATGATGTCAATTGATTACCTTCTGGTGCATTCTCTGCATTAAAAGTATGGGTAGGTGCATCTCCTGGGTTATAATTACACCAATTGATAACATGGTAAGTTTTGATCACCTTAAAACAAGCACCTTCTACCACATCAAACATTTTGGACTCTACACTTACAGCTAATCTATCACAATGTCCATTGATGATTTCCACACTATCCGTTATGATGGTTGGCATCAGGCAAGTTAATGATTGGTCCTCAGGAAAGTTAATTGTCCAATCCGCCACATAATTAATCGTTATTGTTTGGGTACAAGTGTCCACAGACTCTAGTCCCCAAATATCTCTAGCGATCCATCTTCTTTGATAAATGTCTTGTCCACAAGCGCCTAATTGTAATACTACTGGCGTTAATTCAATATTTACAGCTCCAGTACAGTTGTCTTTAGGTGCAGGTAAACTTCCACCGATAGCTGCTAATTCTGTAGCTGTTGGTTGATTTCTATTAGTAATTGCCGCTACTTTAAATTCATTACAATCAATGATTACATTAGCCGTATTCCCTACATTTTCTCCATTCGCATTACTTGTTCCTGTTGGAAAAGCCGTACAAATAGGTTTGATTTTATCTTCTGGGTGAACCGTCATCCAACAAGAACTGGTGTTCCCATGAATATCTGTCACCTTAAGCGTTACTTGGATCGTGTCTTTAATATCTTCACAAGAAAAAGCAACTGTCGGGCCGAAGTTTACACCGTCTCGACTAATTTCTCGACTCAAGATACCACAAGCATCATAGCTCCCTAAATCAATATCTGCTGCATTAACAATAGACGCATTACTACCTACTGAAATATTCAATTGATCCGTACAAATAGCGGTCGGACGAGTCACATCTTTAATAACCACCAACTGCATTAAGGTATCATTGATTGTTTGCTCTTGACAAGCGTCCGTTGCCACCCACCTGATATAAAAAGAATCTACATCTAGTGCCATATACATGGCAGCAGGTACTAGTTCTAATTGTCCATTATCAACTCTAAAAACACTATCCATATGAACACTAGCCGCAGAACAATTATCTGTTGCTTCTGGTGTAGACAAAGCAGTAATATCATAAGTACACTCAAAAGGTCCAATCTCCAACATTTGTGTAATTCCTTCCCCTGCTGTAAATTCAGGGGCTTTTTTATCAGTGTATTTAATAAATTGAGTATCAACAGGGATAATGCCCAATGTTGGCGAACACCAGTCTACTACCGACCAATATCTAAATATTTTTCGACCACATTCTACGGTCGGAATTTCCACTTCTCTACTTGTCAAAATATACCCACAGGTATATTCTTCTGTATTTAGAGCTATCGTATCTGAAGGAATAAATTGTCCATTTTTCAATTTTCCAATAGCTAAAGCAGGCATATCTCCCATTGTCAAACTATCGGTGCAATCCAACTCTAAATCCATAGATCTCACAATATGATCATTCATATTAGGTCGAATAATAACGACTGCTCTAGTAGCTTCTCCAACATTTCCACAATCATCTTCCGCCATAAAAGTAACAATCGCTCTAGTTGTGTCTTTACTTCCTTTGCCATTAAAACAAATATCTGTTTCTTCCAATTCTACACTAATCGTAACTGGAATATTTTTATCACAATTATCAATTGCCTGAACGCTTGGTGCTAGTAAAGCATGTAATCCTGTTGTATCACAAGCTACTAAAGTATCCATCGTAGCATCAAGTGTAATAAAGGGTCTAGATTGATCTGTAAAAGATAAGATAGTCTGACAAGCAGCACGTTGGACGCCATTATGACAGAAAGTCGGTAGGCCCAAACCGTAATAAATTCGCTCAATCATTACAGTAGCCTGTGCGTTACAAATAGACATTCCCGCACGCTCTACGTCTTCAGCAGAGATGCTAGGGTAAATAACTTGATTATGATTATCAAAATTTAGGGTTCGCTTGACAACTTGATTTTCTCCACTACCTAACATAATTGTTATGTTGTAGTACATGGTATCTGCAATTGTATCTACAGGTGCTTCTAGAATAATATCTGGTGTGATAAATAATAGACAAGCAGAACCTAAAGGAACAATAACGTTATCATTACAAGCTAATGCAGGTGCCTGAACCGTAAAAGGAACATTTTTCTTTTTCTTAGTATCTGACAATAAAGTATATTCCGCATTATAAATACCTATAGCAAAAGTATCTGCAATCGCATTCCGAGTACCAGAATGTGTTAGTAAAGTATCTATACAAGTTGTGCCTAATTGATTCGTTACTACCAATCTCACAGAATCAGAAGTAGCGGCAACAGGTGCTCCACAAGCCATTATTTCTGGAGCAGGAATCGTAATTCTAGCATAAGTAGCACTATCTTTTGTTAGGGTTCTACTATCAATAGTTACATTTGCAAAGGCAATATCTCTTGCAGCACAGTCTACCCAAGCTTCCCATCCTTTACCTTTAGCATTATCTCCATCGGTTTGAAAAACAAAGGTCAAACAACCAGAAGTGTTAATTTTAGGATCACAGCTAGCATTTATCCATCCACCAAAACCTTTCGAAACGCCAACACCTGTGCCTGTGCCAATTCTAATGGCAGCATCGGCTTTTAATGCCTGAATATTTCCGTCAAAGGCAAATAGAGTATCCCCTTCATCCAAGTCAAATTCAGTAATCACTACTCTAGTATGGTGATGTGCCAATTCAGGACAAATTTCTATGGTGTCCTTTCGCATTCGATTATCGGCATAATTACCATCATTCGTGTTATCATCTGTAAATAAAGTACTGGTGGTAGAAGGGTCACCTGAACAGGTCGTTAACGAGTGTAGAGTAGTTGTGTCTCCATTTATGGAATAGTTTGTTGTAATTTGTGCGTGTGCACAAGTGAGTCCTAATGACCCCCATGTTAAAATAAACATCAAAATTAGGCGCCAAATGGGCAACCATCTTTCATGCTCGAATAGCGTAAAAGTTGCTCTTTTCATAGGATTGAAAATTTTTTTCGCTGTTTGACACTACATTAGTAAGCCAATTTTGATAGTATCAAAATTAGTAACCAATACTTGGTCAAACATTTTAAATTAAGGTTTTAAAAAACTGGTTGTTTGTGAGATAGCTCTATCATCAATCGCTATTTCATCATTTGTAAAATGTCATTTTAACAATGGTTCTTTTCGTTTCTCAGAATAGGAAGTTCAATGGGAAAATAAATTCATCTAATGGTTAAATTTTGTCCTATTCCTTTTGTGTGTTAAATTATTAGGTCCGTATTATTAAATAAAGGTTTTGCATTTTTGTGTCGAGTGGAAAAGCAGCCGAGTAAGGTCATTACCCTACTCTCTCTTAACCAAAAGAAACTAATCTCAGTTCTTGCGATAACTGCTGCCAGCTATCCGTTTTTTATTGGTCTTTTGAGTGCCATTGTTCGAGTGGAAAAGCAGCCGAGTAAGGTCATTACCCTACTCTCTCTTAACCAAAAGAAACTAATCTCAGTTCTTGCGATAACTGCTGCCAGCTATCCGTTTTTTATTGGTCTTTTGAGTGCCATTGTTCGAGTGGAAAAGCAGCCGAGTAAGGTCATTACCCTACTCTCTCTTAACCAAAAGAAACTAATCTCAGCTCTTGCAATAACTGCTGCCAGCTATCCGTTTTTTATTGGTCTTTTGAGTGCCATTGTTCGAGTGGAAAAGAAGAGGAGTAAGGTCATTACCCTACTCTCTCTTAACCAAAAGAAACTAATCTCAGTTCTTGCAATAACTGCTGCCAGCTATCCGTTTTTTATTGGTCTTTTGAGTGCCATTGTTCGAGTGGAAAAGAAGAGGAGTAAGGTCATTACCCTACTCTCTCTTAACCAAAAGAAACTAATCTCAGTTCTTGCGATAACTGCTGCCAGCTATCCGTTTTTTGTTGGTCTTTTGAGTGCCATTGTTCGAGTGGAAAAGAAGAGGAGTAAGGTCTTGCCCTACTCTCTCTTAACCAAAAGAAACTAATCTCAGTTCTTGCGATAACTGCTGCCAGCTATCCGTTTTTTGTTGGTCTTTTGAGTGCCATTGTTCGAGTGGAAAAGAAGAGGAGTAAGGTCGTTCCCCTACTCTCTCTTAACCAAAAGAAACTAATCTCAGTTCTTGCGATAACTGCTGCCAGCTATCTGTTTTTGTTGGTCTTTTGAGTCCATTATTCGAGTGAAAAAGAAGAGGAGTAAGGTCGTTCCCCTACTCTCTCTTAACCAAAAGAAACTAATCTCAGCTCTTGCGATAACTGCTGCCAGCTATCTGTTTTTGTTGGTCTTTTGAGTCCATTATTCGAGTGGAAAAGAAGAGGAGTAAGGTCGTTCCCCTACTCTCTCTTAACCAAAAGAAACTAATCTCAGCTCTTGCGATAACTGCTGCCAGCTATCTGTTTTTGTTGGTCTTTTGAGTCCATTATTCGAGTGGAAAAGAAGAGGAGTAAGGTCGTTCCCCTACTCTCTCTTAACCAAAAGAAACTAATCTCAGCTCTTGCGATAACTGCTGCCAGTTATCTGTTTTTTATATTGACAGAGAACCCTAAGGTTTTCTATTAAAGGCATAAGTGTTTTAGGCCTCTTCTTGTCAGATTGATGTATTAAATATTTTTATGTTTGATATTTTTTTATATCTTTACATTCCAAATACGATTAATACATCACCACTTATCAAAAGAGTGTTCGCTTTCCAACAAATTGGAATAGTAACATTCAGACACAGAAGACTACCTCAGCAGTATTGCACCTATTTTAAGTCTAATTTTTTCCACATTAATCTCATCCCCTAGGGAGATTGATAATTAGTGGATTGTGTGTTTTTAGGAATAACTTCAGGAGAGTGTAAGTAGATAGTTGTTCTTCAGAGGAGAGCTACTATCTATTCTACACTCATAGAATAGTTATTCTACAGCTTTTATGACTCTGGATCTTGTCAAAGAACCAGAGTCTTTTTTATGTTTAATACACATAAAAAAGTAATACAAAAGAATCAGTTGAACCAAGTATATGACAAAATATATTTGTTCAATAATCTCTTTCTTGATTATAATTCTAACAGCTCACACTAAGCCTTTTTTAAAAGCTATAGGTGTCACTTAAAAAGTAGGAAAAAGCATTTGATAATGTTTATTTCGCACAATTTTATTTAGAAAAATAATAATTAGTTTCAATTAAAATTTATCCTGATAAACCTGGATAATTAAACTGAATTCAGCCTAAAGAATGTTTAAATATAATCTGAGATTGGTGTAGCAATACCACGCAAATGCGAGTATAACTGAGATTTTAAGGTAAGATTAGTTTCTGAGTAATTGATAAAAATAAGTCGGGGGTAAATGTTTAAATCTACGCAAACTCTATTTTTTCAATATAAATAAATAAAAAAGAAATGAGATTTTAATGAAAGCTAGGAACAGTTCTCATTTATACTTTAAATCGGTAAGTTGAATCGGAATGTTTATACTTAAAATAAAACAGTTTTAAAATCGACTATCAAACTTATAGTTTTGATATATCCTTTTAAATACAATACAAATATATAATTATTTATAATGTGAACATATACCACAAATAGGGTATATTTTTATTTTTAGAGAATTTATACAAAATGCTTAATTAAAGTGCCTACCATTTTTACTCCATTAAAGAAATTCTGTCCTTTCTCTCTAGATTCTTTTGTATAGGTTACCTTAATAGGTACTTCTGCAAAAGAGGCTTTATTCAATTTGATTAGGTTAATAATTTCGGTACAGAATTCATATCCATTCAAGTTAATCTTAGATTTCTTAACAAATCTAGCGTGCATTGCTTTGAAACCAGATTGACTATCCGTTACAAATAATCCTGTTAGTAAGCCAGTAAAAATATTTCCAATTTTATTAAATACAATTCTTATAAAAGGCACTTCATTTTCCTTGTTTAAAAAACGACTACCAATAACGACGTCTAATTGTTCTGACCTCATCTTTTGCACCAATGCCTTGATATCTGTCGGGCAATGTTGGTCATCTCCATCAATAGTTACAACAATCTTTGCATTCTGTCTTACGGCATAGTCCATACCTGTTTGAGTAGCTGCACCAGCACCTAAACAAACGTAGTGCGTCAGAACCGTTACTCCTAAATTTGCAGCAACTGTCTTCGTATCATCACTACTACCGTCATTAACAACTATAATGTTATGGAAACCTTCGGCTTGGACTTTGGAAATCACTTTTCCAATTCTTGTCCCTTCGTCTTTGGCAGGAATAATTATGTAAACGTCGTTCGTATTCATGGGAAATAAAGTAAACAATACTTATGCAATACATTTTTTGTATTAAAAGTATAGGAAACTACTCTTACTAGAAAAAAAGAAAGAATGTTTCTATTTAAAACAAAAATTAAGTTTGTATACTATAAATCGGAAAAAATAATTCACTACAAAGATAAGGGTTTTTATACTTTAATATTTGTTTATTTTTAAATTATTTCATATTAGCGGTTGTTTCCAGGTTAAGTATCATTGTAGAATATCTGTTCAATCTAACTATACATTTTAGCAAAAGTAACAATCTCTATTACTTTAATCTGTAGACTACATAAGTACCTCCATCCACTAGCGTACCTCCACCTATTCCATAACCCCGCTGCCCTTTTTTATTCAAAACAATTCTATCAGTACCAATTATTTCAAGACCACTATTATTCTGAAGAAAAGCTTCAAAGCGTTTTGTCTTTTTCAATAGCGATTGATCAGGTGTTTTATCTATGGTATGTACATTAAAGTCAATAACCATATATTTATACCCTTGGCCTTTTAACAGACCAACTAATTCTAATTTATCAGGCACCAAATTGTAAAGGTTATCAAAATAAGCGAGTTGATTATCTTCCAGCACTCGTTCATTATTCCGTTCGATAAAATATTGGAAGAAAGTACCAATTCTGTAGACCAGAGCATCAGGATCGTCATTAATTATTTCCAAAACAGGCTCATATCTAGGAAATAAGAATTCCATCAGTCTAGGTTTATCCATTCTTCCCAATCCATACATTAAAGGTCCAGCGTGAATAGCACCTGTATTTAGTTCTGCTTGATTATAGTTTTTCTCATTCACAGATGCATCAATTGGTGCGCTATAATTACTAAAGCGATAAGTGAATGCCCCCATCAACCATATTGTTGCAAAAGTTAGGAAAGCATATTTGAAAAAGTTAGTCTGAGGTCGGTCTTTCAAAGCATCTACACTCAATAAAATGAGTCCAAGTGGCAACATCAAGAGTCCATACCAAATCACACCAGCTCCTAAGATTAACCATAAAAAACAATACATCAAGAAAAAATAAGGAATCGCCTGTTTACCTAAAGAAGCATTTTTAAATCTATCTTGCAAAAGCAAAAAAGTAAACAAAAAGAAAAGGAAAAATATAGGGTAAGTAATAGCGTCTCCTTCACCTGAGAAAGTAGCTATTACATGATGATGAATCGGTAAATAAATAGTATTTGCAAATTGTGTTAACTGTAATTTCAAGTTGACTAGCGGAGCACTCATAAAGGGTGTTCTTGCTATTTCTCCAGTTATACTTCCTGAAACTTCAGTTAAAGGGATAACTTTATTTGAGCGGTAACCCGTAGGCAAACTAATGACCAAAAAAAGAAGCATCAATAAGATCGTTGCTATTTTTAATAATCTATTTTTTAATCCAAACAATAATAAGATCGGAAGAAACAGCAAAAATAAATAGCCTATATCCACAAAAGCAGTCCCAATATTCGTATTCATTACTACGTCATAGGGCAAGGAAATATATTTTGGTAATAACTCCTCATAGCCCATGTAACGATGTAATTCTTCTCTAACCGCCGAATACACTTCTACTTTTTGTTCCGTTTCATTATTCAACTGACTATCGTCAATTGGCAATTGGCTATCATCAATTACACGTCCTAAACTATCCTGTTGAGCGTAAACAGGCATCCTACTGCCTAGACACAGCCATAAGGCAAAAAATATATAGAATCGATTATATTTAAAGCTACTATTCTTTTTCATAGTATAGTTATAAAGAATTAATTGAATGAAGGATTGAAGAACGATCATGACTATTAATCCCGAAACATAAGGCCAAACTTTAAACTAGTTCATCACAGGTTCCAATAGATCCTCTTTAAAAAAGTTACACTATTCGGGAATGCCAACTGGTTTTCCTTCAATAAGTGTCTGAATAGATATTTTTCCTGTTTCCTGAAAATTCTTAATTGGCCAAGGTGCATAAATGGCAGAAAGCGTTATCAAATAAATAAAAGCTATTTTAACTAAGCTTATAAATCGCTCTCGTTGGGTAAATCCAAAATATCCCAACCCTAGTAGACCTAATAAGCCCATTATCCATTGTAAACTAGTCACACCAAAATGATACGCTCGAAGCGAAGTATCTAATTCTGCAATTAAGACGATAAAAACAGTTAGGGCAAAGTTTGCTAAAAAAGCAATTTTCCCTCCCTTGATAAAAGAAAAAACGCTCAACACCGCAAAAATAAAAATCAAACTTGTCAACTTGATGCCCAATCCCATACCAGATAATAATCCAAGTAAGAGGATTAATTGCTCAGATGGAATAAAGAAAGTAGACAATAATCCCTTTTTCACTATTTGATGATCTACATTTATCTTTTGAGGGTTCTCAATCAATTCATTTCGTTGAATTACTTCTTCTTGTTGTTGTTTTTTTCCTTTTTTCAAAACTTTATTATCGTAAAGAGACAACCACTCCATCAATACTAAAAAAGCGGTTAATAAAATAAAAAGTAAGCCTAGATCTGTTTTAATATCCCTAAAGGATTGGTAATTTATTAAAGGCAAACTATAAAATATTAAGACAATCAATAAGGAAAAATTTTCATTTACCCATTTTCTGCTGATTTCATAAATAGCAAATAAACTCAAGATTCCTCCTCCAACAGATAAGGCAATAGCTATTTCTAATTGTCCAAAAATAATTTGACCAGTTGCAATAAAAATAGACCAATAATAAGGTGAATATCCTTCTATCAACCCTCCTTGCTGGCTAATCAAGTTAGGCACGTTTAAGTAAATCGCTAAGGCGTCAAAACCAAAAGGAAAAGGTCTTACATTTGATAAAAAATTTAAACTAATAAAAATTAGTAGGAAGAAGAAACTCGCAAAACCAATCCCATTTAATGCTTCTTTACGAAGCAGCGGTTGCCAAAGTGTTGTTTTTACAAAAGCGAACATCGTTTTCCATCTGATGCCTAAAACAAGTAAAAATAATGGGAGTGTTGTATATATTTTTAAAACATCGAAAAACGCCAACATGGTAAAAAATAGGGAAAATAGGGTAATACCAATGGCTAATTTTACAATACGAACTATGCTAGGTTTAATGATAATTTCCTCATCAAATAAGTACGCCAAAAATAAATCTCCTAAAGCATAATTTGCTACCAAGACAAAGTAGCAGGCTAATAAGATATAGCTTACTTTTCCTAGATAAGTTAGTCCTTCTACAACGCCTAACATTTCTTTACTAATTTTTAAGTAATGCGACCATAGAATAACTGCACTTACGAGCATAAAGAGCAAATAAATGCCTATTCCACTAATCAGATGTTTAGCAATCTTATGTTCTCTTTTTTTATTAATCAGCCAAAAAGCTCCACCTCCTAAAACGGACATGATTAGTAGGCTATCCATATACTGAAAATATTGGAATGCGGTGGCATAACTAGGGTGATAATACCAGTAATCAATAAATATCACTAAAGCCCAAAGGAAACAAAAACCTATTGTTAATATTTTATCTAATCTAGCAGTCATTTATCTAATAATTTGAGCAAAACTTAAATGTTTTTTAATATAGTGTAGTTAAACGCTTGGTAAAAATAGTATTTTAGAACAAATGAATCTTTAGAAGTTAAATTCCTTTCAACCATTCAAGCTTAAACTAAGATAGTGCATCACTTTAATCCTATGTCTTCTCAAACGTAGCCTATTCTGAAAAGGTTAGCCTCACAAATAATAATTTCTTGTCAATTTTTAGCCTTTTTAATCCTATTATTAAGCATCTTAATAAATAAATACAAGTATAAATAATATAGTTACCCCCATTTAAGTCAAAGATGGACATTCCTTATTTGACATTTTTTTTAACGGGACTAACCTAAAAAAGCATATGCAGTTAGAATTATATCAATGGCTTGTACCTGTATTGGCTATATTCTACATCATTCGAACGTTACGGCAATACTCTTTGGGTAAATATAGCCCAAGGAACACCGTTATCTGGATTATTTTCTGGATCGCCATCGCCTTACTTGGTATTATGCCCAATGAAATTGCTAATTCACTAGCAATAGGATTAGGCTTTCAAGATCGTCCGAATGCCATTATTTTTGTTGCCTTAGGTTTACTCTTTTTAATGGTCTTTTATTTGTCTGCTGCTCTCAATCGTGTAGAGAATCAATTAACTGATTTAGTTAGAAAACTAGCTTTAAGTGAAGCCTTACAAGGACTCGTTGTAGAAGAAGGGATAGAAGGAACAAGAGAATCAGTTATTGCCAAAGAGGAGAATAAAGATTTAACTCAATCAGAATATGAGGGCAACCATATTATTAAAAATATAGTTGAATTAGAGCATATTGTAAATAAATTAGTACCAGACACAACCACAGAACATCCAGGGAGCATTCCAAATGAAGGAAAAACACCTAAAAGTAAAACGAAAGAATGAGGTTAGTCTATGTGTTAGAATATTACCACCCTAATATAGGCGGCGTTGAGACCTTATTTAAAAGCCTCATTGAATCGTTGGCTCAAGAAGGACATCAGATCACAATTATCACTTCGCAAGTAACCCCTGATAGTCCACTAAAAGAAAAACAAGGTAATATTCAGATCAGTCGCATGCCTTTCAATAATCGTTATCTATTTACTTTTCTCGGTTTTTTCTATATCCTTCCCTATATCAAAAATTGTCAATTAGTTCATACTACGTCCTATAACGCAGCCATTCCCGCATTTTTTACTGCTAAACTTTTCGGTAAACAAGTAATCATTACTTTTCATGAAGTATGGGCAGATTTATGGAATCAACTACCCTTCATGGGTAAAATAAGCAAAAAGGTCCATTATTTATTTGAGCAATTTTTACTAAAATTACCTTTTCATCATTTTGTAGGTGTATCTCAGAGCACTACTAATAATTTAATTAAAGCAGGTATAAAAAAAGAACGAGTTACAACCATCTATAATGGAATTAACTATGCTGATTTTCAGGTAGATGCGATCGAACCAAGCTTAAAAAGCGGTAATTTTACTTATACTTACTTCGGTAGATTAGGCATTTCGAAGGGATTAGATTTACTAATGGAGGCTATTCCAATTATAAACGCCCAGCATCCAAATAGTCAATTTCAATTAATCGTACCCAAAGTTCCTATTTATTTCCTAAATAAGATACAGGTATTTATCAAAGCGAATCGACTAGAAAATAAGGTCATACTAAAACATCATCTTCCTTTTGATAGGTTAAAAAAAGCCATTGCTAGTTCCGATTGTATCATTATTCCATCTTATAGTGAAGGGTTTTGTTTTGCAGCAGTAGAAACCATTGCCATCGGCACGCCGATCATCTCTTCTAATCAAACCGCTTTAAAGGAAGTCATCTCTGGTCAATTTATCAAAATGGATCATTTTTCTGTAGCTGGTTTAGTTAGCGCAATGAGTAAAGCAATAAAAGGAGAGTGGACAAACAGTCCAGTTAAAAAATTTGAATTAAGTACGACAATTGAAGAATATAAAAAGTTGTATCATCGTATTTTAAGAGAAGAATTATAAATAATCTAAGTTGCGGACAACTGGTAGAAAAACCTTTAGGCTTTCCCGTCACCGACCTTCACGGAAGCGTATTACAAAACAGGCCTAAAGGCTTTACTACCAGTTTTTTTGATTCTCTGCAACTTGAGTTAAATAAGCGAATAAGGAAAATAGGTTGTATGAAAATTGCCATTATAGCAGATGCATTAGATTACCAATATGCCGGTATTTATTATTACACAAAAGAGTTGATCAATGCTTTAGCAAAAATAGACACCACTAATGAATATTTGATCGTTCGGTCTAGGTCAGAAGGAGCTATTAGTGAAAATGTCAAAGAATTAATTATTCCTACAAAAAAAATACCTGGCGCTGCTGCTTATCGACTTTTTAGAAGTATTCCAAAAATACTAGCCCGAAATAAAGTAGATATCGTGGTAGAACCTCGCCATTTTGGACCGTTTAATTTGCCCAAAAATATAAAGAGAGTCACGGTTATTCATGACTTATCCCCACTTCACTTTCCAGAATGGCATCAATTTGTCAGTAGAAAACTACAACAGCTTTTCCTACCCAGTATTTTAAAAAAAACAGATTATATTCTTGCCAATTCAGCCTTTACTGCACAAGATGTCGTTGATTATTTTCCATTTACTGCCAATAAAATCAAAGGTATCCTATTAGGGAAAGAAGATTTCTTTCAACCTCAAACCAACCCCGCTATTCTCAAAAAATACAATCTTGCATCTCCTTATTTATTGCACACAGGAACAATTGAACCTAGGAAAAATTTACGTTTCTTAATTAAAACTTTTGAGGCATTAAAACGGCAAAAAAGACAGGATTTACAATTAGTCTTAGTTGGGAAATTAGGCTGGAAACATAAAGCTATTCTTGATGCTATTGAACAATCTACCTTTCGAAGGGATATAAAATTATTAGGGTATGTCCCCCGCGAAGATTTACCAGTTTTATATACTGCTGCCACGGCATTTATTTATCCTTCTCATTTTGAAGGATTTGGCCTCCCCGTTTTAGAAGCAATGTCTTGCGGAACGCCTACTATTGTATCCAACGTATCCAGCCTTCCTGAACTTATTGGTACTGCAGGATTACTTTTCCCACCTAATAATCAGGAAATATTAATTCAAAAAATTATTCAATTAATAGAAAATGAGAGGTTAAGAAAATCTTTATCTAAAAAGGCATTAGCTAGGGCTGCTACCTTTAGTTGGGAGAAAACAGCTAAGGAAACGTTGGCTGTTTTTGAGGGCTTAGTGAAATAAATTTAGGATTCAGATACCTAAAATAAATAGGCTAAATTCACTAGAGACGAGCTAATAAAAGGTATCAAATTACAAATTCTAACCAATAATTATCTAGTATTCCTTCAATTATGGTTTAATCATCAAATCATACTTGACAGAACACTAATATATTTAATATTATAACGTATTTCCTTCATCCTGTAAATCGCTCAAAATCAGGTCATCCTGTAAATAAAGTAGCTCCTCTCCACCGAAGCGAAGAGAAGCCATCCCAAAAACCGATTTAAGTATATTCTTTGTGGTTATTCCGTTAATCTATTTTGTTACTTTTTAAAAAGTAGGCTCTCTTCACCGAAGTGAAGAGAAGCCATCCCAAAAACCGATTTAAGTATATTCTTTGTGATTATTCCGTTAAGTAAATCATGAAAAAGATACAATATCAATAGTCGATAAATAGAATTATTGGTTCGCCAACTCTAATAACTATTGATATTATAGTTGATATAAAATCAACAATGTTTTTAAAAAAGCCCCCCTTCAATTTAGTTGAAGAGAGGCCATCCCAAAAACCGATTTAATTATATGTCTTTAGATAATGCCGCTTTTGGCATCTTGGTATTTTAAGGTCGGTGATGAAGGATAAATATAATAGTCCTCTAGTACTCTTTTAACCAAAATAGTCTTAAAAACTAAATAATCCTTAGTAATAACAAAATGGTAGTTTCAAATTTTTTGAACCATTTGCTATCGTTTCTTATTTTTTAAAATCGCTAAGTATCCGTATTTTTTATTTTTGGTGAATAGTGATCGAATTAAAAACAATCCGATCACTAAACCCAAAAATTATTGCAGTAGGAAGTTAACTTCCCAACTACTTATCAAATAATGGTATTTGGATATTTTCATACCCAAATACCATACAAGTAATATTAATCAATAATGATCATCTTCTTAGTAGCTACTTGGTCAGCAGACTCTAATTGATAGTAAAGTACACCAGGAGTTAATTCTTTAGCTTGTAAGGTTACAGTATTGTATCCTTTAGCGTAATCACCTCTGATTTCTTTTAATACTTTACCCTGTACATCCATTACCGTCAATGTTGCAGCACCTGCTACTGGCAAGTTAAAGCCAACTACAGTTTCTCCACTAAATGGGTTAGGAATATTCTGTCCTAATGCAAAGCCTACAGCAACATCAGCAGCAGCGAATTCGATATTTACATCTAATAATTCACCATCTGTGTTATATGCTTCAGCAGCAGTTAAATCAGAACTTACAGTTATTAATTCGCTTAACAATTCAGTAGTTGTCGCATTGAATGTTAAAGAGAATAATACTTCATCAGCAGTCGCTTCACCGTTCCAAGAAGTAGTCAACATACCTCTCTTCGCTAGGTTAGTGTTGAAGTTAGCTGCGCTAGCAACACCTTCAGTTAACTCATCAAAGTTAAGTCCAGCAAAATTCATTGTGAACTGGTATCCTTGAGCAGTTGCAATATCAGCTGATGTAAAATCAACCGTTACTGTTTCGCCTGCTTCAACAAGTCTATCTGTTACATTGAAGTTTAAAGTACCATTAGTAGTACGAGACTCAGCGCCTAATAAGCTATTAGCAGATGCATTACCATTCACATCACCGATTTTTACACCGACAAAATCAACGTTCATCATGTTAGCAGCCAATTGGCTAATATTCTTAAATTCAGCAAATTCTTGAGCAGCTGGATTAGTCGTAGAAGTACTGAAGTCATGTTCAGCATCTACAAATCTCCAACTATCATTATTTGAGAATTCAGTATTGATACTCAAAATTAATTGACGTAATTGAACCATATC
Source organism: Saprospiraceae bacterium (assembly GCA_965277445.1). Classification (GTDB taxonomy): domain Bacteria; phylum Bacteroidota; class Bacteroidia; order Chitinophagales; family Saprospiraceae; genus JAFMDF01. The sequence goes on along the minus strand of CBDICY010000016.1, from coordinate 70,014 downwards.
AAAAGCAGTAATAGTACCTGATTTATTAACATCAGCCGCTATGTACTTATATGGCGAATCGAAAGTAGTGATTCCTAAGATATGCTTACTAATTAAGACTAAGTCAAAAGTAGAAACACCATTCAATGGGTTCATATCTTTCGAAGGCGTTACCGTATAATCTGCTCCAGTAGTCAATTCGAATTGGAAAGCACCATCTGCTCCAGTAGTCATATTAGATTGCATTCCTCCAGCAACAGAAACAGATACTTGCTCAACGTTTTCTCCGTTAGGATTAACGATGTGACCAGCAACCATACCATCTCTTTCTCCAGTACCAGTACAATCAAAGATATTGCTATCAACGTTAATAGTTGTTCTAACAACATCCCAGTTATTAGACGCATCTACCACATAGATGTAAACAGCTCTCGTTCCAACATCATTACAATCTAAAATAATAACAGATGGAGTTGCTAAGATACTATCGATATTATCAGGTCTTTCTTCTCTAGAAATAAAGAATTTAAGATCCTCTTTTGGTGTACAGTTATCATAAGTCTTATCATCATCTAAATCTTTCGCCCATACTTCAACTGTACCACTTTCTCCAAGATCAACAGCAATGCCGTTTAATACAAAAGGAGTAGGTCGCTTACAGTCTCTGAATGTATAAAGTTCTTCAGAAGACTCAGAGTTACCACAATCATCAAAAGCAGTAAATGTCACTCTGTATGTTTTACCAGGCTCAACATTCACTTCAACTTCGTTTCCTTCGTCACTAGCCAATGCAATAACATCGATACCATCCTCAACGATTGCTACTCTGTAAGAGAACTTAGTTAAAGGAATACCTAAACAGTTAGTTGCAGTAGCAGAGAAAGTACGTAACGTATCACATTCGTAAGCGAAATCTCCTAAACCTTTATCCGCCTCTCCAAAAGGAGCTACATCACCAACACCAACGATACAAGTATTCACATCATTACGCATGATTGTAATACCTCCTTCACTAACATCCAACTTGATAACTTGGCTGTAAGTATATCTACCGTTGTCTTCACCAGCAGGAACATCTTCATCATGAAGTACAGCACCGTCAGCATCATGAGGTACAACATATGCTGCTGCATTAGCATCATAATTACACCAGTTGATCAACTCGTAGTTTCTGATAATCTTCATACAAGTCTCACCAGGAGTTCTGAAAGTATCTGTCGTAACATTTAATAAGATATTGTCACAAGCTCCAGATCGAACGATGTCTTCATAAGTAGCAGGTGCAGGAATTTCTCCAGCGTTACAAGCGATTGTTTCATCTTTAGGGAAAGACAAAGTCCAATCTTTTGTGTATTTAATTCGAATAGATTGCTCTTGTGTTTGAGAAGTATTACCGTCACCAGCTTGGTCTAACCAATCTGTTGCAGACCATCTTCTCTTAATGCGAATCACACCACAAGATTCTTCGATTAATTGATACCATTCGTCAATTCTAATCGCACCACACTCTAAATTATCTACACATGCAATTTCTCCAAATTCTTGAGCATATAATGCGCGTAAAGCTGCTAATTTAGCATCTGACTTATCAAGTAATACCCATTCGTCCTCATCCATTACACCATCATTATTAGTATCTGTAGGATCTCCTAATTCTAGGTTATGGAATTCATTACAAGTACGATTGTCTATATCATCAGGAATATCCTCACAAATAGGTGCAATCTTATCTTCAGGCGTAACTTTCACCCAACAAGTATTGGTTCTACCATTCTTATCTGTCACTCGTACTTCTACATTGAATGATTCGTGATCTACATCTCGAACTGCTTCTGTACATTGAACTAAGATTGATTGTCCCCAATCGCTATAAGTACCATCTTTATTTTCTCTTCTAATCTCTATAGTTGGTGTACCACAGTTATCAGTAGCCGTCTTGTAGAAAGTCGCAGCTTGCATCACCACACCAGCAGATGTGCTAACAGAAACAAAAACCTCATCTTCACAAGTAACGATAGGATCTTCAACATCTTGAAGGATAAAATATCGGTAAATTGTATCTTCAACTACTTGTGTGTGACAGTCATCATAAACTCTCCAAGCAATTCGGAAAGTATCGCAACCAAGTGCGCCAGTCGCAGCAAGGTTTGCTCCGATTGTTGTATAAGTAGCTCCATCTTTTCTAGCAACATCAAACATTACTTCTGTAGGATCAGAATCACAACCATCTACAGCACTAGGCGTCTCTGGAGTGATTACTTTAGTACATTGTCCAAAGTCTAAATCAATCTTGGTAGCATTTGCTTCCAAAGTATCTGCACCAGTATAAGTAAACATAGGAGCAGACTGATCAAAGTAGTGAATGAACTGAGTCCCGATAACCTGAGGGCCTTTTGCTGCATCACACCAGTCAACATAGCTCCAAGTTCTAAATACCTTAGAACCGCAGTCGCCTTCATCAATTACTTGATCCGTATATCTTCCAATATAGCCAGCAGTATAATTGATTGTATCTAATGTTATTGCTTTTGTAGCATCATAAGTAGGTACACCATTTACATATTTACCAACTTGAAGTTTAGGTGTGCCAGATACTAGATAACCTGGATCATCCTCATTACATTCTAATGAATCTATTCCCGGAGTTGTGAATGAAAATGGTCTGAATATTCTTACGGTATCCGTTAAAGGAGTAGATGCGTTATTACACTCATCATAAGCAATATATTCTAAAACAACTGTAATCGGGTATGCACAAATATCATTAGGGTCAGCAGCTGCAGTTGCCGCATCATTCAATACAGATTTAATTTTAGCTTCATATCTAACAGAATCACAATTATCTGTTGCTGTTGGAATCACAGCTAAAGCTGCTACACCCGCAGTATCTGTTTGAATCAAACTATCAATTCCTGCCGCTTGTGCTCCAAATACAGGTGCTGTATTATCCGTATACTTAACAAGAGTAGTACATTTTACTATCTCAGGGTCATTTGAACAAGAACCAGCTGGTGCTGTAATTCTTCTAGTAATTTCTACAGTTAACTCACCATCACAGGCGCCTGCTCCTGCTGCTTTCAATTCTTCTTTTGTTACAGTAGGAATTGTACCATATGCTCCTGTCTTAGAAGCATTTCCGTAAGTAAGTTTAACTTGGTATTCAAGGATATTAGTAACAGAATCACAAGTTGCTTCTAATACCATATCCGGAGTAATAGATATCTGACAAGCAGCACCAAATACTGTATTCACCTCATCATTACAAACTAATGCAGGAGATTTAATACAGAATGATCTAGTAATCGTCTTGCTTGAAGAAGGATCTGTCAATAAAGCAAAGGTTACAGTATAACATCCAACGCCGTATCTACCAGATAAAATATTGTCTGTATTTGTAAATAATCCAGATAACAAAGTATCCTTTTTAAGCTCTGTACCTTTTTCATTCTTAACCGTAACGATTATAGAATCACCAGGTGTTCTGATAGTATCAGTACAAGCCAATGCAACAGGCATTTTAATGTTAACTAAAGTATCATAAGGTGCATTTTCACAAGTCAATTGAATATCAGCAGGTACTATTTCTCCAGCTAGAGAAATATCCCTTACGCCACAATCAACCCATGCATCCCAACCTGAACCTTTATTATTATCACCATCTGTTTTTAAGGCAAAAGTCAAACATCCAGATTTGTTTAAATATGGATTACAGCTTGCATTAATCCAGCCACCGAAGGCTTTAGATACACCTACACCTGTACCAGATCCTAGACCTATTAGTCTAGCACGATCCTTAGCGGCACCAGTAGCTGCTGCATCCGCTAAAACAGCAAATGCTGCCTCGACTTCTGCTTTATTACCATCAAATGCAAATAAAGTATCCCCTTCTTCTAAATCAAAGTCGTTAAATACAACTTTTACCGTTTTCCATGCATCTTTTGCACAGAATACAATAGTATCTCGACGACCACCGTTCGCTGCACGACCTCCTCGAGCCCCTGTAGGGTCTCCATAATTTCCGTCGTTATCACCGTCATCAGTAAATCGCATACTTTTCGCTGCTGTAACATCTTCGTTACAAGTTTCTAATACTGGTGCTGTTATACAAGTATCTCTATCCCCATTAAGGACTAATTGAATTTGTGCATTTGCACTTTGAGATCCCAGACAACACCAAGCAAAAACTACCATCAAGGTCAATTTCCCTAATAGAGAACTTGAGCTTCGATGTTGAATCAGCGTATAAATCGCTTTTTTCATAAAAAATTTTTATTATTTTGGTTAATAAACGGAGAGCAGGAATTCTGCCCTCCATTCATGATAAATTTTTTCACTACTAATTAGTCAATGATAATCATCTTCTTAGTAGCAATATTGTCTGAAGACTCTAATTGATAGTATAATACACCGGTAGCTCCTAGTGTTCTTGCATTAATAGTTACTTGGTTGTAACCTTTAACACCCTCTCTTTCAATTGAAGTCAATACTTTTCCTTGAACATCCATTACTGTCAATGTAGCTAAACCAGCTTCTGGTAAATTAAAACCAATTACTGTTTCACCATTGAATGGGTTAGGTGTATTTTGCTGTAAACCAAATGCAGCAGCAGTAGCGCCTGCATTAAAGTCTAATGCTACATTCATTAACTCACCAGCATTATTATATGCTTCAGCAACAGTTAAATCTGAATTAACAGAAACTAATTCGCTTAATAAGCCATTAGTGGTTGCTGTGAAAGTTAAAGAGAATAATACATCGTTAGCAGTTGCCTCACCATTCCAAGAAGTAGTTAACATGCCTCTATTAGCCAAGTTAGTATTGAAGTTAGCTACTTTAGCTACACCTTCGTTCAATTCTACTAATTCTAATCCAGCAAAGTCCATAGTGAACTGGTATCCTTGAGCGTTTGCAATGTCAGCAGAAGTAAAATCAACAGTTACTGTTTGACCAGCTTCTACTAATCTATCTGTAGCATTTAAGCTTAAAGTACCATTAACTGTACGAGACTCAGCACCTAATAAGCTATTTGCAGATGCAGTACCATTCACATCACCAATCTTAGCAGCAATGAAATTAACATCTGACATTGCACCATCAAGATCGTTGATGCTCATGAACTCAGCAAAGTTCTCAGCAGCAGGGTTTGCAGAAGTAAATTCATGCTTAGCATCTACAAATCTCCAACTTGTATTATTAGGGAATTCAGAAGTCACGTTTAATATCAATTGACGTAATTGAACCATATCAAATGCAGTAATAGAACCAGATTTGTTCACATCCGCTGCAATGTACTTGTAAGGAGAATCAAATGTCTGAAGACCTAAGATGTGCTTGCTAATTAAAACAAGGTCAAAAGTAGATACGCCATTCAATGGATTCATATTCTTCTCAGGAGTAATTGTATAATCTCCTGCTAATGGAAGATTGAAAGCAAACTGACCTGTTGCAGTAGTAGTTACTGTATTATCGCCTCCGTTTACAGAGATGCTTACAGCTTCTACGTTTTCACCAAATGCATTGGTTACTTTACCAGCAATGCTTCCCATAGGATCACCACCACCACAAACATTAAAGTTATCTTGTACAAGGATATAAGTTAATACTACATCCCAATTACCACATTCATCAATTACATAGAAACTAACTCCTTGATTTCCTAATCTGAAGTTTTCACATGTAAACTGAATATTTGTACTTGTAGCTGCTCTAACCGCATCAGCATCTGCATCAGCGCCTGGTCCATCTTCAGGTAAACCTAAAGCCATTCTAAATTCTAATTTATCAGAAGGAGAACAGTTATCAAAACTACCTCTATCTAAATCAGATGCCCAAACTTCAACCATCTGTGTTTGCATTAACTCTACTGCAATTCCGTGTAATACGTAAGGAGTAGGTCTTACACAATCTTTGAAAGTGAAAGTTTTAATTGCTCCATCAGAATTACCACAATCATCAAATCCCCAGAATTCTACTTCGTAAGAACTACCTGGTACTACAGCATATTCAAACTCGCTTCCAGCAGCTCCTACAATTGGAGTAGTCTTATTACCATCAGCATCAGTTACGGTCAAGTTGTGCGTGAAATTTGTTAATGGTTGTAATAAACAGTTCGCTGCAGAAGCAGAGAATTTTTTAGTTTCACCACATCCACTATTGATACATTCCTCTACATCATCAATCATTACGTCAGGTGCTTGATCAACAGAGAATTTGATGATTTGTGTATACACATATCGTCCATTTTCACCTGCTACATAATCATGCATTGTTCCATCTTCATCATGTCCTAAATCAACAGCATCTTTACCTGGAGTATAAGTACACCAGTTGATTAATTCGTAAGTTCTTTCAATCTTCTTACAGAAATCACCATCAACAGTAAATTCTTTTTCAGTTACTTCTAATGCGAAAACATCACATCCTTCATTCTTAACAAGTATATCATCTAAATCCCAAGCAGCTACAACATCCTGATTTGCATCAGAACATCTAACTTCTTGATCTTCTGGGAAAGACAATTTAAAGTCATGAGAAGACTCCACAGTAATAGTCTGCGTATAAGTAGGAGAATATAATGGATCAGGATTCCAATCACCAACGCTGTACGATCTTACAATAGTAATTTCACCACAGTCTTCTTTAGTTACAACAATTGATTGGTTGTATACAGAAATACCACAGTTATCAGAACATCCCTCAAATGGGTTTCCAAAATTATCATTATAGAATTTCTCTAAATTAGAACCTGCTACTAAAGGACCTGTCTCACCATATTGGTCAGGGTGGTACTTAGTACAAGAAACTGGATCAGGATCAGCTAATGGAGTACAAATTGGTGCAATTTTATCTTCTACTGTAATTTTAGACCAACAAACAACTGGCTCAGATTTAGAACCTGTAACTTGTAATTCTACTTCAACAGAAGGCTTATTATCACATGTAAGTGCTACAGCATCTAACCATTCTGTTGTTCCTTTAATTCTAACTTTGTAAGTTAATGTCTCACAAGCATCATAACTACCTGCATTTAAGTCTGCAGGAGTAATTCTAACTGCTCCACTACCTACAGATACGATTAATTCATCTGTACAAATAGCTGAAGGAGGTGTTACATCTCTTACAATAAAGTAAGTAGCTGAAGTATCTCTTAAAGGCTGAGTAGGACAATCATCCGAAACATCATATCTAATTCTAAAAGTATCACAAGTGTACTCAGTAGCAGCATAAGCCACCCAAGCACCATTAACTAATTGCTCTCTAGCAAATACATTAATATTATCTGTTACATCTCCAGCACATGCATCTGTAGCAGTTGGTGCATCTGGAGTATCTGTAGTTGAACACTCAAAAGGATCCAAGTCAATCTTCTTAGCTTCATCTAAAGAATCATAATCGTTGTCAGCAAATTCAGGTGCTTTTGTATCCTTATAATTAATTAACTGTGTATCAACAGGAGAAGGTGCAGCAGGGTTACACCAGTCTACTACAGACCAGTATCTGAAAACCTTCTTACCACAACCTGGAGCAGGTACAGTTACGTCTCTAGAGTCTAGAATATATCCACACTCATATTTATCATCAAATAATTCAATAGTATCAGAAGGAACTTTAACTCCGTTTACAAATTTACCAATGGCTAAACCTGGTTTCTTAGAACTATCATCATCAGAATTACATTCTAATACATCATCATCTACTTTAGTAACGTCTCCAGTCTCTGGACGAACAATTACTACCAATTTAGATTGAGTAGCAGTATTTCCACATTCATCGGTTGCAGTATAAGTAACGGTAACACGTTGGGTATCACATGGGTTACTATCAAAACCTGGTGTAATAGTACCAATAGAAGAAGTAACTACTACAGAATCACAATTATCGATTGCAGTTGGTAAAGTAATTAAAGAAGCTACACTAGCAGCATTACATGCATAAAGTGTATCGTTTCCTTGTGCAGTTGATGTAAAGATTGGATCAGATTTATCTTCGTAGGTAAGTCCAGTAGAACAAGTTTGGCTTTGTGCGCCATTATTGCAAATAGATGTACCTCCCTGATTCCAAACATTCAAATACATTCTAGTAATTTCAATAGTAGCTGTTCCTCCACAAATACTGCCACCTTGGGCTTTAATCAAATCTCTAGAAAGAATTGGATTAGCTCCTGATGCAACTGTTACACCATTTACTTTGATAACGATATTATACCTCATGGTATCCTGAATCGTATCACATGGCTCTTCTAAAATCATATCAGGTGTAACGGCTACCATACAAGCAGAACCAAAAGGAATTCTAATATCATCATTACATACTAGATTCGGTGCTTGTACTGTAATTTTTGAAGACTGTACTTTTGTAGGATCCGAACAAAGTGTGTATTTAACATTATAAATACCAATTGCAAAAGTATCTGTTATACTAGCAGGAAATACAACTGCTCCAGCAGAAAGTTTGGTATCAATACAAGTATCTTGTGCTTGATTTGTAATTACTACTCTAACAGAATCTGAGGCTGCTACACCACAAGCTGTAACAGCAGGAGCACCAACAGTTAATCTAGAATAAGGTCTATCATCACAAGTCAATTTAACAGTCTGATCAGCAACTGCTGCTAAATTAATGTTTCTAGCAGAACAATCGACCCAAGCTTCCCAGCCTGCGCCTTTATTATTATCTCCATCAGTTTTGAAGATAAAAGTCAAACAACCAGAAGCATTTACCGCAGGATCACAATCCGCATCTACCCAACCGCCAAAAGCCTTAGATACACCAGTACCCGTTGCTTTTCCAGCAGGAACAGAAGTTGCAGTCAAACCAGCTTTATTGCTTTGGTAAACTAAAAGGGTATCACCTCCACCAGTAGAATCTTCTGTATCAAAAGCAGTAAATACTACTCTTGTACGATGCCATGCATCAGATCCACAAATTTCGATAGTATCTGTACGTGGCTTACCTAAAGTATCTGCATAATTACCATCGTTTAGTCCATCATCTAAAAATTTAGGGCTATTTATAGCCGCATCATCAGATGGTCCAGCATCGTTACATGAAGTAAGTTTGTATTGAGCACAACCACTATTGCTAGTGATTTTTGCTTCGCCACCTCGGGCAAGGTCTACCTGAGCTCCAGCAGTCTGAAGTCCCATGCAACACAAAACAAAAAGAACCGCTACAGCAGATTGTCCTATCTTGGACATCCATCTTTGCGGCTGAAATAGCGTAAAAATCGCTTTTTTCATAGGATTAGTTAATTTTGGTTAAAAGAAAAAAGGTTAAAAAATTTTGGTAAATGAGCTCGAATCTCTCATGCTATAAAAAGTCCAGATTTAGATTCCTCAGCCTAACAGACAGTAGTGTACATACGTACGAAAGGTCTTGAAGTAATAGTTCAAGAAATCCTTGATATAGTCTTGTGCTAAGGTCTAGAAGACCTATTTTAATAGCTATTCAGCTCTGTGTGTAAGATGTACTTAAAAAACAAATTGGTTGATAATTTTTCCGATCGGCTTAAGGAATATTACTGGATATGACTGTATTGCTACAGCTATATATTGAAGTCCAGCTTAGTAGGATAAACTTAGCAGCGCTAAGTACCTAAATTGCTGGTTATGGGGAAGTTACATTGGTAACGAACAAAATTATATTCGGAAAAAGGTGAACAGGCAGGTTGGTAAAGCCCATAGGCTTTAGAGTTTGTGTTTGTAAATGTTTTATTCATGAGATGTGTTTGATTAGTGTCGCTCTTTTGGTCGAAAATAATGTTTGTTTCTTGTCTTGTCTTTTTTTACTCGTAAGGGATAAACAATTGAAAATCAACTTGTAAACTTAAATCGTTGTGCTAAACGGCTAATCTCTTGTACTAACGTAATTTGGATAAAATCATTATTTGAGACAAAAGAAGGAAGTGGAAAATAAATTCCACTTCATTCAATAATACGGAATTAATCTCAAATCTTAAGGTTAAGCTACCCTAACCTTGTATATTATTAGAAGCAGAGAACTATTAAGAAAGTTGGAAAAAGTGAGGCCCAAGGCCTCACGAAATGGTCTTAACCAAACTTTGTTAATCTCATGCTTTTATTGCGTATGTCAAACTTAGGAATAGTGTCATAGTTCACAAAATAACATTGTTATATTGAGAGCAATAGTTATCCTAAGACAATATCTTAGAGGGTTTTGTACTTAAATCGGAGAAGTATGGATTGAACATAAAGCTCTATCACAATTTTCTGTAATTCTTTTCAATCCGTATTAAATAGGTATCTTTCGGCTATTACTATAGCCTAAATAGGTTGTAAACGATGGTGAGATAAAATTCCGTAGGTGTTGAGATTACAAAAATAGAAAAAATTTAATTTAAAAGCCTACCCTTTTTTGGGTAATTTTATAATTTAATTTAATATGTTTTTCAAAACACTATAAAAATCAAATTAAGATAAATCTGTTCTATTCTTAATACGAGTACAAAAATAGGGAAAAAAGAAGGATTAAGTCAAATATTTAACGTTGTTTTTTCAAATAATTATTACCTCTATTCATTAATATACTGATAATCAATCATATTACAAAAATATTATTTTCAAATAAAAAATTAATTATTATTTAAAGCTGCTTTAAACGTTGCCAAACAACGTTCTCTCGCAAATTTGTGTTCCACAATTGGAGATGGATAAGCCGTTGTTTCATATTCAGGAATCCATTTTTTAACATATTTTAATTCCTTATCAAACTTCTGCATTTGAGACGTTGGGTTAAAAATCCTAAAATAAGGCGCTGCATCTGTACCACATCCAGCTGCCCATTGCCAACCACCATTATTACTTGCTAAATCAAAGTCTAACAATTTTTCCGCAAAATAAGCTTCTCCCCATCGCCAATCAATCAATAAATGCTTCGTCAAAAAACTAGAAGTCACCATTCTTACTCGATTGTGCATGAATCCTGTCGCATTTAATTCTCGCATTCCTGCATCTACCATGGGGTAGCCCGTTTTTCCCTCACACCATTTTTTGAATTCTCTTTCATTATTCCGCCAAGGAATATTTTCATATTTTTTGCGAAAAGCACCATTCGCAACGTGAGGAAAGTGTGCCAAAATCATTGCGTAAAAATCTCGCCAAATCAATTCATTTAAAAAAACCTCATTTAATTGCTGTGCATGTCTAGCTTTTTCTCGAACACTAATCGTTCCAAAACGAAAATGAATTCCTAATTTAGAAGTACCACCAGCAATGGCTGGAAAGTTTCTAGTTTGATCATAATTTCTAATTAGTCCTCTAGTAACCGTTTGGTCTGGAATCTCAATGGACGTCTCTTCAAAGTCCATTTCTTGCAAAGTAGGTGCTGGCAAAGGATTGGTCTGGTAAAAATTAGTAAAGTATTTTTCGTTTGGATACGATTTAAAATAGTAAGAAAGATCTTGTGTCTGCCCATTTGCAGCTTCTACCGCAACCATTTTTTCCAGTAGTTTAGCCTTCCAGATTCTACTATAAGGCGTAAAAACCGTATAAGGAAGTCCATCTTTTTTTAAGACTTCCTCTTTTTCAAAAATTACATGATCCTTAAAAGTATGAAAAGTACCTCCATTATTTTCTACTAATTCTTTAATCATTCCATCCCGCTCTAAAGCATAGGCTTCATAATCTCGATTCGTAAAAACAGATTTAACATTATATGCTTCCAAAATTTCCTCCCAGACCATCTTGGGTGTTCCATATTTAATGAGTAGACTACTTCCTAGTGCCGCTAATTCTTTTTTTAGCGTTGCCAAAGTTTGATGAATAAAGGTAACTCTAGCGTCTGTTCTATCTTCTAGTCGCTCTAAAATATTTTTATCAAAAATAAAAATAGGTAAAACAGGTATATCTGATTTTAAAGCATGGTATAACCCTGCATTATCTTTCAATCTTAAATCTCTTCTAAACCAGAAAATATTGATAGTTGGTTTCATATTTTTTTATTATCTGTCAAAACACTATGATTTTCAAAATCATGGTGTTTTAAAGATCAATTAATTCTTTCTCATTACTTAAGCCTAACTAATCTAAACTATTTTTGTTTAGTTTTGCATTTTTAATAACGGAAATTATCCATTGATATATGCGACCAATTGCCCAATTCATTTCTTGGTTATTCCATCCATTGCTTATCTTGACTTATGTGATTTGTCTATTAATGGTCGTGAATCCTTATGCTTTTGGTTTTAGTCAGGTAGGAGAAGGTAGAAGTGGCTTATTAATTATTTATGTTTTTTTACAAGCCACCCTAATACCGAGTATAGCCATTTCGATGATGAAAACATTGGGCTTAGTGCCCAATTTTGATTTAGAAGATCGAACGGCTAGAATTGGCCCTTTTATAGCTACTGGAATTCTTTACCTATGGCTATATGCTAGTTTTAGTCGATTACCCGATGTCCCACCCGTTTTTAAATCTGCTATTCTTGGTTATGTCATTGCCTTATTTACCGCTTTTGTCTTAAATATTTTTTCTAAGATAAATATACATGCCATTGGGATGGGCAGTTTGATTGGCGTAATCATGGTCACGATGCTGCTATTTAATTACAACAGTTTTCAATTTGGCAATTATACCTTCAGTATGTATGCATTACTGTTTGTAGTTATTATAATAGCAGGATTGGTCGGTTCCGCTCGCATGGTTTTAGAAAATCCTAGTCCTAAAGATTTATATGGAGGGTATTTAGTTGGTTTTTCTACGCAATTGATCGCTTTGCAGTTTATCGCGTAAAAAAGCCCCTTTCTTTTAATTAAGAAAGAGGCGTTAACCCAAAAACCGAATATTAGCCAAAGTTGGTATGCTAAAATAGATCAATCATTTACCACAAATCATACTTACCACGCTATTTTATGCTATATTATATTTATTCAGAAGAAAGAGAAGATAAGCAAGATTATTTTGTACTAAATCACCTAATTTCTCGTCGTTCCTACTAGATTTTAAAGGTTTAAATCTCTAATCTCTCAATGGAATGCTCTCTAATCTCTACTCTACTGAATAGTTATTCTACAATAATCATTTTTTTAGTAGCCACCCCAGTCGACGTAGCTAGTTGATAATAATAAACCCCTTTCCCATCCAAGTCTTTTCTATGAATACTTATTTCGTTATAACCTGTTAGTGCTTCTTTTTGAATTTGTTGAACCATTCTTCCTCTAATATCCAAAATAGTTAAGGTCACCATTTCCGATTGATTTAGATCAAAATCAATCATCGTGTATTGACTAAATGGATTTGGTTTATTTTGATATAGATGGAAGTTTGGATTCGCCAAATCATCTGCGAATAGCAATTGTATATCTAGTAGCTCTAAGGGTGTATTTTCTGTAATGGCATAAGCCTCTGCTTTCATGAAAGCTTGATTTAAGGAAAGTACATCTGACAACTTAGTCGCAGCTTTCACTTTAAATCGTAGGCTAAAAATAGGCGCCTGACTATTTGCTTGAGTTATTACTGTAGGTTGTTCCCAACTGGTGGTAATCAAACCTCTCTCTAAGAAAGTCATTCCAAAATTATTGGCAGTTAAGGTTGTCGCCTCGTTTGGTAATAATTCTACCAATTCCAAACTGTTTGGATCAAAATCAATAGCAAATTGAAAACCTAATAGTTGATTGAAATTAGTCGCATGAAAAGGAATATCTACCACTGTTCCTGCTTCTAGTAATCGCTCTTTTATATGTAATTTTAAAGTATTCGTCGCATTCCTTGATTCTCCTTCGACAAAATTAGCTTTTGTAGTCGCACTTCCATTGACATCTCCCACCTTTACCGCTACAAAACCTGCTATTTCCATATCGTTAGTAGGTAAATCATTAATATTATATACCTCCGGGAAATAAGATTGGTTAGGCGTAGCTGGGTTTTCAAAATCAAAATCAGTTCTGATGAAACGCCAAGCAGTATTATTCGGAAAGTCTGTACTCAACCGAAGGATCAATCGACGTAATTGCACAATATCATAAGCCGTAATCGTTTTAGAACGATTTACATCTGCTGCGATCAGTCGATAAGGAGAAGCAATTAGTTCAATATTTAAAATATGTCTACTAATCAATACTAAATCAAAAGTGGAAATACCATTAAGAATATCAAAATCTCTGGTTGGTAAAATCGTATAATCATTTCCAACGGGAACATCTTCCAACTTAAATTCTCCTTCTTCATTTGTCATCGAAGTAGCCACATCTGGATGATTAATTGAAACAGCTACTCGATCTACTCTTTCGCCCATTTCATTGGTAATCACTCCTCTAATATGTACGGCTGTTCTATTCATCGGACATATACTATCTGTATCTGTAATGAGCACATCCGTTATACAAGTGGTTGAATTACCTACTTCATCCGTTACCGTAATTTCAACTTGATTGGAACCTAATTCATTACAACCAAAACTAGCGGGATTAGCCGTAATGATTAAGTCATCAAAATTGGTACAATTATCGGTTGAATTAAGCGCTAATTGTCTTGGATTGAAGGTGGCCCGAAGCTCATCTCCAATATCTTGTATATTAAAAGATCCGGTATTACAGACTGCTACAGGCGATCTTGCATCTCGAACAGTAAATAAGAAATTACAAGCCGTTGTATTACCACAGTCATCAGAAACGGTAAATCTCGCTCGGTGTGTTCCGATGGGATAAGCAGCAGTAGCATCATTGGTCGTACCATCTAAATCAACACCTCCATCATCATTCAAGTCAATCGTATAAGTATACGTCAGTTGATCATCTGGCGTACAATCATCAGTTGCCATCATGGCCAATGGAACAGTTGCTTGACAAGTATTCGTTATAATATCTTCCGATAAACTATCTGGGCAATTGGTAAAAGTAGGTGCTACCACATTCACTAAATCTATCGTTTGGACATGACTCCAATATCCGCCCGCTGCGGTATCATTGGGATTAAAAGTACACCAATCAATCACCGTCCAAGTCCTCAATATTTTATAGCAACCAACAGGAGTTAACCCATCATCAAAGGCAGCATCGTCGGGATTTACTAAAATTCGACTACATAAATTACCCGTAGAATCATAAGTAGGTCTGTTAAATCCATTAGGTAAAGATGCCGGGTCTAAAGGTTGGTTATCACAGGCAAAAGTCAAATAATCCGCAGGCCATACAATGGTGTTTCCATCAAAAGTGCTAGTATTAGCAATTGTAATAACCTGACTACAAGAGATTGTCGAACCACCATGATTAACTGTAAAAGTTCGGATAATTCGACCAGAGCCACAAGAATTAACTTCAAAAGAATCTTGTTCGGTATAATTAGTTGTTCCACCACAATCATCCAAAATAGTTGGCACACCAAAAACCAGTAGATCGGAATAATCATCCGTACAACTAATCGTTTGATCCGCAGGACAAGTAATTTGGGGAGGCGTATCATTTGTAATCGCAATAGCTGCTACACAATCATCCGAATTGCCATTCAAATCGGTTACCCGAAGGTTGACATAAAGGGTATCTCCTGCATCCGTACAATAAAAAGTAACAAAGTCTGCAAAGTCTAAGGTATCCCCTACTCGTTGTACTTGAAAAGTTACTTGATTGCCACTACAGCCATCTCGACTTCCATCATCAAAAACGCTTGCATCTACCATTACCGTACCTCTAGCCCGCAAGGATACATCATTAATAAAATCACATGCAGCGACAGGCGCCGTCCGATCTTCTACATGCAGTATCGTGGTACAACTCGACCGATTATTACACTCATCAATCGCAATATAAGTCACTTCGTGGTAGCCAACAGGTATCCAATTTAACTGTCCACCATTGCCTTCAATATTACCAAAGGGTGTTTCTATTCTTACACTTGCTGTAGAACAAGCATCTTTTGCTACCGCAAATGGAAAATCTACCGTAGCACTACAAGTCCCAACATCTACACTAGCAACAATCGTATCTGGGCAAACCAGCGCAGGAGCCGTCGTATCAACTACACTAATAATTTGAATATCAGTTACATGATCTCCTGAACAAGCATCGACGACGGTCCAAGTTCTAATAACTTGTAAGTTACCTGCACAAAAAGAAATCGTTTCATCTCTATAACCTGCGTCTAATTGGCAAAAACCTATAATATTAGGATATATAGCATCTCCATCAATAGTAGGAGAACCCACATTGGCAGGATCTGTTCCACCATCGGTACAAGTAACAATTGGGCCTTCTATGCCATCTCTATTTGGAGGAAATACAACCATAGACATAGATTGTCTACGGAAGTAAAGGTCCTGTACGCAAGTACCAACCATTCCTGCGGAATCTACAGCCGTCCAAGTTCGCTCAATTCGTCCGCTAAATCCTGTACCACAACCATTTCTGATTTGTCGGTCCGTATAAGTTAACGTCGGTACGCTATTGGAGCAATTATCGGTAACTGTTGGATATCCAATCAATGGATTATCTGGAGAAAGATCTTGTAAACCACAAGACAAAGTATCTGCTTGGCATCCAATAATAGGTGCTGTTTTATCTTTTACAATGATAGAACCCCAACAAGAATTTGTCGTCACGGAATCAATCACTCTAACTTGAAAAGTTCGACCAATATGTGATTCGTCTAAAAAAGGACTTGTTGGTATAACTACTCCATTTTCTAGAATTTCAATCCCTTTCGGTCCATTCGGACAAGTTAAATCTATCGCAGTCGCAATCATTTCTGGTCTTACTTCTGCCTGGCAGTTTATCCCCAAAGAAACTTGTACATTATCATTACAACCTAAAAAACAATCCTTGGTGCAATCAACTGCACCTTCGCCCGTCACACAAATAGGTGCATCACTAGCACCATATCCTAAAATCGTTAGTTGTTGATCTGCATTTAAATTACCAGTATTCGGTGGATAAAAAGGATCGCTACTATCAATTAATCTCACCGTATCTTCGGTACAAAAACCTACATTATTAAAAGAAAACAAAGGAATCTTTGCGCCTGTTTGAAAAGGTATGTCTGTCGTGCTTGTATTCTGTAAAGTAAAAGAGATATAATCATAAGTAGGATTCTCCACAGGAGCATCAAATCTACTGGTCTGCGCAAACCGCACCTCACTCGCTAATCCTGTATTAATCAGATTGATAATATTTCCAGCAGCAAAACCATCTGCTTTAACCTTTAAAGTTACTTGTAAATTGGAAATCCGATTATTACCACCAGTTCCGTCGTAAGTAATCATCGGCGTCAAGCTCACTTGAAATGCCCCATTCGTCATCCGCTCTACTTCATATAATGCCACACAATTGTCTGTACAATCTGCTACACTCGGTGCACCAACGGTACCGACTGGCGCATCTGGGCCACCAAATCCTAATACTGTCAATTGATGTTGCGTATTTGCATTGATAGAATTTATCGGAAAAAAAGGATCAGTTGGAGTAATCAAAGATAAATCACCTGCCAAACAAGTTCCCCCATTTCTAAACGTGAATAAGGGCACCGTTACGCCATCCATAAATGAAATAGCCGTAGTTGCTCCCGATTCCAAAGTAAAAGAGAGGTAATCATGGCTAGGATTTTCCAAAGGCGCATCATTTCTACTCGTATTGGCAAATATCACACCACCTCCAACAAGATTCGTTAGATTAGAAACCACAAAACCACCCGTAGGTACGCGCACAATTATTTGCATATTACTCACCCTATTATTGGGAGCTACGAAGGTGGTATCAGGTATGATACTTACTCTAAATAAGTTATCTTCCAATTTATCCAATTGAAAGTTAGCTACATTTTGAGCGGTTAACCCAACGCAAGAGGATAGAAAAGCTAGTAATAATACTACCTTATTTAGCTGCTGCCTTGATAAAAATAATTCTTTTATCCGTTTCATAGGATATTGTTTTTTGCTAATGATACGGGTCGAAAATATTTCGACTGCTATTCGATTTTAGGTAAATATTCGATATGCCGACGAACCAGCCCGACTGCGTCATGCGGGCGGGTTCGTCGGTACAGTTAAAAAAACCGAAATAGGATGACTAAAAGTTATCCCATTTTCGGCTCCAAAAAATTCTCTGTCTCTAAACAAAAAATGTTTTGGTTTAGCTGTAAGATTCGTTGAGTCAAACAATAATTCATTTAATGGTCTATCGTTTGACCGCTTTACATCGTATTTGCGATGTTTTTCTTTAGTAACTAATTTCCAGTATTAGGTTTCAGTTAGTATTACCTGATACCTAGTACCCGACACCAGCTACCTTTGATATTTTTTGCTCATAACGGCTCAGAAAATTTTAAAAGATGGAGGCTCTGGAGTCATCATAACCCCAGAACCAATCCATGCCAAAAACCTTATCCTAAGTTTATTTCCGTTATTAAGTATTGCCGTGATTGAGATGTCAGATGTCAGATCGTTTCGATAAATCGAAACTGTCAGATCGTCTTCGACTGTCAGATAGCTCGTCTGCTATTCTGACAATGTAATGGTCTGACTTCTGACCTCTGACTTCTAATGTTTCATCATTCTCTGATGAGGACCATCTTTTGAGACAGTCGTTTTGTAACAGGTGTTGTAAGATGATAGTAAAGGACACCAGTTTGTGTGTGTATATCGCTCAGATCAACCATAACTTCGTTAGGTCCTTGAGCATATTTCCCATAGTACGATTTCAGTAGTTTGCCATTAATATCATAGATGGAAATGCTTCCTTCCGTTGATATTGGTAGATTGAATGAAATAATTGTTTGATTTCTAAAAGGGTTCGGTCTGTTTTGAAATAACCGTAAATTTTTCGTTGTAGATTGATTGGCAAATTGTAGTGCTACATCTAATAATTCATCTTCCGCATTATAAGCTTCTGCCAAAGTGATACTCGAATTAATTTGAACGATTTCACTTAAATTAGTCGCTTCTTGTGCGGTAAAAACTAAGGTAAATAAGACTGTTTCTTCAGCGGTTTCAATCGCTCCCGCATTCTCCCAACTTGTCGTTATTTTTCCTCTGGTTATTTGATTTAAACCAAAGTTATTTAAACCCATCGTCATTGGTTCTCCCGAAACAACTTCTTTTAATTCGAGTGCAGTCGTATTAAAATCTATTGTGAATTGGTAACCTTGAACCTTATCTAAATTTTTAGCTTTGAAAGGAATTCGATACTCAAATCCTGCTTTCAAGGGTAAGTCTGCTACGGTAAATTGTAATTTTTCTTTAGTGCTTCTCCCTTGCCCTGCCATTGATTGTGGATTGGCGCTATTATTAACATCACCTACTTTAAACCCTATAAAATCTCTACTTAAGTCATTAATTAAGAGTTGTTTATAATCTCTAAATTCAGGAACAACCTCCATAAAAGGATTTCGTGGGTCAGGAAAATCATAACTAGCATCAATGTATCTCCAAGAAGTGTTTTGAGGAAAATCAGTTCTAGTCCCCAATACGACCTGTCGAATTACCACCATATCAAAAGCAGAGATAGATTTTGAATTATTAACATCTGCTGCCAATATTTTATAAGGAGAATTCAAAGGCGTAATACCTAAAATATGTTTTCTAATTAATAATAAATCAAAGGTAGATAAGCCTTCTCTATAGTCTTCATTCGGCATAGGTCTGACAGTATAGGTGTCTTGACTAGACAAGTCTTCAAATAAATAACTGCCATCTTCCGCCGTATAGCCCATTTGTTCCAAGCCTCCACTAATTTGTACAGGGACATCTTCCATGCCTATTCCATCTTCGGTAAAAATTCTACCACCAATCGCTGTTAGTGGTGCAGCGCCTGTACAAACTCCGCTATTATCTTGAATAAAAATATCTGTTTCGCAAAATTGGGAGTTACCTGCTTGGTCCGTTACAATCAAATTGATGGTTTGACGCCCTACATCTTCACATGTAAAATAGTTGGGTGAAATCTCATAAATCAAGCCTTCATCGCCACTACAATTATCATAACTGCCGCTATTAATCGCATTGGGTGGCACCGTTACAAAACCGCCTGCCATCAATGGAATCGTTAAACCATATCGACAAACTGGCGTTGGTGCATGTCGATCTTCTACTGTAATTGTCATTTGGCAGGTAGAAATATTACCACAGCCATCACTCACTACAAATCTGACATTATGCGTCCCTATTGGATACATCCCACTCGCATTTCTACCGTTGACATCTGCATAAATAGAAGTATTGGTAATGGTTAGATTTGGATTGCAATCCGTTGCGATTAAGTCAGGTAAATTCACTCTAGTTTCGCAAGCAAAATCTGTAATAGCTACCGTGGTATCAGTAGGACAAGCCGTAATAATTGGTGCTTCCTCATCCAATACTTTTATTAATTGAACTGCTACAATTCTAGCATTACTTGTGGAATCAGCGGGATCATAAGAACACCAATCTAAAACCGTCCAAGTTCTCAATATTTTTAAACAAGCAGAATCCCCAATGAGGAATACTTCATCGTCGTAAGTCGTTAGGATAGATTCGCAATCTGAACCTTCAATTATTGGTTCTCCTGTTGCTACTGGTCTCAAATCCGCACCACATTCATTCGTCGTATAATCGGCAGGAAAAGTCACCTGAATAGGTGTTTTATCTTCTAAGAATATTAGTTGTTGACAAGTCGCGAAATTACCAGCAGAATCTACCGCAAACCAGGTTCGAGTAACCGTACCGATATTACAAGTATTGACATCAGCCACATCTTCAAAATAGATCTCTCTAATACCACATTCATCCGTTGCCTGCAAATAGCCTGTCAAATAAGTATCTCGATAATCTTGGGAACAATCTAAGCTAATATTAACAGGACAGTCTGTAATAACAGGTCGAATTTCATCTGTTATAATAACGGATGTGCCACACATGCCGCTCAAGCCAGCCGCATCATATACTCGAAGTTGAATATCAATCGGTGTACCTACATCTGCACAAGTAAAGCGAATCGAATCACCAAAAACGCCATCCGCCGTTCTAGCGATTTCCCATTTTACAACGCCACAATTATCTCTACTACCGCCATCAAAAACAACAGCATTCACTTCTGCGAAACCATCATTGGTTAAGGCGATATGCAATTCATCTCGACAAATAGCGAGTGGTCTAGAATTATCTGTTATCGTTACTTTTGTCGTACATTCCGAAGAATTACCGCATTTATCGGTAGCGGTATAAGTGATCGTATGCGTGCCTACAGGTACATCCGTAAATGGCCCGTACCCTGTTCCAAATTCCCAACTTGGTTGTATGGTAAAATCAGAACAACTATCAAAAGCAGTCGCTTGAGGTAAAATAATCGTCGCACCACAAGTTGATAAATTGGAAGTAATGGCAAAGCTGTCGGGACAAGTAATAACAGGAGGGTCTTTATCTACGACCATCAAGTTTTGAATCCCTACTCTAACCTCTTCCGTACATAAATCCGTTATTTCCCAGCGACGAATCACTCGATAACTCGCTGGTGGACAAACATCTATAAATTGATCTTGGTAGCTAATAAATAACTTGCAGGCATCCCCATTTCTAACAGGTTGTCCATTAATAGTTGGTTCGCCAGTCATTGCAGGATTATCCAATCCTCCGCTTGAACAACTAACCGCAGGCGCATCTACATCATCTCTATCAAGTGGAAAAATCACATTAGCCACATCTTCTTTCAGTAGGTAAATAGTTTGGGTACAAGTTCCCACATTTCCATTATTATCAATAGCCGTCCAACTTCTGGTAATTCTTCCACCTACAGCCATGCCATTATGGGTATTACCGCAAGACAATTCTTGATACAAATCGAAGTACCTAAGGTCTGTGCTATCGACTACTTCACAATTA
The DNA here is from genome assembly GCA_965277445.1 of Saprospiraceae bacterium. Taxonomy (GTDB): domain Bacteria; phylum Bacteroidota; class Bacteroidia; order Chitinophagales; family Saprospiraceae; genus JAFMDF01. The sequence goes on along the minus strand of CBDICY010000016.1, from coordinate 48,239 downwards.
TCTGTAATGCTTGGATAGCCTAAATCAACAGGTAAGGTAGAAGCGGAACATTGAAGGACTGTATCTCTACAGAAAATTCTTGGGGCTAATTTATCTTCAACCGTAATCGTACTCCAACAATCCGCACCAGTAGCCGAGCTACTCACACTCACTTGGAAAGTCCTATTAATATGCTCACATCTTACAGTATCTCCTATTTCCTGATTCTTTTCATCAAATATTTTAACCGTAACCGTTCCTGCACAACTGTGATCTCCATTCAATATTAATTCAGGAATAATAACAGCATATCCATTAATGCCTAAAGAAATTTGTTTCTGATCGTCACAAGTAAGGGTACATTGTGCAGTAACTGAGGTAGCGAAAAGCGTAGTGAATAATAAAGCTATTATAAAGCTACTCATTCGCCCAAAGCGCTGGCCAATCAATGAAAAAGCAGTATCTACTTTCTCATTGCCTATATGTTGGCGTACGGATGTTAAGCCCCAACCTTTACTCAAGGCTGAGTGTTTAAGCTTGCTGCTCATGGGATCAGATATTTTTGTTAGGAACTCGACTTATAAAAGTCTAGTTTCAATACATACTTAAATCGGTTGACCTTAGGTCAAATTATTTTATAGTTTGATAAATTATTGATTATTTGTTAACTAGAAATTTAGTTATACCAATAATAAAATAATCAATAATCACTTTTTTCGTGGAATCGGTAATGTGTGCGAGTTGGTAAAATCTAGAATTGTGTGTAGTAAGAATCGCGTAGTAGTTAAAGCGCTATAAAAGCTTACTGGAAATTTGGCTCCGAAAGGATTCGTGTAGTAAAAACTCAATAAATCTATCGTTCTTGCTCATAGTCGTTTGTGCTAAAAATAGTGTGTGCTTGTTAATATTCTTGTATTTTATCTGTGTAGTTAAAAAGTAATTAGTTAATTGACTATTAGTTATTTGTGTAGTTTTTAAATTAATTTAAGCCTTCCATAAAGGCTTTTTAAAATTAACTTTTTTTACTAATTATCTTTTCCTCTAATAAGTCCAAAAGTGTGCCAAAAATTAGAGTAAAAAAATTAAATATTATTTTTTAATATATTAAATGCTACTATTCAACTAGTTATGAATTAGGTAAAAATAATGCTTGATGAAAAAAAATAATTTGTTTACAAAAGATCATTTTTAGGATGATTCATTGTTAACAAATTTCATTCTGATTGATAAATTTCTACCATCAAATCATCAATATAAATTTCTTTATCACTTCCTGCATTCCAAAAATAAACTTTAAGTTGATCAAAATCTTCGGATGGAATTCGCATATCCGTCCAATTTTTTTGCCATGCCCTTTCCCCTAGTTGTCTCTGTATACGAATGATTCTTTTCTTAATCGTTTGATCTTCTTTTTTGAATTCAACAATTAGCTGCGTCATTTTCCATACATCCCATTCCTTAGCGGTCAAATAAAAGTCCGCACTTACTCTTATCCAGTTGGGTGCCTCAGCATTCGTATTAATCAAAAAAGGTTCTGTAAATGCGATGTCTTGATTAATCAATAATGCAGATTCACCTGATTTTGCTTGCTTGGTCGTATAGGTATTATCGTCTTTACTTGCTTCAAATTCATTCCAATAAATTTGCTGTACCTTTTTTCTTTCGCCTTGATAATCTTCTTTGGTATCCAGTAATTTTCGGTCTAAATCAGTAGGATTCGTATTTCCAAAAATCCGCCAATAATAAGCTTTAGTCATCGCTTCTACTTCAAATCCATGTCCGTGCGCTTGCCAAGTTTGAAAGATATTGAGCCATAGACAAAAAACAGCAAAGACCGCAACTAACCATTTTATCCATTTTTCCTTTTGAATATTCGTCAATAACGCTGCCATAGGAAAAGCTAAAATCGTATAAGATTCAATCAAAGCCCTTTGACCAAAAGCACCTCCATATCCCCAAACATCCCAAGCCGAAACGATATAAAAATTTAGTAGAAAAAAGCTAAGACAAAATGGAAATAACGCCTTGTGTTTTCTATAAAGCATTCTAAAACCGATTAAGGCTAACAGCATAATCGGCGTGTAAATCAACCAACCTTTTTTATAACTAACTAATACGTTTTTAATGTGTGGTTTAAACCAACTAAATCCTTGTTCCTCGTAAGAATAAAAAATCCAGTTGTCTGTAATGTATTTCCAGTAAAATAATTGAATGCTACCAATTAATACAACAGTAATAAAAGCAGTTAGTAATTTTGTCCAATGGGTTTTGAAAAACTCAAGTCTATCAAGTAAGGCCTCATAATTTTTCAGTCCCCAAAAAATTGGAATTAAAGCACTTAATAGATTCGTGGGGCGACTTAAGGTAGCCAGAGCAATACAAATACCAATGAGTAAACTCTTTTGATAACTCGGCTTTTCATACCATTTAATAGTTGTATAAATTAAAATCGCCCATAAGGTAAATCCCCAATTATGTGCCATTGCACCATCTACCGCTGCATAATTCAAGTAATTTGTTGCTGCTGATATCAAAAAAACGACAATACCTGTAATAACTGGATTAAAGTAGTTTCGAAGGATTTTTTGCATCAACCACAAGCCTATCAAAGCAACAAAGATACTTCCCCAACTAATTGCCATTTGATAAGGCAAAGAAAAACCATCGGGCGGATAATCACTCATCAAGGCATAAGTATGTCCCAAACCAAAAAAAGGAGCGTAAAGTATCGCTAATCCAATCGGATATTTCATGACATATTTCCCAGTTGGCTCATATAAAGTCGCTTGATAGAAAGAACTCGTCGGGCTATACTGCTTAATGATTTCGTCTTTAAATGCTAGTTCATCTAGATCTTCATAAATAAAAACGGCAGGTAGGTATAAATAATAGCCCATAACATCCCAACTAAGGGTCGCCTCCGTTCCTGACTTTTCCCATTTAGGATAGAATTGAGCAGTAGAGATAATCACCACAGCAGCGAGCGCTAAAGAAAGGAGGGGAAAAGTGTTGAGTATTTTTTTATACACGATGATAGAGTTGGTAAATTTGGGTGCATTTCATTTTTTCACTTTTTTATTGAATTCATCCTTTATCCTTTCCTTAAAAAAGAAGGAATGGCGAAAAAATGAAACACACCCGTAAATTTCTATCAAAGAACGGAATAAATTATTAATTATTTAGCACTTATACCGTTAGATAAATCTATTTTTGCTTTTATCAATTATTCGATTAAGCTATTAATGTCTAATTATCTACTACAAAAAAATAATTTACGCAGTCCTGAAGCGATCCTCTTCTTAGGCTTGGCACTAACGATTATTGCGAGTATATTAATAGGAATAGTCTCTCAGGAGTATATACTTTTTGGTCTACCTGTCTTATACTTAGGTCTTTATTTAGCCATCGTCGATTTTCGAAAAGTATTTTATCTATTCTTAGCCAGTATTCCACTTTCCACCGAATTAGAGTTACCTGGCGGATTTGGTACAGATTTTCCTGCCGAACTCTTATTGATTGGTTTAATGGGCTTATACGTCTTCTATTTTATCAAGAATGGCAGGCAACTTGGCAGTCATTTTTTTAAACATCCAATTACTATCTTACTCTTGGTACATCTTGGCTGGATAGGGCTAACTGCTTTGCACGCAGGCAATCAAGTGTTCGCCCTAAAGTTCTTATTGGCTAAAATTTGGTATGTGGCTAGTTGCTATTTTATGGCAGGGCTTTTATTAAAAACCGAAAAAAATATTCAAACCTTTTTTAAGTGGGTCTTTTTTCCACTCCTCCTCACAGTCGTCATCATTATGATTCGGCATGCTTTGGTAGGCTTTTCTTTTGAAGGCATCAATTCAGTACTCAACCCTTTCTATAGAAACCATGTAAATTACGCCGCTATTTTAGTCGTCTTTTTTCCTTTTATCTGGTATGCACCTAATTGGGTAACTAAATATTCTATAAAATGGTGGTTGCTAATAGGAAGTATCCTTTTTTTCTTATTGGCTATTTATTTTACTTATACTAGAGCTGCTTATGTTAGTTTAGTGATAGCCATTGGCACTTATTTTATCATCCGATTTAGATTAATGAAAGTTGTCTTAGCGGGCACCTTGGTTGCCGCTATCGTAGGCTTAAATTTTGTAGCCAATAATAATAAATACCTCGAATTTGCGCCAGATTTTAATAAAGCTATTGCCCATAAAAAATTTGATAATTTACTAGATGCTACGGCAAAAGGAGAAGATGTGTCTACGATGGAACGGGTGTATCGCTGGGTAGCAGGTGGATATATGGTCAAAGAAAAACCGTTATTTGGTTTTGGTCCAGGTAATTTTTATACCTACTATCCGCAGTATACCGTCAACAGTTTTACAACTTATGTAAGTGACAATCCCGAAAAATCTGGTATTCATTGCTACTACCTCATGGTCGCTGTAGAACAAGGTATAATTGGCTTAGTCATTTTTCTATTCCTCTGTTTTACGGTCTTACTCAAAGCAGAACAATTATACCATCAAAGCAAACTACCTAGTAAAAGGCAATTGATCTTAATGGTTAGTTTATCCTTCGTTATTATTCTCTCCTTACTTTTAATTAATGATTTAGTAGAAACCGATAAGGTCGGTACTTTCTTTTTTATGGGCATGGCTATGCTGGTGAATATAGAGGAAGGCATAGTGGCGAGAAAAAATTCATAAATCATAGTTCATAAACCTTACATTCTAAATTTGTCATGTAAAAATTAGATAGATGTAAGATGTATGATTTCAGATTTTCGAGGAACTGAAGTTCCTCTATACTAAAAAAGAGAAGCCCTTCTCAGAGAGAAGGGCCATCCCAAAAACCAATTGTTAAAGGACATCTTACGTCTTTACGTGAGGGTTTCACGTGTTTCTTAAAGATATTTAATTCCGTTTATTTCGCATTTGTCTGCTTATCTCAATTGGTATATTTTTCTACTCAGGCAAGATGCCTAAGCTACGGTTAATTATTATTTAAAGCGGGTGCCTTTTCCACTCTTTTAGGAATGGTAAAAGACAACGTTATTTCATGCGCACCATTACTATACTGCTGGAATTCCTGAAAAGAAACATCAAACCCATAATGAAAGGCAAAGTTAGTAAATTTTGAACCAACTAAAATGCCCAAAGCACCTCTTGAACCACCTCTATAGGACAATCCACCGATTAATTTATCGTCTAAGAAATAACCTTTCAAGTTAATGTCTGCTTGGAAAGGTACATTTCGAGATCTTCGCAATAAAATAGACGGTTCTAGTGTGAAGCCATATTCTTCAGATTTAAAGCGATGACCTAAATTAAATAGGTAATAGCCTTCCGGTTCATCATTCGAAGCAGCAGGCTCACCATCCAATCGAGCCATAATGATATTTGGAAAAGCAATCCCAAAAAAAGTTTGCTCATTATACATACCGTAAAAGCCCAAAGTCGCATCAAAATTATTAATACCACTAATACCATCTTCAATATTTACATCTCCAGCGGTATAATTAGGATCTGATAATACGGCATTATCCAATTTCATTTGGCTAAATTCCGTAGAGAAACCAAAACCTACCTTCAATTTATCTAATTCGTAGCGAAAAGCATAATTAATCGCTGCTCTAAATTGACTGATATGAGAAATATTTTCTGAATAAATCGTTGCGCCTAATCCAAAAGTCTTCCCAAAAGGACCATCATAACTTAATGCATAAGTCTTGGGTGCTCCTGGAAAACCAGACCATTGATTCCTAGCATGCAAAAATACTTGATGATTGCCACTTAAACCCGCCGCCGCAGGGTTAATTAACGCAGGATTGATATGATAATGTGTAAAAGCAGATTGCTCCTGTGCAAAAGCCGTTAGACTCATAAAGGACAAACTGATTACAAACAGTATAATTTTTTTCATTAGTAAATGAATTGATGGAATCCTTCGGTAATTGAAAATGAAAAATTATAAATTCAAAATTTAAAAATATAATTACGCTTTCTTATTCCTGAAAACTTCCAAAGTCTTTGGGAAAATATTTATTGTTCGAAAAAGGGTAAACCGTTCATGCTTGATAAAATCAGAACAAGCTGTAAACACCACTTACCTTTTATTAATGTAATGCTCAATAAATAGTAACTGCAAATTCAACCTCAATATTTACCTTTTATTTTTGAAGTTGAGTTTGAAGTTGAGTTTGAAGTTGAAGTTGAGTTTGAGAACCTACTTAATTATCACTCATAATAGTAACGTGATCTTTAATCCGCTGTCTACCATTGGTATCATCATATTCAAAAATCCAGAAATAACCACCCTCATCGACAGGTCGGTCACTTCGAGTTCGTCCTCTCCAACAATCCGCCTCTCCACCAGAAATACATTCATAGTTATCGGCTTCAAAGACTAATTGTCCCCAACGGTTATAGATTTCTAAATGGTTATTCGGTGCAGTATCAGCACAATTCAAAATAAAAGCATCATTACGACCATCATCATTCGGTGTCATTACTTTAATAGAACTATAACATTCTACACAAGTAGGGTCAGAGTTAATTCGGAAATTTTCTTCTTTTGTACAGTCATTTTGGTCCGTTATAATAACCCCATAATCCCCAGCTCTTAGGCCTTCTACACAAAGTGCATCCATCACGTCATTAGACCATTTAATTTCTTTATAAGGCATAGTCCCACCAGAAATATTGATACAAATTTTACCATCCATCATACAATCATCTTTCTGCTCAGCTACATCAATTACTAACGGCGTAGGTTCTGCCAAAGCAAAAGTTGCTGTTCCTGTATTCCCTGCCTCGTCCGTAACGGTCACCTCATAAGTACCTTCGCCAATACCAGCTAAGTCATTAGTCGTTGCGCCTGTATTCCAAGCATAAGTATAACCAGGTCTACCTCCAGTAGCCGTTGCTTGCAAAGCACCATCGGTCAATCCATTACAAGAAATGCCCGCAGTCATAGCAATCGTCACTTCTGGATTATTGACAATAACATCAATATTTTCTACAACCGTACAGCCTAAAGCATCAATAACGGTCAAACTACAATTACCTTCGTCTAAACCAGTTGCTTCAGGCGTCGTTTGTCCATTACACCATTCATAAGTATAAGGGGCAACGCCTCCTGTAGCAGTCGCAACCGCAGTTGCATCAGGTGCACCTTTCGTAATTTCTACCGTTACAGATAAATTAGATTGTGTGCCAACCGTAAAGGTTTCGGTATAAGTACAAACCTTACTATCTGTAATCGTAACCGTATATTCCCCCGCTGTCAAGTCCGCATTATCAGATATAGTCGCCCCATTACTCCAAGCGTAAGTATATGGACTAAATCCACCTGCAGCCGTAACGCTAATCGCTCCATTATCTTCTCCAGCACAGACTACATCAGTCACCGTATTACTAGCAGATAAAACAGCTGTTGGCCCTCCTATTTCAATATTTTCCACATAAAAACAACCATTATCATCAGTTACAGTTACACTATAACTACCTGTAGGAATATTTTCTACCGTTCCTGTATTCCCAATTTCAACGGGTCCATTCCAAGTATATGTATAAGGCATTGTTCCTCCATCAGGCGTAACTTGAATAGCCCCCTTGCTATCTCCACAATCGTCTGCTATCACTTGTACCATTCCAGAGAATACAACTGTAGCTTCAACGGTCACCGCTATTTCAGAAGTACATTGATTTCCATCTGTTATAATAACCGTATAGTCTCCAGCAGCGACTGCTGTAGGTGCTGCACCTTCTAAACCACTATCTCTCCAATTATAGGTATAATCACCTCCTGATCCACCAGAAGTGGTCAGAGTAATAGTACCATCCGCAATTCCTGTACAAGAAGCAGGCGTCGTTGCAACGGTAGTTACAATTTCCGAAGGAGAAGTAATGGTAATATTGTCCATAACATTCTGGCAACCTACGGCGTCTGTGATCGTCACACTATAAGTACCTGCTGACGCATTAACAGGTCGATTGACGGGCGCTAAAGTCGCATCACCCCATTCATAAGTATAAGGTAAAGTGCCTCCAGAAATGGAAATGTTTATTCGACCATCTGCTTCGCCAAAACAAGTCGCATTTTGTGGAGTAATAACCGTAGTCATTGCAGGTGGTTCTGTAATCGTTAAAGAAGCCGTAGGAATATCACTTTTGACCTGATCGCCATTACAGCTAGTAATCGTTACATTATAAACACCCGCTGCTAAGCCTGTAGGGTTAGGAATATTACCAATAGTGGCATCACTCCAAGTATAAGTATAAGTCCCATCTCCACCAGAAACGTTCAAAGTAATGGTGCCATCATTCATGCCATTACAGGTTACATTTGAAGGAACAGCAGTTGCTACAATCGGGCCAGGACAATCTGTCACCATCCCAATACTAATCGTTCCATCTGTTTGCGTAAAAGGAACCGTTACATTTGCAGTAGCTGCTTCTCTTTGAGTAGGGGTATCTGTAAAAGCAATAACCGTACTCATTCCATCTGTACCAACTGCATTAAAACAAACTTCAAATAAAACATCGCCATCCATTAGGGTAACCCCCTGAGCAGAGTTATCAAACCATGCTAAAGCAATAGCCCCATTTGCTGCGCCATCTGTATTAAAAGTAGCAGCAGTTAAATCCGGTAAGCCAAAGCTTTGTACGCCTGTAAATTCAATCACCGCAGGATTCCATCCCATAGAAAATTGAAGTGCGGCAATATCATCAAAATCAGCGACTACTACAGGAACACAAAAAGCTTCTCCTGCTGTAATGACTTGATTTCCAATATTCACTAATTGATTTAACGAGTCTTGCATTGGCGGTTCAACAATAGTATCTTGTTTTACGGTAAACGAACCATTAGAACTACTAAAATCAATGGTTGTACTAGCCGTTGCCAATTCTCTGGTGGTAGGTACATCTGTAAAAGAAATTGCCGTAGTAGCCCCATCTGCACCAATCACATCAAAACACATTTCAAATAATTCCGTCCCGTCTGCTAAAGTAACCCCCTGTGCCGCTTGATCAAACCAAGCAAGTGCCAATTGACCATTTGCTGCACCATCTACATTAAAACTAGCCGCACTTATATCTGGCAAACCAAAAGCATCCCCTACGCCTGTAAATTGTAAAACCGTTGGGTCCCATGCTAAGGAAAATTGCATGGATGCAATTCCTGTAAAATCTTTCACAGAAACAGGAATACAAACATTCGTTCCTAGAGCACCTTCAATTGCGCCAATATTAATAATTCCATCACCAGTTGGCGGCATAATCACATCTCCTTCTTCAACAGTTATTGTCCCATCAGAACTTTGAAACTCAATTGTTCCACTAGCTATCGCCAATTCTCTGGCAGTTGGTGTATCTGTAAACGTTATAGTTGTATTCGTGCCATTTGCGCCAATTACATTAAAGCATAATTCAAAAACAGTTGTCCCATCTGCCAAGGTGATGCCTTGTGCCGCATTATCAAACCAAGCTACGGCAATTTGTCCATTAGCCGTACCATCTATATTAAAACTACCTGCCGTTAAATCTGTCAAGCCAAAATTCTGCGTACCTGTAAATTCTAAAACTGTAGGATCCCAAGCTAAAGAAAATTGCATAGCTGCAATCCCATCAAAATCCATAACCGTAACGGGCACACAAATACTTTCGCCTGAAGGAGCAGAAATGGCTCCAATATTAAGAATACCATCGCCAGTTACTGGCGGTGGTGGCGGTGGTGGTGTTCCAGTACCTACGGTTACCGTTCCATCTGTTTGAGTAAAGGTTATGGTATTACTAGCCGTAGCTGCTTCTCTTTGCGTTGGTACATCAGAAAAAACAACCGTAGAATTTGCACCTGTTGTACCAGTAACGGTAAAACAAATTTCAAAAAGTGTAGCATCATCTTGTAATGTTACGCCCTGTGCTGTATTATCAAACCATGCCATTGCTGTTTGACCATTAGCCGTTGCAGTAGTATTAAAACTACCTGCATTTAAATCAGGTAAGTTAAAATTTCTTACCTCATTAAATTCCAGAATAGTTGGATCCCATTCTAAAGAAAACTGTAAAGAAGCAATTCCATTAAAATCACTAACCGTTACTGGCAAACAAACCGTTGAGCCTGCTTCTGCACTTAAAGTCGATAAATTAACAAGTGCGTCTCCTCCTGTTGCTGGCGGCGGTGGTGGTGGTGCAATACCATCACCAACGGTCACAGAACCATTGGTTTCTGTAAAAGTGATTGTATTATTAGCATTTGCTGCTTCTCGCTGGGTTGGGCTATCAGTAAATACAATACTAGAACTTGTTCCATCTCCTCCTAGAACCGTAAAACACATCTCAAATAAAATCGTCCCATCTGCCAAAGTCACACCTTGTGCGGTATTATCAAACCATGCCATCGCCGTTTGACCACTAGCCGTTTGAGTTGTATTAAAACTCGCTGCATTTAAATCAGGCAAGTTAAAATTAGTCACTTCATTAAATTGTATTACCGCTGGATCCCATTGTAAAGAAAATTGTAAAGAAGCAATCGCATCAAAATCATTAACCGTTACAGGCACACAAACCGTTGAACCTGCCGCAGCATTAAGTGCACCAATATTAATAAATGCATCTCCTGTTGAGGCTGGCGGAGGAGGAGGTGCGGTACCACCATCAACGGAAACTGTTCCAGCCGTTCCAGTAAAAGGAATCGTACTATTGGCAGTAGCCGCTTCTCTTTGCGTTGGCGTGTCAGAAAATGTAATATTACTAGCTGTTCCACTAGCTCCCAAAACGGTAAAGCACATATCAAAGATAACCGTACCATCTGCTAAAATTACCCCTTGAGCCGTATTATCAAACCAAGCCATTGCTACCTGTCCATTAGCCGCTAGGGTGGTATTAAAACTACCTGCATTGAGGTCTGGAATATTTAAATTTTGAACTTCTGAAAATTGTAAAACTGTGGGGTCCCAAGCCAAAGAAAATTGCAAAGAAGCAATTCCATCAAAATCGTTGACCGTTACAGGCACACAAACCGTTGAACCAGCTTCTGCATCCAAAACACCAATATTAATTAAATTTGTTCCTGTACTTGGAGGTGGCGGAGGCGGAGCAACTGTATTGACACTAATCGTTCCGTTACTTTGAGTGATACCAACCGATGTGGCAGAAGTAGTCGTTGTAACAGAAATTGGCGTGGGGGTATCTGAAAAAGAAACAGTTGAACTAGTACCTGCCGCACCAGTTAGGTTAAAGCAAGCTTGATAAATAGCTCCATCATTAACAGTTGCACCTCCTGCGTTTACCCAACTAACTCCTAGTTGTCCACTATTCGTACTAGTTATATCAAAACTTCCTTGGCTCAATCCAGCCAAGTTTATATTTCTAACTTCTGAAAATTGCAATACGGCAGCATCCCAATTCAAGGAATAATTCATTGTGGTTATATCCGTAAAGTTGGCCACACTAATATCCACACAAACAGTCGTCCCATTATCTCCAGCAGCGCTGGAGACACTAGAAATCAAAGGCATGGCATTACCAGAATTCCCACTATTTCCATTTCCATTAGGGTCACCAAATTGTGCATCCGTAAAAGTAACGGAGTTGGTTATTTCACCAGTAGTACTAGCTACTTCGATAGCTAAACCTTGGCGGCTCGCAAAGGTAATCGTTGAACCAGAACTAGCATCTCCTAAAACAGTAAAACTCATGGTATAGAGCGCAGTACCGTCAGGAACAGAAATACCTTGGGTCGTATTATCAAACCAAGAGAAAGATAAAAAACCTTCATCTGCACTTGCATTAAAATTACCTGCACTTAAGTCAGTTAAGTCAAAATTATCAACAGAATTGTATTGAATAACGGCAGGGTCCCATTTGACACCATATTGCATACTAACAATGTCAGTAAAATTATTGGCGATCAAGGAGACAGTAACGGTTTCGCCAGTATTACCAGTAATGGTAGTTGGTGATATCGTCAGAGAGGTCTGAGAATAAGTTGCGGGTACCAAAAAAAACATGGCTGCAACAAGAATGGTAACAATCTTATTCATTACTACGGATTTGGGATAATTAGACAGTAACATATTACAAAATTTAACATGTATTAAAATTCATGCCAAGTTTTACTAATGTCTCTAATTAAATAATTTGCTGTTCTAATTATTAAGGTTTATTTATTACTAATCCTATAGGAAAATCGGTCATAACTAAAAAAAGAAGACCACTTTACAATAAGGCAATTAGTTAATAAATAAATAAAAATGATTTCAACGCTATATGCTGCACTATATAGGTTGGGATAAAATAGGTAGGAAAGTTTGAGTGTTCTTCATAATATGGGACAAGATAGATGTTCCATATACGCTTTCTTCCAGATGTTTTATCCTTTTAAACTAATTGGTTTAATTCTTTCTTACGGTATTCATTTAACATCAATGTACTAAAATCATCTTTCTAGATAATTGGTAATGTTCACTTTGCAATGTGTAATAATAAGTTCCAGAAGCGCCTAATAAATGACGTTCAATTACTATAGTATTTTCTCCTTGTACGGAAGTAAAGTTTTTTTGATGAACTATTTTTCCAGAAATATCTGTAATAAAAAATTGAACGGCTTCTACCAGCGGAAAAATAGCTTTAATTTTTGTGGCTACTTTAAATGGATTAGGCTCATTTTGGTGTAAAGTCACTCCATTTTGTACCGTTAAAAAATTAACAGCAGTTGTATTATCCGGAACAGTAATCCCTCCTCCTGTAACTGAGGATAAGTCTACTTTTTCTCCTGCTTGATTGGTAAATTCAATTACTATTGGTTGATCCGTAATCGTAACAGTACTATTCGTTCCTTCGTCCCCAATAAGTTCAAATTGTAGGGTTAAAAGCTGCGTTTCATCAGGAATAGTAATACCCATAGTAGAATTATCGAACCATGCCACCCGAATTGCACCAGAAGAAGTTTCTATCAAGCCTACTTCTCTTTCTGAAAAATCAGGTAATACATCACTCAAATTTTTAAGTGCTTTAAAATCTAAAACAGTACTATCCCAATTAACAGAAAACTGCATACTACTAATATCATTAAAACCTGACACACTAATATTTACCTCTACAGTCTGCCCTTTTTCTCCAGTTACGTCAGATATTGCTAATGACAGTTGAGCTGACAAAGGCAGTACAAACAGTACAGCAATAATTAAGGTAAGTAGCAAATTTTTAGTGGTCATTTAAACAGTTGGTTTTAGTCATTTTATTAAAAAAGCCATCAAGTTCATTATTTAGTACGAGAACATGCCTTGATTGTTTTTTGCTTTTTCTATTCTTTCAAATAATATCTTTGATTCTATCAACAAAAAATTAAAAAAATTAAAGCTAGTTGTATTTTATTACATCTTTAAATCAACATATTAAGTATTTAATTTTTTAATAATATATGATTTAAATTAAATAGCCTTTTTTTCCACAATTCGTTAAAAACGAGCTAAAATTTAAAGGAAGCAATTAATTTTTCGAGTACTAATCCGTTAAGGATAATACATAGAGGTAGGCAATGAAAATATAGGATATTCATGCATAGTTAGCTCAGCACCAACTATATACTCTTGGAAAAAATTTGCTACAATAAAATAGTGCATATTTTTTATTACGCATAATAAAAAACAGCTTTGTTTGTAGAACTACACCTAATTTATTTCTTTGGAAAAATTTGAACCGGCTGGTTCAAAGAAATGAAAGGAGGAAAATATTGCTAAAGCACAATATCTGTAGTTCATGGGAAAATTATATAGCTAAAAAAATTATTAGCTGTAAAATGTTGTGTTTCAGGATTACTTGAGGGCAAATTACGGTAAAAAATAATTAATTAGCAAGTCAAAAATTGGATTTAACCACTTTTATAATGCTAATTTGCGTCATAACTACTTTTTTCTAATAGGATATGAACCAAATGTTAGGTTCTGGATGCTAGGTTTTGGATACAATAAATGCAGTCCATTTCTTTTGCAACAAATCCTCTAATTATTTTTATCAAGCATCAACCATCAAATAAGGCTATTATCATAAGCTACTTTTATCAATCCAGCGGTATTACTTACGCCTAGTTTTCGCATTATATTTTTACGATGCACACTTACCGTTTGGTCGCTAATAAATAGTTTTTTGCCGATTTGTTTATTACTCAAAGCTTGACTAATTAAGCGTAAGATTTCTAGTTCTCTCTTGGTTAATTTATGTTTTCTAATAAAAGAATCATCAAATCGAACATCTTCCTTTTTCGGTATGCCTTGACTATTAAATTCAATACCTTTACCAATATAAGTTTCTCCAGATAAAACGGACTCCACAGCGGCAAATAATTCATGCTTACCATACATCTTCAAAACATAACCTTTACACCCCGTCTTAATTGCGGACTTTACTATCTTTCCCTTGTCGTACATCGTCACCACAATGACTTTAATCTCCTTATTCCAAGCTTTAATTTCTTCTAACACCGCTAAACCATCTTTTCCTGGCATATTCAAATCTAGGAAAACAATATGTGGCTTATTCATTTTTACGAGACGAATAACTTCTAATCCAGAGGTCGCTGTACCAACTATATCAAAATTAAAAGTGTCAGATTCCGCCAAAACACGTTTCAAACCGTCCAAAAACAGGATGTGGTCATCTGCGATAATTACTCTAATAACATCGTTCATGGAAATATTTTTTGTTCAGGGATATAAAGCACATTATTTAACGCTATTGAAACAATCTTAAATAATGCGCTCCTTTCTTTCGTTTCTACAATCTATGTTCTCTGTAATTTCATAAAACAAGTATCATTCCAAATCTACTATAAAAAGGGTATTTTAGTTTAAAACACAAAATTAAAGTAACTCTAAATCAACACTTTATTAAAAAATAAAATAAATATATTTAAATATAAATTTATTAGGAACGAGGTAGAAATAAACGTTCCCTAAAAAGGCAATCGTAGACAAATTTCAGTTCCTTTATTTTTTGCCGTTTCAATGTCCATTTCCCCCTCCAAAAGGGCTACTCTACGTTTGAGACTCCTAAATAAATCTTTTTTATCTACCGCTTCCTTTAGCCCTATTCCATTATCTTTTATCTTTAAAGACAATGTTGCTTCGGCTTCTCGAATGTCTAATTGAATTTCTGAAGCCTGCGCATGTTTTATCACATTCGATAATAATTCTTGAACTATTCGATAAAGATGTGATTTGAAAGTAGCTCTACATTTATTGTATTTTTTTAAATCATATACTTTAAAAACAAAAACAATGTTTCCGAATTGAAGCTGTTGCTTCCATTGCGCCAATACATGAATCAGCTGCTCTTCAGTAGAAAAGTCGTTAACTAATTCATTATCAATAATTTGTCTAAATTCTCGTTGGGTGTGTTCCAGTAGTGTTAGTGCTTCGCTGTGCCTTTCTGGATCTTTTGGTTGGATGGTGTCTACAATTAATCTAAGCGTGGATAGGGTATTTCCAATGCCATCATGCCAATCTTCAGCAATTCTGACGCGCTCTTGGTCTCTACCTTCTAAATAGGAGTTGATTGCTTTAACCTCTTGTATTTCTTTTAATTCTTGAAGAGTCTCGGTCAAAAAATCATTTTCTTTTTTCTGCCGATACAACAAATAACCTAAGGCCAACAAGCCTAATAGCAACAAAAAAATGATACTAATCATTAGTACTTTTTTGCGTAAAGCTGAAATCCAGCTTTTAGTCCTATGTTTACATAGAACTTATCAATAAATCGGTAATGGAATATAAAAAGTAGAAGGGGATAGACCCTGCAAAGGTAGTAATTTATCCGAATATTCAAACATTGGCAAATAAGCAGGGCTTTTTTATAGTATTTTAACGTTATTAATAGGCGAAGTAGCTAAAGGCAAAGGGCGAGAGGGCTAAATTCGTAGGAAAATATCTTTCTACGGCCAGAAGATAAATGAACGTCCCTAGAATCATACTCTTTATAGGCATTATTTTTTTAGTGCCATTTGGCTAAAATTTATAATCACTTCCCTTAAAGGGTCAAATCCATCATAAGGTACGCTCTAAATATTACATTTTGATTAGATAATCAATACCCCTTCAAATACAATTTGTGCATTGCTAGATACTTCTAAATTTTCGTCATCTAATATTTTTAATTCCAAAAATCCACCTCTAGTAGAAAGTTGATATGCAGACATTTTTTTCTTATTTAGTTTATCGCCCCAGTATTTTGCCAAAACAGAATGTGACGCCCCAGTTACAGGATCTTCATTAATTCCAATCCAAGGGCAAAAACATCGAGAATAAAAATCATATTCTTTCTCTTCTGATTTTGTGGTTATAACCACTTCCTTTATTTCGCTAGAACTATCAATAGCTTTTTGAAAATCCGGTGAGATTTGTAAAAGATTTTGTTTGTCTTTCACTTCGATTATAAGCATATATAATTCTTTACAGTATTTGAAAGACAAAGCATTTTCTACACCAAATGCGTCTAAAAGTTGCTTATTAGTTTTATAGTCACTAGTTTCATAAAGAGGGAATTGCATTTTTATGTATTCTCCTTGGCTATTAGCCGAAATGTTTAATTCCTTTTGAGTTGTAAATTCAACATTTTTTTCACCTAATTTGTCTAATACAAGTTTAGCAGAGGCTAATGTAGCATGGCCACAAAAATCAATTTCTACCGTTGGCGTAAAATAACGAATACTATAGTCTTGATCACTTGTTCTTTTTTGTAAAAACGCCGTTTCCGATAAATTCAATTCACTTGCAATTGCTTGCATTAATTTCTTATCAATTTTTGAATCTATCAAACACACTCCTGCAGGATTTCCGGAGAATGGTTTATTTGTAAAAGCATTAATAATAAATGTCTTAATTTCCATTATCTTTTTTTATAATTACCCCCTAAATAAAATTCATCAAGCAGAAACAACACTATCTCCAACACTAATCTCCTCTACTCCATCGACCAAATCTGCTTCCCAAACCGCATTGACTCCAAAAAATATTTTTCGATCAAATCGTCTAAAAATAGCTAACGTCCGATTTGGTTCTTTCATGATTTCAGCCGTCTCTTGGTTGATATTAGGTACATTGCAACGGACACAGCGATGGGTAATTTTAAATGATTGGCTACCAATTTTAACCTTTGTCCATTGATCTTCCACAAAAGGAGCGCCACCAGTAAATACCAAATTAGGTCGGAAACGGTTCATTGAGACAGGGCTTTCCAATCGGCTATTTAAATCATCCAATCCAGCCTGTCCTGCGATTAAAATAGGTGCACCATCCGCAAAGCTGACCAAATCTCTTGTTGCGCTATATTTTTCTTTCATTCTTCGTTCTGCTGTATCTGGCATATACACCAATTGACACTTCGTATTTAATTGGTTTTGAAACCATTGGTTAATCGAAGCAGGCATAACTTCTGCCAAACCCGAAATGCCCCAAACAGCTACCTCAATTTCTTTCGTAAAATAGGTTGGCGTAACTGGAATGGCTAGGATGTTTTCTGGTTGGTGGCGATGCCAAACGATTAATTGATCACCTTTAATTGCTGTTTGTAATAAAGCCATTTGTCGAACAGTCCGTTGAGTCATAAATACTCCATCAAGCGTCGTTAACATAAATCGACGATCATGTTTTAGCCCTCTAATGGCTAATTCCGTTGTTGTCAATTGAATACCACCTAAACCTTTAATTGGATAAACATGAATTTCGCTGAGTTGCATGCGTTTAATTTTAAATAAATGAAGTGATATTAGCTTGATGGTTAGTATTTGCCCAAAGATAAAACATTCTGAGTAGTTGAAAAACAATTACCTCTAGAAGGAAATAATATCTCCTTACCTCCTCCAAACATCTCTCCGATAAAAGAAATTCCAATTTTATTAAAAATAAATAAAAAATTTGTCCTCGACCTCAAAAACAGATTCGTCATGTCTGTGAATATCTAATTTTAGGAATAAATTTACTAATCATTTAAAATAAGCAATCATGAAAGATTTTATGTTAATTTTTATAGGTAAAGATTATGCAGAAATGGGCCTATCTCCTGAAGAAATGCAAGCACGAATGGGGAAATGGTTTGAATGGAATAGTAAGATGGAAGCGGATGGCGTTGTCAAAGGTGGCGATGCTTTACATCCTGAGGTCCGTCGAATTACTGGCCCAGAAAGAATTGTTACTGATTTAGCTGCTACAGAAGTAAAAGAATTAGTTGGAGGGTATTATATTGTAATGGCAGAAGACGCTGATGGTGCAGCCAAGATAGCGGAAGGTTATCCAGATTATGATTTAGGAGGCACCGTTGAGATTAGAGAAGTCATGGTTTTTGATCAATAAAAACTACCCGATAACAGGATTATGCAAGATTAACAGAATATTTAGCGTTACGATATTACCTTGTTGCTATGTTTTATTCAAAACAAGACAATATTGCAGTAGCGTAACAATAGGTATTTTTGTTAACCAGCCCGCCCGCATGAAGTAGTCGGGTCTTGCAAATCTTGTTTTGTTACTGGCTTTACCATCTTGTTTATCCTATAAATTCCTATTATCCTGTGAGTAAAGTACTAGATCATTTATTCCGACATGAGTATGGTAAAATGGTATCCATTTTAACTAGAATTTTTGGTTTGGAGCATTTAGAAACAATTGAAGATGCCGTACAGGATACCTTTATACAAGCCATGGTCACTTGGCGAAATCAACTACCTGAAAACCCTGAGGCATGGTTAACTAAAGCTGCGAAAAATAGAACCATTGACCTTTTCCGAAAATTGAGTGCCGACAAAAAAAGAATTCCTAAAATAGAAAGTGGACCAACTGCTATTGCACTGAATGAATTGTTTTTAGATAATGAAATAGCAGATAGCCAACTGCGTATGATTTTTACAGCTTGTCACCCTACTTTAAATCCTACCGAACAAATTGCTTTTGCCCTCAAGACCGTATCTGGATTTAGTGCTAAAGAGATTGCCTCCGCCCTATTGGTAAAAGAAGAAACCATTAAAAAAAGATTGAGTCGAGCAAGAAAAACGATTGCGACGCAGCAAATTGCTTTTCAAATTCCACAAGGAAAAGATTTACCCGAACGATTGAGTCGAGTATTGGAAATATTATACCTTATTTTTAATGAAGGTTTTCATTCCAACAAAAAAGAAATTTTGATTAGAAAAGATTTATGTGGCGAAGCGATTCGGCTAACCAAAATGCTCTTAAAAAATCCTTATACTCGACAACCTGCCACTTATGCTTTGTTTGCCCTGATGTGTTTTCATTCCGCTCGTCTGGATAGTAAGGTCAATGAAAAAAATGAAATAATTGACCTCAAACATCAAGATCGAAAAAAGTGGTATTTCCCGCTAGTCCAATTGGGAAATGAAGCTATGAATAAAGCAGTAGCAACTGATATTTACACCAGCTATCATTACGAGGCAGCTATTGCAATAGAACATTTAAAAGCTAAAAACTTTGCAGCAACCGATTGGAATAAAATCTTAAATTGGTATAAAAAACTGTATGAATTGCAACCATCTGCCTTCAATTTGTTAAATTTGGCAATGGTCCAATTGCAGCGAGCCGATTATCAAACTGCCCTAGAATTATTACAACAAATCAATCCTAGAGATTTAGAACAAAGGGCTTATTTATACTATGGTTCTTATTCAGAATATTTCGTATTAACAGGCAAAACCAAAAAGGCTTTACTTCATATTGATACTGCTTTACAGTTGGTTAGAAATGAAGCAGAACGACAATTTCTATTAAAAAAGAAATATAATATTGCGAATAATTTGAATTAGGATAGAGCGAAGGGCTTTGGGCAAAGGGAGAACAATCTACTATCAATCAATAATCAACCAAAATGGCTTACGACGAATTTATAGCAGACCGTATGCGGCGTGTTTTTCAAGAAAAAAAGGTCGCCTATACGGAAAAGAAAATGTTTGCGGGTTTATGTTTTATGATCGATGGCAAAATGTGCTGTGGGATTCATTATGACAAAAAGAAAGAAACAGATTTGTTGATGGCTCGGATAGGCGCATCCGCTTCTGAAGCAGCAATGGAGAGAACGGACTGTCATCCAATGGATTTTACAGGTCGCCCGATGAAAGGCTACGTTTTTATTACACCTGATGGCTTTGATGACGAAGAAGATTTAAGCTATTGGTTACAATTGTGTATTGATTTTAATCCTCTAGCAAAAGCTAGCAAAAAGAAGAAAAAGAAGCCTAAAAATTAATAGCTCCATTTTTTCACAAAAGATAAAAAATAAGGCTAAGGAATAGTTCAATAATAAATTTACATTCCTAAGTAACGCGCAAAAAATCCAAAGCGGTCTTCTTAATTTTTGCCTAGCCAACCAAAGCTATTTGACCGCCTTGGATAGTAAATGAATCAATAATTCTAGTTTATGTTTATTTTATCGCACTTAGTAATGAGTAAAGAATAACTTAATCATTTATTTAGGAGGTAAATATTTTGCTCGTTACGAAGTGTCTATAGGAAGTTTAGTTCCGTAGCTATTTGTAGAAAATTTCCAAATTTAAATTTCGTATATAAAAGTGTATAAACTACCGATCCCTTTCAATTATTTTTTCATAATCAATAATCTATTTATTCTTTACATTGACTTATCGTTATTCAATCAATTTAAAAACAAAAAACTCCAAGAGTGCTTCTATCTCTTTCGTATCCCCATCCTCCATTTTCAAATCCGTTAATTTAGGCAAATGTTGAGCAAAATACATTTGATTATTAGACATTTCGAGCAAGTTACTAGCTAAAGTAATTGGGTAAGGAAAATCTGGATTTACCGTCAAAATAATATCTGCAATCTTCTGACCTAGTGCTTTATAGGGTCTAAAGAACCCCATTTCATTTTCTTTATCAACATTACTGATATGATAAGCTTTGATACCTTCTTTTACGACAATATTATGCAACAAATCTCGGTCAATGTATTCAGCGGGCGTCGCTAATCGAATAGTGTCAATAATTGTTTTTATTGTTATTTTTAGTTTTCTTCTAGGGTCTAAAACATTCATCGAATTAAAATCAATTCTAAACCGTACCCACTCCCAGTACCAAGAAACCAAATAAACTAAAAGCGCATGCTTATTTTCAAAATAACGATAAATAGAGGCTTCCGTAGAACTCATTGCTATCGCTAGTTTTTTAAAAGTAAAGCTCTCAATCCCTATTTTATCAATCAAGATAATTCCTTCTTGAATAATTTTCTTGCCCAATCTTGTCTCTTGAGGATCTCTAAGGTAGAGATTAGCATTCACCTTAATCTGAACAGAAACAGCCATAATAGCAATATTTATTTTCTTAAATAACTCCAAAGTTAAAAGAAAAGTTAGCATTACTATAATTCAAAGCATAAAAAAACTATTCTCCAAAAATTTACCTCTTCAAAGATAGAGCGGCAAACAATTTCGATTGCCGCTCACACTCATAAAAAAGATTTGGTTCTTTATGCGTTTCTGGATTAATCTAAAATTAGGGAGGTTAATCTCTGCAATACTATTTTACAGCTTTCAACCTCCCTTTTTTTATCGTGAGTTATATTAATTATTCTGTTAAACCATCTGAGGGTTCATCTTCCCGTTTTTCTTTTCCTTCATAGCAAGTGTTCGCTCAAAAATCTTAACAGGATTTTCTTGCAGTCCTTTCTGTTTTCTATTAATTACCTCTACATCAATATCTCTATACTTTGCTCCTTCGATAAAGTCCTCGATAATTTCATTGACATCATGTTCAATCTCTACACAACGACTTGCATCAATAATCACCTTTGTTTTATTTGGCATTTGATTTAAGGTCTTTAGGATATTTGCTTTATTCAAGAATGTCACATCTTCTGACAACTCTAGACGAATAATATTACCTTCAGGTGTTTCTGTTACATCCAATAAATAAGGCTTCTGGTAATTCTTGTATAATACGTAGAAAATAGCGACAACCATTCCTAAGCCAATACCCATTAATAAATCGGTGAAAACAATTCCTAAAATGGTTACCATAAATGGAATAAAATACTCTTTTCCAGCTGCATACATTTCTTTAAAAAGAACTGGCTTTGCTAATTTGTACCCAACTAAGAATAGAATAGCTGCTAAACTTGCTAAAGGAATTAAATTCAAAATATTTGGAATCAACATCGCGCTTAAGATCAACAAGAAACCATGTGCAATGGCAGATAATTTGGTCTTACCACCAGACTGAATATTCGTAGAACTTCGCACAATTACTTGTGTGATCGGTAAACCACCGATCATACCAGAAACAATATTTCCAATTCCTTGTGCTTTTAATTCTAAATTCGCTGGACTAACTCTTTTGTAAGGATCTAATTTATCCGTAGCTTCCAAACATAAAAGTGTTTCCAAACTAGCTACTACAGCTATTGTAATTCCTGTGATATAGACCGCAGGATTAGTTATCTGATTAAAATCTGGGAAAGTAAATTGGCTAAAAAATCCTGAAAGAGAATCAGCTACAGGAATGCTTACCATTTGCTCTGCCTTCAAAGCATAAGGGGTAGTTTGAAGAATCAAGCCCAAAATAATTGCACCGATAACGGCCACTAATGGTCCCTGTATAGCTTTCGCAAAAGACTTAGCTTTCATAAATGGCTGCTCCCATAAAATTAGGATGGCCATAGAAACTAAAGTAATGAAAACTGCTCCTGGGCTAATTGCTTGGAACATATAAAACAATTCCGAGAAAGTATTATGTCCATCTGGTTGATTAAAAGCTAAACTGCCTTCGTAATCCATGTCATAACCAACAGCATGAGGAATTTGCTTCAAAATAATAATAATTCCAATACCTGCTAACATCCCTTTAATTACAGAAGAAGGAAAGTAATAGCCAATGATACCTGCTTTTGCAAAACCTAAAGCCAATTGGATGATCCCTCCAATGACAACTGCCATCAAGAAGATTTCGTAAGCACCTAATTCTTGAATGGCAGTTAAAACGATAACTGCTAATCCCGCTGCTGGACCACTTACGCCTAATTGCGATCCACTAATTGCTCCCACAACGATACCTCCAACAATCCCTGCGATAATTCCTGAAAAAAGTGGCGCACCTGATGCCAGAGCAATTCCTAAACATAATGGCATTGCTACTAAAAAGACGACCAAACTGGCTGGCAAGTCATCTTTCAAATTAGCAAACATTCCTGGTTTTACATTTTTTAATTCATTCATAACAGAGTAATTTTTTATATTAATTATTGATTCTTGAAAAGATAGTTATATGTAATTTAAAATTCAACTTACTTTATCTAAAGATAGCTTTACTATTACATTTGCACAAAAAAATACTACAGTTTGGTATACTGTAGTTATTATCTAGTTTATTACTGTGTTAGTGTTGATACTTTTACCTATTAAATAACGGAATAAATTAATTGCTCACAAAAATAATAGCATTACTATCACAAATACAAGTTTATTTAAAAAAAGTTTTGAGAATGGTTTGTTTTTTTGAAAAAAAAATCATTTCAACTAAAATTAATGTACAAATGAGAAAAAAATAGCACAACAACCACTCATTAGCATTCATTGATGACGCATTAAAAAATCCTTATTATAATGTATGAGGAATGGGAGCTTTATTTTTTAGAAGTATTCGTTAATTCCTCTAAAATTGCTACCCATACCCGAATACTCTTAGGCGAAAACATGCCCATATGCGCAATCTTCTCCACTCCATAATCAGCAGGTTTCAACATCACCACTTCCAAATCCGTATTAGCAAAATCAATTTTATAATGTGGAATACAACGCTCCGTGGCAATCAAATCATCAATGGTAAAATAAGCTTTAATGGGTACTTTAACTTCGGGATAATAATGTTTGATACCTCGATTATCCATAATTTTTGCATGAGGTAATCGACGAATACCCCAAGACCACCAATCCCAAGTCACGCCTTTTGGCCAATCATTGCCCATGCCCATTTTACTTGCTGGAAAATAACCATTTCGCAAAACTGCTAAAGGAAATACAGTTGCCCAACGAAGCCCCATTTTCCACCTACCTTTGGGAGCATTATTTTGCCAATTACCATAAGATGGAACAAAGGCAATCACTTTGTCTATTTGATTAATATTATCCGCTAAACCAATAACTTGACCGCCCATACTATGACCAATCATATATTTTTGTTGATTGGGATATTTGGCGCCCATCCAATCAATAATTCCAGGAATATCTAATTGTCCCCAATCGACAATAGATGCTTTAAATCCTTTGAGATTAGCAGGGGCAGACTCCCCTACTCCTCGATAATCATAGGTGAGTACATTATAATTTTGTTGGGCTAACCAATGGGCAAATCTGAAATAAAATTGCTGGTCAACACAAGTGCCTGCATTAATAGCTACGATCCCTTTTGGATGTTGGTTTTGCCAATGGGTGGCGGCTAATGAATATTCATCCCTAGCTTTAATGATGATTTTTTCGCCTATAATTTCCATGCGACAATTATACTAAATTATTGCAGAGAAAATAATTGTTTTTGGCTTAATATCAATCTTTCTGTCTACTTCTGAGTGAAGTCCTTAAAAAGTGATTAATTTTGCAGCTTTTAAGCAGCATTTAAAATTATATAAAAGTGAAGATAGCATTAATAGGCTACGGTAAAATGGGCAAAACCATTGAAAAAATGGCTACTGAGCAAGGGCATCAAGTAGTCTTAAAATTTGATGTAGATAATTTCCATGAATTTACGGTGAAAAATATTAAAAAAGCCGATGTAGCAATAGAGTTTACTAGACCAGAAGGCGCAGCCAATAACATTAAAAAATGTATTGAAGCAGGGGTTCCTGTAGTTTGCGGTACAACGGGTTGGTTAGAACATAAAGCGGAAGTTGATGCACTTTGTATTGAAAAAGGTAGTGCTTTTTTCTATGCCTCTAATTATAGTGTAGGGGTCAATATCTTTTTTGCTTTAAATAAATTTTTAGCGAAAATGATGAATGAACAACCGCAATATGATTTAGAAACGGAAGAAATTCATCATACCCAGAAATTAGATGCGCCAAGTGGTACGTCCATTACTTTAGCAGAAGGGATTATTGAAAATATGAGTAGCAAAAAAACTTGGGTCAATAAAGCTTCTAAAGCTAAAAGTAAAGTGCCAATTATTTCTAAAAGAATTGAGAAAGTACCTGGCACGCATACGATTAATTATAAATCTGCGATTGACGATATTGAAATCAGCCATACGGCACATTCTAGAGCAGGATTTGCAGGCGGCGCTATTCAAGCGGCTGAATGGATTATTGGGAAAAAAGGGATCTTTGGAATGTCAGATATGCTGGGGTTTTAATAGTTTCTGTAGTGCCAAGCTCCTGCTTGGTATCAATTAACATTTAATGTCGCCAAGCAGGAGCTTGGCACTACAGTAATAACCATGAAAAAACTACTCCTAACCACCACCAAATTTACGTTAGCCTTCATCCTACTTTTCTTTGTCTACATTATATGGGTAGCAGGTTCAGGCACGTATTACGACTATCAGCCAGTAGAAAAAATTGCTTTGGAAGCCCGCAAAGAAGCGCCCTTAAAAGTAATTGAAGACAGCACCTTATCTTTCCTCATCTGGAATATAGGCTATGGTGGACTAGGCAAGGAGTCAGACTTTTTTTATGACGATGGTGGCTTTTTTAGTGCAGGAGATAAAATGGTTAGGGGCAAAGAAGAATGGATCAATAAAAATATCCAAGGCGCTAATGATTTCATTGCAAAAACGCCTGCGGATTTTTATTTATTACAAGAAGTAGATGTAGAATCGAAAAGGAGTTATTTTAATAATCAGTTGGAAGGTTACGAAAAACAGCGACCGAATTATGCTAGTTTTTTTGCTCCCAACTATGTAGTGGATAGAGTGCCGATACCTATTTTTGAACCTTGGCAAGTCTATGGAAAAGTGAATTCTGGATTAGGGACCTTAAGTCGTTTTCAGCCAAAAGCATCTACTCGTTTTCAATTACCGGGTACATTTGAATGGCCGACGCGTATTTTTCAATTAGACCGTTGTTTGGCAGTCCATCGCTATGTGGTAAAAAATGGAAAAGAATTAGTAGTTTTTAATCTACATAATTCGGCTTATGATTCTGGTGGCTTTTTGAAAAAACAACAGATGAAATATTTGCAAAAGAAAGTGCAAAAAGAATATAAAAAAGGCAATTATGTTATTGTTGGAGGCGATTGGAATCAATGCCCACCTGATTTTAAATTTGATGCTTTTATGCCTGGTGATGCAGACGGTTATTCCCAAACTAATATCGCCAAAGATTATTTACCAGGCGATTGGCAATGGGTGTATGACCCACAAATACCCACCAATCGAAAAACTTCCTCCCCTTATGTTGCAGGTCAATCTTTTGTTACCTTGATCGATTTTTTCTTAATTTCGCCTAATTTGACCGTCAAAACGGTACAGGGATATGATTTAGGATTTGATTATTCAGATCATCAGCCTGTTCGGATGGAGGTGGAGTTGAGGTAAATTTTAATTTCTTAATTCCCACCTAATTTGATAAGGATAACGCTCATAAATGGCGTTATCTTCATTAAGTCAATACCATTTTTCTCTTAAGCTTACTAAGTTTACATTTATAACGGAATTGCTATATTCTTGATATACTGGAATTTTTAGAGCAGATTTAGCTTTGGAATTTGGATATAGTTTTAACTGAAAATCACTTCGTTTCTCAATATTCAACAAGGTGCCTTCCGACGTCTTAAATTCAACTTCATATTCTGCCTGTTCCCACTCGATTGTCGTTTGATTATCGACTTCCACTAAAATATTCAATAAATCACAGCCCTTACAATCCACTTGCTTCAGGGTATCTTTCCGAATGACAGTTAACGCAATTTCATCTTTGTAATCCATATAATTTTTTTTATCACTTGGACGCATTAGGAAAAAAGGGATTAAGAAAACTGGTATTAATAGCAAAAAAAGTAAACTTACAAAATTCGGATTTCGGTATTTACTTTGAAAGGATTGGCATTTTGGGCATTTTGTTGCCGCTTCAGAAATAGATTCTTGACAATACTTACAAGTTTTCATTTTCATAATTAGTGGTTTTAGTTTTTATTCGGAATAGTCAAAATAAGGTATAAATGAGTTCATGCTTATACCTTTCAAGGTCTAAAATTATAATTTTTCAATCAATCCAATAATAAATAAATACAAATACAAATACAACTAAAAATTAGATAAGTATAAGAATATGGGCTATCTGTTCATTTAATCTTTCTAAAAATAGATACGAGAGGTGTTTGCTTAATGGTAATTTCATAAACAATACATCTCACCTAATTTTGTCCATCCCTTTAATCTTAATCCGATTTACCCTATATTTCCAATTTATTACTATTTGGAAAGACACAATCAAGAATGGCTCATCCACAATACAGCAATTACACCATCATTTACAACCTAAAAGAGTACACCAAAGGACTGTATTTACCGACTGCTTTTGTGGCAAGCATGGACAAAAACGATGTACTCAAATATATCCAAAAGAAAGTTAGTGAACATAGTTTTAAAGATTACCGAATTGAATTAACGCCAACCATTCAGCGAGCATTGGCAATTATTGAACGGTTGACTTTACCAAACCTCACAATAAAATTTAATCCTAAAAAAAGAAAACTCAAACCGCTATTGGAGTTGATGCAGGAAGACCGAACGGTCAAGAAATCTATTGAAGGTTATATTTACCGAGAATTAGATAGTTTATTGAGTTTGATTGTCGAAAATGACTTAGTATTAACTTGGGATATTGAGAAAAAAGTCTTGATACAAGATATGCAGGTGCACATCGCTAAAGATGAATTAAAACCACATCTATCTTTTGTTAAAACGGATCAGAAGGTTTTATATAATTTACAATTATCCAACAAAGATGGTCAATGGCAAGTCCAAGACAAACAAGTGATTCCAATTACCAATATGCCTGCTTGGGTGTTTGTCGATTACCAGCTCTATAAAGTCCCTCACATCAAAGGTTTAATGTTAAGACCTTTTCAGACAAAGGAAATAGTTGTCATTCGGGCTGATTTTATTAAAACTTATTTTGAAAACTTTATTGTAAAAATTGCATCCGAAGTAGAAATGACAACGGTCGGATTTAAGGTGATTGATGATAATAAATTACAGTACTGCCAAATAGAATTAATCGACGATATTTTTACCAAGACGTATGGTTTAAAAATAGATTTTGTTTATCCAGGGGTGACCTTTGGTTGGAAAGATAGCAGTAAACGGCGGTCAGGCTTAAAGTTTGACAAAGACGAAGTTATTATTACTAGAGTTAATCGAGATGCGGAGAAAGAAAAAATGTGGATAGAAAAACTACAATCCTTTGATTTAACCAACGAAGCAGGGAGCTATTTTACTCAAAAGGATGTCGTAAAAGTTCCGTCATTATTTAACTGGTTAGCAGAAAATGAAGGTAAATTAGAAAAGGCTGGTTTTAAAGTCATTACGCCAACTTTAGAAGGCAAGGTTTTAGTGTTAGCCGTACCAAAAATTAGTTTTGACAATACCGAACAAGTAAACGATTGGTTTGATATTCGTGGTGTCGTAGAAGTAGGAGATTTTAAAATTGCCTTTAAAAAAATAGCACTATACATTAAAAAAGGCGATAAATTTTATCCATTACCCAATGGAAAGTATTTTCTGATTCCTGATGAATGGTTTACTCGATTTAAAGGTTTATTGCGATTTGCTAATCTGAAAGGCGATCAACTAAAATTGGCAAAAAGCCAGTATACTTTATTAGAAGAATTGGGTATTGATGTAGGTGACGCTTTAGAAAAAGATTTTACAGAGATTGATTATCACCCTTCTAAAGATTTAAAAGCGACCTTGCGTCCTTATCAATTAGATGGTGTGAAATGGATGGTTGGACATTACCAAAATGACTTAGGAGCTTGTTTAGCGGATGATATGGGATTGGGAAAAACATTGCAAACCATAGCCGTTTTACTATACGCTAAAGAACAAAAGGTAACAAGGCAACAAGATAACAAGGCAACAAAGAAAAACGATACCGAATTGCAACTTGACTTATTTCAAACAGCCAACTATCCCAACGATATTTATCAACCGCTAACTTCCATCATTCTCCTACCTGCCTCCTTAGTTTTTAACTGGGAACGAGAAATCAAGAAGTTTGCCCCTAGTTTAATGGTTTATAAACACATTGGACCAAAGCGGCATAAATCCGAAAAATTGGTGCGTAGTTTTGATGTAATTTTAACGACTTATCAAACGGCCTTGCGAGATATTGATTTATTAAAAACCATCGAATTTGAATACATTGTTTTAGATGAAAGTCAGCAAATTAAAAATAAAGATTCTAAGATTTTTAAGGCAACCAATCAATTGCAAGGCAATCATAAAATCTCTTTGAGCGGTACGCCGATTGAGAATTCCTTGTCTGACCTTTGGTCGCAAATGGAGTTTATTAACTCCGATTTATTAGGCGGTTTTCGTTTTTTTAAAGAAGAATTTATTAAGCCCATTGAGAAACTACAAGACGAGGATAAAAAAGAGTTATTGCAAAAAATGATTCAACCTTATCTATTGCGTCGAACCAAGGAATCGGTTGCTAAAGATTTGCCAGAATTGACAACCAAAGTGTTTTATAGCACGATGACACCCGAACAGAAAAAACGCTACGAAAAAGAGAAATCGGCGGCTCGAAATTTCCTCTTAGATAACTTTGACGGGGAAGATGGTAAATATCAATTTAAAGTATTGAGTTCCTTGACAAAATTGCGCCAATTAGCCAACCACCCTGTTTTAGCACAACCTAGTTATCAAAGCGAATCAGGGAAATTTCAAGATGTCCTCGAACATTTAACAGTCATTCAAAAAGGTGGACATAAGACCTTATTATTCTCTTCTTTTGTCAAACATTTAGATTTATTTAAAAGCCATTTTGAGCAAAATAAACAAGGTTTTTCTCGCTTAACAGGGGAATTAACACAGAAAGTTCGAAAGCAACAGATTGACCAGTTTGAAAATAACGCAGCTATTCAATCCTTCTTAATTTCCATCAAAGCAGGTGGTACAGGACTAAATTTAACAGCTGCCGATTATGTCTTTATTCTCGATCCTTGGTGGAATCCTTCGATTGAACGACAAGCGATTGCTAGAGCGCATCGAATTGGACAAACCAAACGTGTTTTTGCGATTAAATTTATTACCAAAGACAGTATTGAAGAGAAGATTTTGAAGTTGCAAGAACGTAAATCTAAACTTGCTGAAGATATTATTGAAGGGAAAAGTGGGATGTCTTTTTCTAAGGATGATGTGCGGTTTTTATTGAGTTAAACACGATAAGCTAATCTCTTTTTTACCACATAGTACACATAGCTCACAAAGTTTTTGACGAGCATAGCTTAGTATTTACCATAAAGTGCTTAAAGCTGTACTTAATTTGATGAAATTATTCCCTACCTTCGCAATAATTCTTGATTCAACACAAAACGATGCAAAAACTAACTATTCAACTATTTTCCTACTTCATTTGCTTATCGTTGTTCCTTGCCTGTAGTGAAGAAAAAACGACTACGGCAGAGACAACTTCCCCTAAAGCGGCAACCAAATCTACTACCGAACGAACCGCTGACTACAGCGAAACCAATAATGCCTATTTTGGAGATTTACATGTTCACACCAGTTGGTCTTTTGATGCTTTTATCTATAATGTACGAACGACGCCTGAAGATGCCTACGATTTTGGCATGGGCAAAAAGATAGACCATCTTTCTGGTAAAAAAATTCAATTGGGCAGGCCTTTGGATTTTATGGCGGTAACCGACCATGCAGAATATATGGGCGTGATGAAACAGATGTTAGAACCCAATAGTCCACTAGCTAAATTGGATATTGCCAAACAAATTTTAAGTGAAGATAGAGCGACTTCTTTAGCCGCTTTTGCAGAAGTGGGGCTGTCGATGTCAAGAAATACGCCCATAGCGGAATTAACTAAAAAAGAGATTAATAAAAATACTTGGCAACGATTGGTTAAAATTGCCAATGATTATAATCAACCAGGGAATTTTACGACTTTCCCCGCTTATGAATGGACTTCTTCTCCACCAGAAATAAATCATGAACCGACCTATGCTAGAAATATGCATCGAAATGTTATTTATAGAAATGAAACGGTTTCGGAAACGCCTTTTTCTTCTTTTAACTCCCAAGACCCCGAAGATTTATGGGCTTGGATGGATAAGGAACGAACGAAAGGAATTGATGTAATGGCGATTCCTCATAATGCGAATATGAGTGATGGTTTGATGTATAGTTTAAAGACGATGAGCGGTAAGGAATTGACGCCTGATTATGCGAAGAATCGAGCGAGAAACGAACCAATTAATGAAGTGGTACAAATCAAAGGGCAATCTATGTCACATCCCGCTTTAGCACCTAATGATGAATTTGCTGATTTTGAGATCTATGGTTATACATTTTCTAATGGTATTCCACCACCAAGTAAACCAAATGGTAGTTATGTGCGACAAGCATTGAAAAATGGCTTAGCGCTTGAAAAAAAGTTAGGCACAAACCCTTTTAAATTTGGGCTCATTGGTAGTTCTGATGGACATAATTCAGGAAGTTCTATAGAAGAAAATAATCATTTTGGTAAGTTGGGTAATCGAGATGCTACCCCTGAAATTAGAATCGGCATGGAGGAAGCATTTATTCGAGTGAAATACTTTTCTGCGGCAGGTTTAGCAGGTGTTTGGGCAAAAGAAAATACTAGAGATGCTATTTATGATGCGTTGCAACGAAAGGAAACTTTTGCAACTTCTGGGCCTCGAATAAAAGTACGATTTTTTGGTGGTTATCACTTCAATAATACAGCTATGGATGGCGAAGATTGGTTAACCGATGCTTATGCCAATGGCGTAACGATGGGAAGTGATTTAACGACTGGTCCTCGACCATTAAATAGTACGCCTTCTTTTTTAATCCATGCCATCAAAGATGCAGAAGGGGCGAATCTGGATAGAGTGCAAGTCGTCAAAGGTTATTTAGATGGGGATGGCAATGCGGTTGAAAAAATATTTGAGGTCGCTTGGGCAGGAGATAGAAAAATCGGTACAGATGGAAAATTACCAGCTATTGGTAATACCGTTGATATAGCAAATGTGACTTATACCAATACTATTGGTGTCGTTGAATTTAAAACGATTTGGGTAGACCCAGAATTTGACGCTACTCAATCTGCTTTTTATTACCTGAGAGTCTTAGAAATTCCAACGCCAAGATGGAGTACTTTTGATGCGCATGCTTTAGGTAGAACGCCACCAGGAGACGTAGCCGCAACGATACAAGAACGGGCTTGGAGTTCGCCTATTTGGTACACACCAGAAGGAGGTTAGAGAAGCGAGACCGAAAATTAAAATTTTCTGTCAGAAGTCAGACCGTTATCTTCGATAACTTTCAGATGTCAGATTAGGTAAGTCTGACTTCTGAAAGTTTATGCAATAAACGATCTGACTTCTGACTTCTCAAAAAGAAAAGTTAATGCAAAAACTATTAAAAGAACCACTTATTCATTTTCTATTAATTGGCGGAGGCTTATTCTTTTTATATAGTTTCCTCAATCCGAGTGCGGAACAACTAGATAATAATGTCATTCGGATTGAGGAAAGTGATGTAACAAGATTAATAAAAGCTTATCAACAAAATTGGAATGCTCCCCCTGATAGTGCGACTTTAAAAAGCCTATTAAAAGAAGAGGTAAAAGCGGAAGTTTTTTATAGAGAAGCTTTGCGGATGCAGCTCGACCATAATGATGAAATCATTCGACGTCGTTTGAAGCAGAAGTATGAATTTTTGGTAAAAGATTTGGCCGATAGTCAGCAACCTAGCGAAGTAGCCTTGAACGATTTTTATCAAGAAAACTCCGATTTTTATCAAGAACCTACTAAGTTGTCTTTTTCTCAAATTTACTTTAGTCCTGATAAAAGAAAAACGCCTTTAGAAGATGCGCAAACTGTTTTAACCCAATTAAAAAAGAATCAAGGAATAACCATTGATTTTAAAAAATTAGGCGATAATTTTCATCTACAAAATTACTTTGCAGAACGAGATTATAATGATGTGCGACAGTTATTCGGGCAAGATTTTGCGAAAGCTATTTTTGCTAATAACAAGATTGGATGGACTACACCTATCCGTTCTGGATACGGCATTCATTTAGTGAATATTACGGCTATTCAAGACAAATCTGTTTTGCCATTTACGCAAGTCAAAGATAAAGTCATCTCCGATTGGAAAATTAGTCAACAACAACTGTATAATGAGCAATTATATACCAATTTATTAAAAAAATACGAGGTAGAATATGACCTTGAAAAATGGAGGGAAGAATGATGGTTAAATTGTTTGATGGCTTGATGGCTAACGGAACCGCCAAATTTATTTGGCTGGTTCAAAAAATAGTTAATACTTCCAAATTACCGATATTCCAAGTCTCCAGACTTGGAATACCTATCTCGTCGTCTCCAGACGGCTGTAAACAAGGAGCATCGGTCGTCTGGAGACGACCAGATATTCGTTTCAAGTCTGGAGACTTAAAACATCGGATTCGCAAATTTATTGGTGCTTTAATTTATGAATTACTAAGGGGCATCGCCCCGACCCTGTCTGTAGGTTCAAAGTTGCATTCTTCCTTTTTTAAGGAGCATCGCTCCGACCCCGTCTGTTATACCAGGTCGAGGCTACGCCCCTTTAAAGATATGCTAGTGATTCCGAAGCTACAGACGGTGGCAGCGCTAAAGCGCTTTTCAAAGGGATGTAGCCTCGTCACTATAGCATTATCCTTCTTCTTCTTTTTATTACCACTCTTAACCTTCGCCCACGAAATACGCCCAGCTTATCTAGAAATCAAACAAACAACCGAGACAACTTATGAAGTCCTCTGGAAAATACCTTTATTAGGTAACAAAGCCCCTAAAATAGACCCAATTTTACCAGACAATTTCACCTTAGAACAAATAGACGACGAGTTCTTACCCGATTCCTATATCCGCAGGTATAAAGGAAATTATCAAACAGAATTAAACGGGCAAACAATTAGCATCAAAGGATTAGATTTAACATTAGTTGATGTTTTAGTACAGGTTAATTTAATAGACGAAAGTTCCTATACCCTATTATTACAGCCAGATAAAGCAGAAGCTATTATCCCTAAAGAACCCAATAAATGGGAAGTCATTCAGCTCTATATTTTATTAGGCATTGAACATATTTTGATTGGCATTGACCATTTGTTATTTGTGCTGGGTTTACTATTATTGGTGAAAGGAATTAAGCCACTTATTCAGACGATTACCGCTTTTACGGTGGCGCATAGCATTACTTTAGGCGCTGCAACATTTGATTTAATTAGAGTGCCACAAGCACCCGTCGAAGCCGTCATTGCTTTAAGTATCGTCTTTTTAGCAAAAGAATATATTTCCGTAAAGGAAGGAAAGGAGAGTTTAACCGCCAAATATCCTTGGATAGTGGCTTTCACTTTTGGTTTACTACACGGTTTTGGATTTGCAGGTGCATTGAGTGAAATAGGATTTCCTCAAAAAGAAGTGCCTTTGGCTTTATTGACCTTTAATATTGGCGTGGAATTAGGACAATTAATTTTTATTGGAATAGTTGGTTTATTATGGATGGTTTTGAAAAAAATAAATGGTCCATCGCCCAAATGGTCATGGAAGGTGCTACCCTATGGTATGGGTATTATCGCCAGTTTTTGGCTAGTTGAGCGAGTCGTAGCTTTTTGGTAAGTATCTCTATTAATTGAACCAATAAAATATAGATTCGCCAGTATCTTTACCTACTGTGTATAAAAGTCCTCCTACAGCAGCAAAAAGAGATGCCCACAAAGCTATTTTTTTTAGTCGTTTTTGCTCTTCTTCAGTCATTAAAGATTATTAGGAATTTTTTCGTATGGGATACATAAAGCAATTTTTCTTGTGATTTGCGAAAAAATCAAATGTGTCGCCATATACGACTTTTTTCCTAATTATCTTTATTATAGATTTAAAATATTAGATAATTAACGAATTCATCATTCATCATTCCCTTAAGCTTTTCCTACTTCGGGCATTTTACAAACCTCATCTGCTTTCTTCCCACAAACTGTACAATCGCCAAAGTTATTTTTCACCATTGGATTATTCGTTGCACAAGTCCCTCTAAATTCTTGCCCTGTAACAATCTTACGAATGTTAATCATCATAAAAGACAAACCAAAAACAATAAAGATAATACCAAAAATATATAAGAATTCCATAATCGTTATTTTTAGAAATAGGAAAGTAAATGTTCGTTAATAGAACGCTTTAGCCTTTAAATCGTTTAAATTTGTATTCGCATTGCAAAGATACGAACTTGAGGTAGGATTTGCCACTACCCTACTTATTTAAATAGCTAGGAGGATGGACAACGGATGACAGCGGATTGAACGGATAAGAACAGATTTTCTTAAGGAGATATGGTAAAGATTTCTGTAAATTGTTTACCTGAGACAATCAATTTACAGAAACCTAATTAAAATAATTTTATCTCTTTTGCCGAATATTTTAAAATCCGTTCCGCCCCGTTCAATCTGTTTCAATCCGTTGTCCATCCTCCTAGCTCGACTAAAAATAATAAAATGCAAGATAAATTAGCCGCTTTTGAACGCCTATTAACCATTATGGATGAGTTAAGAGAAAAATGTCCGTGGGATAGAAAACAAACTTTTGAAAGTCTAAGAAATCTAACCATCGAAGAAACTTATGAATTAGCTGATGCCATTCTAGACAAAGACACCAAAGGCATCAAAGAAGAATTAGGCGACTTAATGCTCCACATGGTTTTCTACGCTAAAATAGCGGAAGAAAAGAACGCTTTTAATATTGCCGATGCCATGAATGAAGTCTGCGAAAAATTAATTAATCGCCACCCACATATTTATGGTGATGTAGTGGCAGATGACGAAGAGACCGTCAAAAAGAATTGGGAGCAACTAAAATTACAGGAAGGTAAAAAATCAGTTTTAGGCGGTGTCCCTAAATCCTTACCTGCGATGGTCAAGGCTTATCGAATGCAAGAAAAAACCGCCCAAGTTGGTTTTGAATGGGACAATGCCGAGCAAGTCTGGGAAAAAGTGGA
Source organism: Saprospiraceae bacterium (assembly GCA_965277445.1). Taxonomy (GTDB): domain Bacteria; phylum Bacteroidota; class Bacteroidia; order Chitinophagales; family Saprospiraceae; genus JAFMDF01. Next base: position 12,040 of record CBDICY010000016.1, on the reverse strand, counting down.
AGAAGAAATAGCAGAATTTAAAGAAACGCTAGTTAATCAAGAAAGCCAAGCTAGAAAAGAAGAAGAATTTGGCGACATCCTATTTTCGATGATTAATTATGCTCGCTTTCAGAATATTGACCCAGAAACAGCTTTGGAACGCATTAATCAGAAATTTAAAAAACGCTTTGAATACATTGAAGCAAATGCGCCTAAAAGCATGGAAGAAATGTCTTTAGAGGAGATGGATGCGCTCTGGAACGAAGCAAAGACGTTGTAATTTTCAATTTATAACCTGCCCGACTAGTCGTCAGGCTGGCGGGTTTTCAATTTTCAAAATGGGAAAGACTAAAACTATTACTGGCATTGTCGTTTACAAAAATATTGGAACTGGATTCTGGGGGATTGAAGGCTTGAATGGGGAGCAATGGTTGCCTGTTAATTTGCCTAAAAGTATGGAGCAAGAGGGAAAACGAGTATCCATTAAAATTCGAGAACTAGATGGCGAGAGTATGTTTATGTGGGGGAAGATGGTGAAAATAGTATAAATAAAATATTATTTTCACAAATCCTCCACTTAATAAAAGTCATTGCCAAATCAACAAAAGTTGTTTTAAATATTTCTGCCACTTACGGTTACATTATTTAATACTCGGGCACTTAGATTTGTTCCTAAAGGAATAACTGCTGGGCGAGATGACGCATAATCATCGCAGCAATTTACTTGAACCGTATGCGGAATACTTCTTAAATATATTCTTTGACCGTCAACCGTTTGTACATTTTCTACGGTAATAGTAATTTTTGTGCATCTCCCTTCGCAAGACGTCCATACTTTTTTCACCCAACCTTCGGCAATCGTTCCTGTTGCAATAACCACTTTCCCATTAACGGTCACATTACTACGAACCAAAAAATCTAAAGTATTCCCAACTTGTACTTCTTCAATTTGTACCTCTTCATTTAATCGTAAAGAAACAATCGTTCCTGCTTTCACTAAAACGGGAGTTGGATTTGTATTCGCACTTAAGACAGTAGTAAAACAAAAAGAAATAAAGGCAAAAATTAAATTGAATGTTATCTTTTTCATGATAGCTTGTTTTTAAAATTAGTAAATATGGTGCTTTTACTAATTAGTGGAGCTAGCTTGGCTATGGTACCCAATCTTATGAAAAAAATTCCTACTCGGCAAAGGGTTAAAGCAAAGGGCGAAGGGTTTAAACTCACAGGAAACGGTTAACGATGGATAATTTGAGCGACTATCGTTCCCAATTTTGTTCAATCGTTACCTTTTGCCCTTCGCCTTTTGCCTCTAGCCGAGTAGTAACGTTTATCTAGTATAAGAGATTAATTGGTCCTCTAAGTATTTTATTTTTCAAAGGGGCTGGTTGGCGGATTTTTAAGTGATAATAATAAGTCGCTCTTGGCATAATATCCGTTGAATTATTTGCACTACTGCCATCCCATGCTTCATAAATTATTGGATGAAAAACGGTTTCTCCCCAACGGTTAAAAATGATTAACTCAAAATTATCATCATTCGAATCTATACATCCTGAAAATGCTGCTCTAGGATCAAATATTTTATTATCTACTTCAAAGCTCAGAGGAGAAAAAGCCGAAGGAATATTCTTTTTGAGTTGGTCTATACAATTATTATCTATCACTAAAGTCACCTTCGCATTATCACAAATATTGGGACAATTCGTTAAACAAATTTCATAAGTAAAGGAGTCTATAGTGCTATTGGTAGTAGCTTCAGGATCATCAAGAAAAAATTGATTACCTCCCCTATTAATTACTTCGCCCGAATAGGGTGGTTCAGTAACGGTAAAAATCCAGTCGTCCGCATTCATAGGTAATACGTCATTTTCTAGAATATTGATAGGGACTGCCTCTTCTACCGTATTGATAATAATATTATCCGCTTCGAGTAAGATGGGTTCTTGATTTTCTAATCTAATTTCTAAAACAACTATGCTATCACAACCAGCTATATTGGTATAGCTTTGCATAATGGTTTCCACTTCGCTTGCCTCACAAGTCTCTTCAAATAGGGTCGTTGTATCTGATGCTAGTAAAATAGTATTTGTAATAATCATACTATCACATCCCAATAAGGTCGTTACCATCAAAGTATCTAGTCCTGCTTCAGCGGGATTACAAGTAGTTCGTTCTACCTCACTCTGCCGAACAATGCCATCAAAAGTGGTTGCTGTAATGATAAGGCTATCACATCCTGATAAAGTCGCTATGACCAAAGTATCTATTCCCACCTCAGTTGGATTACAGGTAATAATCTCAAAGTTTGTTTGTCTCTTTGTATCATCAAGAAGAATTGCTATAAAAATAGTACTATCACAACCAAATTGATTGGTCAAAACATTAATTCTTGTACCTTCTTGATTTTCATCACAAGTAAATTCCATTAAGAAAGTACTATCCGATGGGTTCAATAAAGTTTCTGTAACGACTACACTATCACAACCTTCTACACTCGTTTCCATGACCGTATCTAATCCTACTTCCGCTCTATTACAGGTAAAAATGGTATTGGAAATTGGTACATCATTTAAGATAATTAATTCCAATACGCTTACTAAACTATCACAACCTTGGTTATTTTTTATAGTATCTCGGTAGGTACCAGATTCAGCTAATATTGCCCCCTTAAAATCATAAGTTTCTCCTTCACATCTAGTTACCGTCTCGTTTTCAGTTATACTTTCTACCACTTTTAACTCTAGATTGATAATACTGTCACAGCCTAAAGTGGTTGGTATCGTATCAATGTAAACAGCACTTTCGGTTAGCAATTGACCATTAAAAGAGAAGGACTCCCCAAAGCAGATTGTATTTTGGATATTTGTCGTGATACTATTACAGGTTTTACCTAGGCATTCACAATTTTCCTTGATGACATCTTCTTGGGTATTGGGGTTTCCGTCGTTGCAGGTTGCGCCAATTTGCTCTTGATTATTACAAAATTGAGCTAAATCTCCTTGCCATGGCAGTTTAGGATTGTTCGAAAAATTATAACCAGGTTCATCAGGAAATGGGCTTGCACCTATTTGGCAAAGTTTTAAAAAATTACCTGGAAAACAACCAGAAAGATCATTCTCATGTAAAAAAATCCGTTTAATATTTGAGAAGTCTCCAAAACCTATTGGAATCTCTCCAATTAAACCACAATCATACATATGTAGAATTTGTAGTTCATTTAATTTTTCAAAACTACTCGGTATAATTCCAGTAAATTCATTCTGATCTAGATATAATTCTTGCAATAGAACCAAATCACCAATACTAGAAGGAATATCTCCAATCAATTGATTGCTCGCTAATGAAAGTGCACGTAAATTTGTAAGCTTACTTAGTTCACTAGGAATACTTCCAGATAAATTATTTATCCCTAAATCAAGTGTTCTTAACCTTGTTAACTTTTCTAATTCTAGTGGAATTTCCCCAATTAATTCATTAGTACTTAGTGAAAGTAATTCTAATTCAGATAAATTGCCTATTTCAACAGCTATACTCCCATTCAGATTATTATTAAAAAGATTTAATTCATTCACACATCCTTCTTCATTCAAAGTCACACCAAACCAAGTATCCATAGGGCTGCTTAAATCCCAACGATTCGTCCAGTTTCCCCCATTGGTACTATTATATAAATCAACCAAGGCTAAAGAATCTTGCGCTCGACAAGTTTGTATCTCTAAAATTAAATTACAAGTAACAATAGGGTTAGTAGAAAAAACAAAAAAATCATATTCTCCAACTGCTAAATCGGATACTATTATAGAAGTATCTCCAGGACTTAAATCAAAAATAATTGGCGTATTAGGAATTGCCGCAGAACTTATAGAAAATTGCTTATTTTCTCCTATATCCGTTACTACTAATTGTATTTGTCCATCACTAGCATTCATATCAGAAGGAGATTTGATAATGGAACAGTCAATTTTAGTTTCAAAATCCACCCCCAGACAACTACAATCCGTCTGTATCTTATCGTCAAAAGTCAATTCATTACCATCATTACAAATTGCGCCTTCTTGTTCTCCGCCATTACAAAAGTTGGTGAAAATTCCTTCCCAAGGAAGTTGTGGATTATTAGAAAAATCAAAAGTAATATCACAAATACTTCTTAATGCCTCCTCATAACAACCACTTAAATTATTGTTTTGAAGCTTAATATCGATTAGATTAGGTAATTGTCCTAATTCAGCAGGAATAGTACCTGTTAATTCATTATTGAATAAATATAACTCTTCAACGGTTGTCAAACCTACCAGTTCCGATGGAATTATTCCACTTAATTGATTCGAATAGAGATAGCAATTCTTTAAATTTGTTAATTGCCCCATTTCAAATGGAATACTTCCATTTAATTGGTTATTAAAAAGAGAAAGATTACTCAGTTTACTTAATTGTCCTATTTCAGGTGGAATACTTCCAGTTAGATTGTCATTTTTAAAAATGGCTAAAATATTTAAATCTATTAAGGCTCCTAACTCCGAAGGCAGTATACCATTTAAATTATTTCCAACTCGATCGGCAAAGGTAGTATAGCAATTTTGACATAATTCAAGACGAGTCACACAGCCTTCGTTTCCGACTGTGACTCCAAACCAAGTATCAATCGGTTGGTCACTCAACCAATTATCATTTCTGGTCCAATTCGCCCCATTTGTACTATTATACAAAGCTACCAAGGCTAAAGAATCTCGCTCTCTGCAACTTTGTATCTCTAAGATTAAATTACAAGTAACAATAGGGTCAGTAGAAAAAACAAAAAAATCATATTCTCCTGCGACTAAATTTGTAAGTACGATAGTCGTATCTCCTTCATTTAAATCACTTATAATAGGTTCTCCATTTGGGAGTACACTTGAACTAATAGATAGTTGTTTACTGATCCCAATATCGGTTATTACAAGCTGAATTTGTCCATCATTTGTATTAGCAGTTGTAACGGACTGGAAAACAGTACAAGTAATTTGTGTATTATTAGTACAAGGACTGACCGTAGCCATTACCTGAGTTTCACAATTGTTATTATCTCTTACGGTAATGGTGTAGTCTCCTGCCGATAAATTAGGAATGGAAGTTCCTGCTTGAAAATTTGTACCATCTAAACTGTAGGAATAGGGCATTGTTCCACCATTAATAGCTAACTCAATGCTACCATTTTGTCCATCACAACTTACATCTTGAACAGCAGCAATCGCTGCCGATAATGCTACTGGTGCTGTGATAACAGCAGATTGAGTAATGCTACAATTACTGAAGTCCGTTACGGTGACCGTATAAGTATCAGGAGATAAACCTGAAATACTACTTTGGGTGGCTCCGTTATTCCAAGCATAAGTATAGGGAGCCGTACCTCCACTAAACATACCAGTAATCAAACCATCCGAAGCACCAATACAACTCACCATTTGAGGGATTAAGCTACCAGTAATATCACTAGGAGCAGAAAGCGTTGTCGTCATTCTAAATTCACAATTATTGGCATCAGAGATGGTAAGTTCATAAGTTCCTTCCGATAAATTAGTAATCGTACTTTCAACTGACCCTGTATTCCAAGCGTAAGTATAGGGAGTAGTACCTCCGCTAAAAGAAGTACCAAGGCTACCATCGTTTCCGTTAGCACATTTAATGGTTGCAATCGTCGTAATAATTCCAGAGAGGGCAGCAGGTTGAGTTATGGTCGTACTTTGGGTAGTCGTACAACCATTCCCATCGGTTACCGTAACCGTATAAGTTCCTGGGGAAAGATTCGTAATAGTGGAGGATGTTTGATTGTTACTCCATAAAAAAGAATAAGTAATCATACCACCCGATGGGGTTGCTGTAATACTTCCATTATTTTCACCAAAACAAGAAACGTTTGTTGGCGCTAAGGTTACTTGAAGGGTGGAACAATCGGGTTGGTCTTCGCAGCTAATAACTTGATTATTACAAAAAACTAAGAAGTCATCTAGCTTAGGGTTTTCTCTAAAATCATAACCAGATAGTTCAGAATTATCCTGTTGCCCAAGTCCACAAAATATCCTAAGTCTATCAGAAAAACACCCCTCTAAATCATTATTATACAAGTAAAGGGATTGTAATTGCACTAAATTTGCCAAGTCTTCTGGAACACTTCCAGATAACATATTTTCATGGAGATATAAATGTTCTAAATTTGTTAGGTTTGAAAGTTGTTGAGGGATACTACCAGTAAAAGCATTAGAAGAAAGTGATAATAACGTAAGATTATTTAACTCTCCAAGTCTAGTTGGAAGTTCTCCAGTAAAACCATTACCCGATAAGTATAAAATTCGAAGGTTTGTTAAGTTACCAATATCTTCAGAAATAGTTCCTCCAAAAGAGGAGTTACTAGTAATCGAAAAGATATTTAAATTTGTTAGATTGTAAAATTCATCGGGAAAACCTCCTTGAAAATTATTATTGGATAAATAAAGCTGGGTTAAGTTTGAAAGATTACCTATCTGTATTGGCAAACTACCCGTTAACTTAGTAGTCCCACCAAATACCGACTCCAAACTCAAAATACTCAATTCTGAAAAGTCACCAATTGAAGATGGTAAAGTACCTTCTAAATTATTCTCGCCTAAGAAAATCTCAGTTACACAACCTTCTGCATTAACTGAAATGCCTTCCCATTGTCCTAGTGATAGGTTGGACAACCAATTCTCTTTTCTAAGCCAATTCTCGCCTCCAGCAATTCTATATAGATCTTCCAAAGCAGCTCGATCCCTATCAGTATCACAAACCTGCCTAACTTTCAAGACTGTTGTCGTTTTCACAACATTACTCTTCTCCTCGGAAGCCGAATATTCCATCACAAAACACAAAAATGGAAATAAGGTAAACAATAAGTAATAAATGGTATTTTTGGTCATATTCGATGTTTGTTCTCGAAGTTTTTATAATGGAAATTTCCTTGTGTTTTTGTGTTGTGACAAATATAGGAATCCGCTAGTAATTTAGCGATGGATTGGCTTTGTTTTTTGATAAAAGTAGTCAACCTTAACAATAGACTTGTTACCTTTTAAAATAACCTTATCGTTGAATGATTATTTTTTTAGTTTGATGGACATTCGTTCCTTTAATACTTAAGAAATAGAGGCCATTTTCAAGTTGATTCACCGTAAAATTAAATTGATGTTTACCTTTTGTTTGGTTAGTTGAATTCATTAATTGTCGGACTAGTTCCCCTTTACTGTTATAAAGGGATAACTGAATCCATCCATCAGCAGGCAATTCAAGCTCAACGATGGCATATGCTGGTATGGGATTGGGATAAACCGTAATGACCATTTTTTCTGCGCTTACTTTATCATTTCTAAGCCTAAATGGTTCTGTAGTTACTGCACTTTCCTGTAAGTTATTAACGACGCAAGGAGCTATCTTTGCCGTAAAATTGCTACCAGCAAGCGCATGAAAATTTGGGTTTAATTGGATGGTATTTGCTTGCATAGTCACTTCTGCACCAACTTTTATTAAGCCATTTGTCGTAATTTGCTCACTCACTTGGTAGACAGGCCCTAATACATTATTTGACAAGTCTAAATCTTTAGGGCATTGCAGCATGATACCTTCAAATGCACCTTGATCAACTCGACTGTTCAGTACTCTATTCCAACCAATGAAATCCGTTTCTGTTGCACCAAGCACAAAAGATGGATTGCCTGCGTCTATTACTGGTGACCCCGCTTGTAATTGTAGTACGCCTGAATTAGGTTGCACAAATAAAGGATCAGCAAACTGAGCTTGTAAATCTTGACTAGTGCCATTTTGATAATTCGTAAATCCAGTATAAACCGTCCCTTCCCAATCTATTTTTACCGCATTATTACCACTTTCGTGGAAATAACAATTATAATTAAGGGTGATATTCTGAGAATTTAGCCGAGCAACTAACAGAAAATTAGGCGTATTTTTAGCGTAAAAGATATTATTTTCAATTGTACAATTTTCGGTATATTCAATCAAGAGTTCTCCTTCAAAATTAATGTCTCTAGTATTATTATCATAAAAGGAGTTATTCAATATTTGGCAATTCGTTACTTTTCCTGTGTTCGGAAAATCATATCCACCGATGCCAATGCCAGCTTCTAAATTTCGGTAACTTAGATTATTTCTTAGAATTACATTTTTGGTTTCATGTCCTTGTTCTTCTGCGCCAATTTCAAAGCCTCTTCCGTTCTGATAGGAGATATTGCGTTCCACAATCACGTCTTGTCCACCGTCTACGTATATGCCTGCGGAAACGGCGTAACTACTCACACAATTATAGGCTACGTTTTCTTTCACTACCCCATTCCGTGCAAAGTCATTCGCAGGATTAGGACTGACCCCATATCCACCTGTTACATCAATACCAATGTTTGTAATGTCATGTACCACGTTGCCACTAATTTCAAATTGTTCAACATTACCGCCCAAGGATAAAGCTTCGCTAAACCCTGTTCGGCAATTAAAAATTTCATTATTCTTGATTAGAATATTATTACAGGATTGATTGGGGTTCTGATTATAAACGACTACTGGTGTCGAATTTCGGCTACTATTCACCGTAGCAGTAGGATCAATATCAAAATGAATGTTAGAAACTTTATTGTCAATAATTTCAATGTGGTGCGATCCATCGATAATGTAAATAGCAGAAGAAAAATTGCCAATGGCATTTTGAAAATGTAATCCTTGAATTCGGATATAACTTTTATTTTCTATACCGACCAAGGTGGTATTCGTATTCGTGCTACCTCCATCAATAATCACTTGTTCACAGCCATAATTTTTGAAAGTGATGTAATTGTTAGCCGTTCCACTTACTTGTAACCAAGCTTTTTCATAAGTACCTACTCTAAAAAAGACAGTACTTCCGGGTGTAGCATTGTTAGCAGCTTTTTCAAAAGTACGCCACGGAGCATTGAAAGTACCCGCATTCGCATCATTTCCAGTAGTGGCTACATAATAATTTGTCTGACTGATTAGCCAAAAGGGACAACAAATAACGATTAAACTATAAAAGTACTTTTTCATATTAGGTAGATTGGTGGTTGCTATAAGGTAAAAATAAAACGACCTAAATTGTTCAAAAAAGCCAAGATAAGAAATTCTTACCTCGGCATCTTAAACAGAAAATAATGTTTATAAAACTGGATTTAAATTTTAGGCATTGATATTTACATCGTTTAAGATTCTAGCGCTGATGTTTGTACCGATCTGTAAATCTACAGGTGTGCCACCTACTTTAAACTCACCGCAATCATCACAACATCTTGCTCTTACTTTATGTGGGATGCTTCTTAAATAGATTCTTTGTCCGTCTACTGTTTGTACGCTTTCGACCGTAATGGTAATTTCTGCACAATTGCCACCGCAAGAAGATTTTACTTTTTTCACTTGCCCTTCTGCAATACTGCCAGAAGTAATGACAACTTTTCCATTAACGACTACGTTGCTTCTCACAAAGAAATCTATGGCATTGCCAACATACACTTCATCTGAACTGATTTCTTCATTGGATTGTAAAGAAACAATTGTACCTGCTCTCAATGTGATTAGCTCTTCACAAGTTTCTCCGCCTGTCATTGGCGTTGCAGAAATGGTGTTAGCAAAAGTAGCAGAAGTGATAAAAGTCATAGCTACGAATAAAGCGAAATTGATCATTAAATTTTTCATGATACATTAATTTTTAGTGTGAGTTATGGTAGACTCACCAAGTTTTTTAATAAAAGGATTAGTTAATTTTTTTTGATTTTTTTGAGCGCAACGAAAACCTTGTTTTTTATTTTAAAAGGCTTTCTTTATTGCGTTCGATAGTTAGTGGTGATAGGGAAGGAATGGTACCCAAGATTGGGAAATAAAATTTAATTATTTTTTAAAACAACCCTAACTCCCTATATATCAATTAAATATCCGCAATTAAATTATTTATCACCAAACACCTACCCGCAAAAAATAGCAGCGGATTTATTATTGGGGGGCTCTAACTTATTTTATTTGGTCAACGTAACTTGGAAATTCATTTCCAAGAAAAATATAATTAAAATTGCTCTCTTGGAAATGAATTTCCAAGCTACGGTTCGTGCAGTAATAAAACTTGACCAAATAAGATCATCTAGAACCTTATTAGGGTTTTAGTACAACAAATTAATCGGGCCTTTAAATACCTGAGCAGGCAATGGTACTGGTTGTGGGATTTTTAAAAAATAGTAATAAGTTGCTCTAGGCATTACTTTATCCGTTCGGTTGTCTTTTAAGCCGTTCCATGGTTGGTAACCTTTGGATTTAAAAATGATTTCTTTCCAACGATTGAAAATAACAAATTCAATTGCTTCTTTTTGTGGCAAAGGACAATCATTCGCAATAAATTCTTCTAATGGGTCAAAAAATTGATTAACAGGAATGTTACTATAAGGTGAAAAGGCAGTTGGAATATTTTCTTTCGCTTGGCTAAAACAGTTATTGTCAATACGCCTTACAGTAGGTTGTTCGTACCCTTGAGTAATCGCAAATTCATCATTAGATAAAGTAGTAATGCCTATTTCTCCAAAAGCCCAATCTACACTATAGGTTCCATTACTAAAATTACCGCCCATGGGAGAAATTAAATATTCGGTTGGAATTTGGGCGTAGTTTGGATGTATAAGGATGATAAGTAACACAATAGAAAAAAGAAAATTTAGGTTCATTGATTATTTTTTAGAATTAGGTTTGTTTGGATTCAATTTTTCTACTACCTCTTTTTTATCTCGAAATACTTGATAATCTTCATGACCTTTTCGAACGGCTTTAACTTCCCAATCAAAGGAAAAATTACCTATTCCTCCTTTTAGTTCCTTTACAAAAAAACCTATTTTTGTTTTTTGGGTAACAGCTAGACCGTAGGTATCCCAATGCAAAGGTGTTAATAAAACATTGACAGCATCGGTATTAGCAACAATCTTAAAATGATCGGAATAAGGCACAAAAATTTCACCATTTTCTAACTTAGAATGACCTATATCATAGGCTGCTACTAAAGGTCCGGATAAACTCGAATAAGCTAATAAAGAGTTTTCATCATTTGGGTTTTCAGTTAAAGATTCCTCTATATCTCGCTGTATAACCCCTTGACCCGCCGAATTAACATACATAGAAGCCTTTGATGCTCCATCACTATCATAAACGCCAATAAAGCCGTTGTTACTATTATCAATATCTAAATTAGTAAGTACAATATTTGAACTCCCATTCGGTCCTTTTATATCAATATATCCAGCATCATTACTGGCTATGGCTAAAGATATTCGATCACTTTCATTTTCATTTCTTATTTTTATCACTCCATCATCTTTGGAATCTACATAAAAATATAAATTTGCTAATCCTTCTTCACCGCTTATGGTAATAGAACCTCTATTAGCATCACTACCAATATGAGATAGAGATAGATTGTTATTTCCATTCTCTCCTACAGTAAATATAGCACCACTTGAATTATCAATAGCGAATAAAATCTTAGTATTATCTCCCTCTTTTATCCTTACTTGTCGTCCTTCGTCATAGAAGATACCTCCTACTTGTTCCTTCCAAAAACTATCGCCGTCAACTCCATTAACTCCTGCTGGTCCTTGAGGTCCTGGACCTCCTTGTGCGCCTTGAGGTCCAAAGGATCCAGCTATTCCTTGAGCGCCTTGACAATCTAAAGCATCAAATACTCCATCTTCATTACTATCTTCATTGGCATCTTCTATTCCATTTCCATTTAAATCCCAACAGTTAAGCCCGTCTTGACCAACTTCTCCCGTACCAGTTCCATTACCTATATTGTCATTATTCACTTCCCATTTTTCGGTATCACTATTATACTTCAAAATTTGATTCCCATTTGGAGTCACAGGAATCTCAACATCTGCTAAATCAGAAAGCTTAATTGGCAAGTTATTATTTTCAAGACTAATCACGTTGTTTTCTATATTTATACCATCTCCAGAAGTATAGGTACTTGTATTTCCTGTATCTCCTTTTTCACCTTTCAAACTATTTAAAAAATCAG
>CBDICY010000015.1:0-13465 GCA_965277445.1 Saprospiraceae bacterium | reverse complement strand
GTTAGCAAGGACGTACTTCATAATGGCTTGTCTTGAAGAACCATTTCTTTCTTTCAATGTACCAATGGCACCAGTGATCATGTCAATGTATTTTGGGTGCACAGCTGGCTTCTTAGGAGCAGTTTTCTTGCTTGGTTGTCACTCATGTTGAAATTTAAAAAATTTTAAAACAGGTTGAAAATCGATAAAACTAGACGCTTCTATCTTCTTTGTAGACTGATCAGTTCCCAAACACTTCTATAGCTTTAGAAGAAAAAAGTGCTATTGCGGACGTATAAGTAAACAAAAACATTAATAATTTCCCGTAAGTGAAAAAAGTGTGTTTGTTGGACTTCATTCAGAAGGCTCTTTAAGATGAGGAAAATAATATTTTATCAAAATGATTTTCGATACTGGAAGAAAATAGATGTGGCTATCAGTTTGTAAAGTTTCATGCAATTTGATAAAAGAATTTTAGAGTTATAGATCGAAACGCCTTGAAATTGTGGAACTTTTTTGGGTGAGACGAACTAAAAGTGAAATATCTCAAATAATATTGATGACAACGATGCGATTCTTCTTTCTAAATCAAGCCTAGGTATCCCTCTTCAAGAAGCATGCCACCTTTTGGGGTGAAAATAATTTGCTTGGCATCGAAAGTCTAGTTTTGAAAGGTGTAGAAACACGAAGTTGCCTCAAAACTTGAGTTGTGTTTTGGGGGATGTTGTAGGTATGTATGCGAAGTGTCCTCAGCTGCCTACATCCCTAACGGAATTAAAAAAACTAATATTTGAAAGCTACATACTAAGGGAAGAATGGGAAAAGGAAAAGGTTTGTGTTTTGGAGGAGGGAGGGAGGGAGGCATGGATGGAGCGGCCGGCCGATTTACCGAGCGTGCGAGCGTGTCTACCTACTACTAACTAGCTAACTAGCTACTACTAAGATGTAAAAGCGCCGCGGTTCAGATAATCAAAACTGAATGTATGTATATATGTATCCGTGCACAGTGCTGATACAGCGAAACAAGTGTAGAGAAAATTTGGATACGTCTCTGCTGGTCTTATTTTATTGTGGTTTTCGGGGGTGCGGGCAAATATGCAAATACTTTCAATACTACCTAAGGGTCAATCTGAAACGGTGGTCGCAGTTCTCATAACATACAGTGGTCAATGGTCACCACAAGGAATCGCACATTATAGAGATATCCTTAGAGCGGCCTCGCCTATTTCGGTATCGCTTCTCGGCCTAATGGCTAAGATCAAGTGTAGTATCTGTTCTTATCAGTTTAATATCTGATATGCCTTCCATAGTGTTGGCTCATATATTAATCTGATTTTTGGCTCTGGGTCAAGGGAGCGAGGTTTACCTCACCCTGACCACGGGTTGCCTCGGCGTTGCACTACAGCCGAGCGCGGCCCATACAATCATGACAAAATTGAAATCAAAGTCTTACTGTAATAGATTCCCGGTACCTCTACCTACCTGTCCTGTCTTGTACACGGCACCAGCGTAGCGTACTTTTTGATAACACTCTTTCGAGCAACCACAAGCGAACAGTTTTATCCAGAGTCCTAATCACAATTTTCTCGACTAACAACTCATACTTACCTGACGGGGAAGTAAAGCCTGATCAAGGAGGGGTTTCTTCCAGTGTGAGGCCCTCGCATTGCACTTCGCTTGGGCTGACCTCTGCGATTGCTACAAGTGTAGTAACTCGACCGTACAATTTCTGGTAGTGGGGGCCTGCGTCCGCGCTCGCCCCCTCCTAGTTTTGAAAAATTGAAAATGCCTTTAATGCTTGCTGCTATTCGCTATAGCATAGCAAGCATTGTTAGTTAGTGTCCTGTTAGGGTTAGGGTTAGGGTTTATTTCACCCTTGTTCGATACTTTTTTCACCACAAACGTACGCTACTATTTCACTCTCTTATTATCCTTCATTTCTGCCTGAAACTACTAACAAACAAAGAGAGAAAGAAAGTGAAAAGCCTACGACACCAGGAGTTCCCAGGCGGTCCCCCATCCAAGTACTATCCTGGCCCGACGATGCTTAACTTCCGTGATCGGACGAGAACGGGTGTTTTCATCGTGGTATGGACGTAGACATCCATATTAAAGTTCAAGCTGAATTTATAATTTAATAATACTATTTTTTATTCGAAAGTGTTCATGTCGGGTCCGGTTGGTTAGACTGTGCTATATTCATTTCTAGGTAGGGATAGCTATGTGGAATAACGCAAAACTTATAACTAGTACATAAAGTGAAATGTTTTTTAAAAGATTTGTGGTCTTAAAAAAGACCGTTTTGTGTGTCCAAGCAGGCAAGCAATTTACTTCTTTTGGCTGGCTTCTTTGGTCTTCTTGGGGAGAAGGACAGCGTTGATGTTGGGCAAGACACCACCGTTGGCGATAGTGACACCGCTCAAGAGCTTGTTCAATTCTTCGTCATTACGGACGGCCAATTGGAGATGTCTTGGGATGATTCTCTGTTTCTTGTTGTCACGGGCAGCGTTGCCAGCCAACTCCAAGATTTCAGCAGACAAGTATTCTAAAACGGCAGCCAAGTAGACCGGAGCTCCAGATCCGATACGTGAAGCATAGTGTCCCTTGCGAAGGAAACGGTGGACTCTGCCCACTGGGAATTGTAATCCAGCTCTGGATGATCGGGTCTTGGCCTTTGTCTTGGCTTTTCCTCCTTTTCCACGTCCAGACATGATGAATTTCTTTAAAAAGTTACGAAAAGTGAAGCACTTGCAACGTAATAAAAATGGTTGATTTGTTCAAATCGAAAAAAGATGCTTGTATTTGTTGATGAAAAAGTGGATATAAATGCTCTTTTTTAAGCCAATCGGTTTGCGTTGTTTAACAATAGATGTCACACTCTAAACCAATCAAGTTGCGTAGAGGCCAAAACGGATATATTTATATCCCTTTTTTAAAACGAGAAAATTTGTTTATAAAATGTGGATATAAATGCACTTTTTTAAGCCAATGAGTGTGCATTATTTAACAATAGGTCACACTCTACACCAATCAAATCGCATAGAAGGCAAAACGGATATATTTATATCCTTTTTTTCCTTTAAGAAGTTTTGAAACAGAATGTACTTTTAAAAATATTTTCTATCCCGATAGTAGATAGCATTCATCATGTCTGACGCACCAAAATCAGGAAAACAAGCACCAAAAGTGGCCAAGAAAGGAGAAAAGAGAGCTGGAAAGAAAGGAGGCAAGATTGGAGGAACTGGTGAGAAGAAACGCAAGAGAAAGAGACGTGAATCTTACACCACATACATCTACAGTGTCTTGAAACAAGTCCACCCTGATGTCGGAACCTCAGCCAAAGCCATGAGCATCATGAACTCTTTTGTCAACGACATCTTCGAGCGTATCGCATCTGAAGCATCAAGATTGGCACTCCAAAACAAGAAATCCACCATCTCATCCCGCGAAATCCAAACCGCTGTTCGTCTTTTGCTTCCAGGAGAGTTGGCTAAACACGCCGTCTCTGAAGGTACCAAGGCTGTCACCAAATACACAAGCAGCAAGTAAATGCCCTCTTGGACACACAAAACGGTCTTTTTTAAGACCACAAATCTTTTAAAAAACATTTCACTCTATGTAGTTATACACCGTACCCTTCCCGATCTGATGAAAAGTAAAAATAAACCTTTTGCGGACGCAATAGTACATGTAAACAACGTCTCTAATTTATACGAGAAAGTCAAAGCAAAGCTCTCTTCTACATGTTTGAGACGTCAAATAAAAATTTAAATTTCATCTCCAAAACTGCCTTTAATATGTTATCGACTTATAGACGACGTCAAATAAAAAAAAGATTACACATTTTTATCATGGAGTTGTACACGACGTCAAATATTTTTGTTGATGAGACAAAGTCAGTACTTTTTTACACGACGTCAAATATTTTTGAACGGTCAGTCAGTTCTAGGCTTATTCAATAATTTGAGGGTGGGTAGTTTATCTATCTATCAGTTAGCTCTATGGGACAGACAGACAGACAGACAGACAGGGTTTATAGTAACGAAAAATAAAGTTTGAAGTGTTTTTTAAGAGATATGTGGCTATAAAAATAGCCGTTTTTTTTGTCCAAGTCAAGTGAATTAACCTCCGAATCCGTACAATGTGCGTCCTTGACGTTTCAAGGCGTAGACGACATCCATGGCGGTGACAGTCTTCCTCTTGGCGTGCTCGGTGTAAGTGACAGCATCACGAATGACATTCTCCAAGAAAACTTTCAAGACACCACGAGTCTCTTCGTAGATCAAACCAGAGATACGTTTGACACCACCACGACGAGCAAGACGACGGATAGCTGGTTTGGTGATACCTTGGATGTTATCACGTAAGATTTTTCTGTGACGCTTGGCACCTCCCTTTCCAAGTCCTTTTCCTCCTTTTCCTCGTCCAGACATTTTTGCTTTTGTATGTATGTATAGATCAGTACGATACAGGCTTATGATATTTGGCCAGAAAAGTTCTATAAAAATAGCACAAAGTCTTATGCGGATGCTAGTGGAAACAGCATCAATTATGTTTTCGACCAATCAAATAAAAGCATCATATTGCGAAAAAAAACAAAAGTTACATTTTGAAACCAAGTTGAGCGGTTTTTTGTTCATATCTCAAAAACTACTGAAGGTTTTGTTATAAAATTCTGGAATAAAATTTTACACCAATGAATACAACTTTTAAAAAAAGAATTAGGAAAAAACACTTAAAATTGACAGAACTGCAGCCTTTTTTCCGTCGCCAACAAACACGGATTTTACTTTTTTGTAAAAAGAGGATAAAAGTGAACTTTTTTCAGCCAATCAGAATCGAGTTTCATCTTCCAATCAAAGCGCGCGGAACTGGACGTAAACAAGGTTTTAAAATCTGAAATTCTAAATACCATTCAAACTATCTATTCTGTACTGACCTCACTAAGTGAATTAAGATAAGATGGCTCGTACCAAGCAAACTGCTCGCAAATCTACTGGTGGAAAAGCTCCACGAAAACAATTGGCTACCAAGGCTGCCCGAAAGAGCGCCCCAGCAACTGGTGGAGTCAAGAAACCTCACAGATACAGACCAGGTACCGTTGCCCTTCGTGAAATCAGAAGATACCAAAAATCCACTGAATTGCTCATCCGAAAATTGCCTTTCCAACGTTTGGTTCGTGAAATCGCCCAAGACTTCAAGACTGACTTGCGTTTCCAGAGCACTGCTGTTTCTGCTCTTCAAGAAGCCTCTGAAGCCTACCTTGTTGGTCTCTTTGAAGACACCAACTTGTGTGCCATCCATGCTAAACGTGTCACCATCATGCCTAAAGACATCCAATTGGCAAGAAGAATCCGCGGAGAACGTGCCTAATTTGCTGGACCCAAAAAAAAACGGCTATTTTTATAGCCACACATCTCTTAAAAAACATTTCATTCGTTATTAAATGTGTTCTATAACTGTCCTATGGAGCCAAAATAATTCCATAAAAAAATATTAAATTGAATTCCAACGTCCCCAGACATGTTCCCCCTGCCCTTTAACATATCACTACAAATTTGGTAGTGGCGGTAGAGACCAAGAGGTCGACTGCTAGATGTGACCCTATTTCATTCATTTTTATCTAATTTTTTCAAAAAATTCAATGTTTATTTCAAATTTAAGCTTGGAGGATCTCAGGGAGCTCACCAAAATTGTTTACATCATTATTAAATAAGTATAGGAACACTTTCCAAAAGCTACAATTTTTTCTAATGAAGTATATAAAAATTTGGGTCTTGACACTTTGGTCAAGAAAATTGTAATTTCAAAAGGGCCATAATATTAAAGTGGGTAAACTTTATAAGTTTGAGTTGTTTTTTAAAAGATTTGTGGCTATAAAAATAGCCGTTGTAAGGTCCAGAACAAGTGAGATTTATTTCTTTGCTGATGCCTTCTTTTTGGTTGGGGTTTTCTTTGCTGCCTTCTTAGCTGCTGGTTTCTTTGCAACTGGCTTCTTATTAGCTTTTTTGGCAGCGGGTTTCTTGGCAGAAGTTGCTTTCTTGGCGGGCTTCTTCTTTGTTGGGGTTTTCTTGGCCGTGTTTTTCTTGGCGGCTGGCTTCTTCTTAGCGGGTGTAGTTTTCTTTGCGGCTGGCTTCTTTGCTGCTGGCTTCTTGGCGGCTGGCTTCTTTACTTTAGGTTTGGGTGCTGGTTTGGCAAGTTTGAATGAGCCAGATGCACCAGTTCCTTTTATTTGAACCAAGGCACCACTGATAACACCTCTCTTCAAAGCCAATTTTAAGTGGGTACCACAATTTTCTGGTGTAACTTTGTAGTTAGCAAGGACGTACTTCATAATGGCTTGTCTTGAAGAACCATTTCTTTCTTTCAATGTACCAATGGCACCAGTGATCATGTCAATGTATTTTGGGTGCACAGCTGGCTTCTTAGGAGCAGTTTTCTTGCTTGGTTTGTCACTCATGTTGAAATTTAAAAAATTTTAAAACAGGTTGAAAATCGATAAAACTAGACGCTTCTATCTTCTTTGTAGACTGATCAGTTCCCAAACACTTCTATAGCTTTAGAAGAAAAAAGTGCTATTGCGGACGTATAAGTAAACAAAAACATTAATAATTTCCCGTAAGTGAAAAAAAGTGTGTTTGTTGGACTTCATTCAGAAGGCTCTTTAAGATGAGGAAAATAATATTTTATCAAAATGATTTTCGATACTGGAAGAAAATAGATGTGGCTATCAGTTTGTAAAGTTTCATGCAATTTGATAAAAGAATTTTAGAGTTATAGATCGAAACGCCTTGAAATTGTGGAACTTTTTTGGGTTGAGACGAACTAAAAGTGAAATATCTCAAATAATATTGATGACAACGATGCGATTCTTCTTTCTAAATCAAGCCTAGGTATCCCTCTTCAAGAAGCATGCCACCTTTTGGGGTGAAAATAATTTGCTTGGCATCGAAAGTCTAGTTTTGAAAGGTGTAGAAACACGAAGTTGCCTCAAAACTTGAGTTGTGTTTTGGGGGATGTTGTAGGTATGTATGCGAAGTGTCCTCAGCTGCCTACATCCCTAACGGAATTAAAAAAACTAATATTTGAAAGCTACATACTAAGGGAAGAATGGGAAAAGGAAAAGGTTTGTGTTTTGGAGGGAGGGAGGGAGGGAGGCATGGATGGAGCGGCCGGCCGATTTACCGAGCGTGCGAGCGTGTCTACCTACTACTAACTAGCTAACTAGCTACTACTAAGATGTAAAAGCGCCGCGGTTCAGATAATCAAAACTGAATGTATGTATATATGTATCCGTGCACAGTGCTGATACAGCGAAACAAGTGTAGAGAAAATTTGGATACGTCTCTGCTGGTCTTATTTTATTGTGGTTTTCGGGGGTGCGGGCAAATATGCAAATACTTTCAATACTACCTAAGGGTCAATCTGAAACGGTGGTCGCAGTTCTCATAACATACAGTGGTCAATGGTCACCACAAGGAATCGCACATTATAGAGATATCCTTAGAGCGGCCTCGCCTATTTCGGTATCGCTTCTCGGCCTAATGGCTAAGATCAAGTGTAGTATCTGTTCTTATCAGTTTAATATCTGATATGCCTTCCATAGTGTTGGCTCATATATTAATCTGATTTTTGGCTCTGGGTCAAGGGAGCGAGGTTTACCTCACCCTGACCACGGGTTGCCTCGGCGTTGCACTACAGCCGAGCGCGGCCCATACAATCATGACAAAATTGAAATCAAAGTCTTACTGTAATAGATTCCCGGTACCTCTACCTACCTGTCCTGTCTTGTACACGGCACCAGCGTAGCGTACTTTTTGATAACACTCTTTCGAGCAACCACAAGCGAACAGTTTTATCCAGAGTCCTAATCACAATTTTCTCGACTAACAACTCATACTTACCTGACGGGGAAGTAAAGCCTGATCAAGGAGGGGTTTCTTCCAGTGTGAGGCCCTCGCATTGCACTTCGCTTGGGCTGACCTCTGCGATTGCTACAAGTGTAGTAACTCGACCGTACAATTTCTGGTAGTGGGGGCCTGCGTCCGCGCTCGCCCCCTCCTAGTTTTGAAAAATTGAAAATGCCTTTAATGCTTGCTGCTATTCGCTATAGCATAGCAAAGCATTGTTAGTTAGTGTCCTGTTAGGGTTAGGGTTAGGGTTTATTTCACCCTTGTTCGATACTTTTTTCACCACAAACGTACGCTACTATTTCACTCTCTTATTATCCTTCATTTCTGCCTGAAACTACTAACAAACAAAGAGAGAAAGAAAGTGAAAAGCCTACGACACCAGGAGTTCCCAGGCGGTCCCCCATCCAAGTACTATCCTGGCCCGACGATGCTTAACTTCCGTGATCGGACGAGAACGGGTGTTTTCATCGTGGTATGGACGTAGACATCCATATTAAAGTTCAAGCTGAATTTATAATTTAATAATACTATTTTTTATTCGAAAGTGTTCATGTCGGGTCCGGTTGGTTAGACTGTGCTATATTCATTTCTAGGTAGGGATAGCTATGTGGAATAACGCAAAACTTATAACTAGTACATAAAGTGAAATGTTTTTTAAAAGATTTGTGGTCTTAAAAAAGACCGTTTTGTGTGTCCAAGCAGGCAAGCAATTTACTTCTTTTGGCTGGCTTCTTTGGTCTTCTTGGGGAGAAGGACAGCGTTGATGTTGGGCAAGACACCACCGTTGGCGATAGTGACACCGCTCAAGAGCTTGTTCAATTCTTCGTCATTACGGACGGCCAATTGGAGATGTCTTGGGATGATTCTCTGTTTCTTGTTGTCACGGGCAGCGTTGCCAGCCAACTCCAAGATTTCAGCAGACAAGTATTCTAAAACGGCAGCCAAGTAGACCGGAGCTCCAGATCCGATACGTGAAGCATAGTGTCCCTTGCGAAGGAAACGGTGGACTCTGCCCACTGGGAATTGTAATCCAGCTCTGGATGATCGGGTCTTGGCCTTTGTCTTGGCTTTTCCTCCTTTTCCACGTCCAGACATGATGAATTTCTTTAAAAAGTTACGAAAAGTGAAGCACTTGCAACGTAATAAAAATGGTTGATTTGTTCAAATCGAAAAAAGATGCTTGTATTTGTTGATGAAAAAGTGGATATAAATGCTCTTTTTTAAGCCAATCGGTTTGCGTTGTTTAACAATAGATGTCACACTCTAAACCAATCAAGTTGCGTAGAGGCCAAAACGGATATATTTATATCCCTTTTTTAAAACGAGAAAATTTGTTTATAAAATGTGGATATAAATGCACTTTTTTAAGCCAATGAGTGTGCATTATTTAACAATAGGTCACACTCTACACCAATCAAATCGCATAGAAGGCAAAACGGATATATTTATATCCTTTTTTTCCTTTAAGAAGTTTTGAAACAGAATGTACTTTTAAAAATATTTTCTATCCCGATAGTAGATAGCATTCATCATGTCTGACGCACCAAAATCAGGAAAACAAGCACCAAAAGTGGCCAAGAAAGGAGAAAAGAGAGCTGGAAAGAAAGGAGGCAAGATTGGAGGAACTGGTGAGAAGAAACGCAAGAGAAAGAGACGTGAATCTTACACCACATACATCTACAGTGTCTTGAAACAAGTCCACCCTGATGTCGGAACCTCAGCCAAAGCCATGAGCATCATGAACTCTTTTGTCAACGACATCTTCGAGCGTATCGCATCTGAAGCATCAAGATTGGCACTCCAAAACAAGAAATCCACCATCTCATCCCGCGAAATCCAAACCGCTGTTCGTCTTTTGCTTCCAGGAGAGTTGGCTAAACACGCCGTCTCTGAAGGTACCAAGGCTGTCACCAAATACACAAGCAGCAAGTAAATGCCCTCTTGGACACACAAAACGGTCTTTTTTAAGACCACAAATCTTTTAAAAAACATTTCACTCTATGTAGTTATACACCGTACCCTTCCCGATCTGATGAAAAGTAAAAATAAACCTTTTGCGGACGCAATAGTACATGTAAACAACGTCTCTAATTTATACGAGAAAGTCAAAGCAAAGCTCTCTTCTACATGTTTGAGACGTCAAATAAAAATTTAAATTTCATCTCCAAAACTGCCTTTAATATGTTATCGACTTATAGACGACGTCAAATAAAAAAAAGATTACACATTTTTATCATGGAGTTGTACACGACGTCAAATATTTTTGTTGATGAGACAAAGTCAGTACTTTTTTACACGACGTCAAATATTTTTGAACGGTCAGTCAGTTCTAGGCTTATTCAATAATTTGAGGGTGGGTAGTTTATCTATCTATCAGTTAGCTCTATGGGACAGACAGACAGACAGACAGACAGGGTTTATAGTAACGAAAAATAAAGTTTGAAGTGTTTTTTAAGAGATATGTGGCTATAAAAATAGCCGTTTTTTTTGTCCAAGTCAAGTGAATTAACCTCCGAATCCGTACAATGTGCGTCCTTGACGTTTCAAGGCGTAGACGACATCCATGGCGGTGACAGTCTTCCTCTTGGCGTGCTCGGTGTAAGTGACAGCATCACGAATGACATTCTCCAAGAAAACTTTCAAGACACCACGAGTCTCTTCGTAGATCAAACCAGAGATACGTTTGACACCACCACGACGAGCAAGACGACGGATAGCTGGTTTGGTGATACCTTGGATGTTATCACGTAAGATTTTTCTGTGACGCTTGGCACCTCCCTTTCCAAGTCCTTTTCCTCCTTTTCCTCGTCCAGACATTTTTGCTTTTGTATGTATGTATAGATCAGTACGATACAGGCTTATGATATTTGGCCAGAAAAGTTCTATAAAAATAGCACAAAGTCTTATGCGGATGCTAGTGGAAACAGCATCAATTATGTTTTCGACCAATCAAATAAAAGCATCATATTGCGAAAAAAAACAAAAGTTACATTTTGAAACCAAGTTGAGCGGTTTTTTGTTCATATCTCAAAAACTACTGAAGGTTTTGTTATAAAATTCTGGAATAAAATTTTACACCAATGAATACAACTTTTAAAAAAAGAATTAGGAAAAAACACTTAAAATTGACAGAACTGCAGCCTTTTTTCCGTCGCCAACAAACACGGATTTTACTTTTTTGTAAAAAGAGGATAAAAGTGAACTTTTTTCAGCCAATCAGAATCGAGTTTCATCTTCCAATCAAAGCGCGCGGAACTGGACGTAAACAAGGTTTTAAAATCTGAAATTCTAAATACCATTCAAACTATCTATTCTGTACTGACCTCACTAAGTGAATTAAGATAAGATGGCTCGTACCAAGCAAACTGCTCGCAAATCTACTGGTGGAAAAGCTCCACGAAAACAATTGGCTACCAAGGCTGCCCGAAAGAGCGCCCCAGCAACTGGTGGAGTCAAGAAACCTCACAGATACAGACCAGGTACCGTTGCCCTTCGTGAAATCAGAAGATACCAAAAATCCACTGAATTGCTCATCCGAAAATTGCCTTTCCAACGTTTGGTTCGTGAAATCGCCCAAGACTTCAAGACTGACTTGCGTTTCCAGAGCACTGCTGTTTCTGCTCTTCAAGAAGCCTCTGAAGCCTACCTTGTTGGTCTCTTTGAAGACACCAACTTGTGTGCCATCCATGCTAAACGTGTCACCATCATGCCTAAAGACATCCAATTGGCAAGAAGAATCCGCGGAGAACGTGCCTAATTTGCTGGACCCAAAAAAAAACGGCTATTTTTATAGCCACACATCTCTTAAAAAACATTTCATTCGTTATTAAATGTGTTCTATAACTGTCCTATGGAGCCAAAATAATTCCATAAAAAAATATTAAATTGAATTCCAACGTCCCCAGACATGTTCCCCCTGCCCTTTAACATATCACTACAAATTTGGTAGTGGCGGTAGAGACCAAGAGGTCGACTGCTAGATGTGACCCTATTTCATTCATTTTTATCTAATTTTTTCAAAAAATTCAATGTTTATTTCAAATTTAAGCTTGGAGGATCTCAGGGAGCTCACCAAAATTGTTTACATCATTATTAAATAAGTATAGGAACACTTTCCAAAAGCTACAATTTTTTCTAATGAAGTATATAAGAATTTGGGTCTTGACACTTTGGTCAAGAAAATTGTAATTTCAAAAGGGCCATAATATTAAAGTGGGTAAACTTTATAAGTTTGAGTTGTTTTTTAAAAGATTTGTGGCTATAAAAATAGCCGTTGTAAGGTCCAGAACAAGTGAGATTTATTTCTTTGCTGATGCCTTCTTTTTGGTTGGGGTTTTCTTTGCTGCCTTCTTAGCTGCTGGTTTCTTTGCAACTGGCTTCTTATTAGCTTTTTTGGCAGCGGGTTTCTTGGCAGAAGTTGCTTTCTTGGCGGGCTTCTTCTTTGTTGGGGTTTCTTGGCCGTGTTTTTCTTGGCGGCTGGCTTCTTCTTAGCGGGTGTAGTTTTCTTTGCGGCTGGCTTCTTTGCTGCTGGCTTCTTGGCGGCTGGCTTCTTTACTTTAGGTTTGGGTGCTGGTTTGGCAAGTTTGAATGAGCCAGATGCACCAGTTCCTTTTATTTGAACCAAGGCACCACTGATAACACCTCTCTTCAAAGCCAATTTTAAGTGGGTACCACAATTTTCTGGTGTAACTTTGTAGTTAGCAAGGACGTACTTCATAATGGCTTGTCTTGAAGAACCATTTCTTTCTTTCAATGTACCAATGGCACCAGTGATCATGTCAATGTATTTTGGGTGCACAGCTGGCTTCTTAGGAGCAGTTTTCTTGCTTGGTTGTCACTCATGTTGAAATTTAAAAAATTTTAAAACAGGTTGAAAATCGATAAAACTAGACGCTTCTATCTTCTTTGTAGACTGATCAGTTCCCAAACACTTCTATAGCTTTAGAAGAAAAAAGTGCTATTGCGGACGTATAAGTAAACAAAAACATTAATAATTTCCCGTAAGTGAAAAAAGTGTGTTTGTTGGACTTCATTCAGAAGGCTCTTTAAGATGAGGAAAATAATATTTTATCAAAATGATTTTCGATACTGGAAGAAAATAGATGTGGCTATCAGTTTGTAAAGTTTCATGCAATTTGATAAAAGAATTTTAGAGTTATAGATCGAAACGCCTTGAAATTGTGGAACTTTTTTGGGTGAGACGAACTAAAAGTGAAATATCTCAAATAATATTGATGACAACGATGCGATTCTTCTTTCTAAATCAAGCCTAGGTATCCCTCTTCAAGAAGCATGCCACCTTTTGGGGTGAAAATAATTTGCTTGGCATCGAAAGTCTAGTTTTGAAAGGTGTAGAAACACGAAGTTGCCTCAAAACTTGAGTTGTGTTTTGGGGGATGTTGTAGGTATGTATGCGAAGTGTCCTCAGCTGCCTACATCCCTAACGGAATTAAAAAAACTAATATTTGAAAGCTACATACTAAGGGAAGAATGGGAAAAGGAAAAGGTTTGTGTTTTGGAGGGAGGGAGGGAGGGAGGCATGGATGGAGCGGCCGGCCGATTTACCGAGCGTG
>CBDICY010000014.1:0-25879 GCA_965277445.1 Saprospiraceae bacterium | reverse complement strand
GCCCAAACATATTCTTGCTTACGATTAACTTCTGTTATATCTATGTCCTGAAACTTAGAAATAAAAATGACCAATTCCTTTATATTAAAGTTGGCTTTATCCAGCTCCATTAATTCATCTATTTCATTTCGCAATTCCAAACGTAATTTTAAACGTAAATCTTGCATCTGTTCTTTTAGATTATAGATTTCATTTTCAGTATAATCCATCAATCTTTCTATCTCTTTTATCTTCATCTTTTTAATATAAATTTTGTTCTATAAAATAATTGTCCACGCTTTCTGTGGCTTGTTTGCTAAAGAATTTATTGTAAACTTTTAAAGCCCGTTCTACCTTTTCCTTTCCTGATTCAACAAATGAATCAGTTGCTCTGTAAACGCCCATTTGCCGTGTAGTTTTATCAATGACTATGAAAACCATAGGTCTATTGAATAGCAAGCCGTAAACGTAAGCCTGTGAATCGTAGTTGTAGTTTTTTGCTGACCATTTAAACTTGCTTATGTCACCAGTTGTTTTAAGGTCAAGAATGTGGGTATTAGTTACAATGTCAGCCTTACCCTTAAATGGTATCCCTTGAATTTTTTGTGACTCCAGGTCTTTCGAACTCGTTTCCTTCAGCATAAATCATATCGTATAATTCTATGTTGCTTACAACCGTGTCAGCTAAATATTCAGCCCATTCCACCTCTTTTTTCAGGAGCAGAAAATCTTCTCCGCTATCTTCAACAGCTTCCTTGTAGGCTTTGCTTGTCCGTGTTTTAATATCAACAAACTTAAATGCAGATGCTTTTTCTGGTTCAAGAATAAGCTGATGAAACAAACGCCCAAAGGCGAATGCTTTATTATCGGGTTGTCTAACGCCAAACATCTTTGGGTTATTTAAAAGGGCTGATATGTTGCTGTTGCTTAGATACTGCTGACCAAACGCCCCATAGTATTCAGAGTCATCTCTAAGTCTTTCTATTA
Source organism: Saprospiraceae bacterium (assembly GCA_965277445.1). GTDB lineage: Bacteria > Bacteroidota > Bacteroidia > Chitinophagales > Saprospiraceae > JAFMDF01. The sequence goes on along the minus strand of CBDICY010000014.1, from coordinate 24,913 downwards.
CTTCGCTCATTTTAATAAGAATTTAATGGCCGATGTAGTTTCCTTTTCTATAAGGTATTTAGCAGATAACCTCTTTGTAATTTCAGTTAATCCAAGTTGCTTATTGGCATCAATGTATTTCAGAACTTTTGCCCAGTTAGCATCGTCAACTTCCAACTTAACTAAAGTAGGTTCTACTTTGTCAGCTTGTGGTAAATCCTCGCCTGCGTATATATATAAGCCTAAACCGTGTCGAGCAATTGCCTTTGTTAAACTTCGCTGGATGCTTGTGTTGACATTAAACGAGGTTAGACTATCAATCGCTATACTTTTGTTTCTGTAATCCAGAACAGGAAGATATTCAATGTGTTCAATTCCTCCTATGGTTACGCCTGTCTTTACCCAAGCAGTTTGTTGGTCGTGATGGTAGTTTAAACCGTCAGCATTTTCATACACAAGGTAAGTTGAATCTGGGTAGTGTTTTTTAACCTCTGACCAAGCCCACGCCCAGCTTAAATAGGTTAAGCCGTTTTTCTTTTCAGCTTTTGCATTTACATTGATTTCGTTCAATGTTTCGAAAACGCTTTTCTCTTTTTTCATATTACTATTTTATAAAATAATGGAGCTTTCTTTAAACTGCTGCTCCAATTTAGCAATCTCTTTTTCTATTTCTTTAATTCTTTCAATGCCTTTGTAAGCTAAATTTGGGAATAAATCTTTAAAATCTTCACTATAATTTAAGTGGCATTCCACTTCTTTTTTCAAAGAAACAATTGTTTCAATTATTTCAATTTGATTTTCTAAAATGCGTATAATCTCGCTGTACTTTTTCATAGAACTAATATTTTATATTGATTAATTCTGCTAATAAATCTTCTAATTCCAAATCCTTTTGAGGAATCATATTTGTGCTTAACTGGGTGAATATTTCTTTGACTTTAAAAGAATCAATACTTATTTCCCCTTCTATTATTCCTTTTTCTTCTAAGCCTTGAAAGGTTGTCAAAGTTCCTTCAACATATTTTGAAGACCAGTCAACTATTATTTCCGTATCTATTTTTTCAAATTGAAGTGAAAACTGTCCGCATTCTTCAGTTATGTTTAAACCTGTCGTGCTATTGTATTCTACCTCGAAATATTTAAAGTCATTGTTTTTAATATTTTCCTTTAAAAATTGGCTGCTTATTTTTCTCATAATTTTTCTTTTTTGTTTTTGTTTTTATTTAATTAACTTTAAATTTAATTCACTTGCTACATAATTAATATGCTTTTGAGTTGTCACGCTCCAATAGCCAAGCTGATGTAACTCATCATCTTTAATGGTTGCAACGTGAGTTGTGTAACTCCATACTTTGTTTCCTTCTATTCTTAAATTTTGTTTGTATTTTTTCATTTTGTTTTTGTTTCGTTTTTAGTTTGTTTGTTGAAACAAATATAAACAAATGTTTATAACTACAAAGCATTTTAACAAATTTATTTCACATTAACCTAAATAAAGGGCATAAAAAAAAGGGCGAAAGCCCCTTTTTAGTGATTAAATCTGTACAATTATCTGTACAATTATCCGTACAATTTATTTCGTGCTGTCTACGCTCGGAAAGAAAGTTCTGTCAGCTTTACGAATCATTCTGTCCATAATAGCTATTTTTTTATTCGCTTCTTTCTTTTCCTTTACAGTTGAATCTATGCCTAAATTAACACACAACCTCGCTTGCATTCTTAAAAGCCTGTCGATTTGATGGCGTATTAACTCGTTGTCGATATATGGCATAGAATTATCCAATCTCTTTATTGATTTCCTCAAAGATACTCATAAAATCTTCAAAAGTGATTGCTCCTGTGAATAATTCATAGGCAGCAAATACTAAAGCTACTAATACAAATACGAAAGTAACCAAACGAACATAGTCGAAAGAGCCTTCGTTTACTGGGCTGTCAATATTCTTCAGTACTTCACCTTTAAGTGAATTTACAACGCCTCCCAGTATTCCTGTTATCGGTGAGGAAACGCCTGCTAAAGCTCCTGTTGCGATTGACTTTAAAAAGATGCCTGCTTTGCTATTAAAAAATTTCTTTACTTTTTTCATATATCTAAGGTTTTACTATTTTTAATTCTTTTTGATTGGTTGTTCTGAAATCTATATGTGTCCAAGTTGGTGCATATTTAATGCTTTCAATAGTAGTTATTCCAAATGAAGCATAGTTTGCAAAGATAAATTCATTGACTTCTGAAACTTCCATTCCTTTAACATTAATATCAAAACCATTACCGACTCTGTGTTGGCTAAATTTAGCCCCTGTCGTGCTGTATATTGAACGATATCCTCTATTTGATAGATTACCACCTAAATGGTAGTTGTTTACCGTTATGGGCTTCCCTATGGCTTTTCTTAACTTTATTAAATTAGCAACAGCATTTGAATTTAGCATCCAGATGGAATTTGCACCCAGCTTTTCAAAGGTAAACTTGTCGACTAATTCTTCTATTTTAAAAAATTCCATAATCAATTGAATGTTTGCTTGTAATTTATCATAATTTCCTCCTCTAACATTGACTTTTCATAGAGGGCCTTTACAGCGACATATAATTGGGTGACGTCAAATGTAACGCCTTGTCCATTGCTTTCAAGAAATAGTTCAATATTGCCATTGTCTTCTAAGCCGTCATTGCTCAAGATAAGCTCCTTTGCAAAAGTGCCTGTACTATTGTATTCATCTGAATCACCGACTATTTTTATCTCCATTATTTGCTTAGTCTTTCGAGTATCTTTTCCAAAAGGTTGTCAACCTTATCAAGTCGCTTTAATATGTTGTTGGTTAACGATTCCATCACCGCAATTTTAGTATCTCTAACTCCGTCACTTCGTTCGTTACTATTCAACTTCAACTTAATGTCATCAATCTCTTTGGTGTTTTGTAAAACTTGATGTTTTATATAAGGTATCAGAGCAATAGCCGCACCGCTTCCAATTGTGATTTGCATTATTAATTCGTTCATTCTATCCCTTCTTGTGGCGTGTTAGCCGTTCTCCACTCATTAAATAATTCAGCAGTCGAAAAATAGTTATCTATCTCTGTTGCTCCTTCGTAGCCAAATACGATACTTTCATCATTTAGCTTTATCTCTCTGCTTTCTGTCCAAACGTTATCATTTGGAGTATCCTCTATATTTTCTAAAAATCCGTACATATCTATATCTCTATTTGTGTTATTTCAACTTCACCAACCGTAAATTGAATACCCTTCGCTTCAAGTTCTGCCCTTGCTTCTAATTGTAACCAATACACACCGCCAACGGTATTGTTTGTAGGATTCCAAATTCCCCCTGCATCTGCATAAATCGGAAACTGTTTGAATTGCTCTTGTGTAAATATTAGTGCTTGTATCATCTTCCTAAAGCTGTGTTATATGTTGTAATTGCATCATATAAATCTTGTACTTGGCTATCTGTTAATCCTTTATGAATAGATATAAAATCATAAAGCACAATACTCATCCTATTTGCTGAACCTTCAAAATTACCACCTAAACAATAATAACTATAACTAGATAACCCGTTACTAACTTGAGCTGTTGTGCCTACTGATGAACCATTTTTGTATAATGTGCTTAAAGTTGACGATGTTCTAGTTCCCGTAAAAACTCCCGCTGTTTGCAATCCTAAACTAATAGGTAATGACGGGGATTGATTTTGTACGTAATTATAAGTGGTCTGTTCTAGTGAAATTTGAGTATATGAAGTGCCATTATTTGTTCCGATAGACTGACCCAACCTTGATGTTATAGTTCCTTTTGCGCTTACTGTAATTCCATCATTGTCTTGAACTCCACTCGCACTAGGGATAAATTTTGTATCTCCGTATTGATTAGTCCCGTTACCTGTTACTCCTGTTGTTGCCGCTGTTGGTGTATTAACCCAATCAATCCTAAATGCTGCATCTGTATCTAATGGGTTAAGTAAATTGTATTTAAAACCATCTAACGTAGCTGTTGAGCCGTCAATAGGGCACATAGGATAAAGAGCATACATATCACTCCAAACATCTGTATTATTAGTTGTGCTTCCCGTTCCTTTTAAATCTAAAACTAAGCTGATTTAATGCGTTCTGTTGTGTTGTTCCTGTGATTGCAGCCGCTGATATAAATGCTGCCGCATCTGCATCAACAGCAGGAGTATGTGCTACCCACATTCCTGAAGTAGGGAAGTTGTTTAAAGTTCCGTTATAATTACCTGTTTCATCGGTTGCTGTTGTATCAGTTCCGCTTTCGTTCATCCTCCAGTAGGCAGTAGGTGACGCTATAATATCAGAGGCTAACGCTCCGTTGCCGCTATTATATAAATCAATTGCGTTTTGTGATGTTGCTGTTGTTCCGTTATATACTGCTACTTCGTCAAAAACGCCATTTAATTTTGCTCCGCCCGTTGCATATTGCCCAAAATATAATTGATTATTTACATTCGCAACATCAACTAAGCTACCTGTATAAGATAATTCAAGAACACCATTGCAATATAAATTGCCACTATTTCCATTTCCTGTTTTGGTTATCATAAAATGATTCCAATTACCAACAGAAAAACCTACGGATGTATAAGTTCTATATGATGAAGATGCGCCCCAGTATAAAGTACCTGCCGTTGCTCCTAATTCAAAGAAGAATTTACCTGATATATTTGAGCTTGAAAATAAGACAGGCGCACCCACAAGACTATTAGGCTTTATCCAAAATGATACTGTATATTGACCGTTTGCGTTATAAAATAAATTAGCAAAAGAATTAGTATCTGTATTTACATAATCATTAACCCCATCAAAAGCTAAGGCGTTGCCGAACTCAAAAGCAGGAGGCGCACCTCCACCGCTTACCAATGGTAATGAAAAAGGCGATATATAAGATGGGCTAATTATCATTTGTATGCGATTATTGAACCGCTTGTTAAGGTCAAAGTCTTAATGGTTTGGCCGAATGGAATAACAATTAAAGCCCCTTGCTTTAAAGTTATGCCTGTCAATCCTATTTCAGTAACATAATTAGTTGCTACTGAAGTTCCTGCTCCTCCTAATAATTCTGCAACCACAGTATCTTCTTGAGCGATAAAACCGTAATATTCTTTACCAGTTCTTTGTGTTGCGTTACCTATATATTCGCATCCTTGAAATGCACTAATTCTTGCTGTACTCATTTTTTTTTATTTTTATTTATTTTTTTTATTTTTTTTCAAAATGTATTGCAACAGCTTTTCCAAATTCTTTTTATTTGGCGCTGTTTTCCTCTTAATATCTTTGTCCACCGCTGAGTCTTTCATATCTATTTGGCTTTACATTATCTAAAGAGATGCCCCTAAACGCTTTGCTTCTAATTGGGTTTAAATCTTCGTTTGAGTTCGTGCTATATTCTGGGAACAAAGAAGAATTACTGCAAAGGTAATCAGTTAACCTTTCACCAAAATGTTCGCCTCTATCTCTTTGCTTTTGCTGATAATAATTTAATTCAGAAAGTGAAGCTGTTGAACTATTTTCTGCGTTACTTCTGTACACTCCACCCCTTGCAACTTGAACACTAACATCTGGTATCAACTCGCTAAAGGTGTACCAACCCAAACAAGGAGCAACCCAAGTATTAGTCAAAGTCGCATAGTTGCCAGATAAAGTTCCTGCTATTATTTCAGCAGATATTTTATTGTATAAATCTGTACCCAAAATAGGTTCAATGAACATTCTTTGAGTCGCTAAAATTATAGTCCTTATTTTAGAATCATCTACGTTATCATTTAAAGGCGTTGTTTCCTTTAAATAGCCGATGCTTATAAACATACTCTTTGTTACACTCATCCTACTTTTTTATTTTGTTTGGTGGCCCTTTTATCGTTTACTCTGCTAACTACATATGGTACATTTCCTACCTTTTTAGCTTTGCCAGTTTCATTATTTTTGAAATACAATTTTCGCTGCCAGACGTGACGACAATTATAAGAACCTTTGTACCAAAAAACGTTATATGAACCGAACTGTGGATTATTAAGATTCTCCAAAACTTCCCTTTTAAAGACTCGGTTTCCATTTTCAGCAGAATCTATTTGGTGGATGCAGAAGTTGCGTGAAGTATCAATCAAATTAGGCTCTCCTTGATTCTTTAATTTTTTTGATAAAGCGTACTGATAGCGAACTAACCAAACGCCAGAACCATCTTTGGCCTTAACATCATATTTCGAAAGGCTGTCTGCATTTACGCCCCAATCTTTCGCTAAATTATAATCGCCATCTTTTACCTTTAATTCGTCATCTCCTTCACAATCTTCTGTTTCTATGACCTCAAACCCATTCTCCAACAATTCCTTTTCGTCTTCGCCATATTTATCAAGCTCGCCATTTAGCCATTCAGCTTCTTCATCATTTAATATTTTAAAAGGACTTTCCTCTTTTTCCATTTTCACTAAAGCCAAATCGTTTTTCGTTTCAGCTTCAGCTATTGATAAAAATGGTTTATAAAATAAGCGACTGCTCACCTCCATATACGCCAATATAGGCTCGTAGAAGTCGATAATATCGTTTTGTATAGGTTTTATAACCGTGTTTTGAAATAGTTCATTAGCAGTCCTTATTTCATCTGCGTTGTTACCTAAACCAGTAGCTTGTCTAATTCCCAAAAGCATCGGGCTTGTAACTTTATGGGCCACTAAAATATTATCTCTAATTTGTGTAGCCATCTGCTCATACTGCTTGTCCGCATCTGGAAGTTCAGCATTGTAAATGTCAGCAGCTCGTTCCTTTGAGTCGTTGTACATAAATACAATCTTTTCACCGTGCGTGCCTGTGAATTTCTGTTGGAATAATTTTTCAATTTGCATCCTTTCGCTGGGGTCAGGTATTCCATTATTAAATTGAACGATGGTAGCTCCCGAAAAACCCGATTTTATATTTGAAAGATGGTAGTTTGCTATCTCAATATCCATCTCAGCCCACTTCGTACCACCTAACCAAGTAGGTACTCCAAAGTAGTAAGAGTCTGGGCAATAGCTTCTGTAATAATAAATAAAATTACCTGCCTTTGTTTCCTCTGGATTCCACGCTTCAATCTCTACTGGCTTGTATTCTTGCTTTCGTATTTCTTCCCAATTGCTGCTGTACCAATAGCTTTCAATTTCGCCGTCTTCATTCGCCTTATTTGGTAATATCGTTTGAACAGGCAGATGCTCAACAGATGAAATTCTTCCTGCTCTGTCTGTTACAATTTGTAAGGCTCCATTGCCTTGCTGGTAAACATCAAGAATAAAACGCTTTTGCTGTTCTTTATTAAATACAGCTTTGAATTTAGCTAAACCGACAACTTCATTTGATTTAGTGCCTAATCCTTCGCCATAAATTCTATCTGAAATACCAGTAATTAAAGCGTAATTTAATGAACTATTTTTGAAAAGGTAGTTTATGTATGAAAAGTAGCCTGTTGGACTTCTTTGGTCTAAGCCATATCCAACCCATTCTTTATTTCTTTGAATAGCCGCTTCTGGTCTGTTCTCCTCTTGTAAATTTACAATCGAAAATTCGTATTTGTTAGCTTGGCTCATTTACTTGGTATGTTGTTGTGATGTCATTAAAGTCATATGTAACATTGATTGTTGCATTCAAATATACTAATTCTGTATATATATTAGAATCGCCATTATTCACCGTTATGCTGTAAAAGCCGTCTGGTGAATCAGCCAAAACGCCATTTATATCAAACTTAAAGTACCTATTTGTTATTGCTGAAGCAGTAACAGTTGTTCCTATTTCAATTTTAGTTGCTTGACTTTCAAAGGTTAGTGTATATTCTTTTACAGAATTTAAAGGTTCACCCCTTTCAAAAAGGTTAATGTAAATATATGATGTGCTTTGCTTTATGTAAATCATTCTATTATAATAACGATAAAATCAAAAGACTGTTGCAAAATAAAAAAAAATAGCCCCGATAAACGAGGCTATTATATGAAAAGAAAAAAAAAGAGAAAAGAGAAAAGTATTATCTAAACTGGAGCTGATACAATTGTAGCTGAACTTAAATCAACAATAAATGGAGCTGCTACTGGTTCTGAGCCAGTCATTGAAATCACATAACCGCTTAAATCTCCTGCTGCTGTTCCTGTTTGTGCTGCTGCTGTTGTTACGTTCATTCCTTTACGCCATCCTGCTAAAATAAAATTGCCATTATTGTCTTCAAGAATTACGTTTGGTCTTCCTGCTGCTAACAATTTGATTTCATCTCTATCGTTGGCTGTTAATTTGTGCAAAGTTAGTTCCACCGCTTGCTCATAAAACAAAGTACCATTTTCAGGTGCTGATGTTAGAGTTTCGGTGTAGCTTGCCGTGTATTCTGGCAAAGCGTATTTATATAAAGTTGCTGTTGCTCCAGCGCCATCAATATCAGCTAAAGTAGCCGCTGCAATTGTTCCTGTTTCTGCTGCTGTTATTACTTCTGGTGTATTTAATAAAATGTCATTTGCAAAATAGACTGCGACAATACCGCCAACCTGTTCCTTACAAACCCATTCTCTACCGTCTGCGATTGTACACGACATATTTTATGAATTTTTTTTTGTTTATGAATAAAAAAAGTAAAAAATGGAAAGGGCAAAAGCCCCTTCCAAATGTTTTTTAAGAATATAAAACGATGTCAGCACCGTTTGTGTTCTGCGTTCCTGCTGAAAATCTTGCAATGAATCTTACGTTGTCCGAACCATCAAGTTCAGCCATATCTAAGGCTCTAACTTCAGCCATATCCGTCATTACGTTTGTTCCAAAATGTAAATCAGCAGCTCGTGCAGCAACCATTTTGTCATCACTCATTCCAGGTGCAACTTTTAAAGGAATACCTTCAAAGTTCAAACCAGTAACGCCATCGTGATAAAGATTCTGGTAACCTAAAGCAGCTTGAGCAGCTATGTAAAATTTCTGAATAGAAGTAGGAATGTAAATTGCTAAATCTTCTTTACCATATACAGTGTTTGGGATAGCATCTCTTACTCTTCCAAGTTGTGCAATGATAGTATCAGCTCCGATAACAACAGCTCCGATTGCTACATCATTAACAGTTCCATCAGCAGCCAATCTTGTTTCTAATCCTGTGAAGTTTCCTGTTGCATCGTTTGCTCCTGTCCAAAGTAAAGTTTCTATTTGTGCTGAAATTAAAGAAACATTTTTTTCAATGAAAAAGTCCAAAAGTGAAGTAGGTAATTCTTGACCTAACATTCTGCCTCTCATTTCTAAAGATTCCCATTGGCTTCTAAAGTCTTGTTTGCACAAAGTTCTGTTAATCATTAAATCAACCGGAGTTAAAACTACATCGCTGATAGTTACATCACCTGAATCATTAAAGTCACATCCTGCTGCTTGAAAATTCGCTGCTGTTCCTTCAATATTTCTTACATTTAATTTGTAAGCTACGTTTTCGTGAATTGTTACGTTACCTTCACCTAATGTTTTTCCTGAAAGTAATGCTGGGTAGATATATCCTGCTGCTTTTTCGCCTGCAAAATTACCTGTTATTGAATCTGCCATTTTTTTTGGTATTTTATTTTATTTGTTAAAAATTAAATTATTTCTGTAATATCTTACTCTTTCTTCCGTGCTGAGTTTTCCTAATTCTTGTTTGCTTAAAGTAGTTTTTTCTACTTTTTTTGCTTCTGGAGTATGTTTCAATTTGGCCATTGGTTTTGACAATTGAACAACTTCGTTGGTTATAATCTCTAATGAACTTGCTAAAATTGCAACCTTGTCATCTATCTCGCTTTTTAGTTCGCTGATAGTACTTACCAATTTTTGGTATTCTTCAGTTTCTTCAAATTTGATTTCTTTAACGATGCTTTCGGTTACCGTTTTTGGTTGCGTTTCAACAGCTTGTTCTACATTTTCGCTTTCTACTTCTGGTGCTGCCTCTTCTGCTTCAGATTCTGCTGGAACATAATTTGCAACGATTCCATCGTTTTCAACGACTATCATACCACCATCGGCTAATACATATTCACCAACCGGCAAAGGCATATTCTCTTCTGCTTGTATAAACACTTCAACTCCTGCTGACCATTCGTCAGATGGTGTAACTATAATTGTAGTTCCATCTTCCAAAGTAGCTTCAGACATTAATTTGGTGTGAACAGCTTCAGCTTCTTCTGGCTTTAAACCGTTTTCATCTGTATTGCTTAACTGGTGACCTAATTTTAAAAGGTACTCCCCAATAGTTTCTTTTATATTTTTATCCATAAGTCGCTTTATTTGCTATAGATAAAACGAAAAGAGGTTAAAGCTGTTGCTTTTTAGGAAATAATGTAGCGACCTTTATTCGGGTTGTTTAAATGATTGCTGGCCCAGTAACGCATCGCATCAATGCCGTGATTAAAATAATTTATGGGTTTATTTGTGGCATTTCCATCTCTATCTTCCTGCCACCTGTACTTTCTTAATTCATTTATTAAATTTAGGGAATGCGATGTCACCAAAAATTCAGAACGCTGAAGTAAATCAATTCCGTGAAGAATGCTATCCTTTCCTTTTGTTGCCCCCCTTATTTCTATTCCGTGCCTCCTTATTTCTTCAATGCTTTTCGGTTCTGCTGAATCGGCTATGATGTACCTTTTAAAATCTTCTTTTGCGATAACCGCAATTTCGTTGTTGGTTAAGCCTGTCTGGTACGTTTTTTCGTTAAATATATATGTATTATCTAATTTATAAACGTCTATTAAGGTTGACGGGTCGTTTGTATAGCCAAAATCACATCCTGTGCCAACGTATTTTGCCTCTTCTGGTATTATTTCAATCTGTTTCCAATTGTTAAATACAACACCTTGCAGTTTGCCTATTTCGCCATCAATATAAACTTGGCACCAATTTTTCCAATAGGCATCCTTTTTACTCCATTTTTTCCGCTGCTCTAATTCCTTGACAATAGTAGCTGGACAACCTTCGTTATCTGTGTACTTTAATAAAAGAAATTCTGCATCTTCATTAGGTAGTATTTCGGTATGCGCCCAAAATTCATTGTCTGGGTTAAAATCTACCCAAATTGCTTTGGTAGTCCGAACCATTAACGCATCGGCAATAGTGTATTTAATGTGGTTTGCTTCATTTATGAATAAAACTTCACGCTTTCCTGCCGCTTTTGCTTTACTTACATTGTCAAAAGACTTAAATTGAATGCTGCTGCCATTAACAAAACGGTATTCCCTGTCGTTTCTATTATAACTATTATGATTAAAACGCCCTGTTTGTTCCATAATCTCAATAAATTGAGAAATAGCACCATCTTTTAAGGCTGGTATCGTTTCAGCAACAACCGTTATTTTTTCCTTTGGATTCTTTGTTGCGTAATCAATTAATACACATAAAATGCCATAGGTTTTCCCAGCAAATGTTCCTCCTTGAATTACCCTTTTTCTCTTTTGTAATCTAAGAAGTTTCTTGACTGTTGTCGTTACTTTCATTTATATGAAATAAAGGCTGTTCCTGTCGTACGCTGGCATCAATCTGTTGTTTAGCATTTGCAATACGATAATACTCTTCTTCGTCACCGATTATTTTATACAAAGCTAATTGTAAAAGTGGGTTCTGAGAGTTGTACCATTTATTCCGCATTGAATGTTTAGTTTCAATTTTATGCTTATCCAAAAGTTGCAATATTTCTTCATCTTCATTCAGCTTATGATTGTACGCTGTTATTCTGGTGAACGTTGTGTAAGCAAATATATCTGAAAAGAAAAATAGTCTTTGTTTGTTTACTATATTTATTATTTGTGCTTTATATTCTTCTGTTTTTGTCATATTATTTATGTATATTTGTCTTTCAATATGCGATGGAAGTGTTATTGGTTACACGCTAAGCTTCCAGCTTAGAATTGGCGTTCAAGTCGACCTCATCGCTCAAATTAGCCCTCCTATCTTGGAGGGTTATTTTTTCTCCTTTATACATTCCTGCACCTTGTTTATCTATTTCGCTAAAAGGAAGTATCTCTTTAGTTATGGTCATACTTTTGTTTATTAAATAAACATACTTTAATTGATAACCTTTTAACATTTCAACTTTATATCCTTGTTTTTCTAATTTAGGAATATCACTTTTTTTTAAAAAACTACTTGTCAAACCTAAATCGTAAGTTCTTTTTATATGTACAACTTCATTATTTAATTTGCATATTCCAGCATTTTTAGAAACACCAACTAATTTAAATCCACTTGCTCTATATATAGTACCATCACCACATTGTGTTCCGTCTGCAAAACTTATTATCCATTTTATTTGTGGAGCATTCTTTTTAATTAAACGAATGCTAATAGCTATACATCTACTTTCAGAATACTTTGGCAGGTAATCATCAAAAGCCATTCTGTTTAATTCTATAAATTCATTCCAACCTGTATTCTCTACTAAATTAATAGTTCCTTTTTTGTTTATACTTGGTCCATATTGCATAACTCCGTGTAACTTGTCATCTAAAAAACAACCAAAATGTAAAGTACTATTAGGAACAACCTTTCCGCTATAATGAGTTTTTTTTACAAAATCATTAGCAACCTTTGAATTTATAACTTTAACAATTATCTCTTTTGCTCTGCCCATTGCGTAATAATTAAATAAAGTGCGTTGCCATTACTGTTTTCGTTTTCAAAAGTTTCCATATATTTATACTCGTCAGTCTTTTTAACGTCTGCTATTGCGTTTTTAATTTCAATAGCCTGTGCATCTGCTAAAGTATATGTTTGCTGCTGGAAAGGTTCTTTATCTCCATCAGGCAAACTAAAATCATCGCTTGTATCAATATCATCCATATTCTGCCAGTTATCCAATCCCCAGCCTTCCAATTCTTCAACATTCCATTCATTAGTTAACAATTCCCAATCGTGTTCACCAAAGCCAACATTGTCAGCTATAATAAATCGCCTCGCTTCATCCTCTGTTAAATCGTCTGCTCGCTTAACCCATTCAATAGGCACTTCTTTATAGCCCAACTCTTTTAAAGCCTTTAAACGCATATTGCCACCTAATACGATACTGTCGGAATTTAAGACCATTGGCCTAAGCTCCATCATTTTAGGAAATTCCTTTATTGATTGAACCAGCTTTTTGAACTTGTCATCTTTTATTACTCTTGGATTATTTGGATTGCTTTTTATAGCACTTAATTTAATTGAATTTTCCATAATACGAATGTACTATTTTATTATTTCATTTAAAAATGATTCAGACTCAGCCACTATTTTGGAAAGTGTTTCACCGTTTTCCTTGACTTCTAATTTATTCGCAAAATATGCCTCAATTGAAAAGCCTTTGGCGTTTCCGCTTTTTATCTGGTCTTCCCAGATTCTTTCGTTGTCAACTTTTACTGCAACCATCCACGTTCCAATCGGAACATTCAAGCCGTAATCTTTGCTTTTGTCGTTCTCACTTTCAACAATCCAAGATTCAGCAACATAAAGCCCATCTATATCTTTTTCGTGCTGCAAAGTATGATTGTGATGTGCATTGCTTTTAAGGAAGCGATAAGCTGCTTTTTTTACCGTGTCCTTTGAAAAATAAACGTAGTAATCATTTTCCTCCGCATCCTTTCTGTAAATCTGTTTGTTTGGAATTAATGCAGCCCCTACAAGCATCTTTTTTTCTTCATCAACTTGAGCCAAACTGTACTTGGTTTGTCCATCTTTTGATAGTGCTATAAAATTTGATTCTATTGCTGGAAAATCAACAATTGAAATGGCATAGATGCCACCTTCTTCTTCTTCGTTTAGTACTAATTCTACTATTTTGGTCATAATGTTGCTCTTTGTCTTATTCGTTTATCCAATGCATTTTGGTTGCTTATGTCGTTCTGTACAACATACGCCCTAACATTGTTTTGGTTATTATTTTGATTAGGATTAAAAGTTGGTATCGCTGAAATTGTAGGCGTTGATGCTTGGAAGCCTGCTCCTGCTCCTCCAAAAGATGGAGCTGAAATGTTACCACCTCCTCCACCAGCTCCAAGTTTACTCGATGCTGATTTGGCTGTCCTTACAGCACTTGCAATTGAAGCAAAAATGCCTGCTGTTTGAGCTGCAAAACCTAAAAGCAAAGGAATGTTTGCAGGAAATGGAACTGCTGCTGCTGTTTTCATTGCTCCTGAACTTGCATCAACTGCTGCTTCTGCTGCTCTTGCTGTTATCTTTCCCAATGTAGCTTTTGCTGCTGCAATTTGCTCTGCAATTAGTAGCCCTTGTTTAAATAAAAATATACCTTTACTTATCTTTGATTCCTCTCCTGCTATTGTTCTAACTGCGTCTAAAGTAGCATATATATTTGCCCTTTTTTCTTCTTCTATTTTTTTCTGCGCCTCAGATAAACCTTTAATTCTGAGCAATTCCTCATCATCATTTTGTGTTTTTCTGTCAGCAAGTTCTTGATTTAATCCGACTTCATTAATTAATTGTTCTGAACGGAATCCTTCTATTTGGGCTAAAACAGCCTTTCTTTCGTTCTCCGCTTGAAGTAAAGCAATATAGTTTTCTTGGCTTGCATTCTTATCGAAATTTAATTGAGCTGAAGCAATTTGAATGTCAACATTTGCAAGCATTAATTTTTGCTGTTCTTCTAATATTTCGCCTAATTTATTATTTGCAATTATTCTTTCTTCAATTGTCTTGCTGGTGTCATCCCTTATTTGTCTTTGCTGTTCTGCCTGTCTGTCGTAATCTTCAATAAGCCCTTGATTAATTACAGCACTCAGTTCAGCTTGTTTATTTAATTCAACAGCAGCGCTTGCAGCCTTTACAGTTGATGCTGCATACTCAGTAATTCCCTTTACTATTTTAGGCAATGTTTCAGCTATTTTATCGACTGAATTATTAACTCCTGTAAAAACATCAATTGATTCTTTACCAGCTTGCTTTGTAGCTTCTAAAGCTCCTACAAAATCTCCTGCAAAAACCTTTTTTACTGCTATTGCTAAAAAGCCTAATGTATCTAAAAAGCTATTAAATCTTTCTACTAAATTTTCTTTTACAGCGTTTCCAAACTCAATCAATTTTTGTTTAGGGTCTTCAAAAAGACTTTTAAATGCGGCAACAATAGTCCCTGTGCTGCTCATTATAAACTTGAAGAAGTCATTAAAGGCAATGCTTAGAGCCTCAAAAGCTGTTGCACTTGCATCCATAATAACTTGATTTTCACCAAGCACTTCTTTAAATAAATTAAATGCCTCTATGACTAAGCCAATACCCATAGCCTTCAATGCTAACCCAAAACCCTTAACTCCTTTCGCTGCTTTTTTAAAGTTACTGTCTAAATCTTTGGTTGCTTTTCCTGTTGCTTCTGTTGCTTTTTTATTGTCATCAATAGAGCCTTTCATCTCTTTTAAAACGTCAACAACGTCATTTAAATTAGCTTCCGCTTTTTGTGTGTCAACCTCTAAATCTACTGCTATTGTCTTTGCCAT
The DNA here is from genome assembly GCA_965277445.1 of Saprospiraceae bacterium. Lineage (GTDB taxonomy): Bacteria > Bacteroidota > Bacteroidia > Chitinophagales > Saprospiraceae > JAFMDF01. The sequence goes on along the minus strand of CBDICY010000014.1, from coordinate 9,498 downwards.
TACACTTTCTTTTTTAAATGTCGGAACATATCCTTAAACGAAAACGGCAAATAGTATTCGCCCATTGCAAACTTCATAAAATCGCTGCTCTTTTTAGGTGTTTTTTTCATCTTGCTTAATAGTGCCAAAGTTTCGCTTATCATCGTTTTTTTGTTTTTTATTTATTTTGTTTATCCTTCTGGTGAGCTTACACCTTCGGTTAAAAATGGGCTTCCGTTGTCTGTGCTTAATGGCTTCCATAAACATTGCGGAGTATCTCCTCCAATATAAATATAGCCATATGCTTCACAACAATCTCTGCTGGCCTCTCCTGCTGTTCCTGTGTCTGGATTAGTAAAGTTAACAACACCACTTAAATCAAAGGAGGTTGGTACTAATCTACATTTATTGCCAAGTCCTTCATTACTTTCAAAAATCTTAATTAATTCAACTTGACAAGGCTCAGTATTATTTGGTTTATAACCACTTATTTTGTTAATCCGATAAAAGCAATCCTTAACGAAAATCTTATTATTAAATCGTAAATTGTGGATGTCTAAAGGTGTTAAATTAAAGGAGGCTTTTAATATTCTTGCTTCTGGGCTGTATATCTCGTTTAAGTATCTGTTCCAATACTGTTTAAAAGGATTTAAATTGCTTCCTTCACTAACCCAATTACTAAAATCATAGATGCCAGAATAGGTTTCGCTAAAATTTAGATTGTAGGTTGATGAATCTGAACGTACATCTGAATAATGGCCATAGTATCCATAATCATTTGAATCGTCAGCCTGATTAGTAGCTTCGTTGTACATTTTTATTTGGTTGCCTGCTCCATTACTTTTCTTTTTAAAATAAGCAATTCTTGGCTTTCCTTTTAACGGAACGATTCCAGCGTTTGAATCCCTTGCTGTTAAATCCATAACGCAAATGTTGAACGCCTGTGTTGTTCCGCTTGTATTTATAAGCCTGTTTGTAGGCTCTCCAAATTCTGTGAAATTGGTAAACTTGCCAGAAGTCAAGTCGCTTTGGTCTTCGTAAATATAAGAGCCATAATTTTTCAAACTTATATCCTGCCTGTACTTTGCCAAATAGTTTTTATCGGGTGACCATTTCCATTCTAATTTTGATTTGCGAAATGAAGCTGTTGTGTTTAACTGCACTTCCTTCTTTAAATTTAATTTGTCTGTCCAATCTAAACTTATGCCCCTGTCCATATAATCAGGATAAGGCTCAATTATGAGCTGTGTAGGGTCATCTTGCTTTGGCTCTATGAACATATTAAAATGCTCAAATATTGCTTTCAGGTAGTTTATTTGGTTTATTGTGGCCCAGTTGTCTTGCAGGTATATATTGCTATTGTTTGCAAGGTCTGGCTGTTCTGTCAACTGAAATTCTGAATATTGTCCGCTATCTGTTTGTAAAATAAAAAAAGCTGAAACGTCTTGATTGGTTACAACATCAACATTAATTTTTATTCTAACGTCATCATTCTGGTTTAAGTTTAAACGGATGCTGCCTTCAAAAACTTCTATTAATTTGTTTCCAATGGCTGACGGCTGGATTGAACTACTTCCTAAAGTTGCTACTTGTAAAGTATTAATATAAACTTCAACAGAATAAATTGCTTGCGTTGAATCTATTTGTCTTGTAAACTCTAAAAGTAGTTTTGTTCTGAATCCATATGTCCCATTTGCAGGTGCTCTAAAACTGTTGTTGGCTGGTGAAAAATTTGAAGATGGGTCGTAAACTTCAGTAAAAAATTGAATTGTTTCGTCATTTAGTGGGCTTCCTATGGTTTGGTTTCCAGAAAGGTTAGCAAGAAAACCCTCTACATTTGGTCTATATTTTACAACTTCAGTATTGTTTGCCAAAGTCATATAAATGTCAGAAAAATTAAAATCATTATTATCAAGAAAATTAGAGTCGTAGGTGTACCCTGCCTCCAAAAGTATCCTGTCTAATATGGTTTTAACCTTCATCGCTGGCTTAAATTCATAAGGCTGAATTGCACCGTCAGATGTTGTTATGTCGTTTAAATTTGCTCCTCCAATAGTCCAACCTTTGTTGTCTATTCCATAGTTCACAAAAGGGTATTTAATAACGCTTTGGTCAGCTCCACTTGTTAAATAAGTTATGTTGTCATCCCAACTATTAACTATATTACTTTTGGTTAATGCGTGAGCGAATGTAGTCTGCCAAGCATCATCTAAATTTACTAATTTCTTTTCGCCCAGTTCATCTTTTAAATTACCAATTTCACCTATAACGACAACACTATAATTTTGGCTAACTAAATTAACACTTTCAATATACAAGTAGCCTTGCAATTGTGTAAGGCCATCAACCAGTATTTCACAATCTGTTTTTTTGTAAGCATCAAATGAAATCTGAACGTCTTGCAAAGTACCAGAATCATATTCATAATTACTTAAATTAACATCGTAGAAATGATTAAAAAAAGTATTATTTGTGTCTGTAAAAGGTAAAGTAAATGAGTTGCTCCTGCTCGATTGCCTGCTGCTAAAGTCCTTAACCTCACTTACGGCAAAATCCAAAGAAATATCCTCCTCAGAATCAACATCCAAATAAATTTGCTTCTGGTTAATTTGGTTCTTTGCTATTAATTGCAGCATCTATCTTATTTTATTACCTAATTTAAACTTTAATTGTAGGTTGTTCAGCTTCGTATTCACCTCTTTCTTTATGTCAAAGGAATTATCTGTCAGTATTATTGACGAAAAATCGCCATTTTCGTTGACATATTTAACTCTTTTGCTGGTTATAAGTTCCTGAAGCCAGACAAAGGATGAATCTTCAAGCCAATCGGAATTTATAGTGTATTCTTTTTCGCCTTCCACTTTGTAAATTGTATCGCCAGCTTCAAATTGGCTGTAATCATAAATAGCTGCACCGCCCCAGTTACCAAAAGGCGTAACAATTGAACTTCGTGTAACCTTTAGACTTTCAATAGACGCTAATTCAAAGGTATAATAATCCCAAGCCCCAAGCCTATTAATCCAAGCAAGCTGAACTGGTGTATATTTACAGTCTTCAACAACATCAAATCTGTATGTCTTCGTATTGTATTGCCCACTTGTATCAATTATTCCAATTTCATAGTATGCTAAATTAGTCTGTAAAGATGGCCTCATTGAAGTATTAAAAGTTTGTTCCTCTAAATTCTGGTAACCAACAGGTATTGACTGGTATAATTTATCTGCATTTGCTGAAGATTTAACCGCAACAAAAGGTTCTAAGCCTATATCAAATCTATCAATATCTTGACTCAAGATTAAAGTTCCGTTTGCAGTATAGAAACTATAATTTACTTCAATATCTGTGCTTACTGTTGCTATTAATCCACTTGCTAAAATTGAAGCGACTTGATATTCTCCTGCTCTTGTTCTGGAGGTTGTCGGCATATTAGTTAACCAACTTATTTTTGTAGCATCATTATTAAATTCATAAACGCCTGCAAGCGTTGGAATAACTCCATCTGTGAATTGGCTGGTAGTATCAATTGCAAGGAAAGAATCAGTTGCGTTTCCAGTACTCGGAAATTCTATCGGGTTTGCGTCAGCAGAAGCAGCATATTCTTCATAACAATTTAATTCAATGAATTTGGCTGAATCGTTTAGTTCGGTTGCCGTTAAAGTTTTATGTATGGAAACTCCAGCCACCTCATTCGTTTCTTTTAGATAATCCCTAATAATTCTGACTAATGTCAAAATGAACCCAGTTATTTTGATTTTTTTGTTGCTTTAATTTAACTACTTCAATACCATTAACATCGACAGTTAGAACGTACCTAAATTTTGCTTGGGCTGTATTTGTTGATGTTGCTGTTAGCACCAAAGGCTGTTGGTGTGCTACAACATCAGCGAAAGTGTTTTGAATTGTAATTGCCATCTATCTTAAATTTTCTTTTATTGTAAAATCCAAAAGTTTATCTACGCTTATGCTCATAGCCTCCTCTATTTTTGGTGTTAATTTTTTAAAGTTCTTTTCGAACGCAGCAGAGAAAAACTCCGTTGCTCGTATTCCTTTATTCCAGATTGACCTTCTAATAATAAAGGCAGTTGATTCATAGCTTAAAAATTGGCCTCTTGTTCCTTCCTGTCTACTTTGAAACTGAAAGCGTCTGGCTCTTACCCATTTATTAATTCCTTTTGTAAGACCTCCTTTTTTGCCTCTACCACTTCCAAATCTTGGTTTGCTATCTCCGTCTGTCTTATATTTTTCTTGCGCTCTTGCTGTTTCTGGGTAAGTGCTTGTCGTTCCTTTTACTCCTATATCTTGGAATATGCCATAATCATCCATATTAATGACAAAGCGAAACCCACCTTTATACCCTTCAAATTCGTAGTCTAAAGAGCGTGAAAGGTTGCCGCTTACATCTTTATCCTTTGCGGCCAAATTAGAACGTGCATCCTTAACGACCTTCTTTCCAAAGTCATCAAAAGCCTTCTTTATTTCTTCAGTATCAAACAATTTTTTTTATATTTCTTCTTCTTCCCAAATTAATTTATCCTCATTCCAAATGTAATCGCCTTCAGGCTTTTCAATCGGAGATTCCCATTTGCAAGTTTCAGTATTTAATACCCAACTATTAAAAGGCTTGGGTGCAATAAAAGCATCTAAATTTGAATCATATGTGTATCCTATACCAGCAAAGTTTTTTCTTATATTATTATTATAACTCGTTTGAATCCAAGTACCACCTAATAAAGCTGTACAATCTGAATCTGTATAATTGTCATTAAATACAAGTACCCTTGTAACTATATTATTTGCGTCTATTTCTGCGAAGTGTGCCATTACTGAAATTTATATTTTATTATTACAATACCGCTACCGCCGTTTGCCGCTAACTCTGAGATATAAATACCCGCTCCGCCTCCGCCTCCTGTGTTTGCTGCTCCAGCCGTTGCGTTTAATGCTGGTACGCTCTTTCTGTTTGCGCCATTACCGCCGCCGCCGTTTCCTCCTACCGGTGTGGTTCCTGTGTGTATTGCGCCACCACCACCACCACCGTAAAAAACCGCCGCTCCGGAAATAGTTTTAGAAACTCCAGCGCCTCCAATTCCAGAAACATTGCCCGAAGCACCAACCGCCCCAGCGCCTCCGCCTCCAGCCCCTCTATATGGTGGTATTGTGGAAGTCATCCCCGCGCCTCCTGAGAACGCTTCATCACCTCCGGCTGCTGCTCCTCCTGTTCCGTTTGGTGACGCGCCACCTCCGCCGCTACCACCGCTAAGACCGTTAACAGAACTAATTGGAACAGCGCCGCCGCCGCCGCCTAATACTGCCGAGCCTAACGCAGCAAAACTACTTTGTGTTCCGTTATTTCCTAAAACTTGATATGCGGGTGCTGCCGCCCCGCCCCCAACTGCTACCGCGTAAAGTTGAGCAGTAACCGATTGTCCGGTAACAGAACGAACAGAACCACCGCCACCGCCACCGCTTCCTACTCCATTTGAACCACCGCCACCGCTTCCGCCGCCAGCTACTAAAAGCACATCTACTACGTTTCCATATGTAGGGTCTGTTCCAATTGAAGAAACCGTAAAATTAGAAGATGAACTAAAAGTGTGAATTTTATAATCTCCATCAGTTGTAATCGTTCCACCTGTTGCAGTCATAAATGTAAAACCACCGCCACTACTTGCACTATTTCCAAAAGTCGTTCCTATCATATTTCTAAATTTTACCGACTGCTATCCATTCGTTAGTAGCAATTAATTTAATTGTAACGCCTCCCCATTGAGCCGTGACCGCTACTGAACCTGCGACTGCACCATTTAATGTAACTCCTGATGCTGCTGTTAGTCTCAAAGTGCCTGCCGTCTTTTGAATGAAATCAATTTCTGTTCCTTGAGTAAATGCTACTGATGCATTTGTTGGAATAGTTACTTCCGTGCCTCCTACATTTTCAGCACTTATAAAAGTGCCAGCATCGGTTAAAGATAAAGTTCTTTCCGTTGTCGTTTCCCTTGAATATGGTCTAAATCCTTGAATTGAAATGTTGCCGTCTATACTTGTAACCTCCGTTACTCCTGTGTTTGAGATTGTAACCTCGCCAGTAACAGCCGTTGCTACACTTTGATTTGATGCATTCCCTAAAAATATTTTTGCAGAATCTAAATTTGGCGTTTGGTTTGCTCTGCCTGCTCCACCCACTCTAATAATTCCAGCACTTGCGTGACTTCTAATTACTCGACCAATATTTTGAATGTCGGCAGCTTCGCCAGTTGGTGGTGTTGTTGTTAAGCCTCCTGCTGTTGTATCAACATAAAGAGTATCACCTTCGCTAAATGCTGATGTATTTAAGCCTGCTAATTCGCCTAATGTTACAACTTCAACGGCTGCATTATTATTTGCATCTGCATAAACTAAACCGAAAGCTGGTCTTGCTGATGCGTTATCTGCATCGGCTAAATCAACCGTTGTTTCTGAACCGCTAACCCCAATAATTGCGACAACCTTACCCTTTAATAAAGTAGCACCACTTTCATTTTTTGCAGCAAATCGAACAGCCCCATTTAAGTCACCTATGAAATCTGGAGCAGTAACGTCACCTGTAAAGGTTGCCCCTGTTAAATCTGCCTTTAAATTTAGTTCATCTTGTAAATCTGTTTGACTTGATAAAGTTCCAGTAATTCCTCCCCAAGCTGCTGAAGATGAAACCGTCAAGTCACCAGAACCCAAAAGAGTTTCACCGTTAACCGATTTAATATTTGTTTGATTAACCAGCGTTGCTTGCTTGCCATCTATCTGCGTTTGAATAGGTGATGTAACACCATTTAATTGAGCAAATTCTGCATCTGTTACGCTGCCATCTGTTAAGTTTGGTACTCCGTCAATTAGTTCTGCAAATTCGCTTTGCGTTGGTTTATCACCTGTTTGAAAGTAGCCTTTTAATGTTGTTCTTGTTGCCATAATTATTGTACTATAAATGTATTATTGATTTCCCAAACTCCAATCCCATCTAATATAGTTGCATCATAAATAATTGAATCAGCACAACCCGTTTTCGCATATTTAACCGTGATGTCTAATGAAGCAGTCCAAGCCAACATCCTATCATTTTTATCGATGTTTGGAGAACTTGGGGAAATTGAAATGTCTGTATCTAAACTGTAATTAGTATAATCTTTAAAGAGGTTACCATTTGCAAACTGGCCGATAACGTCTTGAATCATATCGAAAAGTTTCGAGTCAACTTCTAAATCGTCACTCCTGTCTTTGCTTGGGATATCAAAGCAAGTAAGTAAGATTGTAAACGTGACAAACCCCTTTCCGCTTTGGCTGCCTTGAGGCTCTACCAAAAGAGCAGGTAACTTATCTGTCTTTGTGTCTAATTGGATTGAATCGCCATAGTAAAATGAAGTGATTTGAGGATGCGCTGTTGCCAGCTCCTTAATTTCATTTACTACTTGGTAAAGTGTCTGCATAAGTATAAAACGAAAAAAGTCACGTTCTGTTTTTCTTTAATCTATTTGTTTGCTGTTCGTTCTTATCTTTTCGATACATTAAAAACAATAAAGCCTTTTCAATAGGTATTTCACCGACTGCATCTAACTTCAAAACGTCATCGTTTGCCAGCTCAATTAAGAAGTGATACCAGCCCCATTCTATTGTTCTGCTTGTCTTAAAAGTTTCCTTCGTTCCCTTCTGCTCAAAGAGGTATGCGAAGTTTGTAATAACTCGTTTCTCAAAGTCCAAAAAAAAACAATAGAACCGTCAACTGCTTCGCAAGGGAAATGCTCTTTAAATAGTTCATCCCTGCCCTCTAAGCCAGTATAAGACTCCAGCCTATATAATCCGCTTGCTTCTTGAATTATGGGTCTGTAAAGGACAGCCAATATTTTATGGAGGTTTTCTGAAAACCCTTTCTTTTCAAACTCCTGAATGTCTGCAAACTCGCTTGTACTTATGTCGCTCAAGTTGCTGTGCATTCCGTATTCTTTCCCCTTTATTGTTACCCTTTGAAATAGCTTGCTTTCGCCCTGTTGGAATACAGATTAAGAACCGTTTGGAATATCTCCTCCAACTTTGATACTGGCAATTTTTCAATCTTGGATAGGTCACCCTTAACAAAGATGTTTATTACCTGTATCATATACGAAACTTGGTCTATTTCCTTTTCGCTAATCTCGTCTTGTAGCTTCAAAAAAAGCTGGTATTGATTCAATTTTATCTCGTCAATACTTTCAGGCACTACATATTTAATCTTCATTGCATTGATTTATATATATATTTTCTAAAGTGGTTCTCCAACCTTTAACGCAAGAACCGCAATTGCTGGGCTTTAATCTTGTACCCATTATTTCGTTGTGTAGGCTTCTAAGGCTCTCTACAAAATCCCTTTTAACAGGGTCAAGAAATAGCATTGGCCTTATCCTTTCGTATATCTTAAATTGGTCTTTCGTCATCTCTATGTCTTTCTTGTACGGAAATAACTTATTCAATTTTTCCCTGCGTTCATCACAGCCACAAGAATCACCAGCTACTGCCTTAACTACTTTGTCTATACCTGTTGCTTTTGTTACTTTAGCGATTGTATCGCCTAAGCCTTTTGCTTTGTTTTTACTCCCTTTTTTTCTTCCCATTATCTATTTTTGTTTAGCACCATTTAACGTAATCCATATTTTCATTATGTTCTTCTTCTACAATTCGATTACCTTTTAAGTTATAAATAGCCAGCATAACGCATTCAATCTTAAAGGCTTTATTGCTTTTTAATTTCATCTCGTAATCTTTGCGTTTTTTTAAAAACTTAATTACTTTTTTTGAAGCTGAATCAAAAGACTTGGCATTTAAAAATTCATTGAATTCATAAATATGCTTATCACAATCTTCATTGGTATATGATATATAATAATCAAATTGAAAATCATAGATTTCTTGTTTTTGTGCGTCTTCCATTATTCGAGTGCTTTATGTTTCTTTAATTTTTGTAGTTCTGTTTTGGCCCTTGTTATCGCATTAAATATTGAACGTAAATTTATGCCTGTCGCTTTGCTTAATCCTCGCATTGTCATTTCTGAGCTTACATACTCATCAAATAGCCTGCTGTCAAACCAGTACAGCTTTTCCATAAAATATCTAATATGGTCAGCTTTTTCTTGTCGTTCTAAAGCGTCAACATCTTCACCGAAATCCTCAAGGAAATGATAGAAAAACTCCTTTTTGTTTTTTCTTTTGCTGTCCAGAAATAGTTGGTTTATAATACGAACGCATAGGAATTTTGAAACTCCGTTCTTGTGCATATCATCCAGCTTCACTTTATCATATCTGTACAACTTCAAGTACATATCCTGAACCAAGTCATCAGCATCGCTTTTATGCTTACAAATATGTAAGGCCATAGAGCGAAAGTATGAATCGTTTTTATTCGCTATTTCAGTAATCGTTTTCAAAGTAGTTCCTTGATTTCAAACTTGATATACTCTTTCCCTTTTTTTACCACCTTTTTTTTAATGTACAATTTGTAAAAGCGATTATCATTAATTC